>NZ_JBBCRO010000006.1:0-455011 GCF_037149395.1 Pantoea sp. USHLN298
AGAAATCAACCTGGGAATGATACTAAGAATGGTGCATCCAGGAGGATTCGAACCTCCGACCGCTCGGTTCGTAGCCGAGTACTCTATCCAGCTGAGCTATGGATGCATTGGGGAATAACTTTTTTATGGACTTACAGAAATCAACCTGGGAATGATACTAAGAATGGTGCATCCAGGAGGATTCGAACCTCCGACCGCTCGGTTCGTAGCCGAGTACTCTATCCAGCTGAGCTATGGATGCATTGGTTTAATTCTTGTACAACGCAGGGTGCTAACTACTCACCATGAAAGGAATTGCTAGTTCACTTTACTTCTTTTATTCCGAATGGTGCATCCAGGAGGATGACTCAGCTTGCGCTTCGCCCTGCGGGCCGTTGCTGAAGCAACGTTATCCTCCTTAGTGCGGCCTGAACGCTAATGCGTCATGTCACACCGAGGCACTTCTCCATATTCGAAAATATGGTGCATCCAGGAGGATTCGAACCTCCGACCGCTCGGTTCGTAGCCGAGTACTCTATCCAGCTGAGCTATGGATGCATCGGAAATGGCGGTGAGGGAGGGATTCGAACCCTCGATACAGCTTTTGACCGTATACTCCCTTAGCAGGGGAGCGCCTTCAGCCTCTCGGCCACCTCACCTTACGCGTTCTTCCGAACTGCGCCGCTGAACTTTGTTTCCGCTCATCGGCACTGCGTGGCGCACATATTACTTTCCCGGACTTTTAAGTCAAACAATTTTTCCGAAACTTTGTTTGATTGAGCAAATCACACACAATTGGGACAAAATGGCGACAAAAAGAGTGAATTATCAACAATGAAAGATGATGGAGTTAACAAAAAAGGGGATAAGCGGGAGAAAAGAAAAAGGCAGGTTTTACGCAAAAAGCGGTAGCGCCTCGCACAAGTGCGAGACGCTGAATCCGTTAAACGCTGGTTTGTTGCGTTTTTTCAGCCTGGATGCGTTGATAGATCTCTTCGCGATGCACAGACACTTCTTTCGGAGCGTTAACCCCGATGCGAACCTGGTTACCTTTAACACCCAGCACCGTTACAGTCACCTCATCACCGATCATGAGGGTTTCACCAACTCGACGAGTTAGAATAAGCATTCTTTGCTCCTTGAAAGATTAAAAGAGTCGGGCTTGTACAGGCTCCCGGCATTATCCATCATTTAACGCTGCACAATGAGTATGAGAAATACACCAATGCACATCGATGCGCTAATACATTCTGCTGATAGTTAGTTTAGCCGAAATACACTACATCAACCTGACTTTGTCATTTGCTGCTTTAACATCCTATTAAAAAGCGCCGGAACAACCGTTCTGACGCTTTATACGATGCCTTGTTTTAATTCACTTACAGACGGCTGCTGACCCAGTCCTCAACCCCTGCTAAAGCGCCTTTGAGAGCACCCGCATCGGTTCCGCCAGCCTGCGCCATATCCGGGCGACCACCGCCTTTTCCACCGACCTGCTGCGCCAGACCCGCAATCAGTTCACCGGCTTTAACCCGATCGGTCAGATCTTTGGTCACACCTGCGATCAACGACACTTTACCTTCCGCCACCGTTGCTAACACGATGATGGCAGAGCCAAGCTGGTTTTTCAGGTCATCGACCATGGTGCGCAACATTTTCGGCTCGACATTACTCAGCTCACTGACCAGCAGCTTCACCCCTTTTACATCGATGGCATTGCTGCTCAATGACGCACTTTCCTGCGCAGCTTGCTGATCGCGCAGCTGCTGTAACTCTTTCTCCAGCGCCCGTACGTGATCAACCAGACCGCGTACTTTCTCATTCAGGTTGCTGCTGTTGGCTTTCACCAGCTGCGCCAGATCCTGTAGCTGGCTGCTCTGGGCGTTAACCTGCGCCAGCGCACCTTCACCAGTAATCGCTTCAATACGACGAATACCGGCTGCAGTCCCTGACTCCGCCTGAATGCGGAACAGGCCGATGTCGCCGGTACGTGCCGCGTGAGTCCCGCCGCACAGCTCAACTGAGAAATCACCCATGGTCAGCACGCGCACGCGCTGATCGTATTTCTCACCAAACAGCGCCATGGCACCTTTGGACTTCGCCGCTTCAAGATCCATCACTTCAGTTTCCACCGGCAAGTTGCGGCGAATCTGCGCGTTGACGATATCTTCGACCTGACGAATCTCCTGAGGTTTCATCGCTTCGAAATGCGAGAAGTCGAAACGCAGGTACTTATCGTTAACCAGTGACCCTTTCTGCGCTACATGATCACCCAGGACCTGACGCAGTGCGGCATGTAATAAGTGAGTAGCGGAGTGGTTCAGACGGATACGCGCCCGGCGTGCCGCATCAACTACAGCCTCAAGGCGATCGCCGATACGTAATTGCCCTGACGTCAGCTTACCGATATGACCGATCGCCTGACCATATTTTTGTGTATCCTGCACGCTAAATTCAGCATTCTTCCCTGTCAGCACGCCGGTATCACCCACCTGGCCGCCTGATTCACCGTAGAATGGCGTTTCATCCAGCACCACAACCGCGTCCTGACCGGCGGTGACTTCATTTACCGCCTCGCCCGCCACGTAGAGAGCTTTCACCGTAGCCGCTAAATCCAGCTGGTCATAACCTTTGAAAGAAGACGCCGCATCGATACGAATAACGTTGCTGTAATCCGCCCCGAAACCACTCGCTTCACGTGCACGCTGGCGCTGTTGTTCCATCGCCTGCTCAAAGCCCGCTTCGTCAATCTTCAGGTTGCGCTCGCGGCAAACATCTGCCGTCAGGTCAGCCGGGAAGCCAAAGGTGTCATACAGACGGAACACCGTTTCGCCATCCAGCGTATCGCCCTGCAGTTTCGCCAGCTCTTCATCCAGCAGCGCTAAGCCACGCTCCAGTGTCTTAGCGAACTGCTCTTCTTCGCTTTTCAGTACCTGCTCAACCTGAGCCTGCTGACGCTGTAACTCTTCACCGGCCGATCCCATCACCTCAACCAGTGGCGCGACCAGCTTATAGAAGAATGCATCTTTCGCACCCAGCATGTTGCCATGACGTACGGCGCGACGAATGATGCGACGCAGCACGTAGCCGCGGTTCTCATTCGACGGGATCACCCCATCGGCAATCAGGAAGGCGCAGGAACGAATGTGGTCAGCAATCACGCGCAGTGATTTGTTGCTGAGATCGGTCGCACCGGTCACCTGCGCAACTGCCTGAATCAGTTTCTGGAACAGGTCAATTTCATAGTTAGAGTTGACGTGCTGCAGCACGGCAGAAATGCGCTCAAGGCCCATACCGGTATCAACCGACGGTTTCGGCAGCGGCAGCATGGTGCCATCCGCCTGACGATTGAACTGCATAAAGACGATGTTCCAGATCTCTATGTAGCGGTCGCCATCCTCTTCCGGGCTGCCCGGCGGTCCACCCCAGATGTGATCGCCGTGATCGTAGAAAATCTCGCTGCAGGGACCACAAGGACCGGTATCGCCCATCTGCCAGAAGTTATCTGACGCGTAAGCACCGCCTTTGTTGTCGCCGATACGAATAATGCGCTCGTGCGGCACGCCAATCTCGTTGGCCCAGATGGCGTAAGCCTCGTCATCGGTCTCATATATCGTGACCCACAGACGCTCTTTTGGCAGGCCGAACCACTGCTCGCTCGTCAACAGTTCCCAGGCAAAAGCAATGGCCTCTTTCTTGAAGTAGTCACCGAAGCTGAAATTGCCCAGCATTTCAAAGAAAGTGTGGTGACGTGCGGTGTAGCCGACATTTTCAAGATCGTTGTGTTTACCGCCGGCACGCACGCAGCGTTGTGAGGTGGTCGCGCGAGAATAATCACGCTTGTCCTGGCCGAGGAACACATCTTTGAACTGGTTCATTCCGGCGTTGGTAAACAGCAACGTCGGATCGTTATTCGGTACGAGGGAGCTGCTGGTTACAACCTGATGTCCCTTGCTATGAAAAAAGTCGAGAAACGCTTGACGGATCTCAGCAGTGCTCTTGCTCATATATATCCTGGAATCACGCTAACGAACGTTCCATCTTCTCCGCGATGCCACATCCTGGCGGCGCCCGATGAGAGGAACAAAAAGTGGGAATAAGATAAATTTTCTTCAGTGGGAAGTAAAATTACATCGGCTTTTAGTCGTCAAAATTTCTGAAAACGGACTGAATATCTTCGGTCATGAAGCCTTTTGACTGAAGATAGCGCAGGACTTTGGCTTTCTCTTTCCATTCTTTCGGTAACGGATGACCAAATTTACGCTCAGCCAGCTGGGCAGCGCAGGCAGACCAGTCAACCTCGGTCTCTTCCATCGCAATATCAATTGCTTCGCGATCGATTCCTTTTTGCGCCAGCTCCATACGCACCCGTTGTGAACCAAAACCTTTGCGGCTGCGGCTCTGAATAAAACGTTCGGTGAAACGCTCGTCGTTTAACCAGCCATTTTCCTGGCACCAGTTCAGCACTTTTTCCAGCAGCTCTTCGGTGACGATTTCCGGCTCTTTCTGCTGCGCCCATGCGGCACGCTGCGCCGACTGTTGCAGCTTGCGTGCTAGTTCTGCACGGCTGTGATCGCGCTGGCCCAGGATGCGCATCGCGCGATCGAGCAGACGAGAAAAGGAGACAACGTTGGATTGGGGCTGAGATTGTTCAGTCATACTGCGCACCTTGTACAAACGGGAGGAGGATTATGGCGACAGAACGGCAGAGAAGGAAGGTAAGAAAGGCAGGATGTCAGGTAAAGTAAAACAGCGGGAGTGGATAGCTCCACCCCCGCGTCAGTGATTAGAAGTCTTCGTTCGCTTCGCTCGCTGCGTTTTCCACTTTGTCAGCAGACTGCTCTGCTGCCAGTTTATCGTCAGCGCCGTTCAGTAGCATCTCACGTAACTTCATATCGATTTCGTTTGCCACAGCCGCATTCTCTTTCAGGAAGTTGCCGGCATTCGATTTACCCTGACCAATCTTATCGCCATTGTAGCTGTACCATGCACCCGCTTTTTCAATCAGCTTGTGCTTCACGCCCAGGTCGACCAGTTCGCCGAAGGTGTTGATACCTTCGCCGTACATGATCTGGAACTCAGCCTGTTTGAATGGCGCGGCGATTTTGTTTTTCACCACTTTAACGCGGGTCTCACTGCCGACTACGTTATCGCCCTCTTTGATGGCACCGATACGGCGGATATCAAGACGGACAGAGGCGTAGAACTTCAGCGCGTTACCCCCGGTGGTGGTTTCCGGGTTACCAAACATCACACCAATTTTCATACGGATCTGGTTGATGAAGATCAGCAGCGTGTTGGACTGTTTCAGGTTACCGGCCAGCTTACGCATCGCCTGGCTCATCATACGTGCCGCAAGGCCCATGTGAGAGTCACCGATTTCACCTTCGATTTCCGCTTTCGGCGTCAGGGCCGCCACGGAGTCAACGATGATGACGTCAACCGCGCCTGAACGTGCCAGCGCATCACAAATCTCCAGCGCCTGCTCACCGGTATCGGGCTGTGAACAGAGCAGGTTGTCGATGTCTACGCCCAGTTTCTTGGCGTAAACCGGGTCCAGCGCATGTTCCGCATCGATAAAGGCACAGGTTTTGCCTTTACGCTGTGCCGACGCAATCACCTGCAGGGTCAGCGTGGTTTTACCTGAAGACTCTGGTCCGTAAATCTCAACGATACGGCCCATTGGCAGACCGCCTGCACCTAATGCAATATCCAGTGACAGCGAACCGGTAGAGATGGTTTCCACATCCATTGAGCGGTCTTCACCCAAGCGCATGATGGAGCCTTTACCAAATTGCTTCTCAATCTGGCCCAGCGCGGCAGCTAAAGCCTTTTGTTTGTTTTCATCAATCGCCATTTCAACTCCTAATCAAGCCGGGTAAACACGCACTCATGGGTGCCTGCACTCTTTCTGTTGCCGACAATTATACTGTATAGTCATACAGTATCAAGTTTAATTTGTCAGAAATTCGCCATACAGCTTCTGCAATGCCCAGCCAACGGACTGACGACGTACCGCCTCACGGTCACCGGCGAAATGCTGCTGAAAAGTCAGGGTTTTATCTTGCGGACCGGCAAAACCAAACCAGACGGTGCCGACTGGCTTCTCCTCACTGCCGCCATCCGGCCCGGCAATACCGCTTACCGAAATAGCATAGTCCGCCTGGGCCGCGTGTCGGGCGCCCAGCGCCATTTCACGCACCACGGCTTCACTCACCGCCCCGTACTGTTCCAGCGAGGTGGCCTGCACACCTACCAGCTGCTGCTTGGCATCATTGCTGTAGGTCACGAAGCCACGTTCAAACCAGGCGGAGCTGCCGCTGATGTCAGTAAATACCTTAGCAATCCACCCGCCGGTGCAGGATTCGGCACAGGTCACGGTGGCGTTCTGCTGTTTAAGCTTCTCACCTATCTGCGCGCTAAGCGCCTGCAACTGCTGATCATCCATCGCGTTTCTCCCTCAGGTCGTGGGTTGAACGTGGAGCAATATCATCACGTTTTCAAGCCCTCTATCCAGTATTGCGCGCTTTTTGCGACCTGCTTTCCCTGAACATCAGGTTTTTTTCACCGCCACAATAAACAGACGCGGGAAAGCGAGCAGAACCTGACCATCGCGCTGCGCCGGATAGGCGCTGAGCAGACGCTGATGATAGGCCGCCAGAAAATCGGCCTGGCTGGCGTCATCCAGCGGGGCCAGAAATGGACGCAGACCGGTCGCCTGGAGCCAGCTGATAATCGCCTGAGCATCGGCCATCACGTGATAATAGGTGGTGCGCCAGATATCCACTTCGCAACCCGCCTGAGTCAGCAGATCGTAATATTCCCCGCCGGAGAGCAGCTGTTTACGGTCTGCCGTCTCCGCACCGATACGCGTGCGCCAGGGCTCGGCCGCCGCCACTTCGCGCATTAATTGATGCGAGGGTTCATTGAGATTATCGGGCATCTGTACCGCCAACACGCCGCCGGGCGCCAGCTGTTTTACCAGATGGGGAAACAGCACGGCATGGTTATCCAGCCATTGCAAAGAGGCGTTGGCATAAATCACCTGCTGAGGCGCTTCCGCCTGCCAGCTGCGGATATCCGCCTGTACAAAATGGCAGTGCGGTAACCGTTCGCGCGCCTGGGCTAGCATCGCGGCAGAACTGTCGAGACCGCAGACTGTTGCCAGCGGCCAGGCCTCCGTCAGCAGTTCAGTGCTGTTGCCCGGACCGCAGCCCAAA
The DNA here is from genome assembly GCF_037149395.1 of Pantoea sp. USHLN298. Lineage (NCBI taxonomy): Bacteria > Pseudomonadati > Pseudomonadota > Gammaproteobacteria > Enterobacterales > Erwiniaceae > Pantoea > Pantoea sp. USHLN298. Next base: position 7,200 of record NZ_JBBCRO010000006.1, read on the forward strand.
TCGGTGACCTGTTCAACCTCTTCAGAGCTGATGCGCGCCAGCAGCTCACGCGCCGGACGGGTACGTTCCGCCTCAAATTTGCGATACAGCACAGGATCCCACTCTTTCATGCTCACCTCCGGTTGCGTTATCTGACGTGACCGCTTGTTAAGACGCTTTAAAAGCGGAAAAGTGCGACCCATTGCTCAATTCTGAATCGAATACTGGTAGTGGTCAGGGTGAATAATTAAGTTAAAACATTGTTTCATTTTTCCGAAACGTCTTCAGGAGTGAGTCATGACTGCAGAATCTGCCTTTGCCGGTGTCTGGTGCCCCTCAGTTACCCCATTTAATGCGCAGGGTGCCCTCGATATCGATGCGCTCGGACGCCATTTTTCCCGCCTTAACGCTTCAGGCATTGATACCTTACTGATCATGGGCAGCATTGGCGAGTTCGCCTCACTGACGCAGCAGGAACGCTTACAGCTGATCAAAGAAGCCCGGCCATTGTCGCCGTTAAAAATGGTGGCTAACGTCTCTGCCACCTGTATTCCCGATATGCTGACGCTGGCGGATGCGGCATGGAAAAGTGGTTACGACGCGGTTATGGTGCTGCCGCCCTACTATTACGGCCAGACGCAGGCGCAGCTGATGCACTACTTTGAAGCACTCGATCAACAGCTAGGCGGAAAGTGGTTTGCCTATAACTTTCCGGCACGTACCGGCTGCGATCTGACCCCGACGCTGGTCGCTGCGTTAGCCGCAAAATTACCCAATTTCGTCGGCATCAAGGATACGGTGGACTGCCTGTCACACAACCGGGCAATGATTGAAGAGACCAGGAAGGTGCGCAGTGATTTTGCGGTGCTGTCGGGCTATGACGAATATCTGCTGCCTAACTTGCTGGCGGGCGGTGCCGGCGTCATTTCAGGGCTGAATAATATTGTGCCGGAGGTTTTTGCGCAGATGATGCAGGCGTGGCGTGACGGCAATCTGGCTGAGCTGACCCGTCTCCAGCAGCAGATCGGTCGGTTGATGGCAATTTACAGTATCGGCGATGATTTTGTGACCACCATTAAAACCGCGGTGTCGCGTCGCTATGACTCAATGGGGAGCGCGTCGCGTAATTATGGCGGCAGCTTAGATGCGCAGCAGTGCGCGGCGCTGGATCGGTTGTTCAGTTAGCTTCTGTCACGGGCGCGTCCCTGCGCCCGTCAGCTCAGTTCTTTTTCACGAACTCAGATTTTAATTTCATTGGACCAAAACCGTCGATCTTACAATCGATGTTGTGATCCCCTTCCACCAGACGAATGCTTTTCACTTTGGTGCCAATCTTCAGGGAAGAAGAGCTGCCCTTCACTTTAAGATCTTTAATCACCGTGACGCTGTCGCCATCTGCCAGCAGATTACCGTTAGCATCGCGCACTTCCAGCGTTTGATTGCTGCTTTCGCTTTCCGCCTCGGTCCAGATATGACCACAGGAAGGACAGTTAAGGTTATCGCCGTCTTGCCAGGTATAATCGGCGTGACAGGCTGGGCAGGCAGGTAAAGACATAACGACTCCAGAGATAACAGTGGCGGATAGGCCTGAAAAAGGGCGTTATCATATAACCTTACTGTTAATAAGGACAGCCTTTATAGCAGCCCGCCCTGACGCGCCTTACTCACCGCCTCACCTAACTGCCACACCGCCATCGCGTAATGGGTGCTGTGGTTATAACGGGTAATGACATAAAAATTGGGTAAGCCGTACCAGTACTGATAGCTGGTACCGAGATCAAGCCGTAACAGGCTCACTTCATCATTACCGTTGAGCGATCCCTGCGGTGACAGGCCGGAAGCGGCCAGCATGCTGACGCTGTAGCGGGTTTTGAAGCCATCGTCGAGCAGCGGCGCCTGACCACTGGCCGGAACCGCGATGTTCTCGCCGCTGCGCCAGCCGTGCTGCTGGAAGTAGTGAGCCACGCTGCCGATGGCATCCACCGGATCCCACAGGTTGGCATGGCCGTCGCCGTTGAAGTCAACCGCATACTCTTTGTAGGACGACGGCATGAACTGACCATAGCCCATCGCCCCGGCAAAGGAGCCTTTAAGCGCCAGCGGATCGTCCTGTTCGTTACGCGCCATCAACAGAAAAGTTTCCAGCTCGCTGCTGAAGTAAGCGGCGCGGCGCGGATAGTTAAAGGATAAGGTAGCGAGCGCATCGAGAATACGCGTTTTGCCCATCACGCGGCCCCAGCGCGTTTCGACGCCAATAATCCCGACGATGATTTCAGGCGGAACGCCGTAAACCTGCTGTGCGCGCTGCAGCGCATCCTGATATTGATCCCAGAATGCCACACCATTCTGGACGTTATCTGGCGTAATAAACTTATTGCGGTAGCGAATCCAGGCACCGTTCGGCCCCGGCGCTGGCGTATAGCTTGGTGCCTGGCGATCCATCAGGCGCAGCACGTAATCCAGCCGTTTGGCCTGACCCAGAATGTTATGCAACTGCTGACGATCGAAGCCGTGCTTCTCCACCATCTGATCGATAAATTGTTCCGCGGCCGGATTACCGGCGAAGTCACCCGACATTGCCGATCCACTGTGCGACGGCTGGAGTAAAAATCCACCTTGCGGCGCAGCCAGCATCTTTTGCTGTTGGGAAACCTCAGGTTTGCTGCTGCAGGAGGCCAGTAACGGGATGAACGCAAGGAGAGCTAGCTTGAGACGCATCGGTTATCCATAAACGAGGGGTAAATTCAGATGCGCTAATAGTAGTCGTTCAGCGCAACGACATACAGGTCAAATTCTTAAAAAAACGTCAAGGCTGTCGCCTGAAAAACGGCCACCGGATGCGCAGTTCCGGTGGCCGTTAGTGGCTTAGCGGCGGTTTCTGACCAGCTGATAGCGGCGGGTCAGATACTCCACCGGCGCACTCCAGATATGGACCAGCCGGCAGAACGGAAACAGCAGGAACAGCGTCATTCCCAGCACCATGTGGATGCGGTAAATCAGCGCTACGCCGTCAAGATGCTGTGATGCGCCACCGTGGAAGGTCACCACTGCCTGCGCCCAGCCCACCAGCTTCATCATCTCACTGCCATCCATATGCTGTGCCGAGAAAGGAATGGTCAGCAAGCCCAGCGTCGCCTGCGCCACCAGTAAGCTCAGGATAAGAATATCGCCGACGCTGCTGGTGGCCCGCACCCGCGGATTCATCAGACGGCGTTTCAGCAGCAATGCCCCGCCCGCCAGGGTCATCGCGCCAAACAGCCCACCGGCAATCATCGCCAGCTTCTGTTTAACGTCGATCGGCAGAAAGGATTCATACATCCAGTGCGGCGTCAGCATCCCGACGATGTGACCGAAAAAAATGCCGATGATGCCAATGTGGAACAGGTTGGACGCGAGACGCATTCCTTTTTTGTCCAGCATCTGACTGGAGCCGGCCCGCCAGCTGTACTGTCCGTAGTCATAGCGCAGCCAGCTGCCGACCAGAAACACCGTTCCGGCAAGATAGGGGTAAATATCAAAGAAGAAAGTGTTGATAAAATTCATGCTGATTCTCCTGTGGCGCGCGTTGTCGCCTGAGCAACATCCAGATACTGCGGCGCAACCGCGTCGGCAAAACGGCGCTGATGCGCCGCCTGCTGTGCCGAAGCACAGCCCTGTTCACCGAGAAATTTAATCTGCTCCTCTTCCCAGACGGCATCCAGCGCCGCTGGGGTATCGTCGCGCGCTTCCTGCGCCACCTGCGGGCGTAACGCGTCAGGCTGGATCGCGGTGCCTGAAAGCGCTAACAGTGCGCTGAACAGATCGGCATAAGGACTCTGACGTTCCACCAGCCGCGCCGCCAGCAGCGCCAGAATCGGTGCGATATCCTCCAGCCCCTGACGCGCCTCGTCAGCCGTTTTACAGGCGAGGTATTCGAGGTAGAGCGGCAGATAATCAGGCAGCTCTTTGCTGTCCAGCTCCAGCCCATCGGCCCGATACTGCGCCAGCAAATCGACCATCGCCTGGCCGCGATCGCGTGACTCGCCATGCACATGTTCAAACAACAGCAGCGAGGTGGCGCGGCCGCGATCAAACAGCTCGCAGTAATCAGCCTGCACGTCGAGCAGTGGCCGGGCGCAGAGCTGATTAATAAAGCGCACCAGCTTTGCGCTCTGCTGCAGGTTCAGTTCACAGGCGCTTTCCAGCGCCTCGATCAGCGCCTGATGATGGTTAAACAGCGCCTCATCCGGATAATCGAGCAGGCGCGACAGCACACGTAGCGCAATCATGATGCATCCTCCGGACGTACGGTTTTTTTACTGATGTCGATGGCATCAATACGGCGGCTGTTAAACAGGTTGAATTTGCTGTCGCTGCCGTGGCAGCCATCGCCGAAGCTAAAGCCGCAGCCTTTACTTTCCGGGAAGGCTTCACGCGCCAGTTCACGATGGTTGGACGGCACCACAAAGCGATCTTCGTAATTGGCAATCGCCAGATAACGGTACATCTCCTGCGCCTGCGCCTCGCTCAGGCCAACCTGCTCCAGCGCCCGCACATCCCGTTCACCTTCGACGCTTTCCGCTCGCTTGTAGTGACGCATCGCCAGCATCCGTTTCAGCGCCAGCAGCACCGGCGCGGTATCACCGGCGGTCAGCAGGTTCGCCAGGTACTCAACCGGAATGCGAAGGCTTTCAACATCCGGCAGCACGCCGGTGTGTGCCAGCGCGCCACCGTCAACGGCTGACTGGATTGGCGACAATGGCGGCACATACCACACCATCGGCAAAGTGCGATATTCAGGGTGCAGCGGCAGCGCCAGCTTCCACTCCATCGCCATTTTGTACACCGGTGAACGTTGCGCCGCGTCGATCACACTCTGCGCGACGCCATCTTTCAGCGCCTGGGCGATCACCGCCGGATCGTTGGGATCAAGGAAGATATCCAGCTGGCTCTGATAGAGATCTTTTTCATTCTCCGCCGAAGCAGCCTGCTCAATGCGGTCAGCGTCATACAGCAGCACGCCGAGATAGCGGATACGACCGACGCAGGTTTCCGAGCAGACGGTGGGCTGACCGGCTTCAATCCGCGGATAACAGAAAATACATTTCTCTGATTTGCCGCTCTTCCAGTTGAAGTAGATCTTTTTGTACGGACAGCCGGTGAGGCACATCCGCCAGCCACGGCATTTATCCTGATCAATCAGTACGATGCCATCTTCACCACGTTTGTAGATGGCACCACTCGGACAGGTCGCTACGCAGGCCGGGTTGAGGCAATGCTCACACAGGCGCGGCAGGTACATCATGAAGGTGTGTTCGAACTGGCCGTAAATATCCTTCTGGATATTATCGAAGTTCTTATCCTGCGAGCGTTTGGCAAACTCACCGCCGAGGATCTCTTCCCAGTTCGGACCATTTTCAATTTTCTTCATTCGCTGACCGGTGATCAGCGAACGCGGACGCGCGATCGGCTGATGCTTACCGGCCGGTGCGTTGTGCAGATGCTGATAGTCGAAATCGAACGGCTCGTAGTAATCATCCAGCGCCGGCACATCCGGATTGGCGAAGATTTTTGACAGCACACCGACACGGTTACCCATGCGCGGCTCCAGCTTACCGTTGATTTTCCGAATCCAGCCGCCCTTCCACTTCTGCTGATCTTCCCAGGCGTGGGGATAGCCAACGCCTGGTTTACTTTCGACGTTATTGAACCAGGCGTACTCCATCCCTTCGCGGCTGGTCCAGACGTTTTTGCAGGTCACCGAGCAGGTGTGGCAACCGATACATTTGTCGAGGTTCAGCACCATGCCGACCTGTGAACGAATTTTCATGGTTTTACCTCCTGCTGGCTGCCCTGACAGGCGTCGTTACCTTCACCGTCTAACCAGTTAACGTTGTTCATTTTTCTCACCACCACGAACTCATCACGGTTTGAGCCGACGGTGCCGTAGTAGTTAAAGCCCCAGGAGAGCTGCGCGTAGCCGCCGATCATGTGGGTCGGTTTCGGACAGGTACGGGTGACCGAGTTGTGGATACCGCCGCGCTGGCTGGTGATCTCAGAACCCGGGATATTCACGATGCGCTCCTGAGCGTGATACATCATGGTCATGCCAGCCGGAATACGCTGGCTCACCACCGCACGCGCGGTCAGCGCACCGTTAGCGTTGAACGCCTCGATCCAGTCGTTATCGACGATCCCCAGCTCGCGCGCATCCTCTTCGCTCATCCAGACAATCGGGCCGCCGCGTGACAGCGTCAGCATCAGCAGGTTATCGCTGTAGGTGGAGTGGATGCCCCATTTCTGGTGTGGCGTCAGGAAGTTCAGCGCCTTCTCCGGATTCCCGTTGGGTTTGCTGTTCAGCAACGGCTTCGCCGCGCGGGTATCGATTGGCGGACGGTAGACCAGCAGGCTTTCGCCAAAGGCGCGCATCCACTCATGATCCTGATAGAGCTGCTGACGACCACTCAGGGTGCGCCACGGGATCAGCTCATGCACGTTGGTGTAGCAGGCGTTATACGAAACATGTTCATCTTCCAGACCGGACCAGGTCGGGCTGGAGATAATTTTGCGCGGCTGTGCCTGGATATCGCGGAAGCGGATCTTCTCATCTTCTTTATTGAGCGCCAGGTGGGTGTGGTCACGCCCGGTAATTACGCCCAGCGCCTGCCAGGCTTTCACCGCCACCTGACCGTTGGTTTCCGGCGCCAGCGCCAGAATCACCTCGGCTGCGTCGATGGCCGTATCAATATTCGGCCGTCCCGCCGCCGGGCCATCCGCTTTGACATAGTTAAGCTGCTTGAGGAAATCGACCTCTTTCTGGGTATTCCAGCCGATGCCCTTGCCGCCGTTACCCAGGGTATCGAGCAGCGGACCCAGCGAAGTAAAGCGCGCCCAGGTGGCCGGATAGTCACGCTCCACCACCATAATGTGTGGCGCGGTTTTACCCGGAATCAGCTCACATTCGCCTTTTTTCCAGTCTTTCGCCTCAAAAGGCTGCGCCAGTTCGGCTGGCGAATCGTGCAGTACCGGCAGCGTGACTACATCGGTTTCTACCCCTAAATGGCCAGGGCAGAGATCGGAAAAGGCTTTCGCGATGCCCTTATAAATCTCCCAGTCGCTTTTTGAATCCCAGGCGGGATCAACGGCAGCCGAGAGCGGATGAATAAACGGATGCATATCCGAGGTATTCATATCGTCTTTTTCATACCAGGTGGCAGTTGGCAGCACCACATCGGAATAAAGACAGGTGCTGGACATGCGGAAATCGAGCGTAACGACCAGATCGAGCTTGCCTTCTGCTCCCTGATCCTGCCACTCCACCTCTTCCGGCTTGACGCGGCCCTGCTGGCCTAAATCTTTGCCCTGAATACCGTTTTCCGTACCCAGCAGGTACTTCAGCATGTACTCATGCCCTTTACCGGATGAGCCGAGCAGGTTGGAGCGCCAGACAAACAGGTTGCGCGGGAAGTTCTGCGGATCGTCTGGCTGTTCAGCGGCGAAACGCATCGTTCCGTTTTTCAGGCTCTCCACGGTGTAATCCAGCGGCGACTGACCGGCGGCTTTCGCCTGGGCGGCGATGCGTAACGGGTTGACGTTAAGCTGAGGCGCAGATGGCAGCCAGCCCATGCGTTCGGAACGCACGTTGAGATCGATCAGGCTGCCGCTGTAGCGACTTTTATCGGCCAGCGGCGACAGCAGCTCGCTGGTGGCCAGCGTTTCATAACGCCACTGGCTGGAGTGGTTATAGAAAAAGGAGGTGCTGTTCATCTGACGTGGCGGACGTTGCCAGTCGAGACCAAACGCCAGCGGTGCCCAGCCGGTCTGCGGACGCAACTTCTCCTGGCCAACGTAGTGCGCCCAGCCACCCCCGCTCTGCCCGACGCAGCCGCAGAAGATCAGCATGTTCATCAGGCCACGGTAGTTCATATCCATGTGATACCAGTGGTTCATACCGGCACCGACGATAATCATTGAACGGCCACGGGTCTTCTCGGCGTTTTCGGCAAACTCACGGGCGATGCGGATGATGTTCTGACGTGATACGCCGGTAATCTGTTCCGCCCAGGCCGGGCTGTACGCTTTGATCTCGTCGTAAGTTTGCGCGCAGTTGGCATCGTCCAGCCCGCGCTCCAGCCCATAGTTAGCCAGCGTCAGATCGTAGACGCTGGTGACCAGCGCTTCGCTGCCATCGGCCAGTTGCAGACGTTTTACCGGCAGCTTATGCAGCAGGATCTCATCCAGCGCCACGCTGTTGAAATGTTCGCTGGTGATGCCGCCAAAGTAAGGGAAACCCACCTCAACCACCTCGTCATGGCTGCCCAGCAGGCTAAGCTGCAGTTCAACTTCCTGCTGTGACGCGCCGTCACGCTGCTCAAGGTTCCATTTGCCCTTTTCACCCCAGCGGAAGCCGATTGAACCCTGCGGTGCCACCAGCTGGCCGGTCGCTTCGTTGATCGCCACCGTTTTCCATTCAGGATTATTCTGCTGGCCCAGCCCGTCGACCAGATCGCTGGCGCGCAGCTGGCGTCCGGCGGCGTAATAACCGCCTTCACGCGGCTCCAGCAGCACCAGCATCGGCATGTCGGTATAACGACGCACGTAGTCGCTGAAATAGCTGACTTCGCGATCGAGGTGAAACTCTTTCAGCATCACATGGCCCATCGCCAGCGCCATCGCGCTGTCGGTGCCCTGTTTCGGATTCAGCCACTGGTCGCACAGCTTGGCGACTTCCGCATAGTCCGGCGTGACCGCCACGGTTTTGGTGCCTTTGTAACGCACCTCGGTAAAGAAGTGCGCATCCGGGGTACGCGTCTGCGGCACGTTTGAGCCCCAGGCGATGATGTAAGAGGAGTTATACCAGTCGGCTGATTCCGGTACGTCGGTCTGCTCACCCCAGGTCATCGGCGATGCCGGTGGCAGATCGCAATACCAGTCGTAAAAACTCAGGCAGGTGCCGCCAATCAGCGACAGATAACGCGCGCCCGCCGCATAAGAAACCATCGACATCGCCGGGATGGGCGAGAACCCCATCACCCGGTCCGGGCCGTAGGTTTTTGCGGTGCAGATGTTGGCGGCGGCGATCATCTCGTTGACCTCCTGCCAGCTGGAACGCACAAATCCACCGCGGCCGCGTGCCTGCTTGTAGCTTTTGGCTTTTTCCGGATTGCTGATAATCGAAGCCCAGGCATCGACCGGATCGCTGTGCTGCGTTTTCGCCTCGCGCCAGAGCTGAATCAGCTTCTTACGCATCAGCGGATATTTCAGCCGGTTCGCGCTGTAGAGATACCAGGAGTAGCTGGCGCCGCGCGGGCAGCCGCGGGGTTCATGATTTGGCAGATCGGGACGGGTTCGCGGATAGTCGGTCTGCTGCGTCTCCCAGGTCACCAGGCCATTTTTCACGTAGATCTTCCAGCTGCATGAGCCGGTGCAGTTCACGCCGTGAGTCGAGCGAACAATTTTATCGTGCTGCCAGCGACTGCGGTAACCATCTTCCCAGTCGCGATTACTGTTCAGGGTCTGGCCATGCTGGCCGGAAAACGGTTCTGCCAGCTGTTTGAAATAGCGAAACCGATCAAGAAACTTGCTCATCCGGAATACTCCTGAAGGCTTAGTGTGACATTGCTAACCCTGCGTCAGTGAGGACGCAGAAAGTGAATAATTGCCGGCGCGCCACGCCGGCATTGTTGTTATCAGGCGCGGGACTTGCGTGCGTAAACCAGCCAGGTAATGGCGATACAGCAGAGGTAAAACACCAGGAAAATCTTCATCGCACCGGCTGGCGAACCGGTCATTGAGAGCGACAGGCCAAAGGTCTGCGGAATGAAGAAGCCGCCCAGCGCGCCTATCGCAGAGATAAAGCCCAGCGCAGCGGACGTTTCGGTACCCGCTTCACGCAGGGCCAGCGCATCGTCGCCGCCTTCTGCTTTAATGCGATCCAGCGTGAGCTTGCGGAAAATCACCGCAATCATCTGATAAGTGGAGCCGCTACCCAGGCCGGCGGTCAGGAACAGGCCCATAAACACGGCGAAGAAGGCAACGAACGAGCCATCATGTCCGGCACCCGGCAGGGTGAGGAACAGCAGCGCCGCAAACAGCGCCATCAGCACATAGTTGATCAGCGTGACGCGGATACCGCCGAAACGGTCAGAAATGATGCCGCCTGCTGAACGGGCCAGTGCGCCAATAAACGGTCCGAAAAAGGCGTAATGCATGATCACAACATCAGGAAACTGCGTCTTCGTCAGCATGGCAAAACCGGCAGAGAAACCGATAAATGAGCCAAAGGTCGCCAGATAGAGCAGCGCCATGATCCACAGGTGCGGGCGTTTCAGCACCGGCAACTGCTCACGCAGCGAGGATTTGGCCGCTGCGAGGTCGTTCATGCCGAACCAGGCCGCCAGCATGCCGATCGCCAGTAACGGCACCCAGATCCAGGATGCATTTTCCAGCCAGATGCTGTCGCCGGTGACGGTGGTATGACCTACGTCGGCAAAACCAAAAATGGCACAGGAGATCGCCAGCGGGGCGACAAACTGCATCACGCTGACGCCAAGGTTACCCAGACCGCCGTTGATGCCCAGCGCGCCGCCCTGATGGGCTTTGGGGAAGAAGAAGCTGATATTGCCCATGCTGGAAGCAAAGTTAGCGCCACCGAAACCGCATAGCAGGGAAATCACCATAAAAGTCGTGAATGAGGTCTGGCTGTCCTGTACGGCAAAGCCGAGCCACAGGCAGGGAATGATCAGGATGCCGGTGCTGAAAGCGGTCCAGCGACGTCCTCCAAAGATGGGAATAACAAAAGAGTAAGGGACGCGCAGCAACGCGCCAGAAACCGACGGCAGCGCGGTCAGTAAAAAGAGCTGCTCGGTGCTAAAGTTAAAGCCAACTTTATTCAGGTTAACCGCGACAGTGCTGAACAGCATCCAGACGCAGAAGGCGAGCAGCAGACAGAAGACGGAGATCCACAGGTTACGGCTGGCGATACGTTTACCTTGCGCCTGCCAGAAAGCCTCATTTTCCGGCTGCCAGTCCTGAATTAACGCGCGTCGCGTTTCGGTTTGCAGTGGGGCGGATTGGGTCATAACTCTCTCATTAACAGGATAATAATTGTGCATATCCTGCGCATCTGACCTGGCGGGCAGCTTGATACAAATCAACCGCAAAGCAGGTTGTTAAGCACCGCAGGCCGGCGTTTATCCCGGTTAAGTAGATGAAGAAACAGCAAATAACCCTTAATTATCAGGGGTTTTTAAAGCAGGCGATGAAAACCGGTGAATGGCGGGTCGACCTGAGGAAATAAAGGAGTAGTCCATAAGGGGTATATAGCGACCCGGCTTCCCCGGTAAGATAGCGCTTTATCTCACTTCGCCCTGCGCGCGAACCCACGGAGTAGTGACGTGACGCCAGAAAAATTTACGCTGTTACTTATCGACGACCATCCCATGCTGCGTAACGGCCTGAAACAGCTGATTGCGCTGGATGAAAGGTTGCAGGTGGTCGCTGAAGCGGGTAACGGATTTGATGGCGTGGCGCTGGCACAGCAGCACGATCCTGACCTGATCCTGCTCGATCTCAATATGCCGGGCCTGAACGGTCTGGATACCCTGAGCCGGCTGCGCGAGATTTCGCTCTCTGGCCGGGTGGTGGTTTTCACTGTTTCCGACCATGAAGAGGATGTGGTCAGCGCCCTGAAACGCGGCGCCGACGGTTATCTGCTGAAAGACATGGAGCCGGAAGCGCTGCTGAAAGCACTGCATCAGGCGGCGGCTGGACAGACCGTTCTTAGCGAAGCCTTAACCCCGATTCTGGTCGCCCGGTTACGTGAAGACCGTCCTGCACCGGCACGGGATATCAATCAGCTCACGCGCCGCGAGCGCGATATTCTGCAACTGATCAGCGCCGGCATGACCAATAAAGCGATTGCCCGCAAACTGGCGATCAGTGAAAGTACGGTCAAAGTGCACGTCAAATACTTGCTGAAAAAGATGAACCTGAAATCACGGCTGGAAGCGGCGGTCTGGGCGCTGCAAAACGGACACGTTTAGCGCCAGCGTGAGACGCGCGCCGTCAGGCTGGTGCAACAGGATTCGCGATCAGTCTCGCAGCCGCAACACAACAGCGGAAAAACCGGCTTTTTTCTGTCGCCAGTTGCCTCCCCGGTTTGATAGGGTGCCGCTCAGGCGACAACGGCTGACGATACGGCGATGCATCAGGCTGGTATATCCACCACCCTATTCGTTATCATCAGCTTATCCTGCGCGCTGACGCTGAGCCGCTTCGGCTCATCAGGCGTCAGCAGCCAGAATCTTACCGCATTGAATATGAGTTAAAACCCTATGCAAGAGCCAACCGAAAAGGATTTTCCTTCCCATACGCCGATGATGCAGCAATACCTGCGACTCAAGGCGGAGCATCCTGACATTCTGCTGTTTTACCGTATGGGCGATTTCTACGAGCTGTTTTATGACGACGCAAAGCGCGCCTCGCAGTTGCTGGAAATTTCACTCACCAAACGCGGCGCTTCGGCTGGCGAACCGATTCCGATGGCTGGCGTACCTTATCATGCGGTCGAAAGTTATCTGGCGAAGCTGGTGCAGCTGGGTGAATCCGTGGCGATTTGTGAGCAGATCGGCGATCCCGCGCTGAGCAAAGGGCCGGTTGAGCGCAAAGTGGTGCGCATCGTCACGCCCGGCACCATCAGTGATGAGGCGCTGCTGCAGGAGCGGCAAGACAACCTGCTGGCGGCGATTGTTCAGGGTCCGCGCGGCTTTGGCTATGCCACGCTGGATATCAGTTCTGGCCGTTTTCGTCTGACTGAACCCGGCGATGCGGAAACCATGGCGGCAGAATTACAACGCACCAATCCCGCCGAGCTGCTCTATCCGGAAGATTTTCAGGCGATGTCGCTGATCGATCAGCGCCGCGGCCTGCGCCGTCGTCCGCTGTGGGAATTTGAGATTGATACCGCACGTCAGCAGCTGAACCTGCAGTTTGGCACCCGCGATCTCAACGGTTTCGGCGTCGAAAATGCCCACCTTGGTCTCAGTGCCGCCGGTTGCCTGCTGCAGTATGTCAAAGATACCCAGCGCACTACCCTGCCCCACATTCGCTCTCTGAGCATGGAGCGGCAGCAGGACAGCATCATTATGGATGCGGCAACCCGCCGTAACCTGGAAATTACCCAGAACCTGGCAGGTGGAACTGAAAATACCCTGGCGGCGGTGCTGGATAAAACCGTTACGCCGATGGGCAGCCGGATGCTGAAGCGCTGGCTGCATATGCCGCTGCGCGATGCCCGCATTATCAATCAGCGTCAGGAGTCGATTGCCGAGCTGCAAAATCTCAGCGAAACCCTGCAACCGGTGCTGCGCCAGGTTGGTGACCTGGAGCGTATTCTGGCGCGTTTAGCTCTGCGTACTGCACGTCCACGCGATCTGGCCCGGATGCGCCATGCGTTTCAGCAGTTGCCCGAGCTGAACCAGCTGCTGGCTGAGGTGGAGTCGGAACAGCTGAAACAGCTACGGACCCGGATGGGCGAATTTACCGACCTGCGCGAGCTGCTGGAGCGGGCGGTAATTGAATCGCCACCGGTGCTGATCCGTGATGGTGGCGTGATCGCGCCCGGCTACAACGCGGAACTGGATGAGTGGCGCGCCCTTGCTGACGGTGCCACCGACTATCTCGACAAGCTGGAGATCCGCGAGCGTGAAAAGCTGGGGCTGGATACGCTGAAGGTTGGCTTTAATGCGGTACATGGCTACTACATTCAGGTCAGCCGGGGTCAGAGTCATCAGGTGCCGATGCACTATGTCCGCCGCCAGACGCTAAAAAATGCCGAACGCTACATTATTCCGGAACTGAAAGAGTACGAAGATAAGGTGCTCACCTCGAAAGGCAAGGCGCTGGCGCTGGAAAAAAGCCTGTATGAGGCGCTGTTTGATCAGCTGTTACCGCATCTGGAAGCATTACAGCTGAGTGCCGCGGCGCTGGCTGAGCTGGATGTGCTTAGCAACCTGGCAGAACGCGCCTGGTCACTTAACTACTGCCGTCCGGTACTGCAGGACAAGCCAGGCATTAAAATCAGTGGTGGACGCCATCCGGTAGTGGAACAGGTACTGAAAGAGCCGTTCATTGCTAACCCGCTTTCGCTGGCACCGCAGCGCCGGATGCTGATCATTACCGGACCCAATATGGGCGGTAAAAGTACCTATATGCGACAGACTGCGCTGATTGCGCTGATGGCGTGGATTGGCAGCTTCGTACCGGCGGATGAAACGCTGATCGGTCCGCTGGATCGTATCTTCACCCGCGTTGGTGCGGCTGACGATCTGGCCTCCGGCCGTTCGACCTTTATGGTGGAGATGACCGAAACCGCTAACATCCTGCACAACGCCACCGAAAACAGCCTGGTGCTGATGGATGAGATTGGCCGTGGCACCTCAACCTACGATGGGTTATCGCTGGCCTGGGCCTGCGCCGAAAATCTGGCAAACCGCATCAAGGCGATGACGCTGTTCGCTACCCACTACTTTGAGCTGACCACCCTGCCGGAAAAAATGGAAGGCGTGGTCAATGTGCATCTGGATGCAGTGGAGCATGGCGACACCATCGCCTTTATGCACAGCGTACAGGATGGCGCAGCCAGCAAGAGTTATGGTCTTGCCGTCGCTGCACTGGCGGGCGTGCCAAAGGAAGTGATCAAGCGGGCGCGTAACAAGCTGAAGGAGCTGGAGACGGTTTCCAGCCACACCGCCTCTTCAACAGTAGATGGATCGCAACTGCCGCTGCTGGTTGAAGAGACCTCACCGGCGGTTGAAGCGCTTGAGGCACTGGACCCGGATACCCTGACGCCACGTCAGGCGCTGGAATGGATCTATCGTCTTAAATCGCTGGTGTAAACAGCGCGTGCATCCGGTCAGGCCTGATGCATGCGATGCTTTACTGGTGCCGTTATCAGCCGCCGCGCTGCGCGGATTCTCTCTGCTGCGCTTTTCCCTGAACAGCAGACATAAAAAAAGCGGTGGTTTTCACCACCGCTTTTCGCACTTAAATCAGTTATTCACGAAGCTGTTATTCCCGAAACAGAGCTTCAATGTTGAGGCCCTGCGCCTGCAGGATTTCGCGCAGACGGCGCAAACCTTCAACCTGAATCTGACGGACACGCTCACGGGTTAAACCAATTTCACGGCCTACATCTTCAAGCGTTGCCGCTTCATAGCCTAACAGGCCGAAACGACGTGCCAGCACTTCACGCTGCTTAGCGTTCAGTTCAAACAACCACTTAACGATGCTCTGTTTCATATCATCGTCTTGCGTGGTGTCTTCCGGTCCGTTGTCTTTTTCATCGGCCAGAATATCCAGCAACGCTTTTTCAGAATCTCCGCCTAATGGCGTATCAACTGAAGTGATGCGTTCGTTGAGACGCAACATACGGCTTACGTCATCAACCGGTTTATCCAGCTGCTCGGCGATCTCTTCCGCGCTTGGCTCATGGTCAAGCTTGTGGGAGAGTTCACGCGCAGTACGCAGATAAACGTTCAGTTCTTTAACAATATGAATCGGCAGACGAATGGTACGGGTTTGATTCATGATCGCCCGTTCAATAGTCTGACGAATCCACCAGGTGGCGTAAGTTGAGAAACGGAACCCGCGCTCCGGGTCAAACTTCTCAACGGCACGGATCAGGCCGAGGTTACCTTCTTCAATCAGGTCCAGCAGTGCTAAACCACGATTGCTGTAACGACGGGCGATCTTGACCACCAGGCGTAAGTTACTTTCGATCATGCGGCGACGGGAAGGGATGTCACCTCGCAATGCACGGCGAGCGAAGAGCACTTCTTCCTCTGCCGTTAACAACGGAGAATAGCCAATCTCCCCGAGATAGAGCTGCGTCGCATCTAACACACGTTGCGTCGCACCCTGTGATAACAACTCTTCTTCCGCTACGTCGTTATCACCAGGTTCGTTTTCGACGAGAGCCTTCTCATCAAAAACCTCTGCTCCATTCTCCTCGAATTCCGCGTTCTCATGTAACTCGTTTACTTTCAGCGTATTCTGGCTCATAAGCGGCTCCTACCCGTGATTCCAGGGCAGAACATCAAAAAAGTGCGTTCTGCCGGATTATCGCTGCGGTAAATAACGCAACGGGTTTACGGATTTCCCCTTGTAACGAATTTCAAAGTGTAATCTTACTGAACTGGTTCCGGTGCTACCCATGGTTGCGATCTTCTGCCCCGCCTTAACTTCCTGTTGTTCCCGGACCAGCATTGTATCGTTATGGGCGTAGGCACTCAGGTAATCATCATTGTGTTTGATGATGATCAGATTACCGTAACCCCGGAGCGCGTTACCTGCGTACACCACCCTTCCTGAAGCGGTAGCGACGACAGACTGTCCACGCGTGCCGGCGATATCGATACCTTTATTGCCGCCTTCGGCAGCAGAGAAGTTATCGATGATCTTCCCATCGGTCGGCCAACGCCAGCTTCCTACCGGCGTCGAGCTATTGGTTGTGCTGCTAACCGTTGGGGGTGCGGTAACCACTGGAGCTGTTGTCGTTGCAACATTTGCTCCTTTCGAAGGCAACAGTTTACTGCCGCTCGAACTACCCGAATCATCAGAATACGTAATAACAGGTTGCTGTGCAACAGCGGCAGATTTAATTTGTGGCGTGGTCGGAACACCGCCCTGCGTTGCATCAGCAACGGTAATGGCATTACCGCCAGTAATCGGCTGACCGGAACCGTTGCCAATCTGCAAAGTTTGCCCGACATTCAGGCTATACGGCGCCGGAACGTTGTTACGCTGGGCTAAATCGCGGAAATCGTTGCCGGTGATCCAGGCGATGTAAAACAATGTGTCGCCACGTTTTACGGTATATGTTTCGCCGGAGTAGCTACCTTTAGGAATATTCTGATAACTGCGGTTGTACACGATTCGGCCATTTTGCGTCTCCACATTATTATTGGCACTAACCATTCCGCCATTGCCAGAGGCAGATGCTGCACTTCCGCTTAACATTCCGCCCTGTGAAGGCATCGCGGGAACACCACCAGAGGCGCTTGCTGCGCCACTCTGGCTGCTGCTCATGCCGCCGCCATCACCAACGCGGCTAATGGGTGCTTGTGTGTTGTCGCTGGAGCTACAGCCTGCCAGCCAAAAACCTACCAGTGAAAGCGCCGCCAGACGGCGTAACTGAAAAATTGTGCTTCCCGTGCTCATTGATCCCCCGTGATGGCAACCCTGATGTACCTGTTTCACTGTACTTGCCAGCAGAATGCTCTGCGCGGCGCGATAAAATCTGCGTTTTTGTTGATTAAATTGGATAGTAACAATATCAAGTACGTGGTGCTATGAAACAGTTGTGAAGAAATACGAAGCCGGTCAGGCAAGATCGCCCTGAACCAGCGGCACAAACCGTACCGGCTCAATCGTTTCTTCAATAATTTCTTCGCCCTGACGGCGCAGACGTTTCAGCACCTGCTGATCTTCGCCGACCGGCAGCACCATAATGCCGCCTTCTGCCAGTTGCGCTATCAGCGCAATCGGAATTTCTGGCGGGGCTGCGGTAACGATGATGGCGTCGAACGGCCCGCGCGACGGCCAGCCCTGCCAGCCATCGCCATGTCGGGTCGAGACATTATGCAGATCGAGCTGTTTCAGGCGGCGCTTGGCCTGCCACTGCAGCCCTTTAATACGTTCAACTGAATAGACGTGATCCACCAGATGGGCGAGGATGGCGGTCTGATAGCCGGAACCGGTGCCGATTTCCAGCACCCGTGAATGCGGATTCAGCGCCAGCAGCGCCGTCATTCGCGCCACCATATAAGGCTGGGAGATGGTCTGGCCGGAGCCGATCGGCAGGGCCACATTATCCCAGGCTTTATGTTCAAAAGCCTCATCGATAAAGCGTTCACGCGGCACATCGCTGATGGCTTTCAGCAGGTTCTCGTCATCAATTCCCTGCTGACGCAGTTGTGACAGCAATGTCTCAATACGCCGATTCACCATGCCAGGTTCACCTCAGCTTTAGCCAGCCACTCATGCAGCACATCCTGGGCGCTGTGCGCGGTCAGATCGACATGCAGCGCAGTCACCGAGACATAGCCCTGATCCACCGCGGCAAAGTCGGTATCCGGACCGGCATCCAGCTTTTCCCCCGGCGGCCCAATCCAGTAAAGGGTGTTGCCGCGCGGGTCCTGCTGGGCGATAACCTGATCGGCAGGATGCCGGCTGCCACAGCGCGTCACGCGGATGCCTTTCAGCTCGGCCAGCGGCAGGTCCGGTACGTTGATGTTAAGAATGCGGCCGGTGCGTAGCGGTTGCTGCGTCAGCGCCTTGAGAATAGCGCAGGTCACCGCCGCCGCTGTCGCATAATGCTGATGACCATTGAGCGATACCGCTACCGCAGGCAGCCCCAGGTGACGCCCTTCCATCGCCGCCGCCACCGTGCCGGAATAGATCACATCATCCCCCAGATTGGGCCCAGCGTTGATTCCCGACACCACAATGTCGGGACGGGGCTGCATCAGCGCATTGACGCCAAGATAAACACAGTCTGTCGGCGTGCCCATCTGCACCGCGATATCCCCATTCTCATGAGTAAAGGTGCGCAGCGGCGTTTCCAGCGTTAATGAGTTCGACGCGCCGCTTCGGTTACGATCGGGCGCAACCACCTGCACTTCAGCAAAGTGCCGCAGGGCTTTCGCCAGCGTTTGAATACCTGGCGCGTGAATGCCGTCATCGTTGCTGAGCAATATCCGCATTTATTCTGACCTTTTTCTATTCGACTGGTCGCCGTGACAGGACCCGTTTGAACAGCATGGCAACAGGTGAAGACCGGACAGCGATTTTTGCATTCTAGCGAGGCATGCAAGGAAGTGGTAGGCGTAAATCATACTACTGCGGGGGTTTGCCGCAACAATACCCACATTCAGGGTAATGTTGCAGCAGGGATTACTCGTCAATATTATCAAGCGCGTCAGTCTGGGTCAGCAGCTCTCTGACCACGCTGGTGGCAAAGCTGCCAGCGGGGAGCCAGAAGCTCATCTCCAGCGTCACCTCATCCCACCAGTTCCAGCACAGATCGCGAGGCACCACCAGCATCGCGCGGCGGGCTGCATCGACGCGTTCACGCGTGATCAGGCTAAGCAAGAGCGTCGCTTCAGCCAGCGCCTGCTGTTCAAACGCCAGCGCATCCGCCTGCGGACCGGCCTCGCCACAGCCCGGCAACGGCGCCGTGATGCGCAATTGGTGTTGATCAACGCGGGCCTGCAGTGCGTGGAGCTCCTCAGGCTGAGCGACAAACCAGCTGCCCCGTCCGGTGAGCTGCAGTGCATCGCCGCTCATCACCTGGCTGAGTCCGCCCTGCTGTTGCAGACGCGCGCTGGTGACCTGATTAAACAGCGCGCTGCGCGCCGCTGACAGCAGCAGGCTGCGCTTGTTACGATCGCGCATCACAATCTCATTGCGCGCCCACTTTTCCGCCATAATCAGGTTGTTGCCGTTACGGCCAAAACGCTGCTCGCCAAAATAGTTAGGCACGCCAGCATCGCGTATCTGCGTCAGACGGGTTTCCACTGCATCGCGATCGCTGATCTGACGGATCACCAGACGGAACGCATTGCCCGCCAGCGCGCCGATACGCAACTTACGCTTGTGGCGCGCCACTTCAAGGATCTCTACCCCTTCCAGCGCAAAGCCGCGCAGATCCGGCATCGCATTGCCCGGCAGACGAAAACAGAGCGTCTGCTCGGTCACCGCATGACGATCTTTCATGCCGGCGTAGCTCATATCACGCTGATGGATGCCGAGATACTTCGCCAGCGCCTCTGCGACAAAGCGGGTATTGGCACCCACTTTGCGGATGCGCACCAGCAGATGCTCGCCTTCCCCGTCCGCGCCATAGCCGAGATCTTCCACCACCACGAAATCTTCCGGGTTAGCTTTGATCACGCCGGTGGCGGCAGGCACGCCGTGCAGATAGTGCAGCATCACTGGCTATCGGCTTTGAGCAGCAGGGCCACCGCCTCACAGGCGATCCCTTCGCCACGACCGGTGAAGCCGAGCTTCTCGGTGGTGGTCGCTTTCACGTTGACCGCATCCATATGGCAGCCGAGATCTTCAGCAATATTGATGCGCATTTGCGGTACGTGCGGCAGCATTTTGGGTGCCTGGGCAATCAGGGTCACATCGACGTTGCCGATGCGGTAGCCTTTAGCTTCAATACGACGCCAGGCTTCACGCAGCAAACCGCGGCTGTCGGCCCCTTTAAAAGCAGGATCGGTATCCGGGAACAGCTTACCAATGTCGCCCATTGCCACCGCACCTAACAGCGCGTCAGTCAGCGCATGCAGCGCGACATCGCCATCAGAGTGGGCGATAAATCCCTGTTCAAACGGGATTCGCACGCCGCCAATCACCAGCGGACCCTCTCCACCGAAGGCGTGAACGTCAAAACCGTGACCGATACGCATTATGCGCTCTCCTTTAATTGAATCTGACTGAGATAAAAAGCCGCCAGCGCCAGATCTTCTGGCCGGGTAACTTTGATGTTATCGCTGCGTCCGCTCACCAGCACCGGATGATAGCCGCAATACTCCAGCGCCGACGCCTCATCCGTGATGGTGGCACCTTCAGACAGCGCGCGCGTCAGGCAGGCAGTGAGTAACGCGTGCGGGAAAAATTGCGGCGTTAAAGCGTGCCACAGATCTTCACGCTCAACGGTATGGGCGATAGCCGCTTTACTCGGCTCGCCCCGCTTCATGGTGTCACGCACCGGCGCCGCGAGTATGCCACCAACGTGGCTCTGTTGACGCACGCTCAGCAGATGCTGAAGGTCGTCCGGATGCAGACAGGGACGCGCCGCATCATGCACTAATACCCATGAGGCGCCTTTGGCAGCCTGCAAGCCGGCCAGCACCGACTCGGCACGCGTTTCACCGCCGGTCACCTGCAGCACGCGCGGATCGCGTGCCAGCGGCAGCGCGGCAAAATGCGGGTCATTGGGGCTCAGGGCGACAATCACCTGTTTGATAGCGGGATGGGAAAACAGGCGTGCAATGCTGTGTTCCAGAAGGGTGTGCTGACCAATCGTCAGATACTGCTTAGGACAGCTTGCCTGCATGCGGCTGCCGATTCCGGCAGCGGGCACCACAGCAATCACATCCGCAAGGGTGGACAGATTGTTCATGTTTTATCGTTGTTGGTTTTGCGCTGCTTGTTGCGCGTTGCGTTTGTTCTGGTCAGGCACAAGGCGATAGAAGGTTTCACCGGGTTTGATCATGCCCAATTCATTGCGTGCGCGTTCCTCGATCGCTTCAGAGCCGCCATTGAGATCGTCAATTTCGGCAAACAGCTGATCGTTACGCGATTTCAGTTTGGCGTTATTCGCCTGTTGCACCGCGACGTCATCGTTGACGCGCGTATAGTCATGGATGCCATTTTTTCCCAGCCACAATGAATATTGCAGCCAGCCAAGCAGCACCAATAGCAGTAACGTCAGTTTTCCCATCCCGCCCCCTAAAAACGGCCCAATCATCCCATAACTTTGCACAGGACTCCACACCAGTGGCGAAAATGGCGCGCTTTGCTGCGCGTCTGCGCAAAATATGAATCAGAGGGATCACCAGACGGGAAAAGTTTTGTAACCTGCCGATGCGTTTGCACATCAGCGCGCTGGCACGAGAGGGTTACCAGCCGGAGAGAAAAGAGAACATTAACCAGAACAGGCAAATGACCAGAATGACTGTGGCGAGCGTGGTCCACAACAACTGGCCGCGCAGCAGCGTGTTGAGCGCAATGCCCATCAGCACCGAGACCGGCAGCAGTGCCAGGAAGAAAGGCCAGGTGTAGAGAAAGAAAAACAAGGTGTTAGAGCCGTACAACAGGAAGGGAATGGCCAGCGCGCACCAGTAGGCAAAAAAGCCGATGATGCCGCCCGGCAGCGACGAACGCGGCTCATCCGGGGTGCTTTCATCTTTACGAGCCAGCATGGGAGTAATGTTCTGCATAGAGGTCCTGTTGACGCGAAGGCGGCAAATCAACGTGGATTTGCCGCTGTCTGTTCAGGATCTGATGATATCGCGGTCACGCAGCAGGTCTAACAATTGGGCGGCAAGTTTTGTAACCAATTGTTCGCCATCCAGCTGGATTTCCGGGCTTTCCGGCGCTTCGTATACGCTATCGATCCCGGTGAAATTACGCAGCTCACCGGCGCGTGCTTTGCGATAGAGTCCTTTAGGATCGCGCGCTTCGCACACCGCCAGCGGCGTATCCACAAACACCTCAATAAACTGGCCCGATTCCAGCAGATCGCGGACCATCTGACGTTCGGCGCGATGCGGCGAAATAAAGGCGGTCAGCACCACCAGCCCGGCGTCCACCATCAGCTTCGCCACTTCGCCGACCCGACGAATGTTCTCTTTGCGGTCGTCATCGCTGAAACCGAGATCGCGGCACAGGCCATGACGCACATTGTCGCCATCCAGCAGATAGGTGCTGACGCCAATGCGGTGCAGCGCCTGCTCCAGCGCGCCCGCCACGGTCGATTTCCCCGAGCCTGACAGCCCGGTGAACCACAGCACCACGCCCTGATGGCCGTGCTGCTGTTCGCGGGCGGTGCGGGTCACCGGATGGTCATGCCACACCACGTTGTCATCGTGCCGGGCCATTATTGACCGCCCAGCAGATCGCGCGCGTTCCAGTGTGGGAAGTGACGGCGCACCAGCGCATTCAGTTCCAGTTCAAAGGCGCTGAACTCGCCGGTATTAACCGGGGCATCATGGTTTGGCTGATGGATCATGCCGGCACCCACGGTAACGTTGCTCAGGCGATCGATAAAGATCATGCCGCCGGTCACCGGGTTCTGCTGATAGCTGTCGAGCACCATCGGTTCGTCAAAGGTGATCTCAATGCGACCAATACCGTTCAGCGGCAGCGTATCGACCTGACGCGTCTCCAGCGAGTTGATCTCGACCTGATGCAGCAACTTCTCTACCCGGCCACGGGTTTTCTTACCGGCGATTTTCAGGTCGTAACTCTGACCGGCCTGCAGCGGCTGTTCTGCCATCCAGACCACGTCAACGCTGGCAGACTGAACCGCTGCCAGATCTTCACTGGCATCCACCAGCAGATCGCCACGGCTGATATCAATCTCATCCTGCAGCACAAGGGTAATCGCTTCGCCTGCACCCGCTTCCTGCAGATCGCCATCAAAGGTCACAATGCGGGCGATGCTGGATTCGACACCGGATGGCAGCACCTTCACACGCTGGCCGACCTGTACGCTGCCTGAAGCCAGCGTTCCGGCGTAGCCGCGGAAATCGAGGTTTGGACGGTTGACATACTGTACCGGGAAACGCATCGGCTGATGATCGACCACGCGTTTCAGTTCAACCGTTTCCAGCACGTCGAGCAGCGTCGGACCGCTGTACCACGACATGGTCTGGCTGGCTGATGCTACGTTATCCCCTTCCAGCGCCGACATCGGCACGAAACGGATATCGAGGTCGTCCGGCAACTGCGCAGCGAAATCGAGATAATCCTGTTTGATCTGCTCGTAACGATCCTGATCGTACTCCACCAGATCCATCTTATTGATCGCCACCACCAGGTGTTTGATCCCCAGCAGCGTCGAGATAAAGCTGTGCCGACGGGTCTGATCCAGCACGCCTTTACGGGCATCGATCAGCAGGATCGCCAGATCGCAGGTTGAGGCACCGGTCGCCATATTACGGGTGTACTGCTCATGTCCCGGCGTATCAGCGATAATAAATTTACGCTTTTCAGTCGAGAAGTAGCGATAGGCCACATCAATGGTGATGCCCTGCTCGCGCTCGGCCTGCAGACCATCCACCAGCAGCGCCAGATCGAGCTTCTCGCCCTGGGTACCGTGACGCTTGCTGTCGTTGTGCAGCGAAGAGAGCTGATCTTCATAGATCTGCCGGGTATCGTGCAGCAGGCGACCAATCAGGGTGCTTTTGCCATCATCGACGCTGCCGCAGGTCAGAAAACGCAGCAGGCTCTTGTGTTGTTGTGCGGTCAGCCAGGCTTCAACGCCGCCCTGGTCGGCAATCTGTTGTGCAATTACGGTATTCATCTGGCGTCTCCTTAGAAATAACCCTGACGTTTTTTCAGTTCCATCGACCCGGACTGATCGCGATCGATCACGCGGCCCTGACGCTCACTGGTGGTAGAGACCAGCATCTCTTCGATGATCTCCGGCAGCGTTTGCGCCTCCGATTCCACCGCGCCGGTCAGCGGCCAGCAGCCGAGGGTACGGAAACGCACCATGCGCTGTTTAATCACTTCACCGGGCTGCAGATTGATCCGATCGTCATCGATCATCATCAGCATGCCATCACGCTCCAGCACCGGACGCGGCGCTGCGAGGTAGAGCGGCACGATCTCGATGTTTTCCAGGAAGATGTACTGCCAGATATCCAGTTCGGTCCAGTTCGACAGCGGGAAAACGCGGATGCTTTCGCCCTTGTTGATCTGACCGTTGTAGTTGTGCCACAGCTCCGGGCGCTGGTTTTTCGGGTCCCAGCGATGGAAACGATCGCGGAACGAGTAGATACGCTCTTTGGCGCGCGACTTCTCTTCGTCACGGCGTGCGCCACCAAAAGCCGCATCGAAACCATATTTATTCAGCGCCTGCTTCAGCCCTTCGGTTTTCATGATGTCGGTGTGTTTGGCACTGCCGTGGACGAACGGGTTAATGCCCATCGCCACGCCTTCCGGGTTGCGGTGAACCAGCAGCTCGGCGCCCATCGCTTTTACGGTGCGATCGCGAAACTCGTACATTTCACGAAATTTCCAGCCGGTATCCACATGCAGCAGCGGGAACGGCAGCGTGCCTGGGAAGAAGGCCTTACGCGCCAGATGCAGCATCACGGAGGAGTCTTTACCGATGGAGTACATCATCACCGGGTTGCTGAACTCTGCCGCCACTTCGCGAATGATGTGGATACTCTCCGCCTCCAGCTGACGCAGATGAGTGAGTCGTTTTTGGTCCATGATTTTCCCTCAAGCCAGATTGACAACGGCGGACTCGCGAGCCCCCTGCTGTGCCGAATGTTGAAACCAGGCGAGTTGCCCGTGCAAATTGACCACTTCTCCGATCACCAGCAGTGCCGGAGTGGGTGCAGAGGCGGCCAGCGCCTCGAGTTGTTCTAAGGTGCCGGTCAGCACCTGTTGATCCTGACGCGTACCGCGACTGATCACCGCCACCGGCGTTGACGCTGCGCGGCCATGCTGAATCAGCGCCTCGCTAATCAGCGCAGCCTTAACCGTCCCCATATAGATCGCCAGCGTCTGACGTGCCCGCGCCAGCGATGGCCAGTCAATGTCGTCACCATCCGGACGACAGTGACCGGTAATAAACATCACGCTCTGAGCATAATCGCGGTGGGTCAGCGGAATACCGGCGTAAGCCGTCGCACCGGCAGCGGCAGTAACGCCCGGCACCACCTGAAACGGAATACCCGCCTGCTGTGCTGCCTGCAGCTCTTCGCCGCCGCGGCCAAAGATAAAGGGATCGCCGCCCTTGAGGCGCACGACCCGCTTGCCCTGCAATGCCAGCTTCACCAGCATCTGATTAGTCTCTTCCTGCGGCACCGAATGCGCGCCGGCCCGTTTGCCGACACAGATACGATCGGCGTCGCGACGCACCAGCTCCAGCACTTCGTCACTGACCAGATGGTCATACAGCACCACATCGGCCAGCTGCATCACCTGCAGACCGCGCAGCGTCAGCAGACCGCTGTCGCCCGGGCCCGCGCCCACCAGAATGATTTCACCCTGACGGGTCGGTTCATCAAGCAGTTCACGATCCAGCGTGCGTTTCGCCTCATCCACATTGCCAGCCGACATCTGACTGGCGAACAGGCCGTTGAACGCCCGCTCCCAGAAACGGCGACGGTCAGACATCCGCTGAAAACGCTGTTTAACCTTGTCACGCCACTGTCCGGCCACCTCAGCCATCTGGCCCAGGTTAGCGGGCAGCAGCGCCTCCAGCTTTTCACGCAGCATCCGCGCCAGCACCGGCGCGGTGCCGCTGGAGGAGATCGCCACCACCAGCGGTGAACGGTCAACAATCGACGGGAAGATAAAGCTGCATTTCGGCTGATCGTCCACCACGTTCACCAGCTTCTGGCGCGCGTTGGCCGCCTCGAATACGGCAGCATTGAGGGCGTTGTCATCGGTTGCGGCAATCACCAGAAAAACGCCGTCCAGCTGGGCAGGATCAAACGCGGTCGCCAGCCACTCCAGCTGCTGCGTCTCCATCAGCGCCTGCAGTTCAGGGCAGAGTTCACGCGCGGCAATCTGCACACGCGCACGCGCACGGCGCAGCAGTTCAATTTTTCGCGCTGCGATATCTCCACCGCCGACAACCAGAACCGGGCGGCCAGAGAGATCGGCAAAAAGGGGCAAATAGTCCACGTTAACCCTGATGTTTTAACTTTGTATTAACGCGACTATACGTCTCTGAGTTTATCCAGATGAAATTACGAATTGGAATGAGTAGTTACTGAATGGAATAACGACCCCGCAAAGCACAGAACAATTTGATCTTAACGACGGAGAATTAAGGGGTTATCCGTGACCGTGCTCACAGATTATTCTCCGGACTCGCGGGGAAAAATCGGCACATCCGGCAGCAAATACAGATTACCGCCAGAGCAGCCAGCGAGCGCTGCGCGTACCGTGCCTGATTCTGTTCATCGTACGCCGGAGCAAAAAGGCTATAATGTCGCCCGGCATGACCGGCCGGTGCGTCATGCCGGACCGGTATCTGAAAAATGAAAAAGGACGCACTATGTTTTTTTCCCTCCGATTGAGGGCAGCCGCGACGTTAATTGGCGCGCTACTTTCCCCGCTGGCACTTGCCAGCCAGCCTGGCCATTTTGCCGAGCAGCAGGTTCGTCACATCGCCACCTATTTTCCTGGCCGGATGAGCGGCAGTCCGGCCGAACTGATGGCGGCCGACTATCTGCAGCAGCAATTTTCCGCGCTGGGTTTTAAGACCAATACCCGGCAGTTCAACACCGGCTATAACTGGCAGGAAAATGACGGAAAATTACGCTGGCATAAGCTGACGGCGACCTCCGTGATTGCTGCCCGCGCCGGCAGTGAACCGCAGGAGATTCTGATCGTCGCGCATCTGGATACCTGGACGCCGCACAGCAACAGTCAGACTAACCAGAACCTCGGTGGTTTACGCCTGCAGGGCGTCGATGATAACGCCTCGGGCCTTGGCGTGATGCTGGAGCTGGCACAACAGCTGAGTCAGCAACCGCTGCATTACGGCGTGCGCTTCGTGGCGCTCAGCGCCGGTGAGGCGGAGATGCACGGCATGGACGATTATGTCGAGCGCATGAGCGCCAGAGAGAAGAAAAATACCCTGCTGGTGATCGATCTCAACAGCCTGATCGCCGGCGATCATCTCTATTTCAACAGCGGGATGAATACCCCGCGCGCGGTGCGTAAACAGACCAGCGAGCGCGCCTTGCTGCTGGCGCGCCAGCATGGCATTTCTGCCGCCAGCCATCAGTTAACCCGCCAGGATTTTCCCGGCCTGAACGCCTTTGATAAAGCGGGCTTTCCACTGCTGGATGTCACGGCCAGCAACTGGACGCTGGGTAACAAAGATGGCGCTCAGCAGCGTCATCGCAGCCGTCATTTTCCCGACGGCACCATTCGCCATCAGACCGATCGCGATAACCTGAACTATCTGGATCGCTGGATGCCTGGCCGGATTACCGCCCGTACCCGCGACAGCGTCAGCGTTCTGCTGCCGCTGCTAAGCGAACTCACTAATCCCAAAGTCTGAGGATCTGTTATGTACGTTGTTTCTCTCGATTATTTTCGTCCGATGGAAGAGGTAGAAGCGCTGCTGGCCGCACACATTACGTGGCTGGATCGCTATTTTGAGGCAGGCGTAATGATTGCGGCAGGACGAAAAGATCCGCGTACCGGTGGAATGCTGCTGGTGAAAGAGATGGAACCTGAACGGCTGGAGGCGATACTGGCAGAAGATCCCTTTGTTGCGGTGGCGCACTACGCGGTGACCCGAGTGAACGTCACGCGCGCGGCTGAAGAATTTGCTGGCTTAAAAGGTCAGTAAATCACCGGCTTCTCTGTGAAATCGCAGAGAAGCCGGAAACCGCACCCTTACCCTTCGTGCAGACCGCACTCGCGCTTCAGGCCGAAAAAGCGGGTCTCTTCTTCTGCCATGCCTGGCTCCCACTTACGGGTGGTATGGGTATCGCCCACTGAGAGATAGCCTTCATCCCACAGCGGATGGTATTTCAGATTATGCTGCTGCAGATACTGATGAATCTGGCGGTTATCCCAGTCGATGATCGGCAGCACTTTAAACACGCCGCGCTGCACCCCGAGCACCGGCAGATTAGCCCGGCTACCGGACTGATCGCGGCGCAGGCCAGCAAACCAGGTCTGCGCACCGAGCGTTTCCAGCGCGCGATTCATCGGTTCCACTTTATTGATGTCGTTGTATTTCTCAATCCCCTCAACGCCCTGCTCCCACAGCTTGCCATAGCGCGCTTCCTGCCAGGCCGGTGAGGTCTCCGCGCGGAACACCTTGAGGTTGAGATTGAGCTGATCCGCCAGCTCATCAATGAAGCGATAGGTTTCCGGGAACAGATAGCCGGTATCGGTGAGGATCACCGGAATATCGGGCTGCTGACGCGTCACCAGATGCAGCGACACCGCCGCCTGAATGCCGAAGCTGGAAGAGAGCACATAGGCGCCCGGCAGATTTTCCAGCGCCCAGCTCACCCGCGCTTCCGCTGACGATTTCTCCAGCTGCGCATTGGTGGCCGCCAGCGCCATTGCGCGCTGGACTTTGGACATCTCATTCAGTGCTGCGAGGTCAATCTGACTCATTTTGCCTCCTCCCAGAAATCACGCGCCGGGTCCAGCACAGGCGCAACGATGCCCGCGCGGATCACGAAGTCACCAAAGCCTTCAGCGGCATGGCGCTCTTTGGCCCAGCGTCCCACCAGTTCATCAATGGTGGCGAGGATTTCGTTTTCATTAATGTTTTCACGGTACATCCGCGGGATGCGTGTGCCGATGCGGTTGCCGCCGAGATGCAGGTTGTAACGGCCTGGCGCTTTGCCGACCAGACCCAGTTCAGCCAGCATGGCACGGCCACAGCCGTTGGGACAACCGGTAACGCGTAACACTATGTGCTCATCACCGACGCCGTGGCTGTGCATGATCGCTTCAACTTTGGTCACGAACGCCGGCAGGAAGCGTTCCGCCTCCGCCATCGCCAGTGGACAGGTCGGGAACGCCACGCAGGCCATCGAGTTCTCGCGCTGCGCCGAGACGTTTTCCATCAGCCCATGCTCACGGGCGATCGCCTCAATCTTCGCCTTTTCGCTTTCCGGCACGCCCGCCACAATCAGGTTCTGGTTGGCGGTCAGACGGAAATCGCCCTGGTGGATTTTAGCAATCTCAGCCACGCCGCTCTTCAGCGGACGGCCAGGATAGTCCAGCAGGCGACCATTCTCGATAAACAGCGTCAGGTGCCATTTATTGTCAATGCCTTTGATCCAGCCAATTCGATCGCCGCGGGTGGTAAATTCGTACGGACGGATCGGTTCAAAAGTGACGCCCGCCCGCTTCTCGACTTCCGCTTTAAACGTCTCAACGCCGACGCGTTCCAGGGTGTATTTGGTTTTGGCATTCTTACGATCGGTGCGGTTACCCCAGTCGCGCTGGGTAGTCACCACCGCTTCAGCCACGTCGAGGATCTTCTCCAGCGGGAAGTAGCCGAACTCGCTGGCGGTACGGGCGTAGGTCGCTTTGTTACCGTGCTCAATCGACAGTCCACCACCGACCAGCAGGTTAAAGCCCACCAGCTTGCCCTGCTCGGCCACGGCGATGAAGTTAAGATCGTTGGCGTGCAGATCCACATCGTTGTGCGGCGGGATCACCACGGTAGTTTTAAACTTACGCGGCAGATAGGTCTCACCGAGGATCGGCTCTTCGTCGGTGGTCGCAACTTTCTCCTGATCCCACCAGATTTCGGCGTAGGCACGGGTGCGCGGCAGCAGGTGCTCAGAGAGTTTCTTCGCCCACTCATACGCTTCCTGATGCAGCTCCGACTCCACCGGATTCGAGGTACAGAGCACGTTGCGGTTAACATCGTTGGCGGTGGCCAGCGCATCCAGTCCGACTTCATGCAGCATCTGGTGCGTCGGCTTGACATTCTTCTTCAGAATGCCGTGAAACTGGAAGGTCTGACGGTTAGTCAGACGGATGCTGCCATAGATGGTTTTATCGGTGGCAAATTTGTCGATGGCCAGCCACTGGGTCGGCGTAATGATGCCGCCCGGCAAGCGGCAACGCAGCATCATGGCGTGGCGCGGCTCCAGCTTCTGCTCAGCACGCTCGGCACGAATATCGCGGTCATCCTGCTGGTACATACCGTGGAAACGGATCAGCAGGAAGTTGTCACCGGTAAAGCCGCCGGTCAGACCCTCTTCCAGATCTTCTTTAATGGTGCCGCGCAGATAGTTGCTCTGCTTCTTCAGACGCTCAGCGTCGGCTAATTTGCCTTCTACAACCAGCGGTCCAGGGTGTTTTTCGCTCATTAGTAAACGTCTCGCTGATAACGGCGCTCAATGCGCAGCTCACTTAAAAATTCGTCGGCCGCTTCACGATCCATTCCGCCGTGTTCGACCACCACATCCAGTAATGCCTGCTCAACGTCCTTCGCCATGCGATTCGCATCGCCACAGACGTAAAGGTGCGCGCCTTCCTGCAGCCAGCGCCACACTTCCGCACCGTTGGCGCGGATCTTATCCTGTACGTATACCTTCTCTGCCTGATCGCGTGACCAGGCCAGATCGATTCGGGTCAGCAGCCCCTCTTTCACATATTTCTGCCACTCCACCTGATAGAGGAAATCATCGGTAAAGTGCGGATTGCCGAAGAACAGCCAGTTTTTGCCGCTGGCACCGTCGTTTTCGCGCTGCTGCATAAAGGCGCGGAACGGCGCGATGCCGGTACCCGGTCCAATCATGATCACCGGTGCGTCCGGATTAGCCGGCAGGCGGAAGTTATCGTTGTGCTCGATAAACACCCGAACTTCGCCCTCTTCTTCAACCCGATCGGCCAGCCAGGTCGATGCACCGCCGCCACGCTGACGACCTTCAATATCAAAGCGTACTGCACTCACGGTGATATGCACTTCGGTATCGGTCTCCGCCTGCGACGATGCGATTGAGTAGAGCCGTGGCGTCAGCGGACGCAGCAACGTCGTCAGTTGCTCTGCGCTGAGCTCCGCCGGGGCCAGACGAATCATGTCGACAATCGGATAACGCTGCGCATACTGTTGCAGCCGGGCTTTATCATCCACCAGCGCCAGCAGCTCGGCATCACGCGACAGCTGGGCATACTGCGCGACGATCTGCGCCGTATTAACCGTCAGCTCAAAATGTTTTTGCAGCGCTTCAGCCAGCGGCAGCGTTGCGCCCTGGACCTGCACCGGCTCATCACCTTTCAGCCAGACCAGCTCCAGCAGCTCGCTGACCAGCGCGCTATCATTTTCATACCAGATACCCAGCGCGTCGCCGGGCTGGTAGCGCAGGCCTGACTCGCCGAGATCAATTTCAATGTGGCGAACATCTTTGTCAGAGTCGCGGCCGGTAATTTTCTGATTCACCGCCAGCGTGGCGCTGAGTGGCGCCTCTTTAGTATAGGGGCTGGTGGTGACTTCATTGACGCTGCCTGCGGCGGCTGCGGCAGCCTGAGCCGGGGATTCGGTCGGCACGCGCTGCTTTAAAATCTCTGTCAGCGCGCTGCGCCAGGCCGCCGCCTGATCGGCATACTCGACGTCGGCATCAACCCGATCCAGCAGTCGCTCCGCGCCCAGCTCCGCCAGCCGGCTATCAAAATCCTTGCCCGCTTTGCTGAAAAATTCATAAGAGCTGTCGCCGAGGCCAAACACCGCAAACGCGGTACCGGTCATTTTCGGCGCCTTTTTTGACAGCAGGAATTTATGCAGCGCCACCGCTTCTTCCGGTGGATCGCCTTCGCCCTGGGTGGATGTCACCACCACCAGCAGCTTTTCCTGCCCAATTTGCTTGAACTTGTAATCGCCAGCATTCACCAGGTTTACATTCAGTCTGGCTGCCTGCAGGTCATCGCGCAACTGCTCGGCCAGGCGACGGGCATTGCCGGTCTGCGAAGCCGACAGCAGCGTGATTGCCGGTGCTTCTGGCGCGGTGGCGGTGACGGGGGCCGGCGCGCTGGCCACTGCGCTACCCGGTGTCTGTTCAACCCTGCCCCAGAAATAACCTGACAGCCATGCCAGCTGGGTGGGGGAATAATCGGTCGTCGCCGCCTGTAAGCGGGCGAGTTGTTCCGGGGAGAGCGGAAGCAGTGAACCTGGTGCCTGAGTCGTCATCGCGTTAAAAATTCCAGTATCAGAAGTCCGGACCGTAAAATGGCGGAAGAGTGCGTAGGTTACCGGCCCGTATATTAACGATTAAATACACCTTCGACATATCAAATAACCAAAATGACTAAATGGTTTTCCTGGTAGGATTAATCGGCAAAAGTGGTAAGTAAAGCGGCGATATATCAGTTAATTAGCTGGTACAACATCGGCAGGCGGGAGGTTTCGTGGCGGCGTTATGTGATCCAGGTGCGAAAATAGCGGTTTTCAGGTAGAATTTAGCGGTTTTTTCCTGTCTGAGAACCACTATGTCTACCACTTTATTTAAAGAGTTCCAGTTCGAAGCCGCGCACCATTTACCCAACGTGCCGGCCGGACACAAATGCGGTCGTCTGCACGGTCATTCATTTCTGGTGCGTCTGGAAATTACCGGCGAAGTGGATGCGCACACTGGCTGGGTGATGGATTTCGCTGAACTGAAAGCGGCGTTTAAGCCGATCTACGATCGCCTTGACCACTATTATCTCAATGAGATCCCTGGGCTGGAAAACCCGACCAGCGAAGTGCTGGCAAAATGGATCTGGGATCAGATGAAGCCTCGCCTGCCGCTGCTCAGTGCGGTGATGATCAAAGAAACCTGCACTGCGGGCTGCGTCTACCGCGGTTAATGCTGTCGGATCGAACCCTTCGATCCGGCACAGCGTTTTTTACCCGCCGATCCGGCTAGCCCGGTTTCGGACTTTCACCCGGCCCACATCGCATCGCCTCAGGCGATATTGAGATATTTGTGAGTCTGCATCGACAGACGCCAGTTACGCGCAATGCAGGTCTCGATACAGAGTCGGGTTGCCTCATCTTTGCGGCTGATCGGCTGTAAAGCGATGATGCGGGCTTTATCGTCATCAAGAGCGGCCAGCAGTTCATCCAGCGCCTCGACATCACGCATACGCGCCACCGGGTGCTTGATCTCATCCGCGCGGACCAGCGCCTGCGGCAGCACATCATAGCCGCCACGCATATTCACTTTAGGCGAAACCGTCACCCAGGTCCGATCGGAACAGCGAATCTCATGGGTGCCGCTGGTCTCAATCTGGCACTGAAAACCGTGCTGCTCCAGCGTCGTGGTTAACGGACGCAGATCGTAGATCGCCGGTTCGCCGCCGGTGATCACCACATGGCGCGCGGTCCAGCCCTGCTGCTGGATGGCGTTAAGTAAGGTTGCCGCATCGGCATCGCCCCATGCGTCACTCTCTACCGTTTTAATTAAAATATCGCCCAGCGACGTTTCCCGATCCGCCCGCTTCTCCCAGGTATGTTTGGTATCACACCAGCTACAGCCCACCGGACATCCCTGTAAGCGGATGAAAATGGCGGGTACGCCGGTATAAAAACCTTCGCCCTGCAGTGTCTGGAACATTTCGTTAATCGGGTATTGCATTACGGACTCGCTTGAAAAAAACAGGGCGCTGATTATGGCAGATTTGCCGCACAGCTCAACCACGCGTTGTGCCTTTTCTCCGCGCCGGACAAAAGCCAAAACGTCACAAAAGAGAGGCTTCAGACGGCTAGCAGGTTCAAAATATGGATGGCCAGGACAGAACCCGCGCTTAGGACAAAACGCCTGGAGCGTTTTTGAACAACGCAAAACGTTGGCCCGGTAACGGGCGCACCTCAGGGATGAGGTGCGTAATCGCACGGGCGAGCAGAAAGAGATGCCGCTTTTGCCTCTTTGCGATCGGGATTTGCCATCCGCGTCTGCACACCGCCGCCAACAAAAAGCCCCGCACAAGGCGGGGCTTTCAGATGATGCGATGCCGCTTTACGCGACATCTGCACAGGTCATTACTGACCTTTAACTTCTTTCAGGCCGTTGAATGGCGCTTTTGAACCCAGCGCTTCTTCGATACGAATCAGCTGGTTGTACTTCGCCACACGGTCAGAACGGCTCATTGAACCGGTTTTGATCTGGCCCGCTGCAGTCCCTACCGCCAGGTCAGCGATGGTTGCATCTTCGGTTTCGCCTGAACGGTGAGAGATCACGGCAGTGTAGCCCGCGTCTTTCGCCATTTTGATCGCTGCCAGGGTTTCGGTCAGAGAACCGATCTGGTTGAATTTGATCAGAATGGAGTTAGCGATACCTTTGTCGATACCTTCTTTCAGGATTTTGGTGTTGGTCACGAACAGGTCGTCACCCACCAGCTGGATTTTGTCGCCCAGGACTTTGGTCTGGTAAGCGAAGCCATCCCAGTCAGATTCGTCCAGGCCATCTTCGATAGAAACGATCGGATACTGTTTGGTCAGATCTTCCAGGAAGTGGGTGAACTCTTCTGAAGTGAACGCTTTACCGCCTTCACCGGCCAGCACGTATTTGCCATCTTTGTAGAACTCAGAGGCCGCACAGTCCATCGCCAGCGTAATGTCTTTGCCCAGCTCGTAGCCCGCTGCTTTTACTGCTTCAGCGATAACGGCCAGCGCTTCGGCGTTAGAACCCAGGTTTGGCGCATAGCCACCTTCGTCACCGACTGCAGTGCTCATGCCTTTGCTTTTCAGCACTTTTGCCAGGTTGTGGAACACTTCTGAACCCATACGGATCGCTTCTTTCACGCTTGAAGCGCCAACCGGCTGAATCATGAATTCCTGGATATCAACGTTGTTATCGGCATGCTCGCCACCGTTGATGATGTTCATCATTGGCAGTGGCATAGAGTATTTGCCTGGGGTGCCGTTCAGTTCAGCGATGTGCTCATACAGCGGCTGACCTTTAGAGGCCGCAGCGGCTTTCGCCGCCGCCAGTGAGACGGCCAGAATGGCGTTCGCACCGAAGTTGGATTTGTTCTCAGTACCGTCCAGGTCGATCATGATTTTATCGATGTTCGCCTGATCTTTCGCGTCTTTGCCTTTTACCGCTTCAGCAATCGGGCCGTTTACCGCAGCAACGGCTTTGGTCACGCCTTTGCCCAGGAAACGAGATTTGTCACCGTCACGCAGTTCCAGTGCTTCGCGAGAACCGGTAGAAGCCCCTGATGGCGCTGCTGCCAGACCAACGAAACCGCCTTCCAGATGCACTTCTGCTTCAACAGTCGGGTTACCACGTGAGTCGATAATTTCGCGACCGATGACTTTTACGATTTTGGACATTACGTTTTTCCTCAGTACAAGTTAGTCAATCCTAAGACAAACAACGCGCGAAAAGTTCGCGCGCTGCTCGTGAATCTTACTTCGCTAAACGCTTCTGATGCTCATGTGCCGCTTTCACAAAGCCGGCAAACAACGGATGGCCATCACGAGGGGTCGAGGTAAACTCCGGGTGGAACTGGCAGGCCACAAACCACGGATGGTTCGGGATTTCAATAATCTCAACCAGTTGATCATCACCAGAACGACCCGCTACGCGCAGACCGGCTGCTTCAATCGGCTTCAGCAGCATGTTGTTGACTTCATAACGGTGGCGATGGCGCTCAACGATGGTGTCAGAACCGTACAGCTGGCGAACCTGGCTGCCCGGCGTTAACTGACACTGCTGGCTGCCCAGACGCATGGTGCCGCCCAGATCGCTCTGCTCGCTGCGAACTTCGACGTTGCCGTCTTCGTCACGCCATTCGGTAATCAATGCCACTACCGGATATTTACAGTCTGGCACAAATTCGGTGGAGTTGGCGCCTTCCATCCCGGCGACGTTACGGGCGAACTCCATCAGTGCCACCTGCATACCAAGACAGATGCCGAGATACGGCACGTTGTTTTCACGTGCGTACTGCGCGGTCATCAGCTTGCCTTCGACGCCACGGTAACCGAAGCCACCCGGAATCAGAATCGCATCCAAATCTTTCAGTAATTCGACACCGCGTGATTCGACATCCTGCGAGTCGATCAGTTTGATGTTCACGGTGACGCGATTTTTCAGGCCGCCGTGCTTCAGCGCTTCAATCACTGATTTATAGGCATCCGGCAATTCAACGTATTTGCCGACCATCCCGATGGTGACTTCCCCACCCGGATTGGCTTCTTCGTAAATCACCTGTTCCCACTCGGCCAGATTGGCTTCCGGCGCATTCAGGTTGAAGCGTTTGCAGATATAGTCATCCAGGCCCTGCGACTTCAGCATGCCAGGAATCTTGTAAATGGAATCCACGTCTTTCAGTGAAATAACCGCTTTCTCTGGCACGTTACAGAACAGCGCGATTTTAGCGCGTTCGTTGGCTGGCACAGCGCGATCGGAACGGCAGATCAGCACGTCTGGCTGAATACCGATGGAGAGCAGCTCTTTAACCGAGTGCTGGGTCGGTTTAGTTTTCACTTCACCGGCAGCGGCCATATAGGGCACCAGCGTCAGGTGCATATACATGGTGTGTTCGCGGCCCACATCCACCGCCATCTGGCGAATCGCTTCCAGGAACGGCAGGGATTCGATATCGCCGACCGTGCCGCCGATTTCGACCAGCACCACATCGTGGCCTTCGCCGCCTTCAATAATGCGCTCTTTGATGGCGTTGGTGATGTGCGGAATCACCTGAATGGTGGCACCCAGATAGTCGCCACGGCGCTCTTTGCGCAGCACTTCTGAGTAGATACGGCCAGTGGTGAAGTTGTTACGACGCGACATTTTAGTGCGGATGAAGCGCTCGTAGTGACCCAAATCGAGATCGGTTTCAGCCCCGTCATCAGTGACGAAAACTTCACCGTGCTGAGTCGGGCTCATGGTACCTGGATCCACGTTGATATACGGGTCCAGCTTCATGATGGTCACGTTAAGACCACGGGCTTCGAGAATGGCTGCGAGGGAGGCTGCGGCAATGCCTTTACCCAGAGAGGATACGACCCCGCCGGTCACAAAAATATAATTCGTTGTCATGCTGAACCTGAGAGTTTAGGTTTAAAGACGGTGGAATAACCAGGACGGGAAAACAGTATACTGGAAACCGCTATCAGCCACAATTGATGAATCACTGCCATCCTCCAACGCATTGCTGCGGCTAACATAGCGGATAGCCGTTAATGAAATGTTGATGTACGTCACAAAGTTGTCGCCACGCTGAATCGTGTAAGCTCAGATGGCGAATTTATGCACAGCGCTGGAATAATCAGCACTTCTCGCCGGTTTTCACCTGCTGCCAGGCCGCTTCCATTTGTTCCAGCGTGGCACCAGGCATACTTAATCCCTGTGCGGCGATGATCGCCTCCACCTGGCGGAAGCGGCGTTCAAACTTGTCGTTGGCCTTTTGCAGCGCGGTTTCAGCTTTACTGCCCAGATGGCGCGACAGGTTCACCGTCGCAAACAGCAGGTCACCGATCTCCTCTTCCAGCTTCTGGCTATCCACCACGCTTTGCTGTGCCTCGTGCATCACTTCATCGATCTCTTCATGCACTTTTGCCACCACCGGCCCCAGCGTGGTCCAGTCAAAACCGACGTTGTGGCAGCGCTTCTGGATTTTGTGGGCGCGCATCAGCGCCGGCAGCGCTCTGGGGATGTCGTCCAGCGCCGAATGCTGGGCCTTCTCCGCCCGTTCAGCGGTCTTGATCGCTTCCCAGTTTTTCAGCACTTCGCGGCTGGTTTCCGCGCTGGCGTCAGCAAAAATGTGCGGATGACGGCGCTCCAGCTTGTCGCTGATGGCGTGGCAGATATCCTCAAAGGTAAAGCGATCCTGCTCGCTGGCCATCTGGGCATAAAACACCACCTGAAACAGCAGATCGCCCAGCTCGCCGCGCAGATCGTCAAAATCTTCCCGCTGGATGGCGTCCAGCACTTCATAGGTCTCTTCCAGCGTATACGGGGCGATGGTGGCGAAGGTCTGCTCACGATCCCACGGGCAGCCGTGTTGCGGATCGCGCAGGGTTTTCATAATGCCAAGCAGGCGATCAATGGCGTTCATTCTGGAAATCCTTTGCGGTTG
Organism: Pantoea sp. USHLN298; assembly: GCF_037149395.1. Classification (NCBI taxonomy): domain Bacteria; kingdom Pseudomonadati; phylum Pseudomonadota; class Gammaproteobacteria; order Enterobacterales; family Erwiniaceae; genus Pantoea; species Pantoea sp. USHLN298. The sequence continues at coordinate 45,483 of NZ_JBBCRO010000006.1, forward strand.
GTCGTGAGGTGGCGCATCAATAGCGCCGGTGGTGCGGCGCGTCTGCCCGGCGATTCACATCAGCGGCGAATAGCGGGCAGACGGCCAGAAGCATCAGTGTAAACGGCGGGCGTCGATGATATCAGAGACCTGGTTCAGCCGCGCCAGCACCCGTCCCAGCACCTGATGGTTATAAATCTCGATATCCATGTCGATGGTTGCCAGCTGCTTTTTGGTATCGCTGCGGCTCGACACGCCCAGCACATTGACCTTTTCATTGGCGAGGATGGTGGTGATATCCCGCAGCAATCCGCTGCGATCGTTGGCCGTCACCCGTACCACCAGCGAGTAACCGCTGGAGTAACTTTCGCCCCATACCGCGTCAACAATGCGTTCCGGCGCATGGGAGATCAGCTCCGCCAGCTGGTCACAGTCGGCACGGTGAATCGAAATACCGCGCCCCTGGGTGATGAAGCCGACGATATCATCACCCGGAATCGGCTGGCAGCAACGCGCAATGTGGTGCATCAGGTTGCCCACGCCTTCCACCACCACGCGCCCGCTCTCTTTGCGTGACGGTGGAGTGTAAGATTTCTGGGTTAACTGGCGCAGCGCTTCGCGATCTTCCTCTTCGGCGCTCGGCTTGTTGAGCTTCGCCTGCAGGAAGTTCACCATCTGATTAAGGCGAATATCGCCACCGCCAATCGCCGCCAGTAACTCCTCCAGAGAGGTGACGTTATAGCGCGGCAGCAGCAACTTCTCTGCTTCACGCAGGCTGATATCGAGCTGGTTCAGCTCGTTATCCAGAATCTGTCGTCCGGCGATGATGTTCTTATCGCGATCCTGCTTACGGAACCAGTTGTGAATCTTCGAGCGGCCACGGCTGGTGGTGATGTAACCGAGGTTGGGATTGAGCCAGTCACGGCTCGGGTTCGGCTGTTTCTGGGTGATCACTTCAACCTGATCGCCCATCTGAAGCTGATAGGTAAACGGCACGATGCGGCCGCCGATTTTGGCACCGATGCAGCGGTGACCGATATCACTGTGGATGTGGTAAGCGAAGTCGAGCGGCGTTGAGCCGGCGGGCAGATCCACCACATCCCCTTTCGGCGTAAAGACGTAAACCCGATCGTCAAATACCTGGCTGCGCACCTCTTCCAGCAGTTCACCGGAATCCGCCATCTCTTCCTGCCAGCTGATCAGCTTACGCAGCCAGGCGATACGCTCTTCGTGACCCGCCGCGCCGCGTGCGCTGCTGGAGGTCGGGCCTTCTTTGTATTTCCAGTGCGCTGCCACGCCCAGTTCGGCATCTTCATGCATCTGGCGGGTACGGATCTGAATCTCCACCGTTTTGCCCTGCGGGCCTAACACCACGGTGTGAATCGACTGGTAACCATTGGGCTTAGGGTTCGCCACGTAGTCATCAAACTCGCTCGGCAGATGACGATAAAGCGTGTGTACCGTGCCCAGCGCGCCGTAACAATCCTGTAAGCGTTCGGCCACGATACGCACTGCCCGCACGTCGAACAGCTCATCAAACGCCAGCGACTTCTTCTGCATCTTGCGCCAGATGCTGTAGATATGTTTCGGCCGGCCATAGACTTCGGCGCGTACGCCCTCTTTGGCCATCTCTTTGCGCAGGTTGCTGACGAAGTTGTCGATGTACTGCTCACGGTCAATGCGCCGCTCATGCAGCAGTTTGGCGATGCGTTTGTATTCATCGGGATGCAGATAGCGGAAGCAGTAATCTTCCAGCTCCCACTTCAGTTGACCAATGCCGAGCCGGTTGGCCAGCGGCGCATAGATGTTGGTGCTCTCTTTGGCGGCCAGTACCCGCTCATCTTCCGGCGCGTCTTTCATTTCGCGCAGGTTCATGATGCGCTCGGCCAGTTTGAGCACCACGCAGCGGAAATCTTCTACCATCGCCAGCAGCATCCGGCGAACGTTATCCACCTGCTCGGAGGCCATCGAATCATTGTGAATCGCTTTCAGCTGACGGATCGCATCCATATCGCGCACGCCATGCACCAGCGAGACAATGCCTTTGCCCACCGTTTTTTCCAGATCTTCTTCGCTCACCACTTCATCGTTAGCCAGCGGGAAGATCAGCGCCGCACACAGGCTTTCAATATCCATACTGAGCATCGAGAGGATTTCGACCATCTCGATGCCGCGCCACAGCAGCAGCGATTGATCGGGATGGCCCTGGGTTTGCGCTTCACAGTAGCGCCAGGTTTCGGCGACGCGTTGACATGATTGCGGGTTAGCAATACCGAGACTGGCGATCCACTGGTCGAGGGCAAATTCCCCCTCAGTATTTAAATGCGCACTTCTGACCGCAACCATATCCTCTCCTGCACAGCGACTTAGCCCATCGCTTATGTTTTCTTGAACAGCACCATGGATTCGAGATGACGGGTATGTGGGAACATATCCAGCATCGCGACCCTTTCCAATTGGTAGCCCGCCGACAGCAATGTCTGGCTGTCGCGCGCGAGTGTGGTGGGATTACACGAAACATAGACCACGCGTTCTGGTGCAAGTTTAACCACATGCGCCATCACACCTGCAGCCCCGGCACGGGCCGGATCGAGTAATACCTTATTAAATCCCTGTGCCGCCCACGGCTGGCGCGACACCTCTTCCTCCAGGTTATGCTGGAAAAAGCGGACATTTTTAAGATTATTCAATTCAGCATTATACGCTGCCTGCCGCACTAATGCTGCAATGCCCTCCACACCAACCACATTTTGTACGAAGATTCCGATAGGAAGAGTGAAGTTCCCCATCCCGCAAAACAGGTCCAGTACCTGGTCTTCCGGCTGCAGATCGAGCCAGCTTATCGCCTGCGCCACCATCTGCTGATTCACCCTATCGTTAACCTGAATAAAATCCTGTGGACTGAAGGTTAGCTTAAGTTGATGAGAGTGATAGAACGGCGTCGCTGCGGTTAACGGCGTTAATTTCTCATCACCCGCATCCAGAAACAGCATCAGCTGATGCTTATGCGAAAACTGTTCCAGTTTTTCACGATCGTCAGCCTGCAACGCATCAAGATGTCGCAGGATCATCAGCGGACCGTTGTCCGCCTGCACCAGTTCAACGTGGCCGAGACGCCTGACGGCACGTAAGCCGCTCAGACAGTGGCGTAGCGGGAGAATTAACGCCTCAAGTTCGGGCATCAAAATGGGGCACTGCTGGATATCGACCAGATCGTTGCTCGCTTCCTGACGAAAACCCATCTGCAGGCGCTGCTGCTTGTTCTGCCACTGCAGGCCCAGCCGGGCACGACGGCGATAGCCCCAGGCTTCACCGGCTATCACTTCATCGACCGCCACCGGCTGCTGTGCCGCCTGACTCAGCATCCGGCTCAGCGCCTGGGCTTTGCTTTGCTGTTGCAGAGCCACCTCCACATGCTGCTGCTGGCAGCCGCCGCAACGCTCAAAATGGGGACAGCGCGGCGTGACGCGTGCCGGACTGCTGTTTAACAGCCGCGTCACTTTCGCTCGGGCAAATTGCCGTTTATCCTCTGTCAGCATAATTTCGGCCTGTTCACCAGGCAGCGCACCGCTGACAAAAATGGTTTTGCCTTTATGACGCGCCACGCCCTGACCGAACGGGTCCAGCTCGTCGATGGTGACGGTTATGCGTTGTTGCGGGGTGCTGCGCTGTTTTGCCGCGTAAAATTGCGCCATAGTATTGTTAATTCTCTTTCTCTGAAACGATGTGCACAGGTTTGTCGACGGATGCACAGGGACGTTAATGCCGGAGTAGCCAGGCGACTATTATGACCAAATACAGCCTGCGGGCGCGAATGATGATTTTAATTCTGGCACCCACCCTGATGGTTGGCCTGCTGCTCAGCTCATTTTTTGTGGTGCATCGCTACAACGAACTGCAGCGGCAGGTGATGGATGCCGGCGCCAACATTATCGAACCGCTGGCGATCTCCAGCGAATACAGCATGACCTGGCATAACCGCGATGCGATGCGCGAACTGGTCAGCCTGCTGCATCGCCGTCACTCCGGTATCGTCCGGGCAATTTCGGTGTTCGACAACCATAACCAGCTCTACGTCACCTCCAATAACAAACAGAACCTGAGCCTGCTGCAACAGGATGATATCCGCGCCCTGCCCGATGATGTCTCGATGGAACGTCACGGCAGCGTGCTGATTCTGCGCACCCCGATTACCACTGAACGTTATGACGTCGATGAACTGCCGGACGAAGATGCCAAACCGGCCGGTAATCCACTCGGCTATGTCGCCATCGAACTCGATCTGCAATCGGTACGGCTGCAGCAGTACAAAGAGGTGTTTGTCGCCACGCTGATGCTGCTGTTTTGCCTCTGTATTGCGATGCTGTTCGCCTATCGCCTGATGCGCGACGTCACCGGTCCGATCCGCAACATGGTCACCACCGTGGACCGGATTCGTCGCGGTCAGCTCGACAGCCGGGTTGAGGGTTACATGCTGGGCGAACTGAGCATTCTGAAAAACGGCATTAATGCGATGGCGATGTCGCTCACCGCCTATCACGAAGAGATGCAGCACAATATCGATCAGGCCACTTATGACCTGCGTGAGACGCTGGAGCAGCTGGAGATTCAGAACGTCGAGCTGGACCTGGCGAAAAAACGGGCCCAGGAAGCGGCCCGCATCAAGTCAGAGTTCTTAGCCAATATGTCGCATGAACTGCGTACCCCGCTGAATGGCGTGCTGGGCTTTACCCGTCAGATGCTCAAGACCCAGCTGCGCGCCACCCAGCGTGATTACATGCAGACCATCGAACGCTCGGCCAACAATCTGCTCAGCATTATCAACGACGTGCTCGACTTCTCGAAGCTGGAAGCGGGCAAGCTGATGTTGGAAGCGATCCCCTTCCCGCTGCGCGCCACGCTGGATGAAACCCTGGTGCTGCTGGCACCTTCGGCCCATGACAAAGGTCTGGAGCTGACGGTGGTGTGCGACAGCAGCGTGCCGGATAACGTGATTGGCGATGCGCTGCGGCTGCAGCAGATCCTGATCAACCTGATTGGCAACGCCATTAAATTTACCGAAAAGGGTACCATTGGCCTGCGCGTCGGACAGCGGGTGATCACCCATACCCGGGTCGAGCTGGAGATTCAGGTCGAGGATACCGGCATCGGCATTTCTGAGCAGCAGCAGACCCAACTGTTCCAGGCGTTTCGTCAGGCGGACGCCAGCATTTCACGCCGTCACGGCGGTACCGGACTGGGGCTGGTGATCACCCAGAAGCTGGTACGGGAGATGGGCGGCGAAATCACCTTTAGCAGCGAGCCGGATCACGGCTCGATCTTTGTGATTCGGGTACAGCTGGATCTCAATCCGAATGCGCCCGGTATGCCGCGGGTGCTGGAGGCGCTGTCCCATGCGCGTATCGCCTATGTGGAAGCCAATCCCGCTGTCGCCCGGGCGGCGCTGGAGATGTTAAGCGCGACGCCGCTGCAGATCGATTACAGCGAAACGCTGGAAGGATTAAGCGAGACGCACTATCCGCTGCTGCTGATGGCAATGCCGGTTACGGTCAGCCAGCATCAGCTGCTGGCTGAAAGCCAGATTAATGCGCTGCTGGATCGGGCCGATCATGTCCTGATGGCGCTGCCCAGCCCGATGATGCTGCTGGCCGATGAGCTGAAAATCCGTGGCATTGATGGCTGTATCGCCAAACCGGTTTCCCTGACCCGTCTGCTGCCGATGCTGGTTGATTTGCATACCCGCCAGATCAGCGAACTGCCGCTGTCGCCACGCTTGCCGTTGACCGTCATGGCGGTGGATGACAATCCGGCCAATCTCAAGCTGATCGGCGCCTTGCTGGAGGAGCAGGTGCAGCGCATCGTGCTGTGTAACAGCGCTGAACACGCGATTCGCGAAGCCCGCCAGCAGGCGCTGGACGTGATTCTGATGGATATTCAGATGCCGGACATTGATGGTATTCGCGCCAGTGAAATCATCCGCAGCCTGCCGCACCATGCCAGCACGCCGATTGTCGCCGTTACCGCCCATGCGATTGATGGCGAGCGGGAGCAGTTGATTAAGGCGGGGATGAATGACTATCTGGCGAAGCCGATTGATGAAAGCAAATTAAGCCAGCTGCTGGCACGCTACACGCCGCCGCCGGTGGTCGTGCCGGAACTGCCCAACATACTGCCGACGCTCGACTGGCAGCTGGCGCTGCGACAGGCGGCAAACAAGCCGGATCTGGCGCGCGATCTGCTGCGGATGCTGCTGGAGTTTTTACCGGAAGTCCATGCAAAGATGGCGCAGTTTATGACCAGTAATGAGGTCAGTGCGCTGCGTGAGATCATTCATAAACTGCACGGCAGTGCCAGCTACAGCGGCGTGCCACGCATGAAGCAGCTCTGTCATCAGCTGGAGCGTGAACTGCACCATGCCAGCGATATTGCTGCGCTGGAACCTGAACTGCTGGAATTGCAGGATGAGATGGAGAACGTTGCCAGAGAAGCCCGGCGGGTGCTGGGCGTCGAATAGCGGCCGTTGATGCGGCGGCGGCTCAGGCCGGCGTCGTGGCCTGCAAGGCGGCATCATGGCCTGCCGGACGGCAATATGGCGCGCAGGACGACGGCCGCGTGCTGCGCCATCACTCTCAGCGACGCAGATCACGCCCGCCCTCGCACGCAGGCTAGCGGAAACCGGCCAGCTTCAGCGTAGCCGCAACGTTACGTGCGGTCAGCTGAACGTTATTTCCGGCGCTGGCCAGCGCATCTTCCAGTGAGCAGATGCTGTAGAGCACGCTGAACACCGCATCCAGACCGTGCTGGTGCACTACGCCGACATCCGCCGTCAGGCTGCCGGCAATGCCAATCACCGGTTTATTAAAGCGCTTTGCCACGCTGGCCACACCAATCGGCACCTTGCCATTAATACTCTGACTGTCGATGCGTCCTTCACCGGTAATCACCAGATCGGCATCCTTCACCTGCTCTGCCAGCCCCAGCGCTTCGGTGACAATCTCAATCCCGCGGCGTAAATCTGCCTGACAAAATGCGTGCAGCGCCGCGCCCATACCGCCCGCTGCACCGCCGCCGGGAATATGCAGCACATCCATATCGAGATCGCGCTGAATAATCGCTGCGTAGTGGGTCAGCGCCTGATCGAGCTGCTGCACCAGCGCGGGCGTCGCGCCTTTTTGCGGACCAAAAATCGCCGATGCCCCCTCTTTACCGGTCAGCGGATTGGTCACGTCACAGGCCACCTCGATGCGACACTCGGCAATGCGGCTATCCAGCTGGCTGATATCAATGCTGGCGAGATCGGGCAGCGCGCCGCCACCATAACCGATTTCACCGCCCTGCGCGTCCAGCAGTCGCGCCCCCAGCGCCTGCATCATGCCCGCGCCGCCGTCGTTGGTGGCGCTGCCGCCGATGCCGATAATGATATGATCAACGCCCTTGTCCAGCGCGCTCTTGATCAGTTCACCGGTGCCGAAGGAGGTGGTCACCAGCGGATCGCGCTGCGCAGCAGGCACCCGTTCAAGGCCGCTGGCCGCCGCCATTTCGATATAGGCGGTGCGTTCATCACCGGACAAACCATAAAACGCGTCAACCTGCGCGCCAAGCGGCCCGGTAACCTTCAACCTGACGATTTTTCCTTTCGTCGCCGCCACCATCGCTTCTACCGTGCCTTCGCCACCGTCGGCGACCGGTATTTTCAGGTAGTGCGCATCGGGAAAGATTTCACGGAAACCCGCTTCAATCGCCGATGCCACCTCCAGGGCGGATAAACTCTCTTTATATGAATCCGGTGCGATTACGATTTTCATAGGCAATCCGAGCGCTGTTAAGTGATTGAAATGCTCTGAAACCAGTCCGGCATCCCCAGACACCGGCACCGGGTTTTAGCGGGCGATTTCAACCTTCGCTAACTTCTCATAATAGCAGGCAAGCGCACTGTGGTCGGCGGAACCCTGACCATCATTACGCAGCGCCTGCATCATCTCCATCACCGCCGCCGTCAGCGGCAGATGCGCGCCAATGCCGTGTGAGGTATCCAGCGCATTCGCCAGATCCTTGATATGCAGATCGATACGGAAGCCGGGTTTGAAGTTGCGATCCATTACCATCGGTGCTTTGGCATCCAGCACGGTACTGCCCGCCAGGCCGCCACGGATCGCCTGATAAACCAGATCCGGGTTCACGCCCGCTTTGGTTGCCAGCGATAACGCCTCAGACATCGCGGCAATGTTCAGCGCCACAATCACCTGGTTCGCCAGTTTGGTGACGTTGCCCGCGCCGATGTCGCCGGTATGAACGACCGAGCCCGCCATCGCTTTCATAATGTCGTAGCAGGTATCGAATACCGCTTTATCGCCGCCGACCATCACAGAGAGCGTGCCTTCAATCGCTTTGGGCTCGCCACCGCTGACCGGCGCATCCAGCATTTTGATCCCTTTTTCTGCCAGCGCATCATGGACTTCACGGCTCGCCAGCGGCGCAATGGAGCTCATATCGATGACCACCAGGCCTGGCTTCGCCCCTTCGATAATGCCATTTTTACCCAGACAGACTTCGATGACCTGCGGCGAGTTGGGCACCATGGTAATCACCACATCGCACTGCTCAGCCACCTCTTTTGGCGATTTCGCCACGGTCGCGCCCAGTTCAGTCAGTTCCGCTTCGTTTTCAGCGTTATGATCGCGCACTACCAGCGAATAACCGGCTTTCACCAGGTTTTTACTCATGGGTTTGCCCATAATACCCAGGCCGATAAATCCAATTTTCATTGCGTTTCCCCTTGATTGATTAACGCTTAAATTTGTCGCATAACGCCTGCGTGGCGTTGCGGAACACACCGAGATCGCTGCCGACCGCTACGAAGGTCGCGTCCCATTCCAGATAGCGCCGTGCATCCGCTTCTACCGGTGCCAGAATGCCGCTCGGCTTACCGGCGGCTTTGGCGCGTTCAAAGATATGTTTAATCACCTTCAGCACTTCCGGGTGCGCCGGCTGGCCGAGATAGCCGAGCGCGGCAGAGAGATCGCCGGGACCCACGAAGATGCCATCAACGCCTTCAACCGCAGCAATGGCGTCAATGTTGTCCACCGCCTGCTGGGTTTCGATCTGCACCAGCACCGTGATGTTGTCGTTGATGCTGCTGTTGTAATCCGGCAGGGTGCCGTACATGTTGCTGCGATGAGAGACCGACACGCCGCGAATGCCGGCAGGCGGATAGCGGGTCGAGGCCACTGCGCGCAGCGCTTCCTCTTCAGTTTCAACAAACGGCACCAGGAAATTACTGAAGCCGATATCAAGCAGACGCTTGATGATCACTGGCTCATTGCAGGGCGGACGTACCACCGGCGCGCTGTGGCTGCCCTTGAGCGCCATCAGCTGCGGCACAAAGGTGGTGATGTCGTTGGGCGCATGTTCGCCATCCAGAACCAGCCAGTCAAAACCGGCCAGTCCTAAAATCTCTGTTGAGATCGGGCTGGCCAGCGCACACCAGCTACCAATCAGGGTTTCACCCGCTAATAAACGACGACGAAATCCATTCGGCCAGGCTGCATTACTCATGGTTAACTCCTGTGGCGGTGGCTCCGCAAGGGGAGCCGAAAAGGTTAACGTACCAGGCAGGGACGTTTATTGTCGTAGGTCCATCCTGGCACCAGAAATTGCATCGCCTGCGCATCATCACGCGCACCAAGGCCATGTTTCTGATACAGCGCATTGGCCTGCATCACCTGATCCATATCCAGCTCAACGCCGAGACCCGGTTTCTGCGGCACCTGCACCATGCCGCCTTTAATCTGGAACGGCTCTTTGGTCAGGCGCTGATTGCCTTCCTGCCAGATCCAGTGGGTATCAATCGCGGTGATGGCGCCCGGCGCGGCGGCGGCAACGTGGGTAAACATCGCCAGTGAAATGTCGAAGTGATTATTGGAGTGCGAGCCCCAGGTCAGGCCGAAGTCGTGGCACATCTGCGCCACGCGCACCGAGCCCTGCATGGTCCAGAAATGCGGGTCAGCCAGCGGAATATCGACCGACTGCAGCGACAGCGTATGCCCCATCTGCCGCCAGTCGGTGGCGATCATGTTGGTGGCGGTCGGCATGCCGGTCGCCCGGCGGAACTCCGCCATCACTTCGCGGCCCGAATAGCCCTGCTCCGCGCCACAGGGATCTTCAGCGTAAGCCAGCACATCTTTCAGCTGTTTACCCAGCATGATCGCTTCGTTGAGAGACCAGGCACCGTTAGGATCGAGCGTAATGCGCGCCTCAGGAAAACGCTTCGCCAGCGCGGTAACCGCTTCGGCTTCTTCGCCACCGCGCAGTACGCCGCCCTTGAGTTTGAAATCGTTGAAGCCATATTTTTCATACGCTGCTTCTGCCAGCCGCACCACCGTGTCCGGGGTTAACGCCTCTTCGTGACGCAGGCGATACCAGTCGCAGGGATCGCTCTCCTGGCTCTGATAGGGCAGAGAGGTCTTGCGGCGGTCGCCGACATAGAACAGATAGCCGAGCATCTCAACGCGGTCGCGCTGTTGCCCGTCGCCCAGCAGGGTCGCCACGTTAACGCCCAGATGCTGCCCCAGCAGATCCAGCATCGCCGCTTCAATGCCGGTCACGACGTGGATGGTGGTGCGCAGATCGAAGGTCTGCATGCCGCGCCCGCTGGCATCGCGATCCGCAAAGGTAGTGCGCACCAGGCTGAGAATATTTTTGTATTCGCCCACGGTTTTACCGATCACCAGAGAAGCCGCATCTTCCAGCGTCTGACGGATTTTTTCGCCGCCCGGAATCTCGCCGACGCCGGTATGACCGGCGTTATCTTTGATAATCACAATATTGCGGGTAAAAAACGGCGAATGCGCGCCGCTGAGGTTCAGCAACATGCTGTCGTGACCGGCAACCGGAATCACCTGCATGGCGGTCACTTTAGGTGTTGAACTCATCTCCTGCTCCTTATGCTGTTGCACGGCCAAAAGCCGGGCGCTTACGGTCGAATGTCCAACCGGGAATCAGATATTGCATCGCCGTGGCGTCGTTGCGGGCGCCAGCGGGCAGTGACTGGTAAAGCTGGTGGGCCTGATGCACGCGGTCCCAGTCAAGCTCAACGCCGAGGCCCGGCGCGTCCGGCACGGCAATTTTGCCGTTGCGGATTTGCAGCGGATTTTTGGTCAGGCGCTGATCGCCCTCCTGCCAGATCCAGTGAGTATCAATCGCGGTAGGATTGCCTGGCGCGGCGGCACCCACATGGGTGAACATCGCCAGCGAAATATCGAAGTGGTTATTGGAGTGGCAGCCCCAGGTCAGGCCCCAGTCGTCGCACAGCTGCGCCACCCGCACGGCACCGCTCATGGTCCAGAAATGGGGATCGGCTAACGGGATATCGACCGCATTGAGCATCACCGCATGATTCATCTCGCGCCAGTTGGTGGCGATCATGTTTGTGGCGACCGGCAGACCGGTGGCGCGGCGAAACTCCGCCATCACCTCGCGTCCCGAATAGCCCTGCTCGGCACCACAGGGATCTTCAGCGTAAGTCAGCACATCCTGCATCCCTTTACAGAGCGCGATGGCTTCGTCCAGTAACCAGGCACCGTTGGGATCGACGGTAATGCGGGCGTCGGGAAAGCGCTGCTTCAGCGCCGCCGCGGTGGCAATCTCCTGCTCGCCCGGCAGCACGCCGCCTTTGAGTTTGAAATCTTTAAATCCGTATTTATCCGCAGCCGCCTCCGCCAGCCGTACCACCGCTTCGCTGGTCAGCGCTTCCTGATGACGCAGGTGATACCACTCATGGCTGGCCTGATCACCGCTCAGATAGGGCAGATCGGTTTTGCGCCGATCGCCGAGGTAAAACAGATAGCCCAGCACCGTGACTTCATCACGCTGCTTGCCGGGACCGAGCAACTCCGCCACCGGGACGCCCAGCGACTGGCCCAGCAGATCGAGCAGTGCCGCTTCCAGCGCCGCCACCGCATTGACCCGCAGTTCAAACGTCCAGGCACCGTTGCCGAAGGTGGTAAAGTCAGCCGACTGGTTGCCCTTATGCACCTGCTGCACCAGGCGGTTCATCCGGGCAATCTGCTGGCCTTTCACCTGCGGAATCGCCTCGATCAGGGTCTGATAGATGGTGTCGCCGCCGGGCGCTTCGCCGACGCCGGTATGCCCGGCGCTGTCGGTGAGCACCACAATGTTACGGGTGAAGCAGGCGCTGTGCGCACCGCCAATGTTAAGCAGCATGCTGTCATAACCGGCAACCGGGATAACCTGCATCTCTGTGATCACCGGCGAACTTTGCGTATTCATAATGCATCCTTACCGGGCCAGGTTTTCAGTTCGACACGTTTAATATCGCCCGCAATCACCAGGAAGCTGAAGGCAGCGACAAAGGCATGAATACCGACATAAATCAGCGCGCCTTCAAAGGAACCGCTGGTGGCGATGATGTAACCGATAGCGATCGGCGTAACAATGCCAGAAAAGTTACCGAACATATTGAACAGGCCGCCGCTCAGGCCACTGATCTCTTTCGGTGCGGTATCCGCCATCACTGCCCAGCCCAGCGCACCAATCCCTTTACCAAAGAAGGCCAGCGCCATGAAGAACACCACCACCCATTCGGTTTCGGTGTAGTTACACATCACCATCGAAATAGAGAGCAGCATGCCAAGCACGATCGGCGTTTTACGCGCGATATTCAGCGAGCCGGTTTTGCGCATCAGCCAGTCGGAGATCACCCCGCCCAGCACGCCGCCGAGAAAGCCGCACACCGCCGGAATCGAGGCAATAAAGCCCGCTTTAAGAATCGACATGCCGCGCGCCTGCACCAGATAGACCGGGAACCAGGTAATAAAAAAGTAGGTTAAGGCGTTAACGCAGTATTGACCGAGGTAGATACCCAGCATCATGCGTGAGGTCAGCAGCTGTTTGATCTGGAACCACTTCTCGCTCCAGCCCACTTTGCGACCCTCTTTTTTGGCATCCATGTTGATCAGCGCACCGCCCTGCTCCATATACTCCAGCTCGGCTTTATTCACGCCCGGATGATCGGTGGGATCGTGGATGACTTTCAGCCAGATGAAGCTGAGGATGATGCCGAGTCCGCCCATGAACCAGAAGACGTGCGCCCAGCCCACGGAGGAGACCAGCCAGCCCATAATCGGTGCGAAGATCACGGTGGCGAAGTATTGCGCTGAGTTGAAGATCGCCACCGCCGTGCCGCGCTCCTGCGCCGGAAACCAGGCTGCAACAATGCGGCTGTTGCCAGGGAAGGAAGGCGCTTCGGCCAGTCCGACCAGGAAACGCAGGATAAACAGAGACATGATGATACCGAAGCCGCTGAACAGATCGACGAACCCTTGCAGGAAGGTAAACAGCGACCAGGTAAAGATGCTCCAGAAATAGACGCGTTTTGAGCCGAAACGATCGAGCAGCCAGCCGCCCGGAATCTGACCAATAACGTACGCCCATGAGAAGGCAGAGAAGATATAACCCAGTCCGACTGAATCGAGGCCAATATCTTTGGACATCGCCGAACCGGCAATCGAAATGGTTGCGCGGTCGCCGTAGTTGAATGAGGTGACAATAAATAACATCACCACAATCCAGTATCGGGCATTGGTGCGCTTCTGCACCGTTTCCGCGGTCTGGCTGAAACTATTCATGATGCACTCCTGAAATATAGCGTGAGCTACATTCGCTCTGACTGCATACACATCGCGTTGGGTATCAGAGAGAAGTTGGGTTAAACACGGCGATCTTTTTGTTTTGGCAAACTTTTCTTTACCCTTACTGTTTTGCGGCAGCCTGCCGGTAAAGGGTGCTGACCGGGGAACCGCGGCCGGTGCAACCTGCGACAGAATGGGTAAAGCGTCGTGACGGATAACCTGACTTTGGCTAACGGAAATCAGTATAAGAACACCCTGCGGCGATGACATTGGAGCATCGCCCTGGAATAGGATTGATGTTTACTGGATTATTTGGCGTTTGCACAGAATCCTGCGGCATGGCTCACGGAACCTGTAAATAACCGCCTCTCAACAGGCCGGAAAGCCGTTTTCCCCCGCTGTTTGTGAGGTTCTTCACTTGCTTTTGGATAATCGACCCAAAACGCCGCGACAAATCTTTTCAAAGCCGGTCAATTGCACAATGCACAGCCTGCAGCGCCTCCTTATACTGAAACTGGCAAACTGTGACAGCGACTATCACAACAACGCACCGCAAAAGTACGGTGCGACAGACCGGAAGGTGAGCGATGACCCCTACTACAACCGAACAACCGCTCTATATCAAAGTCCATGAGCTCGACAATGTCGCGATTGTGGTCAACAGCCTGGGCTTGCCCGCCGGCACCCGTTTCGCTGATGGCCTGACGCTGACGGAGCATGTGCCTCAGGGTCATAAAGTGGCGCTGAGCGCGATTGCGCAGGGCGCACCCATTCTGCGCTACGGTGAAGTGATCGGTTATGCGCTACGCGACATCGCCGAAGGGAGCTGGATAGATGAGTCGCTGGTGGCTCTGCCGGAAGCCCCGCCGCTTGAGAGCCTGCCGCTGGCGACCCAGGTGCCTGCCGAACTGCCGGCGCTGGAAGGCTACACCTTTGAAGGCTATCGCAACGCCGATGGCAGCGTCGGCACCCGTAACCTGCTCGGCATCACCACCAGCGTACACTGCGTGGCAGGCGTGGTTGACCATGTGGTACAGCTGATTGAACGCGATTTACTGCCGCGCTATCCCAATGTCGATGGCGTGGTGGCACTGAACCATCTTTATGGCTGCGGCGTGGCGATCAATGCGCCGGCGGCAGTGGTGCCGATTCGCACCATCCACAACCTGGCGCTGAACGCCAACTTCGGCGGCGAAGTGATGATTGTCAGTCTCGGCTGTGAAAAATTACAGCCGGAACGGTTGCTGACCGGCACGCCAGACGTGCAGCCGATCTCGCTGGAGGAGCATGACATTGTGCGGCTGCAGGATGAGAAGTTGGTTGGGTTCGGCGCGATGGTTGACGAAATTTTGCAGGTCGCCGAGCGCCACCTGAAGCGACTGAATCAGCGCCAGCGCGAAACCTGTCCGGCTTCTGAGCTGGTTGTCGGCATGCAGTGCGGCGGCAGCGATGCCTTTTCGGGCGTGACGGCCAATCCTGCGGTTGGTTTCGCCTCCGATCTGCTGGTGCGCTGTGGCGCTACGGTGATGTTCTCGGAGGTCACTGAGGTGCGTGATGCGATTCATCTGCTGACGCCGCGCGTCATTAATGAAGAGGTTGGTAAGCGCTTACTGGAAGAGATGGCCTGGTATGATGACTACCTGAATCAGGGTCAGACCGATCGCAGCGCCAACCCGTCGCCTGGTAATAAAAAAGGCGGACTGGCAAACGTGGTGGAAAAAGCGCTCGGCTCGATCGCTAAATCGGGTCGCAGTGCGATTGTCGAAGTGCTGTCGCCAGGTCAGCGCCCTACCCGACGCGGCTTAATCTATGCCGCGACTCCAGCCAGCGATTTTGTCTGTGGCACCCAGCAGATGGCTTCCGGCATTACTCTGCAGGTGTTCACTACCGGACGCGGTACGCCGTACGGACTGGCGGCCATTCCGGTGATTAAGATGGCAACGCGTAATGCGCTGGCCGAGCGCTGGCACGATCTGATGGATATCAATGCCGGTACGATCGCCACCGGCGAAGAGAGCATTGAGCAGGTAGGCTGGCGACTGTTTGAGTTGATTCTGGATATCGCCAGCGGTCGCAAACAGACCTGGTCAGATCGCTGGGGAATCCGCAATCAGCTGGCGGTGTTCAATCCGGCACCGGTGACCTGATCGGAGCCGGACCCGGATGCCCGTGACGGCGGACCGGGCCAGCCGCATCAGCTAAAGAGGCTGGGATAAGAGAGCAGGCCTGGCGGAATTACAGCAGCGCGCCCCAGGCCTCAACCCAGGGAGAGGTCACCGCTTCCGGTTCCGGATTCTCACTGGCATCGACCAGCAGAACGTCGCCAACGCGCTGGGCGCTGTGTTCCTGCAACAATGCATCAAAGGTTTTACCCGCGCCACAAAAGTGGTCGTAGCTGCTGTCACCCAGCGCAATCACGCCATAACGTAGCGTTGGCTGATGACCCAGCTGATCTTTTACCGCGTGAAACAGCCCGGAAATGGTATCCGGAAAGTCGCCGTGTCCGGTTGTGGAGGTCACGATCAACGCAACGTCGCTGGCGTAAGCCTGCCAGTCTGCCAGCGTCGGATCTTCAAATACCGTCACGCTGTGGCCCTGCTGTTGCAGAATCGGCTCTGCCTCTTCCGCCACTAACAGCGCATTGCCATATACCGTGCCTACAAAAATGCCAATCTTTGCCATCTGCCTTCTCCGTTATTCTGAAACCTTATCCTCTCCTGGCGCCGCAGCAAACTCAACCCGCGGTACCTCAGGAATGCAATCCTGCCAGCCAAACTGCGTCATCAGGTTCTGCCAGACGCTATCCAGACCGGCTCGAATCAGCAGCGGCTCGCCGGTCACCGGATGGGTCAGCGCCAGACTGCTGGCGTGCAACATCAGGCGGTTAGCCCCGAAGTGCTCTGCCGCGCCGCGATTCTGGCGCAGGTCGCCGTGGGCGGAGTCGCCGATAATCGGATGACGCAGGTGCGACATGTGACGCCGCAACTGATGCTTGCGACCAGTTTTCGGTGACAGTTCCACCAGGCTATAGCGCGACGCAGGATAACGGCCAATGCCCACCGGCATCTCCACCGTAGCCAGCGACTGATAATCCGTGACCGCTGGCTGCGCGGTGCGCGCTTCAGTGGCGTGCTTATCGGCAATTTTGTCCAGCTCTTCCACCAGCGGGTAGTCCAGCGTACCGCCGGTTTCCAGCCAGCCGCGTAGCACCGCATGGTAGGTTTTCTGCATCTGGTGCTGCTCAAACTGCTGCGACAGCAGGCGTCCGACTTCACTGGATAATCCCATCAGCAATACGCCTGAAGTGGGACGATCCAGCCGGTGCGCGGTAAAGACATGCTGACCGATCTGATCGCGCACCGTCTGCATCACAAACACCGTTTCATGCCGGTCCAGCCAGCTGCGATGCACCAGCCAGCCACTGGGTTTGTTGACCGCCACCAGCCACTCGTCCTGATAAATGATTTCCAGCATCAGACAGCCGCATCCTTGAGTAACGCATCAAGCTGACGCAGCGTCAGCAACAGCGGCGCAACGCCGGGCTGGTCAGGCACCAGTGCCACTTCATAATAGGGGGCAACCGCAAAGTTTTTCGGCAGCGGATGCCGGGCTGCAATCAGGGCGTGCATACGGGGAATCAACACCCATTGCAGCCATTGCAGCGGTTCAAGGGTATCCAGGCAAAACGGTTCGCGGCTGTCGAAGGCGCTGGCTTCAGGGGGCGTGCTTTGCCAGAGATCGTGCTCACGCAACACCGCTTCAACCTGCTCCAGCCGTTGCATAATCAATTGTTCAGGGGTCATGCGCCACCTCCAGCGGGCAGTAAAAAAACGGGCGGCAAGCATATCACTTGTTGGCGCAGGCACAAAAAAAGGGAGCACTGTATAAACAGTGCTCCCGGTTCGTTTGCAGCCATCCCGCTACGTTAATGCTCCCTGCTCTTCCCTGACAACTTTTCCAGTGCGAACTCCAGTCGCGCATCATCCTGATGAATCCTTAGCATCCTGGCCCACCACCTCTTCTGAGGGGCTCTCATTCTCCATCCTGGAGGTGTCCCTTACTCAATCCTGAGCGATCCTGTTTCGTCCTGAAACCTTCCCTGTGACGTAAACTCCGTTACGTTCCTGCCTCATGGCTTATCCCCAATCCTGAGAATATCTGTTGTCCCCAGCATCCTGCCAGTGCGAAACATTCTGACAGAACGTTTTGTGCATACAAGTGACTAAAAGCGTAAGTTCAGTGTCTTAGTGACACAATTTCAGATTAACGCCATTAAGTCGATGATTCACAATCTTTTTACATCCGGGCCATCCGGATGTCTCAAGTGATATCTGACGATCTCTCACACAGCTTGTAAGAGATATCTCACAACAACTCAGGGTGATCACTGCATATCACGCGCTAACCGGCTGTAATGATTTAAGAAATATCTCAATACTTTCCGCTAAAACCTCGCGCTTCTTACCACCAGGCTGCTCAAGTATCACTTCCCCACTGAGATTTGATAACGAGATAATCGCCTGCTCTGACTCGGTGGTGGCGATAAACAGGGTGGGTGACTGACGTAACCGGCGCTGCATCAGTAAATGACCAATCAGATTCTCCTGTAACCGCAGAAAATCCTCTTCACTCCAGACCTGCAACAGCGTCAGGTTTTGCTGGCCGAAGCGGGCTTGCATGTCTCCGGCAAACTGGGTGGTATAAAACGCGGTAATCTGCGGCTGCAACTGCAGGTCGATCGCTCGCCCCACTGCATCCAGGCTGGGCGGTAGCGTAAAAGGTTGTGGCTGCCACAGAACCTGCTGGTCGCGGTCTTCCAGCGCACAGGGCGACGGTACGCCATAAAGATCGCTGCTGGCGGGCGCGTGGCCAGCGTGCTGTTGCCAGTGCTGACAATAGCGGGTAGTAAAGTCGCGCAATGCGGCGGCAGTGTGCTGCGTCATTCATATTCTCACTTCTGATAGGTTACACTTAGCCACTTTGATTAATTTTGGTGGTAACCGCAATGACTACTCACGAACAGGATCAGGCCCTCAGCAACCTGACGCTGGGCAAACCCACAGCCTATCACGATCGCTACGACAACAGTTTGTTGCAGGCGGTACCGCGTAGCCTGAACCGTGAACCGCTCGGCCTGTTTCCGGAAAGCCTGCCGTTCAGCGGCAGCGATATCTGGACATTATATGAACTGTCGTGGCTGAACAGCAAAGGGCTGCCACAGGTGGCCGTCGGTGAAGTGGTGCTGGATGCGCACAGCCGCAACCTGATCGAATCGAAAAGTTTTAAGCTCTACCTGAACAGTTTTAATCAGACCCGCTTCGCCGACTGGGGCGAGGTGCGCCAGACGCTGGAGCGCGATCTCAGCGCCTGTGCTGACGGTGAAGTGCGGGTCGCGCTGTTCCGGCTCAATGAAATTGAAGGACAGCCGATCGGCCACTTCGACGGTTACTGCATTGATGAGCAGGATATCGCCATCGAGGATTACCGCTTCAATGCTGACTATCTGGCTGATGCGGCTGGCAGCGAAATCGTTGAAGAGACGCTGGTCAGCCATCTGCTCAAATCGAACTGCCTGATTACCCATCAGCCCGACTGGGGTTCGGTGATGATTCGTTATAAAGGCCCGCGTATCGACCGCGAAGCGCTGCTGCGCTATCTGGTGTCGTTCCGCCAGCACAACGAATTTCATGAGCAGTGTGTTGAGCGCATCTTTAATGACCTGCTGCGTTTCTGTCATCCTGAGACGCTGACGGTCTATGCGCGCTATACGCGGCGTGGCGGGCTCGACATCAATCCGTGGCGCAGTAATGTGCCCTTCTCTCCCGGTTATTCGCGTCTGGTGCGTCAGTAGTTTGCGAGATCTCTCGCAGGCTGTGCGCGACAGACGTGGTTCCACTTGAGCTACGCGGGCCGACAAGGCTACTCTGGAGATGGCGGCATTCTGCGGATTGCCGACCAGGGATTTTCGTCACTGCGTTTGCAGTGTCAACAGTCACCCAGGCGGGTGTAAAGGAGTTCATTTGATTACCCATATCAGCCCTCTTGGCTCAATGGATCTGCTCTCGCAGCTGGAAGTCGATATGCTGAAACGCACGGCCAGCAGCGACCTGTACCAACTGTTTCGCAACTGCTCGCTGGCGGTGCTGAACTCCGGCAGTCAGACCGACAGCAGCCAGGAATTACTCTCCCGCTTTGAGAATTTTGATATCAACGTGCTGCGCCGTGAGCGCGGCGTCAAACTGGAACTGATCAACCCACCGGAAGAGGCGTTCGTTGATGGACGCATCATTCGTTCATTGCAGGCCAACCTGTTTGCCGTACTGCGCGACATTCTGTTTGTCAGCGGTCAGCTTAATGCGCCGGGCCGTTTAAGCGCCGCAGAAGAGAACGATTCTGCCGCCATCACCAACACCGTGTTTTCCATTCTGCGTAATGCCCGTGCGCTGCACATCGGCGAGTATCCCAACACCGTGGTGTGCTGGGGCGGCCATTCCATTAATGCGGTGGAATATCAGTATTGCCGTAATGTCGGTACCCAGCTGGGGCTGCGTGAACTGAACATCTGTACTGGCTGCGGGCCAGGGGTGATGGAAGCGCCAATGAAAGGGGCCGCGGTGGGCCATGCTCAGCAGCGCTACCGGGACAGCCGCTTTATTGGTCTGACAGAACCCTCAATCATTGCAGCCGAGCCGCCTAATCCGCTGGTGAATGAGCTGATCATCATGCCGGATATTGAGAAGCGCCTTGAGGCCTTTGTCCGCATCGCCCACGGCATCATTATCTTCCCTGGCGGGGTCGGCACCGCAGAAGAGTTGCTCTATCTGCTCGGCATCATGATGAATCCGCACAACAGCGATCAGGTGTTACCGCTGATCCTGACCGGGCCTGAAGAGAGCGCAGATTACTTCCGGGTGCTGGATGACTTCATCGTCAGCACGCTGGGCGAGCAGGCGCGTAAGCACTATCAGATTATTATCAACGATGCCGCTGAAGTGGCGCGTCTGATGAAGAAAGCGATGCCGCAGGTGAAAGAGTATCGTCGTGAAACGGGCGATGCCTACAGCTTTAACTGGTCGATTCGCATCGCGCCGGATCTGCAGGTGCCTTTCCTGCCGACCCATGAAAATATGGCCAACCTCAACCTTTACACCAACCAGCCGCCGGAAAAACTGGCCGCCGATTTACGTCGCGCCTTTTCAGGCATCGTCGCCGGTAACGTGAAAGAGATGGGAATCCGCGAAATCCGCGAAAAAGGTCGCTATAAACTGCATGGCGACGCCGACATCATGCATCGCATGGACGAACTGCTACAGGGATTTGTTGCGCAGCAACGTATGAAGCTGCCGGGCACCGCCTACATCCCCTGCTACGAAATCATCAAATAAACCAGGAGGCAGCCGTCAGGCTGCCAGGAT
This sequence comes from Pantoea sp. USHLN298, assembly GCF_037149395.1. NCBI lineage: Bacteria > Pseudomonadati > Pseudomonadota > Gammaproteobacteria > Enterobacterales > Erwiniaceae > Pantoea > Pantoea sp. USHLN298. The sequence continues at coordinate 66,526 of NZ_JBBCRO010000006.1, forward strand.
GCTCATGGCTCTACATCTTCTTATCGTGGATGCGTTAAACCTGATACGCCGGCTACATGCGGTGCAGGGATCGCCCTGCGTCGATGGCTGCGTGGCGGCACTGCGCCAGCTATTAGGGCATACCCGTCCCACCCACGTCGTGGCGGTATTTGATGGCGAAGCCCGCCATCATGGCTGGCGTCATCAGCGCCTGCCGGATTACAAAAGCGGCCGTCCGCCGATGCCCGACGATCTGCAGGCGGAAATGCCGGCGTTGCAGCAGGCGTTTCGTGACGCTGGCGTCAGCTGCTGGATTGCCGAACAGGATGAGGCAGATGATTTAGCCGCGACGCTGGCAGTAAAAATGGCGCAGGCCGGACATCAGGCCACCATCGTCTCTACAGACAAAGGTTACTGTCAGCTACTGGCACCGGAAATCCGCATTCGTGACTACTTTCAGAAGCGCTGGCTTGATCTGCCCTTTATCGAAGCTGAGTTTGGTGTGGCACCGCAGCTGCTACCCGATTTCTGGGGATTGTGTGGCATCAGCAGCAGCAAGATCCCTGGCATTACCGGCATCGGGCCAAAAAGTGCTAAACAGCTGTTGTCAGACTTTCATTCGCTCGACGGGATCTATCAGCACCTGGATCAGGTGCCGCCAAAATGGCGCGACAAATTAGCCAACGGTCAGCAGATGGCGGAGTTGAGTCGCGAGGTGGCGACGCTGAAGCGGGATCTGGTTCTGCAGGGCAATCTGAATACGTTACGATACAGCGGCTGAGTGCCGAAACCCTCAGCCGCGAACACTCAGCCGGTTAATCAGCGCTCGTCGCGACGGCCACCCACTGCGGCCCAGATTCGGCGAATGTGTACCGTGACTTCTTCGCGATCGTGATAGAGCTGGCGCGCGCGGATCTGCGCATTGATGCCGTTCTCATCAAACCGCTCCTGAATCATCGCCAGATTCTGCGTCACCTCTTCGTAGCGCTTTTTCATCGGCAACTTGAGGTTGAAGATCGCCTCACGGCACCAGCCGTTTACCAGCCAGTCGGTCATCAGATTCGCTACCCGCACCGGTTTCTCAACCATGTCGCACACCAGCCAGCTGATGTTGGTGCGCGGCGGACGGAATTTAAATCCATCGGCGCGTTCGTGCATCACCTGCCCGGTATCCATCAGGCTCGGTGCCATTGGACCGTTGTCGACCGCATAGACCATCATGCTGCGCTGCACCAGTTGATAGGTCCAGCCGCCAGGACAGGCACCGAGATCGACGGCATACATGCCGCTGGCGAGACGTTCATCCCATTCATCAGCCGGAATAAAGACGTGAAACGCCTCTTCCAGTTTCAGGGTTGAACGACTCGGCGCATCAGACGGGAATTTAAGCCGCGGAATACCCATGTAGAAAGCAGAACTGTTTTCCGGCAGCGAATAGCCGACATAACAGGTACCCGGCGCAATGAAAAACACATGCACGACCGGACGTTTCGGGCTTTCATAGTTGAGCAAAATTTTGCTTTCGCGCAGCGCGGAACGGAGCGGTACGGTGAACTTGCGGCAGAATTTAGTCAGCTCTTTCGCTTCGTTGGTGTCCGGCACCTCAACGCGCAGTTCGCCGCCCTTTTCCACCACGCCGGTCAGCATACCGACAATCGGTGTAATCCGGTCTTCCTGCGGCAGATCGCGCAGCAGTTCGCCCACCACCAGCATCTGTCGTGCAAAAATCAGATCGTCAAAGGGTAATTCACGTACCAGTCGTTCGGCGTCCTCAAACTGATAACACTCAAACAGCACATAGCCGGAATCCTCTTTAACCCGCGGGAAGCCGTAGACTTCGCGTTCAGCAGCTTTAGCGCTGATTTCTGCCGCACACTCTTTTTCAAAACCGGGACGGCAATAGAGTAAAACTTTATTCATGGCGTTCTGCCCTTCGTTTAAGACGCAGCGCGCCAATCAACATCAATACCCAACCGGCGAGGAAGCATAATCCTCCCACTGGGGTGATAAAAACCCAAAACTTCAGATGCGACAGCGCCAGACAGTAGAGGCTGCCGCTGAAGAGTACGGTGCCGAGCGCCATCAGCGCACTGCTCCAGTAAAACCAGATATTGGCGCGGCGCAGCATCGCAGCACCCAGCCCCATCACCGCTAAGGTGTGATAAGCCTGATATTCCAGCCCGGTATGAATCCAGGCCATCTCAGCCGGTCCGAGCGATTTACTCAATACGTGGGCACCAAAAGCACCAAACGCCACCAGCAAAAATCCGCTAATGGCAGCAAAGATAAACATGGCACGACTGGACATGAAACGATCCTCAGAGTGCGTTTGCATCGCAATGCAATAAAATCAAGACGTTATTGTTGGTATCGAAAGCGGAATTTTTCTTGTTCAGTTGCAGCTTTTTCCAGGATCCACTGTCGAAAGGCGGCTATTTTACCCAGTTCTGCCTGACTGTCATGACAAACCAGATAAAAAGCATTTTTACTGACTAATACGTCGTTAAACGGACAGATTAAACGCCCGGCCTCGATTTCGCTTTGCGCCATCACGTTATTGGCCAGCGCGACGCCCTGACCGTGAATCGCAGCCTGTAATACCATCGCGCTGTGGCTGAAGATGGGACCCTGCTGAACGTTGATATGCTGCAAGCCGAGCTGGCGGATATAGGATTGCCAGTCACGCCGTGAGGCATCATGCAGTAGCGTGAAGCGCGCCAGATCCATCGGTGTTTTAAGCGGATTGTCGCCGGTCATCAGCGAAGGCGAGCAGACGGGCAATAAATATTCAGCGTAGAGCTTCTCAACCCGCAGGCCTGGCCAGTTGCCGCGACCATAAAAAATCGCCACGTCGACATCATCGGCCAGTTTCTCTTCGTCACGGTCAACCGCCTGAATCCGTACGTCGATCCCCGGATAAGCCATATTAAAGCTGGAGAGGCGTGGAACCAGCCACTGAATCGCAAAGCTCGGCAGTAAACTGACGGTCAGCGCACCCTTGGCGCTGCGTGCCTGCAATTTACGCGTGGCTTCGTTGAGCGCCGAGAAGATCTCTTTGATATCCAGATAGTAGCTTTGACCTTCTTCAGTCAGCAAAAGCGAACGATTCCTCCGGCGAAACAGCTTCAGACCGAGAAAATCTTCCAGAGATTTAATCTGATGGCTTACAGCTGCCTGGGTGACGAAAAGCTCTTCAGCGGCTTTGGTAAAGCTTAAATGGCGCGCGGCGGCATCAAATACCCGCAGGGCGTTAAGAGGAGGAAGGCGTTTCGACATGGTTTTCCGTATCCGGATCGGCAAAAAACACGCGGGCTAATACTCACCCTTTACGTATTAGAATTTTTAATCCGAGACATTATAATTTGTCCGTTGAGGAACCTCCAGCAAATACCTATAGTTGCCGCACTTCCTGAGCCGGAACGAAAAGTTTTTAGAATTGTGAGTGAGTTCGCAGATTTTCTGAAAGCTTTTGGCTTGTGGTCGTGATGTTGTGTTTGCAATTTTTGATCCGACGATTGCGGATCAAGCTCTTAATTCCTGTAGATTTACCCTGTCTGTCCATAGTGATTTTTAAATAGCACCGCAAAATGCGGTGCTTTTTTTTTGCTCAATTACTGGCCCATCTCAACCATTTCTTTGACATCTGAACGGTTGATCTGCTGCTCGTTGCCATTGGCATCTTTATAGCTGATCATACCGGTTTCATCGTCTACCTTTGGTTTACCGTCGGCAACAATGGTACGGCCATCATTAGTGTGCATCACATAGTTGCTGGAACAGGCAGTCAGGGTAAAGGCCAGGGTACACACGGCCAGCACTGCGGTGAGTTTTTTCATCTTCTATCTCCTTGCAGATTGATTGCATCAAACCACCCGCGTTACGCTAACCAGAGGCAGCAGATAAGTGTGATCGACCAAATATTGTTCGATCGTTGTGCGGGTTTGGTTTAAACCTTGCAATAATCAGCATAACGCGCTTTTCCAGCTTTGCCAGACAGAGACCATTCTTTCAGTCTGGTCCTATTTATTCTCATCATGGGCCGAGCATGACCGTATTTAACCCAACGGCGTTTCGCCAGCAGTTTCCCGCACTCGCCGATGCCGGTGTCTACCTTGACAGCGCCGCGACCACCCTGAAACCGCAGGCGGTGATCGACAGCATTCAGCAGTTCTACAGCCTGAGCGCTGGCACCGTACACCGCAGCCAGTTTGCCGCCGCACGCGCTTTAACCGAGCGATATGAGCAGGCGCGAAGCCAGGTCGCCCATTGGCTTAACGCCGCTGATGGTCATCAGATTGTCTGGACGCGTGGCACCACGGAAGCCATTAATCTGGTGGCTAACAGCTGGCTGCGTCCACGCTTGCAGCCGGGCGATGAGATTGTGGTGAGCGAAGCCGAGCACCACGCCAATCTGGTGCCGTGGCTGATGGCAGCACAGGCGTGCGGCGCGCGGGTCGTCAAATGGCCGCTGGGTGTCGATCGGTTGCCGGATATCGCTCAACTACCCGCCCTGCTCAACAGCCGAACCCGCCTGCTGGCGGTGAGCCAGATGTCCAATGTGACCGGCGGCTGTCCCGATATCGCCCAGGCAATCCAGCTGGCACATGCGGTCGGCGCCAGGGTGATGGTGGACGGTGCGCAGGGCGTAGTGCACTGCCCACCCGATGTGCAGACACTGGATATCGATTTTTACGCCTTTTCCGGCCATAAAATTTATGGCCCGATGGGCATTGGCGTGTTGTATGGCAAAGCGGAGCTGCTGGAAGAGATGGCGCCGTGGCAGGGTGGCGGAAAAATGCTGACGGCGGTCGATTTCAACGGTTTTACCGCGCAACCGGTGCCGTGGCGCTTCGAAGCGGGTACGCCAAACGTCGCCGGCGTGGTCGGATTAAGTGCGGCACTTAGCTGGCTGGGTCAGCACGATCAGGCCAAAGCCGAAATGTGGAGCCAGCAGCTCGCCAGTCTGGCGGAAGAGCAGCTGGCGGAACTGCCAGGCTTTCGTAGTTTTCGCTGCGGCCATGCCAGCCTGTTAGCGTTTGAATTTAGTGGCCTGCACCACAGCGATATTGTCACTCTGCTGGCGGAACAGGGCATTGCGTTGCGTGCCGGTCAGCACTGCGCCCAGCCCCTACTGGCAGCGCTGGGGGTCAGCGGGACGCTCCGCGCCTCATTTGCGCCCTATAATAATTTGCAGGATGTTGATGCCCTGGTGCGCGCCATGCGCAGCGCCATTTCGCTGTTATCGGAGTGTTGAGATGAGTTCACCGCTGTTAGCGCCACATCCATTTGGCGAGTTGATTACGGTTGAAAGCCTGAAGGAGACCTTTAGCCGCTTTCACCAGTGGGAAGATCGCTATCGCCAGCTGATTCAGCTGAGTCGTCAGCTGCCCGCGTTACCGGAGACGCTTAAAAAAGCCGGGATTGAGTTAAGCGGCTGTGAAAACCGGGTCTGGCTGAGCAGCCAGTTGCGTCCGGACGGCACGCTGCACTTCTATGGTGACAGTGAAGGCCGCATCGTTCGCGGTCTGCTGGCGGTACTGCTTACCGCGGTGGAAGGTCAGACGCCGCAAACGCTGCTGGAAAACGATCCGCTGGCGCTGTTCGATGAGCTGGGTCTGCGCGCCCAGCTCAGCGCCTCACGCAGCAGCGGATTACAGGCGCTCTCAACCGCGGTCCAGCAGTCGGCGCGTCAGGCGCTGGGTCCGGCCTGACGGGCAGCGCGTGCCAGATATTTCTTCAGCGCGTGTGAGACGGCGACAAAACCAAAAGTTGCGGTCACCATCGTGGCTGAGCCAAAACCGGCGGCGCAGTCCATTCTTTTCGGCCCTTCAGCGGTGCTGCGTGAAGCACACACGCTGCCGTCAGGCTGTGGATAGACCAGCGCCTCGGTAGAAAAGACGCAGTCGATGCCGAGTTTCCCCTTACTGTTTTTCACCACGCCAAAAGTTTTCAGCCGTTCGCGCAACTTAGCCGCCAGCGGGTCCTGAATGGTTTTCGCCAGATCGGCTACCTGGATCTGCGTCGGATCGATCTGACCGCCTGCGCCGCCGGTGGTGATCAGGGGGATCCTGTTGCGGCGACACCAGGCGATCAGCGCCGCTTTAGGCCGCACGCTGTCGATCGCATCGATCACATAATCGAAACCCGCCGCCATCAGTTCGGCGGTGTTGTCCGGCGTAATAAAGTCGTCGATGCAGATCACTTCACAGTCGGGATTTATTGCGCGCAGCCGCTCCGCCATCACCTCTGTTTTGGCTTTGCCGACGTTGCCGTTGAGCGCATGAATCTGCCGGTTGGTATTGGTGATACAGACATCATCCATGTCAATCAGGGTGATTTTGCCGATACCGGTGCGCGCCAGCGCTTCAGCCGCCCAGGAGCCGACGCCGCCAATTCCGATGACGCAGAAATGCGCATCAGCAAAACGCTGCAACGCATCCTGACCATACAGACGCGCCGTGCCACCAAACCGCTGGTGCCAGGCATCATTTAACACTTTCATATTTGAACCTGTAACGTCGTGCGGGCCCGCAGGCCCGCAGAGAAGAAATTAGTTGGAACCGAGTAGCAGTGAGCCATTATTACCGTTTTGCGGGCTGGAGAACAGCGGTTGTCCGGCACCCGGCGCGGCTTTCAGTACCCAGACGCGGCCATAATGGTTATAGAAGCCCGCCAGATGGGCGGCGTCCGGCCCGATCCCCTGATAGATGTCGAAGTGCTGGCCTTTAATCGCGCCACCCACATCCAGCGCCACCATCAGGCGCATCTCATATTTGCCGTTGAATTTGCCTTTTTCATTTAGCTGCGGCACTTCCGCCAGCAGTGCCGTTCCGGCCGGAATGATTGAACGGTCAGACGCTACCGAGGCTTTGGCAACCAGCGGCACCGCGCTGGCGCCCCGCACCGGCGTAAACGGCTCCGGCTTAAAGAAGACAAAAGATGGGTTGGTTTCCAGCAGCGAGCGGACTTCCTGCGGCGAGTGTTCCTGCGCCCACTGACGAATCGCCTGCATCGACATATCTTCACGCTTCACTTCACCACGATCGATCAGCTCTTTACCGATACTGTGATAACCCCAGCCATTTTTACCGGCGTAACCAAAGAAGGTCATCGGACGACCATCGCCAAAATCAACGTAGCCACTGCCCTGCACATCCATCATGAAGTTATCAATCAGCGAGTTGCTGTAGGCGATGACGTAGCGGTCATCGAGGCCGCCACTATAGATAGAGGCGCGGCTTGGCAGTTTCTCGCCGCGCTTACGCGGTGGCATCCGGTAGATCGGATACTGAAATTCACCCTGACGGGTATAGCGCGCTTCAACCACCGGCGTGTAGTAACCGGTGAACTGCACGTTACCGTAGTTATCCGTACCTTCCATCTGCCAGGCATTCAGGCCAAACTGCTGCAGCTGGCGGGTATCTGCACCGGCCATCAGCCAGCTTTCAATCGCGCTGTAGGTCCCATTCTGGCGGCTGTACAGCCCGGATGATGCGGTCTGAATCTGGCGCACCTGCTCGCCAAAGTCGCGGCCATTGACCGGGCTGCCTTTGGCATTCGGCTGATTCACCAGCGCCAGCGGCTGTTCCAGTTTGCCATCTTTATATTGCTGACCGCGATCGGTCGGTTTAGAACTACAGCTCGCCAGCAGGGCGATCAACGCGCCGGTCACAGCAATCCTGGCCCAGTGTGCTTTCATTATGGTCTCTTTTTATAAATGTTCGTCCCGCGACGATAGCAAAGCCCCCGGCAGAATGAAATCCATCCGCTTTCTGCCTCCGGCTATCAGTTCAATAATTCATCAGATGGTTGAATCCTTCAGCAACTGACTGTAAATTTGGCCTTTGTGTGCAAAAAGGGGTTGCATCAAATAACGCGCGGAGTATAGTGCGCATCCACGGACGCGGGGTGGAGCAGCCTGGTAGCTCGTCGGGCTCATAACCCGAAGGTCGTCGGTTCAAATCCGGCCCCCGCAACCAATACTTCTGCAGCAGTTTACAGAAGTTACAATGTGAAAGTCGCTAAGCGCAAAAAGTACGATACGGACGCGGGGTGGAGCAGCCTGGTAGCTCGTCGGGCTCATAACCCGAAGGTCGTCGGTTCAAATCCGGCCCCCGCAACCAATACTTCTGTGCAGTTTACAGAAGTGATAATCTGAAAGTCGCTAAGCGCAAAAAGTACGACACGGACGCGGGGTGGAGCAGCCTGGTAGCTCGTCGGGCTCATAACCCGAAGGTCGTCGGTTCAAATCCGGCCCCCGCAACCAATCATTTAAACACCTGAAAGGGTGTTTTTTTGTTTCTGCCGTCTGAACCTCCTCTTCTTCATTGAACATCCTCTTCGTCATCGGAGCTCAACGGATAGCGCAGGCTACCCGCTGCCATTTACCGATGCGCCAGTGCCGCCCCACTCTCCACATACGCTTTGATGCCGTGCAGAATCGCCTCCGCTACCTGCTGCTGATAGCGCGTGGTGCGCAACTTACGTTCCTCTTCGACATTACTGATAAAAGCCGTCTCCACCAGGATTGACGGGATATCAGGCGCTTTCAACACCGCAAATCCGGCCTGATCCACCGTTCGTTTGTGCAGATGGTTGATGCGCCCCATGCGGTGCAGCACCTCTTTGCCAAACTTCAGGCTGTCGTGGATGGTTTGCCGCTGCACCATATCGAACATGGTGTGGTCGAGATAGCGATCGCCGCTCTTGCTGACGCCGCCAATCAGGTCAGATTCATTCTGGGTCTGGGCAAGGAAGCGGGCTGCGGCCGAGGTGGCGCCGCTGGTTGAGAGAGCAAACACCGAAGAGCCGCGCGCCGCCCGGCTGGTAAACGCATCAGCATGAATCGAAACGAACAGATCGGCGCGCTGCTTGCGGGCTTTGGCGACTCTGACGCGCAGCGGAATAAACACATCCTCGTTGCGCGTCATGTAGGCTTTCATATTGGCTTCTTTATCGATCAACGCTTTCAGCCGCCGGCCAATCTTCAGCACAATATCTTTCTCGCGGGTTTTATGTTTGCCGTGTGCACCGGGATCTTCACCGCCATGGCCGGGATCGATCATGATAATGATTGGACGATCGCGTCCGGCTTTGCCCGGCAACGGTGCCTGCACCGTTTCATTTTTTTCCAGATCGCCCTGATTATAATCCTTCAGCAGCGCCAGCAGGGGATCGTCCTCCACCTGATTCTGGCTGGGATAGAGATCCACCACCAGCCGGTGATTAATGCCTGCCACCGGCGACAGATTAAAAATTTTGGGTGCGACACTGCGCTTTAGCTCCAGCACCACCCGCACCGTGTTGCTGTCGAACTGGCCGACGCGCGCATTTTTGATAAAGGGATCATCCACCCTCACCTGCTTGTCGACCCCTTTCAGTACCGGATTGAGATGCAGCCCTTCAATATCAATCACCAGCCGTTCCGGATTGCTCAGCGCAAACTGCCTGTACTTCAGCGCCACATTCGACTCCAGCGTCATACGCGAGTAGGTCGATGACGGCCAGATACGCACCGCGACGATATGGCTTTTCGCCGCCAAACCGACCCGGCTAACGCTTAACAGCAGTAAGGCACCGCTTCCTTGTAAAAATCGTCTGCGTGAAAAGGGGGAATTAAAATCCGACATGCCGCTCCAGCTGCTGTGTAATGTCTAAAAAAGCGCCAGTTAATAAAATGGCGGCGAAAACTTTATCCAATCCGCAAGGTGATGTCACCCCGGAAATCCTAAATAATGCAGGCTGTTAGCGGCTTTGGCACCCGAAAAAACGTAAATTTTCGTCAGGATTAACGCTTGCAAAATCGCGGCTAAAAGCATAAAAATACAAAAAATTCGAATAATCATTCACTGAGGACTGGCCGTGAAGGAACGTAGTACTGAACTGGTTCAGGGTTTTCGCCATACCGTTCCCTATATCAATGCCCACCGGGACAAGACCTTTGTCATCATGCTGGGCGGCGAAGCGATTGAGCATGAGAACTTCTCAGGCATCGTCAACGATATTGGTCTGCTGCACAGCCTCGGCATCCGCCTGGTGGTGGTCTATGGCGCCCGTCCGCAAATTGATGCCAGCCTGGCGGAACATCAGCTTGAGCCGGTTTATCACAAGTTTACCCGCGTTACCGATGCGCAATCGCTGGAACTCGTGAAGCAGGCGGCCGGTCGTCTGCAGTTAGATATTACTGCCCGTCTCTCCATGAGCCTCAACAATACGCCGCTGCAGGGCGCGCATATCAATGTAGTCAGCGGCAACTTCATCATTGCGCAGCCGCTGGGTGTGGATGATGGCGTCGATTATTGTCACAGCGGGCGTATTCGTCGTATCGATGAAGAGGCTATTCATCGTCAGCTGGATAACGACGCGATTGTGCTGCTCGGTCCGGTGGCGGTGTCAGTGACCGGTGAGAGTTTTAACCTGACCTCGGAAGAGGTGGCGACCCAACTGGCGATTAAACTTAAAGCGGAAAAAATGATCGGCTTCTGCTCAGAACAGGGCGCACTGGATAGCGAAGGCAACATTATCTCCGAGCTGTTCCCGAATGATGCCCAGGCGCGTATTGACGAGATGGAAAGCGATGGCGATTACCTCTCCGGCACCGTTCGTTTCCTGCGCGGCGCGGTCAAAGCCTGCCGCAGTGGCGTACGGCGCAGCCATTTAATCAGCTATCAGGAAGATGGCGCGCTGTTGCAGGAGCTCTTCTCTCGTGACGGTATCGGCACGCAGATCGTGATGGAGTCTGCCGAGCAGATCCGGCGCGCCAATATCAATGATATCGGCGGCATTCTCGAACTGATCCGGCCGCTGGAGCAACAGGGGATTCTGGTGCGTCGCTCACGCGAACAACTGGAGATGGAGATTGATAAATTCACTATCATCCAGCGCGACAACCTGACGATAGCCTGTGCCGCGCTCTATCCCTTTATGGATGAGAAGATCGGTGAAATGGCCTGCGTGGCGGTTCATCCTGACTATCGCAGCTCATCGCGCGGCGAAATGTTGCTGCAGCGTGTGGCGTTACAGGCGCGTCAGATGGGGCTGCAGAAGCTGTTTGTGTTAACCACCCGCAGCATCCACTGGTTCCAGGAGCGCGGCTTTACGCCGGTCGATATTGAGTCGCTGCCTGAGAGTAAAAAAGAGATGTATAACTATCAGCGCCGCTCCAAGGTCCTGATGGCCGATCTGACCCGCCATACGCTGTAAGGGCTGAACGGGCCGGGCGACTGATGCCGCCGGCCCGCGCTGACGGGGGATTATCCTGCCTCGCCCAGTCGCTCTACCAGACCACTACGCCGCTGGGTTTGCAGCTGCACGGCCCGCTGGAATACGCCCGGATCGCTGTAGAGCGTCAGCTGTTTACGGGCGCGCGTTATCGCGGTGTAGACCAGCTCACGGGTCAGTACCGGCAGGAACTGCGTTGGCATTACCAGCGCGGTATGATCAAACTCCGATCCCTGTGATTTATGTACCGTCATCACCCAGGCGGTTTCATGCGATGGCAGGCGGCTCGGCTGAATCGCTTTGATGCTGCCATCCGGCAACGGGAAAAAGACCTTCAGGTTGCCCTCTTCGTCGCGCAGCGTAATGCCGATATCGCCGTTGAACAGCCCCAGCGCACTGTCGTTACGGGTAATCATAACCGGCCGGCCCAGGTACCAGCGCCCGCCGATAGCGGGACGACGAATACGCTGCAGCTGCATCAGCCGCTGTTCAATACGCTGGTTTAGCCCCTGCACGCCAAAGGGCCCGTCACGTAACGCACACAGCAGCTGATAGCGACCAAAGGCCGTCAGCACTTCGGCAGGTGACGCCTGCTGCCTGATCAGCTGCAGATAAGGCTGATAGCCCTGTGCCACCTCATCCAGCATCGCCTGATAAGCCTCGCCACTGGTTAACGGCTGATAGCAGAGATCCTGAAAGCCTGCGGCGAAAACCGCTTTCACCTGCTGCGCATCCCCCAGGTTAATGGCCTGAGCCAGCTGACCAATGCCTGATTTGGCGTCAAAACGGTAACTTTTTTGCAGCAGACAGATACTGTCACGTACCGCGGGTGCCAGCCGATCGTCACTGCCCTGCAGCGCACATCCGGTCAGCAACGCGAGCTGTTCCGCACGCGCCAGGCTATAGCCGCTCTCGGTACAGCGACAGATATCGCCCAGCACGGCACCCGCCTCAACCGACGCCAGCTGGTCACGATCGCCAAGAAAAACCACCCGCGCATGGGCCGGCAGTGCGGCGATCAGCTTCGCCATCATCGACAGATCGACCATTGAGGCTTCATCAACCACCAGCACATCGAGATGCAGGGGATTACCGGCGTGATAGCGCAGACGCTGGGTATCTGGCTGCGCGCCCAGCAGCCGATGCAGTGTGGTCGCTTCCGTCGGGAAGCGTCGGCGCTCTTCCTCGCTAACGGCTAAATTCTGCAGCGCGTTACCCAGCGACTCGGTAAGGCGCGCCGCGGCTTTGCCGGTCGGAGCGGCTAACTGAATCCGTAAGTTGCCAGGGTTCAGCCGGATCAGCGCGGCGAGTAATTTCGCCACCGTGGTGGTTTTACCGGTTCCGGGTCCGCCGGAAATCACCGCGGTCTTGCGGGTCAGCGCCACCGCGGCGGCAATTTTCTGCCAGTCATCCGGACGCGTGCCGAACAGCGTATTCAGCACTTCACTTGCCGCCTGGGCGTCAAATGCCGACTTCACCTCCTGCAGGGCAAAGAAGCTCGCGACCCGGCCCTCGCTGTGCCACAGGCGATGCAGATAGAGACGGCGATTACTGAGCACCAGCGGGGTAATCAGGCTGCCGTCACTGACGGCTGCCCAGTCGGCCAGCAGTGATAACCAGTCATCCGGCGCACCGGCAGCCTGCCACAGTGCCTGCGCCAGCGCGGGCTGACGGCCCGCAAACAGACCCGCTTCGCTGAGGTTATCCAGCGGCAGGCAGACGTGACCTTCCCCCGCTTCCGCACTAACGCAGGCCGCCGCGAGCAGCAGTGCCGGTTGTGATTCTTCCGCCAGCAGGCGGGCAAACTGAATATCTAACGGCCGCAGGAGACGCTTCTCAACCGCCTGAAGCAGCAGGCTCAGCATTTCACTCATGACAACTCCGTGGTATGACCAAACAACGCATCAATCTCTTCAATAAAGGCTTCGCCGGGACGGGTGGCAAAAATACCGTTATCCGGCGAACTGCCATCCATCCCGCGTAAAAACAGATAAAACACCCCGCCGAAGTGGCGCTGATAATCATAATCCTGCAGGCGGTGCTGAAGATAGCGATGCAGCGCCAGGGTATATAACTGATACTGCAGGTCGTAGCGGTGGTCGATCATCGCCTGCGCCATCGCCTCGGGCGTATATGCCGCGTGGCTCTCCCCCAGCCAGTTCGACTTATAGTCGAGCAGATAATATTTTCCCTGCCAGCGGAACACCAGATCGATAAAACCTTTCAGCATGCCCCGCACCTGGCGGAAATCGAGCGCTGCCGCCTGTCGTGACAGCGGATCGTGACGGCGCAACAGATCGTCGAGATCGGCCGCGGTCAGCAGATGATTAATCGGCAGATAAAACTCCATCTCGATCAGCCGGTCACTGCTTTTTATTGCCGACAGCGTCAGGCCGTCAGCGTTAAGCGGCGTATGCAGGACCCGTTCGATCCACTGCTGGATGACCGGTAACCAGCTCAGCGGATAGCCGTGGTGCTGTAACTGATCTTCCAGCCAGATTTCATCCGGCGGTTCGGCAAAATCGATCGATTCAAACAAACCGTGTAAAAAGGTGCCGGGTGCGGCACCGCGCGGGAAATGGTGGGGCGTGAGCGCCGCGTCTTCACTGCCCTCCTCTTCACCTGCCGCATCGATATCAAAATTGGGCAGCGCATCCAGCAGCGCCGAGCTGTGGTGCTGTTGCAGTCCTGAATAACTGGTGACCCGCCAGGCATCTGCCAGCGCACGCGTGACTTCACGGCTGCTTAATGCCTGATCGCCGGCTGGCCGATCCTGCCATGTTTCGCCTGGCCGCAAATCATCTGCGATAACCTCAATCCCGTTACCGCTTAACGCCGCCAGACGCTGGCTGAGCTGCTCCGCATCTGCCGCTTCGCCCCGCTGCACCAGATAACCCAGCGCACTTTTATGCAGATCGCTTTCGCCCTCTTTTTTACGCGTTCCCTTTATCAACGGGGCAATACCGACGCTGCAGTGATAAACCGAACGGGTCAGGGCCACATAGAGCAGACGTAAATCTTCGGCCAGGCGCTCCTCTTCGGCCAGCGCCATGCTCCGAGCATCGCCCTGCACATCCAGTAAGGCAGCAAAACTTTCACGATCGTGATAAAGCGCACTGGCCGCCTCACGGTAGCCAGCGGCAAACGGCAGCCAGACCAGCGGGTATTGCAGCCCTTTCGATTTATGGATGGTGACGATTTGCACCAGGTGACGATCGCTTTCCAGCCGCAGCTGCTGGCTGGCCGACTGACTATTGGGCCGGGCAATCTGCTGAGCCAGAAAACGCACCAGCGCATGCGGACTGTCGAGCTGCACTGAGGCTTCCTGCAACAGTTCGCCCAGATGCATCAGGTCGGTCAGACGGCGCTCACCGTTTTCGGAGGCGAGCATATTTTCAGCCAGCTGACGCTTGATCATCACGTCACGCAGCATCGGTAACACGCCACGCTGGTGCCAGAGCTGCTGCCAGAGGGCAAACTGCTCGACCAGCGCATCCCACTCGCGCTCATTCTGGGTCAGCGCATCCAGCGTGGCGGCATCAATAGCGAAGATCGAGGTCGCCAGCGCGCTGCGCACCAGGCGTTCCTGTTCTGGTGCCTGAATCGCCTGCAGCAGCCACAGCAACTCTCGCGCTTCAGGCGTGGTGTAGACGCTGTCGCGACTGGAGAGATAGACGGAAGGAATCGACAATGCATTGAGCGCATCGCGGATCAATCCCGCTTCGTTGCGGCTGCGGACCAGCACCGTGATGTCAGACGCACGCACCGGTTGCAGTGCCTCGCCTTTTCCCAGCAATGCCCGACCCTGCTGCCCGGCCACCAGCCAGCGGCTGATATCCGCCGCACACTGACGCGCCATAAACTGCTGATAATCACTGCTGCCGACGCCTGCACCCGGCTGTAACCAGAAGCGCAGCGCCGGTTGTGGCCGATCGTCATAGATCAGTTTCAGCGCCTGATTCGGCGCGGCCGGTTTCACCTGCAGGAACGGAATGGCGGAGAACAGAAACGGCGATTCCAGCTGTGAAAACAGGCGATTTACGCTATCGACCATTTCCGGCGATGAGCGCCAGTTAGTATCGAGCGTGTAGTGAGCACTAACTTCGTTTCGCGCCCGCAGATAGGTAAAAATGTCCGCGCCGCGAAACGCATAAATTGCCTGCTTAGGGTCACCGATTAACAGCAGCGCCTGTTCCGGCTGGTTGATATAGAGCGTGCGGAAAATGCGATATTGCTGCGGATCGGTATCCTGAAATTCATCGATCAGGGCGACCGGAAAGCGCGCCCGAATGGTCTCAGCCAGCAGGATACCGCCGGGCTGCTGCAACGCCTCATCGAGCTTACTCAGCAGGTCATCAAAGCCTAACAGCGCCCGCAGCCGTTTCTCACGCTGAACAGTGGCGCGCACGTCGGTCAGCGCCTGGGCAATGATCACATCCCGCAGCGATAAAGGCTCCGCCAGAAACTGATCGATCGCCTCAAACACCGGATGGCGTGGCGCTTCGCCTTTTTTGGTTTTCTCCTCCAGCTGCTGCTGACCAAATCGCTCCAGCTCTTTCGGCAACTGGTAATCCAGCGTTTCGCTGTTGGCCCACTGTGTCACTTTCGCAACCCAGATCGGCAGATTCTTGCTGCTGTAGCTGCGCTTATCGACGCCGGAAGCGCCGATGATGCCTTCAACATCAGCACTGAGCGACTGCCACTGCTGCTTGATTGAGGTGATGCGTGCCAGATTACGGGCGTGACGTGACGCCAGCGTTTCATCGGCGGCTGGCGGACGTTTCAGGCTGGGCGATTCGCCCTGGAGCCAGGGGCGCAGCGTGGTCAGCAGACTGTCCGGTCCGCTCCATTCCGCGGCAATCACTCGCGCCACGTCAAGCGACAGCGGATAGCACTGACGACGCCAGAAATCAGCGGTGGATTGCTTCAGCAACGCCTGTTCATCCTCAATCAGCTCCTGCTCAAACAGCATGCCGGATTCAAACGCATTGAGGTTGAGCATCCGCTGGCAGAAGCCGTGGATGGTAAAGATGGCGGCTTCATCCATCTGTCGCTCTGCCGCCAGCAGCTGCGCGGCGGCGTGCGTTAAGTCGGGTATCTGATCAAGCAGCAACTGGTGCATCGAATCGCTGCTTTTACCGCGGATGCAGGCCAGCCGCAGCTGATGGATATTCTCCCGGATACGCCCGCGCAGTTCAGCGGTGGCGGCCTCGGTAAAGGTTACGACTAAAATTTCTTCAACCGACAGAGGCCGGCTGTAGGCGTTCTCACCGCCAAGGCCCAGCAGCAGGCGCAGATAGAGTAAGCCAATGGTAAAGGTTTTTCCGGTGCCCGCTGAGGCCTCAATCAGCCGCTCGCCTCTGAGCGGCAGTGTTAAAGGGTTCAGCGATTCAGGCGGTAACTGCGTCATTGGGTCTCACTCTTTACCGGCAGCGACTGCTGCAACTGTGCCACTTCGCTCCAGGTTTTCCAGCCTGGCAACGCGGCAAAGGCTACTTTTTCATCACTGTTGCCCGCAATCTGCGAGGTCATCACCATACCCGTGTGATCTATCACCGCCTGCTGGAAGAAATCGGCCAGGCTGGCGGGCGTCAGTTGTTTAATCTGTGCGATCACTTTCTGGCGCGTATTAAATGCGTCGTTCTGACGGTCAAAGTCGCGACTGTAGCGATCCGCTTCCTCGTCGAGGGTCTGAGGCCGCTGTTGCAGATCGTTGATCATCGCCTGCTGGTATTGAGCAAAGTCGGCCTGGCTCATGTTGCGTAAGCGTTTTTCCGCCTGCGGATAGAAGGCCTGATAACGCTGCAGCAGCAAGGCGGGTTGTTTGCTGTTGCTCTGCAGCAGGAAGCCAATTCCCCACTGGCGTCCCACCGGCATCTGGAAGGCAAATACCGCATAGCCGAGTTGCTCTTCAGTACGTAACTGGTTGTAGAACCACGGCTGCACAATCTGGCTCAGCATCGAGCTGTTCGCCATGCTCTGATATTCGCCATAGCCCAGCGGAATATAGAGCGCCGCCAGGGCAGAATCGGTACTGCTGCCCTTCTGCTGCAGGTTCGCTTTCAGCGGTTTTTCGAAGGTCACATATTTGCTGCGCCAGGCGTCGATCCCGTTACTCTGCATCTGCTGTTTCAGTTCGCGACCCAGCTGAATCACGCTATCGGCGCTGAGGTTGCCTACCACCATCATTTCCGGCGTTGCCGCGCGGAACAGTTGATCGCGATAAGCCGTGACGTCGTTAAGTGTGATCGTGCTCACCAGCTTGCGACGCGTCTCGCGCTGGGTATAGGGCAATTGTGACAGCAGCTGCATCGGCTGAATCGCCTGTTCAAAGGCTTTTCCTTTCTCTGCCGCGTCAAGCCGTTCCAGATACCAGGATTTGGCCTGCTCCAGTTGCTGTGGCGTGGGCTGGAAAGTGGCATACCCTTCCACCAGCTTCTTCAGCAGAGTGGGCAGGCGCTGGGTAAAGCCGCTGGCGCTGAATACCAGTCCCTCATTCTCGCCGGTGGAGAAACTGATGCCGCCCACCGACGCCTGCGAATTAAGCTCATCCAGCGCCAGACTGGAGAGATAGTCATTCAGGCCAAACAGGACCTGCTGGCGCGCGTCGCTGATGGCATGTTTGTTGCGCAGCGCCAGCGTGATCGCAGCCTTTGGCTCACTGGCGTAAAACTGACTGGGCATCCAGTAAATGCGCATCCCGGCATCATTTTCCAGCCTGACCGGATGCGGATACTGTTTCCCGTCCGCTGGCAGCAGGGTGAAGTCATCCGGAATATAGGGGTTCAGCGTCGGCATCGACAGCGCAATCTGGCTGGCGCGTTGTTGCCAGTCAGCAAACATCTGTGGCGCTATTTTTTCAACCTGATACGGCGCATCCACAAAGTAAGCCTGTTTATTGTGAGGTTCCTGCGGACTGATATACCAGATACGCGCCTGCTGCGGCGTCATCTCATCGAGCCGTGCTTTGATCGCCGCAGCATCGTACTGATCCGCCAGATAGGGCGCATCCAGCGTGTGTTCAACCGGTACCCGCAGCATGGTGTCGGCCAGCCATTCGATGTAGTCCATATCCCGGGTGATGGAGGGATAGCGGAAATCGAGCGCCAGGACGCGCGAGACCTCATCGAAATAGCGCTTATCATCCGCCTGCTCACGCAACAGATTGATATAGCTAAAAATAGCTGCAACCACTTCGTCACGTTGCGCCAGACCTTTGTCGGTCAGCGAGGCGGTAATGGCAAAAACGCCGCCGTTACGATCGGTCATCGGGTCTGCACCGGCATTGACGCCATCGGCCAGTCCCTGCTTTTGCAGCCAGTCGGTCAGGGTATTTTTACTGCGATTGCTGATCAGGTAGCTGATCAGGGTGTCCGTTTTGCTGCGAAAACGATCGCTGTTATTGCCAATACGAAACTCAATTTTAAGCTGTTTGCGCGGCTGAGCCGGAACATAGTGGATCAGGATGCCCTGCTGTTCCGCGGTCACCACCGGCACGGTAATCGCCGGCACAGTGGCGTTGTGGTTAGCGACCCGACCAAAGGTTTTCGCGGCAATCGATGCCATCTCGGGCAGCGTTTTATTGCTGTAAATGACCGCCTTCATCAGATTGGCGGAGTAGTGCGAGTGGTAAAAGTCCTGCAGCGCCTGATGCAGTTTACTGTCGGGCTTATCTTTCAGCGTGTCGAGGTTACCGCCGGAAAAGCGCGAAGCAGGATGAGCCGGGTTAAGGGTTTCCGCCCCAACCTGCGCCATACGTAAACCGTCGCGCGAGCGCGCCATCGTCAGTTCAGCATTGACCGCATGGCGTTCCCGATCAGCGTTCACCGGGTCCAGCAGCGGCGCGGCAACTGCATCGGCCAGGCGATCCACTGCTGGCTCCAGCGAAGCATTTTCCACTTCCAGATAGAAGGCGGTGCGGTAAGAGGCGGTGCTGGCATTGTGGCTGCCACCGTGCTTTTTCAGGAACTCAGCCAGATTGTCCGGCTGCGGGTAATGGGCAGAGCCCATCAGCACCATATGCTCCAGATAGTGCGCCAGACCAAGCTGCTGATCGGGATCGTCCAGAGAGCCAATCGGTAAGGTCAGCGCCGCCAGCGACTTAGGTGCCACCGGATCGGAAACCAGTAATACCGTCATTCCGTTGTCGAGCCGGATGGCCTGATACTGACGAGGATCGTGTTCACTCTTGCGAATGACTTCATTAATCGGCTGCCAGCCCGTTTCTGTCTGCGCCAGTGCTGTGAAAGCCACCAGACTCATCAGCAGCGTTGCCAGCCAGCGTGCGTATATCCGCATGTAAACCCCTTACCTTACCCAATAAACCGTCAGTGTCTGACACCGCGGCTCAACGCAGAGCAAACTTTCTGTGTAATTAGCCAGTAAACTTATCTGCTGCCTGGCCTGCTATTCATCATCCTGATGTGCAGCCAGCACCGGTAAATACCAGCGCTGTGCCGCCTCAGTTATCTGGTGTAGCTGTGTCTCTTCCAGCACGCGACACAGGCGTTGCAGGTAGGGATCGCTGCCTTCACCCTCTACCTGATAACTGCCTGACCACGCCGTCAGCAGGCGATTACGCGCTTTAAGCTGGGTCGCCTCATCGGTCAGAAGTTGCTGGCTTTTTTTGTCATAGCTGGCCGTTAACCAGGCGCCGCCGCTTTTGTTAAGCAGCATCAGCGGCTGGCGCATACCGGCCAGGTAGCCCGCGACATAATCATTCAGCGCCGTGAGGGCCTCCTGCTGACTTACCGCCAGAAAGCACCAGCGACTGTGTTGCCGACCATACATCCGGCTGCTGCCGGTTCCGCCCAGTGCGCAGTAGACCAGATGCTCCAGCCAGAGCAGCAGGCCGTCGTTCATGTTCAGTACACCTGGCCGCCAGCGCAATAGTCCGTCACTCTGCACCTGCGTCAGCCAGCCGGTCAGGCTGACCTGTTCCAGCTGCAGATTGACTTCCCAGCTCTCGCCTTCGCTGCGCTGGGTAACCACTTCTGCCGCCACTTCCTGCATCTCGTCACGCTGCGCCTGCCAGAACAGTTCACCAAACGCACCGTAAGGCAGATTACCCGCCGCACGGTGGTGCGCATAGAGCCGCTGGGTATCCTCCCCTTCCACCAGCGCATTCAGCAGCTGCGCGTTAATCTGATAACGCTCCAGATTATCAAGAGCAAAGGGTTCGCTGTCGGGCAGTTCGTTCTCTTCCAGCCAGAAATTGACCCCGAGCCGTTGATGAAACCATGCCCGCACTGGATGGCGCCAGAAGCGCAGAAACGCCTCCAGCGTCAGCGTCTCAATCGTCGGTGCCGCCAGCGGCTGGACAAAATCGGGTTGCGGCTCTCCCGTTCCCTGCGCGGCCGGTAGCCATTCGCGGGCAAAGCTTTGCAGTCTGGCGGCTGGCTGGAAGTTATCGGCAGCAAACGGCATCCGGCTGTGCAGATGCTGCAGATGATCCCGCACCCGCGCCGCACTCTCATCCAGATCACGCTCTTCATCACCCTCCAGATAAAAACTCTGGCCGATATAGTCCAGCAGTTCTGTGACCAGCACCGACGGGTAGCGTTCCGTATTATCCTGAATAGCCCGCCCGATATAGCTGATGTAGAGCTGCTGCTGTGCAGAGATCAGCGCTTCCAGAAACAGATAACGGTCATCGTCACGGCGGCTGCGATCGCCTTTGCGTGACTTTTGTTGCATCAAATCAAAACCTAACGGCGCTAAGGTGCGCGGATAAACGCCATCATTCATCCCCAGCAGACAAACCACCTGGAACGGAATCGAACGCATCGGCATCAGGGTACAGAAGTTGATCTGTCCGGCAAGAAAACGCTGGCTGATACGCTGCTGATCCAGCCGGCTGCGGAGATCGTCACGCAGCAGGGTGACCGGTATCGCCTCTTCAAAGCGGGCGTCCATGCCATATTCAATCAGCGCCTGCCACTGCTCTTCAACCAGCAGCAACGCCGCTTCGGTCTCCGCATCCGGGCTGAAAAAGGCGTTCAGCAACTCGCGGCATAGCGGCAGCCAGGCCTGCAGCGGTCGTGGTTCGGCCAGCCGCTGCCGCCAGTGGTTAAGCCGCGACAACAGCTCCGCCAGATGCCCGGCCAGTTCGCCCACCAGGCCACTCGATTCGTCATACGGCAGAATGCCTTGCCAGTCACCGTTGTGGCTTTCCATCGCATAGCCCAGCAGCATACGCTGCAGACCAAAGCGCCAGGTGTGCTGGCCGGTAATCGGTAATGACAGGGCTTCCACGCTGGCGTCATCCAGCCCCCAGCGCACCCCCGACTCACTGACCCAACGTCGCAGCAGGCGCAGACCGCTTTCATCGATGGCGAAATGGCTGGCCAGCGCCGGCACATCCAGCAGCGCCAGTACATCTTCTGAGACAAAGCGGCTATCCGGCAGCGCCAGCAGGTGCAGGAACGCGACAATCGCCGGATGTGCCTGGCTGGCGCGGCGATCTGAAATGGCAAAAGGTAAATAACGGTCCGCAGGCGCGTTGGCGAAAACGGCCTGAATAAAGGGCGCATAAGCGTCGATATCGGCCACCATGACAATAATGTCACGCGCTTTCAGCGCCGGGTTGGCCTCCATCAACGCTAACAGGTGATCCTGCAGCACTTCAACTTCACGCTGGGCACTGTGGCACACCTGTACCGCCACTGAGCGATCGGCGGGATCGAGCCGGCGTTTCTGATCGCTGTGCGCCAGTTCGGCGGCGTTCAGCCCGATGACCGCGTTGTCCTGCAGGTTGAGCAGATCGGACTGCAGGCAGTGCAGCAGATTGTCTTCTTCCACCTCAACAAAGGCGTCGATGTCGTCATTATCTTCCATCTGGCTGAGCAGAAAAAGATTGTCACGCCCCAGCTTGCCCCATGAGGCAAGCAGAGGGTTCGTCAGCTGTTGTTCACCCGCCTCATTGAAGAGCGCAGGCGCCTGTTCCACGTCACGGAACAGTCCGCGCTGTTCATCCGCGCCATGACGCCGACGCTGACGGCTTTGCAGCTTCGCCAGAAAGGCATAATCCTGAATATCGCCCCAGTAATCGCGGCAGGGATTGGTAAACAGCAGATGGATATCGATATGGCGTCCCAGCGCCTGCAACGCCTGAAGATAGACCGGTGGCAAGGCGGAGATGCCACAGATAAAGACCCGCTTCGGCAGATTTTCTGGCGTGTGCTGCGCCTGCTCCAGCGTCTGAATAAAACGCGCATAGAGGTTGGCACGATGCCATTTAGGCTGGCGCAGGGTTTCGGTATAGCTGACCAGATCGCGCCACAGCGCCGCCTGCCAGCGCTGCGCCTCGCCCAGTCCCTCAATGGTTTCACCGCGCTCCCAGCTGTTGAGCCAGTCGGCGCGATAGACCAGATACTGGTCAAACAGATCCGCCACCCGCGAGCTCAGCTGGAACAGTTTACGTTTGTCGCCATCGTCATGCAGGTAGTGGCGCAGCGAGATAAATTCCTCGTGCTCCAGCATTTCCGGCAGACGATGCATCAGCTTCCAGCTCATGCTGGCTTTGCTGAACGCGCTCTCTACCGGAATGTCGGGCAGCACCCGAACGAACATCTCCCAGATAAAGCTGGCCGGCAGTGGAAATTCGATGTTGGCGGCGATACCAAAGGTCTGGGCCAGCTCCATTTGCAGCCACTGCGCCATCCCCGGGCTTTGCACCAGCACCATCTCTGAGGCGAAAGGGTCATCCAGTGGATCATGTTTAATCACCGCAGCCGCCAGAATCTTCAGCACATCAAGCTGATTTGAGTGATAAACGTGAAACATGAAAACTCCTGTGGTAACTCAGAACATAACTGCGGTATTGCGGCCCGGTAACTCTACCGCGGATCGCGGTTGAAGCCCATCAAAAGGGCGTTTGCGACTGCGGTTTAACAGCGTAATCGCGTCAGGGTAGCCGTACGCTGCTGCGGCCCCTGGACATCGGCCCGTTCCTGCACACAGCCTGTCGGGCTGCTCTGGCGTTGCAGGGTGGAATGCCAGCCTGCGACCGCCTGCCCGACCAGACGTTGTTCCGCTACCCGCCACGCCTCGCGCTGCTCCCACTGCTGGCTGAACCCGCGAACCAGCGCGCGATGATACTGTAAAAGCGCACTGCTGCTTAATGCCATTAACAGCAGAGCAAATAACGCTTCCGGCAGGCTGAATCCGCCGTTCTCAGAGACAGTCGCCTGGCCTGGTGAGCGGACAGTAGTCAATCCAGCCGTGCGGCAGCGCCTGAATCTGGCCCTGCTGGCGTGTGACCCACTGCCACACCGCGGTGCCACTGCCGCTGGCCTCACCTTTGAGCAGCCCTTTTCCATCTTCACCTCGCTGTAGACAACTGCGCCAGCCCTCGCCTTCGTTAAGCTGGCAACCGGCCGTTTCGCCCGCCGGCCAGCGTTGGGTTAAGCCCCATTGCAGTGCCGACTGCGCCCGCCAGAAATCCTGTATGAACTGCTGCTCGTCAGCCAGTAACAGCATCCCCTGCTCCAGCATTTTCCGGCTGGCATGCAGCGTCAGGCTGCCGATCACTAACAGCATTAACACCATGCCCAGCGTGCTGCTGCCCCGCTGCTTCACAGGTTTTCACCCTCTACCCAGCTTTCCACCGTTTCCAGCCAGCGTCCGGCTCGCCCCTGCAACCGCAACCGGATTAGCTTCTGCTGGCGGGTCACACTGAACTGCTCCAGCGTCAGGAAAGCCGGATCGGAGAGCCGTTCCCAGCCGCCAGAACCGCAGTCACCAACCCCACGCTGCATCTCCAGCTGTTGCAACCGCAGGCGATAGCCGTAGTGATCGCTGTCCGCCTGGTTAACGCCTTCCCACTGACCGTTGCTGTTCTCATCCCAGCGCAGCAGCAGACAGTTTTCACTGATTGTCAGCGCGCCGCTGCCACACTCGCCGTGGCAATAGCCGGCACGCCGCACCGCCTTTTCCAGCGTGGCCATGATCTGCTGAAGCTCCTGACGCAGCTGCGCCCGCTGCAACAATTCGACGTTTTCGCCCAGCAGCAGCGGCAAGAAACGTCCGGCGCTGACCATCAGCACCGCGCCAATCGCCATTGCGATCAGCATCTCCAGCAGGCTGAATCCGGCCGCTTTCAACGGCACGCCTCGTCTTCGGTAAAGCAAAAACGGATGCGCGCCCGGGCCGAAATAATCAGCCGCAGCCGGCCTGCGTCATTACCCAGCTCAAGGCTGCCTGCTCTGGCTACGTTGCGACGACCGTAAAAACCCGGCTCACCGCGTAATTCGTACAAGGTTACGTCAGAGTACGGTGCGACGAAATGCAGCCGCTTTCCTGCCTGACATGGCCCTGATGGCGGACTGCCGCTGCCAAGACACCAGGGTTGGCCCGCACGTGACCAGAGGATCAGGTCACGATTTTGCCGGAACGCCTGAGCACGCAGCCGCAACAGAAATCCCTGCAGCTGCTGGGCGGTATCGCGCAGCTGCTGCCGTTGCTGCCAGCGCTGCCAGCCGTGAAGTGCACCGAGGCTCAGGATGCCGGCGATCACCATCACCACCAGCAGTTCCGGCAGGGTAAAACCGCGTAACGGGTATCTTTTCATGGCGCTAGCGTGCCGGGTGATGAAAGCGGGAACAAGCGGGCTGTTGAGAGGCTGGAAACGACATCGCAGAGAAAACGATCATCAGACATTCAGTGGCATGACGCTGCGAGCCGTGCCGCATATTTTTACCGCTCAGGCATAAAAAAAGCCCCGGTGTGCAGAGCATCACCGGGGCTTTTTCATTTGCATGGGTTAAATCGCGACCGGCGCCTTAATGGCCGGATGCGGATCGTAACCTTCAATGTCGAAATCATCGAACTGATAGTCAAACAACGAAGCGGGTTTACGCTTAATGACCAGCTTCGGCAGCGGACGCGGCTCGCGGGTCAGCTGCAGGCGCGCCTGCTCCAGATGGTTACTGTAGAGGTGGGTATCTCCGCCGGTCCAGACGAAGTCACCGACCTGCAGGTCGCACTGCTGCGCCACCATATGCACCAGCAGCGCATAACTGGCAATGTTGAACGGCAGACCCAGGAAGATGTCGCAGGAGCGCTGATAAAGCTGGCATGAGAGCTTGCCGTCAGCCACATAGAACTGGAAGAAGGCGTGGCACGGTGCCAGCGCCATCTGATCCAGTTCACCCACGTTCCAGGCTGAGACGATGATCCGGCGTGAGTCAGGGTCGCGTTTCAGTTGCTCGATCACTTTGCTGATCTGGTCAATCTCTTCGCCGCTGGCGGTGCCCCAGCTACGCCACTGCTTGCCATAAACCGGGCCAAGATCGCCCTGTTCATCCGCCCACTCATCCCAGATTGAGACATTATTCTCCTTCAGGTAACCGATGTTGGTGTCACCTTTCAGGAACCACAGCAGCTCATGAATGATGGAGCGGATATGGCATTTTTTCGTGGTGACCAGCGGAAACCCATCCTGCAGATTGAAACGCATCTGGTGACCAAAAATTGAAAGCGTGCCGGTTCCGGTACGGTCAGCTTTTGGCGTGCCTTCATTCAGCACATGTTGCATCAGGTCCAGATACTGTTTCATTTTTCCTCACGAAATTGTGGCTGTGGACGACGACGATAGGCCCAGATCATCATGGCGATACCGGCAATAATCATGGGGACGGAGAGAATCTGCCCCATACTGATTCCGCCTTCAAACAGGCCAAGCTGGGCATCCGGCTGGCGGAAGAACTCGACGATAATACGGAATGCGCCGTAACCGATCAGGAACAGGCCAGAGACGCTGCCCATCGGGCGCGGCTTACGAATAAACAGGTTAAGAATGATGAACAGCACCACCCCTTCAAGAATCAATTCATAAAGCTGCGAAGGATGACGTGGCAGCACGCCGTAGGTATTGAGCAGCGCCTGATATTGTGGGTTGGTGGCGGCCAGCGCGACATCTTCGCTGCGTGAGCCTGGGAACAGCATAGCAAACGGGAACCCCGGATCGACACGGCCCCACAACTCGCCGTTAATGAAGTTGCCAAGACGGCCTGCACCGAGACCAAACGGGATCAGTGGGGCGATGAAATCAGCCACCTGGAAGAAATGGCGTTTAGTGCGGCGAGCGAAGACCAGCATCACCACAATCACCCCAATCAGGCCACCGTGGAATGACATGCCGCCATCCCAGACTTTGAACAGATAGAGCGGGTTTTCCAGGAACAGCGGTAAATTGTAGAACAGCACGTAACCGATACGGCCGCCAAGGAACACGCCGAGGAAACCGGCATACAGCAGGTTTTCCACTTCCTCTTTTTTCCAGCCGCTGCCGGGCTTGTTGGCGCGACGCACCGCCAGCCACATGGCGAAAACAAAGCCGACCAGATACATCAGACCGTACCAGTGCAGCGAAACCGGTCCGATCGAGAAGATCACCGGATCGAACTGCGGAAATGCAATATAGCCGTTATTCATCATTCACCGTCTATTCTTCGGCCCTGAAAAAAGGGCGTTAACAGGCACATAAATTAAGGCTGCGCATCATAGCACAGCCGGTTTTGTCAGTTGACGCCGAAATGTAAATGCGGATAACGCTTAGCGGCCTCCGCGGATCAGACCGCCCAGTCCACGCCGCTCCATAAAGGTAGAGACCAGATGGCGAACCTCGGTAGCGGTATGCGCATTCATTCCCTGTTCACTGAGCTTCTGCGCTTCTTCCTGATCCAGATGGCGCAGCAGGTATTTCACGCGCGGCACATTTTTACCGTTCATGCTGAGATGGTGATACCCCATCCCCACCAGCAGCGCGACACACATCGGATCGCCTGCCATTTCACCACACAGGCAGAGTTCAAGATTGGCCTGACGGGCTTCGCGGGCGATAGCGTGCAGGGCGCGCAGCATCGCCGGGTGCAGCGAGTCGTAGAGATTGGCCACGCGGGTGTTGTTGCGGTCCACCGCCAGCAGATACTGGGTCAGATCGTTGGTGCCGACCGAGACAAAGTCGACGCGCGACGCCAGATGCGGGATCATAAACAGCATCGACGGCACTTCAATCATGATACCGATGCGCGGCGTGGGGATGGTGTAGCCCAGCATCTCTTCCACTTCGCGACCGGCGCGATCGATCAGCCGTTTCGCCTCGTCGATTTCGTCGATATGACTGATCATCGGCAACAGAATACTGAGGTTGCCGGAGGCCGCATTCGCCCGCAGCATGGCACGCACCTGGACCAGGAAAATTTCCGGCTGGTCGAGCGTCAGGCGGATACCGCGCCAGCCCAGGCAGGGATTCTCTTCACTGATCGGCATGTAGGGCAGCTGTTTATCCGCGCCAACATCAAGGGTGCGCAGCGTGACCGGCTTGTTGTGAAACAGCTGCAACATGCCCTGATACTGTGCCACCTGTTCCTCTTCTGACGGGAAGCCGTTCTGCAGCATAAAGGGGATTTCGGTGCGATAGAGGCCGATGCCGTCAACCCAGCTGCCGAGCGCCTGTTCATGCTCCGGACTTAATCCGGCGTTCAGCATCACCTGCACTCGCTCGCCGCTTTTCAGCTCACCGGGTTGATCGACGACCCCTTCGGCCGTTTTGCTCAGCGCGTTCTCTTCGCTGATCAGCCGCTGATACTCCTGCACCAGCACCGGTTCGGGATCGATTAACAGCTCGCCACGGTAACCATCGACGATCAGCAGCCGTTTATTCAGCTGATGCGGCAGGATATCGGCACCCATGACCGTCGGGATACCCATGGCACGCGTCAGGATCGCCGCATGGGAGTTAGCGGCACCGTCGCGCACCACCACGCCAGCCAGCCGCTCGTGCGGCAGCTCCGCCAGCGAGGTGGCAGTCAGTTCATCCGCCACCAGCACAAACCGCTCCGGCCAGGCGTTGGTGCCGACCAGCGAATCATCGAGATGGAATAACAGACGCTGACCCAGCACGCGCAGATCACCCGCGCGTTCCCGCAGATAGCTGTCGGTCAGGCTGGCGAACTGTTCGGCAAACTTCTCGATCACCTGTTTAACCGCCCACTCCGCCACCGATCCGCGTTCGATCTCATCGAACAGATCTTTCTTCAGGCGGGCATCGGTTAACAGGTGGGAATAGAGGTCAAAGATCGCCGCGCTCTCTTTTTGCACGCTGGCACTGAAACGCTTGCTGAAACGGCGAAATTCGCTGGCGGCTTCGCTCATGGCGAGCGACAGGCGTTCACGCTCACGCTGAACATCCAGCGTTGAGGCCGCGGAGACCTGATCGAGCAGCGGCTGCGTCTCATCGACCCAGCCCGGTGCTACCGCCACGCCTGGCGCGGCGGCGATGGCGCGTATCCGGGTCTGACGGAACTGACCAAACAGCTGCCCCATCTGGGATTGCGACAGCAGCGCCGCCATCTGCGTGGCCAGCGTGACCAGAAACGACTCTTCGCTCTCATCAAACTGACGATGTTCACGCTGCTGTACCACCAGCACGCCCAGTAGCTGGCGACGGCTGATGATTGGCACGCCGAGGAAGGAGCGATAGCGCTCCTCTTTCACCGCGGGGATATATTTAAAACTGGGATGACTTTGCGCGTCGGCGAGGTTGATCGGCTCGGCCAGACGACCGACTAAACCGACGATGCCTTCGTCGAACGCCAGCGTCACGGTGCGGCCACGCGGCTTTTTCAGGCCGCGCGTCGCCATCAGGTAATAGCAGCGACGATCGTGATCGGCGAGGTAAACGGAACAGACTTCCGTTTCCATCGCCAGACAGATCTCATTGACCAGAATGTCGAGTGCTTCATTCAGACGCGGCGCACTCGCCACTTTTTCTACAATTTCGCGCAACTGAGTGAGCATAAAGGGCGTGGCCTATCCTCTCTTACGTCGATGGGCAGGATTGTTTCGCTGCCCCGCACTCTCCTGCATAGACATCACCACGCCAGCGAATTCCTTCATCACCCGACGGTAGACGTCGCGTTTGAAGGAGACAACCTGACGCACCGGATACCAGAAGCTCACCCAGCGCCAGCCGTCAAACTCAGGCGTGCTGCTGTGCTGCACATTGATATCCGCGTCATTAGACATTAACTGCAGAAGAAACCACTTTTGTTTCTGGCCGATACATACCGGCTTTGTGTCCCAACGCACCAAACGTTTTGGCAACTTGTAGCGCAACCAGTTACGGGTAGATGCAAGTATTCGAACATCTTTACGGTGTAACCCCACTTCTTCGAACAGTTCGCGATACATCGCCTGTTCAGCGGTTTCACCGGGATTGATGCCTCCCTGAGGAAATTGCCAGGAGTGCTGTCCAAAGCGCCTGGCCCATAACACTTGTCCCTGCCTGTTACAAATTACGATACCAACATTCGGGCGGTAGCCATCATCATCGATCACCGGACTACCTCAAAGCTAAATTTGAATAGGCTGATTGTTTCACACTCCTTACAGGCGGTAAACCACTGGATTCACGGGGTGTTAAGCGTAAAACTCCGGGATAACTCACAGAGAAGCCGCTAGTTATGAACAATCCCCGTCAGAAAAATCGATCTTATTCACCTTTTCTGTGGATAGCTTTGTGCAGAACGCGGGAGTTAACTGAATAACCTTGCTGAACGTTTCAGGCAGATGAAAAATCCATTATTCCATATAAGTTTGATTATAATAGATAAAATTGAAGAATAAACAAATTATCACGGCGATTAACCCCCGACAAAACTGTCCACTCTTTACAGTTGGATGAATTTTAAGCGCTTAGCAGGTTATCCACAACAGATCGCTCAGCCTTAGGTCAGAGCGGTGAAATTAGCGTCAAAAACGGCAAAGTCAAGGCTGTAAATGGAACCAGTACCGCACAGGCTGGCGGGTTATCCCACTTTTCTGTGGATAACCGGGTATGAGATCCTGTTCATTGTTGCGAGTAAGTTGGGATAACCTGCAAGCACCCCTTTCATTGCCCGCGAGATCCGCTGAAAAAAGCACGATCTATCATGTTATTATCCTCACTCAGCGCAGTGAATTGTTCAGTTAACCCCACTGCGCAACATCCTGTACAAATTTTAAGCAACATGAGTAATCACCATGAGCCACCTGCCAGCACCGCCTGAAGATGAAGCTATCCTGCTGGCCCGGGCGCAGGCGTTAGCCGGATTAACGCTGGAAACGCTGGCCGATCGGGCCGGTCTGACGATGCCTCCCGACCTGAAACGCGATAAAGGCTGGGTCGGTATGCTGCTGGAACTGCTGCTCGGGGCGAGTGCCGGCAGCAAAGCCGAGCAGGACTTCGCCCATCTCGGTATTGAGCTAAAAACCATTCCGATTGATGCCACAGGGAAACCGCTGGAAACCACCTTTGTCTGCGTTGCCCCGCTTACCGGTAACAGTGGCGTTACCTGGCTGACCAGCCACGTACGTCACAAACTGGCGCGGGTGTTGTGGATCCCGGTCGAAGGCCAGCGTGATATTCCGCTGCGGCAGCGTCGGGTCGGGGCACCGCTGTTATGGAGCCCGAGCGCAGAAGAAGATGAGATGCTGCGTCAGGACTGGGAAGAGTTGATGGATATGATTGTGCTGGGTCAGGTAGATCAGATCACCGCCCGCCACGGCG
The DNA here is from genome assembly GCF_037149395.1 of Pantoea sp. USHLN298. NCBI lineage: Bacteria > Pseudomonadati > Pseudomonadota > Gammaproteobacteria > Enterobacterales > Erwiniaceae > Pantoea > Pantoea sp. USHLN298. The sequence goes on from NZ_JBBCRO010000006.1 coordinate 97,277, forward strand.
CCTGGCTGCAGATCCGTCCCAAAGCCGCCAACAGTAAAGCGCTGACCGAAGGGATTGGCGATCAGGGTCAACCGATCCTAACCTTACCGCGCGGCTTTTACCTGAAGAAGAGTTTTACCGGACCGCTGCTGGCGCGCCACTTTCTGCTGTAGCAATGACATTCTCACCTGAGGTGGCGCAATTTTGTGGGAGAGAAGCAAATTCAGTGCGTATAATCCCCGTTTAATTTTCGTTTAGGATTGAATGTAGGTATGTTTGAGTGGATTGCCGATCCCAACGCCTGGCTGGCACTGGGAACCCTGACCATCCTTGAGGTGGTGCTGGGTATTGATAACATTATTTTCCTGTCGTTAGTGGTCGCTAAACTGCCTAAGCGCCAGCAAGCCAGCGCACGCCGCATCGGTTTACTGGGCGCGATGTTAATGCGTCTGGGACTGCTGGCCTCTATCGCCTGGGTGGCCAGACTGACCAATCCGCTGTTTACGCTGATGGACCACGCCTTCTCTGCCCGCGATCTGATTCTGCTGTTCGGTGGTCTGTTCCTGCTGTGGAAATCGAGCATGGAGATCCACGAAACCATCGAAGGTAACGAAGCGGAACAGAAATCCAACGTCCATTCGTTCCTCGGCGCGATCGTACAGATCATGCTGCTGGATATTATTTTCAGCCTCGACTCGGTGATTACCGCCATCGGCCTCTCCGATCATCTGTTTATCATGATGGCGGCGGTAGTGATCGCAGTGCTGATGATGATGTTCGCTGCCCGCAGCATTGGTGAGTTTGTTGAGCGCCATCCGTCGGTGAAAATGCTGGCGTTAGCTTTCCTGATTCTGGTCGGTTTCACCCTGATTCTGGAGAGTTTCGCGGTTCATGTACCAAAAGGTTACATTTATTTTGCCATGTTCTTCTCAATGGCGGTTGAGTGCCTTAACCTGATGCGCGGTAAGAAGAAAACCGCATAGAAATGTCAAGGGCGAGCGTGCTCGCCCGCAAATTTTCAGATTCCTACGATTAACCCGGCCGGCAAAACAATTTATTACTACACTTTTTGCAGTCGATGATGTGTGGAGATGAGGCGTAATGAAAGGATGGGCAGGTGTAGCAATTGTGGTGCTAACCGCAGCGATGTTAAGCGGATGCAGTTCAGATTATGTGATGGCAACTAAAGATGGCCGGATGATTATGACCGAAGGTAAGCCGACCATTGATAAAGAAACCGGGCTGGTGCAGTACACCGATCAGTCGGGTCACGCAGTACAGATTAACGGCGATGAGGTCTCGACCATCATTGAACGCTAAGTGCGAAATTGACTCGCCTGCCGCATCTTCCCCGCTGGCAGGCGTTTTCCCCGACTTTTCCCCCTTCCTTCCCCGCCATTGCTCGCGCTATAGTCCCTGAGGAGACAACATTCCATTCCATAAAGAAAAGGAAGCTGGCAATGCACTATCATCGTATTCCCCATAGCACGCTGGAAGTGAGTCAGCTGGGGTTGGGCACCATGACGTTTGGCGAACAGAACAGTGAAGCCGACGCCCATGCTCAGCTGGATTTGGCTATTCGTTCCGGCATTAACTTTATTGATACTGCCGAAATGTATCCGGTGCCACCGCGCCCGGAAACCCAGGGTCTGACCGAACAGTACATTGGCAGCTGGCTGAAACAGCGCGGCAGCCGTGACAAAATCATTCTGGCCAGCAAGGTGTCGGGCCCATCGCGCGGTAACGATGCGTCGATTCGCCCTAACATGGCACTGGACCGCAAGAACATCCGCGAAGCGCTGGATGCCAGCCTGAAACGCCTGAATACCGACTATATCGATCTCTATCAGCTGCACTGGCCGCAACGTCAGACCAACTATTTTGGCAAGCTGGGCTATCAGTACAGTGAAACCACCGCCCAGGTGACGCTGCTGGAGACGCTGGAAGCGCTGACCGAACAGGTGCGCGCCGGTAAGATTCGCTATATCGGGGTGTCGAATGAAACCGCATGGGGCGTGATGCGCTATCTGCAACTGGCGGAAAAGCATGAACTGCCGCGCATCATCAGCATTCAGAATCCCTACAGCCTGCTGAACCGCAGCTTTGAAGTGGGTCTGGCCGAGATCAGTCAGCATGAAGGGGTTGAGCTGCTGGCTTACTCCAGCCTGGCGTTTGGCACCCTGAGCGGTAAGTACCTGAATGGCGCGCAGCCTGCCGGTGCCCGCAACACGCTGTTCAGTCGCTTTACCCGCTACAGCGGCGAGCAGTCGCAACAGGCGATTGCCGAGTATGTGGCGTTAGCCCGCCAGCACCAGATTGATCCGTCACAGATGGCACTGGCTTACGTGCGTCAGCAGCCGTTTGTCGCCAGCACCCTGCTCGGCGCGACCACGCTGGAGCAGTTGCAGACCAACATCGACAGCTTCAATCTGACATTAAATGCTGAGATCCTGGAAGGCATAGAGGCGATCCACCGTCGTTATACCTATCCGGCTCCCTGAATCAGCCCGTGCCGGTCGCCAATAGCGCGGCTGGCACCCTTTACAGAGGGCGGGAATAGAGCATCACAGGCTTGTCGGGATATTCCAGCGCCTCGCCCTGAGGCTGCCAGCCAAAACGTTCGTAATAGCCGCTGAAGGTTGACCACAACCACAACCGCGAATATCCCTGCGCCTGAGCGTGCTGAATCACCCGCTGCTGCAGCGCTTCACTCACGCCTTTGCCGCGCGCGGACCTATCCACATAGAGCGCCGCCAGCCACGGGAAGAGATCCTGACGGCTGATCAGATCACAGCGCCAGAAGCCCACCGTACCTATCGCATTGCCCGCCTCCACGGCGACAAACGTCACCGGAAAATCGCTTCCGCTCAGGCTGCTGGCGACAATGCTGGCGAAGAAGTCACGGCTGTCAGGATCGCCGAAAGCCCGCCACTGCCATTCGGTAATCTGATCGGCAAACTGAGGCACGGCGCTAAGCGGCACTATCTTCATTAATGACTCTCCACTACATCAGCTTTCCCTGAAAGATCGGTACTGAATCAAACAGATAACCGTCGAAGTCAGGCGCATCCGCATCGGAGAGCTCCAGCAGCGTATTTTTAACATTCTCAAGGTGCTGCCAGGTGGCCTGCCATGCGCCCATCACATCGCGACGGCGCAGAGCGGCCAGAATGGTCTGGTGATCGCCCAGCCACTTCAGGCGGTAGGCGCGGGTTTCAAACTGGGGACGCAGCTGCTGCCACAGCGGGCTGCTGTCGTGATGTCGCCAGATGCTGGTCACGGTGTCGAGCAGCATCTGATTCTGACTGGCTCCCGCCAGCAACAGATGAAATAACTTGTCGTTATCCTGACTGCTGTCATTGGCGGCGATGGCACGCTGCTCCTGCTCCAGCGTGCGGCGCAGGTTTTCGATGTCCGCCTTGGTCGCCATTTTAGCGGCAAAGGCGGCGATATTGCTCTCCAGCAGCTGACGCGCCTGCAGCATTTCAAACGGGCCGACATCGCTGCGGAAAAAAGCCTCTTCTTCATCGTCGCTGGCGGACGGAATACGCATCACGTAGACGCCGGAACTCTGGCGAATATCCACCGTGCCTTCCAGCTCCAGCATCAATAACGCCTCGCGCACGATGGTCCGGCTGACGCCCCAGGTTTCAGCCAGCTGACGTTCAGGCGGCAGGCGCGATCCCACCGGATAATGTCCATCGCTGATTTGCTGGCGCAGATGCTGACCAATTTCCTGATACTGCTTTTTTTCTTGCGGCGCTTCGGCTTTGTCCACGCTTTCACCCTTTGCAATCAATGCGCTAACGGCATTGCCGCCGTTCCCTGCGCGACAATGCCCGCGAGCCGGAGAAGATGGCTCGCAAACTGTGCCTCAGTGTATCAAAGCCAGCGCCTGATCGAGTACCTTTGCGCCATTCAGGGTGCCGTAAGCGACGGTATCAATCACCGCAATCGGCAGCTGATAGCTGTCGGTCAGTTTTTTATTCTCTTCCAGTTTAAAGCGCACCTGCGGCCCCAGCAGCACCGCCACCACTTCGCTGCCGTAATTTTGCAGCTCCTCACGCAGATTCTGTTCGGGGATGGCGTAGATCTGAAAAGATAATCCGCGCGCGGCGGCCTCTTTTTCCATTCTTGTCACCACCATTGATGTCGACATGCCTGCGGCACAGGCCAGAACAATACGTTTCATTCTCGCTTCCTCGGGTTATTTGGTTACTTAGGCTCATCATCAAGCCACAGGGTAAATTGCTGGTTATCGCGCAGTGCCCGGAACCAGTGGGCGGACTTTTTCATCCGGCGCTGACGCTGGTTCTCCAGGTCGATTTCAATCAGGCCATAGCGGTTTTTGAAGGCGTTCATCGGCGAGACATTGTCGGTGAAGGCCCACAGCATATAGCCCTGACAGTTGATGCCCGCCTGTTGCGCGCGGATCGCCTGATGCAGATGCTCGCTGATAAAGTGGATGCGGTAGTCGTCCTGAATTTCCCCCTCTGCGTTTTTGAACTGCGCTTCGTTTTCGACGCCCATGCCGCTCTCGGCGACAAACCACGGAATGTTGCCGTACTCATCGCGCATTCGCTGCGCCATATCCCAGATGATTTCCGGCTGAATTTCCCAGCCGCGCGAAGAGTTCATCCGCCGGCCCGGCAACTCAAAGTGCTCGTAATACCAGGCGGGATGGAACGGCGTTTCCGGATGCCAGGCTCGGGACGGGGCTTTTACGCGGTGCGGATAGTAAAGATTAAGCCCGACTTCATCGACGGTATTGCCAGCGATGATCGCCAGCTCTTCCGGCGTTGCTTCCCACTCAATCTGATGTTTATCCAGCAGTGCCAGCAGCTCGGCCGGATAGGTGCCTTTAATAGCCGGATCGAGAAATACCCGGTTATAGAACAGGTCATAAATATGCGCCGCCTTCCGGTCATGCGGGGCTGACGAGCGCGGATAGGTGACTTCCGGGTTGAGGATGGTACCGATGCGACCGGCATAGCCCGCCTGGCGGAACAGCTGCACCACCCGGGCGGTGGCCAGATTTTTATGGTGGTTCCACTGCATCCACTTATGGGTGTTCTGCTCATAGGGCCAGCGCAGCGCATCGAGATAGACGCGGGTCTGCACCACAATCGGCTCGTTAAACACAAACCAGCGCGTCACCCGTCCGGCATAGCGTTTAAACACCTGTTCGACGTAACGGATAAACAGCTCAACCACATGCTTTGACTGCCAGCCGCCATACTGCTCCAGCAGCGTGGCGGGCAGTTCGTAATGCTCCAGGCAGAGCATTAGTTCAATCCCCTGGCGCTGCATCTCGTCAATCAGCCGGTCATAGTAAGCGGCGTACTCTTCGTCCACCGTGGCCGTTTCATAGTCGGTGAGAAAACGCGACCAGTTGATCGAGGTACGATAGTGTGTCAGCCCGCTGGCTTTCATCAGCGCCACATCTTCTTCAAAACGGTTAATAAAATCGGTGGCGACGGCCGGGCCATAGCCGTTATGCCAGACGTGCCGATCCTGCTGATACCAGGCGTCTGGCCAGGAGTCCTGCCCCACTTTTTTCCCGCTCCAGCCCTCGGTTTGCCAGGCTGAAGCAGCAGCACCGAGAATAAAATTTTGCGGGATCTGAATCAGCTGGCGACTCATAACACCTCCGGTCGGTTCGGGGTCAGTTCAGGTTGTGAATTTTGCGCTTCGGCAGCATCGGCGCGGCGGGCAGCCACTTTGACAAACGGCAGGTAGATCAGCACCGATACCAGAATGCAGATGATCTGGGTCACGACCGCGCCCATCGATCCCGCCGTCGAGAGCCAGGCGTTAATGATCGGTGGCGTGGTCCACGGCACCATCACCACCGCTTTGCCGGCGAATCCCATCACCGTGGCGAAATAGCCGATGGAACCGGTCACCAGCGGCGTAATGATGAACGGGATCGCCAGGATCGGGTTGAGCATAATCGGCATACCAAAGATCACCGGTTCATTGATATTGAAGATGCCGGGGCCGAAGGAGAGTTTGGCGATTTCACGCATCTCCTTGCGCCGCGTTGCCAGCATCACCGCCGTCAACAGGCCGATGGTGAGGCCGGAACCGCCGATGCTCATGTAAACATCCCAGAACGGCATGGTGATGATATTTGGCGCCTCTTTGCCCTGCTCAAAGGCGGTCATATTGACCATAATCGCCCCCAGCAGCAGCGGTTCACGAATCGGTTTCACCATCTGATTGCCGTGAATGCCAATGACCCAGAACAGCTGGGCAACGAACATCAGAATCAGAATCCCCCACAGGCTCTGCACCACCGACTCCAGCGGTTGCTGCACCACCTGATAGACCGCGTCATACAGATACATGCCGCTAACGCGATGGAAAACAAAGCCAAAGGTGGCCACCAGCGTCACGGTGATAATCGACGGGATCAGCGCCGAAAAAGAGGCGGCAACGTTGGGCGGCACAGTATCAGGCATCTTAATTTTCAGCCGCTCAACCTGTTCGAGACGGCAATAAATCTCGACCGACAGAATGGCGATAAACATGCCGAGAAACAGGCTTTTGGTATCTGAGAACTGCTTCGCCAGCACATCGGTGACCAGATGCATCTGACCGTCGACCATCATCTGTAAGGTGGTAGGTGTCACGGAGACAAAACAGATGACCGCCAGCAGGCCAGGGAACAAGGTTTTGATGCCGTTGATACGGCCCAGCTCAATCCCAATCAGGAACACCGCGCCAATGTTGAGGAAGCTCAGCGTGGCATAGTTAATACTGCTGGTGATCGGTTTCAGATCGGCTAAAAAACTCAGCGCGGCGAAGCTGGCGAGGCCATTTTTACTGTCCAGCACCATGTTTGAAATCAGCACCGAGAAGGCGCCGACGATGATCACCGGCATCAGTGTAATGAACGAGGCTTTGATCGCCATGATGTAGCGGTAGCTATTGAAGCGGGTGGCAAAGCTGCCCAGCGAATCGATAAGGCGGTCCTGTAGAGACATGGGTCAACCCTCAGAGATGTAAGATTGGCATTCCAGTAGTCGTGGCTATCTTCCCTGTTAGTGGCATACCAAAATGACGATTATCCCCGTTTCTTTCTGTGACAAAGCTCCCGGAAACGTTTTTTGGCATTCCAGTAAGATTAAAAAAGCCAATTTGGCATACCAATAACGGAGGTCGTATGGATTTCGAACAAACCATGATGGAATTGCTGATCAATGCCGGGGAAGCCCGATCGTCAGCGATGATGGCGATCCAGTGCGCTCGCCAGCGTGACTGGTCAGGTGCCGACGCGGCGCTGGCCGCCTCCGATGCCGCAGCAAAAGAAGCGCATAAGGTTCAGACGCAGTTGATTGGCGCGGATGAAGGCAGCGGCAAGTTACCGGTGACGCTGATCCTGGTACATGCACAGGATCATTTAATGAATGCGATGTTGTGTCGCGATCTGGCGGAGGAGATGGTGATGCTGCGTAAAGAGCTGTTTAACTGACAGGCGGCCTTTGCTGCCGCCTGTGCGGCCGGTCAGACCTCTTCCAGCGCCAGTAATTCCTGGATGGTCTGCGCGCGGCGGATCTCGCGCGGTTGCCCCTGTTCGAACAGCACTTCCGGGATCAGGGGACGGCTGTTGTAATTGGATGACATCGACGCGCCATACGCGCCGGTGTCATGAAACACCAGATAATCGCCGACCTGCGCCGCCGGAATAGCACGGGTATCGACTTTGCCGCCTTCCAGCTGGGTAAAGACATCGCCCGATTCGCACAGTGGACCGGCGACCACCGTGTCGATAGTCTGCAGCTCATCAATCGCCCGCTCATCGCCCGCCATCAGCGAGATATGGTGATAGCTGCCGTACATCGACGGGCGCATTAAATCACTGAAACCGGCGTCGACCAGCACAAAGTGACGGCTGCCCATCTCTTTCACCGCCCTCACCTGCGACACCAGCACGCCCGACTCGGCCACCAGGAAACGACCCGGCTCAATTTCCAGTTTGACGTCATGACCCAGGTGCTGCGCAATACGCTGGCGCGCGGCATCCCACAAACCAAAATAGTGATCGGTATCGATCGCCTCTTCACCGTAGCGATAGGGAATCGACAATCCGCCGCCCGCTGAGATCGCGGTCAGATCCTGACCGAACTCCACCACCAGACTGACCATCGCATCACATACCTGTTGCAGATGGGCGTAATCAACGCCGGAACCGATATGCATATGAATGCCCACCAGTCGCAGGCCATATTGCTGGATTGCCGCCAGCGCTAAGGCCAGATCCCCGTGCCAGATACCGTGCTTGCTGTTTTCACCGCCGGTATTGGTTTTCTGACTGTGGCCGTGGCCGAAACCGGGGTTAACCCGCAGCCATACCGCATGGCCCGGCGAGACAGCCCCCAGCTGATGCAGCATATCGACGGAACCGGCATTAACCGGCACCTTCAGCGCCGCAACCCGCGCCAGCGTGGGCTGATCAAACAGGTCAGCAGTAAACACGATCTCGTCACCGCCCGGCTGGTATCCCGCCACCAGCGCACGTTCTATTTCGCCCAGCGAGACCGAATCAACCTTAACGCCCGCCGCCCGCATCAGGCGCAGGATATGGATATTTGAGCAGGATTTCTGGGCAAAGCGCACCACATCAAACGCCTGCAACTGGGCGATGCGCGCCTGAATGATTTCGGCATCGTAGGCCCAGAACGGCCCCGCATAGCGGCGTGCCAGCGGCAGCAGGTTAGTGGCGTTGAGCGCGGTTTCAGTGGTCTGTAAGGAACGGGGCATAAGGATTCTCCTGTGGCGATAACCCCATTAAGCCAGAATCGTGCTATAGCGAAAAATATCTGTTTTAATAGCATCTATGCACAATTGATATGGGATGGCGATGTGGCGAACATCAACTGGCGACACATTGAAATTTTTCACGCGGTGATGACCAGCGGTAACCTGACGCAGGCCGCGACGCTGCTGCACACCTCGCAGCCGACGGTGAGCCGGGAGCTGGCGCGGCTGGAGCAGCAGCTCGGACTGCAGCTGTTTGGCCGGGTGCGCGGACGTCTGCAACCAACGGTGCAGGGGCTGCGGCTGTTTGAGGAAGTGCAGCGTTCCTGGTATGGGCTGGATCGCATCATGGAGGCGGCGGATAACCTGCGGCAGTTTCGTCAGGGCGAGCTTTCGGTTGCCTGTTTACCGGTGTTTTCGCAGTCGCTGCTGCCACCGCTGTGTCAGCCTTTTTTGCAGCGCTATCCGGATGTCAGTCTGAATGTGATCCCGCAGGAGTCGCCGCTGCTGGAGGAGTGGCTGTCGGCGCAGCGCTATGACCTCGGTTTAACCGAAACCCAGCATGCACCGGCCGGTACCGATCGTTATGCGCTGTTAACCTGCGATGAGGTCTGTGTGTTGCCGCAGCAGCATCCTCTGAGTCAGCGTGCCGTACTGACGCCGCAGGATTTTGCCGGTGAGAATTATGTCAGTCTGTCGCGCACCGACAGTTATCGCCAGCTGCTTGATGCGCTGTTTCATGAACAGGAAGTGGATCGACGTCTGGTGCTGGAAACCCACAGCGCCGCGTCGGTGTGCGCTATGGTCAGAGCGGGAGTCGGCATTTCAATCGTCAATCCGCTGACGGCGCTCGATTATGCCGACAGCGGTGTGGTGATGCGGCGGTTCAGCGTGTCGGTGCCCTTTACCGTTAGCCTGGTCCGGCCGCATCACCGCCCCGCCTCGGCGCTGGTCGATGCGTTCGTCAGCCATCTGCAACAACAGGTGGCTGACTTTCCGGCGCGCATCGCCGCACGCCTGGTTTAAGCGCGCACCGCAGAAGCCGCGCCACCCGATTTGCGGAAGGTGATCAGGCAGACCAGCAGACCGATCACCGCCAGCGCCGCGGCGGCAACCGGTACCGCCGTCAGGCCGTAACCCCGGCCAATCACCGCCCCGCCGACCCAGGCACCCAGCGCATTACCGACGTTGAACGCGGAAATATTCAGGGTCGAGACCAGATTCGGGGCCTCTTTACCGTGACGCACCACGTTAATCTGCAGGCCTGGCACGGTGGCAAAGGTTGCCATCGCCCACAGGAACAGGGTGATCTCTGCCAGCCACAGCGCGTGGCTGGTCCAGCTGAACAGCAGCGAGAAAATCGCAATCAGGGAGAAGCTGAGGATCAGGCTGAAGGAGACTTTCCAGTCCGCCATTTTACCGCCCAGAATATTGCCGACCGTCAGGCCCGCGCCAATCAGGAACAGCGTCCAGCTGACGCCGCGATCGCTGATCCCGGTCACTTCTAACAGCAGCGGCGCGATATAGCTGAACAGCGCAAACATCGCCGCGGCAAAAAATACCGTCATCAGCAGCGACAGCCACAGTTTACCGTTAGCCAGCGCGCTCACTTCACTGGCGAGATCGACCGGTTTTTCCTGTTTGTTATTTGGCAGGCTGACAATCAGGGCGATGAAAGCCAGCACGCCGATAACCGCCACGCCCCAGAAGGTCGCGCGCCAGCCGAACAGCTGACCAAACCAGGTGCCCAATGGCACGCCCAGTACGTTAGCCAGCGTCAGCCCGGTAAACATCAGAGCCACGGCAGACGCCTGACGTCCCGGCGCCACCAGACTGGCCGCCACCACAGCACCAATGCCAAAGAAGGCGCCGTGGCACAGCGCGGTCACGATACGTGCCAGCATCAGCAGGTTATAGTTGTAGGCCAGCGCACACAGCAGATTGCCTACGATGAAGATCACCATTAACAGCATCAGCGTTTTTTTACGCGGCAGCCGGGCGGTCAGCAGCGCCATAATCGGTGCGCCAATCGCGACGCCTAACGCATAACCGCTGATTAACCAGCCTGCTGACGGAATCGACACCTGAAGATCGCCTGCCACATCCGGCAGCAGGCCCATAATGACAAACTCGGTGGTGCCGATGGCGAACGCACTCAGCGCCAGCGCCAGTAACGCTACAGGCATAACATTTCTCCCAATACGATGAAAATGCAGGTGAACCGCGCGAAGCCGTGGCTCAGTCGACGCTTATTAATATTTGATCTGCGTCACGCGGGCTATTACAGCACAGCCGCTGAACACCACATAGTCCCCTGGCGGCAAAGGATTATTGCTATCGCCGCAATAATATCTGCCGTCGCTGCAGGATGTTGTCATCCGCAGCGCAACCAAAAACGCCCGATTTTGCCACCACAGCCCAGCAAGGGTTGTCATTTGCCTGTCACCGGTTACGCTTTTTAATGTGTCTGCAATAAATAAAATTTCAGCGTTGCCGATAACCCCATTATGAAACGCCAGCTGGTGTGAACTCATTCTGACGCGGGGAGAAAGAATGCAACGGCTTATTGCCCTGATGATATTTGCCTTAACCGGCTGCTCGGTGGGTCACTATGAGTACAGTAAAGAGGCCGAAAAGCGGGTCGATATGACCGTGACCGGTATTCCAACCGTGCTGGGATTAGGCACGCTGGGCACCACCATTCCGCTGACGTCGGAGTACAGCCTGACCGCCGCGCACGTAGCGAAGTTTTCGCTCTATCGGATCAAGTCCTGGCATCCGCAATGCGATCTGGCGGTGGTCTACCACAAAAACAGCGAAGCCAGCCTGCCGCCCAGCTTTCGCAACAGCCATATCGGCGATCAGGTGAATCTCTATGGCTACAGTTTTATTTCGGCGATGCCGGTCAGCTCCAGCGGACAGAACCTGATTAATACCACGCTGGCAAACAGCTGGAACAAAGCGGACTGTGTGGTGGTGGCGGCCAATGCCGGAGTGGTGAAAGGGATGTCGGGCGGCGCGGTCTATAACGCCTCTGACGATACGCTGGCGGGCGTGATCATCGGCTATAGCGATCGCATTAATGACAATACCAGCGGCAAGACGCTGTATAAGAATGTTGCGCTCTACGTGCCCTATGCGCGTTTTCAGCAATGGCTGGATCAGGCGATTAAAACCTGAGGAGTGGGTGAGGTCAGCGCCTCAGCGGGGAGTTATTTTAATCAGGGTCTGATGCCGGGAAACCTGAGCATCAGACCCTTTTTTAGGGCTAGAAACCTTACTGTTCGGTGACAACCAGCGTTGCAGAAGCGGTAAAGTCGCCGGTAGCAATGCTGCTGCTGGGCAGCGAAGGATTTCTCAAGACGCTGAAGACCAGCCCCGCGGTGCCCGACCCGGCCACACTCATGTCGAAAGAAGAGCCGTTATTCAGCACGGTGCTATCTTTCGATACGCTGATACCCAGCGCACTGTTACTGGTAGTGATTTGCGAGTTTGACCACGACACCGGGGTCATATTCAGCTTCAGCGAAAAGTTGTGAACGCTGGTACCACTGCAATTCAGCGTCAGGGTTTTGCTCACATCGTTACTCGCAGGCAGCGTTGTACTGATTTCTGACCGTTCAAGCTGACCAAAAGCGACATCAATGCTGGGTGTTGAGACGCTACAGGTATCAGCCACAACCCGGTTAATCGGCACTGAACACATCACGGTACCCGCGGGATAAGTATAATTTATCCCCCAGATTGACCAGCCATTACTCGGATTGACGGGTGTGATGCTGAAGCAGAGGTTTTTATAGGCCTGAGGATTCCAGACATCACCGCTACCGGCATTGATACCCGCAGTAATGGCACCATTGAGAATATTAGCGGTAAGAAACTTCGTCCCCAGGTTACCCCAGGTTTTTGCTTCCCAGGCGGGGTAATTGATCGCTTTTTCCCAGAATGGACCAACCAGCTTAGTGCAGCTGGTATCGGAACTGCAGTTGGCCAGATAAATTTGTACTGACACCGGTGAAAACGGTATTGCTACCGCGTCATGCGCAGTACTGATTTTGGTTAAGGTAAAATTGACGCCCGGCCCGCACAGTCCATTGTCACCGTAACAGGTCACACTAAAATCATAAGCGCTACAGCTGGCCGACCAGAGCCAGATAACCAACGCGGATAGCACGGTTTTACTCAATATCAGACTGGCTATCTTCGATAATTTCTTCATTATTTTTATCTCGCTAAAATGCTGTGTTACCACGCACTCATACCCTATTCCGCGGTTCAGTTATTCGCATTTCTGATTTATAAATAGCAACAAACTCGTTTCAGTCTCTGGCTGCGCTTATTCATAATTGAGGGTAAAAGTCGCTATCGCGTTAAACTCGCCCCGGCCAATAGAATGATTTTGAATCGCCGTTGGCTTGCCCTGAACATAACCATTAAATACCAGTTCGGTGGTGCCCGACGTCAATGCATACATGGGTGTCGCTTTATTAAACGGCAGCGCAACACCGCTGGTACTTTCCAGCCCAATCGCGATACCGCTGGCCGAACCGGTTATCGCCAGCATATCGGTTAATTCGCTGTCCGCAGTTCCGCTGAAGGTTAAACTCACAGTATTTCCCAGCGATAAATCGCACTCCAGCAAACGCACCGTAAAAGGCTGGCTGTGAACGCGCTGATTGATATAGAGATATTTATCAATAATGGTACCGAAATCGAGTTCTATATTTTCTGTTGTCGGATCAAGTACGCAGGGTTCCGCGACAAGATTACCCGAAAACCGAAGATTATCCGTCACTGCATGGGCCTTCACCTGTAATAACAGCAGTAAAAGCATAATAACAATCAGATTAACAACTAAAAAAAAGTTAATGATTTCGATTTTTTTATATTCTGACATTATTCATACTCCGCCAGTAACGTTGCCGTCGCACTAAACGCGCCTTCCGTTAATGCCGCGCCGGAAGAGACCGGAACCGCTTCCAGAGTGGGAGGATTGTTATAGTCAATCACAAAGGATTCATTGATCTTAACCGGCGCCCCATTTTGCAGAATTTCAATACCCAGCCCCGGTATGGTGGTGGTAATTGCGCCGGTGTTATAGTCAGTCTGCGTCCCTTTCAGCGTCATATTCAACGTTGCCGCGGCATCCGGATCTTCGCATTCCAGCGTGTAACTGATTGGCTGCTTATAACGTTCGCCATCAATTTTATTGATCCCGACATTGCCAAATTCAATGGCGATATTCTCGTCATTGCTGATATGGCAGGGCTGGCGTTTTAACGTGCCGTGAATAGTGACATTAACCGTATCACCCGTCTGGTCTGCATATATTTCGAAGCTAAAAAGAAACAGAAGCGGCAAAGCAGCAAGTAGCTTCATGCCGAGCAGAGAATGTTGCCTGGCTTTCATCTTTATTCTTCCTTATTGATAAGCCACTTTAAGCGTTGCTGATGCATTAAATTCCTGCCCACTGCTAAAAGAAGCACCTGATTGTTTAACCAGAACAACATCCAGCGAAGGGGGAGAGTTTGCGTCAATGGTAAACCAGGCATTAGGACTCACCTGGCTATTATTCTGCAATAACTTAATCCCCAGCCCGGAAACATCGGTGGTTGTTAACTGACTGTCAAATGCAGCTGCATTGGCAACCCACTGCATGCTGATGGTTTTACCCGCAGAATCGCCCTGGCAGGTTAAGGTGTAAGGAACGGGCTTTTTATAAAAGTCGCCGCTGATTTGATTAATATAAACATCACCAAATTCAACGGCTACCGTTTCATCGCTGCCGAAATTACAGGCAGCCGTGGCGATAACGGTACCGGTTATTTTAATCGGAATCGGATCTATCGCGTAAAGCGGTCCCACGGACAGACATACACAAAGCGCAATAACACTGTTCAAACAGGTGCGTATGCGACGCCATGGTATTAGCGCTCTCACCCTCTGCGGCACTGGCATAATTTTAACCTCAGTCATAATTCAGGCGAAAGTTAACGGTGGAGGTGAAAGCTCCGGCGACCAGCGGCGCTGACGTACGCTCAGGAACCACATACCAGGTCAACACATCGTGATAAGGCGCGACAAAAACCGGTTCACTTCGATCGCCCAGACGCACATCCTGGTGACGGCTATCCAGCAGACGCAGCCCCACACCCTGAGCCCCCGCGACTTTAACCAGATCGGGCGATTCATTATCGGCTGGCGCGACAAAAGAGACGGAGACCACAGGCTGGCGGCTATCCCAGACGGTACTCTGTGTTCTGGCGTCCCGTTGACGCCCGCCATTCAGCAAACAGTCGCGCAAAGTCAGTTGAAACGGAATCGCCTCGCCACGCTGGCCCACCGTGCTGAAATCCCCGGTAGTGATGGTGCCCAGCTCAATATGCTGGTCAGCACTTTGCATTTCCAGACGGCAGGCCCCCTGGGTCAGCGCACCGGAGATATGCATGACGCCGCTCTCACCGTCTACCTGACTGAAATCCTGCGCCCGGACAGCAGGCGCGGCTGAGAGTAAAGAGGCGACTATCAGGCATGTCAGTCCCTGCAAACCGTGACGAATAATCCTCTGACCTGAACCCGTTCCTGTTAACGAAGTAGCTTCGATATCCATATGCAATTCCTGATTGGTTCTTGCTTGCTATCCTGCACAGCGCAGGATTAGCCTTCTTTATATTCACCTACGTTGCAGGTTGATCCACTGCAGCGGAAATGCAGTTTTGGCCGGCCACCGTAATCATTGATAAAGGTAATATCGGGTGAATTACCCATCTGATCTGCACTCACAGAGAGGGTTTCGCTGCTCTGCGGCGCAATCGTCAACGGCTTAATTTCAGCCAGATCTTTACTGCCATTACCCACCGCGGCGACATTAAAAAAGTAAGGCGTATTATTGTTGATGCGATATTTATTGCCTTCACGCGTCAGGGTAATTTTATCTTTCCAGACATTGATCATCTCCGCAGAAGTCTTAATCAAGGTGGCGGGACGATAAAATAATTTTATTCTGGTCTGCAATGCTATCTGTAATGTATTGGCTTTATTGGTACGCGGTGGAATTTCCCTGAGATTAAAATAATAAAGCGTCTCTTTATCCTGAG
This sequence comes from Pantoea sp. USHLN298, assembly GCF_037149395.1. Classification (NCBI taxonomy): domain Bacteria; kingdom Pseudomonadati; phylum Pseudomonadota; class Gammaproteobacteria; order Enterobacterales; family Erwiniaceae; genus Pantoea; species Pantoea sp. USHLN298. Next base: position 113,116 of record NZ_JBBCRO010000006.1, read on the forward strand.
CCAGCAGGTTAATCGCGGGTAACGACTGGATTTTGACCTGGCTTTTGGCCGAGGGGTCCAGACGCTGCAGCGGCGGAAGTACGATTAACGGCGAATCTATTTTATTCCCGTTGGCATCCTCTATCCAGCCCTGGGCCAGATAGGGAAGTTCTTTATTTTTATTGCTGATATTCAGGCTGGTCGAATTTTTTCCGCCATCAAAAATGACGCGGGTACGGTCCAGCGCAATGGCCGCATTGGCCTGTGGCATGACAGCACAGCCAAGTAATAAACCTGCCATCAGGGAGGATAAAATTTTAATATTCATCATAACTCTCTCTTAAATTTTTTATCTTTTCAGCGCTGCTTTATTCGCAAGGAAGCAGTAATGCACTGGTTAATGGGGGTAATACCTTAGGCAAAGTGACATGGCACTGCTCTTTACCGTCCCATTTCACCTTCATCACTTCGCCGGCATTAATTCCCGTCAACCAGACGCTGCCATCATCATTAATAATACCCGTCTGATAAGCATCTTTATTTTCAATTGTCGCGCCAAACGGAGGTGAGGAACCATCAGCCAGTTTCACAATCGCCATCGCTTTCTGCCCGGCAACGATGCCTAATTTACGGTAACCAATAGCGCCTTCGGTTAATGAGGACTGCACGACTGAGCGAGGTGCATCGACATTATCGGCCAGTTTATCCAGGTCAACCCGAACGCTGCTGCGGTAATAACTATTAAGATCGCTGATGACTGCTTTACCGAACATATTACTGTGGCTGACACCGCCGTTACCTACCAGCGGAACATTTTTCACCCCACCGGTATCCAGCATCATTCGTGTTCCGCCTAATGTGCCGATGCGGTGTAACGCAACGCCATTACCGGTGGCCGTTACCCCACCCTGCAGAGAGACACCAAAAGAATTATACTGGTTACTGCTATAGCTGGCATTGGCAGTCATACTCGTCAGGTCGCCATCATGGGTATAATAACCACTGACATTGCCGTCACTGTTTGAATCAATGCCCGTACTAAGCTGATAATTACTGTTACTGTCGATACGATTATAAAGACTGACCGTATGCGATGTTTTACTGTTGTAATACTGGCTGTCATAGCTTATTGAACCGGTATTCCCCCAGGGAATACTGAGCGTCAGATAAGCGCCATCATCATTAGCATGATCATAAACTGACCGGTACGCCGTCAGGTTAATACTCAGATTTTTAAGACGCATAAAATCAAAGTACTTTGCCAGAGACATCGTATAGTTGTCGTTGGCAGGCTGATCCCAGTAAGTCTGATGGCTATAGTTTAAATAACCGCTAAGACCCAAATCTTCAAATTGTTTATTGAAGGTGATCGTGTACAGTTCTTTGCCCTGCCCATTGCTGTTTCCAAGGTAACGTAAGTCAAGATACTGAGACATGCTCAGGTAGTTACGTTCGGAAAAACGGTAGCCGGCAAAAGTAACCTGACTGCTAATCTCTTCAAAGCGCTTCGAATAGCTGAGACGATAAGATTCACCCGTCAGGTTGCCCTGATCCGGCAAACGCGCCCGGGACTGAGTCACATCGACCGAGAGTGCGCCAAACGCCAGCAGATCACGTCCCACCCCGGTGGATAGCGCATTATAATCACCGCCAATGATCGCCCCGCCATAAAGCGACCAGCCATTATTGATCCCCCAGGAAAACTCACTGCTGGCGAAATTCGGACCACGACTGTGCCGCAGATAGTCAGAAGGTTTACCTAATGCCATCTTGTAGCGAACGATGCCAGGACGCGTCAGATAAGGGATGTTCGCAGTATTGACCTGAAAGGTTCGAACGCTGCCATCCTGCTCTTTAATCTGCACATCCAGGGTACCGGAAACAGCAGAGCTAAGATCCTGAATACGAAACGGCCCTGCGGGTACCTGGGTTTCATAGATAACCCGTCCCTGTTGTGAGACCGTGACCTTAGCGTCCGTTTTTGCGACACCACTGACCTCCGGCGCATAACCACGAAGGTTCGGCGGCAGCATACTGTCGTCCGATACCAGGCTCGCCCCGGTGAAACGAAAACTATCGAAAATATCCGAATAGAGATAGTTTTCTCCCAGGGTGAGCTTGGCCCGCAGCGCGCCGATAGCCCGATACATATAGTAGCGACTCATGCGTAACGTATGCTGAGACGGTTCTTTTAATCCCGTTGTGTGGTTGTAATAGCCCTGCCAGTCGCCGCGCAGGCGCCAGGGTCCGGCATTAAGGCCGACCACACCATTACCACTGACATCCTGCTCATTTTTTCCCACATCCGAGGTGCGGCTGTTCCTGGCGTTAACACTGTAATCCAGTATGCCGCCTGGGATGCCTTCATCCCAGCGTGACGGGGGATCCCAGTTGTCAGCGATATATTCGATATAGGCTTGCGGGATCGAAATATCGAGCGCATTGTCCGCCAGATTACCCGTTGCCTGGGCACCCGGCAGCGAAGAAATATCTAAGCAGGTATTGTTATTCAGCCAGACGAGCTGCCCTTTCATTTTATCTTTGAGGCCAATCTGGTTAGCAATCTCTGGCGTAATACAGGGTTCACTGCCTTTAGGATCGTTGGCCGGAACCTGAAAAACCACATCAATTTCATTAAATTCGTGGCGATTGACCCGCAGCATCATATGGTACTTACCCGGCATCACATATCCGGCACGGGCAAAATGGCTCAGGTCAATGTGTTCGCGATCTTTTACATCCAGTACGTCTGTATTGAACTGTATATCCTGATTACCTGCGGCTCTTGCGTAAGAACTCGTTCCCAGAGCCAATATTATACTGATAACCAGTGGCCGTATTTTACTTGTTATTATTGGCAGGGGTAAATTTTTATGAGATCCCTTCATCAGTAATAATCCATTCTGAAGCGTATAGTGCTCTGGAAGTTGCCAGCCCGAACTGTATTCTGGTCTGCCATTAAACGTAAGTTATAATTTATTGTCATACTGCCAGGTGTAATACTATTCTCAGGCATAGCCTGTCCTGGCACGGCAATATTTCCGGCTTTATCAGAAATCTGCAGACCTACGCCATTGGCCTCACCACTCGTACTGAACAGGTCTCCATTAGTCGTATTTCCATCGAATGCAATGGAAAACTTTGACCAGTCATTTTTGTTTTTAAGTGAGGATTCCAGTGAGCAATTACTGAGTTTGATGGTAAAGGGTTGCGCAGGTCCGACACCTTCATTGACTATGGTGCTCACAGGTAAAACATCCAGATCGATACTTTGGTCCAGACTTTCAGCCGAAATGGCACAGGGCGTATCTATTATCATTCCCTGCATTTGTACTTTACCATGTCCCTGCCCGGCGGCATTCGCTACCGAAAACTGGCTCAGTACCGCAAGGGAAAATAGAGAGATTAAAAAAATTCTCATATTAATCGTCACCCGGTGCTTATTAAATTCATAATGCGTGAAGCATTGAATAAATAAACAGGCGGCGAACCGCCTGTTTATTAAATACAGACTATTATTCGTAAGCTAAAGTGAAGTTAGCTACGCTGGTGAATTCACCAGGAACAATTGGGGTAGCGGTGTTATCAGCTGCACCCTGCAGGTAAGCAGAGTAACGCAGTTCAGCTTCAGTCGTGCCGGTAGTTAAGTTGTAAGGGGTGCTCGCAGTACCCAGCTTAATGACGCTGCTGTTGTCATCAGTAATAGCGATACCTGCGCCTGCAGCTGAACCAGCCAGAGCCAGCAGTGAAGAAGTGGTATCAAAAGTAGCGCCTTTACCGGTGAAGGTAGCGGTTACAGTTTTCTGGGTAGTGATCGTACAATCTTCCAGTTTGATGTTGAAAGCTTTAGGTGAAGATTTGCCGCCTTTAGCCAGCACTGAACTTGAAACCTGACCCAGGTCAACAGTCTGCTCAACAGTATCAGCAGTGATTGAGCAAGGTGCGTCAATGATTTCGCCTTTGAATTGCACAGTACCGTGACCCTGATCCGCTGCAAATACGCTGCCGCTTGCCAGAACCATACCCATAATCATTGCCAGTTGAATCTTTTTCATTTATATCATCCTTAAATTAAATTTATTTACTTATGCGTACACTTCGCGTTGTTACATAAAAAAACCGACCCATTTTTTATGAGCCATGTTTGTTTATATTCGGTGCAGGAGTAAGGCTTCGTATATGTATCTATACATTTCTTTACCCGCTTGCTGACGGAGGCATTTATACCTTTACAAAAAAGAGAATGAAATAACAATCTTAGTGAGAATCATCCAAATCAATGCTATTCAGGCTAACCACTCCATTGTCAAATGAGACTTGAAAGGCCTAAAAACCCGTATTTTCATTGAGGTAAGTTGTTAATTAAAATTTAAATGATGATTAGTTTCTTTTAGGAGGTTTCGCGCGATGAAGAACGCTTTATTCAGGGAGAAAGCGGCGTTAATGAGAGGAGTATTCCCGAAACGCAGGTTACAGGGGGAAATTAACGGCCGACCGATGCACCATTAATGTTCAGCATAACAAGGAAAGTGGCATAGCGAGATCGCTTCCGTGCTCTTTTATACATAAAAAGAGGTAGAAGATAAAACCTCAAAGACAGGAGTTTGTGTCAATCAGCTAAAAGTCAGAGACAGACTCCCTCTGGTCAGACCGAGGGTTCAGCACCAGTCATCCGTCTCTGCTATCCGGAAAAGGACGCTCGGGTTTCTGAACGAAGTGTAAGGCCGCACCAAAGAGATCAGGAAGCTGAGCGCCAGCCTATGCGCTGACGAAACGGTCGTTAATAATCAGACGAGGTTTCCGTACGGTTGAGGTGACGCAGTTTCAGCCGGGCTGATAACGCATTCAGAGATAGCAGTTCAGGATGAAAAGGTAATCACCGCGTTTCATTGCACTTTATTGGCAGCTGAGTGCGAGCTATTTCAGGAATAACAGGATGCGCGCTACAGCCAGACGTGCAGGTCAGCTCGTCTTAACAGGGCGAAGTCCGTTGATTAGCGGCGTAGCAACATAGCATGCGGCAATCTGAGTTGAGGCCAGGCAACATCGCCTTTTACGCTCAGAGACGGAAAGGATTCTGCCTTCAGTGCGCATCAGGGGTTAACGGCCAGAGAGGATGTTCAGCAGTAAGAGAGAATCAGGCTGGCCATGATGTCATGCGGCCAGGCCTGTAATGATGAGGTTGATGGCGCCTGGGTTATGCTCGCGCTCTACGCTTCCATTGTTTTTTACAGTTCATGCTTCCTATAACCCACATTCAGGCTCGCAAGCGATCGTGCTATCCGGCGCTGTTTAAGCCAAAAATCGTGTCATTATCACCGTAAAAATAATTTATCGTCTTGTAAAAATCGAGGCTATTTTTGCAATGCCACTTCGACATTATCTTTCTTTTCAGATAGCTGACGTTTTTCTCTGTGCACTGGAAATAGCAGGCGATTTTTTTATTCGAAATGCCATTGTAGACCAGGTAACAATAGCGTCTCTCCTTCGCCGTCAGGAAAAGTGCATCGTTTGATCCTGGCCGATTTGCGCCTGCATCAGAAAACACGACTTCGCTAAGCAGCGACGAGAATGCAAACAAACTGATATTGCTGGGGACCAGCCTGATATGCTCCATACCGGCAAAGATATGAATAACGTCCTTGAGATGTGCAGGAACGATAGCAATACTGTGTTTTTTTTTGGTTTTATAGCTGGCATCTATATGCATAAGCTCAATCAGACTGACACGTCGGACTGAGAATAGTCCCTTTTTACCTGTAAAATTCCTTGTAAGTTCATTTAATCCAAGCATTAACATCTCGTTATTACCGAGAATAAAGATCTCATTCTTCATCTAATTCATCCTATGAATTGTTTATTATTATTTGATGTGACACGACTTCAAGGAAATTATTCCTGAGTTTTCACTCGCAATTTATCCTATGTTTTTTGCCATTTTTTATCATGATCTAAAAGTGCTGTCCCATTATTAACATTAATTACCAATCTGGAGTATTTATTATTTAATTTCGAATATCTTATTTTTTCATGATGATATTATTCGCTTTAATTTCTTTCTGTATTAATGAATTAGGTTAACCGGCCCTCTAAAGCAGCACCATTTCAGATAAGCCTTTTTTATAACACTCAATCTAAAATCAGGATAAAATCATCAGACCATTCATTAACGCTAAAGCAATTATCTCTTTTTCTGATTCGCATAGAATTAAATTGTAATTATTTTTGTATAGGTTTCATTTAGCGCATAAAGTCAGCGATTGATCGCGCGTCATTACCATTAAGCGCGGTGTATAAGCGAACGCAAAAAGTGCAGGGTCCAGTTTAACTGCCTGTTAAAAAAGCATAACTTTGCGGATTTTAATTGGAGCTAATGAGAAAAAGACTAGTGCTGTAAAATAGTGTATCGGAGTGTGTCAGGATAATGAATTCGAACGGGTGAGATAAAAGCAGTGGCTGGAAGAGTGACAGCTGTCAGACTTTTGGCGCAGGATAAAAAAACTGCACCCTACTCAGCGGAGTTCCGCCTTTGGGGTGCAGTCTGTCAGGTATTATGCGTGATGGTTATTTGCTGCCCGGACGCAGCGCCGGGAACAGAATCACGTCACGGATGGTGTGGCTGTTGGTAAACAGCATTACCATACGGTCGATACCGATACCGAGACCGGCGGTAGGTGGCAGACCATGTTCCAGCGCGGTGACATAATCTTCGTCGTAGAACATCGCTTCGTCATCACCGGCATCTTTGGCATTGACCTGCTGCAGGAAACGCTCCGCCTGATCTTCCGCATCATTCAGCTCCGAGAAGCCGTTACCGATTTCACGGCCGCCGATGAAGAACTCAAAGCGATCGGTGATCTCCGGGTTCTGGTCGTTGCGGCGCGCCAGCGGCGACACTTCAGCCGGATATTCGGTAATGAAGGTCGGCTGAATCAGATGGGCTTCGGCGGTCTCTTCAAAGATCTCTGTGACCACACGGCCCAGGCCCCAGCTCTTCTCGACTTTAATGTGCAGCGATTCAGCAATCGCTACCGCTTTATCAAAGTCTTCCAGATCGGCCAGATCGGTTTCCGGACGGTATTTTTTGATCGCTTCGCGCATCGTCAGTTTTTCAAATGGCTTGCCGAAATCGAACTGATGCTCGCCATACGGCACCACGGTGGTGCCCAGCACATCCTGCGCCAGGGTACGGAACAGGCTCTCGGTCAGCTCAATCAGATCTTTGTAATCCGCGTACGCCATATAGAGTTCCATCATAGTGAACTCTGGGTTATGACGTGGCGAGATGCCTTCGTTACGGAAGTTACGGTTGATCTCGAATACCCGATCAAAGCCACCGACCACCAGACGCTTCAGATAGAGCTCAGGCGCAATACGCAGGTACATATCGATGTCCAGCGCATTGTGATGGGTGATGAACGGACGCGCAGAGGCACCGCCCGGGATCACCTGCATCATCGGGGTTTCCACTTCCATAAAGTCGCGGCTGACCATGAACTGACGGATACCGGCCATGATTTGCGAGCGAATTTTGAAGGTCTTACGTGATTCGTCGTTGGCGATCAGATCAAGGTAGCGCTGGCGATAACGGGTTTCCTGATCGGCCAGGCCGTGGAATTTATCCGGCAACGGGCGCAGGGCTTTGGTCAGCAGACGCAGCTCAGAACAGTGAATCGACAGTTCGCCGGTTTTGGTCCTGAACAGCTTGCCGCGCGCGCCGAGGATATCGCCGAGGTCCCATTTTTTGAACTGCTCGTTGTAGATCCCTTCAGCCAGATCGTCACGCGAAACATAGAGCTGAATGCGTCCGCCGACATCCTGCAGGGTCACGAATGATGCTTTACCCATGATACGGCGCGTCATCATGCGTCCGGCCACGCTCACTTCGATGCCCAGCTCTTCCAGTTCTTCGTTGCTCTTCTCGCCATAGCTTTCCAGCAGCTGGTTCGAGAGCGTATCGCGACGGAAATCGTTAGGAAACGCCACGCCATTGGCACGCAGCGCGCTCAGCTTTTCGCGACGCGTTTTCAGTTCGTTGTTTAACTCAAGTGCGGCGTCAGCGCTCTGCGGTTGTTGTTCAGACATGTCGGTTCCTTATAACCCTGCTTTTAAACTAGCTTCAATGAATCGATCCAGATCGCCGTCCAGCACCGCCTGGGTGTTGCGCGTTTCCACACCGGTACGCAGATCTTTGATGCGCGAATCGTCGAGCACGTAAGAACGGATCTGGCTGCCCCAGCCGATGTCAGACTTGTTGTCTTCCAGCGCCTGTTTCTCAGCATTTTTCTTTTGCATCTCAAGCTCGTACAGCTTCGCCTTCATCTGCTTCATCGCCTGATCTTTGTTCTTGTGCTGAGAACGGTCGTTCTGACACTGAGTCACGGTGCCGGTTGGAATGTGGGTAATACGTACCGCGGATTCCGTCCGGTTAACGTGCTGACCACCTGCACCGGAGGCGCGATAGACGTCGATGCGCAGATCGGCGGGGTTGATGTCGATATCAATATCGTCATCCACTTCCGGATAGATAAAGGCTGAGCTGAATGAGGTGTGACGACGACCGCCTGAGTCGAACGGGCTCTTACGCACCAGGCGATGCACGCCAGTTTCGGTACGTAACCAGCCAAAGGCGTAGTCGCCCGATACGCGAATGGTCACAGATTTAATGCCCGCCACTTCGCCTTCAGACTCTTCAATAATTTCAGTTTTGAAACCGCGGGATTCAGCCCAGCGCAGATACATACGCATCAGCATGCTGGCCCAGTCCTGCGCTTCGGTGCCGCCAGAGCCCGCCTGCAGATCGATATAGCAGTCAGCGCTGTCGTATTCACCGGAGAACATACGGCGAAATTCAAGTTCTCCCAGCTTGCTTTCAAGGCCATCCAGCTCAGCCACCGCTTCGTTGAACGTCTCTTCGTCGTCGGCCTCGACGGCCAGCTCCAGCAGACCCTGGACATCTTCCAGCCCTTGCGTCATCTGGTCGAGCGTGTCAACAATCGCTTCAAGCGAGGAGCGCTCTTTGCCCAGTGCCTGGGCGCGTTCCGGCTCATTCCACACGTCTGGCTGTTCCAGCTCGGCGTTTACTTCTTCGAGGCGTTCTTTCTTGGCATCGTAGTCAAAGATACCCCCGAAGAACGTCGCTGCGCTCACTGAGGTCCTGAATACGGTTTTTGACCGGGTTGATTTCAAACATGGCTTTAGCGTCTTTTTTGCGTTCGATGGAGAGGAAAATTAACGGATAAGTTTACCCGAAACTGACGACAGTTTGTAGCGCTGATGCGGTGGCGGCGCGGCGGGGATTAACGGTATGGCGTACCGTGCATCGGTGGAGGGAAAGCAGGAACGGCGACACGATGCCAGGCAGGTGTCGCGCCTCTTCACCCGCAGACGAGGCGCGACTGTCGGTTAAGGTCAGTTAACCGGCCAGAGATGATCGATGATCAGCTGCACCGAGCGGTTGCCGCGATATTCGTTGATATCCAGCTTGTAGGCCAGTTCAACCTGACGCACGCTGGTGTCGGGCCAGAGAGTGGTATCCACATTAAAGGCGATGCCATCGATCAGCGGGCCGCCGCCCAGCGGCTCCACCATCACTTTCAGATGGCGTTCACCCACCAGCCGCTGCTGCAATAGCTTAAATTTGCCATCGAAAGCGGGCTCCGGGAACGCCTGGCCCCAGGGACCTGCTTCACGCAGCATCTCGGCGGTCTGCAGGGAAAATTCCTGCGGCTGCAGCGCGCCATCGGACCAGATAATGCCCTGCAGGGATTCGCCATCCAGCCATTCGCCGACCAGTTCGGCAAAGCGCTGGCGGAACTCCTCATAGCGTTCCGTTTCCAGCGACAAGCCCGCCGCCATCGCATGACCGCCAAACTTCAGCATCAGGCCCGGATTGAGGGTATCAAGCCGTTCCAGCGCATCGCGCAGATGCAGACCGGCAATCGAGCGGCCGGACCCTTTCAGCGTCCCGTCACCGGCGGGCGCAAAAGCGATGACCGGACGGTGAAAGCGCTCTTTCAGGCGTGAAGCCAGAATCCCGACCACGCCCTGATGCCACTCCGGATGATAAAACGCCAGCCCCAGCGGCAGGTCGCTCTGCTCACGCTCCAGCGCCTGACACAGTGCCAGCGCTTCGCTCTGCATCCCCTGCTCGATCTCTTTGCGCGTCTGATTCAGCGCATCCAGTTCGCTGGCTAACATCCGCGCCTGGCTGAGATCGTCAGTCATCAGTAACGCCACCCCGACCGACATGTCATCCAGTCGCCCGGCGGCATTAAGCCGTGGGCCAAGCGCAAAGCCCAGATCGCTGGCCGCCAGCTGACGCGCATCGCGGTTGGCGATCTCCAGCAGCGCACGAATGCCGGGACGGCATTTACCGGCGCGAATCCGGCTCAGTCCCTGCCACACCAGAATGCGGTTATTGACGTCGAGCGGCACCACATCAGCCACCGTGCCCAGCGCCACCAGATCCAGCAGCTCCGCCAGATTAGGTTCGCTGCGGGTTGCGCCGAACCAGCCCAGGGTGCGCAGATGCGCACGCAGCGCCAGCATCAGATAAAACGCGACGCCGACGCCTGCCAGTGCGCGCGAGGGGAAGTTGCAGTCGGCGAGGTTGGGATTAACGATCGCTTCGGCGGCCGGCAAGGTTTCTCCCGGCAGGTGGTGATCGGTGATCAGCACCGGAATACCGTGCTGGTGCGCGCATTCAACCCCGGCATGGGACGAAATCCCGTTATCCACCGTCAGGATCATCGCCGCACCGCGCGCGCGCGCCTGCTCAACCACTTCCGGGCTAAGCCCATACCCATCTTCGAAGCGGTTCGGCACCAGATACTGCACGTTGCTGCCGCCCATGCTGCGCAGCGCCATCACCGTCAGCGCGGTGCTGGTCGCGCCATCGGCATCAAAATCGCCAACCACCATAATGCGGCGACCATCGAGCAGCGCCTGATGCAGCAACGTCACTGCGCTATCAATGCCGCTCAGCGCCTGGAACGGCAGCAGATTTTTCGCGCCGCGCTCCAGCTCCGCCGCGTCCCGTACCCCGCGTTGCAGATAAAGACGTTTCAGCAACGGCGGCAGGGTCGCCGGCAGCGCATCCTCAACCGTCACTTCACGACGACGCAGTTCCACTTCGTTTTTTACCACCGATTAACCACCACGCTTTTGATTATCCAGTACCTGCTTCAGCTCCTGCGGACCCTGATAGCCCGGGATCATCATGCCGCTGTCGGTCAGGATGGCTGGCGTGCCCTGAATGCCAAACAGCACTCCGAGCTTGTAGTGCTGTTCAATATTGATTTTGCAGCTGTCTGGCGCGGCCATCTTCGGCGCATCGCCCTTCATCGCCTCATCAAAGGCTTTGTTACGATCGGCGCTGCACCAGATCGCTTTCATCGCAGTTTCAATCTGGCCATGCAGCCCTTCACGCGGGAACGCCAGATAGCGTACGGTGATCCCCAGCGCATTGTAGTCTGCCATCTGCTCATGCAGCTTGCGGCAGTAGCCACAGGTAATGTCGGTAAACACCGTCACCACATGCTGCTCTTTTGGTGCTTTGTAGACGATCATCTCCGGCACCAGCGCCTCGACTTTTTTGTCGAGCAGCTGATTGGTCACGTTGACCGGCTGTGCGCCGCTGACGTCATACAGCGGTCCCTGAATCATATGTTTGCCATCATCGGTTACGTAGAGCACGCCGCTCTCCGACAGCACGGTTTTGAAGCCCGGCAGCGGTGACGGGGAAATCTCAGTCTGATTTAAGCCGAGCTTTTTTAATGATTGCTGAATGGCGCTGTCATCGGCCTGTGCCAGACCGGAAAAGGCGCTGGCTAACAGCGCCAGCATGGCAAAATGCTTGTTCATCTCTTTCCTTATTTCCGCAGATCAGGCCCGCGGATGATGTTGTTGATGCAACTGACGCAGGCGCTCGGTGGCGACATGCGTATAAATTTGGGTGGTGGAGAGATCGCTGTGTCCCAGCAACATCTGTACGACACGCAGATCGGCACCGTGGTTCAGCAGATGGGTAGCAAACGCATGGCGCATCACATGCGGCGACAATTTTTCACTGTCGATACCGGCCAGCGTGGCGTAATGCTTGATGCGGTGCCAGAAGGTCTGCCGCGTCATCTGCTGCGCCCGATTGCTTGGAAACATCACATCCAGCGTCTGTCCGTTGAGTAACCACGGCCGTCCATGCTCCAGATAGTGCTCCAGCCAGTAAACCGCTTCTTCACCTAACGGCACCAGTCGCTCTTTATCGCCTTTACCGATGACCCGCACCACGCCCTGCCGCAGGCTGATATCACTCAGCGTCAGGCCCACCAGCTCAGAAACGCGCAAACCGGTGGCGTAGAGTAACTCCAGCATCGCTTTGTCGCGCAGCTCAAGCGGGATGTCGATGTTCGGTGCCTGCAGCAGCCGCTCCACCTGCGCCTCGCTGAGATCCTTCGGCAGTCGCTGCGGCAGTTTCGGTGCCGATAACAGCGCGCTGGGATCGTCAGACCGGAGCTTCTCGCGGTAAAGATATTGAAACAGGCGGCGCATAGCGCTGAGCAGCCGGGCGGAACTGGTCGCCTTGTAGCCACCTTCCAGCCGCTCGGCCAGAAACTGCTGCAGATCCAGCGGCATCACGCTGAGCAGCGTCAGATTATGATGCGCCAGCCAGCTGGTCAGCGTCTGGAGATCCTGGCGATAAGAGGAGAGCGTATTCTGCGCCAGATTGCGCTCAATCCAGAGCGCATCGAGAAACTGTTCAGTCAGTTCGCTGTCTTGCACGTTATCCCCGCCGTTCGCTGTAAAATCATGCTCATTATGCCTGATTCAGCGGCGCTTCTGGTACAATTGCGCCAAAGTCAGTCTTTACAGAGTGTTATCTGCATGAAAATCGGTCTTTTTTACGGTTCCAGTACCTGTTACACCGAAATCGTAGCGGAGAAAATTCGCGATTTTATTGGCGAAGAGCTCGTCACCCTGCACAACGTGAAAGATGACGATCCGCGCCTGATGGAGCAGTACGATCTGCTGATCCTGGGGATTCCGACCTGGGATTTCGGCGAGTTACAGGAAGACTGGGAGGCGATCTGGTCGCAACTGTCGACCCTGAATCTGCGCAACAAGATTGTGGCGCTGTACGGCATGGGCGACCAGATTGGCTACGGTGAATGGTTCCTGGATGCGCTGGGTATGCTGCATGAGCTGTTGCAGCCGATGGGCGTGCGCTTTGTCGGTTACTGGCCGCTGGCAGGATATGAGTTCACCAGCCCGAAACCGCTCACTGCCGACGGCCAGCAGTTTGTCGGTCTGGCGCTCGACGATGTGAACCAGTTTGAGGTCACCGACGAACGCGTCGAACAGTGGTGTGAGCAGATATTAACCGAGACCGCCGAACTGCTGTAATCGCTAAACGGCCCTATCCGGTGAGCGGCTTTAGCGGGTAAAGCCGCTTCAGCGCTCATTCGCTCTGCGCCTCGCTGAAACAGCGGGCGCGCAACGCCCGCCATTCACCCGGCGGCATCATGTCCTGCATCAGCCATAAGCGCAGGGTTCTGCCCCGCTCGCTTTTCGCCACCCATAACACGCCAAACGGCAGCCAGCGCAGCGGCTGAGTCGGCCGCCAGCGTTCGCCCTGCCAGCACCAGATTTGCGCACTCTCGCGCTGAAGCGAACCGCGCCGCTGACGGAGCCGTTGATGATGGCATCCGCCTTCAGCCAGCACTAATCCCGCTATCGTCAGCTTAATCAACCCTCCGCTGACGGGCAGCAGCAGCACGCCGGAGAGCGCCACCACCAGCCACACGCCCAGCAGGATAGGCGCCAGGCGGGACGGCTGCAGATTACATTGCCACCGGGCCGCGTTCACGGTTGCGCTGCTGAATCAGGTTAACCATCCGCTTCAGCTCAGGATCGCTGGGCTCGCCGTGGTTCATCAGCCAGTTAAACAGGTCGGGATCGTCGCTCCTGAGCAGCGCGATAAACACCTGCTTATCGGTGTCGTTCAGGCTGTCATATTCATATTTAAAGAACGGCATAATAGCCACATCCAGCTCCAGCATGCCGCGGCGGCAGGCCCACTGAATCCGTGATTTATCATTGATATCCATGCGTCAGTTTCCACAGTTCACAACATGGCGGCTAGTGTAACCTGGATTGTCGCAGGCTGCAGGCGAAGCGCAGCCTGCTGTGCGATCTGCCGCACATCAGGCCGCCTATTTTCAGGGTTATCACGCGATTTGTGCGCCGTGTTCAGTAAACAGGTTGCATTGCCAGTCGGCTCTTTTAACATTGAGGATATTGTTTCGGATGAACCTTCTTAATCAGGATATCTCCATGCCAACCTTTACTTTACCGCCGCGCCAGCCTGTTGCCTCGTCCCGTCTGCCGTTAACGCTGATGTCACTGGATGCCTGGGCGCTGGTTTCCGTCTTCGGCCCCGACAGCACCGCCTACCTGCAGGGTCAGCTGACGCTGGACGTGGCCGCGCTGGATGCCGCTCACCATCTGCCCGCCGCTCACTGTGATGCCAAAGGCAAGATGTGGAGCAACCTGCGCCTGTTCCATCGCGGCGAAGGTTATGCCTATCTGGTGCGTCGTGAACTGCGCGACACTCAGCTGAGCGAATTAAAGAAATATGCGGTGTTCTCGAAAGTGACGCTGGCGGCCGATGATGAGGCCGTGTTGCTGGGCGTGGCCGGTTTCCAGGCGCGCGCCGCGCTGGCCAACCTGTTTGAACAGTTGCCCGACAGCGAAACCCCGGTGGTGCAGCAGGGAGAAACCACGCTGCTGTGGTTTGCGCATCCGGCAGAGCGTTTCCTGATCGTGACCTCGCTGGCCCAGGCGGAATCGCTGCAGCAGAAACTGGCGGATGATGCCGAGTTCAATGACAGCCAGCAGTGGCTGGCGCTGGAGATTGAAGCCGGCATTCCGGTGATTGATCCCGCCACCAGCGTGCAGTTTATTCCCCAGGCTACCAACCTGCAGGCGCTGGACGCCATCAGCTTTAAAAAAGGCTGCTACACCGGTCAGGAGATGGTGGCGCGGGCCAAATACCGTGGCGCGAACAAACGCGCACTCTACTGGCTGGCGGGACAGGCCAGCCATCTGCCGGCAGCCAATGCGGCGCTGGAACTCCGGATGGGTGAGCGCTGGCGACGTACCGGCAGCGTGCTGACGGCGGTGCAGCTGGATGACGGTGTCAGCTGGGTACAGGTGGTGATGAATAACGATCTGGAGCCGGAGAGCGTGCTGCGGGTTGAGGGTGATGAAGGCGGTCATCTGACCATTCAGACGCTGCCCTACTCGCTGCAGGAAGAGTAACGGCTCAGGCACGTCGCCGCAGAGGCTGCGTGCCTGCGCGGCGGCTATTCCGCTTTCTGCGTCATGTTCAGCAGGGTGCGGATGTTCTGCGCCGTGGTGGCAATGATGTCGATAGCGCCGGTGCGTAACGCGCCCAGAATCGCCATCGCTTTGGTGTTCTCCGAGGCGATGGCAATCACGCACGGGATCTTGCGCAGTTCATCAATGCTCAGACCAATCACCCGATCGTTCATCACGGTATCAACGTGCTGCCCCTGCGAATTAAAAAAGTCGTAGCCCGCGATATCACCGATGACGCCCTGATTCAGGCTGGCGTCGATGATTTCGTGCGGCGTAAACCAGCCTAACTTAACCATGTAGCTGTTTTCATTCATGTCGCCGATGCCGACCAGCGCGAAGTCAGCTTTGCGCGCCCGATCCAGCGTCTCTTTAATGGTGCCGTTCTGCATAAACGCCGCTTTCAGCGAGCGATCTTCGACATAGGCCGGAGCGTAGAGTGTTTCGCTGATGCCACCAAACTTCTTCGCCAGCCGACGGCTGATGTGATCAGCGTTAATCGCATCACCGGGACGGTGAGTGCCGCCGATACCGCTGATGAAGTGACAATTACGCGTCGGCACCTGGCCCGGATGATCGGCCACCGCCGCCACGTTGCGCCCTTGCCCGACGGCCACCACCGAGTTTTCTTTTAGCGATTGCTCCAGCCAGGAGGAGACCAGCGCCGCCACCTGACGCCGCTGCTCATCATTGTCCTGCAGATCGAGCGCGATCAGCGCACGCTGTAAGCGGGGAAAGCGGTCAAGCAATTGCTGCTCAAGCCGGGTACTGAATACCGGATGGTAACGCACGTTGATTTCAACAATGCCCTCTTCCCTGGCACGCTTCAGCAGCCGTCCGACTTTGATGCGTGAAATGCCAAACTTACGCGCAATCTCTTCCTGGGTAATTTCGTCCTGATAATAGGCGACTGCGATTTCGGTCAGCAGTTCAGCGTCCTGAGAAGGCGTGTGTTTTTCCATGCGTTATCTGTCTCGCAGTGAGTTACCTGACTAAGCACAGGCGTTTCAGGAGGGAATTTATACCATTGAACCGGCTCACCTCGCCAGGCATTGAGGCGGCGAGCCGGTAGTGGTGTCACAGATTAGCGATGAATGGCGTCGATTTTCAGCATCCGGGCAATCACGATATCCAGCTCTTTCTGATCGAAAATCTGCTTCCAGTCAGGCTTCACAATCTTCTCGCGTCCATATTCCATGGCGATCATGCAGGCATCAGAGAACGGGTTAGTGGCGCGGAACGCTACCGCCAGCGCAATCTGAATATGCCCGTAGAGCATCGCTTTTGCGGCCTCTTCCGGAACGCCACTGTGCTTCACCGTTTCATCGAGCGCTTCTTTCATAAAGGCACCCACCATGCAGGCGACGGTCTCAACCAGCGTCGGCTCAAGATAGGCCAGCTGGGTCACCGTCACCCAGTGTACCTGCTCCACCGGGCCATACATCACGCTGATCACCTTGCTGAGTTCGGCGCGCTGCGCCTCGCTGCCCGCTTCATAAGCCGCGGCAACGTGCTGAATCGCGGCAATGCCGCCAAAGGCGTCGGCGTGCTCCTCTTTGGTGTAACGCTCAAGGAACACCGATGGATGACAGGGATGCGCCACCGCATACTCAATATCGTCACGCTGGAAGATCAGATTGGCATAGGCGGCGGCCGGATCGAGCGTTAACAGCACCGCGCCAGCCTTCATCTGCGGCACCACCGCTTCAGAGACCTTACCCAGCACAATATCCGGCACCGCCAGGATCACCACGTCGCTTAACGGCACCACCGAGGCGGCATCCGACAGTTCACGGCCCTGTTGAGTGACCTGCTGCTGCGCCGCGGGTGAATTTTCACAGTAAAAGACCTGGTAATCACTTTTCTGGAAGTTGGCTGAAATGCGCATGCCCATCTTGCCGCCGGCGCCAATCACAGTAAGGGTTTTCAGTTGATTCATTATTATTACTCCCGATTTTGTTTACTACGTAAAAATTCCACGCTGCGCGCCGTCCACTCAGCTTCACGCTGACAGGTGGTGGCAGCGTCTTCCTGCCACGGCAGCCAGTGTTCAATAATCTGGTTAATGCCGCGTTCGGCCGGACGCACGCTGGCGATCATCTGGTCATAATCGAGCAAGCCTTCACCCATCGGGCAGCCGGCATAGGTAAAGCCGACCCAGCCATCACGCCGGGTAAAGGCGAAATCTTTGATATGCAGATTGCCGACCCGCGTCGCGGTCTGCGCAATGACCTGCTCAGGTAACTCCAGCCCGGCGACGCAGTTGGCCGGATCGAGACAGACACCCAGCCACGGCGACGGAAAGCGGTTAATCACGGACATCAGATCCGCCGTTTTGACCTGCTCGTAGGTCTCAAGACAGAGCCGGACCTGCTGCTCCGCATAGTCCGGCAGCACGTCGGCGATCAGCTGCGCCGCCTGGTCCAGTGAGGGGCGATGGCTGGCGGTGTAAAACATCGAGCGCACGACATGCGCATCGAGCTGTTGCGCCATCTGCAGATAGCGTTGCAGATGAGCCGTCTCCAGCCCACGAGTGCCGAGTTCCAGCGTAATGCCCAGCGCATCTGCCTGCTGCCGCAACCGTTGCAGGTCGGCATCTGACCAGCTCTCAATTGCCGGATAATCGCAAATCTGGAACAGCGACAGATCGAGTGCGGCGGTCTGCTCCAGCATCTGTTCCAGCGTCAGCGGCTGCGGAACCCGCTCTGACATGCGCCAGAAAAAGGCGTAGGTGCTGAGTCCGATCTGGCTCATGAGTGACACTCCTCCGCCAGCGCGCTGGCCTCGTCAATAATCTGCTCCAGCGCGGCAGGATCGTGGGCAAAGCGGCCGAGGAACAGACCATCCACGGTTCCGCCAAGCCGCTGAATCAATCCCGGACCGGCGCTGCCGCCGTAGATCACCTGCAGAGAAATGCCTGCTGGCGTCGGTAACTGACGCACACCTTCACACACCGCGCGGATATAGCTTTCGGGTGCCGGTTGCGGTGCGCCAATCGCCCACTGCGGTTCCCAGGCAAAAAAGAGCGTGCCGGTCAGACCCTGCTGCTGTGCCAGCGACAGCGCCTCGCCCAGTTGCTGCTGGCACAGGGCGATCGCCTGTGACGGTTCCCCCTGCTGCGCTTCCCCGATGCATAACACCGGCGTCAGGCCGTGGCTGAGCGACATCGCTACTTTGGCGGCAATCTGCGCGGAATCTTCATGGAAATGGCGGCGGCGTTCGGCGTGACCGATCTCCGCCAGCGAACAGCCCAGCTCCTGCAACATGCTGGCGCTGACTTCACCGGTCCAGGCACCGTTTTCAGCCTGGCAGACATCCTGCCCCCCAACGCGTACCGGCGTATCGGCAAAAATAGCGGCAGCCGCCGGTATCGCCGGATAGGCGGGCAGCACAAACAGCCCGATATCGCCGCGCTGAATCGCCGGATGACGCCGCGCCAGTGCGGCAACGTCGTGGCACCAGTCGAGGGTTTGCTGGTAGCCAAAATACATTTTCAGGCTGACGCCCAGCCACAGAACAGGTTGTGACATGCTCAGGCTCCCTGATCCGCGGTGGCGTGATCTTTCAGCAAATCGGCCACGGTATTGACGATCATCGCCAGCGAAATCGCGCCTGCATCGGGCGTGCCGAGGCTTTTTTCAGCCAGCGGCCGGGCGCGCCCCATTTTCGGCAGCAGTTGCGCCGTGGCCTGCGCGGCGTCATCAGCCACCCGTGCCGCTTCGCACCAGGCCTCGGTCAGTGAGCTACCGCGCGCAACGGCGGCGTTCAGGCTGTCGCTGAACGGGACCAGCACATCCACCATAGTCTTATCGCCGACCCGCGCTTTGCCGAAATGCTGAATCCCTTCCTGCGCCTGCCGCACGCCACGGGCAATGCGTGCAGCGTCCGGCGTCTGGCTGTCACCGATGGCGGTTCCGATGGCGGTCAGCGCCACGCCCCACAGTGCGCCGGAGGTGCCACCCGCTTTATCAGCCCAGGCATCAGCCGCACGACATAACAGCGTACCGGCTCCCGCGCCTCGCGCCGCCACCTCACGCGCCTTTTCAACCGCGCCCAGCACGCCGCGTTCCATCCCGATGCCGTGATCGCCATCGCCTGCCACCGCATCAATATCACCCAGTTTTTCGGCGTTGCGTTGCAGCATGGTGGCTACCGCCTCCAGCAGTTGCAGCAGCTGTTGTGCGCTCTGCTGTGAGTCAGCGCTGGCGACAGGCAGGCTCTCTTCCGCCTGCTCCAGCATCGCATCCGGCCCCAGCGCTTCGGCAACGATGACGCTGCCTTTGCGGTAGGCTGGAGCATTGGCCGGGGCGCGCCAGAAGGTTTCCAGCTCATCATCCAGCCACATCAACGTCAGTGAAGCGCCAGCCATATTGAAGCTGGTAACAAATTCGCCGACGTCCGGCTCAATGACCTGCAACTGCGCCGCCTCAAGCAGCTGCGCCACCCGGCGATAGACCACGAACAGCTCTTCATATTTCACCGTGCCGAGGCCATTAAGGATCACCGCAACCCGCTCTCCCGCCGTCTGGCTGATGCCCGGCGGCAGCTCGCTGAGCAGTCGGTTAACGAAAATTTCGGCCAGCTCATCGGCGGTCGGCACGGCCGATTCGTTGATACCCGGTTCGCCATGAATGCCCAGCCCCAGCGCCATGCGCCCTTTTTCCACTTCGAACAGCGGGTGCGACGCGCCCGGTAAGGTACAGCCAGAAAACGCCACGCCAAACGAACGGGTGCGATTATTGGCATGCTGCGCCAGCCTGAGTACCTGCTTCAGTGGATGGCCCGCTTCGGCAGCGGCGCAGGCAACTTTGAACACCGTCAGATCACCGGCGACGCCGCGCCGTTTCTCAATCTCGTCGATGCCGGCGCTGGAAATATCGTCGGTGACCGCCAGGATCTCGCACGGGATCCCATCGCCGCGCAGACGCTCACAGGCCTGACCGAAATGCAGCACGTCACCGGCATAGTTGCCGAACATCAGTAACACGCCACCGCCATTACTGGCAGCGCGCGCCACATTATAAATTTGCTGCGCCGACGGCGAGGCAAACAGGTTGCCCATCGCCGCGCCGTGCGCCAGACCTTGTCCAACCAACCCGGCGAACGCCGGATAGTGACCTGAGCCACCACCCACCACGACCGCCACGCTGCCCGGCTGGCTGCGGGTGTTGCGCACCACCCCGCCCGGCACCTGACGTACTTTATCGGCATTAGCGGCCACGAAGCCTTCGATCAGTTCAGCCGCGAAAGCGGAAGGCTGGTTAAACAGGTAAGTCATGGTAATTGCTCCTGTGCGAGAGAGGTCGGTTCCAGCTGGCGGCTACGGTTCAGCAACAGCATCAGCACTGCTGACAACAACATGAAGCCGCCAACCACAAACATCGGTACGGTGTAGCTGCTGGTGGCATCGTGCAGCGCGCCGGTGATATAGCCCGCCGAGAAGCCCGCCACATTGCCCAGCGTGTTAATCAGGGCGATGGCGGCCGCAGCCGAAGCGCCGGTCAGAAACTGCGTCGGCAACGTCCAGAAATTGGGTAAGGCGGCAAAGATAGAGCTGGCGGTAATCGCAATCACCATGATGGTGGTGAAAGGCGAGTCCATGAACAGCGCCAGCGGCACGCTGATGCCACCGGTCACCGCCGGAATCGCGATGTGCCAGGTTTTGCAGCCACGACGAGAGGCGTCACGGGACCAGAAGAACATCACCACCGCGGCAATCAGGTAAGGCACGCCGGTGATCAATCCTTTCTGCATCACATTGAAGGTGGTGCCGAACTGCTGCTGGAAGCCGCCGATGATGGTCGGCAGGAAAAAGGCCAGCGCGTAGAGGCCGTAGATAAAACCGAAGTAGATCAGACACAGCATCCAGACGCGGCGATTGCCAAGAATGCTGCGCACGCCCTGGTGTCCGGTCTGGGTTTTCGTCTTATGTTCTGCATCCAGCTCGCGGGTCAGCCAGTTTTTCTCGTCAGCCGTCAGCCATTTCGCCTGACGCGGTGTATCCACCAGCCAGAACAGCGCCACGATGCCGATCAGAATGGCCGGGATGGAGACACCGAGGAACATCACGCGCCAGCCCGCCAGGCCAAACAGGCCATGCTGTTCAATAAAGGATGCCGCCAGCGGTGCGCCGAACACTACGGTCAGTGGCTGCGCCAGATAAAACAGCGACAGGATTTTGCTGCGGTGGCGTGCGGGCACCCACATGCTGAGATAGAGGATCGCGCCGGGAAAAAAGCCCGCTTCCGCAATGCCCAGCAGCAGGCGCAGGGTATAGAGCCCGTTAATGCTGCTGACCCAGGTAAAGAGCAGCGACACGATGCCCCAGCTGATCATGATGCGCGCCAGCCATTTACGGGCGCCAAAGCGATGCAGCGCCAGATTGCTCGGCACTTCCAGCAGGATATAACCGATGAAAAAGATGCCGGAGGCGAGACCGAACTGCACGGCGGTCAGGCCGAGATCCTGCGTCATGCCATTGGGTCCGGCGAATGAAATCGCCGTACGGTCGAGGAAGTTGATAAAAAACATCAGGGCGACAAACGGCACCAGTCGCCAGGAGATCTTACGAATCGCGGATTGCTCCTCGTCAGTCATTGTGGTCCGGGTCATGACGCACCTCCGGTCTGGGCGCGATAAAAAGTGGTGTCAGGTGTTGGCAACGCACGCGGTGCATTGTCGAAGCAGGTGCAAAAAACAGGGCCTGGGTAATCCATGTGCGAGTCCTCAATGGGTCTTCTTGTACATTGGTATCACTATTCGAACAAATGAACAGTACACGTATAATTGAGCAGCTCTCAACAGCAACGGTGAGATTTGTGATCCTCTTCAAATGAATTAAATTCAGCGCAATTTTCAGATAACCTGCCGGTATGCCGCGCCGGGCGGGGAATAATCACGCTTACAGCGCAGCCAGTCGCCGCGACGCCGCGTAAAACAAATGAAATACTATTGAACATATGAACAGAAATGTGTCAGGCTAAAGCTGAACATTTTTACGCCTGTCATTGTGTGGCGGGCTGAGCGGGTAACTGGCTGGAGAAGACGATGAAAACGATCGCGATTGGCGCCGATGATGCGGCGATTGAACTGAAAAACTTGATTAAACGTCATCTGGAAGAGAAGCAGTACGAAGTGGTGGATTACAGCAATGACGCCCGCAATGACCGCCCGATGTATCCGGACGTGGCCTTTGCGCTGGCGACGGCAATCCAGCAGGGAAAATATCAGCGCGGCATTCTGCTGTGCGGTACCGGCATTGGCGTGGCGATCGTGGCCAACAAAGTCCCCGGCGTCCGGGCGGCCCAGTGCCATGACACCTTCTCGGCCGAGCGCGCCCGCAAAAGTAATAATGCGCAGGTGATGACGATGGGCGCACGCGTGGTGGGACCGGAGCTGGCGAAAAGCATCGTCAATGCCTGGCTGGCGTCGGAGTTTGAGGCCGGTGGGTCGAGCGCAAAAGTCGATAAAATTGATTATTACGAGCAGGCGAGCCTGAATAAGTAAGCCGCGCTTTTTCATCAGGCGAAGCCGCCCATTACCGGACTCCGCCTGACTTTCCTTTTCCACACCACCAGAGAGGCGACGCGGCTTTCGCAGGGAAAAGTGTGCCTGGCGTGGCGCTGCGGGTCTGACTATGGAGCAGAAAATGAACCCTTTAGAGGCGTTGAAACAGTTCACCACCGTGGTGGCCGACAGCGGCGATATCGAGGCGATACGTCGCTATCACCCGCAGGATGCCACCACTAATCCGTCACTGATCCTGAAAGCGGCAACGCTGCCCCGCTACCAGCCGCTGATTGAGCAGGCGATTGAGGACGCCCGCACGCAGGGCGGCAGCAAACAGACGCAGATCATCAATGCCAGCGATCGGGTCGCGGTTAACCTTGGGGTGGAGATCCTGAAAAGCGTGCCGGGCCGGGTTTCGACCGAGGTGGATGCGCGTCTCTCCTTTGATCGCGGCATGTGCGTCACCAAAGCCGAAAAGCTGGTGCGGATGTATGAAGAGCAAGGGATTGATCGCTCACGCATTCTGATCAAGCTGGCGGCCACCTGGGAAGGGATCCGCGCGGCTGAAACCCTGGAGCGCAACGGCATCCAGTGCAACCTGACGCTGCTGTTTTCCTTTGCTCAGGCGCAGGCCTGTGCCGAAGCGGGAGTGTTTCTGATTTCGCCATTTGTCGGACGTATCTATGACTGGCATCAGAGCCGCAATCCAGAGACGGAGTACGATGCGCAGCGCGATCCCGGCGTGGTGTCAGTACGCAACATTTATCACTACTACAAATCTCACCGCTATCAGACGGTGATTATGGGCGCCAGCTTTCGTAAAACCGAACAGGTGCTGGCGCTGGCGGGCTGCGATCGACTGACCATCTCCCCCGATCTGCTGCAGAGCCTGGAAAGCAGCACGCTACCGGTGACGCGCCAGTTAACACCTTCGACGGCGGTGTCGAATCCGCCCTCTCCGCTGACGGAAGCGCAATTCCGCTGGCTGCATAATCAGGACCCAATGGCGGTCGATAAACTGGCGGAAGGCATCCGCCAGTTCGCCGTGGATCAGCAAAAGCTGGAAGATATGCTCGCTTCACGGCTCTGATGGTCGCCAGGCGGAAGCCCGTTCCGCCTGGCTAACTGACATAAAAATAGATCGCACAGAAATGGCAGACAGAGCCGCCCAGTACAAACGCGTGCCAGATCGCATGATTATAAGGAATGCGGCGCGCCACATAGAAAATCACCCCCAGCGAATAGATGATACCGCCGATGGCCAGCAGCCAGATGCCGCCCGGTGCCAGCGTCATCGCCAGCTGATAGACCACAATCAGCGACAGCCAGCCCATGCAGAGATAGGTCACCAGCGACAGCACTTTGAAACGATGGGCAATGGTCAGCTTAAAGATGATACCGGCCAGCGCCAGGCCCCAGATCACCACCATCAGGCCGTATGCCAGCGGCGACTTCAGGCCCACCAGCAGGAAAGGCGTATAGGTGCCAGCGATCAGCAGATAGATGGCGCAGTGATCCAGTTTTTTCAGCCAGGGCCTGGCCCGGCCGTTGGGAATGGCGTGATAAAGCGTTGAGGCGAGAAACAGCAGGATCATGCTGCCGCCATACAGGCTGTAGCTGGTGATGGCGGTGGCATCTGCACCGGTCTCAAACGCCTTGTTGAGCATCAGAACCAGGGCAACAATGCCAAACAGGCAGCCCAGCCCATGACTGATGCTATTAGCAATTTCCTCGGAGAGTGAATAGCCTGGCGAGGGGATACGCGTGGTGGTCATAAGGTGTCCTGAAAGTGAAGCCATAACGAAAACAGGACCATCAGAGTAGCCAACTCCGCTTTCGGTGTACACATGTACGCTGAAAATAATCTGTGAAACGTTGTAACGGTCAAACCCGCCGATGAATCTGGTAAACTGTCGGCTGGTCAACTGTACAATGAGCCATCCATGTTTTCGCACCGCGATCTCGCCCGCCTTAATGACCTGGAAATGCAGGTCTATCAGTTCATCATCAAACATCGTGAACGTGTTGGTTATATGACCATTCGCGAGCTGGCCGAGCAGGCCGCGGTTTCCACCACCACCGTGCTACGCTTTTGCCGCAAGATGCACTGCGAAGGCTGGTCAGAATTTCGTATCCGGCTGCGGTTAACCGAGCAGCAGAGTGCACCGCAGGTGAATACCGCCAGCGTCCATGAGATGTTGAGTTTTTTTAAAAGTATTAATAACGACGAGTTCGGCCAGTTGATTGCCCAGGCGGCGCAAAAGATTAATCAGGCTGAGCGGGTGTTTTTTATTGGCGTCGGAACGTCGGGCAGCCTGGCGAAATATGGCGCGCGTTTCTTCTCTAACCTCGGTAAATTCAGCCACGCGATTGACGATCCCTATTATCCCGTCAGCCCCGATCTGTATGAAAATGCAATTGCGATTATCCTGTCGGTTTCCGGCGAGACCGAAGAGATTCTGCGTATTGCCAGCCAGTTCAGTGCAAATAAGTGCAAACTTATCGCTATAACCAATACTGAGAGCTGCTCGCTGGCGAAAATGAGTGATTTCAGCCTCTGTTACCACGTCCCGATCATCCGCATGGCCGATAATTATGACATCACCACTCAGGTGCCGGTCACCTATATTATCGAGGCGATTGGGCGCCAGCTGGGAAAATAAAACAGGCTGTTTTCTGGCTGTAACAGATCACATTACTGGCGCGTTGTTATATCGTGACTTTCATTATTGCCTTGCTACACTCACTGCAATTTCAATATCCGTAATGGAGTGAGCATGAGTGCAGAATTGCAGTTACCAAAAGGGTTTCTTTGGGGCGGTGCGGTTGCGGCGCATCAGGTTGAAGGCGGCTGGGATCAGGGCGGCAAAGGCGTCAGCATCGCTGATGTGCTGACCGGCGGCTCACACGGCGTCGATCGGGTGATCACTGACGGCGTTCAGCCCGGCAACTTTTATCCGAACCATCAGGCGGTGGAGTTCTACTCTCACTATAAGCAGGATGTGGCGCTGTTTGCCGAGATGGGCTTCAAATGCTTCCGCACCTCGATTGCCTGGACCCGCATCTTCCCGAATGGTGACGAGCAACAGCCCAATGAAGCTGGCCTGCAATTCTACGACGATCTGTTTGATGAACTGCTGAAGTACGGCATTGAACCCGTCATCACCCTTTCTCACTTCGAAATGCCTTATCACCTGGTGAAACAGTATGGCGGCTGGCACAACCGCAAGGTAGTCGATTTCTTTGTGCGCTTCAGCGAAGTGGTGCTGAATCGCTATAAAAACAAAGTGAAATACTGGATGACCTTTAACGAGATCAATAACCAGCGCAACTGGCAATATCCGCTGTTTGGTTACTGCTGCTCTGGCGTGATCTTTACCGAGCATGAGAAACCGGAACAGGCGATGTATCAGGTGATGCACCACCAGTTTGTTGCCAGCGCGAAGGTGGTGAAACTCGGTCATGCCATTAATCCTGACTTTCAGATTGGCTGCATGATCGCCATGGTGCCGGTCTATCCTTTCTCCTGTCATCCTGATGATGTGGTGCTGGCGCAGGAAGCGATGCATCAGCGTTACGTGTTCAGCGATGTGCAGATGCGCGGCTACTATCCGGCTTACACTCTGAAAGAGTGGGCGCGTAAAGGCTATGAGATCCAGATGGAAGCGGGTGACGCCGATACGCTGCGTCAGGGCTGTGCAGACTACGTCGGCTTCAGTTACTACATGAGTAACGCAGTGAAAACCGATGCCAGCGGCGTGGATGACCCGATCACCGGCTTTGAAGGCGTGGTAAAAAATCCCCACGTTAAAGCCTCTGACTGGGGCTGGCAGATTGACCCGGTCGGCCTGCGTTACGCGCTTAACGAACTCTATGAACGCTATCAGAAGCCGCTGTTTATCGTCGAGAACGGCTTTGGTGCTATCGACAAGCCAAACGATGCAGGCGTGATTGAAGATGATTACCGCATCGACTATCTGCGCGCCCACATCGAAGAGATGAAAAAAGCAGTCACTTACGACGGGGTAGAGCTAATGGGCTATACGCCGTGGGGCTGCCTGGATTGCGTCTCCTTCACCACCGGCCAGTACGATAAGCGTTACGGCTTTATTCACGTCAATAAAAACGACGACGGCAGCGGCGATTTCTCCCGTTCGAAGAAGAAGAGCTTTAACTGGTATCAGCAGGTTATCGCCAGCAACGGCGAAAACCTGTAACGGGTGACGCCGCGGCTGAAAAGCAGCGGCGTGCTGCGTTAGCGCCCACCGGCAGCATCGATGATGCTGCCGGTGACGTAAGAGGCGGCCTCGCTGGCCAGCCAGACAATCGCTTCCGCGACCTCCTCCGCCTGCCCGCCGCGCCCCATCGGGATCGCACTGGCGAGGCGATCAACCCGACCCGGCTCACCGCCATCGGCATGCATTTCCGTGTAGATGAATCCCGGACGAACCCCGTTAACCCGAATCCCCTGCTGCGCCACTTCCAGCGATAATCCTTTGGTCAGCGTATCCATCGCGCCTTTCGACGCGGCATAATCGACATACTCACCCGGTGCGCCAATCCGGGCCGCGGCTGATGAGACATTCACTATCGCGCCGCCCTGACCGCCGTGATGGGTTCCCATTCGTTTGACGGCTTCGCGGCAGCAGAGAAAGGTGCCGATGACGTTGGTCGCAAAAACTTTGTGCAGGCGGGCCGCATCGAGCTGCTCGACCCGGCACTGCTGAAACAGAATCCCGGCGTTATTAACCAGCAGGGTCAGCGGCGCGGACTGGTGATCGAGCTGCGCAAACATTGCCATCACCTGCGCTTCATCGGCAATATCCGCCTGCAGCGCAAAGGCCTCGCCGCCCTGCTGCTGGATCGCGCTCACCACCTGCTGTGCTTCCGCCTCGCGCTGGCGATAATTGACCGCCACCCGATAGCCTCTGGCGGCCAGTAATAGGGCGGTGGCGCGTCCGATACCGCGACTGCCGCCGGTAACCAGTGCTAATTTCATCTTGTCTCCCATAAAAAAAGGGCCGACGAATCGGCCCTGTTCAGGTTGGTTTAGCGGTTTCGCGTATACGCGCGTTACTGATAATCGCTCATCGGTACGCAGGAGCAGAACAGATTGCGATCGCCAAACACATCATCCAGACGTTTTACCGTCGGCCAGTATTTGTTATGGCTGCCTGCCGGGAAAACCGCCAGCTCACGGCTGTAGGGATGCGTCCACTCGCTGACGATTTCCAGCTGAGTATGCGGCGCATTGACCAGCGGATTATCCTCCAGCGGCCATTCGCCCGCCGTTACCCGGTCGATCTCCATACGGATAGAGAGCATCGCGTCGATAAAACGATCCAATTCGATTTTGCTTTCCGATTCGGTCGGTTCAACCATCAATGTTCCCGCCACCGGGAACGACATGGTCGGTGCATGGAAACCATAGTCAATCAGACGCTTGGCAATATCCAGTTCGCTGATACCGGTCTGCTCTTTCAGCGGGCGGATATCGAGAATGCATTCATGCGCGACCCGACCATCACGACCGGTATAGAGCACCGGATAGGCTGACTGCAAACGACTGGCGATATAGTTGGCATTCAGGATCGCCACTGAACTGGCCTGCTTCAGCCCTTCCGCGCCCATCATGCGAATGTACATCCAGCTGATCGGCAGAATAGAGGCGCTGCCAAACGGTGCCGCTGACACCGCACCCTGCTGCGTTAATACGCCATCGATCTGCACCACGCTGTGACCCGGAACAAACGGGGCCAGATGCGCTTTCACGCCAATCGGTCCCATGCCTGGTCCGCCGCCGCCGTGCGGAATACAGAACGTTTTATGCAGGTTAAGGTGCGACACATCCGCACCAATGTAACCCGGCGTGGTGATGCCGACCTGCGCATTCATGTTGGCGCCGTCGAGGTAAACCTGACCACCATACTGATGCACAATCTGGCAGACTTCGCGGATGGTCTCTTCATATACGCCGTGGGTCGACGGATAGGTCACCATGATGCAGGAGAGTTTGTCGCCTGCCTGTGCCGCTTTCTCGCGCAGATCGCCGAGGTCAATGTTGCCCTGTTTATCACAGGCCACAACCACCACATCCATGCCGGCCATCTGTGCGGATGCCGGATTGGTGCCGTGGGCCGAGCTCGGGATCAGGCAGAGGTGACGATCGCCCTGGTTGCGGCTTTCGTGATAGCGACGAATCGCCAGCAGACCGGCATATTCGCCCTGCGCGCCAGAGTTCGGCTGCATACAAAGCGCATCGTAGCCGGTGAGCTGTACCAGCCACTGCGACAGCTGACCGATCATTTGCAGATAACCGCTCGCCTGTTCTGCCGGGCAGAACGGATGCAGTTCAGCAAATTCTGGCCAGGTGATCGGGATCATTTCCGCCGCGGCATTGAGTTTCATGGTGCAGGAGCCAAGAGGGATCATCGCCTGATTCAGCGCCAGATCCTTTTTCTCCAGGCTGTGCATGTAGCGCATCATCTCGGTTTCACTGTGATGACGGTTAAACACCGGATGCGTCAGGATCTCACTGTGGCGCAGTAAACCGGCCGGAATTGACTGGCTCTCCAGCGCAACGTCGTGGTCGAGCTTATCCAGATCCAGCCCGTGCGCGTCACCCAGCAGAATGGCGAACAGCGTCAGAATATCTTCACGCTGGGTGGTTTCGTCCAGCGTGATGCCAACTGCCTGATGAATATCGCTACGCAGGTTAACGCCAAAGCTCAGGGCGCGGTTCAGCACCGCCGCTTTGTCTGAGACCTCCACCGTCAGGGTATCGAACCAGTGCTGATGGCGCAGCATCAGACCGCCCTGTTGCAGGCCCGCCGCCAGAATGTTGGTAAAACGATGGATGCGCGAGGCGATGCGTTTGAGGCCCGCCGGACCGTGGAATACCGCATAAAGTCCGGCGATATTCGCCAGCAGCACCTGAGAAGTACAGATGTTGGAGTTGGCCTTTTCGCGACGGATATGCTGTTCACGGGTCTGCATCGCCATGCGCAGCGCGGTATGACCGGCAGCATCACGGGAGACGCCGATGATGCGGCCCGGCATCGAGCGTTTATGCTCATCGCGGCTGGCGAAGAAGGCCGCGTGCGGACCGCCGTAACCCATCGGCACGCCGAAGCGCTGCGCAGAGCCAAACACAATATCCGCACCCTGCTTGCCTGGCGCTTCCAGCAGCACCAGCGACATGAAATCGGCAGCCATGCTGACCACCACTTTGCGGGCTTTCAGCGCGGCAATCAGCGCGCTGTAATCGTGCGCTTCGCCGGTGGTGCCAACCTGTTGCAGCAGCACGCCAAACAGATCGTCATGATCCAGGGCTTTTTCGGCCTCATCGATAATCAGTTCAAAACCAAAGGTTTCGGCACGG
The DNA here is from genome assembly GCF_037149395.1 of Pantoea sp. USHLN298. Lineage (NCBI taxonomy): Bacteria > Pseudomonadati > Pseudomonadota > Gammaproteobacteria > Enterobacterales > Erwiniaceae > Pantoea > Pantoea sp. USHLN298. The sequence continues at coordinate 143,360 of NZ_JBBCRO010000006.1, forward strand.
GTCCGCACCACATCAAGGGTTTGCGGATGAATATCCCCGGCAATAAAAAATTTAGTGGCGTTTTTCAGCTTGCTGACGCGTTTTGCCATCGCCATCGCTTCTGCAGCGGCGGTGGCTTCGTCCAGCAGCGAGGCGGAGGCAATATCCATGCCGGTCAGATCCAGGGTCAGCTGCTGGAAGTTTAACAACGCCTCCAGTCGTCCCTGTGAGACCTCCGGCTGATACGGCGTATAGGCGGTGTACCAGCCTGGATTCTCCAGCATATTCCGCAGGATCACCGGTGGCGTGATCACCGCGCTGTATCCCATGCCGATCCAGGATTTGTAACGCAGATTCTGACTGGCTATTGCTTTCAGTTCAGCCAGCGCCTGCTGTTCCGTGGCGGCTTCACCGACCGCTGGCGGGCCAGGCAACTGAATATCTGCCGGAACAATCGCGCCGATTAATGCCTCCAGCGACGGAGCGCCAATAGCGTCAAGCATCATCGCTTGTTGCTCAGGTGAAGGACCGATATGGCGCTCGATGAATGCACCGTTGTGTTCAAGCTGGCTGAGAGTCTGAGTCATTAGCAGTAAATCCTGAATCGGGCTGGGGAACAGAGAGAGCAAACAGAAATCTGCGGCCCCGACGAGAGGCCGCCTGACGATTACTCGTCGATAGACGCTTTATACGCATCTGCATCCAGCAGCGCGTCAATTTCTGACTCGTCACTGGCTTTGATTTTGAATAACCAGCCGCCGTCATACGGCTCGCTGTTGACCTGCTCTGGTGCGTCGGACAGCGCATCATTGACCGCCACAATCTCACCGCTGATCGGCGCATAGATATCTGATGCGGCTTTGACCGACTCGGCGACGGCACACTCTTCACCGGCCGCAAAGGTTGTCCCTACTTCAGGCAGATCGACAAACACCATGTCACCCAGCAGTTCCTGTGCGTGTTCGGTGATCCCCACGGTGTAAGAACCATCTTCTTCTTTGCGCACCCACTCGTGGCTGTCGCGGTACTTCAACGTATTCGGCACATTGCTCATTGGCCATTTCTCCTGAATAAAATTTACTGGGCGACCGGTTTACCGGCGCGGACAAAAATCGGTCGGGTAACCTTTACCGGCATCTGACGGTTACGAATCTCAACGATGGCGGTGTCGCCAATCGAGGCCGGCACCCGCGCCAGGGCAATGCTGTAACCCAGCGTGGGCGAAAAAGAGCCGCTGGTGATGATCCCTTCCTGCGGCTCGCCCTGGTCGTCGGTGAAGCGCACCGGCAGCCCGTTACGCAGCACGCCTTTTTCGGTCAGGATCAGCCCAACCAGTTTTTCTGTGCCGCGTTCACGCTGGAGTTCCAGTGCTTCACGGCCGATAAAAGCCCGGTCAGCAGGCTCCCAGCTCACCGTCCAGCCCATATTGGCGGCCAGCGGAGAAACGCCTTCATCCATCTCCTGACCGTAGAGGTTCATGCCCGCTTCCAGCCGCAGCGTGTCGCGCGCGCCCAGCCCGGCCGGCCTGACGCCGGCGGCCAGCAGTCGCTGCCAGAAATCGGCTGCCTGCTCTGCCGGTAACGCAATTTCATATCCCGCTTCACCGGTATAGCCGGTAGTGGCGATAAACAGCCCCTCCGCCTCAACGCCAAAGAACGGCTTCATACCGGCCACCGCCTGCCGCTGTGCGTCGCTGAACAGCGTCTGCGCTTTCTGCTGCGCCTGCGGACCCTGAACGGCAATCAGCGCCAGGTCGTCACGTTCGGTCAGCGTAATGCCGTAGCCCTCGGCATGCCGGGCGATCCAGGCGAGGTCGTTCTCACGGGTAGCGGAGTTCACCACCAGCCGGAAAAAATCTTCGCTCATAAAGTAAACAATTAAATCGTCAATGACGCCACCCGACGCATTCAGCATGCCGGTGTAGAGCGCTTTGCCGGGCTGGGTCAGTTTTGCCACATCATTTGCCAGCAGGTAGCGCAGAAACTCGCGGGTACGCGGGCCTTTCAGGTCAACAATCGTCATGTGGGAGACATCAAACATCCCGGCGTCATTACGCACCGCATGATGCTCGTCCATCTGGGAGCCATAATGCAGCGGCATCATCCAGCCATGAAAATCGACCATGCGAGCGCCGCAGGCCTGATGCTGTTCAAACAGAGGTGTTTGCTGAGTCATAACCATCCTGTGCAGAAGCGAGTGAGTAGCAAAGCGCGCCGGAAACGGTGCCGACGCAAACGTTCTCTTTAGCCTGACGTTACCACCGAATCTGACGATTAACCATAAGCAAACCGGGGTCGAAAGCTGATGCACAGCCTAACCAGGATTCCACATCGACAGGATAAAAAACTGCGATTTTGTGATTAATCACGCAATAAATGCAGGGAGGTTGAATATACCCAGCAAATTTATGCGAGAAGCCGTTCAGGATGTTAAAAAAACACCGTGACGGTTTAGCAACCGAATAAGAAAAAGTAATGCGAATTGCGCGGCAAAATTAGAATAAATCAAACGAAGGGCAATGGTGGTGCGGCGCTGCATTGTGATGGTGCAGCGCGGATTTCAGCGATAAAAAAGGCCAGCAAATGCTGGCCTGGTAGTGAGCGCTGACGCTGCGTTTATCGCAGCCACGCCGGCAGATCATTCAGGCCCATCGCCTGCTTCAGCATCAGCGGTTTGACACCCGGCAGGCTGTCCGCCAGCTTGAGGCCAACGTCGCGCAGCAGCTTTTTGGCCGGATGAGTACCGGAGAACATCTCGCGGAAGCCCTGCATCCCAGCCAGCATCATCGCAGCGCTGTGCTTACGGCTGCGCTCGTAGCGGCGCAGGTAGAGGTGCTGTCCGATATCTTTACCCTGCTGGTGCAGACGGCGAATCTCGCCAATCAGTTCAGCCGCGTCCATAAAGCCCAGGTTGACGCCCTGCCCTGCCAGCGGATGAATGGTGTGGGCCGCATCGCCCACCAGCGCCAGACGATGCGCGGCAAAGTTGCGGGCATAGCGCGCCATCAGAGGGAAGGTTTTGCGCTCGCTCTCCAGCTGGCACAGGCCGAGCCGCATATCAAACGCCACCGACAGCTGCTGGTTGAACAGCGCTTCCGGCATCGTCTCCAGCCGGCTTGCTTCCTGCGGCGACAGCGACCAGACAATCGAACTCAGATGCGGGTCCTGCATCGGCAGGAAAGCCAGGATACCGTCACCATGAAACACCTGACGCGCCACTGCGTCGTGCGGCAGCGCAGTACGGACGTTGGCGACCAGGGCGTGATGATCGTAATCCCAGAAGGTCAGCGGAATATCTGCTTTGTTACGCAGCCAGGAGTTGGCCCCGTCAGCGGCAATCATCAGACGCGCCGTTAACATGCTGCCATCCTGCAGGGTAATAAAGGCTTCATTGTCGCCAAACGCCACCTGCTGCAGCTGTGAGGGCGCCATCAGCGTGACGTCGCTGCAGACGCTGGCACGTTGCCACAGGGCGCGATGAATCACCGGATTTTCGATGATATGACCCAGATGAGAAAGCCCCTGCTGCTGGTCGTCAAAAGCGATAGCTCCGAAGCTATCTTTGTCCCACACTTCCATGCCGTGATAGGCGCTGGCGCGCAGCGAGAGAATGGTCGACCAGACATCCAGCTTCTGCAGCAGCCGTTCGCTGGCGGCATTAATGGCCGAAACGCGAATCGAGGGTGCATCACTCAGGCTGAGTGGTGGCTCGGGCGATTTTTCCAGTACCGCGATGCGCAGTCCGCTGCCCTGCAGGCCGCAGGCGACCGCCAGTCCGACCATACCGCCACCGGCGATCACCACATCAAAAGTTTGCATCAAAGCCTCTTTATTAACGCTTAACCCAGCCAAGCGTACGCTCAGCCAGTTGATTTCGTAGCCACGGCAGATGATCCATCGCCATCAGGCCCAGATTGCGCCCGATCACCAGCGGCGTATGCCGGTTCGCGAAGATGCGGACTAAGCCGTCGGTAATGCCGATGGTCGCGTCGCGATCCTGTTCACGGCGCTGCTGATACTGATTCAGCACCGCATAGCTGCCGGGGTCCTGCTGCTGTCGATGGGCTGAGGCCAGCGTCTCGGCCAGGGACATCACATCGCGCAGGCCAAGGTTAAAGCCCTGTCCGGCTATCGGGTGCAGCGTCTGCGCCGCGTTACCGACTACCGCTACCCGATGCGTGACCGGCTGCACCGCCCGGTGCAGCGCCAGCGGGTAACATTCACGCTGACCGGCATGCGTAAATTTGCCCAGCCGCCAGCCAAACGCCCGTTGCAGTTCACGAAGAAAGTCAGCATCACTCCAGCGCATAACCGCATCACGCTGTGACAGCGGATGGCACCACACCAGCGACAGGCGATTGCCGGACATCGGTAGCAACGCCAGCGGGCCGTGCTCGGTAAAGCGTTCAAACGCACGTCCCTGATGCGGCAACGCCGTGGTGACATTGGCAATCAATGCCAGTTGCTGGTAGTCGCTGGTTTGCCACTGGATACCGCAGGAGGCCGCCAGCGCCGAACGTGAGCCATCGGCTGCCACCAGCAGGTCGCCACTGAGCTGCTCGCCGTTATCCAGCGTTATCCTGACCTGCTGCGCGCTGCGACTGGCCTGCGTAACGCGAGCCGGACAGCGCAGCGTGACGCCCGGCGCTTTTTTCAGCTCAGCAAACAGACGCTGTCCGACATCGAACAGCTCCACCACCTGCCCCAGCGCCGGAATGTCGTAATCCTCCGCCGCCAGCGAGACGAATCCCGCATGACCGCGATCGGAGACGTGAATGTGGGTAATCGGTGTGGCACAGCTGGCAATGCGCTGCCACAGGTTGATATCCGCCAGTTGCTGACAGGTACCGGCTGCCAGTGCTATAGCGCGGCCGTCATAGCCTGGGTGCGACCGGCTGGCGGGCTCGCTGCTTTCGATCAGCGTCACCGGCAGCTGGCCCTGCGTCAGATGGGATATCGCCAGCGCCAGCGTTGCGCCGGTCATGCCGCCACCGGCAATCAGAATAGTCATGCTGTTTTTGCCGCCGCCATTAATGCTTCGATCGCTTCGGCATCCTTCACCACGCTGTCGGTCAGATTTTCATTGCCGGTTTCGGTGATCAGAATGTCATCTTCGATACGAATGCCAATGCCGCGATACTCTGCCGGGACATCAGCATCCGGGGCGATGTAGATCCCCGGCTCCACGGTCAGTACCATGCCTGGCTCCAGCACCCGATCGCGGCTTGGGGTACCGTAGTGCCCGACATCGTGCACGTCCAGACCCAGCCAGTGGCTGAGGCCATGCATGTAGAACTGGCGATGCGCCTCTTCAGCAATCAGGGTTTCGACTTCCCCCTCCAGCACGCCCAGCTCTACCAGGCCGCTGACCATAATCCGCACCACTTCGTCATTCACTTCACGGATGCTGATGCCCGGCCGGAACAGCGTGAGAGAGGTGTAGAGAGAGGCCAGGACGATGTCATAGATGGCGCGTTGCGGGGCGCTGAATTTCCCGTTAACCGGGAAGGTGCGGGTAATATCGCCGGCATAGCCGTGAAACTCACAGCCTGCATCGATCAGCACCAGGTCGCCGTCGCGCAGTTCACTCTCATTTTCGGTGTAGTGCAGAATGCAGCCGTTTTCACCGGCGCCAACAATGGTGTTGTAAGCCGGAAAGCGGGCGCCGTGACGGGAAAATTCGTGATGAATTTCGCCTTCGAGCTGATATTCATACATCCCGGGGCGGCAGGCTTCCATCGCCCGGGTATGCGCCAGGGCGCTGATTTTGCCGGCGCGGCGCAACAAAGCAATCTCATCCTCATCCTTGAACAGGCGCATCTCATGCACCCACGGACGCCAGTCGGTCACCGTCGCCGGTGCGCTGAGATTCTGGCGGAAACCGCGGCGCAGCTTATCCAGTGCGTTAAACACCAGCGTGTCGGCTTCCGCATGTTCGCCCTGCGCATGGTAAACCACATCCAGACCGTTCAGCAGCAGGTGCAGCTGTTCGCCAATATCGTTCCACGGCAAAGCGCGATCGACACCCAGCTTTGCCGGTGCCGCCTCCTGCCCCAGTCGACGTCCGAACCAGACTTCCGCGGTCAGATCCCGTACCCGGTTAAACAGAACGCTGTGGTTATGCGTTTCGTCACTTTTAATCAGCACCAGCAGCGCCTGCGGCTCGTTGAAGCCGGTGAAATACCAGAAGTCGCTGTTCTGACGGAACGGATATTCAGTGTCGTTGCTGCGCGTCACTTCAGGCGCGGCAAACAGCAACGCGGCGCTGCCGGGTACCATTTTCGCTAACAGCGCCTGTCGACGCTGCTGGAATCTGTCCAGTGAAATCATCTCTGCACTCCCTGTAATCTGATCGGATTGAACTGACCGGTTGACCCGTTAACGTAAGTTTAGTGTAGCGTCGGTTTCCGGACTTCTGGCGCGGTCGGCTGCGGACGGGTAAAGGTGTCGTGACACAGCAACGCCGCCACACGCACATACTCAATCACCTCCTCCAGCGACTGTTCCAGCTCTTCCTCATCTTCGTCTTCCTCATAGCCCAGCTGGGCGATGGTGCGCAGATCATCGATCGCCTCACCGGTCTCGCCGGTGACTTTATCCAGTTTAGGCTGTGTCACGCCGAGGCCGAGCAGAAAATGGTTTACCCAGCCGGCCAGCGCATCGGCGCGATCGAATACCGTGATGTCATCATCGCTCGGCAGCAGCAGCTGAAACAGAAAACCTTCATCTTCCAGCGTGGTGGCGATATTTTCGTGCAGCGCCTGTAACGGCATCGACAGGCTTTGTGAAAACGCCATGCCCTCATTGGCCAGATCGTGCACCAGGGTCTTCCAGCTCGGGTCCTGATTGCCGCCGCACAGGATGCCGCTCAGCAAGCCATGCATTTCCGCTGGGGTCATTCCTACGCCCTGCTGTGAGAGCGCCGCCGCCAGCGCGTTGTAATCGGGGGTTGCGTTCTGTAAGGACATAAGTTTTCATCGTCGTTGGCAGAATAAGTTCGTGTTATGCTACCACTAGCTGCCTCAAGGTTTCCAGAAAAGGGGTTGTAACTTATTTCGCGGGTCTATATAGTTGCCCGCCTCTCAAACCATTGATGGTTAAGGGAGTTGCGGGCGAAGTAATCAGTCAGGAAGGTGGCATGTCTGCACAACCGGTAGATTTACAAATTTTTGGTCGTTCGTTGAGAGTGAATTGTCCGCCTGAACAGCAAGATGCGCTGAATGCAGCGGCTGAAGATCTCAATCAACGGTTGCAAGATCTAAAAGTTCGCACTAGAGTCACCAATACAGAACAACTGGTGTTCATCGCCGCGTTAAACGTCTGCCACGAGCTGGCGCAAGAGAAAGTGAAAACGCGCGATTATGCTGCTAATATGGAACAGCGTATCCGTATGTTGCAGCAGACGATTGAACAGGCGCTGGTTGAGCAAGGTCGCATCACTGAGCGTGAGGATGCGAAGTTCGAATAAAACTTCATGGTTGCTATACTCTGGTAACGGTGAGGTAAATTTTCTCTGAGATGTTTGCATGTGGGCCAGTCCCCTGAGCCGATATTTCAAAAAAACAGAATGTGACGCTCCGTAACCTGTGAGCATGCTCGGTCCGTCCGAGAAGCCTGATGGTTGCGACGGCATATTCACCTTGAACCAAGGGTTCAAGGGTTACAGCCTACGGCGGCATCTCGGAGATCTCTCTTCTGTAGTCCCTGTGTACTACCCTGTTCGTCCCGGTATTTTTCCCCGACTGTCATGTTATAGTTGCTGCTACAGCGACTTATCCGGCGGGGAAACCATGTCTGAACCTTCTCAGCGACCCAATGAAATCCAGCCTCAACGCCAGGCGATTCGCCAGCACGTCCGCCATTTACGGCGCGCACTAACCGATGAGCAGCAAACCCAGGCCGCTGAGCAGCTCGCTGAACACGCCCTGAATTACGCTCCACTGACTGAAGCGCTCAATATCGCCCTGTTCCTGTCGGTGGATGGCGAACTCAATACCCGTCCGCTGATTGCCCGTCTCTGGCATCTGAAGAAAGCGGTTTATCTGCCAGTATTACACCCCTTTTCCCCCGGTAATTTGTTATTCCTGCGCTACTCGCCCGATACCCTGCTGCGCAAAAATAAACTCCATATTCCCGAGCCGCCGCTGGATATCCGGCAGTTGATCACCCTCGATCAGCTGGATGTGATGATGGTGCCGCTGGTGGCTTTTGATCAATATGGACAACGTCTGGGGATGGGCGGCGGTTTTTACGATCGCACGCTGCAGAACTGGCGACAGCATGGTTTCCTGCCGGTCGGGCTGGCGCATGACTGTCAGTGTGTCGATAGCCTGCCGGTTGCGGAGTGGGATGTGCCGTTACCGGCGGTGCTGACGCCGTCAAAGCTGTGGCAGTGGGAGTAAGATAGCTGAGCAAAAAAAGAGGCGCACAGCGCGCCTCTTGCTGTTTCTGACGCTTAGTAAAGCAGACGAGCGCGAATGGTGCCGGGAATCGCCTTCATCAGCTGTAACGCTTTATCAGCCAGCTCTGGCTCAGCATCGATATCGATGACCACATAGCCCATAAACGGCGACGTCTGCAGATACTGAGCGGCAATGTTGATGCCCTGCTCGGCAAAAATCTGGTTGATAGCGGTCAGGACGCCTGGGCGGTTTTCATGGATGTGCAGCAGACGGCTGGCGCTGGCGCCGTGCATCGGCAGTGACACTTCCGGGAAGTTAACCGCTGACAGCGTGGAGCCGTTATCGGAATATTTCGCCAGCTTACCAGCGACTTCGATGCCGATATTCTCCTGCGCTTCTTCGGTCGATCCGCCAATGTGCGGAGTCAGGATGACGTTATCAAATTCACTGAGCGGCGAGATGAAGGGATCGCTGTTAGTGGCAGGCTCGACCGGGAACACGTCGATGGCTGCGCCGCCAACCTGTTTGCTGGCCAGTGCGTCACACAGCGCCGGGATATCCACTACCGTGCCGCGCGAGGCGTTAATCAGCAGCGCGCCAGGCTTCATCTGTGCCAGCTGTTCAGCACCAATCATATCCTGGGTGGAGACCGTCTCCGGCACGTGCAGGCTGACCACATCGCTCATATTGAGCAGATCCGCCATATGGCGTACCTGGGTCGCGTTGCCCAGCGGCAGCTTGTTTTCGATATCGTAGAAGAAAACGTGCATTCCCAGGCTTTCGGCCAGTACGCCGAGCTGCATACCGATATGACCATAACCGATGATGCCCAGCTTCTTGCCGCGCGCCTCAAACGAACCTTTGGCATTTTTGTTCCAGATACCACGATGGGCTTTGGCATTGGCTTCCGGGATACCGCGCAGCATCAGCAGCATCTCACCAATTACCAGTTCCGCTACCGAGCGGGTATTGGAGAACGGCGCGTTAAACACCGGGATCCCGCGGCTGGCTGCGGCCTGCAGGTCAACCTGGTTGGTGCCAATGCAGAAGCAGCCGACTGCGACCAGCTTTTCAGCGGCGGCAAAAATCTCTTCAGTCAGTTGGGAGCGGGAACGGATACCAATAAAGTGCGCATCACGGATCGATGCTTTTAACGCGTCAGCGTCCAGCGCGCCCTTGTGGAATTCGATGTTGGTATAGCCTGCAGCCCGCAGGTTTTCCAGCGCGCTCTGATGGACACCTTCCACCAGCAGGAACTTAATCTTGTCTTTTTCCAGTGATACCTTTGCCATTTCCCGACCCTATTCAGAATTCAATGAGGACTGCCATAAGCCAGCCTTCTGTCAAAATATCAAAAAATACGCCTGCGGCAATACAAACGATTGCCTGTGCGACAGCACGGCAAGGCTTTGCAGCAGCACATTGCCGTACAAAATCGTGATGTCTGCGATGAAGGGAGAACGAACCCGCTGTGGATGACGTTAATGTGACATAAGTCACCAAATTTCACCCTGGCGAGAAAAGCTGTTTTTCAGACAGAAACCCCCGGCGCCGCTTCGACGCCGGACAGATCATTTTTTGATGGTTTTCACCCCGTCAGGTCCGCCAATCAGCGCGATATCCGCGCCGCGTGCGGCGAACAGGCCAACGGTAACAACGCCTGGCAAAGCGTTGATCGCTTTTTCCAGTTCAATCGGGTCGAGAATACGCAGATTATGCACGTCGAGAATAATATTGCCGTTATCGGTGACCACGTTCTGCCGATATTCCGGTAAACCGCCGAGCCTGACCAGCTGACGCGCCACATAGCTGCGCGCCATCGGGATCACTTCGACCGGCAGCGGGAAACGACCCAGCACGTCCACCTCTTTTGAGGCGTCAGCGATACAGATAAAGGTTTCAGCCACCGCAGCGACGATTTTCTCACGCGTCAGCGCAGCCCCACCGCCTTTGATCATCTGCATCTGCGGATTGATCTCATCAGCACCATCAACGTAAACCGACAGAACATCGATCTCGTTCAGATCGAACACCTGAATACCGAGGCTTTTCAGCTTTTGGGTTGAGGCGTCGGAGCTGGAGACCGCGCCCTCAATCTGATGCCTGACCGTCGCGAGCGCATCAATAAAATGGGAGGCGGTCGAGCCGGTGCCAACGCCGACAACGGTACCGGGCTTAACGTAATCGAGTGCAGCCCAACCTACGGCTTTTTTCAGTTCATCCTGGGTCATGGTATGTTTAAAACCTGTGCGACAACGAAGTGCGCGTAGTATAAAACAAGGCTTACTGAAAATGCTCGGGTGACAGGCGCGGATTTATCGCTTTGGAAGCCAGACCACAAAAACACGCGGTCACTTACCGGTGACACTTTTGTGGCATAGTAACGTCCACCCTGAAGGAGAGAGAATAACAATGAAACGCCCCGATTATCGTACGCTTCAGGCGCTGGATTCAGTGATTCGTGAACGCGGTTTTGAACGCGCCGCACAAAAATTATGCATCACGCAGTCGGCGGTTTCGCAGCGCATCAAGCAGCTGGAGAACCTGTTTGGTCAGCCGCTGCTGGTGCGTACCGTGCCGCCTCGCCCCACCGAGCAGGGTCAGAAGCTGCTGGCGCTGCTGCATCAGGTTGAGCTGCTGGAAGAGGAGTGGCTGGGCGATGAGAACAGCGGTACCACGCCGCTGCTGCTGTCACTGGCGGTCAACGCCGACAGTCTGGCGACCTGGCTGCTGCCCGCGCTGAAAGATGTGCTGGCCGACTCGCCGGTACGGCTCAATTTACAGGTAGAAGATGAAACCCGGACCCAGGAGCGTTTACGCCGCGGCGAAGTGGTGGGTGCAGTGAGTATTCAGCCGCAACCGCTGCCGAGTTGCCTGGTCGATCAGCTGGGTGCGCTCGACTATCTGTTTGTCGCCTCACGCGATTTTGCTGACCGCTTCTTCCCCAACGGCGTCACCCGTTCTGCCCTGCTGAAAGCGCCTGCCGTAGCCTTTGACCACCTGGATGATATGCACCAGGCGTTTCTGCAACAGAACTTCGATCTCTCGCCGGGCAGCGTGCCCTGCCACATCGTTAATTCATCGGAAGCCTTTGTGCAGATGGCTCGACAGGGTTCGACCTGCTGTATGATTCCGCATCTGCAGATTGAGCGTGAGCTGGCGAGCGGTGAGCTGATTGATTTGACGCCGGGCCTCTATCAGCGCCGGATGCTTTACTGGCATCGCTTTGCGCCGGAAAGCCGTCTGATGCGGCGGGTGACCGATGCGCTGATTGCGCATGGACATCGCGTGCTGCGTCAGGATGACGTTGCCGCGTAACCAGAGAAAACGGGGCTGAGGCCCCGTTTTGCATTATGGCGTATTCGGTTTGAGCTCAAACACCACATCGACCTGATCGTCAAAGTTGATGCTTTGCTGATCGTAGGTTTCCTGCGCCGAGGTATCGGCTGCCGCAGCGGCCTTATACATACGGTTCATCGGCATCGGCTGATAGTTAGCGACCTGATAGCGAATGCTGTAGATCGAGCCCAGCTGCGCATTAAAGCCGGCTGCCAGCTCTGACGCCTGCTGAGTGGCATTTTTGATTGCTGCTTTGCGGGCCTGTTGTTTATAACTTTCCGGGTTTGCCACGCCTAACTCAACGCTGCGTACTTCGTTCAGGCCGGATTTCAGCGCGCCATCCAGCAGATCGTTGAGTTTATCCAGCTGACGCAGGGTGACCTGCACCTGACGCACCGCACGATAACCTTTCAGTACCGATTTACCCTCTTTGGTGTAATCGTATTCCGGCTGAGTGCTCAGGTTGGCCGCATCAATATCTTTCTTCTCGATGCCATTCTTTTGCAGGAAATCGAAATATTGTGCCACCCGGCTATCGGCCTGCTTTTTCGCATCAGCAGCATCTTTTGACGATACGTTTACCACGATAGATAAGGTGGCGATATCCGGACGGGCATCAACCGTTGCCTTGCCAGAGGTCACGACATGCGGCCCATTCGGCAACTCATCAGCTTGTACGCTGGGCAGTGCCCCGGCGCTCATTATTGCGGCCAGAGCCAATGCTTTCAGTTTCATGAAAGTCCTCCTTGAAAAGGTCAATATGACGGCTTCCAACAGGCGAAGCCCAAAAGCGCATCGGTATGCGCCATGCTTTGAGTGGTCATTATGGCAAAAGTTCGGCCTCAGCGCGGCAATAACCGTTGCCTGTTCGCGCTGAGTTTAAAAACCGGCCATGCCCTGACGCGCCAGCTGCAGGGCGATAAACCACATCACCGCGCCCACCAGCAGGTTAATAATGCGCTGTGCTCTGGCGGTTCGCAGCCGTGGCGACAGCCAGGCGGCCAGCAGTGCCAGGCCAAAAAACCACAGCACCGAGGCGCTGATGGTGCCCAGCGCAAACCATTGTCGGGCGGTATTGGTCGGCAACTGGCCGCCCAGGCTGCCGAGCACTACAAAGGTATCAAGATAGACGTGCGGGTTAAGCCAGGTCACCGCCAGCAGCGTCGCGATAATGCGTCCCCTGCTCTGCTTCAGCGGCTGGCTGTCGTCTGAATCGACGCTGTGGCTGAAGGCGCTACGCAGCGCGCCCCAGCCATACCAGAGCAAAAAGGCTACGCCCGCCCAGGTGATTATCATCAGCAGCAGTGGCGACTGGCTCAGTAAGGCGCTGCCGCCAAAGATCCCGCCACTGATCAGCAGAATATCGCTCAGGGCGCACAGCGAGGCGGTCATCAGATGATACTGCCGTTTTACGCCCTGATTCATCACGAACGCATTCTGCGGACCCAGCGGCAGGATCAGCGCAGCGCCAAGAGCAAGCCCTTGAAAGTAGAGAGATAACATCAGATAACTTTCCGAATAACTGAAGATGGGAAGGAGTATAAAGAGGCGATGAGATTAGCGGAAATGGAAAAAATTAATCAGCGATTAGCAAAATGAATGGGCGGCGAACGCCGCCCACTGACGGGTTACTGCGGCTGCGTCGGGCTTTGCAGCTGCGGCACCGTGGCGTCGGGCGACCGGACGCGATGCAGATGCACGTCCATCTGCGGATAAGGAATACCGATGCCTTTGCCATCCAGCGCCCGCTTGAAGTTCTTCAGCAGGTCCCAGTAGACGTTCTGCAGGTCACCGCTGTTGCTCCAGCAGCGCACCACAAAGTTCATTGATGACGCGGCCAGCTCGTTCAGACCGACCTGTACACCCAGGTCCTGCAGGACGCGGCTGTCTGCATCGACCACTTCACGTAACAGGGTCAGCACCTCGTCCACATCAGCTTCATACGAGACGCCAATAATGAACTCATTACGTCGAACCGGTTCACGGGAAAAGTTAACGATATTGCCGGTAATAATCTTGCCGTTGGGTACCACAACACGTTTGCCGTCAGCGGACTTGAGTGTGGTTGAGAAGATCTGGACATTCATCACCGTTCCCATAATGCCGCCAAGATCGACAAATTCGCCAGCACGGAAATGGCGGAATATCACCAGCAGCACGCCCGCCGCCAGGTTAGAAAGAGAATCTTTTAACGCCAGGCCCACGGCCAGACCTGCCGCACCCAGAATGGCAATCACTGACGTTGTCTGTACGCCAATGCGTCCTAACGCCGCAATGAGTGTGAAGGCGATGATGCCGTAACGAACCAGCGCAGAAAGGAAGTCAGCCACCGTGGTATCGATGTGTCGCGCCTGCAACACCCGATTTGCCGTATTGGAGATAATGCGTGCAATCATCATCCCGACGATAATGATCGCAATGGCTGCGACGATATTGACCGCGTAGCTGATCAACAATTCCTGATTGCGAATTATCCAGTTGCCTGCATTGTTGAGTTCATCAATCATGCCCGTGTCTTGCATGTAACCACCCTGTAATAGTATCCCCAAGGGAAACGACAAAACATTGCCAGACTTTGTCTGACAATCCCTGACAAAAGGGTAAACAATAAATGGGCCAGTGCCAAACCTGGCGGCGGTTTGCTTCGCTTTTGCCAAAAAAAAGAGAAAAAAAAGGCCCTTTCGGGCCTTTTTTGTACGCTAACTCACCGGCTATTACAGCACGTCGACCGCGTTGAGCTCTTTAAACGCCTGCTCCAGACGGACCACCATAGAGGCCTGGGCTGAACGCAGCCAGACGCGTGGGTCATAGTATTTTTTGTTTGGCTTGTCAGCGCCTTCCGGGTTACCCAGCTGCGACTGCAGATAGCCTTCGTTCTTTTTGTAGTACTGCAGGATGCCGTCCCAGGTCGCCCATTGGGTATCGGTATCGATGTTCATCTTGATCACGCCGTAGCTGATAGACTCTTCGATTTCTGCAGCAGAAGAACCTGAACCACCGTGGAAAACGAAGTCCAGCGCGTTGTGCGGCAGACCGTGTTTTTCACACACATATTTCTGCGAATCGCGCAGAATGGTTGGGGTCAGTTTAACGTTACCTGGTTTGTAAACGCCGTGGACGTTACCGAATGACGCCGCAATGGTGAAGCGCGGGCTGATGGCATTCAGTTTTTCGTACGCGTAGTTCACATCTTCTGGCTGGGTGTAGAGAGCAGACGCGTCCATGTGGCTGTTGTCGACGCCATCTTCTTCACCACCGGTGCAGCCCAGTTCGATTTCCAGCGTCATGTCGATTTTCGCCATGCGCGCCAGGTACTTGCTGCTGATTTCGATGTTTTCTTCCAGTGACTCTTCAGACAGGTCAATCATGTGAGAAGAGAACAGTGGCTTACCGGTTTTCTTGAAATGCTCTTCGCCTGCGTCCAGCAGACCGTCGATCCACGGCAGCAGTTTCTTCGCGCAGTGGTCAGTGTGCAGGATAACCGGCACGCCATACTGCTCAGCCATCAGATGCACATGGTGTGCGCCAGCGATAGCACCGAAAATGGCAGCGCCCTGTGGTTTTTCAGTCTTGAAGCCTTTGCCGGCGATAAATGCGGCACCGCCGTTAGAGAACTGGATGATGATCGGCGCTTTAACTTTCGCCGCTGCTTCCAGTGCCGCATTGATAGAGTCGGAACCGACGCAGTTTACAGCTGGCAGTGCGAATTTGTTCTCTTTCGCAACTTTGAAGATCTTCTGTACGTCATCACCAGTGACAACGCCGGGTTTTACGAAATCAAAAATTTTAGACATGATTGTGTCCTGTTTCGTGACCGTTGATCCCCATTGGGGACCTCGATTTAAACGCCCTGACGGGCAAGACTTCAGGCGATGCCACCCGGCATCGCCCCCAAAGGATTACTGCTTCGCACGCTCTTCCAGCATGGCAACGGCTGGCAGTTTTTTGCCTTCCACGAACTCCAGGAATGCGCCGCCACCGGTCGAGATGTAGGAAATTTTATCTTCGATACCGAACAGATCGATGGCCGCTAAGGTGTCACCGCCGCCGGCAACAGAGAACGCTTCGCTGTCAGCAATGGCGTTTGCCACGATTTCGGTACCTTTACGGAAGTTCGGGAACTCAAAGACGCCAACCGGACCGTTCCACAGGATGGTTTTCGCATCCTTCAGAATGGCCGCCATCGCCTGAGCGGTTTCGTCACCGAAGTCCATAATCTCTTCGTTATCCGCTACTTCCGAAACCTTTTTCACGGTTGCCGGGGCAGTTTCAGAGAATTCCGTGCCAACGCGGGAATCGGTTGGAACCGGAATGCCATACTGGTCACGCAGGCCTTTCGCCGCTTCAACGAAGTCTGGCTCATACAGTGATTTGCCGACGTTGTTGTCGATCGCCACGAAGGTGTTGGCGATGCCGCCACCGACGATAACGGTGTCAGCAATTTTCACCAGCGACTGCAGTACGTCAAATTTGGTAGAGACTTTAGAACCGCCCACGACTGCGACCAGCGGACGCTCCGGGTTGCTCATCACTTTACCCAGCGCTTCCAGCTCTGCTGACAGCAGCGGACCGGCACAGGCGATAGGGGCAAATTTGCCGACGCCGTGGGTAGAAGCCTGCGCGCGGTGCGCGGTGCCGAATGCATCCATCACGAACACGTCGCACAGGGCAGCGTATTTTTTAGACAGCGCTTCGTCATCTTTCTTTTCGCCTTTGTTAAAGCGAACGTTTTCCAGCACCACCAGTTCGCCAGCGCCCACTTCAACGCCGTCGAGGTAATCTTTTGCCAGGGTCACATTGGTGCCGCTCAGCTTCTCTTTCAGGTAGTTAACTACCGGCAGCAGCGAGAACTCTTCGGTGTATTCACCTTCGGTCGGACGACCCAGGTGAGAGGTAACCATCACTTTCGCGCCCTGTTTCAACGCCGCTTCGATGGTAGGCAGTGAAGCACGGATACGTGCATCAGACGTCACTTTCCCTTCTTTCACTGGTACGTTGAGATCGGCGCGGATCAGAACGCGTTTGCCAGCAAGATCCAGATCGGTCATCTTAATTACAGACATGGTGAACCCTCTCGTTGATTCTCATAAGTTTTGCCGGGCGCAAACCGCGCCCTACCTGAAACCGCTTGCGGCCATCGCTAACGTCGTGTCGAGCATTCGGTTAGCAAAGCCCCATTCGTTGTCACACCAGACCAGCGTCTTGATCAGGTGTTGACCGCTGACCCGCGTCTGGGTGCCGTCCACAATGGCACTGTGCGGATCATGGTTAAAATCGACTGAGACTAACGGTAATTCTGTATAGTCAACTATACCACGAAATGCCCCTTCTGCCGCGCTTTGCAACAAGGCGTTAACTTCACACGCCTTCACTGGCTGACGTACAGAAACGCTGAGATCAATCGCCGTCACGTTAATCGTCGGCACGCGCACAGCAATCGCTTCAAAGCGATCGTTGAATTTCGGAAAAATACGGGTAATGCCGGCCGCCAGACGGGTATCCACCGGAATGATCGATTGGCTGGCCGCGCGGGTACGGCGCAGATCGCTGTGATAAGCGTCGATCACCTGCTGATCGTGCATCGCCGAGTGGATCGTAGTGACGGTGCCGGATTCAATGCCAAAGGCGTCATCCAGCAGTTTGATGACCGGAATAATGCAGTTGGTGGTACAGGAAGCGTTTGAAACGAGGCAATCGGTGGCTTTCAGCAACTGCTGGTTAACGCCATAGACGACGGTGGCGTCGAGATCGTTGCCACCAGGATGCGAGAACAGCACTTTCTTCGCGCCCGCCTGCAGATGCGCTTCGCCATCGGCGCGTGAGCCATAGACGCCCGTGCAATCCAGCACCACGTCGACATCGAGTTCGCGCCACGGCAGATCGGCAATCTCAGCCCGATGTAAAATGCGCAGCGTATCGCCCCCGACCCACATCACATCGCGCTCCTGACGTACGTCAAAGGCAAAACGGCCATGGCTGGTGTCATATTTCAGCAGATGCGCCATGCCGGTGGCTTCAGCCAGCTCATTAATGGCGACCACGCTGATCTCAGCCCGACGGCCGGTTTCATACAGCGCGCGCAATACGTTGCGTCCAATACGGCCAAACCCGTTTATTGCTACCCGTATGGTCATCTCTCTCCTGCCACGTCAGACGGAAAAAACGTGCCGTTAGCCTGAGCGCTTCGCTGTAGTTTGTACAGGAGAATCTTACCCGGCATTGTCTGAAACCGGGGTGATTTGCCCGGTAACTGAAACGGTTCAGCCACAATAATGGATGGAAGGAATAACAGGAATGATTGTGATCAATCGGACTGCTTATATTTGGATCTGCGTCACAAAACAGAGCAAAAGTGCATTATTACTACAGGAATAAAACAGCAAAAGGGACGCCTGACGCGTCCCTTTATTTAATCAGGCGGCTATCACCCCGCCTGACGGCGATTACGCCAGCAGCGCTTTCGCTTTGGCGACCACGTTGTCGACGGTGAAGCCGAACATTTCAAACAGCTGATCGGCCGGAGCAGATTCGCCGAAGCTGGTCATGCCGACGATAGCGCCGTTCAGACCGGTATATTTGAACCAGTAATCGGCGATACCCGCTTCGATAGCCACGCGTGCGCTAACGGCTTTCGGCAGAACGGATTCACGGTAAGCGTCACTCTGCTTGTCGAATGCATCAGTCGACGGCATAGAGACGACGCGAACTTTACGGCCTTCGCTGGTGAGTTTATCCCACGCGCCTACTGCCAGTTCAACTTCTGAACCGGTAGCGATCAGGATCACTTCAGGCGTACCGTCGCAATCTTTCAGCACGTAACCCCCGCGCGCCACGTCAGCCAGTTGCTCAGTGCTGCGTTCCTGCTGCGCCAGGTTCTGACGAGAGAAGATCAGCGCTGTCGGGCCATCTTTGCGCTCGATGGCATATTTCCACGCCACCGCCGATTCCACCTGGTCACACGGACGCCACAGGCTCATGTTCGGCGTGGTACGCAGGCTGGCCATCTGCTCGACCGGCTGATGCGTCGGGCCATCTTCACCCAGACCGATTGAGTCGTGGGTATAAACCATGATTTGACGGATCTTCATCAGTGCTGCCATACGCGCTGCGTTACGCGCATATTCAACAAACATCAGGAAGGTCGCGGTGTATGGCAGGAAACCACCGTGCAGTGCCAGACCGTTCGCAATCGCGGTCATACCAAATTCACGCACGCCGTAATGGATGTAGTTACCGGCGGCATCTTCATTGATTGGCTTAGAGCCAGACCAGATGGTCAGGTTGCTGGGAGCCAGATCGGCTGAGCCACCCAGATATTCCGGCAGAATTTTACCAAAGGCTTCGATGGCATTCTGTGACGCTTTACGGCTGGCGATTTTGGCCGGGTTAGCCTGCAGCTGCTCGATGAACTTCTGCGACTCCTGCTGCCAGTTAGCCGGCAGTTCGTTGCTGACGCGACGTTTGAACTCGGCTGCCAGCTCTGGATGCGCCTGCGCATAGGCTGCGAACTTCTTATCCCAGGCCGCTTCTTTCGCCTGGCCCGCTTCTTTCGCGTCCCACTCAGCGTAGATATCAGAAGGGATAACGAACGGTGCGTGTTCCCAGCCCAGCTGTTTGCGGGTCAGGGCCACTTCATCATCGCCCAGCGGTGCGCCGTGTGAATCATGGGTGCCCGCTTTGTTTGGTGAACCGAAACCGATAACGGTTTTGCACATCAGCAGCGACGGCTTATCGCTGACGCTTTTCGCTTCGTCGATCGCTTTGGCAATCGCATCAGCATCGTGACCATCAACGCCACGCACTACGTGCCAGCCGTAGGCTTCAAAGCGTTTTGCGGTGTCATCCGTAAACCAGCCATCAATGTGACCGTCGATGGAGATGCCGTTGTCATCATAAAACGCCACCAGTTTGCCCAGCTTGAGGGTACCGGCCAGCGAGCAGACTTCGTGTGAAATCCCTTCCATCATGCAACCGTCACCCATGAAGACATAGGTATTGTGGTCTACGATGTCATGGCCCGGACGGTTGAACTGCGCCGCCAGCGTACGCTCAGCAATGGCGAAACCGACCGCGTTCGCGATGCCCTGGCCCAGCGGGCCGGTGGTGGTTTCAACGCCTGCGGTGTAGCCATATTCCGGGTGACCTGGAGTTTTTGAGTGCAGCTGGCGGAAGTTTTCCAGTTCGCTCATCGGCAGATCGTAGCCGGTGAGGTGCAGCAGGCTGTAAATCAGCATTGAGCCGTGACCATTGGAGAGCACGAAGCGGTCGCGGTCAGCCCACAGCGGGTTAGTTGGGTTGTGATTCAGGTAGCCGCGCCACAGTACTTCAGCGATGTCCGCCATGCCCATCGGGGCACCCGGATGTCCCGATTTAGCTTTCTGTACTGCATCCATACTTAACGCGCGAATGGCGTTGGCAAGCTCTTTACGAGAGGGCATTTTCTACTCCAGGTCGGATTAATGCTTCGCGCCTTAACTTATTGTTATTAATCAGTTATCGGGCAAAACAAGGAAAAAGTTGCAGATCAATGTACATGAAAATCATGGCAAAAGTACATGCCGTAAAACGCTAAATGTGCCCGCTTCGTCTGGCTTTTCCGGCGATGTCTGCTAGCAAAGTGCCGGATGGCGCGCTATAACCGAATCGTTTAAACATCTGGCGGTGTTTCAGGTGTTTGTTTTTCTTACCTTGTTATGAATGGGATATGGAATGAAAATCCAACAAACTGTGTTAGCTCTTGGGCTGGCAACGCTGCTGAGCGGCTGTCAGGGTTTAGACAATAATGCGTTGATGCAGTCGGGCGCGCAGGCCTATCAGGCCTATACCCTGAGCGATGATCAGGTGAAGCAGCTCAGCGATCAATCCTGTGAGCAGATGGATAAAGAGAACCAGATTGCACCTGCCAGCAGCGAATACCAGCAGCGTCTGAACAAGATCGCCGCCGCGCTGGGCGACAACATCAATGGCGTACCGGCCAATTACAAGGTGTACCAGACCAAAGATGTCAACGCCTGGGCGATGGCAAACGGCTGTATCCGTGTCTACAGCGGCCTGATGGATATGATGACGGACAATGAAGTGGAAGGCGTGCTGGGCCATGAGATGGGCCACGTCGCGTTAGGTCATACGCGTAAAGCGATGCAGCTGGCTTATGCCACCACCGCCGCCCGGACCGCAGCGGCGTCAGTGGGCGGCGTGATTGGATCGCTGTCGCAGTCGCAGCTGGGGGAAATGGGCGAAAAACTGGTCAACGCCCAGTTCTCGCAAACCCAGGAGACGCAGGCGGATGATTACTCCTACGATCTGATGAAGAAGCGCAACATCGACCCAATGGGGCTGGCGACCAGTTTTGAGAAGCTGGCAAAATTAGAACAGGGACGTCAGAGTTCGATGTTCGATTCGCATCCGGCTTCTGAGGCGCGCGCCCAGCATATCCGTGAGCGTATTGCGGCAGACGGCAAGTAAATCCGCCTCTGAGCGCGCATGCATCTGGCGTGCGCGCTCAGCCATACGACGTTCGCTAGCGCTTAAATATCTGATCCACCATCGAGCCTAAATCCAGCTTATTGTCATGCAGCGCCTGTTCATCCATTTGGCCCTGCGGCGACATTTTATCGATCAGCTGCGGCAACAGCGCCGCCAGCGTACCCGACGCCCCTTTCACATCGGTGCCGAGTTTGTCCGCCAGTGACTGCAGTTCATCCTGGCCAAAGGCAGACTGAATCTCACTGTGGCCTACCGGATGGTTATCGCCGGTGCCGATCCACGAACTGAAGATCTCGCCTAATCCGCCCTGCTGGAATTTATGCAGCAGCACCTCAATACCGCCCTGCTCCTGCACCCAGTGCCAGACTGCCTGCAACTGCCCCGGCGGATGCCCTTCACTCTGGTGGCCATCCAGCGCACCAGCCAGTTCATCAAGAAAGCCCATGATTATCTCCACTACGCCATTTTTACGCTGTAAGTTTAGTTGCAGATAGGGGTTCGCGCCTGACGGTTGCCCGTCGGGGCCAGAAGGGAATCAATCGGATCACGACAAAGAGAGGAACATCACTGCAGCGGCGTCTGCCCAACGGACAGGACGCCGTGTTCAGCACCTGCCGGATCAGCGCCGGCAGGCATCAGGCATCAGCCTTTGTTTACCGCCTGCACATGCAGCATATCCAGCGCCAGCGTCGCGGCGGCCAGCGCAGTCAGATCGGCGTGGTCGTAGCCTGGCGCCACTTCCACCAGATCCATACCGACGATATTCATGCCCTGCAGACCGCGAATCAGCTTGGTGGCTTTATCGGTGGTCAGTCCGCCAATCACCGGCGTGCCGGTACCCGGCGCATGAGCCGGATCGAGACAGTCGATATCAAAGGTCAGATAGACTGGCAGATCGCCGACGGTGCGTTTCACTTCGGCCAGGATGTCATCAACGCTGCGGTCGTTAACCTGCGCCGCATCCAGCACGTTGAAGCCCAGGCTCTTATCAAACTCGGTACGGATACCGATCTGGACCGAGTGTTGTGGATCGATCAGGCCTTCTTTCGGCGCGGTGAAGAACATGGTGCCGTGGTCGAAGGTCGGGCCGTTAGAGTAGGTATCGGTATGGGCATCGAAATGGACCAGCGCCATCTTACCGAAGTGCTTCGCATGCGCGCGCAGCAGCGGCAGCGTCACGTAGTGATCGCCACCAAAGGTCATCATGCGTTTGCCGTTCGCCAGCAGTTTTTCAGCATGGGCCTGCAGTTTGTCAGAGAGATCCTGCGAGTCGCCAAAGGCATAGACCAGATCGCCGCAGTCCACCACGTTCAGACGCTGACGCAGATCAAAATCCCACGGCCAGCGGCAGCCTTCCCACGCCAGGTTAGTTGAGATCTGGCGGATAGCGCCTGGGCCCAGACGGCTGCCCGGACGGCCCGAGGTAGCGGCGTCAAACGGCACACCGGTAATTACCCATTCAGCGTCGCTGTCGTAGGGCTGGAAGTTGAGCGGGAAGCGCATGAAACCAAAGGCGTTTGACACCAGGGAGTTGTCGTACTGGTTGCCGAGGGTATTGTACATAGTTCGTCCTCTCTGTGGGCATCCGTCGGGCCAGGCCCGCGAGCCATTGAGCGATAGATGAAAAAAATCCCCTCCGCGTCGTTAGGCCCGACGAGGAAGGGATGGTATGCGTCAGATTATCGACATTTCACCGGCAACTGCAATATCCGTTGCCCGGCAATCTGAACCGATTACTCGTCTTCTAAGTAGGTGTAACCGTACAGGCCGCTCTCGAACTCTTCGAGGAACTGAGCACGCAGCTCCTCATCCAGATCGGAGGCCTGCACCTGGTGACGGAACAGCGCCATCAGTTCGTTCGGATCGAGCTGCACGTAGCGCAGCATATCTGCCACGGTGTCGCCTTCATCCGACAACTGGACTTCAACATCACCATTTTCACGGGCATAAACATCCACCGCTTCGGTATCACCGAACAGGTTGTGCATGTTGCCGAGAATTTCCTGATAAGCCCCGACCATAAAGAAGCCCAGCATCGGCGGATTATCCACGTCATATTCTGGCATCGGCATGGTGGTGGCGATGCCGTCGCCATCAACGTAGTGATCGATGGTGCCATCGGAGTCACAGGTGATGTCGAGCAGCACGGCGCGGCGCTCTGGCTTCTTGTTCAGCCCTTCCAGCGGCAGTACCGGGAACAGCTGATCGATACCCCACGCATCCGGCATTGACTGGAACAGCGAGAAGTTGACGTAGATCTTGTCCGCCATCCGCTCCTGCAGTTCGTCAATAATCGGACGGTGCGCACGGTTGCTTGGATCGAGATGCTGCTGAATGTAGTGGCAGATGCTCAGATAGAGCTGCTCAGCCCAGGCGCGCTGTTTCAGATCGTAAGTGCCGGAGGAGTAGCCGGTATGGATGTCAAACAGATCCATCTGGCTGTCGTGCAGCCATTCACGCAGCGAACGACGGGTATTCGGCTCGTGCATCTCCTGCCAGGTTTCCCACATGCTGACAATCGGGCGTGGTGCATCAGCATCCGGCGTTTCCGGCTTGCTGAACTCATTGCGCTCAACGCCGATGATGTTCGAAACCAGTACCGTGTGGTGTGCCGTTACCGCACGGCCCGACTCGGTGATCACCGTCGGATGCTCAAGGCCATGCTCATCACAGGCATCGCCAATCGCCCAGATGACGTTGTTGGCATATTCGTTCAGGCCGTAGTTCACCGAGCAGTCAGACTGCGAGCGCGTTCCTTCGTAATCCACGCCCAGACCGCCGCCGACGTCGAAACATTTAATGTTAACGCCCAGCTTCGCCAGTTCAACGTAGAAGCGCGCCGACTCACGCACGCCGGTGGCGATGTCGCGAATGTTGGCCATCTGTGAACCGAGGTGGAAGTGCAGCAACTGCAGGCTATCCATACGGCCCGCTTCACGCATGATCTCGACCAACCTGAGCACCTGGGTCGCCGACAGACCGAACTTCGACTTTTCGCCACCGCTCGACTGCCATTTACCCGAGCCCTGAGAGGCCAGACGGGCGCGAATGCCAAGACGCGGCACCACGTTCAGGCGCTCCGCCTCTTCCAGCACCAGACGGACTTCGGTCATCTTCTCCAGCACCAGGTAGACCTTGTGGCCCATCTTCTCGCCAATCAGCGCCAGACGAATATATTCGCGATCTTTATAGCCGTTACAGACGATCACGGTACGGGTCTGACCGGCGTGCGCCAGCACCGCCATCAGCTCAGCTTTCGATCCCGCTTCCAGTCCCAGCGGTTCGCCGGAGTGGATCAGCGATTCAATCACGCGTTTGTGCTGGTTCACCTTGATTGGATAAACCAGGAAGTAGTCGCCTTTGTAACCATAGGATTCACGCGCACGTTTAAACGCGGCGTTAATTGAGCGCAGGCGGTGTTGCAGGATCTGCGGGAAGCAGAACAGCGCCGGCAGACGCTGGCCCTGCGCTTCGCGCTCTTTGACCAGTCGGGCTAAATCGACGCGCACATCCGGGCGATCCGGATCGGGACAGACACTGATGTGGCCCAGTTCGTTGACGTCGTAATAGTTGTTGCCCCACCAGGCAATGTTGTAGGTACGCAACATTTTGCTCGCATCCTGATCGTTCATTGCTACCTCCTGCATTGAGCGGAGTGCACCCTGTTCGCCAGCTGACGAACCCTTGATATTCTTTATGTCGTCAGACATCGCGAACCTCAATTTTCCGTTGAAAGATAAAACTGTTAACCGGCTTACTGGCCGCTAATCTGGAAATTCGTTGCCACATTAAACGCAATGTCCTGTTCACCTGACGTTACCGTCAGCGCGATTCACGCATGAGAGTTAAGTGTAAAACACCCTGGCCATCTCCGTTGAAACCGAAAGCATTTAACAGATTTGTATAAGAGGACCACGGATAACGTGCGTCGTTCAGCTGCGCGGCGGCAGAGAAGAGACTAAACCGTAAGGATAGTGGTACAGATTAACCGGCGCTCGTGTCGGTAAAATTACCGCATCGAACATATTGTCGGCAGGACAGAGAAAGAGATGGGAAACAGGAGACAGCCAGCGCAGCGCCGCAGCACAGGGAACCGGGAGAAGAGAAAACGTGGTTCATTACTCGTATCACCTCCGCACATGCCAGCGGCATATGGAACACAACCTGGGTGAAAGCCAGACCCTTGTCTGACGGGCGCGACGCAAACTGAGGCGTCATCCTTGCTACTGCTCTCGAAGCAGCGGCGTTTTATACAGTTTACCGCCGCAAAATGCAAAAAGATTATCGGGGAAACGCGTGCAGTGTCAGGAAATTATGCCGATAACCTTTCCAGGTAAAATGCTGAAACAGAAAAAGGGCTGGCAATTGGCTCATTCTGTAACCTAAAATAGCCGTCCAGATGGTTTTCCATCTAAACAGGTTAATATCCAGGCGGTGTTGGCCTGCTGTGCTGACACAACCTCACTGCTCGTGGCTTTGCCTGAAGGGGCGTTAAGTCAGATGATACTCACTTGCGCTATGCAGTCGAATTCAAACCATTTGTAAGGTAAAGAACAGAATGGCTAAACACCTTTTTACGTCCGAGTCCGTATCAGAAGGACATCCTGATAAAATCGCCGACCAGATCTCCGATGCCGTGCTGGATGCCATCCTTGAACAGGACCCTAAAGCACGCGTGGCCTGCGAAACTTACGTTAAAACCGGTATGGTTCTGGTTGGCGGTGAAATCACCACCAGCGCCTGGGTCGATATCGAAGAGATCACCCGTAACACCGTACGTGAAATCGGCTATGTTCATTCCGATATGGGCTTTGATGCCAATTCCTGTGCGGTTTTAAGCGCGATTGGTAAACAGTCTCAGGATATCAACCAGGGCGTTGACCGCAGCGATCCGCTGGAACAGGGCGCGGGCGACCAGGGCCTGATGTTCGGCTATGCCACCAACGAAACCGACGTGCTGATGCCTGCGCCGGTGACCTATGCGCACCGTCTGGTGCAGCGTCAGGCTGAAGTGCGTAAAAACGGCACCCTGCCGTGGCTGCGTCCGGATGCCAAAAGCCAGGTCACTTTCCAGTATGACGACGGCAAAATCGTCGGCATCGATGCGGTAGTGCTTTCTACTCAGCACGCCGAATCTGTCAGCCAGAAAGATCTGCAGGAAGCGGTGATGGAAGAGATCATCAAGCCGGTTCTGCCAGCAGAATGGCTGAGCGCCTCGACCAAATACCACATCAACCCGACCGGCCGTTTTGTGATCGGCGGCCCGATGGGCGATTGCGGTCTGACCGGTCGTAAAATCATCGTGGACACCTACGGCGGTATGGCGCGTCACGGTGGTGGTGCGTTCTCCGGTAAAGACCCGTCAAAAGTGGACCGTTCAGCGGCCTACGCAGCCCGTTATGTGGCGAAGAACATCGTGGCAGCCGGTCTGGCGGATCGCTGTGAAATTCAGGTCTCTTACGCCATCGGCGTGGCAGAGCCGACTTCGATCATGGTTGAAACCTTCGGGACTGAGAAAGTCTCTACCGAGCAGCTGACGCTGCTGGTGCGTGAGTTCTTCGATCTGCGCCCGTATGGCCTGATTCAGATGCTCGACCTGCTGCACCCGATCTACAAAGAGACCGCTGCTTACGGTCACTTTGGTCGCGAACATTTCCCATGGGAAAAAACCGACAAAGCCGCACAGCTGCGTGAAGCCGCTGGCCTCTGATAACGGCGCTTTGCTGAAAACCCTGCCGCTCAGGCAGGGTTTTTTTATGCCTGAGAGGCCGCAATTCGTCGTTCCGCGCTCTGCCCGCAGCAAAATTTCTGATCTCGTCTACACTTCTTTTCGCCTTTTCTGACAACAAAATGTTAACGATTACAATTTGAAACGCTTTGTTTATCTGCTATTTAGGATTTACTCTACGTAGTTATTCTGCTGAAAATGCGTTATTTTCAGCGTCGTCTGATAGCCAATAAATAGAGCCTTGTCAGAAACTTAATGAGTGCTATACCTCACTGGTTAATTAACCTTTCCGGGCAAAAAATGCTGAATTTCAGGGTTTCAGCGTGTGTAAACGATTACACTGATGTGATCGGACTCACTTTTTTCGCGCAAAGAGTTTTTTAACATTGATAAAAACAATGATGGATAAACCTGGAGGCTAAAATGCCTGGCAATACACACAAAAGCAGAACATCAAATAAGGCGATGACCTTATTTGTCTGCTTTCTGGCGGCCCTCGCGGGACTGCTGTTCGGTCTGGATATCGGCGTTATTGCCGGTGCTCTGCCGTTTATCGCAAAAGACTTTAACGTAACCGCCCATCAACAGGAGTGGATCGTCAGTTCCATGATGTTTGGTGCCGCGGTGGGTGCTATCGGTAGCGGCTGGATGTCCTCCCGCCTCGGCCGTAAAAAGAGCCTGATGGCCGGCGCGATTCTGTTCGTGATTGGTTCACTCTGGTCTGCCATGTCACCTAACCCTGAAATGCTGATCAGCGCCCGCGTCCTGCTGGGTCTGGCTGTCGGTATCGCCTCTTACACCGCCCCGCTTTATCTTTCTGAAATTGCACCCGAAAAAATTCGCGGCAGTATGATTTCGCTTTATCAGCTGATGATCACCATCGGTATTCTGGGCGCTTACCTCTCCGATACCGCGTTCAGCTTTACCGGCAACTGGCGCTGGATGCTGGGCATCATCACCATTCCGGCACTGCTGCTGCTGGTGGGCGTCTTCTTCCTGCCAAACAGCCCGCGCTGGCTGGCGGCACGAGGCAACTTCCGCGATGCACAACGGGTACTGGATCGTCTGCGTGACACCAGCGAACAGGCAAAACGTGAGCTGGATGAGATTCGTGAAAGCCTGAAGATCAAGCAGTCTGGCTGGGGTCTGTTTACCAGCAGCAGCCACTTCCGTCGTGCGGTCTACCTCGGCATTCTGTTGCAGGTGATGCAGCAGTTTACCGGCATGAACGTCATCATGTATTACGCACCGAAGATCTTTGAAATCGCAGGCTTCACCAATACCACTGAGCAGATGTGGGGCACGGTGATTGTCGGTCTGATCAACGTACTGGCAACCTTTATCGCTATCGGTCTGGTCGATCGCTGGGGCCGTAAACCGACGCTGATTCTTGGCTTTATGGTGATGGCTGCCGGTATGGGCGTGCTGGGTACCATGCTGCATTTCGGCATTCACTCGCAGGGCGCACAGTACTTCGCCGTGGCTATGCTGCTGATGTTTATCATCGGTTTTGCGATGTCAGCCGGTCCGCTGATCTGGGTTCTGTGTTCCGAAATTCAGCCGCTGAAAGGCCGCGACTTCGGTATCACCGTTTCCACCACCACCAACTGGATCGCTAACATGATCGTGGGTGCGACCTTCCTGACGATGCTGAACACGCTGGGCAACGCTAATACCTTCTGGGTCTATGCGCTGCTGAACCTGTTCTTCATTCTGCTGACGGTGATGCTGATCCCTGAGACTAAAAACGTCTCGCTGGAGCACATCGAACGTAACCTGATGGCCGGTAAAAAACTGCGCGACATCGGTTCACAGAATTAATTATCAGGCGTAAAAAAAACGGCGGGGTTTCTCTGGAAACCCCGCCGTTTTTATTTGTTCATCTGCTCAACTCAGACCTGTCGTTGCGGCACCGGTAGCCGTATACAGCAGAGTGCCAGCACCATAATGAAAACAGTCGCGGTCTGGTTATAGGGCAGCACCGAATCGGTCAGCCCGGCGACAAATAGCGCCACCAGCGGCAGCGCAACGCCGCGCAGATCGCAGCGCTTCACTCCCCCCGCCAGAGCCACCAGATAGAGCAACGCCAGTGACAAAGCCCCCAGCCAGCCCTGTAACGTGGTGACCTCAAGGAACTCGTTGTGCATGTTGTATTTAACGTTGGTATAGCCTTCCACATTATTCGGGTAGTGCGCGCTGATAAACTGGCGAGCCTGAGTTGTGCGCTCATCCGGCGTCGAAAAACCGCCATGATGCTGAATAAAGTTGACCGCCCCGCCCCAGATTGCTACCCGCGCGCCCAGCGAGGTCGAGCTGTTGGAACCGAAGTTCTCAATATCCTGCACCCCTTCCACCCAGCGGTTGCTGGTCATCAGCACCAGCACTGCCAGCAATCCCACCACCAGCGCGCTGATGCGCCAGTTGGTTAGCATCGACAGGCGATAGGTCTGCAGCAGGAACAGCAATCCGACCGCCACCAGAGCGATAAGCGTCACGCGGGTGCCGCAGAGATAGAGCAACGCGAAGGTGACGATTAACACCGCCACATCAGCCATCTTCCAGTAAGCATGGGTCTCAAAACGACTCAGCCAGAGCCAGGCGCAGTAGATAAACAGAATCATATAAGAGGACATGGAGGCTGCTTCGGTGGTGAGCTTGATCCGCACGTTGGCGGTATAGAGATGCTCATAGATGCCGAAGCCCAGCGTGATCAGCAGGCCAATCAGGATTAAAACTTTCCCGGCCCTGAGCGTTTTGAGTGACACCCGCTGACCATAAACGGCCAGGCTCAACAGCACAAATGCGCCAAGCAACAGCCGTTTTGCGCCAAGCAGATAGTTGCTGATGGTCGTGATACTGTCGGTTGAGGGTGCCGTTTCAATCCCTTTGACCTGCATCGCCCAGACCAGCCGGATCAGCGTAAAGAGTATCAGCGCAATAAACAGCACGATAAAAAAGCGGTGCTGCTGAAAGTCTATTTTTCTGCGCACCAGGCCATACAGAATGGAGGCTACCGACAGGTAGGAGACAACGTAGAATATTTTTTGCGGCAGGCCGGTGACAAACATGTTGATGGCCAGCGCCAGGCAGAGTGCGATGACAGAAAAATTCACCGCTAAGGATAATCCGTTAAGTTCGCGCTTATTCGTCATGCTTAACCCCGGAGAGGCGGTTAAGCACTTCCTTGAGATGCTTCATATAATTCTCCTCATAAAAACCGGTGATGCTCTGTTTAATAGTCTGTTGATCGGGGAAATGAAACGCCCCGCTCATGGCGTTGAGAATGGCAGCCAGCGCCACGCTGTCGTTTTTTTCGTACAGTTGACCATTGATGCCCGGCCTGATGATTTCCGCCGGGCCACTGACGCAGTCAGACGAGACGCAATAGACGCCGCGCGACATCGCCTCCAGCAGAATCAGCGGGAAGCCTTCGAAGTTTGAGGTCATCACCAGAGAGGTGACCTCGCCGATCTGGCGGGTTACATAATCCCAGGCATTCTCCTGCCAGCCATGCCAGGTGATGCGATCCTGCATCCCCAATTGCGCGACATAATCCTGGCAGCGCGCCAGATCTTCGCCGTCGCCGATAATCTCCAGCGTCCACGGTGCCTCAACCCGCCGGAGCGCATCGAACAGATCTTTAAGCTGCTTCTGCCGTTCAAAATGAACCCGACCGATGTAGAGAAATTTAAGCGCTGATGGCCGGCCAATTACGTCAGCCTGGCGTTTCACCGGGTTGTAGATCACATCGATATCCGCCGCCTTCGCGCCCAGCTCGATCAGTTGCTGCCTGATCTGCTGACTGATAGCAAAGTGGTGATCGGCGCGCAGCAGATAGTGAGGACGGTAACGTTCACGCGGTGGCAGATGCATCCAGCTCGACAACACGATTTTTCGGCCGGAGAGCGTGATCGCCCGGCGCGTCATCAGGCAGGGAATAGTGTTTAAGGTCAGGACGTGATCGGGTTGATAGCGGCGAAAAAAAGCCGCCATTCGCAGCGTATGAATGAAGTTCTTAATTTTTTTATTGCGCAGCGTGCAGACGCTTTCCTGTAACACGGCGTTAGCGGTCCAGTCGCGAGAGTCGCTCTGTTCGCCGCTATTGATGATAAACAGCCCGGCCTCCGTTTCCGGATCGGCATTCAGCGCCGTAATCAACTGCCGGGTCACGTTCTCCATCCCACCGCGTCCGGCCATCAAATCTGTCACCAGCACAATCCGTTGTTTCTTTAAGTTATTATTATCTTTCATCGCTTTATCCGTGCCCTGTGCCCTTCACCCGACATCCATTCACTCTGCGGAGAATGTTAACAATAGAATATTCTAAATAGGAGCATAACAATATTTAAACCAGAATGATTACCCGGCTGGCGATGGTGCGCGCTGTCACGCCAGCGGCAGCATCGCGCGCGCTTTACCCGCTTCCAGGGGTTCAGAGGGCAAAACGCTCAGCCCGGCCTTTTATGCGAGGTTTATCCTGGGCGGTTGAGTTCCCGCCCGTCGCCGATTATTCTGAGCGCCATGAAAACGCCTCGCCTCCCTATTGCACTGCAACAAGCCGTGATGCGCGCGCTGCGCCAGGCGCTGACGCGCGCCAATCAGGCACTGAAAACGGACTATCCCGAACCGACACTGCTCTATCAGCAGCGCGGCACCGCGGCCGGTACCGCCTGGCTTGAACCCTGGGAGATCCGCATCAATCCGGTGTTACTGCTGGAAAATCAGCAGGCGTTCATTGATGAAGTGATTCCGCATGAACTGGCGCATCTGCTGGTGTGGAAGAAATTCGGTCGCGTAGCGCCGCACGGCAAAGAGTGGAAGTGGATGATGGAGCAGGTGCTGGGCGTGCCGGCACGGCGTACCCATCAGTTTGAGGTGCAGTCGGTACGCAGCCGCACCTTTGCTTACCGCTGCCAGTGCCAGCAGCACCAGCTGACGGTCCGTCGTCACAATCGCGTGCTGCGCGGTGAGAGCGAATATCGCTGCGTTCACTGCGGCAGCCTGCTGAAAGCTGGCGAGTTTGTCCCCGCCTGAGCAGGATTCCCATTCCGCCCTATTCCGCATTCTGTTACCCTGCCGCCCTTTTTAAAGCACTGAGTAGAAATCTGGAATATGTCTCGCATAATTAGTCTGGCCGCTGCGCTGTTATGGGTTCCTTTTGCGGCTGACGCCCTGAATCTGAATAACTATCACCAGAACAACTTTCAACAGGCCAAGGCCTTTGCGGCAGAAATCAACGCGGATGCGCCCGGCTCCTTTTACTGCGGCTGTAAAATTAGCTGGCAGGGGAAAAAAGGCGTACCTGACCTGAACAGCTGCGGCTATCAGGCGCGTAAAAACGCCAATCGCGCTTCACGTATTGAATGGGAACACGTTATGCCCGCCTGGGAGTTTGGTCACCAGCGTCAATGCTGGCAAAACGGCGGCCGTAAAAACTGCAGCAAAGATCCCGACTATCGTCGCATCGAAACCGATCTGCACAACCTGCAACCGGCCGTTGGCGAAGTCAATGGCGACCGCGGCAACTTCGCCTACAGTCAATGGAACGGCAGTGAAAAGCAGTATGGTCAGTGTGAGATGAAGGTGGATTTTAAACTCAAACAGGCGGAGCCACCCGCGCGGGCGCGCGGCGCCATTGCCCGTACCTATTTCTATATGCGTGACCAGTATCATCTGCGGATTTCGCGCCAGCAAACTCAGCTGTTTACCGCCTGGGATAAGCTCTATCCGGTGACGAAATGGGAGTGCGAACGTGACCAGCGTATCGCGCGGGTACAGGGGAATCACAATCCTTATGTGCAGCAGGCTTGCCAGCGCTAAAAAGCCTGCCCTAAACTAGCTCTTTTCCCGATGACGCCGTGTCATTCCACACGGCGCTTAGTTCTCAGGAACCTTATGCGCATACCTCGCATCTATCACGCCGGGCCGTTGAGCGTTGGCAGTGACATTACGCTGGATGAAGATGCATCCAATCACGTTGGCCGGGTGCTTCGTATGACGCCTGGACAGCATCTGGAACTCTTTGATGGCACTAATCTGACTTTTGCAGCAGAGATCACGCATGTTGATAAAAAGCGTGTAAAAGTATCGGTCACAGAGAGCCAGCCGGACGATCGCGAGTCACCGCTGCACCTGCATCTGGGTCAGGTGATGTCGCGCGGTGAGAAGATGGAGTTTACTATCCAGAAATCGATTGAGCTGGGGGTGAACGTCATTACGCCGCTGTTTTCCGAGCGCTGTGGTGTAAAGCTGGACGCTGAACGCCTGGCTAAAAAAATTCAGCAGTGGCAGAAGATTGCCATTGCCGCCTGCGAGCAGTGCGGCCGTAATCGCGTGCCGGAAATTCGTCAGGCGATGACGCTGGAAGCCTGGTGCGCTGAGGCGGAGAGCGGACTGAAGCTGAATCTGCATCCGCGCGCCAGCCACAGTATTAATACGCTACCGCAGCCGGTTGAACGGGTGCGGCTGCTGATTGGCCCTGAAGGCGGGCTCTCCGCTGACGAGATCGCCATGACGGCGCAGCACGATTTTACTGACATCCTGCTTGGCCCACGGGTTTTACGTACCGAAACCACCGCGCTGACCGCCATTACGGCACTTCAGGTGAGGTTTGGCGACCTGGGTTAAGCGATACTTCCAGCGGGCCGTCATCGACGCCCGCCATCTGGCGTGCTGACTAAGCGCCCACTGCTGACCGAACGAGACGAGACGGTAACCGCCGCCTCCCTGAGGAGATAATAATGATTAAACTTGGCATCGTGATGGACCCTATTTCGTCCATCAATATTAAAAAAGACACCAGCTTCGCCATGTTGCTGGAAGCACAGCGCCGTGGTTACGAGATTCACTACATGGAGATGCACGATCTCTCCCTGCGCGGTGGCGTCGCCTCTGCCCGTACTCGTCTGTTAACCGTCGAGCAGAATCCCGATAACTGGTATCAGTTTGGCAGCGAGCAGGAGATCCCGCTGGCTGACCTGAACGTGATACTGATGCGCAAAGATCCGCCGTTCGATACTGAATTTATCTATGCGACCTACATTCTGGAGCGCGCAGAAGAGCTGGGTACGCTGATCGTTAACAAACCGCAGAGCCTGCGCGACTGTAACGAAAAGCTCTATACCGCCTGGTTTGCTGAGTTCACGCCGGATACGCTGGTGACCCGCAGCAAAGAGAAACTGCGCGCCTTCTGGCAGGAGCACGGCGACATCATCATGAAGCCGCTGGATGGCATGGGTGGCGCCTCGATTTTTCGGGTGAAGAAAGACGATCCGAACTTTGGCGTTATCACGGAAACCCTGACCGAGCATGAAAGCCGGTTCTGCATGGCGCAGAACTATATTCCGGCAATCAAAGATGGCGACAAACGCGTGCTGGTGGTGGATGGTGAGCCGGTGCCTTACTGCCTGGCCCGTATTCCTCAGGGCGGTGAAACCCGCGGTAACCTCGCGGCCGGTGGACGCGGCGAAGCCCGTCCGCTGAGCGAGAGCGACTGGGAAATCGCCCGTCGTGTCGGCCCGACTCTGAAAGCGAAAGGGCTGATTTTTGTCGGACTGGACATCATCGGTGATAAACTGACAGAAGTTAACGTGACCAGCCCGACCTGCGTGCGTGAAATTGAGGCGGCTTTCCCGATTTCCATCACCGGCATGTTGATGGATGCCATTGAGAAGCGCCTGGGCTGAGCATGACGCCGGGGCCATGCTCCGAGATCAACCCAATACCGGTGCGGCCGTCGCGTGCCGGTTATTTTTTTGGTACATCGTGTGAGAATGAATTTACAGCATCACTTTTTGATCGCCATGCCTTCACTGCAGGACCCTTTCTTCAAACGTTCCGTGGTTTATCTCTGCGAACATAACGAAGAAGGCGCAATGGGTCTGATCATCAATAAACCGATGGAAAACCTGACGGTTGAAGGCATTCTGAAGAAGCTTAAAATCTCTGCCGACGATCGCGATCCGGCGATCAAACTGGATAAACCGGTGTTTACCGGCGGTCCGCTGGCGGAAGATCGCGGCTTTATCCTGCATTCGGCTCAACGCACCTTTACCTCCAGCATCCGTATTTCAGACAATACGGTTATCACCACTTCCCGCGACGTACTGGAGTCGATTGGTACTGCCTCTCAGCCCAGCAACGTACTGGTGGCGCTGGGTTACTGTGCCTGGGAAAAGGATCAGCTGGAGAATGAGCTGATGGAAAATGCCTGGCTGACCACGCCCGCTAACAGCAATATTCTGTTCCAGACGCCGATTTCAGAGCGCTGGCGCGAAGCGGCGCGCAGTATTGGCGTCGATATACACAACATGGCCAGCGACGCCGGACACGCCTGATGTCAACACAAACTCTGTTAGGTTTCGACTTCGGCACCAAAAGTATTGGTGTCGCGGTAGGTCAGCAACTGACCGGCACCGCCCGCCCGCTGACGGCGCTTAAAGCGCAGGATGGCACACCGGACTGGCTGCAGATTGAAAAGCTGCTGAAAGAGTGGCAGCCCGATTTCGTGGTGGTGGGTTTACCGCTGAATATGGACGGCACCGAACAGCCGCTGACCGCCCGCGCGCGCAAATTTGCTAACCGGCTGCACGGCCGCTTCGGCATCCGGGTCGAACTGCAGGATGAGCGCCTCAGCACGGTCGAAGCCCGCGCCGGACTGTTTGAACGCGGCGGCTACCGCGCGTTAAACAAAGGCTCGGTGGATTCACAATCTGCCGCCATCATTCTGCAGGACTGGTTCGAGAACCACTACTGAAGCCACCCTTCGGCCTGGCGGGCCAGCCGGCTCTGCTCGAAGGTCTGCATTCCGGCCTGCGCACCGGTTTGCAGCAGCGCCGGGATCTGGTGCATCTTGCCTTCGCGGATCAGGTTCACAATCGCGGGCGTTGCCACCAGCACTTCGAACAGGCCAATACGTTTCTGGTCGATAGACGGCACCAGCCGCTGGGCAATCACCGCTTTCAGACTGCCCGCCAGCTGACTGCGCACCAGCTGTTTCTCTTCTGCCGGAAAGACATCGACCAGCCGATCAACCGCCTGTACCGCACCACGGGTATGCAGCGTCGCCAGCACCAGATGGCCGGTCTCCGCCGCGGTCAGTGCCTGACGGATGGTGTCGCTGTCGCGCAGTTCGCCCAGCAGAATCACATCCGGATCTTCGCGCAGCGCCGCCTTTACTCCAAGGCTGAACGAGGCGCAGTGCAGGCCAATTTCACGCTGCTGAATCAGTGACTGCTGGCTGTGATGGATAAACTCAATCGGATCTTCCAGCGTAATAATGTGCCGCGCCTGCTGGCGATTCAGCGCATCCACCAGCGCCGCCAGCGTGGTAGACTTGCCGCTGCCGGTGGCGCCGGTGACCAGAATCAGCCCATCCTGAAGCGTCAGCAGGGCCAGCACGCCTGGCGGCAGCCGCAGGCTCTCCAGCGTCGGACACTGCCCGGCGATGATGCGCAGCGCCAGCGACAGGCCGTTACGCTGCAGGAACAGGCTGGCACGCAGCCGCTGACCGTTTACCAGCGTCAGGGCAAAATCGAGCTGCCCGTCGCACTCCAGCTGCTGACGCTGCAGGTTATCGAGCCATTGGGTGACAAACTGTTCCATCCACGCTGACGGCAGCCTGGCCTGCTGCGGGATCGCCTCCAGCTTTCCCTGACGTCGCCAGTAGGGCAAATGTCCGCTGCAAAGGTGCAGATCGGCGGCATTATGCTTTACACTAAGCGCCACCATTTCATCCAGATTCATGATTTCTCCTGACTATGACCTCAATCCAGCACAACCTACAGCAAGTGCGGCAACGAATCGCCGCCGCCGCCGCGCGTTGCGGCCGCGCGCCAGAAGAAATTACGTTGCTTGCAGTCAGTAAAACCAAACCTGCGAGCGCGGTCGAAGAAGCCGCCGCAGCTGGTCAGATCGCCTTTGGTGAAAATTACGTTCAGGAAGGGGTTGAAAAGGTTCAGGCACTGGCCGCACATCCTCAGCTGGAGTGGCACTTCATTGGCCCGCTGCAGTCGAACAAAAGTCGCCTGGTGGCGGAAAACTTTGACTGGTGTCACACCATTGACCGTCAGCGCATTGCACAGCGGCTCAACGATCAGCGTCCCGCGACGCTGCCGCCGCTGAATGTGTTAATTCAGGTAAATATCAGTGACGAGAACAGCAAATCTGGCATCATGCTGGATGCTGTTTCCGGACTGGCGCAGCAGATCGCTGCGCTGCCGCAGCTTCGGCTGCGTGGGCTGATGGCCATACCGGCAGCGGAAAGCGATTATGACCGGCAACTGGCGGTGTGCCAGCAGATGGCTGAAGCCTTCCGGCAGTTGCAGCAGGACTATCCCGCTATCGATACGCTCTCGCTGGGAATGAGCGATGACATGGAGGCGGCAATCGCCGCAGGCAGTACGATGGTGCGCATCGGCACCGCCATTTTTGGCGCTCGCGACGCTGCGCGCAACTCACAACAATAATAGAGGAACTTCATGTTAACAATGACGTTTTTAGTAAAAACGCTGATCGATCTCTACGTCATGGTGCTGCTGTTACGCATCTGGATGCAGTGGGCGCGCTGCGATTTTTATAACCCGTTGGCACAGTTCGTGGTGAAAGTGACGCAGCCCATCATCAAGCCGCTGCGTCGCGTACTCCCGGCGCTCGGCCCGATCGATACCGCCTCGCTGCTGCTGGCGTTTGTGCTGACCACGCTGAAATATCCGATTCTGCTGCTGATTCAGGTCGGGGTGTTCTCCGTCGATCCGACCAACCTGCTGGTCGGTCTGCTCTCGCTGGTCAAATCCGCCGGCTATCTGGTGTTCTGGGTCATCATCATCCGCTCACTGATGAGCTGGATCAGTCAGGGTCGCGGCCCGATTGATTACGTGCTGATTCAGCTGACCGAACCGCTGATGGCACCGATTCGCCGCGTGCTGCCCGCGATGGGCGGCATCGATTTCTCCGCCATGATCGTTATTCTGGTGCTGTATGCCCTGAACTTTCTCGGCATGGACCTGTTCCCGGGTCTCTGGTATTTGCTGTAAATGAACCAAACTGGAACTGTTATGCAAAAAGTTGTCCTCGCCACCGGTAATCCCGGCAAGGTGCGTGAACTGGCGGATCTGCTCTCCGCCTTCGGCCTGGATATTGTCGCCCAGACCGAACTTGGGGTGGAATCGGCTGAAGAAAC
The DNA here is from genome assembly GCF_037149395.1 of Pantoea sp. USHLN298. Lineage (NCBI taxonomy): Bacteria > Pseudomonadati > Pseudomonadota > Gammaproteobacteria > Enterobacterales > Erwiniaceae > Pantoea > Pantoea sp. USHLN298. Next base: position 181,472 of record NZ_JBBCRO010000006.1, read on the forward strand.
CGGCCTGACCTTTATTGAGAACGCCATTCTCAAAGCACGTCATGCGGCGAAGATCACCGGTTTACCGGCCATCGCGGATGATTCCGGGCTGGCGGTGGATGCGCTGGGCGGCGCGCCGGGTATCTACTCCGCGCGTTACGCCGGTGAAGAAGCCAGCGATCAGCAGAATCTGGAGAAACTGCTGCAGGCGCTGGAAAACGTGCCTGACGGCCAGCGTCAGGCGCAGTTTCACTGCGTGCTGGTCTATCTGCGTCACGCCGACGATCCGACGCCGCTGGTGTTCCACGGTAGCTGGCAGGGTGAGATCACCCGTGCGGCGGCTGGCGCTGGTGGCTTTGGTTACGACCCGATTTTCTTCGTGCCGGCGCTGGGTAAAACCGCTGCCGAACTGAGCAAAGCGGAAAAAGGCGAGGTTTCTCACCGGGGTAAAGCATTGACGCTGTTGCTGGAAGCGATGCGTAATGCCTAATCTGCCGCCGTTAAGTCTGTATATCCACATTCCGTGGTGCGTACAGAAGTGTCCCTACTGTGATTTTAACTCCCATGCGCTGAAAGATGAGGTGCCGCACGTTGAATACGTGCAGCACCTGCTGCGCGATCTGGATCAGGACTTACCGCTGATCGCTGATCGTGAGGTGCGCACCATTTTCATCGGCGGCGGCACGCCCAGCCTGCTGAGCGGCAGTGCGATGCAGTTGCTGATGGATGGCGTACGTTCACGGCTGACGCTGGCGGCGGGTGCAGAGATCACCATGGAAGCGAATCCGGGTACCGTTGAAGCGGACCGCTTCAGCGCCTATCAGCGTGCCGGTATTAACCGGATCTCGATTGGCGTCCAGAGTTTCAGCCCGCAAAAGCTGCAGCGACTGGGACGTATTCACGGTCCGGACGAGGCGAAGCGTGCCGCGAAGCTGGCCGAGGGATTACAGCTGCGCAGCTTTAACCTCGACCTGATGCACGGCCTGCCCGATCAGTCGCTGGACGAAGCGCTTGACGATCTGCGTCAGGCGATCGCGCTTAATCCGCCGCATCTTTCCTGGTATCAGCTGACCATTGAACCCAACACGCTGTTTGGTTCACGACCGCCGGTGCTGCCGGATGATGATGCGCTGTGGGATATTTACGAGCAGGGTCATCAGCTGCTAAGCGCTGCTGGCTATCAGCAGTATGAAACCTCCGCCTATGCGAAGCCGGGTTACCGCTGTGAACATAACCTCAACTACTGGCGCTTCGGGGATTATCTCGGCATCGGTTGTGGTGCGCACGGCAAACTGACCCAGCCCGATGGTCGTATCGTCAGGACGGTGAAGACCCGTCATCCGCGTGGCTTTATGCAGGGTAATTATCGCGAAAAGCAGTATGACGTGGCCGACATCGACAAGCCGTTTGAATACTTTATGAATCGCTTCCGGCTGCTGGAAGCCGCGCCGCGCAGTGAATTTACCCGTTATACCGGTTTGCCGGAACAGGTGATCCGCCCGCAGATGGAGGCGGCGATTGCGGCAGGTTATGTGGTGGAAACGGCTGAAGAGTGGCAGATCAGTGAGAAAGGGAAACTGTTTCTCAATTCGCTGTTAGAGCTGTTTTTACCGGAAGAGTAAGAGGTACGCCTCAGCCTGCGGGCTGAGGCGTCAGATTATTTGTTCAGACCGGCAACCAACCCTTTGCGCTGATCTTCTAACGAAATGACGCGGTTACAGACTTCGTGACCGAAGTTCTGGAAATCCTGCTCCTGCTTGCTCCACTCCGCCTGAATCGACTGCTGCAAACCGCCCAGATTACCCATAATGGCCTGCAGCGGATTACTGCCGCCGCTCGCCTGCTGACTGCCCATCTCGTTCAGGCTGTCCTGCATCACGCCACCCAGCGTTGACTGCACCAGCCGCTCGCCGTCGGCACGCACAGTGTCGATCGCCTGATGATGGAAGGTCAGGCCATCCGGCCGGTGTTCAATGATGCGGTTCATCTGCTGTTTCAGCTGACCGTTCAGGGTAGTCAGGCGATTGCGAACGTTACTGTTCTCGCCCAGCTTCTCAACAATCACCCGATCCAGTGCCGCGCGTCCTTTTTCCAGCCGCGAGGTGGCACCGCTGTCGATCCACGGCAGATCGCGCCGTAAAGCCGTTTGATAGTCGATGGCTTTCTGGCGACCGGCACTGTCCAGCGACACCTTCTGGCCGTTGAACTGCACCTCGCCCTGCGGGGTAATCTGCAGATTGCCATTAGCGCCCACCACCTGCACGCTTTGCGGCGTGATCACCACATCATCCTGTGGCTTAACGCTGCATTCATAGGCCGCCTGAGCCTGGGTCGCTGCCACCAGCAGCACAGCAAGAAGCGCTTTACGCATCATAGAATCTCCCTTATCTACTGTCTGAACGATCCTGAAGGGCCGGGCTGCGCTGCAGTGAGAGATCATTTCTCCCCTGTTGCGCAGCCCGGCGTCGTGTTACTTAGTCCCACCAGACATCAAACAGTTCAGTCACCTGCACATCCTGCACCTTGCGGTCTTCCAGCCATTTACGCACCAGTTCACGATGCTCATCGGTGCATTTACCGGTTTTTTGCAGGCAGATCAGACCTTCCCACACCAGGTAACCGCTGCCATCAAAGGCCAGACCGTTAGGATCGATCGCTTCGTTGATGAACTGGTTCAGCGTCTCATCAATTTCGCTCTCGCTGGTCCCTTCCGGGAAGCGCCAGGCCACCGAGAAACCGAGTTCCTGAAACTCATCAATGTGCAATTTTTTACGTAAACGGCGGCTGCGTTGTGTGGCCATTATTTCACCCTCTCAAACATTAAATCCCATACGCCGTGGCCTAAACGCTGCCCGCGCTGCTCAAACTTGGTCAGTGGACGCGTCTCGGGACGCGGCACATAATTCTGCTGTTCTGACTGGTTGCGGAAGCCATCGATGCTGTTCATCACTTCCAGCATATGTTCAGCGTAGGCTTCCCAGTCGGTTGCCATGTGGAATACGCCGCCCAGCTTCAGCTTACGCATCACCAGCTCGGCAAACGGCACCTGGACGATACGACGTTTATTGTGACGGGCTTTATGCCAGGGATCGGGGAAGAACAGCTGGACCATACGCAGCGAGTTATCAGGGATCATCTTCTCCAGCACTTCCACCGCGTCGTGACACATCACGCGCAGGTTATCGACGCCCGCTTCTTTAGCGGAAGCCAGACAGGCACCCACGCCCGGCAGGTGGACTTCAATGCCGAGGAAATTCTGGTGTGGTGTATTTTGCGCCATGGTGACCAGCGAAGCGCCCATGCCAAAGCCAATTTCCAGCGTGACCGGCGCGTCACGTCCAAACAGCTGGGGGAGATCGATCGGCTCCGGCTGATATTCCACTCCCATCTCTGGCCAGTATGTATCAACAGCCTGCTGCTGCCCTTTGGTTAAGCGGCCCTGGCGGCGTACAAAACTGCGGATCCGGCGCAATGGCCGCCCGTTCTCATCAAATTCTGGGGTGATGACGTCATTAATCATGTCGAAGCCTGCTGGTTAGCCTGTTCTGGGAAACGGGCATTATGCAAAGTTCATAAGCAGAAGCAAGCCTTTGCAATCTTCCGGTTTACACCCAGGTGCGCATGTGCTGGAATTCCTGCCTGAGTGTAGAGTAAACACGGAAAATTTCCTTCTTATGATGCAAGCGCCGCAGTTCGCGCAACAAGTGCTGGACTGGTATCAGCGCTTTGGCCGCAAAACCCTGCCCTGGCAGCTGGAAAAAACGCCTTATAAGGTGTGGCTGTCCGAAGTGATGTTACAGCAAACCCAGGTTGCCACGGTTATTCCCTACTTTGAACGCTTTATGGCGCGCTTCCCCACGGTGGGCGATCTGGCGGCTGCGCCGCTGGATGAAGTGCTGCATCTGTGGACCGGTCTGGGCTATTACGCCAGGGCGCGTAATCTGCACAAGGCGGCAAAGCAGATTGTTGAGGTTCACCAGGGCGAGTTCCCGCAGAACTTCGATGAGGTTGCCGCCCTGCCCGGCGTCGGACGCTCCACCGCCGGCGCGGTGTTGTCACTGTCACTGGGTCAGCACTTCCCGATTCTCGACGGCAACGTCAAGCGCGTGCTGGCGCGGTGTTACGCCGTTGGCGGCTGGCCGGGCAAGAAAGAGGTTGAGAAGCGCTTATGGCAGATCAGCGAAACCGTAACGCCCGCCGGGGGCGTAAGCCAGTTTAATCAGGCGATGATGGATCTGGGCGCTATCGTCTGCACCCGCTCGAAACCGAAATGCGATATCTGTCCGCTGAACAGCGGTTGCGAAGCCTATGCTCATCACAGCTGGGCCAGCTATCCCGGTAAAAAACCGAAGCAGGTATTACCGGAACGCAGCGGCTGGTTCCTGATGATGCAACATGGCGATCAGGTCTGGCTGGAGCAGCGTCCCCCGGTCGGGCTGTGGGGCGGCCTGTTCTGCTTCCCGCAGTTCACCAGCGAAGCCGCACTGACTGACTGGTTGATTGCTCGCGGTATCCACGCCCAACCACAGCAGCTGACCGCTTTCCGCCACACCTTCAGCCATTTCCATCTGGACATTGTGCCTATGTGGCTGGCGTGGCCTTCTGTCGGGGCGGCGATGGATGAAGCGGGCGGTCTCTGGTATAACTTAGCGCTGCCACCATCTGTGGGATTAGCCGCGCCGGTTGAGCGCCTGTTACACGAATTGCGCCATCCCCAACAACTGGCTTTGGACAGTTGTAAGATCAATGAGGAAGAATCATGAGCCGCACCATTTTTTGTACTTTTTTACAACGCGACGCGGAAGGGCAGGATTTTCAGCTCTATCCTGGCGATCTGGGCAAGCGTATTTACAACGAGATTTCGAAAGAAGCCTGGCAGAAATGGATGGCGAAACAGACCATGTTGATCAATGAGAAGAAGCTCAACATGATGAATCCGGAAGATCGTAAGGTGCTGGAGAAGGAGATGATCAATTTCCTGTTTGAAGGCAAAGACGTTCATATCGAAGGCTATACACCGCCAGAAGCGTAAACATTTGGGCCTCTGCGTTGAGGCTCGTTATCCCGATCAGGCATGCACTCCCAATGAATAAAAAATTGATCGCCCTGCTGGTGGTGGCACCACTTCTGGTTTCCTGCTCCGGACAAAAAAAACAGCAGTTTCATGAAGATTGGGTAAAAGACACCAACGGTTTCGATATTCTGATGGGCCAGTTTGCCCATAATATTGAGAATATCTGGGGTATTAATGAGGTCCTGATCGCCGGACCTAAAGATTACGTCAAATATAGCGACAACTATTACACCCGCAGCCACATCAACTTCGAAAGCGGTAAGCTGACGATTGAGACCATTGCCGGTACCGATCCGATGGCCAGCCTGCGCCAGGCGATTGTGACCACGTTGCTGATTGGTGAAGATCCGGGCAACGTCGATCTCTATTCCGACGCCAACGATATTGTGATCAGCAAAGAGCCGCTGCTTTATGGTCAGGTGCTGGACAATACCGGCCAGCCGATCCGCTGGCAGGGTCGCGCCGAGGCCTTTGCAGATTACCTGATCCAGAATAAATTGCAGCGCCGCACCTCGGGCCTGCATGTGATCTACTCGATCTCGATTCCGATGGTGCCGAACCATCTGGATAAGCGTGCGCACAAATATCTGCCGATGGTGCGTAAAGCGTCGGAACAGTATGGTGTGGACGCCTCACTGATTCTGGCGATTATGCAGACCGAGTCGAGCTTCAACCCCTATGCGGTGAGCCACGCCGATGCGCTGGGCCTGATGCAGGTGGTGCAGCATACCGCCGGGGTCGACGTGTTCCGCATGAAAGGCAAATGGGGCAAACCGAGCCGTAGCTATCTGCTTGATCCAGAGAACAATATCGACGCTGGTACGGCTTATCTGTCGCTGTTGCAGCGCAGCTATCTGGGCGGCATTCAGGATCCGGTATCACGTCGCTATGCGGTGATCACCGCTTATAACGGCGGTGCCGGCAGCGTATTGCGGGTCTTCTCCAGTGATAAAGATCGGGCGTTTTCGATGATCAACAGCATGTCACCGAACAAGGTTTATCAGACCCTGACCAGCCAGCATCCTTCGGCGGAGTCACGTCGTTATCTCTATAAGGTGAGTACCGCGCAGCGTAGTTATCGTGGATTTTGATGTTTCGCTTCGCAGCGGTGGAGTGTTTCGCCTGGCAGCGGGCTGGGCCAGGTAACGCATGGCTGCGGGCTGACAAAGAGTGAGGTTTCGTCCGCCAGGCGTTAGGGAGTTTCAGATTGCCCGAGCGGGCGGACGCGTCAAGGGGCGGACGCCCGCCCCTTAACAATCCCGGCGTCCGGCTGCCTTCGCGCCACGCTGCGCGCGGTCCCTTCGTCAATCCCTGCGGTCGACGGACCGTCCGGACTCGCCGTCCCTGGCGAGGCCGTCCTTTCGCCGACGTCCTGTCGGCTCTTCCTCGCCTTCGCTCACTCCTCAGCGCTTCGGACGCCTCGGGTAAAACCCCGTCTGTGGTATCTCTGTTTTTTTAATAGTCCGGTGTCGTCTGGGGGTTTGTGTAATGACGCCTGGCGGCGGGCTGGGGCTGGATGTTTTCTTTTTTCTCACGACAACGGCCCTGAAAAACCAGCAGCACCGACAGTCATTGTGCTCAGACATACAGCGACGAAGAACTCACCAGGAAACGCAGAAATAACAGCGAGGGGTTGGGAGGCCGTCTGAAGCGCTAAGCGGATGAGGGATTTCAGGACGAGCGACAGGGATGTCGCGAAGAGGCGGGGCCGCGCCAGGGATGGCGCGTCCGGGCCGGTCCGTGAGAAATCTGGAAGAAGCGAAGGGACCGCGAAGCGGCGGTGAAGCAGGCCGGAGCCCGGGGTCAAGGGGGCGCGGCGACGGGCGCCCCCTTGTCGGTCGCCGGCAGCGGCGAAGCTGAAACTGCCGCAGCCAGCCGGCGAACGAAACCCGCTCATAGCCCGTTCGCGCAGCGAACCCCACCAGCCAGCCAGCCGGCGAACGAAACCTGCTCATAGCCCGTTCGCGCAGCGAACCCCACCAGCCAGCCAGCCAGCGAACGAAACCCGCTCATAGCCCGTTCGCGCAGCGAACAACAAGGTCCGGCGGGCCGCTACCCGCCTCTGCCCACGCTCAGATCAGATCAGCGCCCCACCATCATATTGGCCACCAGATACTTACGCCCTGCGGCATCCTCTTCGGTGTAAACGCCCTGCAACTCCGGCGAAAAGCCCGGCAGTAAATTCACTCCCTCTTCCAGCGCCAGGAAATAGCGCTGCACCGCGCCGCCCCACACTTCACCGGGCACCACGCAGAGGACGCCTGGCGGATAAGGCAGCGCGCCTTCCGCAGCGACACGGCCTTCGGCTTCGGCGATCGGCACCAGTTCCACCTCTCCGCGAATATACGCCTGATGCGCATCCTGCGGATTCACCGCCACCGGCGGCAAGCCCGCCTCGCGGAACATCATTCGTTGCAGGCCCTTCACATCGTGACTGACGTAGAGATCGTGCATCTCCTGGCACAGGCGACGCAGGGTATATCCGGCATAACGCTGGGCATTCTTGCGGTAAATGGTCGGCAGCACTTCCGCCAGCGGCGCATCCTCTTTCACATGCTGTTCAAACTGCGCCAGCATCGCCACCAGATTGGCCATTTTTTCCGGCGTCTCGGCAGGCGTCAGCAGGAACAGGATCGAATTAAGATCGCACTTCTCCGGCACGATACCGTTCTCACGCAGATAGTTAGCCAGAATGGTGGCAGGAATACCAAAGTCGGCATAGTCACCGCTCGCCGCATCAATGCCCGGCGTGGTCAGCAGCAGCTTGCAGGGATCGACCCGATACTGGTCGCGGGCATAACCCGCAAAGCCGTGCCAGTTTGCCTGCGGTTCAAAGCTAAAATAGCGCAGATCACGGGCGATGGTTTCCGTTGCAGCCGCCTGCCAGGGCTGGCCTCCGACCGTCTCCGGCACAAACGGCAGGATCATGTCGCATCGCTCAAGGATCGCTTTGCGTGCCTCGATCCCCAGCGTGACGCACTCATCCCACATCCGCCGTCCCGCCTCGCCCTGATGCATACGCGCGTTGATATCCAGCGCTGCGAACAGCGGATAGAACGGACTGGTTGAGGCGTGCAGCATAAAGGCGTTATTCAGGCGTTTATGCGGGCAAAAGCGCCGCTGCCCGCGAATGTGGTTGTCTTTTTTATGAATCTGCGAGGTTTGCGAAAAGCCCGCCAGCTGCTTGTGCACCGACTGGGTGACAAAAATGCCGGGATCGTTTTCATTCAGCGTCAGGGTCAGCGGCGAACATCCTTCCATCAGCGGGATGAACTGCTCATAGCCGAGCCAGGCGGAATCGAACAGGATGTAATCGCACAGGTGACCAATGCGGTCCACCACCTGACGCGCGTTATAAACGGTACCGTCATAGGTGCCCAGCTGGATAATCGCCAGACGAAAAGGACGTGCTTCCGTGGCGCGCTGTGGCGCCACCTTGCCGATCTGCTCGCGCAGATAGGCTTCATCGAAACAGTGCGCATCAATGCCGCCGATAAAGCCAAAGGGGTTGCGCGCCGCTTCCAGATAGACCGGCGTCGCACCCGCCTGAATCAGTGCGCCATGATGGTTCGACTTATGGTTGTTGCGGTCAAACAGCACCAGGTCTCCGCGTGTTAACAGCGCGTTGGTCACCACTTTATTGGCGCTGGAGGTGCCGTTCAGCACGAAGTAGGTTTTATCGGCGTTAAACACTTTCGCCGCATACTTCTGTGCATCTTTCGCCGAGCCTTCGTGGATCAGCAGATCCCCCAGTTTGACGTCGGCGTTGCACATATCGGAACGGAACACATTCTCGCCGTAAAAATCGAAGAACTGTTTACCCGCCGGATGCTTTTTGAAGAAGGCCCCGCCCTGATGTCCCGGACAGGCGAAGGTGCTGTTTTGCATATCCACATAGCGGGTCAGCGTCTCGAAAAAGGGTGGCAGCAGCGCCGCTTCATAGGCCTGAGCAGCAGCTTCCAGCGCCAGCCAGTCCTGCGGATCGCCATTCAGCTCACCGCTGACGCCAGGCAGATGCATCACCTCTTCTTCAAACGCGTTGGCGACAAATACCGGCAGGTTAAAGCCGGTATGGCGTAACAGGGCCAGCACGCCACTGCGGCTATCCGCCAGTGAGACAACGACCGCCGCGACGTCGGTAAAGTCGGTGTTATCCAGCGTGACCACATCGCGCGTGGTGTTAAGGGTCAGGTTGGGCGCCACCGCGGCGCTGGCAGCAATTTTAAGTGGAGTCATAAGGCAAATCCCTAACGTCAGGGGCTGAGTGCCAGAGGCACAGCAATGGGGAGATCTCCCCGGCGAATAGTGTCAGATAGCATCATGCGGCCGCGTGCAGCCGCTGGCTGGCCTCACCGCATGGCGATCAGGAAGGTGTTCAGCAGGACGGAACAGAATCGGGCGTAAGCCGCAAAAAACGAACGGTAACCAGAGCGAGTGCGCGGTAAACCGGACATGGCAACGTCCTCTGAAAGAGATAAGCAGGTTCAAAAAGTGGCGGTCATAATGTCATCTTTTTCTGACGCGAACAAGCCGCACGCGCCAATTAAATAGTCAAACCCACAGATAATTAAATCATTGATTTTAATAACTAAAAACAAATAAAAATCATATTATCCGATTAATTATCTGAATTATATGCAGATTTATGCACGAAGTTCATTCCCGGCCCGATCAGGATTTACGCCGTTTAACGATCGATGCGAGCGACAGCGCGCAGCTTAGCGACCCTATCCCTACCGCAATCCGTCAGTCAGGCGTAAACTTATTCCCCTCTTTCCTATTTTGCCGGAGGCTGCATGTTCAAGGCACTGGTCATTGAAAATGACGAACAGGGTTACCGTTCTTTGCTGAAAGATCTTCCCGAATCACAACTGCCCGATCACGATGTCACTCTCGACGTCAGCTACTCCTCCCTTAACTACAAAGATGCGCTGGCGATCTGCAATAAAGGGCCGATTGTGCGTCACTTCCCGATGGTGCCGGGTATCGATTTTGTTGGACGGGTTACCGCCAGCCGCCATCCCGACTGGCAGCAGGATGATGTCGCCCTGCTCACCGGCTGGGGCGTGGGTGAAAAACAGTGGGGTGGCCTGGCGCAGAAAGCCAGCGTGAGCGGCGACTGGCTGGTCGAAGTGCCCGCCACGCTCAGCCCGTTGCAAACCATGGCGATTGGCACTGCGGGTCTGACCGCCATGCTGTGTGTGATGGCGCTGGAAAAACAGGGCATCACGCCGGATCGCGGTCCGGTGCTGGTCACCGGTGCCAGTGGCGGTGTGGGTAGCTTTAGCGTCAGCCTGCTGGCCCGCCTCGGCTATCAGGTGGTGGCCTCCAGCGGACGCGCCAGCGATCACGCTTATCTGCTTGATACGCTGGGCGCGGCCTCGGTGATCGATCGCAACGAACTCTCGCAGCCCGGTAAGCCATTAATGAAAGAGCGCTGGGCGGCCGCGGTAGACAGTGTCGGCAGTCATACGCTGGCGAATGTGCTGGCCGCAACCCAGCGCGATGGTGCGGTCGCCGCCTGTGGAATGGCGCAGGGACTGGATCTGCCGACCAGCGTGGCACCCTTTATTTTGCGCGGCATTACGCTGGCTGGCGTGGATAGCGTGATGTGCCCGATCCCGCTGCGCCAGCAAGCCTGGCAACGGCTCGGAGAATTACTCGATAGCGATCTGCTGAGCCAGCTGACGCAGGTAATTCCGCTAAGTGAAGCCCGGCAAGGGGCTCAGGACCTGCTGGAAGGCAAAGTCCGCGGGCGGCTGATTGTTGACTGTCGTTAACACAATGACAGTGCCCGGACTCGGGAAGATTCAGGTTCGATACCTTCTGAATTTATCGTAATGACATCTGCGTTACATGAGTTGTATACTTAATATCCACTGAAACACAAGAGGACAACTCCATGCCAGCCACAAACAGTATGGCGATGAAACGCGAAACTCTGAACCTGCGCATTAAGCCCGCCGAGCGCGAACTTATCGATCGGGCGGCGAAAGCCAGAGGGAAAAACCGCACTGACTTTGTGCTGGAGGCCGCCCGCGCCGCAGCGGAAGAGGCGCTGATCGAGCAGCGCATCATTATGGCCGATCCGCAGGCTTATCAGGAATTTCTGACTCGTCTGGATCAGGCTCCTTCGCCTAATGCTGCACTGCGTAAAACCATGCAGACTCCTGCTCCGTGGGAGCAGGAAAAGTGATCTCTGCCCCTGAGCCGCTTCACGCCGGGCATATTCTTACCCCGTTTTGTTGCGGCGTGGATTCTATGGATAACTGGCTGAAACAGCGGGCGATGAAGAACCAGCTTTCTGGCGCGTCCCGCACGTTTGTCTGCTGCGACGATGCTAAGGTGATGGCTTACTACTCGCTAGCTTCCAGCGCTGTGACGACGAATACTGCGCCTGGCCACTTCCGCCACAATATGCCTGACCCGATTCCAGTTATGGTATTGGGACGTCTGGCGGTGGATAAATCTCTGCATGGGAAGGGCGTCGGACGGGCGCTGATGCGGGATGCCGGGCTGCGGGTGATTCAGGTGGCAGAGACTATCGGCATTCGCGGGATGCTGGTTCACGCCCTGTCGGATGAAGCGCGGGAGTTTTACCTGCGGGTGGGGTTTGAGCCGTCGCCCATTGACCCGATGATGCTGATGGTGACGCTGGGGGATTTAGTTCATGCCTGATTGCTATTCCGGGCTGGAGAAAAAATATTAATATGGTTATTTTCTGAATCACCTTAATTACACAGTACCTGGTTCATACGCTATAAATTTTCTTGCAGCCAGACTTATAACGCCTCTGCCTGTACAACGTTAATATTATTTTCACAGGGCGAACAGCTTAACCACCCGTAAATTTGTCTACTAATCTATAAATGGATAAATTTAATTTCGTGATTATCTACGGTCTCACTCCAGTTTAGTAGCGCACGAGATTCACTGTATTTTTTATTTAAAATCAATACTTTAATTCAAACCACCAATCTCCCCTCTTGTATCACCTCTATCAGGTATTTTCTCTCTTCAACGACGCATATCCTTAATGCAATAGTAGGGGTGATTATATCTATACTCTCTATTCAACCAGGTGCTGACATCAGCAAAACAGGCTAAAGTATCAAAATCACCTGCATCAGGACATTTTTCTTTTGGAAGTATTTTCTAAAAGTCGATGCCAGGTTCAATTTGGGTTGCGAACCTTTTTACAATATTAAAAGTGGTTATTTCCAATTGCTTTCAATACCTCAATCTGACCCTGATTTTCCGGATACGTAGGGATAAATCAAAACGCATCCGGAAATATTTCTACGCTAACTCAATGAATTACAAACAGATAGGGTTTTATAAGAAAGCATAAAAAAGGAACGGTGATGCCCGGTTAAGGCGCAATCCTGCGCCTTTATTCAGTCGGCAGCTGCAGCCGTTTAATCAACCCTTCCAGCGCGAACTGCGTGCCCTGCTCCATCACCGATTTAGGATCGCCACTGAACTGATGGCACTCGGCGTAGTCCTGGCCATTCGGCAAGACCCAGCCGAACCAGATGGTGCCGGCGGGCGTACCATCTTCCCCACCATCAGGCCCGGCATAGCCGGTGATCGCCAGCCCGACCGGCTCACCGGAACGGGCGCAGGCGCCCTGGGCCATTTCCCGCGCGGTCTGTTCACTGACCGCGGTGTGCTGCTCCAGCGTAGCGGGATGAACACCGAGCAGGCGGATCTTGGCATTTTCGCTGTAGGTCACAAAGCCGCTGGTATAAAAGTTGCCACTGTTCTCTACCGCCGCCAGCGTCATGCTGATCAACCCGGCGGTACAGGATTCGGCAGTGGCCAGATGCAGTCCGGAAGAGAGTAAAAGTTCACCCAGTTGGTTAGCGGTTTGGTCTAAAGATTGCGCCATTATTGTCTCCTTAATAACTCACCCAGAAACACAAGTATGGCGCAAAACTGTCAAGACAGAACCTCGCAACACAATGTTTTAAAAGCGAAACGGTCTAAACCCGCAGCTGAATGTGCGGCTTTCCACCCTCGCCCGGCACCACCTGTAATTCGGCCTGATACCAGCGGGTCAGCGTCGCTTCCGTCATCACCGCCTGCGGCGTACCTTGTGCCACCAGCCTGCCGGCGTGCAGCAGCAGGATGCGATCCGCCCATAACGCCGCCTGATTAAGATCGTGCAGCACCGCGCAGACGCTCAGCTCACCGGTGCGCGTCAGTTGCCGCAGTAATCGCAGCGTCTGCTGCTGCCAGAAGAGATCCAGCGCCGAGGTGGGCTCATCCAGAAACAGCCAGCCGCGCGGCGCGCCATCCTGCCACAGCTGTGCCAGCACCCGTGCCAGCTGTACCCGCTGCTGCTCTCCTCCTGACAGCTGACGATAGTCACGCTGCGCCAGTGACTGGCAGCCGGTCAGTTGCATCACTTCCGCCACAATTTCCCGGCTGCGCGTCTCCGGCCAGGGCGCACGTCCCATCGCCACTACCGATTCGGCGGATTGTGAAAAGGTCAGCTGGGTTTGCTGCCGCATCACTGCCCGGCGTCGCGCCAGCCGCTCGCGTGACCACTCCGCCAGGGGCTGCGCGTCCAGACGACATTCACCCTGGTCAGGCGACAGGAAGCCGGTCAGCATCCGCAGCAGCGTCGATTTCCCGGCACCGTTGGGGCCAATCAGCGCCACCATCTCACCGGCCGAGAGCGTGACGTCGAGACGATCGATAATGACTTTACCGTCGCGGGATAAACACAATCCCGCCGCCTGTAATTGCTCGCTCATTCGATGCCTCGCTGCTGACGCAGGATTAACCAGAGAAACCACGGACCGCCAATCAGGCTGGTGAGCAGGCCGACCGGCATCTCTGCCGGCACCACCACTGTGCGCGCCAGAGTATCGGCCAGCAGCAGCAGAATCGCGCCCGCCAGCGCCGAACCAGGCAGCAGCCAGCGATGATCGCTGCCAAGGCAAAAACGCATTACGTGCGGTACCACTAAGCCGACAAAGCCGATCACGCCGCTGACCGACACCGCCGTACCGACCAGCAGCGCGCTGAGGATCAGTAACTGATGCTGAGTGCGTTTCACCTCAACGCCCATGTAGTGCGCATCTTCTTCGCCCGCCTGCAGCAGGTTGAGCTGGCGAGACAGTGACTGTAACAGCAGCAGCGCCGGCAAAATCAGCAGCGCGCAGATCAGCAGCGTCGGCCACTGCGCCTGGCTCAGGCTGCCCATTCCCCACAGCGACAGCTGACGCAGTTGCTGATCGTTACTCAGCCACGACAGCACGCCGACCGCCGCACCGCACAGCGCGTTGATGGCGATCCCCACCAGCAGCAGCCGCGACAGATTGCCGCGCGCCAGCCGGCTGAAGCTGAAGATCAGCAACGTCACCAGCAGGCTGCCGATAAAGGCGGCGATCATCGGCAGCCACAGCGCCAGCGACGGCGGCAGGGCCAGCGGGGTAACAATCGCCAGCGCCACGGCCAGACCGGCCCCGCTGCTGATACCGAGCAAACCCGGATCGGCCAGCGGATTACGAAAGACGCCCTGCATCACTGCGCCGGAAACTGCCAGCGCCATGCCGATCAGCACCGCCAGCAGCACGCGCGGCAGGCGAATATTCAGCCAGACCTGCCAGATCAACTCGCTGAACGCTGCCTGCCACAGGCCACGCAGCGACAGCGACATCGCCCCGAAGTTGGCGGCCAGCACCACGAATATCAGCAACATAATGGTCATCAGCGTCAGTATGCGCGGCGCATTACCGTTAATCATGCGTCAGTGATTCCGCGGCCTGACGTAGCCGGACGATCGCCCGCGGCGTATCCAGGCCAAAGCCCAGCAGCGCCATAGTATCGATCACCAGCAGACGATGCTGCTGACCGGCCGGCGTCAACGCCAGTCCGGGTAACTGCCACAGCTGCTGTTCGCCGCCCAGAGTTTTCAGTCCCTCTTCGCCGATGACCACCAGATCCGGCGCGGCAGCGATCACCCCTTCCTGCGACAGCGCCTGATAGTGTGGCACGCTGCCCATCGCGTTCTGCAGTCCGGCGCTGCGGATGGCGCTGTCAGCAGCGGTCTGATTACCCGCCGCCATCGATTTCATGCCGCTGTTGGCCATAATGTAGAGCACCTTCACCGGCAATTTTTGCTGTGGCAACTGGCCGATCTGCTGCGTCATCTGCTGTGCCAGCGCCTGGGCGTCGGTCTGATGGCCGAGCGCCTCGCCGATGGTGATTATTTTTTGCGGAATCGCCCGCAGACTGTTTTCACCACTGACCGTCACCACGCGTACCCCGGCCTGTGCAATCTGTTGCAGCACCAGCGAAGGCTTCGCCAGTTCACTGGCGATCACCAGCGTCGGTTTCAGCGCCAGGATACCTTCGGTATTCAGCTGGCGCAGGTAACCGACATCCGGCAGCCGGGTTGCCAGCGCCGGGCGCAGGCTGGTGCTGTCTCGCGCCACCAGCTGCTGCTGGGCATCCAGCGCATAGATAATCTGCGTGACGTCGCCGCCAATCGATACCACCCGCTCCGTTGCCAGCGACGGCAGCGCCAGCAGCAGTCCTAACAGCGTCAGCCATCTCATGCCACGGCTCCTGCATCACGCAGCGCATCGATCTGCTCGCGCCAGCGCGCCTGCTCCGGCGTGCCTTCGCTGCGCTGTCCGTAGAGCTGAGCGATCTGGGTGCCGTCGGCGGCAAACAGTTCCAGACTGGTGACAAAGCCATCGCCAGCTGGTTTGCGGGTGATCCAGCTTTCGCTGATCTGGTCAGCCATCAAATGCAGGGTGAATTGCGGATTAAAGACGTTGAGCCAGTTATCCATCGGCACTACCTTCTCGATCGCGCCGGTGAAAATCTGGGTACAGCCGCGATTACCGACAAATATCATGATTTCATTGCCCTCCTGCTGCGCCATCTGCAACAGCCGCGCCAGCGCGTCGTTGCGGGTCTGACAGGCCAGATCGTCACCGGCGGCACGAAACGCCTGCTGACGTGACAGGTTGTGACGCTTCAGCAGACTGAAAAACTGATGCACATCGGTCATGGCACGCCATTCACGATCGATAGCCGCTCCATCCACTTTATCGGTCAGCGCAGCGGCGGCGAACGGCTCTACGTGCAGTGGCGTCGCGCCGTCCTCGCGGAAAGCCTCAATCAGCGTCTGCCACGCGGCCCTGTTGGTCCGATCCGTGACATAGATCTTCAGCACCGCATCCCCATGACGATCAAAGATCTGAATGCTGTGCCGTTCGCCCTGTGCGGTTTGCTCCTGCAGGGCAAAGGCACTCCGCCACTGGGCGACAAACAGACGCAGATCCAGCGCTCGCGGGTTCAGTAAAATGCCGGCGTGGTCACCCAGATGCAGGTTTTTGTACTCGCCGAGCTGCTCATGAACCGCATAGGCGTTGCGGGTCAGGCTTTTGGTTTCACCAACCGCCTCAAGTGCCTGCAGCAGTGCCGGAAAATCTGGCTTCAGCCGCCAGGCATCCGCCCCGATGCGGGCCTGACACAGCGCCGCTTCACTGATCCCGATCAGTGCCGCAAGGTCACGGGCATACTTTTTCGGTTGTTCGCCTTTCAGGGCGAGGTAGTGCTGGTAAACAGAATCCATGCTTGAGTGCTCCCATTGCGGTGCCCTGCATCAGTGCAGGGCAGCGGTTATCAGAAATCGACGTTAACGCCTAACTGGAAGGTCCGGCCCGGCATCACCGCCAGCGCCTGATTGTTGCGTTCCTGCTGGGTCGCGCTGGTCAGTTCACGGCTGCTGAGGTAATCCCAGTATTTGCGATCGGTAATGTTATACACTCCCCCGCTCAGCCTGACCTGCGGCGTTACCCGCCAGTAAGCGGTCATATCCACCATGCCGTAACCGGGCACCCGCATATAATCGGTGCTGGAATCGGTCAGGCTGCCGCCGCTGTTGGCATAACTGTTACGGTTGGTGGCGGTGGCGCGTTTGCCTTTGACAAAGGTCGCGGTGACGGCCGCGCCATAACCCCGTTCCGCATCATCCCAGCCCAGCCCGACGATAGCTTTCATCGGGGCCACGCTTTCCAGGTCGATATAGCGGTCGCCGAGATAGCTCGACTTCGCCGCACCCTGGGTATAGCCAAAGGCCAGGCTGGCGCTCAGGCCATCCACCTGCGGGAACCAGCTGCCGACGTTCACTTTGCTGCTGATTTCAGCGCCGTAGATATAGGCTTTGTCGCGGTTTTCCGCCTGGTAAGTGGTGTAGATGTTGCTGGGGACATTAACGAACTTACCCGGATTTGCCGCGCGGCTGTAGCGGGTAAAGGCGATAAAGTTTTTGTAGTCGTTATAAAACGCAGCGGCATTCAGGGTGATACCTTCTGTCAGCTGGCCTTTCACGCCCCATTCGTAGTTATTACTGGTCTCGGTTTTTAAATCAGCATTACCGATCAGCGCATACTGTGCCGGACCCGCATAGCTGGAACCGAGGTTCCAGGATCCATACAGCTGGGTATCGTTAGGGAACTGCGCGCCACGGGTATATTGCAGATAGGTCATCAGGCTGGGCGTGAGATCGTACTGGAGGGCGATCGACGGTAACAGCTGGGTATCGCTGTTGGCCGAACCGTACAGGGCGGAGACTTCACTGGCATCCAGCACGCTGCTGTTGGTAGTCAGCGTCCCGACATCACGCGGTTTGGTGTTCTGGTACGCCACCCGAACGCCAGGGATCACTGCCGCGTTATGTCCGTCAGCATCAAAATTAATTTTGTCCTGCAGATAGCCGCCAAGGGTGTAGCTGCGGCTATTGGCCTGTGGCTGCATGATGACACTGGTGACGCCCGGCGCCGGCGTCTGACGGAAAGGCCGCTCGGTCTCTACCCGACGCGCATTCACTCCGCCGCTCAGCTCATGTCGCCCGAGACGTTTGGTTGCCTGTGCGTCAAAACCGTAGCTGTCGCTGTTGTAATCGGAATAGACGTTTTGCCAGGCGGTTGCGCTCGACGGCATCAGCGTATTGTCGTGCGCTTCGGTCTGCTGCCAGTAAATCCGGGTTGTCAGGCTGTCGATAATCTCGTTGTAGGGCGTATATTCATCCGCCAGGCTGATGCCCCAGCGGCGGGTATCGCTCTGCTGCTGCGCGCTGCCCCAGATGGTGTTACCGGCGGTATCCCAGCTGTCGTAACGGCTGTGATTGGTTTTATGGTAGTAGTCGGCGGTCGCGCTGAACCGGTGCAAATCGTTGGGTTGCCAGACCCCGGAGGTCATAAAGGCATCGGAGTGCCAGTTCGCGGGATACGCCTCCAGCGTGTCGCTGTTGTTACGGGTTTGCTGGCCGTCGCGGCGGCTGTAAACAAAGATGCCGCGCAGTTCATCGTCACCGGCGGCGGCGGTGATGCCGTTATGCCAGCTGCGATTGGATGAGTCATAGTCGCTCTGATAGCTGAACGCGGTCGCTTTTCCGGGATGCAGGTAGTCGTCGGGAGACTTATTACGGAACGAGACATTGCCGCCGAGCGAGGTGTTGGGTTGATCAACCGCCGTCGCGCCCTTTTCAATGTCGATGCGGCCAAACAGATAAGGGTCGATGTAGTCACGGCCAATGCCAAAACTGTCCAGCCCGGCTCGCCCCACATAGCTGCGGCCGGTTGCCTGCGGCAGCGGAATACCATCAACGTCCAGCCCGACGCGGTTACTTTCCAGCCCGCGAATGTTGTAGCCGGTATAGCCCGCCCGATCAAAACCGCTCTTGCCTGCGGACGATCCACCCTGACTGCCGGTGGCGCTGATCAGCGGTTCATAACGCATAACAGAGCCAAAATCGGTGGCACCACGCTGTTGCAGATCCGCTGCCGACAGGCTGGTTTTGCTGCCAGCCTGTTGCTTCAGCGGTGGAGCCGTAACCGTCATCACCGCATCGGCCTGACTTTGTGTTTTGTCGGAAAGCGCCAGCGGAGCAGCGTCACTGCCTGCGGCATAACTGCAGAGGGGTTGGATGGCAGAGGCGAGGTACGCCAGTTTAAACAGACGCTGTTGCGTCAATCCCTGAAAAAGTGGTGACATGGGCGCGAATTACCTGGTTAATTGTTAGTATTCGCTCACTTACTTGCTGGCATCATCAAACCGGCTTCGCACAAAAGCCGCAAAATAGCAGGAGTTGTTTCTGAGTATTTCTTATCGCCCGGAATCTAATGCAATTAAGAATCATTATCAATCCTATTTACATTAAGATCACTCTTGCGCAGCACAATTTGTTAACTACAATTAACCGGTAATTTATCAACACGTTAAAGGAAAAGAGTTATGGCGCAAAAACCTGTGGTCGTTATCCACTACTGTATGCAGTGCAACTGGCTGATGCGATCGGCGTGGATGGCACAGGAACTCCTGCACACCTTCGCTGAGGATCTGGCGGAAGTGACGCTCAGGCCGGGAACCGGGGGTATTTTTGAGATTACGCTCGACGGGCATCTGCTGTGGGAGCGTAAACGGGATGGAGGTTTTCCAGATGCCACGACGCTAAAACAACGGGTGCGCGACATCTGTTTCCCGGATCGCACGCTGGGTCACATTGATAAGCACAAGCCTGAAGTGAGCTGAGTCGCCGGCTGGCAACCCGCATCAGGGAGAAGGATCAGCTGTGGGTGATTTTTTCTGCCGCGTCGTGCAGCGCCGCAATCAGCGTCTGCAACGCGGCCTCGGAGATATCCTGCTGTGCCAGACGGGTGTTGAGCGCCATTTTCAGCGTATGGATCGCCTGCTCAACCGCCGGAATGCTGCGGTTATTAACCAGAATCGCCAGTGACGATAAGCGGGCGATCAGGCTGGCAACCCGATCGCCGCTGGACGCCAGCAGCGCCTCACCCGCCGCGGTCAGCCGGTACGCTTTGCGTGTGGCCTGCGCGTCGACCACCTGAATCGCCTCCATCTCTTCCAGCAGCGTCAGATTGGGATAGATAATGCCCGGACTGGGCGAATACTCCCCTTTCGACAACTCCTCCACCGACTTGATCAGTTCATAGCCGTGCGCGGCATTCTGCGCCAGGAAATGGAGCATCAGCAGACGAATATCACTCGCCTCCAGCATTTTTTCCCGACGCTTACGACGGCTGCCACAGCCGCCAGCGCGCGCGGGATGATCATCAGATGGCGCTGCTGAATGGTCTTTCATAACCTGCTCAGGGAGAAGAAATGGAGGTTGATGGTAGACCGCCGCCTGGCAAAATTCAACACGGGCGGCCGCCGGCTTTACTTCTGGTGCCAGTAGGCCACGGCCCGGACGTAGTCGCTGTTCACGCCGCGCTGGGTGGTGAAATAGTCGCTTAGCGCCTTAACAAACTCGCCTTCGCCGGTCAGCCAGATGAAGTAATCTTCCGACGGTATCGCCAGTTGATCCAGCTTTGCAATCAGCTGGCTGAGCTGCGCCCGTTGCATCTGACCGCTGCCGAGCCAGTTGAGAGTAACGCCAGCCGTATCGGTTAAGTAATCCCGCCCGGTGGTCTCATCTGCATAGGCAAACAGATGCAGCTGTTGGGCGCGGACATCCTGTTTACGGCGCGCAAAGGCCGGCAGACCGGTTTCGTCACAGACATAGAGCTGGAAAGCGTAGTCGGTCGGTACGATCAGTGAGCCGCGCGGACCGCCGACGATCAGGCTGTCGCCGATTTTCGCCTGTGTCGCCCAGTCGCTGGCAACGCCACTCTGATGAATATAGAAATCGAGCGTCAGCGACGAGACGCCGTCAAAGGCCAGCGGCGTGTAATCACGGGCCGCCGGGCGTAAACCGTCCGGCCAGACAATGCCATCCTCGGTGATCTGCGGCAGTGCCGGCATCTCACCCGCGCTGGCGGGAAAGAAGACTTTAATGTGATCGTCAAAGCCCGGTGAATTGAAGCCCGCCAGATCGCTGCCGCTGAAGACGATGCGCCAGAAGTTACCGGCAATGTTAGTTTTGCTTGCCACCTGAATATGACGAAAGCGCAGTTCATTACGGACGCGCTGAGGAAGGCGATCAGAGTTAGGATTTGGCACAACATCTCTCCTGAAACGGGTTAAATGCCCGTCAATCGAGGGCATCAGCATAATCATGGAATCAAAATCATTCTCATCTGAGTGGCTCAGATTAGCTATGATATATCTTGAACACAATGACGAAAAATGCGATCGCAGCGGATTAAGATATATTTTATGTTACTGAAGATCGGCTTCTGCGACACCAGGCGGTGAACGAAGCAGTGCAAAGTGAGTCAGCCGCTGGCTGACTGGCGACAACAGTCGCTCAGTAGCCTGCACAGGCCAGAGAGAAGAGGAAAAGATGCAGAAGTGATGGCCAGCCGATCAGCCGATTTTATTGCTGACGCAGGATGTAACAGGAAAGGCATTCGGCCGGGGATGTCGATTGCGCCGCTGAACCGAGGGACGCCCGCTTACCGGCCAGAACGGTCACAGCGTGTCGTTAAAGCCGGAGGCGGCAGGATTATTCTGGGTGTGCTGCGGCAACTGGCCGTCGCCCAGAATTTCGTGCTGAGAGATCTGGGAATGCGGGTGCAGACCAGCCGGTGGCGAGAAGGGTTCTGCCAGTTGAGCCACAGCCAGCATAGGCAATGCCGAAAGCATTGAGATAAGTAACAACATTGAGCGTCGCATAATTTTCTTCGTTTATCGTTTTTAGCCAGAAATGGCCAGAAATGCAGATGAATGTTTCAGCCCCGCCAGAAAAGTACGTTGAATGGTGCACTACGGGGTTTCGGTGAAGGATTTTACGCCAGACCGTTAACTTATTTTATAAAATCGTGCGGTTTGTCACGGTTTACCGCACAGAATATGCATTTTTCAGGCTTAGGCAGCCGAATCGCGGCTGAAACGGCCGGTGACGCCTCAGGCTGGCGTCACCGGAATCGAAAAAACCCCGCTCAGCCAGTCCGGTTTGCAGAGTGCAAAATCCAGCCGCAGCAGATCTTTACCCTGACGGCGCGCCACGCCCAGCGTCGGCAGGTGCAGATAGTAGATGTCAGCAATAAAGCGCGTCAGCTGCTCAGGTGCGCCGCTCCAGTTAATCCGCGCATAAAGCCCACGCGTTTCACTCCAGCTCTCTGTTTTGCCGTCCAGCATCGCGGCGTGCTGCGGCTCCAGCGCCTGGAACAGGCTGATATTCTGCTGGTCAGCCGAAGAGTGGCCCGGACCATACTGAAAACCGAGCCAGCCATGCCGCACCTGGCCGCCCGCCAGCGCAACCAGCCGTCGCGCCTGTTCCGCCACCCGATGTTCATGATCGGCGATATATTCGCCGAACTGACACTCCCACTCCATCGTCTCACCGCAGAGCGGCAGGTCTTCATCCTGTTCAACCAGCACCGCATGTTCAATCGGCGAGCGCACCGGAATCCGGCCGTGGAAATGTTTCACCGGTAAATGCGGAATACGACGGAACGCGCCAGGCGTCAGCGAGAAATGGCTTTTAAAGACCCGGGTAAAATTCTGCTGGTTGTCAAAACCAAAGCGTACGGCGATATCGATCAGCGGCATACGGGTCAGCCGCAGCGCCATTGCCGCCATCGTCAGGCGTCGTTTACGGGTGTAAGCCGCCAGCGTCTGGCCGGTCATCTCTTTGAACATGCGCTGCATGTGCCATTTGGAGTAACCCGATTTCAGGGTGATCAGATCAATACTAAGATCGTCGGTCAGATTGGCTTCGATCCACTCTACCAGTGCATTAATATGCTGTTTTTTAAGGGCCTGACTGAGCATGATGGCGATGTACGACGCGGATTAAAGGGTGATATTTGTCACAAAAGAATAACAAAAAACCGCAACGGCGGTAAGGAAAGGCCGGGCGCAAAGGGTGGCCAGGCGACGATTTCGCATTAATTGCTTAGGTGACTAATTAAAAAAGGCTGACCGAAGTCAGCCCTGCTCTTTACGCAGCGGGTAAGGGAGCCACTAATGGCTGCGCATACCGGCCGCTGTCATCATCATGCGGAATAATGAGGCGACGACACCCAGTGCCAGCACGCTTGCGGCGTAGATAACCACCAGCCACATCACGCGCTTCCACCACGGGGCTTTCGTTTCATTGTGGTTTTTCATGCTGCTGACTTCGGTTTTCATATCAATGATATCCTGCATCTGCTTTGATTTTTCCACGGAACACGTAGTAGCTCCAGAAGGTGTAGCCCAGGATCATCGGAATGATCAGCAGGCTTCCCACCAGCATAAAGGCCTGGCTCTGCGGAGGTGATGCGGCGGCCCAGATGGTCACTGACGGCGGAATAATGTTGGGCCAGATGCTGATACCCAGGCCAGAGAAGCCGAGGAAGATCAGCGCCAGCGTCAGCAGGAACGGCGAGTAGTGCGCCTGACGTTTGATCGCACGCACGATGCCCCACGAACAGAGCAACACCAGCACCGGAACCGGCAGGAACCAGAACAGGTTAGGCTTGCTGAACCAGCGCTGGGCAATATCGTCGTGGGCAAACGGCGTCCACAGGCTGATGATACCGACAATCACCAGCAGCGCGATCACCAGCGGCGTGGCCAGCGCTGACATTTTGCGGTGCAGCTCATCTTCCGTTTTCATGATCAGCCAGGTACAGCCCAGCAGCGCATAGGCCACCACCAGCCCCACGCCGCAGAACAGCGGGAACGGTGCCAGCCAGTCCATTGCGGAACCGGCGAAACGGCGGCCCTCAACCGGAATACCGTCCAGCATTGCGCCAACCGCGACGCCCTGACTGAAGGTAGCCAGGATAGACCCCGCGATGAATGACTTGTCCCAGAATGCGCGGTGACCTTCTACCGCTTTGAAGCGGAACTCAAACGCCACGCCACGGAAAATCAGGCCAATCAGCATCGCCGTCAGCGGAATCGACAGCGCATCGGCAATCACCGAGTAGGCCAGCGGGAACGCGCCATACAGCCCCGCCCCGCCCAGCACCAGCCAGGTTTCATTACCATCCCAGACCGGCGCAACGGTGTTGACCATCATGTCGCGCTCGCCCACATCCTTGTTGAACGGGAACAGCAGGCCGATACCGAGATCGAACCCATCCATTACGATATACATCAGGGTGGCGAAGACGATAATCGCGAACCAGATAATTGAGAAATCGATCATCTTAGTGGTCTCCATCCTTAAAGGTGGCCGCAGAAAGTGGACGTGCCGGGGTTTTCTTCTGACCCGGACCACCCTGCTCAGTGATGTGTCCTTCGCCGGTTTCAGGACCCTGCTTGATCAGACGCATCATATAGTGATAACCCACGCCGAACACCGAGCTATAGACCAGGATGAAGGCCAGCAGGCTGATACTCATATGGAGATCGCCGTGCGCCGACACCGCATCAATGGTGCGCTGTACGCCATACACCACCCAGGGCTGACGGCCGATCTCCGTGGTGAACCACCCAGCCAGGATCGCAATCAGACCGGACGGCCCCATCAGCAGCGCAAACCACAGGAATGGACGTGACTCATACAGACGCCCTTTGAAACGCAGCCACAGACTGACCACTCCCAGAGTAATCATCAGCAGCCCCATCGCCACCATCACGCGGAACGACCAGAAGATGACCGTTGAATTTGGCCGATCCTCTTTCGGGAATGACTTCAGCGCCGGTACCTGCTTATCCAGGCTGTGGGTCAGGATCAGGCTGCCGAGATAAGGCACTTCCAGCGCGTATTTGGTGCGCTCCTGCTCCATGTCGGGAATACCAAACAGAATCAGCGGCGTGGCTTCGCCTGGCGGGTTTTCCCAGTGTCCTTCAATCGCCGCTATTTTGGCGGGCTGATGCTCCAGGGTGTTGAGACCATGCGCATCGCCGATCATCGCCTGAATCGGCGCGACAATCAGCGCCATCCACAGCGCCATCGAAAACATCTTGCGAATCGCAGGATTATTTTTGCCTTTTAGCAGATGCCAGGCCGCTGATGACCCGACAAAGAAGGCGCTGGCGAGGAAGGCGGCCACCGACATATGGAACAGGCGGTACGGGAACGACGGGTTAAAGACGATTTTGAACCAGTCCTGCGGCACCACGATGCCGTTCTCGATGATGTAGCCCTGCGGCGTATGCATCCAGCTGTTTGACGCGAGGATCCAGAAGGTAGAGATCAGGGTTCCCAGCGCAACCATACAGGTGGCAAAGAAGTGCAGACCGGGCCCGACGCGATTCCAGCCGAACAGCATCACGCCGAGGAAGCCCGCTTCGAGGAAGAAAGCGGTCAGGACTTCATAGGTCAGTAGCGGACCGGTGATACTGCCGGCAAACTCCGAGAAGCCGCTCCAGTTGGTCCCGAACTGATAGGCCATCACCAGTCCCGACACCACGCCCATGCCGAAGTTGACGGCAAAGATTTTCGACCAGAAATGGTAGAGATCACGATAGGTATGATCGCGGGTTTTCAGCCACATCCCTTCGAGCACGGCCAGGAAGCTGGCGAGGCCGATGGTGATGGCGGGAAAGATAATATGGAAGGAAACAGTAAATGCGAACTGAATCCTCGCCAGATGAAAGGCATCTAATCCGAACATTGCTTACCTCTTTGCCACATAGAACACCACATATTTACTTATAATTAACAACTTAAGCCTGAAGCACTCATTTCGTTGCCGTTGAATTAATTCCCGCCGCGAATTTAAAACTATTCGCAGCGAGGAAACAGAAACAATCGGGTTAATGAAAACTATAACAGTCTTTGTTGATTCTGATCATTGTTTTTCATGGGAATTACTTATTTAAAAATAAGGCGCAAAGGTTAATTACAGCGTAGTTATGTGACACGAATGTTATGCTATTGCTGGCTTAAAATTGCCCACTGGCTAAGCCCACCTTTAACCAAAAAAAAGCCCTCAACATGCTGTTTTCCGGTGTTATTATTTTATAAACCCTGTTCCGGGAAAGGTCAAATCTGACAACAACCCTTCGAAATAGACTTACTTTTTAATGGGTTAGCAACCAAATATTTCTGCCTGCCGCTTTGTTTGCTTTTTTGCCCTGGATTGTCTAATGGCAGGATTATATTTTCAGGCGAAGCCGGTAAAACCGGGCAGTTTAATGCGGATGCAAATGTTAATAAATTGGAGTGAGCTCTTACCGATAATTAACAGCCGCCGCGCGTCTGCGGCTTATTCCCTGAAACAACACTGAATAAGCGGCTTAATAAGCAGCAATCACTTATTATCCGGCTGAGCCGCTTATTTTCCTCTGCCGTTACGTTATTACCGTTTTAACCTGTTGCGTCATGCCGGTTGCCTGCCGTCTCCCGCTGTGGTTTGTTAGGGTGGCATTTATCCTCTTATCCGGGTTAAGGAGTCGCTATGGCACGTCTGACCGCACAGGATTTTCCGCAGGAACTGCTGGAGCTTTACGATTACTACGCGCACGGCCGCATCACTAAACGCGAGTTTATTGCCATGGCCGGTAAACTGGCGATTGGCGGCATGACCGGTGCCACGCTGCTCGGTATGCTCAGCCCCAACTATGCCCTGGCGACGCAGGTGGAGTTCACCGATCCCGATATCAAACCAGAATACCTCCACTATCCTTCGCCGGAGGGTCACGGTGAAGTCCGCGGCTATCTGGTAAAACCGACGAAACCTGCAGGCCGGCGTCCGGCGGTGGTGGTGGTACATGAAAACCGCGGTCTCAATCCCTACATTGAAGATGTGGCGCGCCGGGTCGCCAAAGCGGGTTATATCGCGATGGCTCCCGACGGGCTGAGTTCGGTCGGCGGCTATCCTGGTAATGACGAAGAGGGGCGCGCATTACAGGCGAAGGTCAATCCCGTCAGGCTGATGAACGACTTTTTTGCCGCCGTGACATTTTTACGTCATCACCCGGAAGCGAGCGGGAAAGTGGGAATAACGGGCTTTTGTTATGGCGGCGGCGTCGCCAATGCGGCGGCCGTTGCCTTCCCGGAACTGGACTGCGCGGTCCCCTTCTATGGCCGGCAGCCAAAAGCGGAAGATGTACCGCGGATAAACGCGCCACTGCTGCTGCACTATGCCGCGCTGGATAACAATATCAACGCGGGCTGGCCAGCTTATGAAGCGGCGCTAAAGCAGCATAACAAGATCTATCAGGCATACCTCTATCCTGGCGTGAATCACGGCTTCCACAATGATTCGACCCCGCGCTACGACCAACCGGCGGCAGAACTGGCGTGGCAAAGAACCCTGGCGTGGTTTGAAAAATATCTTCACTAGCGCAGGCTATTGCAGGCATCTTCGACGGGACGCAGGCAAAGCGCGGCTTCACTGTCGCTCGGGCGTTAAGCCCGATCCGCCGCGCTTTTATCGCGTTGCGCCAGTATCCGGCTCAGATTGACCTCCAGCCAGTCGGCCAGCCCGACCACCTGCTCACCCATTTCACGCCCGAGCGGCGTTAGCGAGTACTCCACATGAGGCGGCACCACCTGATAAGCGATGCGCTGCACGAAACCGTCTTCTTCCAGATGACGCAGGTTCTGCGCCAGCATCCGCTCACTCACGCCGCCTACTATCCGCCGCAACTCGCTGAAGCGCAGCGTCTGGTCCTGCAGCGCCAGCAGAATCAGTACGCTCCAGCGGCTGGTCACCCGTTTAAGTACCTCACGCGAGGGGCAGTTCACATTGAGCAGCTCACCGCGGATAAATCTTTCACTCAGCTTTTCAGACATTTATATCACAACCCTTAAACTAACAAATCTGTAAGTACTTACTAAAAATTAGTTTATCCCGTAGTCTGGATTTCACCAACAGCGAAATAATCGGAGCGATACCATGTTTGCAGTGACAGGTGCCACCGGCCAGCTCGGCCGTTTAGTGATCGACGCATTACTGAAAAAAGTGCCGGCGGGCGACATTGTTGCCGCCGTGCGTACCCCAGCCAAAGCGGCAGACCTTGCTGCACAAGGTGTGGTGGTGCGTCAGGCGGATTACAGCCAGCCGGAGACGCTGGTTGCCGCCTTCGCTGGCGTCGATAAGCTGCTGCTGATTTCCGGCAGTGAAGTGGGTCAGCGCGAAGCCCAGCATAAAGCGGTGATTGAAGCGGCCCGAACGGCTGGCGTTGGTCTTATTGCTTATACCAGCCTGCTGCACGCCGATAGCTCACCGCTGGGGCTGGGCGTAGAACACCGGGCAACCGAAGCGCTGTTGCAGGCTTCCGGCGTGCCATTCGCCCTGCTGCGTAACGGCTGGTACAGTGAAAACTATGCAGCCAGTATCGCTCCGGCGCTGGCGCATCATGCCTTTATCGGTGCCGCAGGCGAAGGACGCATCGCGTCGGCAGCGCGCCAGGATTATGCCGATGCAGCAGCGGAAGTGCTGGTACGTGATAATCAGGCTGGCAAGGTGTATGAACTGGCCGGTGATGACAGCTATACCCTGGCGCAGTTCGCCGCTGAAATTGCCGCTCAGAGCGGCGAAAAGGTGGATTACGTCAATCTGTCGCAGCAGGAATTTGCTGCCGCACTGAAAAGCGCGGGGCTGCCTGACGGCCTGGCTGAGATGCTGGCAGATTCCGACGCGGGTGCAGAAAAAGGCGGTCTGTTTGATGATTCACATCAGCTCAGCCAGCTGATTGGTCGTCCCACGACGCCTTATCCGGCAGTCATTCGCGCTGCGCTGGCGAAAAGCTGACTGACGATCGCAGAGCGGGCCGCTATCGGCCGCTCTGTTTGCCGTTTCTCACCGGTTCTGTCGTTGCGTATGCCATCTTTTGCACCCTTTTCCCGCCACGCTTATCTTACAAAATGTAAATAAAAGCCGGTTTTCTTCAGGCTAAATTTTTTTCTTTTACCGACTAAGAGATTCATCTGAAATGCGTTTTTTATGAACAACGGCATATTTGGTTGAATTGACTGGAATTTATCCAAAAACGTCGATTAATAGACAATTTTTATTACGTTCATAGATATTCTGCATTGTTGTTCCGCAGCATGAGAGGTCTATAATTTGTCCTTTGTGCAACCCCGACCGCTCAGGAGGCCGCTATTAATACTTATCGCCAGCAACTAAATGCACTTGAAGAAGTTCGTGCCGGGGCGGAAGTTGAGTATCAATACGATCCCCATGAACTGAAACTGGATCGCATGCAGGATTCTGAACCGGAACCGGAGCTGATTGAAGGCTTACCGGCGCCGGATGCGCTCACCCCTGCCGATCGTTATCTGGAACTGTTTGAACATGTCCAGATGTCGCGCATTTTTGAGGATAGCAAAACCTTCCCCGACTGCTCGCCAAAATACGATCCGCTGGATGTGCTGATGCGCTATCGCCGACAGAAACGCAGCAGTGATTTTGACCTGTCGCGTTTTGTCGCCGATCACTTTTATCTGCCTGGCGTAAATGAAAGCTTTTATGTCTCCAATCCGGATAAAACGCTCAACGAGCATATCGACGATCTGTGGCCGGTACTGACCAAAATGCCGCAGCAGCATATGCCGCACTCTTCCCTGCTGCCGCTGCCGAAACCTTATGTGGTGCCGGGCGGGCGCTTTGGCGAGACCTATTACTGGGATTCTTACTTCACCATGCTCGGCCT
The DNA here is from genome assembly GCF_037149395.1 of Pantoea sp. USHLN298. Taxonomy (NCBI): domain Bacteria; kingdom Pseudomonadati; phylum Pseudomonadota; class Gammaproteobacteria; order Enterobacterales; family Erwiniaceae; genus Pantoea; species Pantoea sp. USHLN298. The sequence continues at coordinate 211,002 of NZ_JBBCRO010000006.1, forward strand.
CGCCGAGTCGGGTCGTGATGATTTGCTGCGTCACATGGCGGATAACTTCGCCTGGCTGATCGATAACTACGGCCATGTGCCTAACGGTAACCGCACCTATTATCTCAGCCGTTCCCAGCCGCCCGTGTTTGCGCTGATGGTTGAGCTGTTTGAAGAAGATGGCGTGCGCGGTGCGAAGCGCTATCAGGAACAGCTGATGAAGGAGTATCAGTTCTGGATGGACGGTGCCGGTTCGCTGATGCCCAATCAGGCTTATCGCCATGTGGTGCGGATGCCGAACGGTTCACTGCTTAACCGTTACTGGGATGACCGGGATACACCGCGTGATGAGTCGTGGATCGAGGATGTGGAAACGGCCCGACAGTCAAAACGTCCGGCCAGCGAAGTTTATCGCGATCTGCGTGCGGGTGCAGCCTCCGGCTGGGACTACTCTTCACGCTGGCTGCGTAATCCGAAACGTCTGTCGAGCATTCGCACCACCCAGTTTATTCCGATCGATCTCAATGCGTTTCTCTACAAACTTGAGCTGATGATCGCCACGCTGTCGCACGCCAAAGGCGAAGAGCTGACCGCACTGGCCTGGCAGAAAAAAGCCGAGGCGCGGAAACGTGCAATTACCCGCTATTTGTGGGACAGCACCGCCGGCGTATTCCGTGACTATGACTGGCGTCGTGAGCGTTTCGGTGCCTTTACGGCGGCGGCGGTGGTTCCGCTGTTTGTTGGTTTAGCCACGCCTCACCAGGCGCATCTGCAGGCCATTGCCCTGCGTCATCTGCTCCTGAGCAACGGTGGTCTGTTGACCTCAATGGTGGAGAGCGGCGAGCAGTGGGATAAACCCAATGGCTGGGCGCCGATGCAGTGGATGGCGATTGTTGGCCTGAATAACTACGGTGAAGAGACGCTGGCGAGCGAAATCGCGGTTAACTGGCTGACCACGGTCAACAATTTCTATCAGCTGCATCACAAGCTGGTGGAGAAATATGACATCAGCGGCGATCGCGCCCGTCCCGGCGGTGGTGGCGAATATCCGTTACAGGATGGCTTCGGCTGGACCAATGGCGTGACGCGCCGTCTGATGACGATGTATGGCCATCTGATGGCGGATTAAGCCGGTTCAGGGGTAACGGACTTTAACCGTTTTACCTGACAGCCAGACACTAAAAAGCCGGTCATCAGACGATGCCCGGCTTTTTTTCGCGTTGACTCTGAATTCTGCGTAACGATTTAACTATTTCTTCGCTTCAACGCCAGGCTGTGCTGCCCGTTGCAGGAACTGCTGTGTTACTTCCGGCAGATGCTGCAGCAGCCACTCCGCCATCGCTACTTCCTGATCGCGGATTTCGGTCAGCACCCGCACGCCCTCAGCATCACCGACCTGCTCAGCCGCCGCAATCAGACTGGTGTAGCTGGCGATCTCGGCATTTTCAAAGACGTAGCCGCTGATCGCGCCTTTCACTACTTCGTCCGAGTTGAACATACCGCCCACCGCCTGGCCGGTCGCCGCCATTTTACCCATAACATCCTTCATCACTGAGTGGTCAATGCCGTGCGTGTCCAGCAGCTGCTCCAGCAGGGTAAGCTGATGTTTGGTCTCATCCAGATGCTGTGCCAGACGCTGTTCCAGCGCCGGATAGTGCTCCAGGCGGCCAGACATTTTGCTTAGCATGCTCTCAGCCTGCTTTTCCATTGCATGCGCATCGCGCAGCCAGTCATGGTAATTTTCGATTGCCGTCATTTGCTACTCCTTAAGATACAGTAATGGATTCCGCTACCGAAGTGAGCTTCTCATCCGTCTGCTTCTCTTCGTTCAGGGTCTGCTCCAGCAGTTTTGCGGCCTGGGTGTAGCCCAGTTTGAGGGCCAGCGCGTGCAGGGTGCCGTAAGTGGCAATTTCATAGTGCTCAACTTTTTGTGCTGCACCAATTAACCCCTGATCACGAACTTCGCCCTTTTCAACCGAATCAATGATCTCCTGCGCTTCTTCAACCAGTCCTTCAAGCGCATGGCATTTCATTCGTTTGATTTTAACCTCTGGCGTGGCTTCCACTAATTCATCCAGCCGCTCGATTTGGCCGCGCGTCTCTTCAAGATGCTGATTAAACGCAGCGACAAGTTTTTCATCGCTGGCAGCGCGCGCCATTTTCGGCAAGGCACGGGTTATCTGTTTCTCAGCGCTGTACACATCAGACAAATCATGGATGAAGAGATCGTTTAGCGTTTTCACTGTCATAAGATAGCCTCATTGATTGAAAAGTTGCGGTAAGAAATAACGCAACGCCAGTCATATCGGTGACACTTAAAAATTCTAGCGGAGATTTTTTATATCGCACGCCGCATCGGTATGAATTTAAGCCGTAAGTGGCATGTAAAATGCATTTTTCTTTTTACAGCAACAAGTTAGGTCTCTAAGGTTTTTTGTTATTACGGCTTCGCTAAACAGATAAAGTTGTACAACTGAAATTAAATTTGTATACATTTTATCTTCTGTAATCAGCCAACATAAACTAAGCAGCTGGTCAATCTGTACAAAAACTTATTAAACCGTACAAGTTAAAAGCACTGTAAATAAAAAAACCGGAAAGGGGTTACCTTTCCGGTTTAATCGGTTAATCTGCCACCGCTATTGATAAAGCACTGGCATAATGCTGGCAGTAATTATCTTGCAGGAGAATTAAATAGATTTAACATTGCCCAGCGAACTGATGGTACCTGCTGTTACAGCAGCGTTAAAGACGTTCAGCTCCGGCGGCTTACCTTACCCCCTTTCCGTCCAGCCTCAATGGCGCGCTCGGGATCGTTTTTAAAGTTGCCGCCGCTTTTCTGGCCGCCCTTACGTCCCGCTTCCGCCGCGCGCTCTCTGTCCGCAGCAAAATTTCCCGCTCCACCACGATATTGAGTCATTCTGTGTTCCTCATTGGATTTAATAATAGAAATAGCACAGTTGATGCTTCATCAGTCCGATTCAGCAAATATAAATGTAGCCATAAAAATTCGTCTATCAAGGTGGGGAAATAGAAAACCCATCATAATTTTGGTTAATTTATGGCGATTAGCATTACTGGCTGATAAAGCGCCGCAACTAATCTTCGCCACCGCAGAAAAAGGCAAGAGTGATAATCCACGGCCTTCCTCAAACAATGTCGAACTCCTATTAATCGATCATTTTCATAAAAAGTCCAATTGAAAACAATATAAGCGAAGCGGCACGATAACGTCATCATATGAAACAGTTAGTGAAGATGATCAACAAACGATCAATTTACCTAAGCGAAGCGTAAAGTTTGATTTAAGAAAAATATAATCAGGTAAAAAATAAGCGAAGCGTAACTCTCTTTCAAAACCAGTTAAAAGCTGAGCGGATCGATCAATAAATGATCAAATATCCCATTTTATTCACCAAATATTAAAATAAAATGGCCAGAAAGCCGCATTCAGGCTGTTTGAAATAAGCGAAGCGTGGAAAAAATTATGCGTAACGGCGGACCGTTTTTTTTAAGATTTGTACTAAAAACATTTTTTTGCGGGAACGCGCACTTATTGATGGTGAAAAAAGGGAAAGAGGTGGCGGATTCGGGTCGCCCTGACGTCAGGCCTGCCTGTGCAGATCCGCTGCGGGAGAATCCAGAAAGGGCCGGGCAGGATTACACGAAAAGATTAAGACTCAATGGGGATCAGCGTGAAACGGAGCAAAAGCCACACCGCGCTTACCCCTTTTTTTGATGCGATACATCGCTTCATCCGCGCGTGCCAGGGCGGAATCAAAGTCATCTTTTCTCTGCACCTGGGCCACACCAATCGATGCCCCCACCATTGCATGGCCATTTGCCATATCAAACGGCGTCAGCACCGCATCCAGGCAGCCGTGAACCAGTTTTTCCAGCTGTGGATGTTGTAACGAAAATGGCAGCAGCAGGACAAATTCATCACCGCCAGGGCGACCAATAATCACCTCGGCCGGACAGAGATCAACAAAGCGCTGGCTGAGCTGGATCAGGACGTCATCGCCGCTACGATGGCCCAGCGTGTCGTTAACATGTTTGAAATTATCCAAATCGATAAACGCAACACATAAGGGCCCCTGAGCTTTTAATTCGCGAAAATGATTCTGCAACGCATGGCGATTGGTCAGCATGGTCAGCGGATCGTGCAGCGCCAGCAGAGCGAGCTGCTCCTCATACTGCTTCTCTTTGGTCATGTCGATGTGGGTGCCGGTTACCTTTAACGGACGCCCCTGTTCATCCCATTCGCTGACCCGGCCCCGATCCAGTACCCAGGTTATGCTGCCATCTTTAGCGATCATGCGGTGCAGCGCTTCGTAGTAAGGCGCTTTTCCGGCGATGTGATCGTAAAAGGCCGTCAGCACTTCATCAGCGTCTTCAGGATGGAGGCTCTCTTTCCAGGACTCGAAGTTGGCGTCGGTCTCTTTGGGTTGAAAGCCCAGCATTGCGCCCCAGCGTCGGTTGAAAATCACCAGCTTGCCGCTGGGGATATCGAGTTGCCACAGGAACAGGCCGGTACCGTCCAGCGCTGCGTTGAGCTTGTTACGGGCGTCATGGGCTATACGCTTCAGACGCGCATTATGCTTTTTCAGGTTTTGTATCTGTAGTCGCAGCGCTTCTTCTGACATAGCAGCCATAAGACAGGGTTTAAAGGAGCTTATTGTGCCTGTACGCACAATTCTGTAAAGGGAGGCTTTTAAAACGCGATTAGTCGCGGTGAATTGCAGGCTGGACAGGATATCAGGCGGCCCGGCCCTGGCAATACAGCATAGAGGTGAGCCGGGAAATTAGTTTCGCCGTGAAATCTGTTCAGTCAAGAGCGGCGTGAAAAAGGGTGTGCGAAGGGATTTTCTGCGGCACAAAAGCAAAAACCCGCCAAAGGCGGGTTCTTTAAATATGGTGCCCGAACCCGGAATCGAACCAGGGACACGGGGATTTTCAATCCCCTGCTCTACCGACTGAGCTATTCGGGCAACGGGGCGCATTAAACCAAAGCGGCCCGACAGCGTCAAACGCTTTTCATCAAAAAGAAATCGACTGACGGCTTTTCCATCAACCCCCTGGCCTGTCGCTCCACTGCCGGTAAAAATCGTGCTATCGGTGATTAAATTTCGTTCAGGCCGGCTGCGGAGGCTGAATTGTGGCGTGGTTACGCCGATAAGTGTGACGAGACCAACACTAATAATAAGGATCACCATGTTTTACACCATTACATCAGGCATTGCTTCGCGCCTCAGCAGGCAGAAGCGTACACACTCCGCAGCAACCCTCACCTCCCTTAATGACTCGATCGCCATGATTGAGTTCACTCCCGATGGCACCATTCTCAGCGCCAATGCGCTATTCCTCGACCGTATGGGCTATACGCTGGCAGAGATTGAGGGTCAGCATCACAGCCTGTTCTGTACGCCGGATCAGCTGCAGTCAAATGACTACCGCGACTTCTGGCTACGGCTGAACCGCGGCGAAAGTTTCAGCGATAAGTTTCTGCGTGTGGCAAAAAATAGCCGACCGGTGTGGCTCGAAGCCAACTATGTGCCGGTGCAGGATCGTCATGGACGGGTATTCAAAATCGTGAAGCTGGCGACTGACATCACCGGCCATATCAACGACGCTCAGGAGCAGCGCGCCATGACGAACGCCATTGAGCGCTCGATGGCGGTGATCGCCTTCAACCTGAAAGGCGAAGTGCTCAAAGCCAACGATAACTTCCTGAAGACAATGGGATACCGTGGTGAGGAGATTCAGGGCGTGCACCACAGCCAGTTCTGCTCAGAAGAGATCCGCAACAGCCGCGAATACAGCGAACTCTGGCAGCAGCTGAATCGCGGCGAATTTATCTCAGGTCAGTTTCCACGGGTGAATAAGCAAGGCCGCACCGTCTGGTTACGTGCCACCTACAATCCGGTGTTCGACGAGCAGGGCAAATTATATAAAGTGGTGAAGTTTGCCACCGACGTGACGGCCCAGGTCGCGAAGAACCAGCAGGAGCGCGAAGCGGCTCAGCGGGCCTATCACACCGCCCTGCAAACCAATGAAAGCACCCGCATCGGAGCAGATGTGATCGCCAACAGCGTGCAGACCATGAATGCGCTGGCAGGCGAACTGCAGGGGATTTCGGGTGATATTTCGGGTCTGAGTGAATCGTCTGAGCGTATTGGCTTTATGGTGGACAGCATTCGCCGTATTGCCGATCAGACCAACCTGCTGGCGCTGAATGCGGCCATTGAAGCGGCGCGCGCCGGCACTCACGGCCGCAGCTTTGCGGTGGTCGCCAACGAGGTCAGAACGCTGGCGGCTAACATCAACCGTGCCACGGCCGAAATTGAGAACCGGGTGCAGCAAAATCATCTGCTGGCGAATAAGGCGCTGAAGGGGATTGAATCGAACCTGAAGCGTGCCGACCACGGGGTGCAACTGGCGCAGGAAGCGGGCGGCGTGATTGCTAAAATTCGTGAAGGCGCAACGGATGTGGTGCGGGCGATCAGCCACGTAACGGAGACGCTAAAAGCCTGAAATCCATAGGGGCCGCGGCCCCTTTTTTCCCCTGCACGGCTATTTCTTTTCTGCCGCCACCGGCGCATCTGACGCTTCCGCTGCGGGCGGAATAAAGATGTGATCCAGAATGGCACGCATCACCGGTGCCGCCGTAACCCCTTCCCCACCGCCATTCTCCAGAATCAGCGTCACCGCCACTTTAGGTGCATCGAACGGCGCAAACGCGGTATAGAAAATATGGTCGCGCAGCCGGACCGGGATCATTTTGGCGTTATAGGTCTGATTCTGTCGCAAACCAAACACCTGCGACGTACCACTTTTCGCTGCGATGCCATAAGGCGCGGTATGAAAATATTTGTAGCCGGTGCCGTTAGGCGCATTCGCCATGCCAAACATGGCGTGGCGCACCAGCGACCAGTAAGGAGAGTGCGGATCGCCAATCTGCGCGGCTGGCTGTTTCGGTTGATAGCGCTCAATCAGCGTACCGCGCTGGGCTTTCTCCAGCAGATGCGGCGCAATCACCCGGCCATTATTAATCAGCGCCACCATCGCTTTTTCCATCTGAATCGGCGTCGCAATCCAGTAGCCCTGACCAATGCCGACGGAAATGGTATCGCCCTGATACCAGGTTTTTTTATGTACCTTTTGCTTCCACTCGCGGCTCGGCAGTAAGCCGTTGTACTCCTCATTCAGATCGATGCCGGTCGATTTGCCGTAACCAAACTGGCTCAGCATGGTGTGGATACGGTCGATGCCCATCATAAAGGCCACCTGATAGAAGAAGGTGTCGGCTGACTCCTCAATCGCCCGGGTGACATCCAGCATACCGTGACCGGTTTTTTTCCAGTCGCGGTAGCGGCGATCGGTGCCAGGCAGCGTCCAGGTGGGCGCGCCAAAGAACTGCGACTGCGGCGTAATCACATGGGTCAGCAGCGCTGACATCGCCATATAGGGCTTCACCGTCGAGGCCGGAGGATAGAGGCCCTGGGTCACGCGGTTGATCAGCGGCAGATCCTTATCCTGCAGCAGGGATTTGTAAGCCTGATAGCTGATGCCTTTCACAAACGGATTGGGATCGTAGCTGGGACTGGAGACCATCGCCAGCACCGAGCCGTCGCGCGGGTCCTCAATCAGCAGCGCCGCACGCTGGCCTGCCAGCAGACTTTCGGCGTACTGTTGCAGATGCAGATCCAGCGTCAGGGTAAGGTTTTTGCCCGCGACCGGCGGCACCTCTTTCAGCACCCGCACGATACGGCCGTGGTTATCCACCTCCACTTCCTGATAGCCCGGCTTGCCGTGCAGCATCGTCTCGTAATAGCCTTCAATGCCCTGTTTACCGATATTGTGGTCAGCGGCATAGTTCTCGGCGATGCCCGCCGCGTTCAGCCGTTTGTAGTCGTTATCGTTGATTTTCGACACATAACCGAGCACGTGCGCCAGATCGGCGCCGTAGGGATATTGCCGATCCTGGTAAATTTCAATGCTGGCACCGGTAAACCGAAACTGGTTAACCGCGAAGCGCGCTACCTGCTCCTCGCTCAGCTCCTCTTTCAGCACCACCGGCTTGTAGCGGCTGGTCTGTTTTAACGCGTGCCGGAAGGTTTCAATCTCGTCGGGCGTCAGGTTGAGGATCGGCGTCAGCGCCTGCAGCGTGGCCTGCATATCCGCGATTTTATAGGGCGTCAGCGTAATGGCGTACCAGCTGACGTTGCGCACCAGAGGAATACCATTACGGTCATAAATCAGCCCGCGCGTCGGGGCGATGGGGATCATTTTGATGTCGTTCTGGTTGGATCGGGTCTGATAGTAGCTGTGGTCGCGCACCTGCAGGCGATACAGGTTCACAGCAAGAATGGTGAAGCAGAGACAGACCAGAGCAAAAGAGACCGTCGCGCGACGGGCAAACAGTTTCTCTTCAGCGTCGAAATTACGAAAATTCATCAGGCAGCATTATCAGGCGGTTATTTATTATTTGTTGTTCCGCCCCATGATAAAGCGCGAACGCAGGCGTACCAGCGCGAAGATGCACAAGCCTGGCGAAAAGTGTGTCATTTGATGTGAATGTTACAGGATGGGAAAGGAAGAAAGATCGGGTCCTCCCGGTGAAAAGAGGACCCGCAGAGATCATCAGGCAGCCGGCATTAAACCGCACCGGCGCGAGAATTAATCCCCCAGCAGCACTGACTCCAGCGCAATTTTGATCATGTCGTTGAAGGTGGTCTGACGTTCAGCCGCCGTGGTCTGCTCGTGGGTACGGATATGGTCCGATACGGTACAGATGGTCAGCGCTTTAGCACCAAACTCTGCCGCCACACCGTAGATGCCCGCCGCTTCCATCTCAACGCCGAGGATGCCATATTTTTCCATCACGTCGAACATTTGCGGGTCCGGGGTATAGAACAGATCGGCGGAGAAGATGTTACCCACGCGCGCTTCCACACCCAGATTTTTAGCCGCATCGACCGCGTTACGCACCATCTCGAAATCGGCAATCGCTGCGAAATCGTGATCTTTGAAACGCATACGGTTGACTTTGGAATCGGTGCAGGCACCCATACCAATTACGATATCGCGCAGTTTAACGTCTGCACGCACCGCACCACAGGAACCCACACGAATGATCTTCTTCACGCCGAAGTCGGTGATCAGCTCTTTGGTGTAGATCGAGCAGGACGGGATGCCCATACCGTGGCCCATCACTGACACTTTGCGGCCTTTGTAGGTGCCGGTATAGCCCAGCATGCCGCGCACATTGTTCACTTCCACCGGATTTTCCAGGAAGGTTTCAGCAATGTGTTTCGCACGCAGCGGGTCGCCCGGCATCAGGACCACGTCAGCGAAGTCACCCATTTCGGCATTAATATGCGGAGTTGCCATTGTTACTTTATCCTTGTTAAATCGCTGGGTTACAGCATGTTCTTGCCATAGTCCATGTCGGACAGGCCAAAATAGTGTGCAATTGTCTGACCGATATCGGCGAAGGTTTCGCGATAACCGAGTGAACCCGGTTCAACTTTCGGTCCGTAAATCAGAATCGGAATGTGCTCACGAGTATGTTCGGTGCCTTTCCAGGTCGGATCACAGCCGTGGTCGGCGGTCAGGATCAGAATGTCATCCTCACCCACCAGCTCCATCAGCTCCGGCAGACGACGGTCAAACAGCTCCAGTCCGCCCGCGTAACCGGCGACATCACGGCGATGTCCCCAGGTCGAGTCGAAGTCGACAAAGTTGGTAAAGACAATCGACTGATCCGGCGCGATTTTCATCTCCTGAATCGTAGCGTCAAACAGCGCATCCAGTCCGGTCGCTTTGACCTTTTTGGTGATGCCCTGTTCCGCATAGATATCGGCGATTTTACCCACCGAAATCACATGACCGCCCTTCTCATCCACCAGCTTTTTCAGCATGGTGGCAGACGGTGGCTCAACTGCCAGATCGTGACGGTTGCCGGTGCGTTCGAAGTGACCCGCTTTATCGCCGACAAACGGACGCGCAATCACACGACCGATGTTATAGCCACCTTCCGTCAGCTCTTCGCGGGCAATTTCGCACAGCGCATAGAGGCGATCCAGGCCAAAGGTCTCTTCGTGACAGGCGATCTGGAATACGGAGTCCGCAGAGGTGTAGAAAATCGGCTTGCCGGTTTTCATATGCTCTTCACCCAGCTGATCCAGAATCACCGTACCGGAAGAGTGGCAGTTACCGAGATAGCCCGGCAGCGCCGCGCGCTCTACCAGCTTATCGAGCAGTTCCTGCGGGAAGCTGTTCTCCTGATCGCTGAAGTAACCCCAGTCGAACAGCACCGGTACACCGGCGATTTCCCAGTGGCCTGACGGCGTATCTTTACCTGACGAAATTTCGCTGGCGTAAGCGTAAGCGCCGGTGATCTTCGCGTTCGGATCGAGGCCCGCCGGGAAGCGACCGGTAGAGAGTTCTGCGGCTTTAGCCAGACCCAGTGCGGTCAGGTTAGGCAGATGCAGTGGCCCTTTACGGCCTTTATCTGCTTCACCGTTGAAACAGGCTTCAGCAATGTGGCCGAGCGTATCTGAACCTTCATCACCGAATTTATCGGCATCTTTACTGGAGCCGATCCCGAAGGAGTCGAGAACCATAATAAAAGCACGTTTCATGCAAGTCTCCTGCGCAATGGCGCGTGACAAGTCAAAAAAAAGCGATCAGATCAGTATACCCGAATGCGTTGCCGCTGGCACCGATTACTGGCCGGTTAACTGACATCGCTCACACGACGATAGACCACTGGCGTGGCGGCGGGCGCGGTATCACTCAGCACCAGCGCGGCTTTGACCGCTGCGGCGGCCTGTTGCCACTGCGCTTCGTTGCTGGCATGGATAATCGCCAGCGGGCGCTGAGCATCAGCACGCTCACCCAGGGTAATCATCTCGCTTAAACCGACGCTGTAATCAATGCTGTCGCTGGCGCGCTGGCGTCCACCGCCCATCGCGACCACCGCCAGCCCCAGCGCCCGGGTATCCATGCTGCTGACGATGCCCGGTCGATCGGCATAGACCGCTTTGCTGAGCATCGGCGCGGGCAGATAGGTGTCGTAGCGCTCTACGAAATCGGCTGGCCCGTTCTGGGCCGCGACCATGCGGGCAAAAATTTCCGCCGCTTTGCCGTTATCCAGCACCTGCATCAGCTGCTGGCGCGCTTCTTTCTCATCTGCGGCCAGTTTGCCGGAAATCAACATTTCGCTGCACAGCGCCAGCGTCACTTCCAGCAGACGTGGATTGCGCTGTTCGCCGGTCAGGAAGCGCACCGCTTCCCGCACTTCCAATGCGTTACCGGCAGAGGAGGCGAGAACCTGGTTCATATCCGTCAGCAGTGCGGTGGTCTGGCAACCTGCGCCATTGGCGACGCCCACAATCGACTGCGCCAGACTTTCTGACGCCTCATAGGTTGGCATAAACGCGCCCGAACCCACTTTGACATCCATCACCAGCGCATCCAGCCCTTCCGCCAGCTTCTTCGCCAGAATCGAGGCGGTAATCAGCGGGATGGAATCGACGGTAGCGGTAATGTCGCGCGTGGCGTAGAAGCGTTTATCCGCCGGGGCCAGGGAGTTGGTCTGGCCGATAATCGCCACCCCAACCTGTTTGATGATTTCGCGGAAGCGGTCATCGCTGGGGAAGATATCAAAGCCCGGAATCGCCTCCAGCTTGTCCAGCGTGCCGCCGGTATGACCGAGGCCACGGCCGGAGATCATCGGAATATAGCCGCCGCAGGCGGCCACCATCGGCCCGAGCATCAGCGACGTCACATCGCCGACGCCGCCGGTCGAATGCTTATCCACCACCGGCCCATTCAGGTTGAGCGATTTCCAGTTCAGCACGGTACCGGAATCACGCATCGCCATGGTCAGCGCCACGCGCTCAGGCAGCGTCATGTCGTGGAAATAGATGGTCATCGCCAGCGCGGCGATCTGACCTTCCGAAACGGTGTTATCACGCACACCATTGATGAAGAAGCGAATCTCCTCTTCAGTCAGCGCATGGCCGTCACGTTTTTTGCGAATTATTTCTTGTGGCAGGAACAAGGTAACCCCCTGGTTCAGGGAAATCAGGATGGGGAACAGGCGGTCAGCGACCGCCTGAAAGATCAGTAACCCGCTTTGCTGGTGTCGCTGTCATGACCCAGGGTATTCAGCAGGCTCGCCAGCAGGCTTGATGCACCAAAACGGAAATGACGCGCATCGGCCCAGTCGGCACCCAGCGTCTCTTCCGCCATTTTCAGGTAGATCGCGGCATCTTCAGCGGTGCGCACGCCACCAGCGGGCTTAAAGCCAACCTGCTGGCTGACGCCTTTATCGCGGATCACGTTCATCATGATCTGCGCCACTTCAGGCGTGGCGTTAACCGGCACTTTACCGGTAGAGGTTTTGATGAAGTCCGCACCGGCATCAATCGCGATTTCAGAGGCCTGACGGATCAGCGCTTCCTGCTTGAGTTCGCCGGTTTCGATGATCACTTTCAGCAGCACATCTGCTTCGGCGCAGGCGGTTTTACAGGCTTTCACCAGATCAAAACCGACCTGGCTGTTGCCGGCAATCAGCGCACGATACGGGAACACCACATCCACTTCATCGGCACCGTAGGCGATCGCCGCGCGGGTTTCTGCCAGCGCAATCTCAATGTCGTCATTGCCGTGCGGGAAGTTAGTCACCGTGGCGATGCGGATTTCCGGGGTACCCTGCTCGCGCAGCGTTTTACGGGCAATCGGAATAAAACGCGGATAGATACAGATTGCGGCGGTGTTGCCTGCCGGGGATTTAGCCTGATGACACAGGGCGATCACTTTTGCGTCGGTGTCGTCGTCATTCAGGGTGGTTAAATCCATCAGTTTCAGGGCGCGCAGGGCAAGGTGTTTGATATCGGTCATGAGGCTCTCCAAAGGATCGAGGTGCGATCCACCGGCTGGCCGGCGGAATGTGATAATAATAACAGCGTCACCGGCTTTTTTATGTGCCAGCAGTCACATCAGAATAAGAAAATGATGTAATACTGACATGAAAAACCAGATCTGAGTCGCATATAACGCCATTTAAAGCCCATTATACGCCACCCGATCAAATGTTACTATTATCACACTCACCCTGGGGCAAAGGCGATCCGCTAGCGCTGAGCGGGTTGAAGGCGTACGGCAGGGAAAGCGGGATCGAGCTGAAACAGCTGCTGGCTGTTATGCCACAGCGCATCGGCGATCTCTTCAGGGGATTCTTCCCGCAGGGTGCAGAGCGTCTCCCACACCTGGCGCGCCCGTTCTGGCCGGTTTGGCTGGCCCTGAAAGCCTTTCAGCGGCATATCCGGCGCATCGGTTTCCAGCAGCAGCGAAGAGAGCGGCAGCTGCGCCAGCGTCTGACGGGTTTTGCTCGCCCGTTCATAGGTAATGGTGCCGCCGACGCCAATCGCATAGCCGAGTTTAATAAACGCCTGCGCCTGTTGCAGGCTGCCCGCGAAGCCGTGTACTACGCCGCGACGCGGCAGATCGTGACGCCGCAAATGCTGGGCCAGCTTGTCATGGGTACGCCGCGAGTGCAGGATCACCGGCAGCGCATAGCGTTTCGCCAGTTTAAGCTGCGCATCAAGAAAGCGCAGTTGCTTATCAAACTGCGGATCGTCGCGATAGAGATCCAGCCCGATCTCGCCGATCGCCACCAGCTTACGCGGGCGCTGCTGCAGCAACGTCTCCAGCTGATCGAGATGGGCTTCCTGATGCTGTTCAATGGCAATCGGATGCAGCCCAAACGCGGCGTAGAGCGGAGCATGGCTGGCAGCCAGCTCGCAGACCCGGTTAAACCGACTGGCCTCCACCGCCGGGATAATAATCTTCTCAACGCCTGCGGCAGCGGCACGCGCCAGGCTGGCCTCAGCATCCGCCTCAAACGGCGGAAAATCAAAATGACAGTGGGTATCGATAAACCTCATGCCAGCGATCCTTTATCGTAATCGGCATCATTATCTGCCAGCGGCGGCGTCATAATCTCGCGGTTATCCGGCGCATTGGCAACCGGCGCAGACGGCATCACGATGCGCGGCGGGCTTTGCGGCTCCGCATCACTGAGCCACTGGCCGAGCGTGGCAAGGAAATAGCGGCCGCAGCGTCGGCCCAGATGGTAATCCTGATTCAGCGACGATATCCGACTGCCGAGCGCGCTGCTGGCCAGCACATGCGGAGGAAAGATCTCAATAATGCGTAAGTCACCGGGCGGATTTTCAATAAACTGCTGAATCTCCCGATAGCTCTGCTCATGCTGGTGCAGCACGTTAATCATCGGCTGGAAGGCAGCCGCCGTCATCCAGCGCTCCATACGCTTAAACCATTTTGGCGTGTAGAACATCTGTGACGGTACGGTACGAATCACCACAATGGTATCTGCGCCACGGCGCGCCGCTTCCCGCACCGGAATCGCATCGCTGATGCCGCCATCCAGATAGCTGATCCCTTCAAGGTTAACCCCAAGCCGGTAGAAGCCGGGAATGGCGCTGGAGGCTTTGATTAAATCCAGCCAGTTGTCAGCCGTTGGCGTGAAGTAGCCTGGCGCGTAGTCGTCGCTGCGGCAGGCACACATATAAAACTCACGTCCGCTGGAGAACATTTTTTCGGCGCTGGTCATCGCCAGCGGAAATTCGCTGCGCGTGGTTTCGACCAGCCAGTCGAGATCGATCAGATTACCGCCGCGCACGAAACGCAACGGATCGAAAAAGAGTTTATTGGTGGTGTAACGGGTTATCACGCGACGGGCGTAGCCAGGCTGACCACAGACAAAGGCAGAAAGATTTTGCGCACCGGCAGAGGTGCCAAGCATTAATTGAAAGGGGTTGAATCGGGCACGCTGAAACTCATCCAGCACGCCTGCGGTGAAGATACCGCGTTGACCGCCGCCTTCACAGACCAGCGCAATTTTATGCGATTTAAAGGGTGTCAGCGCAAGAGGTTCAATGGCGCCGAGCGTAACGGGAATGCGTGTACCCACTGTGTGAACCTCAAAAGGGGTTCCCGCGGGCAGGCTGAGGGATTGTGACGTCTGTCCAGCAGCATTCCGGAGAACCAGTCATACCCTCCTTTAGCCGGGCAACCGCGCTGTGCTGATTGCCCCTTGTAACGGTGTGAAAAAATCCCTTTTTCACCTTATGCGCTACAGATGACTGGTCTCCGCTTTATGCTTACATGCTTTGCATTATACTGCAGGACTCATCGGCTAAAGCTTTTTACGGCCGGTAAACAGGCTGATGAGGAACAGGATAATACCAACAACGAAGACAACTTTAGCTGCCCATGCTGCTGTACCCGCTAAACCGCCAAAACCTAACGCTGCAGCAATCAGTGCGATCACCAGAAAAATAATGCCCCAACGAAACATAAGCCTCTCCTTACCCTATTGAAAATCGAACTGCTTATTTAATCCCCGGATGGGTATCTTTTATCCGTGCGGCCTGCTGTTGCGGCCGCACGGTTACCATTAAGATTTAACCGTCAGGTCATTCTTAACGCTTTTCACGCCTTCAATGGCTTTCGCAATGCTCTCAGCGCGGTCTGACTGCGCCTGATTTGCAACGTGCCCTGAAAGCTGAACAACGCCGTCGGTGGTTTCAACTTTTACGTTGCGCGACGGAACAATGTCATCCGCTAATAGCTTAGCTTTAATTTCGCTGGTCGTAGCGGCATCGCCCGCATAACCTTTCATTGACTGAGATTTGCTGTCTTTAACGTGTAGCTTGTCACTGACGGATTTAACACCTTCGATTTTCTGCACCACAGCCACGGCTTTTTCAGCCTGATCCTGTGAGGTGACGAAACCGCTTAATGTCACCACGCCCTGATGCGTTTTCACCGAAATATCCGTACTTTTAATCGCGTCATCATCAACCAGTGCGGCTTTTGCCTTGGCGGTGATGCCGCTGTCATCCATAAAACCATCGACTTTTTTCATAGAACTATCGATTTTTGAACCCGCGCTGTCGGCTGTCTGTGACGCTTTCTGCGACATTGATTCGTCAGCCAGTGCGCTGCCGCTGATCAGTGCTGAGCCAATCATGGCGGCCATCAGGGTTTTAGCAATCTTAGTCTTGTTCATCGATATATTCCTTCTATCAGTTAACTCGCCCAAAACTGTGGGCGCAACAGCAGCAAACCGCGCTGCTGGGTTACAGGACGTAAGGACAAGAGAAGTCTCTTCCGCCGTCCGATAGAGTAATCATAGACGGCATTTCGCGCTTTGCCTGGCTAACTGGTTGATCACACGTCAAAACAGAAGAAAAACGGGGTTTTTAGGAGGAGTCTGGAAGGAGGAAAACAGGGCCATTCCCAGCTGGAATGGCCCGGATAGCGCAGAATCAGTGCTCGCGGGTTTTGCGGAACCTGACGTCAGGATAACGTTCCTGCGTAATATTCAGATTCACCATGGTTGGGGCGATATAAGTCAAATTATCACCGCCATCCAGCGCGAGGTTAACTTCGTTTTTACGCTGGAAGTCTTCGAACTTTTTCGCATCGTCACATTCGACCCAACGCGCCGTTGAGACGTTGATCGCTTCGTAGATCGCCTCGACGTTATATTCGCTCTTCAGACGCGCCACCACCACATCGAACTGCAGCACCCCGACGGCACCGACGATCAGGTCGTTGTTGTGAACCGGACGGAACACCTGTACCGCACCCTCTTCCGACAGCTGAACCAGCCCTTTCAGCAGCTGTTTCTGCTTCAGCGGATCGCGCAGGCGGATACGACGGAACAGCTCCGGCGCGAAGTTCGGAATACCGGTGAACTTCATGTTCTCACCCTGAGTGAAGGTATCGCCGATCTGAATAGTGCCGTGGTTATGCAGGCCGATGATGTCGCCGGGATAGGCTTCTTCAACGTGGGAACGGTCGCCCGCCATAAAGGTCAGCGCGTCAGAGATCACCACATCTTTGCCGGTGCGCACCTGGCGCAGCTTCATCCCTTTCTCATATTTCCCTGACACCACGCGCATAAAGGCCACGCGGTCACGGTGTTTCGGGTCCATGTTGGCCTGAATTTTAAATACGAAGCCGGTAAATTTCTCTTCGCTGGCTTCAACGGTGCGGGTATCGGTTTTGCGCGGCATCGGACGCGGTGCCCAGGCGACCAGGCCATCCAGCATATGATCCACGCCGAAGTTACCCAGCGCGGTGCCGAAGAAGACCGGCGACAGTTTGCCGTTAAGGAACGCTTCCTGCTCAAATTCGTGCGATGCGCCCTGCACCAGCTCCAGCTCTTCACGCAGCTGTGCCGCCAGATCTTCCCCGACCGCGATGTCGAGGTCCGGGTTGTTCAGCCCCTTCACGATGCGGACATCCTGAATGGTGTGGCCTTTACCGGTCTGGTAGAGATAGGTTTCATCTTTGTAGAGGTGATACACCCCTTTGAACAGCTTGCCGCAGCCGATAGGCCAGGTGATGGGCGCACAGGCAATTTTCAGCTCGCTTTCCACCTCATCCAGCACTTCCATCGGATCGCGGATGTCACGGTCAAGTTTGTTCATAAAGGTCAGGATCGGCGTATCGCGCAGACGGGTGACTTCCATCAGCTTGCGGGTACGATCCTCAACGCCTTTCGCGGCATCGATCACCATCAGACAGCAGTCAACCGCGGTCAGCGTACGGTAGGTATCTTCCGAGAAATCTTCGTGACCCGGTGTATCCAGCAGGTTCACCAGGCTATCGCGATAGGGGAACTGCATCACCGAGGTGGTAATGGAGATACCACGCTGTTTCTCCATTTCCATCCAGTCCGACTTAGCGTGCTGGTTAGAGCCGCGGCCTTTTACCGTACCGGCGGTCTGGATAGCCTGTCCGAACAGCAGGACTTTTTCGGTAATGGTGGTTTTACCGGCATCCGGGTGCGAAATTATCGCGAAGGTGCGGCGGCGTGCCACCTCTTCTAAAAAGGGATTAGACATGGGATTCTTCTCAATGGAGCAGCGCGCTCGGTCTGGCGCTGCTGATAAATCACGGTGGCCGGCAGAACCTTACCGGCGGGTAAACGGTGCCAAAGGCGACATCATGTCGTCGGCGGGTCAGCGCGAAGTTACATTGGCGTAAAATCCGGTTACCTGGTCAGCTTTAAGGCGGCATAGCATACAATATTTTGCGCGCAGCGGCGAACAGCGGCGGCGGAAAAAGTTGTCTGCCTGGGGTCGATGGTCAAAACAGATGACAACCCGGCACACGATGTGCAGGATAAAGGTTTTCAATTTCAGGGAATTTCCCATGAGCGCCAGACCGGTCCCCCTGGAGGGCCGTATTCGACAATACTGGGATGAGCTTTCCCTTCACGAACAACGACTGGCAGAAGTGCTGCTCGCGGCGCCCGGTCAGTTAGCGATGAATACCGCTACGGAACTGGCGCAGAGCGCGGGCGTCTCCAAAGCGACCGCCACCCGTTTTTTTCGTCATCTTGGCTATGAGAGCTACGAAGCGGCGCGTCGTCAGGCGCGTGAAATGCAGAATAGCGGTTCGCCCCTTTACCTGCACACGGGTTCCAGCGCCTCGCCGCTCGATAGTCTGATGCAGCAGCACCTGGAAAAAGAGATCGCCAATCTGGTGAATACCTTTCGTTCGCTGGAGGGCGACACGCTGCAGTCATGCGTGGAGGCGATCGCCCAGGCGCGTCGCGTGGTCATCCTGGGCTGGCGTCACAGCCAGACCATCGCCGCCCTGATCTATCGCGATCTGCTGCATGTCCATCCCCATGTCTCGCTGCTGCCACGCGCTGGCGACTCGCTGGCCGAGCAGCTTGCCGACCTCGGCCAGCAGGACCTGGCGATCTGTGTCGGTCTGCGTCGTCGTATGCCAGCACTGGATTCCGCAATGGCGGCGCTAGACCTGCTGGAGGTCCCTATGCTTTATCTGTCCGATGCATTAGCGGGAAAACCTGCGCGCCACGCGCGCTGGACATTGCGCTGCCACACCGATGGAAGTCTGATTTTCGACAGCACGGTGGCGCTTTCTGGCGTCTGCAACCTGCTTTGCTCGCTGGTGGCCCGCCATTCAGGCAAGGCCGGTAGCGATCGTCTTGCTGCCATCGAGGTCCTGCACCAGCAACTCGACGAGCTGGAATAATGTGCCACGCTGGCGCATCCCCTTCCCTCTGATGCCCTGAAAAGGTGCGCCGTTGTTCGGCGTACCTGACGCGTCACGCCGCCTGAAGAAACAAAAGAAAAATAAAATACAGAAAAAGAAACAGATGTTTCTCACTGATTTTGTTTGTAAAAGCGCCGGGCTCAGCTGCCTTCTCTGTTTGCGGTGCCGCAAAGTGGCACGAAAGCTGCTCGGGTATTGATGAACTTCACCAATACCAGGGGATCACCATAATGAAAAAAATCGCACTCTTTCTCACCGCGCTACTGGCCGTCAGCGCCGCGCAGGCTGATACGCTTTCGGATATTAAAAGCAGCGGCAAAATTACCGTTGGCATCGACCCGACCTTTCCGCCCTATGAATATACCAGTGACAAGGGCGAGGTCACCGGCTACAGCGTCGCCATCATGCAATCCTTCGCTCAGGATCTGGGAGTGAAACTGGTGTTTCAGAAAACCGCCTTCAGCGGCATTCTGCCCGGTCTGATCTCCGGCTCGTTCGACGCCGAAGGCTCCTCACTCAACGTCACCGCCGAGCGTGCAAAGAAGGTGCTGTTTACCGTCCCCTACAGCAAAACGGTTAATGGCGTGCTGATGCGTAAAAACGACGCGGAGAAATTTAACGGATCGCCGATAGACCCGGCGCGCCTCTCCGGGCTGCGCGGTGCCGTTAAGAGCGCCAGCGTGCCAGAACAGTTGCTGAAAGGCTTTAACGAAGAGCTGAAGAAAGCCGGCAAAGCGCCCATTACGATTATCAGCGTCGATACGCTGGATCAGACCGTCACCACACTGATGACAAAACGCGCCGACTTCGTACTGGATGATATTGCTGTGCTGGCACCGATCGTGAAAAAGCATTCCGATAAAGTCGCGCAGGCCGGGGAAGCCGGGCCTTCTCAGTGGATGGCCTGGGCCACCCGTAAAGAGGATCTGACGCTGAACAAGGCGATCAGCGACCATATTCTGGCGATGCAGCAAAGCGGCAAACTTGGCGCACTGCAAAAGCAGTATCTCGGCACCACCTTTACCGTACCCGCCAGCAATTTTATCCCTCAGGAGTAAGCGATGAGTCCTCTCTCTATCCGGGTGCCAGCCGGACATGGCCGTACCTTTCAGGTTCGCAAAGGTCAGTTGATTACCATTATCGACAGCCAGGGCCAGCAGGCCGCCGACTTTGTGGCGGTGAATGCCGCTAACCATGATGAGAAACTTTCGCCGGTGCATACCCGTCAGCATCTGCGCTCTCTTTTCTTTCAACCCGGGGATGCACTCTGGTCCAGCGAAAACCGCCCGCTGTTGCGCATCGTCGCCGACACCATTGGTATTCATGACGCCAATGTTCCGGCCTGCGATCGCACACGTTTCAGCGTTGATTTCGGCGTAGAAGGCCATCGTAACTGTGTCGACAACTTGCTGGAAGGCATGAAGTCGCACGGCATCACCTATTTCTCATTGCCGGAACCGTTCAATCTGTTTCAAAACGGGCCGGTAACCGCCGACGGTCGTATGGAGGTCACCGATCCGCACAGCAAGGCCGGTGACCAGATCGTCTTCGAGGCACTGTGCGATCTGATCTGCGCCGTCTCCTCCTGTCCACAGGACATCATTCCCGGCAACGGCCTGCAGGTTACGCCGATCGCCATTGAGATCCACGACGGCCAGCCTGCGGAGGTGAACCATGCTGTTAATGCGTGAAGGATTTGAGGAAGTGGTATCGCGTCCTGTTGCCGCCCCACTTAACGTTGCTGCGGGTAGCGTCGGTTCGATTCGGGTGCTGCGCGGCCAGTTACTGCGTATCAGCGCGCTGGCGCCAGGTGCAGTGGCGTCGCTGTTCGGTTTCAGTCTCGCCGATCCGGCGATATGGCTCTCGGTGCACCACACCCGCGTCTTCAGCAACAGCTATCTGCTCGGCTCAGGCATGCGGCTGGTTAACAATCGCCGACGCCCGGTGATGGTGCTGGGCAAAGATAGCGTTAAGCGCCACGACCTGCTGCTTCCCGCCTCAACGCGTGCCTTTCTGGCCTCGCGCGGCTATCAGGGTGAGGGTTGTGTCGAGGCGGTTCGCGGCGAACTGTCGCGTCTCGGCATGACGGTGCCGAAACTTCCCGACCCCATCAATCTCTTTATGCATGTCAGGCTCACGCGCGCGGGCGAGATCCTGCCTGAACCCAACCTGACACGCGCGGGCGACGCAATTACCTGCCGCGTCACCATGGATATGCAGTTTATCGTTTCGGCCTGCAATACCGGCATCGAGGGCAACGACCAGCCAGCGCCGCTTCGCCTTGCGGTGGCGGAAAACCTGTCCGATTTTAAGCTGGAGTAGCCGGTGATGGGGCTGAATGAACAGATAGTCAGCGCCCTGCCCGAACTGGGATATGGCCTGCTGATGACGCTTTGTCTCACCGTACTGGCGGCGCTGTTCAGCCTGGCGATGGGCCTGCTCGGCTGTTTTCTTCAGTTACGCCGCTTCTGGTTGTGGCGAGGCATCGGCCGCCTCTACGTCAGCCTGATGCGCGGCACCCCGGCCATCGTGCAGCTGTTTGTGGTGTTTTTCACCCTGCCACGGCTGAGCCTTGGCGGACAGCCGATGCTGGCGGCGGTGATCGCCATCGGCCTCAACAGCGGCGCCTACGTGGCGGAAATTCTGCGCGTGAATCAGGATCTGGTCACACGCGGCCAGCGCGAGGCGGCACGCACGCTGGGCCTGAGCCGATGGCTGACCTGGTGGTACGTGATCAATCCGCAGGTGCTGCAGGCCAGCCTGCCAATGCTGGTGAACGAATTTACCATTCTGCTCAAAACCACGCCGCTGGCGTCGGTGGTGGCGCTCACCGAACTGACCTACGCGGGCCAGATCGTCATCGCTCGTACCTATGAGACAACGCAGGTGCTGCTGCTGGTGGCGGCAGGATATCTTTTAATCGCGCTGCCGCTGATGCGCATTGCGCATCAGCTGGAACGCAATGGGAGGCGCACATAATGGACTGGCAGGTGATTTTCACGGCGCTGCCGTCACTGGCCGAGGGAATGGCTGCCACGCTGCAGCTCTGCGCCGTCGCTGCGCTTTGCTCATTACTCTGGGGCAGCATCATGGCAATCGGTCTGATGCGTGCGCCAGCCTTCTGGCAACGCTTGCTGCGTTTCTACAGCGCGCTGACGCTGGCTCTGCCGCTGCTGGTGGTGATCTATCTGCTCTATTTCGTGCTGCCGGAGTATGGTGTCACCTTCAGCTCGCCGCAGGTCGGCGTGCTGGCGCTGACGCTTTACTACGCTCCCTATATCGCTCAGGTCATACGCAGTGCCATTGCGGCGCTGCCCCGCAGCCAGTGGGAAGCATCCCGCGTGCTGGGGCTGAGCCGTACGGAGCAATTACGTGACGTGGTGTTACCGCAAACGCTGCCGCAAATGCTCTCGCCGCTGATCGGGCTGTTGATCGGTCTGATTAAGGATTCCGCACTGCTTTCTATCGTCTCGGTTCAGGAGTTTATGTACGCCGCCAGAGAGGTGATCTCCGCGACCTATGCGCCGCTGGAGATTTACCTCACCGTGGCGGTCTGCTACTGGGTACTCAACAGCCTGCTCGACGGGCTGGCACGCCGCCTTGAATTTCGCATGACGCGCTATCGCCGCATCATGCCGCATTAACCAGGAGAATCTTATGTCAGCTGAATATCAGCAGCGCGCGGCGCTGCTTGTCCCGGCGCGTCACGGCCGGGCCGTTTTATTGCAGAAAGGCGAAGCCGTACAGGTGATCAATTCGCACGGCACCCAGGTGGTGGATTGCTGGGCTTATAACGCGGCGGACGTGACTGAATATATGTCGATGGAGGCGACACGCGTCTGGAACCAGCGTCTTAATCCCACAACAGGCGACAGTTTTATCACCAATCAGCGCCGCCCCATTCTGACGCTGGTGGAGGATAGTTCACCGGGGGTGCATGACACCTTTATGGCCGCCTGCGACGCACGCCGCTATGCCCTGCTGGGCTGTACCGAGCCGCACCGCAACTGTCATGACAACCTGTTTGAGGCGATGGCGGCGCTGGGCGTGAGCCTGCCACACGGCAACCTGGCGTCGTTTAACATTTTTATGAATATTCAGGTACAGCCAGACGGCATGACGCTGAAAACGCTGCCGGTGGTGACGCGTGCGGGGGACTACATCATCCTTCGCGCCGAGATGGACTGCTATGTCGCTTTTTCGGCCTGCCCACAGGATATTGTCAGCATTCAGGGCGCTGGCGACAATACACCGCGCAATGCGGAGCTACGCATTCTTACCGGTAATTTCCCCAACCCGCCACTGACGGGGCCCTGGGTGCCAGCCAGCTAGCAGGGCGTTACCCGCCGCGAGACGGGTAACGGGGTTAGCTAGCCCAGCACTTTTTTCACGCAGGCTTTGAAGATCTGCACGCCAATCTCCAGCGAATCCAGATCAAAGCGCATATCGGGATGATGCAGCCCTGGCGTCAGGTTGGTGCCTAATCCCCAGAAGCCCGCCTTCACGCCGGGACGTTTAACTGGATAGTAGAAAAAGTCTTCGCTGCCAGGGGTCGTTCTCTCCGGCAGCAGTCCCTCTTCTCCCAGCACCTCAACAATCGCCGCACGGATCACCGCCGTCGCCTCATCGTCAATTTCAGCCGCCGGCATCTCTTTCAATACCCGGACCTCTGCCGTGGCACCGAGCGCCGCGACGCTGTTGACGATCGCGCGCGTAACCTGTTCTTTCAGCACCTCCATCGGCGCATTTTCCTGCGAGCGCAGATCCCACACCACCCGCGCTTCATCCGGCACCGAGTTGGTGACGCCCGCGTCACACAGGAAACGTGTCGCTTTGACGCTCCAGTTAAGACCCGGCGACAGATGCAGCGTGTTTACCGCATTCACCGCCTGTACCGCCGCATCCAGCGCGTTAACGCCGAGGTGCGGGCGCGCCGCGTGCGCCGGCTGGCCCTTGATGGTGGCTTCCAGCGTGCTGCAGGCTGAGTAAAGCACCGCAGGCACCGCCTGTCCCACCACGCACTCTTCCAGCGGCCGCAGGTGGAATCCCAGAATCATCTCTACATCATCCAGCGCGCCGCCCTCAACCATCGCCAGTGCGCCCGCCCCCAGCTCTTCCGCGGGCTGGAACAGAATTTTTAGCCGGCCGCGCTTCACCGCGCCCTCTTTGAGTAACGCCGCCGCCGCAGTCAGCACCACGGAAGAGTGACCGTCGTGGCCGCAGGTGTGACGCGCGCAGGGCACGCCATCAATGATATGACCCAGCGCATCCATATCGGCGCGCAGCGCCAGCACCGGACCCGGCACTCCACTGTCGATCTCCGCCACGATGCCGGTGGTGTTGTTGATGTTGCGCGTCACCTTCAGGCCCGCTCGCTCCAGCTGGTCGGCGATGTAAGCAGAGGTTTTCACCTCCTGGAATCCCAGTTCCGGGATCTCATGCAGAAAATGGTAATGCTCTAATACCTCAGACACGGCTTCACTCCTGAATAAACAGACGCATAACAAACATCGCGATCAGCGCATTGCTGATGCTTACCAGCATCAGCAGCGGCCAGTATTTTTTCGGCACATCGGCCACGCCCAGCAGCCGCCCCATATATTGCAGTTGCGATCCCATCAGAAAGATCGCCGGTGCCAGCACGGTAATATCCGCGCCGGTCAGCAGCCCTTTAGTCAGCAGGCTGACCGCCACGCCGGTGCCCGCCGATGAGGAGAGCCACGCGGTCAGCAGCACGGTAATCGCTTCGCCTGGCAGGCCAAACAGGCCCATCACCGGGGCAAAAACCTGTCCCAGCAACGGCATAATACCGAGCAGGTTGAGCACTTCCGCCAGCACATACGCCATCACCACATTGGGCATCAGATTATGAATGGCGATATGAAAGCCTTTACGCGCACCGGTGACAAACACATCAAACGGGTTATGACTGACGTTGGCGGCGTTATTATTTTCCATCGCTGAAATCCTTTTGATAAACACTGTTTAACACGAAGCGGGTTATCGCCGCACCGACAAATTTCAGCACCAGCATGAGCATCAGCGGGATAATGATCGGCAGCGTCATTGAGGCAAACAGCGCCGAACCAATAGCAAAATAGTTATTGATTAAACCGGCGCCGGAATATTGCCAGGCGCACATCACCACGACCTCTTTTTTACCGATCTGTTTCTGGTCAGCCATCTCTTTGGTTAATGCCGCGCCTGCGTCGGTGCTTTGCAGATCGGTAATTAACGCCAGCCCGCAGCGTCCCGGCAGGCCCATTAAGGGTTTCAGTAATGGTGTCAGCAGCCGGTGCGCTGCGCGGATCGCGCCGTAGTGGGTGAAGATTTCCAGCACGCCCAGCGCCAGCATCACGGTCGGCGTGAGTGACAGCGCAAACAGGAAACCCGCTTTAGCACTAAGCCCGCCGGCCCCAAGAAAGGTGTTGCTGGCCGGATCTTTCATGGTGCCAAAGCTGCCACCCAGCGTGGTGAAGTCAAACGCCCCCAGCCATTTCAGCCCATCCACCCGATAAAACAGCCCCGAGAAAAACAGGATGGCGAAAATCAGCGCCAGATAACTGCCTTTACTGGCGCTGACGGTTTCCGCCTTAACCACACTCTGATTCGACATTATTTCCTCCTGATGTCGCTGACCTGCCGTTTATTCCGCGCTGCGGCAGCGTTCAATATTGGGAACTCTGTTTTAAGCAGGAATTATGCCAGCGCACAGCGAACGTCCCTTATTCAGCGCTGACCCAGCCATAACCGGCGAATAATCCACCGCAATGGGCGAGATCTATTTAGCGGACGCAGACTCACTGCGCCGGAATTATTTTCATCACGAAATCAGATTGGCGAAAATGAAATCAGTGCCAGGCCGCCTGCACCAGCATGACTCAGCCAGGGTGCACTAAAAGGGTGCCAGCGATACAGAGTGCGAAGCTGATAAAAAATGAGAATCCGTCGCATTCAGGTTGTGAAATAATTCTATTTAAATCAATCAGATAAATTGGCAGTTTTTGCGGAAAAGGCTTCACATTGCTAACATGTTTGATGCATAATTCACCGCCTCTCACCTGTTTTTTTAACATATTCTTACAAGGACTCGGCCATGCTGACTGCTGAAATGACTGGGCGTCTGAACGACCAGCTGAACCTGGAATTTTTCTCCGCCAATCTTTATCTGCAAATGAGTGCCTGGTGCAGCGACAAAGGATTCGAAGGTGCCGCCTCGTTCCTGAAAATGCACTCGCGCGAAGAGATGGAACACATGCAGCGCCTGTTCGATTATCTGAGCGATACCGGCGCGATGCCGGTACTGGGCACCATTGCTGCACCGCCGGTTTCATTCACCTCCCTGAATGAAATCCTGCAGCAGGCGCTGGAGCACGAGCAGCTGATCACCACCAAAATCAACGAACTGGTGCATGCGGCGATGACCTCACAGGATTACCCGACCTTTAATTTCCTGCAGTGGTACGTGGCTGAGCAGCACGAAGAAGAGAAGCTGTTCAAAACCGTGCTGGATAAACTGGCGATGGTAAGCAACAGCGGTAACGGTCTGTTCCTGGTCGATAAAGATCTGGGCCGGATGAGCACCGAAAACCACAGCGCGTAATACTATCGGCCCAGTCCCTGGGCCGACCTTTTCCTGCTCCGCCGCGATAACAGCCGGTTAGTCCAGCCGGTATACGCTGGCTGGCTCGCCGTTAACCCACAACGCCCGCGTCTCGCCTGCTGGCAATACCAGGCTGATTTCACGCCACGCTGGCTGGTAATCGCCGCGTTTTTCAATCGTCAGATCGATTCGGGTAGCGCTGCCGCGCAGCGTCCAGTTCAGCCACAGTGCATTTCCCTGCTGCCAGCCATAACTTTCACCGTCATCGTCAAACACCTCTCCCTGCGTCACCGCCTCCGCGGGCGCTGGCCATAACTGCCACTGACGCACCCGGTCGCGTTGCGCATCGGTGGTGCTTTCACACTCGCCCAGCGGAATCACTGCCCCGGCACGCACCAGCAACGGCAGACGATCCAGCGGCGCATCCAGCGTAATCTGCTCACCGCCAGCCAGCCACTGACCGCTGTGCCAGTCATACCAGCCATGCCCGTTGTGCGGCAGATAGACCTCACGCTGTCGCGCGCCCTGCTCCACTACGCTGGCGACCAGCAGATCGCGCCCCAGCATAAAGTCATCATTTTCCTGCCAGCTGCGCGGATCCTGTTCATGATCGAGAAAGGTCGGACGCAGCATCGGCTCATCCTGCGCGCTGGCCTGCCACGCCAGGGTGTAGAGATAAGGCATCAGGCGATAACGCAGCCGAATCGCCTCGCGGATCATCGGCGTCACCTCCGGGTACATCCAGGGCTCATTCACCGTGTGATCGTCATTCCATGAGTGAATGGTAAAACGCGGATGCATCACGCCATTCTGAACCCAGCGCACAAACAGCTCGGCATCGGGCTTGTCGCCGGAAAAACCGCCGACGTCATGGCCGACGTTATAGAGTCCGGAGAGGCTCATCCCCAGCCCCATGCGGATGTTGTAGCGCAGGGTTTGCCAGCTGGTCCGGTTGTCGCCGCTCCAGGTTTGTACATAGCGCTGCATCCCGGCACAGCCGGAGCGCGAGATCAGGTAGGGCCGCTTGTCGGGCGCGAACTGCTGCTGTGCCTCCATTGAGGCGCGCATCATCAGTAACGGCATCACCGGCCGGATATGCTTGATGGCAATCGGCTGGCCGAAGCCGTGACAGCGCGCTTCGCCATCCCACACCTCATACTCATTGTTGTCGTTCCAGGTGGCATCAATGCCCTTTTCCAGCAGTTGACGGGTGACATTCTCCTGCCACCAGCGCACCGCCTGCGGATGGGTAAAGTCGAGGTGCGAACCTTCATCATCCCAGAACACCGACCGTTCAGGACGATCCTGCTCGGAATCGCGAATAAACAGCCCCTGCGCCGCCACTTCCTGATAACGCGGATGATCCTGGAGCAGACAGGGTTTGATGTTGGCCGCCAGCTTCATGCCGGCACGATGAAACGCCTCGCTCAGCGCGTTGGGATCGGGCACTTTGTCGTAGTTCCAGTTAAAGACGTAGCGCTTATTGTTAATCGAGGTATAGCCCGACGACAGCTGGAACGAGTCGCAGGGGATTTCATGCTCGCGGCACAGGCGAATAAACGATTGCAGCTGCTGTTGCGCGTCGGGCGCGTCGGTGTAGTGCATGGTCGAGCCGCTGTAGCCGAGGCTCCATTTAGGCTGAAACAGGGTGCGACCGGTCAGGCGCACAAAGGCTTTGGTGACCTCAAGCAGCGTCGGTCCCAGCATCATGTAGTAATCGAGATCGCCCGCCTCGGCACGATAGCGGCGATAAGGCAGATGGTAGTTATCCAGCTCGTTGCCGAGATCGAGCCAGCTACTGCTGAGGTTGTCATAGAACAGGCCGAAACTGACGCCATCGCGCTGCGTCAGGGTAAACGGGATATGTTTATAGAGCGGATCGGTGCTGGCGGCGTTATAGCCCATCGCATCCAGATTGCGCATCTCAAAGCGACGGTTTGCGCGATTCAGATCGCCGCTCTTTTCTCCCAGGCCATAGACCCGATCCTGCGGCTGGCGGCGCTGATAGTGTTCCACGCCGTCGCCGTGGACGTTGAGCAGATAAGCGCCGGTATGGCGATCGGCGGCCAGCGGTTGCCAGTCAGCACCGTCGAACTGTTCCCAGCTCAGGCAGAGCGGCTGATGTACCGTGACCCGCAGCCGTCCGGTGCTGATCTGCACCTGTTGCGCATCGTGCTGCACGCTGAAATCGGGCAACGCAAAACCGTCCAGCGCTTCGCGATCACGGCCCTGCCACGGCACATCCTGATCGGGCGCGATGCTCCAGGTGCGGTTCAGCGCCAGCTCACCGTCGCGCTTCAGCAGCACCCGCATCAGTCCCTCTTCCAGCACATAGAGGCGCAGAAAATGACGATCCTCTACCTTCAGCTCAACGAAATGCGCAGCCTGCTGATGCAGGGTCCAGTTCTTCAGAGTTTTCATCGGATATCCTTAATGGTTTACCGGGCGCTGGCGGCGTTCGGCGATCAACATCACCAGGAAAACCGCGCCAATCAGGTCAAAAAAGCCCATTGCCACAAACAGCGGATTGAAGCCGATGGTATCGGCGGTGACACCGATAATCAGCGAGAAAATAAAGCTGGCGATCCATGCGCAGGAGCCGCGCATACCGTTAACCGTGGCCATCTGGCGGCGATCAAACCGCTCGACCACCAGCGCGCTCAGCATGCAGGAGATCACCTGATGGCCGAAGCCGCCGACGGAGATCAGCGCAATCGCCAGCCAGGGATCGTCAACCAGCGTCATCAGCGCCAGCGAGACCATCAGCAGCGCGCCGGTAACGGAGCTGGCGACGATGGAATTGACACGGGTCAGGCCGAACCAGCGCACATAAATTTTGGTCAGATAGCCGCTGGCGACGCTGCCGAGATCGGCGGCGAGGAACGGCAGCCAGGCGAACATCACAATCTGCTTGAGATCCATGCCGCGTTCGTTTGCCAGATAGAGCGGTACCCAGAAACTCAGTACCGCCCAGGCCGGTTCCGCCAGAAAGGCCGGAATGGCGATGCCGTAAAATTTCTTCTCTTTGCCGATCACTTTTAACGCGGTGAAGAACGGCAGCTTCTCGCCGATCGCTTCATTATCCTGATTAATAAAGGTGCGCTCTTCATCGGAGAGACGCGGATGACGGTCCGGTGCGTGATAGCCCCACCACCACAGCCCGACCCACAGCAGGCCGAGCCCGCCGGTCAGCAGAAACGCGCCCTGCCAGCCAAAGGAGATGTGGGCAACGTAGATGATGGGCGGTGCCAGCATCGCGCCGACCGAGAAGCCGACGCCTGCCCAGCCCGCCGCCACCGGCCGCTCTTTTTTCGGGAACCAGTCGCCAATCGCTTTGGCGTTAGCCGGTGTGGCGGCCGCTTCCGACGCGCCCATCACGAAACGCAGCAGCGCCAGATGCAGCCAGCTGCCCGCACCCGCATGCAGCAGGCAGGTTACCGACCAGATCAGCGCACAAATCAGAAAGCCCATCTTCAGGCCGATCACATCGATCAGCCAGCCACAGATTGGCTGAAACAGGGTATAGGCCAGCTGAAACCCCGCCACCACCCATGAGTACTGTTCGGTACTCATGTTGAGGCTGTTTTTCAGCTCCGGCGCCAGAATGCCGAGTGAGTTGCGGGTGATGTAGTTCACCGTTACCCCCAGCAGAAACATCCCCAGCATCCACCAGCGTAAATTTTTAATCACGCGAACCGTGCGCGAGGCGCTGATCGGCTTGGTTGTTGATTCGAGGCTCATAGTGCCACTCCTGATATGCGTTGATGACTCACACCGCCGGCAGGCGTACCGCGTGTCTGTGCAACGACGTTAGAAAAGTGCGAAACGTGGGTACAGCCTCTTTTTTGCAAACTTTTTCATGGCAGGCTAACGCCAGCGTAAAAAGCGTGGTCAATCGCTTATCTGACGCGATTCAGCACCTTATGAAAAATTTTTCATCAGCAGATTTGAAGGCGATCACAGAATGAAACAAAGGCTGAAAGTGAGTGAAATTGCGGCGCTGAGCGGGGTCTCGATCAGCACTGTCTCGCGGGTGCTGGCGGGAAAAGCCAATACCCGTCCCGCCACGCGTGACAAGGTGCTGGCGATTGCCCGGCAGCAGGGCGTGCTGAATAACCTGCACAGCGGTCGCCTGCTGCTGAACAATCTGATGGTGTTTGCGCCGCCGCGCGCCTTTGATGTGCGCAGTGATATCTTCTACTACAAGGTGATTCAGGGCATCAGTCAGGCGGTGGAGCCGCATGAGGTCAGGCTGCGCTACTGCGCGCTGGAGGAGATCGAGAGTGATGCGGCGCTGTTTATCGATAAGATGCAGCAGACCGAGGCGGCGCTGCTGATCGGCATCGACGACGAGCATATTCACCAGCTGGCGGCAGAGATGAACAAGCCCTGCGTGCTGATTAACGCCCGCGATCGCCGGATGCGTTTACCGTCGGTGTCGCCGCATCATCAGCTGATTGGCGAATTTTCGGCGCGCTACCTGTTTGAGCAGGGACACCGGCAGATCCTGTCGCTGCACTGTCTGCGGCGTTACACCATGGAGCAGCGCTTACAGGGCGTGCGTGACGCCTGGCACGCGATGAACCTGCGTTTTGACAGCCGTCAGCATCTGCTGACCCTTAACAGCTTCAGCAGCAATGAAGCGGCGGAACGGCTGAGTGAATATCTGCGCCACTGTCCCGACGCGCTGCGCCCGACGGCGATTCTGGCCAGCGGCGACTATATTGCGGCCGGGGCGGTCAGCGCGCTGGAGCAGGCTGGCCTGCGGGTGCCGCAGGATATTTCGGTGATGAGTATGGATGGCTTCAACCTGGCCGCCATCCACGATATTCCGCTGACCTCGGTGCAGGTGCCACGCGATGAGCTGGGCGCGGCGGCGGTGAGGATGCTGCAGGAGCTGCGGCTGCATCCCGGCGCACCGCCCGGCACGCTGCTGCTGAATGGCAAACTGGTGGTGCGCGATTCGGTGCGCCGCATCCGCGATAATCTCAGCCATGCGCCGGTGCAGCAGCATGGCCTGTATGATTAACCCAGCGTTTTCAGCCGCAGCTCTGAGGGCTGCGGACGGCCGAACAGGAAGCCCTGGAACAGCGTACAGCCTTCGTCACGCAGCTTCGCGAACTGTTCGCTGCTCTCCACGCCTTCGGCGGTGATCTGAATATCCAGGCTGCGGCTCATGCCGGTAATCGCCCGGATAATCGCCAGCGCCTCGCGGCTGTCACCCATGTCGTTAATAAATGACTTATCGATTTTGATCTTATCGAACGGGAAGGAGCGCAGATAACTCAGTGACGAATAGCCGGTACCGAAATCATCCAGCGCAATCTGTACTCCCAGCGCTTTCAGGTTTTGCAGCGTGCGGATATTGCCGAGCGAGTCATCCAGCAGCACTGACTCGGTGATCTCCACCTCCAGCCGGGCCGGGTCGAGCCCCGATTCCGCCAGCGCGCCTTCCACCACCGACACCAGCGAGCTGTTTTTGAACTGCAGCGGCGACAGGTTCACCGACACCGACTGCACCCCTTCCCAGCTTGCCGCTTCGCGACAGGCTTCATACAGGGCAAACGCCCCCAGCATATGAATCAGCCCGGTCTCTTCGGCAATCGGGATAAAGTCGTTCGGCATGATCAGCCCGCGGATCGGATGATGCCAGCGCATCAGCGCTTCATAGCCGATGATGGTGATGTTGTCGCCGTTGGTGATCGGCTGATAGTAGAGGCGCAGATGCCCGCCGCTGATCGCGTCGCGCAGATCGTTCTCAATCACGCGCCGGCTGCGCGCCACATCATCCATCGCCAGGGTGAAATGCTCAAAGCGGTTACGGCCATTGCGTTTGGCTTCATACAGCGCCATGTCGGCACAGCGCAGCAGCTGTTCCGGCGTATTGGTGATGGTGGTGCTGAGCGCGATGCCGACGCTCAGCCCCACCGACAGGTTATGGCCTTCAATATTCACCGGCGGCCGAATCGCTTCGATCAGGCGCTGCGCCACAATGCTGGCTTCATCATTGTTAGCCACCGACGGCAGCACGATGGCGAACTCGTCACCGCCAATGCGCGCCAGCGTATCCTGATCGCGCAGGGTACTGCGCAGGCGCTTCGCCACCGAGCGTAACAGCTCATCACCAATCTGGTGGCCCAGCGCGTCATTGACGTTCTTGAAGTTATCGAGGTCCAGACAGAGTGCCGCCGTCTGGCGCTCTGTCTGGCTGGCGGTGCGCAACGCCTCGCTCAGACGCTGGCGGAACAGAATGCGGTTTGGCAGGCTGGTGAGGTTGTCATGGTGCGCCATATGGTGAATGCGGGCATCGGCAGCACGCTGATCGGTGACATCTTCCACGATCAGCATCAGGTAGTTACGCCGCGCATCCTGGCCGTTGATGGCGGTGGCGCGGGTATGCAGAATGCGTTCGCCGCTGGCGGTCATCAGCAGTTGCTCACGCTCATGAATACCTTCACTGCGCAGCGCCACATCGGCGAGATTATTGAAATAGTCGCTCAGCTCAGGCGACATACATTCATGTGGCCGCTTGTTCACAATCAGCGATTTCGACAGGCCAAACAGCTGCTGCGAACGATCGTTGACCAGCAGGATCTCGCGAGTGATCGCATCTTCTACGATCACACAGGAGGGAATATTGGCGATGATATTATCAAGAAACTTCGACAGCGCGGTCTTCTGCGCACTCTGGGCTTCAGCCAGATCGCGGGCGCGCAGCACCTGCTGCTCCTGCTCACGCCGCTCGGTGCGATCGCGGGTAATTTTGGCAAACCCCATCAGCTTGCCATCATCGTCATGGATCGCATCGATCACTACATGTGCCCAGAAGGCGCTGCCATCTTTGCGGTAACGCCAGCCTTCATCCTCAAAGCGGCCGGTCTTCAGAGCGATGCCGAGGTTCGCTTCCGGGGTGCGATTCAGTCGTTCCTGGGCGCTGTAAAACAGCGAGAAATGCTGACCGACGATCTCATCCGCCTTGTAACCTTTGGCACGCTGCGCGCCCGCATTCCAGTTCACCACCCGCCCTTCGATATCCAGCATGTAGATGGCGTAATCGGTGACGCCTTCGACCAGCAGGCGAAAACGCTGTTCATGTTCACGCTGCAGATTGCGGATGCGCTGCTGTTCACTGCAGTCGCGGGTGATTTTGGCATAGCCGATCAGTTTGCCCTGATCGTCGCGGATCGCATCGATCACGACGTGCGCCCAGAACGCGCTGCCATCTTTGCGGTAGCGCCAGCCCTCATCTTCGAAGCGGCCAGTGCGGTAAGCGGTTTGCAGGTTTTGCGACGGCAGATGCTTCAGCCGATCCTGCGCGCTGTAGAAGCGTGAGAAATGCTGGCCGACAATCTCTTCGGCGACATAGCCTTTGGTGCGCTGGGCACCGGCATTCCAGTTCACCACGTTGCCGTCGTGATCGAGCATATAGATGGCGTAATCGGTGACGCCCTCCACCAGCAGGCGAAAGCGCGCCTCCTGCTCACGTTCTTTACGTTGCTGTTCCTGCTGCCGGGTACAGTCGCGGGTGATGTGGGCGAATCCCACCAGCAGGCCGGCATCGCTGCGCATCGGATTAATCACTTCATGCGCCCAGAACGCACTGCCATCTTTGCGGTAGCGCCAGCCTTCGGTTTCGTAATGTCCGGCGGTAGCGGCGATATCCAGACCACGCTGCGGCAGGGCCCGGCGGCGATCCTCTTCGCTGTAGAACAGGGCGAAGCTGCGGCCGATAATTTCGTCTGGCGCATAGCCGATGGTGCGCCCGGCTCCCTGATTCCAGCTGGCGACAGCACCATCGGGTTTGAGCATAGTGATGGCGTAATCAGTCACGCTTTGTATCAGCATGCGATACATGACATCAGAGTTATTATCCATTGTTATTAGCCTGCTGCTCGGTAGCCGGGTGATGGCTTAGGAATGTTCTTAATCGCGTAGGCAGACTACAGCTGAAAAGGGCTGAGATCACAAGCGCATTAAGAAGATTAACCAATGTTAGTAGTGGGTTTATCGGCAGCGGCAAGTAAATGTTCAATCACAACGGCGCGCCGGCCCGCAGCCAGACGCGGTGCGTCAGGCGACGCTTTCCCAGCGCGAGGAGAGAGGATAGTACTGTTGCCAGCAGAGCGCTGCCGGGCTTTGGTCGGTCAGCTGTCGGCACTGTTCCGGTGCGACAAAGGCCGGGATCACCTGTTGTGCCGCCGTCTGCCTGATTAGCGTCAGCTGATCGTCAAGCGGTGGATGGACGTTCCACGGCAGCCAGCGGGCAGCCCCGGTTTGCAGCATCTCAGACGCGCGCGTACCGGCGGCGACGTGACTGCTGAAGATCAGGCGGAAGTCGGGCTGATGGCTGAGCTGAGCTGCCAGCCCACTGTCGGCCACCGCATCCGCTGCGACGATCACCGCATCCGGTCGCCAGCACGCCGGCGTGGCGATGCGCAGCAGGCTGGCCAGCGCCAGCGTAGCCGCAGCGGGCAGGCTGTTGAGCGCCAGCAGCTGCGCCACCTCTTCCCGCACCTGCGGGCACATCACCACCGGCAATCCGCGCGCGCTGAGCTGCAGCGCCATCTCCGGTCCGCGTCCGTGCAGCGGCGCGGTAACCACCGCGCCCCGCCTGGCCGCCTGCGCCAGCGCGTCAATCTGCTGCGCCAGCCGCTGATTCCGATCGCCATAGGAGCCATCGGTGATCAACAGTCGCGCGCGTGGCGGACAGTCGAACGGCAACAGCAGCGACTCGCGGCTCCAGTCCCCCATATAGGTGATGCCGCCCGCCACCGGCAGATGAAACCAGATCGATCCCGGCGAATGCCCGCTGCGTCCGGTGAACAGATTCAGCGGTCCCAGTGCGCACTGGCCGCGCAGCGGCAGAATGTGCCGCGCCGGCTGCGGTACGCCGCACTCGCCCAGCTGCTGCCAGGTGAGATCGCTGGCATAGACCGGCGGTGAACCGATGTCGGCCCAGCTATCGAGCGCCGCCGCATGATCCACATGGGAATGGGTCAGGCAGAGCGCATCGACCTGACCGATAGCGGCGATGGCAGGCCGCACGCCCGGCTCCGGCCCGGCACCTAAATCCCACAGCAGCCGGTACCCCTCTATCTCCAGCAGGAAAGCGGCCGGCAGTTTACCGCCGACGCCGCTGATCACCGTCAGGCTTGCCATGGCAGCACTCCCTGCGGCAAACGGCGCGTCAGCCGCGACGCCAGCAGCATCAAGCCCAGCACCACCAGGATCATCAGGCAGCCGACGGCCGCCGCCAGCGGTGCCGATCCGCCTTCATCAAGGAAGATAATGGTCGGGCCAAGCGTCTGGGTTTGCGCGGTGACCAGCAGCACCGAAACCTGTATTTCATTCAGCGCGGTGAGGAACACCAGCAGCGCACCAGCCAGTACCGAAGGGGCCGCCAGCGGCAGCAGGATATCGATCATTCGCCGCATCAGGCCTGCACCGCACAAGCGCGCCGCTTCATCCAGCGAAGGTTCAATCCGGGCGAATCCGGCCAGCGTCGGCCTGAGTACCAGCGCGAGGAAGTTGGCCAGATAGGCCGCGAGAATGATCCACACCGTGCCATACAGCGAAAAACCGAGCAGCGGCAGCGGCCGCAGGAAAAACAGTATCGCTGCCACGCCGGTGACAATGCCGGGCAGCGCATAGGTCAGTTCACTGGCGAACCCCAGCCCGCGCACCAGCCGGGTGCGACGCCAGCTAAGAAAGAAGGCCAGAAACAGCGCCATGATGCTGAGCAGCACCGCCGTCAGACCGGTGAGCCACAGGCTGGTAAAGAAGGCCTGACGGATCGCCGGATAGCCCCACAGCGCCTGCTGAAAATTCTCCAGCGTCAGGGTTTGCCTGTTCAGCGCCTGACCAAAACCGCGGGTTAACGCGGTGGTCAGCAAGGCGCTGAGCGGCAGCAGCAAAGTGGTCACCATCCACAGCCAGGCGGTGATTTCGATCGGTAGTCGGGTGTGACGCAGCGGCTGGTGCCAGGGGCGCGGCGAGCCGCTGACCCGCACATCGCGTCGCCCGCCGAGCCAGCCGCTGATCAGCATCCCGGCAAGGGTGATCAGCGCAATCAGCATCGAGTAGACGGCAGTATTGGGCAGCGCATCGGGTCCAAGGGTATTGAGCTGTTGATACACCAGCGTAATCAGCGTTGGCACCCGCGCCGGAATCCCCAGCATCGCCTGAATGCCGAAGTTCCCGACGGCGGCGACAAACGCCAGCGCCGCCCCGGCGAAGATCGCGGGTCGCGCCAGCGGCAGGATCACCGTCAGCAGGATCTGGCGCGGTGATGCGCCACTGACGCGGGCCGCCTCGATCAGTTCAGCGGGTAAGCGACGCAGCCCGGCACGTACCGTCAGAAACACCAGCGGCGCATTGTGCAGCCCCAGCAGCAGCACCATGCCGGTCGCTGAATAGAGCGGCTGCTCACCGGCCGCCAGCCAGGAACCGCCCAGCGCGTTGACCAGCGCGGCCAGCGCGCTTCCCGGTGCCAGCGCCTGAACCCAGGCCAGCGCGGTCACCTGCGGCGGGATCATCAGCGGCAGAATAAAGGCAAATATCCAGGCGGCTTTGGCGCGCAGATCGGTCAGCGCCACCAGCCAGGCGGCCACCGTTCCCAGCAGCAGCGACAACAGCGTCGCGCTGATGCCGATGGTCAGAGTATTCAGCGTGGCGCTGAGCACCCGGCGGCTGGTCAGTAACCGCAGCAGACGATTGCCATCCACCACGCCATCGGGAGCCAGCGCGGTGCCGATCAGCCGGGCAAAAGGTGCTACCGACAACAGGCCGATCACCAGTACCAGCAGCGCCAGCACCAGCGGTTCCGCCCGCCATCTGCCGCGCCTGGCGGCCTGACCACTACGCCATTCGTTGCCCAGCACGCTCATGCTCAGCCGCCAAACAGTTCGGTAAAGGTATCGCGTACCTGGGCATCATCGGCCACCGCTTTCGCCACGTCCGGCGTCAGCAGTTTGATCTGGTCAATTGGCGCAAAACCCTCAGGTGCAGCCACGCGCGCATCCACCGGCCGGTTGCCCTGCTTCGCCACCAGCTGCTGACCCGCTTCCGACAGCATGAAATCAACAAACGCTTTGGCGGCTGGCAGATTATGCACCGACTTCATGATCGCCACAGGCTCGGTCACATAGGAGACGCCCTCCTGCGGATAGACCAGATCGATGGGTGAGCCCTGCTTTTTGGCGCGGATAATATCGGCATCGGTGATGACGCCATATTTGTCCATGCCGCTGGCGACCGCTTTCAGCGCCGGTCCGTTACCGCCCTGCGGCGCGATGCCGATCGCCGCCAGCTGTTGATAGAATTGCCAGCCGATCGATGGCGTATTGATATCGGTGTGCAGCTTGTAGAGCGCCGCGCCGGAATAGAGCGGGCTGGGCACGGCAATCTGACCGCTGTTTTCCGCTACCGCCAGCGCTTTCCAGCTGGTGACCGGCTTCGCGCGTTGGGTGTTGTAAGCGATCACCGTGGCGATAATTTTGGTGCCGAAGAAGGTTTTATCCGCATCGTAATAGGCGGACTTCAGGTGGCTGACCGGCGCGGTTTGATAGGGATAGAGTTGCCCCTCTTTTTTGAGTGCGCCCAGATTGATCGCGTCGGCGACCAGCAGCACATCGGGTTTCACCTGGCCGCTCATCATCTCGGTATGCAGCACGTTCATCAGCTGGGTG
The DNA here is from genome assembly GCF_037149395.1 of Pantoea sp. USHLN298. Lineage (NCBI taxonomy): Bacteria > Pseudomonadati > Pseudomonadota > Gammaproteobacteria > Enterobacterales > Erwiniaceae > Pantoea > Pantoea sp. USHLN298. The sequence goes on from NZ_JBBCRO010000006.1 coordinate 249,408, forward strand.
GTGCCGTTGCGGGTCCACTCCACCTCAACTGCTGGGTAAGCGGCTTTGAAGGCATCAATGGTCTGCTGGGCGATTTCAGGCGCCTGCGAGGTGTAGATCACCAGTTTGCCGCCAGGCGCATCCGCAGCCTGCGACAGGGTTGAGGCCGTGAAGCCCGATAACAACAACAGCGCGTGGAGCGAAGTACGAAAAGCCGTTTTCATGGTCAGTGAAACCCTTTATGCAGGAAGAATCCAGCCGTCATCGACGGCGACGCCGACGGTGTCATCCACCGCCAGTAAAGCCGCATCGTTAAGCGTCAGCGACAGGCTGACATCCGGTTGATTAAGCGGCCGAAGATTGATCTGATGGTGGCCGCCGCGAAAGATAATGCGTTCGACGCGTGCGGCAAACTGGCGTTCATCTGCCGCAGCCAGATGGAAACTGACGCTGTGGAAGCTGGCTTTGCCGTGCGGCAGCGGTCGCTGGCGAGGCGAACAGCGCAGCAGCACCCGCAGCCCGCACAGCGTGGCGGTGGCGTTGCCGGGGTCCAGCGGTTCAATGTCGCTGACCGGCAGCACCCGCCCGTCATCAATAAAGGTCGCGACCATCTCGTTAGCCGGTTCGCGCCACAGGATCTGCGGACTGGCGAACTGCATCACTTTGCCGTGATCGAGCACCACGATGCGGTCGGCCAGCGCCATCGCTTCGCGTTGATCGTGGGTGATATAGAGTAAGGTGGCGCCGCTGTGGCGATGGAAGCGGCGGAACTCCTCTTCCATGGTGGCGCGCAGATGGACATCGAGGTTAGCCAGCGGCTCATCCAGCAGCACCAGCGTGGGCCGGGCTACCAGGCAGCGCGCCAGGGCCACGCGCTGGCGCTGGCCGCCGGAGAGATCGGCGGGTCGGCGGTCGGCGAAGCGATCCAGCCCGACCAGCGTCAGGGCCTGGCTGGTGCGCAGCAGACGTTCTGCTCGTGCCACACCGTTGACTTTCAGGCTGTAGGCGACGTTTTCCGCCACCGTCATATGCGGCCACAGGGCGTAGTTCTGAAAGACCACGCCGAGATCGCGCGCTTCCGGTGGCAGATGCAGCCCGTCTGCGGCGACCTGCCGCTCACCGATACGAATTTCACCGCTGTCGAGCGTTTCAAAACCGGCCAGCAGCCGCAGCAACGTGGTTTTGCCACAGCCCGATGGCCCGAGTACGGCGACAAATTCGCCCTGATTAATCTGTAACGAAATTGCGTCCAGTACCGGCTGCGTCCCGAAGGCTTTGTGCAGCCCGGTTAACGAAATTGCCGCCATCTTATTCTGCCCCTGCCGTTTACGTTCTGGGCAAAACGCTACGACAGTTTGATGACAGCCCGGTGACAACCGGGCTCAATCATCACGCTACACCGTCAGGCCGCGACAAGCCGGGCGGACGCGCCGGGATTTACTGCTGAGAGGTCAGCGCCGCAATCGGCTGCCAGATATCGGTCATCGCGCCCTCTTTGCCGGTAAACGGGTCCTGATGCGGCAGCGGAACGTTTTTGACCTGCGCCTGCGACGCTTTCAGCTTAGCGGGCTCATCACGCAGCGTTTCCGGTGACATGCCCTGCGGATAAGCGCCGACGACCAGAAAATCTTCGCTGGCGCTGACCTGCCGGTGTCCGACGCCCGCCGGGATCAGGACCGCATCCCCGGCACGCAGCGTGACCATCCGGCCGCTGTCGCCGCCAAACAGTACTTCTGCCCAGCCCGCCGCCACGCCCAGCAGTTCGTGGGTATTCGGGTGATAATGGGTGTAGGGGAAAATCGGGTAGCGCCAGGCGGGCGGCCAGCCATGTTGCCCGAAGGTTTTTTCAAACCAGGCCGCGATATCCTCTTCCTCTTCTGGCACCACGCGTGGCCAGATAATCAGGGGTAACGGGTTGTTTGGCACACCGCCCGACGGGCTGGCGAGCATCAGGTGCTGGGGGTTGTCAGAGGCTCCGGCAGAGAAGGTGCCCGCGGCGAACGACATCAGCAACATCAGACTGGAGGATTGAACAGTCATACAGGTTCTCCGGTTTTTTTCTAAGTGTGGCAAAGCCGGGCCACAATGCAATGTGCGCCAGCCGACACAATTAACATAATTAACTGATATTGCTAACTAAAGCCAAATGTGTCGTTAACAATGTTGCGATGCAATAGCGCAGCGGTTGATGATGGTGGTTATCACTGAGCGAAAGTGTTGCAAAATGTCAGGCGGGAAATGCGATCATCACGGCAACTGTTATATAAAAAATGCACAAATCTGTTTCTGATATCCTTGACTGTTATCTGTTCTAATCGTTAACAGATGACAGTGAGGTAAAAAAATGGACGCTATTAAACAAATCCTGATCGACGAGATCGCTACGCTCAACCGCGAAGAACGTCGCGACAATCTGCCGCGCTTCAGCCTCTCATTTCTGAAAAACCATCCCGGTCTGTGGGCAGTGATGTACCTGTGCTACGGCCTGTGTGTTGCACTGATTTTCACGACAGAGATGCTCGGCTGGCCCGCCTTCTGGTTTGCCACCGCGTTTGTGCTGGTGATGAGCTTTTTGATGCTGCTGGATATCAATCCAAAATACCGTTTTGAAGATATTGATGCGCTCGATCTGCGCGTCTGCTACAACGGCGAATGGTACTACGTTCAGCCGGTGCGCGAGCAGGCGATATCACGCATTCTGTCGCTGCCGGAGACGCCGGAGCGGGTTAAAAGCGGCATTCAGCGCCTGCTGACGCAAAAAGGTGAAGTCGATTTTTATGATGTCTACTACCTGACCTGGGGCCATCAGGACGCGGCGCGCGTCTGACCCTGCGCCATCAGCCTGCCCAGCGTCTCAATCGCCGCCTCGGCCCGCGTATCCCACGGCCAGGCGGTGTTGAGCCGAAAACAGTGACTGAACTGCTCCCCCGCCGAAAATAACTGCCCCGGTGCGATACTGATCCCCTGCGCCAGCGCCTGCTGATACAACTGCGTAGTATTGATGCTGTCCGGCAGCGTCACCCAGAGGAAATAACCGCCACGCGCTTCGCTCAGCGTCGCCTGCGCCGGTAACACTTTCAGCAACGCCTGACGCACCATCTGCTGGCGCTTCGCCAGAATCTGCCGCAGCCGTTTCAGGTGGGTATCGTAACGTCGGGTGGCGAGGAAATCGGCCAGCGCCAGCTGCATTGGCGCACTGGTCGATAAGGTACTCATCAGTTGCAGACGCTGAATGCGCTGCGCATGCTGACCGGCCGCCACCCAGCCAACGCGGAATCCCGCCACCAGCGACTTCGAAAACGAGCCACAGTGCAGCACGTTGCCCTGACGATCCCAGGCTTTGGCGGGCAGCGGCGGCGTGTCGCCTGACCAGAGTTCAGCGTAGACATCATCTTCAATCATCGGCACCTGATAACGCGCCAGCAGCGCCACCAGCTGCTGCTTACGTTCGGCGGATAAGGTGACGCCCAGCGGGTTCTGCAAGGTCGTCATCAGCCAGCACGCTTTCACCGGCCAGCGCTGCAGCGCCTCTTCCAGCTGCACCAGATCGATGCCGTTCTGCGCATCTACCGGAATCGCCAGCGCCTTGAGCTTCAGCCGCTCAATCGCCTGTAACGCGCCATAGAAGCTCGGCTGCTCAATCACCACATAATCGCCCGGCTCGGTTAACGACTGCAGGCTGAGATTAAGCGCCTCCAGCGCCCCGCTGGTAATGACGATCTCATCCGGCGACAGGGTAATGCCCTGACGCGCATAGCGCTGCGCCAGCAGCTGCCGCAGAGTGGCGTTGCCGGGCGGCAGATTGTGCAGCGCATCGGTGGGAGTCAGCTGATGGGAGACGTTCGCCAGCGAGCGCATCAGCTGGCGCTGCGGAAACAGCGCCGGATCGGGAAAGGCGGAGCCAAAGGGGACGATGGCGGGATCGCGGGTCGCCTGCAGCACATCAAACACAAAGTCGTTGATATCGACCTGCTCGCTGATGGTGACGCTGAGCGGCGCGGAGGCCAGCGCGCGCGGCGCGACGTAGTAACCCGACTGTGGTCGTGAGACGATCCAGCCCTGACTCTCCAGCAACTCATAGGCGTGCAGCACCGTCATCAGGCTAAGCCCCTGCTGCGCAACCTGCTGACGCAGCGAGGGTAAACGGGTGCCCGGCAGCCAGATGCCGGCCTCTATCTGCTGCTGAATCTCATCCATCAATCGCTGGTATTTCGCCACTGGTCGCCTCTCCTTTTCCACCCGCGAGACTTTACCATGCACGACGGTTAATGACAGGCCGGGCTTGCCACTTATCTTGCCTGCACGGTGTCAGGCGGGCGCAACCTCTGTGGCTAACGGCGATTCATCGGGCGTGAATGGCGCGCCCATCTCCACTTTTTCATCACCGACAAAATTAGCCAGTTCATCGATCCGATCGGGCGGAATCGGTTTCCCCAGCAGATAGCCCTGCAACGTATTGCAGCCGAGGCTGGTGAGAAAGGCCTGCTGCTCGGCCGTTTCCACGCCCTCAGCCACCACTTTCAGCTGTAGCGACTGCGCCAGCGCCACAATCGCTGAAACAATCGTGGCATCTTCGCTGTGATGCTGCAGTTCATTGACGAACGCCCGATCGATCTTCAGTTCGCTGGCCGGCAGGCGTTTCAGATAGAGCAGGCTGGAATAGCCGGTGCCGAAGTCATCAATCGAGGCTTTTACCCCAAGCGTGGTCAGTTCGGTCAGGATGCGGACGCTCTCATCGGGATCGCGCATTGCGGTGGTTTCCGTCACCTCCAGCGTCAGCAGCTCAGGCGGGATCTCATGGCGTGCCAGCGCCTCGGTGACGGTTTCCACCAGATTGTTCTGTTCAAACTGTAATGCTGAGAGATTGACCGCCACCGACCAGTGCGGATGGCCCTGCAGATGCCACTGTCGCAGCTGACGACAGGCTTCGTGGATCACCCAGTTGCCGATGCCGACGATCATGCCGGTTTTTTCCGCCATCGGTAAAAACTGGTCCGGCGTCAGCAGACCCCGCTGCGGATGCTGCCAGCGCAGCAGCGCCTCAAAACCGAGGATCGGCCCGCGTGGCGCACAATATTTAGGTTGATAGAACAGGCGCAGCTCGTTGTTATCCAGCGCCTGCCAGAGATCGTTATTAAGCTGGAGCTGGCTCTGCGCCAGGATGTTCATTGATGGCTGGAAGAAGGTGTAGCCGTTGCGTCCGTTGTTTTTGGTGTGGTACATCGCCGCATCGGCGTTAAACATCAGTTCCCGCTCATCCACCCCATCGCCCGGATAGACCGCAATGCCGATGCTGAGTGACACCACCAGTTCATAACGCGAAATATCAAACGGACGATCGACCGCTTTTACCAGCTTATCGGCAACGGCGGCCGCATCGTTGGGATCGTCAATCTCAATCAGCAGCACAAACTCATCACCGCCCAGCCGCGCCAGGGTGTAGTAACCGGCCATCTGCTGGCTCATGCGTTCGGTCACGCCAATCAGCAGATTGTCGCCAATATGGTGGCCAAAGGCGTCATTTACCGCCTTAAAGCCATCCAGATCCATAAACATCAGCGCAAATTGCGTCTGCTCACGGTTCGCCTTGTTGATCGCCTGTTCCAGCCGGTCCTCCAGCAGGATGCGGTTCGGCAAGCGTGTCAGGTTATCATGCAGCGCCAGCTGTGCCAGCTCACGGTTCGCCTCGGCCAGCGAGCTGGCGAGAATCGAGGTGCGCGCCTGCATACGGGCATCCAGCATCGACACCAGCAGCGTAATGCCGAGGATCGAGATAGTGACCACCGTCACCAGAATCGCCAGCCAGTTACTGTTAACGCCCTGCTGCGTTGGATGGCTGTGCAGCGGAAACTCTGCTGCCATCATGCCGGTATAGTGCATACCGGCGATAGCCGCGCCCATCACCACCGAGGCACCGAGTCGCAACAGCGTAACCCGGCCGGTCTGCCCTTCACGCAGATTAAAGGCCAGCCACAGCGCCGCGCCGGACGCCGCCAGCGCGATCACCACCGAGACGGCGATCCAGCCCCAGTTCCAGACGATACCGGGCGCAAACATCAGTGCCGCCATGCCGGTGTAATGCATCGCCACCACGCCGCTGCCAAGAATCAGCGCCCCGCCCGCCAGACGCGGTAACGGCAAATCGCCGTTGCACACCAGCCACAGCGCAAAGATAGAGGCGCAGACCGCGATGCCGGCCGAAAAGGCGGTGAGCCCGGCGTTGTAGCTCATCACCATCTCCATGTTCATCGACAGCATCCCGATGAAATGCATCGCCCAGATGCCAATCCCCATCGCGAAACCACCGCCGAACAGCCACACCAGCGCCACTTTGCCGGTTGAATGCACCACCCGTCCCGCCATGTCTAACGCGGTAAACGAAGCCAGCATCGCAACAAGAATCGAAACGATGACGATAAAAGAGTCGTATGAGGTCACTAACATAGTGCATTCCCGAGAAAAGCCGTGCCAGCAGCTGGGTGGGTTGAGTAAGGATCAGGGATGGTCTTGTTGTATAGGTTATCGGCAATACCTGCCGGTTAATTAACCTGTCACGATAACTGTTTTCGATGTATTCAAGCGTTAAAAGCTATCGTCAGAGAGCGGACTGTCAGGGGATCTGCGCCGCGGCCATGCTGAACTCGCCGACCCGCTCAGCGGGCGTTGGCTTGCCCAGCAGATAACCCTGCAACGCATCAAAACCCAGCCCGGTCAGTAACTGTTGCTGCTCTTCCGTCTCGACACCTTCTGCCACCATCCGCAGATTGAGACTCTGCGCCAGCGTCAGCATCGCAGTCACCACGGTCGCATCTTCGCTGTCGGGCCGCAGGCAGTTGATAAAGCTGCGATCGATCTTCAGCTCGCTGGCGTCCAGATGTTTCAGATGCAGCAGGTTAGCGTAGCCGATGCCGAAGTTATCGATCGCCACGCTGACGCCAGCCTGGTGTAATTCACCAATACGCTGCTGGCTGAAGATCGGGTCGCGCATGGCAATGGCTTCCGTGATCTCCAGCATCAGCTTCCCGCTGGCCAGCTGATGGCGCGCCAGCGTCTGCGTAATGGTTGCCAGCAGATCGCGTTGATGAAACTGCAACGCCGAGAGGTTAACCGACACCGTCCAGTCGCTGTGGCCCTGATTATGCCAGATCTTCAGCTGACGGCAGGCTTCATTAATCACCCAGTTGCCCAGCGCCACAATCTGACCGGTTTTTTCCGCGCGCGGCAGAAACTGATCCGGCATCAGCAAGCCCCGCACCGGATGCTGCCAGCGCAGCAGCGCTTCAAAGCCGATCAGCATCGTGCCGCTGGAGCGAAATTTTGGCTGATAGAACAGCCGCATCTCCTGGCGTTCCAGCGCTTTCCACAGGTCGTTGGCCAGCTCTAGCTGATGCTGCGTCGCGGCGTTCATTGCCGGCTCGAACAGGCACCAGCCGTTGCGGCCGTTATGCTTGGTGTGGTACATCGCCGAATCGGCATTAAACAGCAGTTCCTGTTTATTACGGCCGTGCAGCGGGAAGATAGCGATGCCGGCGCTGAGCGATACGTGCAGCGAGTAGCGATCCAGTTCAAAGGCGACGTCGATTACCCGCACCAGCTTTTGCGCCAGCTGACTGGCGCCGCTGGCATCACAGCCTTCCGCCATCAGCACAAATTCATCGCCGCCCAGGCGCACCAGCAGCATCGCGTCGCTGAGCTGGCTGCGCAGCCGTTCCGCTACCGCAATCAGCAACCGGTCACCAACGTGATGTCCCCAGGTATCATTGACCGCCTTGAAGCCATCGAGATCCATGTACATCACCGCAAAGCTGCTCTCTTTAAGCATCGCCTGTTTGATCGCCAGGTCCAGCTGCTGCTCCAGCATCACCCGGTTGGGCAGCGCCGTGAGGTTGTCATGCATCGCCAGCTGGCGCAGCTCCTGGTTAGCGCGGTTCAGCCTGGCGGTCAGCCGCGCGGCGCGCAGCTGGGCATCCAGCATCGAGCTCAGCAGGGTGACGCCAAGAATGATGAGGGTAATCAGGGTGACCCACACCGCCAGTCCCGGATTGCCGACACCCTGTGGCTGCATCGCGCTGAGGTGGCTGAACTGCGCCGCGGCCATGCCGACATAGTGCATTCCGGCAATGGCAAACCCCATCACCAGCGACGCCAGCGCGCGCATGATCAGCAGAGGATATTCCCCCTGGCGCAGATGAAACGCCAGCCACAGCGCAACACCGGAGGCGGCAAAGGCGATCAGCATCGAGAGCGCCACCAGCGGCCGGTTCCAGTGCGGCTGCGGCGAGATCAGTAACGCATGCATACCGAGATAGTGCATCACCACCACGCCCGCGCCGAGGATCAGGCTGCCGCGCAGCAGACGACGCCGGGTAAGGTGCAGGCCTCCCACCGTCTGACCAAACGCCAGCATCGATGCCAGAATCGCCACCAGCAGCGAGATAATGGTCAGCCGGAGGTCGTAACGCAGGGTCATCGGCAGCATCATCGCCAGCATCCCGATGAAATGCATCGCCCAGACGCCAATCCCCATCGCGGTGCCGCTCACCAGCAGCCAGAGCCGGGCGATCCAGCCACCGGAAACGGCAACCCGCCCCGCCGTGTCCAGCGCGGTAAACGAAGCAATAAACGCGACGATCAGCGAAACGCAGACCAGAACGCCATCCCAGGAGACCTGTAGCATATGCAACTCCTCACCACCCGCTGGTGAACGGGTGCTGTGTAAAGCCTGAATAATCGATCTGAAAACACCCGTCGGGTGAAAGTTATTTAGCGCCAGGTTTAATGTTGTCGTGACGTCCTGGTAACGCGCGCTCTGCGAAGCATGACCGCGACTCGCTGGCCACCGCACTGAGCAGTAAATCGTTATTTTGTCTGATTGGTGCAAGAACATATCACCGAAGCAGAAAGGGCGATAGAGGGGACGAAAATAATGATTTTCGCTTTACCTCTTCCCTGTAATGCCTTGCCGTTACTGGGTTATCGGCCAGCCACCCCATTTGATTAATGAAAAATAGCGGGCGTTATTCGCGTGACGCTTTAACTGTTCTATAGTAAATAAAACTGATATAAATCATTTAGCTTATGTCCAGGATGTTTCTTAGGACTATGGCATTACTTAGATCGTTATGATTATTTTCTCTATTTTTGGGTTGAACCGTTAAATTAACACCGGGTGAAAAAGCACTGACTCTGGATAATCGGTAAGGAATGATTATGAAACTCAAGCTTTTTCTTTTGGCTGCTGCTGGCATTACCACCGCGCTTCCGTCATTAACGCTGGCGGCAACCACCTCGGGCACCATCAATGCGACGCTGACGCTGACCACCGGTTGTCTGGTAAACGGTCAGTCCGCCACCGCCGGGGTTAATTTCGGTACCCTGAACTTCGGCAGCAGTGCCGCCACCTTTGATACCCTGAACGCCACGCTGGTCGGTGCGGCAGGCAACGGTATTTTTGTCCGTTGCACCACCGGCCAGGATTACAATGTGGTGGTCACCAGCAGCAATACCGCGCCTGCTACCGTCTATGGCACGGCGTCCACTTCGCCGCGCTATCTGGTGCTGGGCTCAGATAATGCGCAGGGCATCGCCTACACCCTGTATAGCGACGCGTCTTTCACCACGGCGATTGCCAATAACACCCCCATCGCGGCCAGCGGCACCACCGATCCTACCCTGGGCACTAACTATGCCATTTACGGTCGGGTGGTTGGCGGAGGCTTTAACCCGCTGATCCCTGCCGGAACCTATACCGACACCATTAACGTCGCCGTGAACTATTAACTGCATTCGCCGGTGAATGTGGGTGGCTGTCTCGCGGTCCTGTCTGACGATTGCACGCGGTCTGTGTCTGCTGATATGGAGTATTAGCGCCTGGAGTCTGCCGACCAGCACTTTCCAGGTGACCGCTTCGATTGTGGCAGGCTGCGTGATATCCGGTACCAATACCGGCGTTTTTGGCACGCTCAATTTTGGCTCTCAGTCTGGCGTGGCGACCGGTGTCGTCAGCGCCAGCTATGTGCAAAGCACCACCCTCAATCTTGCCTGTACGCCGGGCACCACGCTGAACATGAGCATTAATCAGGGCAACAACTACACCACGACGCGCAACCTGAAACTGCCGAACTTCAGCAATACCGTTCCCTACACGCTTTACAGCAACGCCAGCCGCACCACGGTGATCCCGGTAAACCAGGCGGTGCCACTGAGCTACAGCAATGCCAATAACATCACGCTGCCGATTTATGGCCAGCTGACACTGCCGGGAACCGCGCGCGCCGGCGTCTATACCGACACCCTGACCGTCACCCTGAGCTGGTGAGGCGATATCAATAACAAGGAAACGACGATGAAGTTACTGCGCGCCCTGCTGATTGTGATCGGCACCACCTTACTGTCGCCGGCTTTTGCCGCTAACTCGGTGATGATCTGGCCGATCGATCCGGCGATCAATCCTGCGGAGAAAGCCAGCGAACTGTGGCTGGAGAACCGCGGCAATACCACCACCATGATGCAGATCCGGGTATTCGGCTGGCAGCAGGTCAATGGTCAGGAGCAGTACCAGACGCAGCAGCAGGTGGTCGCCAGCCCGCCGATGGTGCGGATGGAGCCCGGTCAGAAGCAATTAGTCCGGCTGATCAAGCAGACCCCGCCCGCTGCCGGTCAGGAGCTGGCCTATCGGGTGGTGCTGGATGAGATCCCGACGCCACGCCAGCCGGGCGAAAACCAGGCCGGACTGACTTTCCAGATGCGCTATTCGGTGCCGCTGTTTGTCTATGGCGACGGCCTCAGCGCCGACAGCGTCCGCCCGGACCTCAGCTGGCAGCAGGTCAGCGAAGGCGGCAAGCGCTGGCTGCAGCTGACCAATCGTGGCAACGGCCATGCCCGCCTCAGTCACGTCAGCATCGGTGGCCGCCAGCTGGGCGAAGGTCTGTATGGCTATGTGCTGGCTAACAGCCGCTATCGCTGGCCGCTGAATGCGGCGGTGAGTGGTGAACTCGTGGCTGAAGTGAACAAGAGTCAGTGGCGCAGCGCTGCCCAGAAGTAAGCGCCCGATGAGACCTTTTTCTCTTCATCCCGGTGCGCTGGCGGTGACCAGCGTCTTTTACTGTCTGACGCCTGGCCTGTCGCTGGCGGAAACTTACTCATCCCTGCCGCCGCCGCCCAGCCTGCAGAACCCCGGTAACGGCCAGCAATATATGCTGGAGCTGATCGTTAACCAGCAGGTGCGCGGTGACATCGTGGCGGTTGAACAGCGTGACGGCCACTTCTGGCTGCGCAGTGGCGACCTGCAGCGGGCCGGTCTGCCGCAGGATAAACTGGGGTCGCAGCCGCAGGTCGACGTCAGCGTCATGCCGCAGGTCAAAGTGGAGTATGACGATGCGCGGCAACGCCTGCTGCTCAGCGTGCCGCCCGGCTGGCTGCCCGGACAGGTGATTGGCGAGGCGCAAAACGGACCGCGCTATCCCGGACGCACCAGCAGTGGTGCGCTGATCAATTACGATCTCTATGCCAGCCGCACCGATAACAGCGGCACCCGCCTCTCCGCCTGGAACGAGCTGCGGCTGTTCGGACCGGCAGGCCAGTTCTTCAGCAACGGCGTCTGGCAGCAGCAGCTGGAAGGCAGCAACAGCTATCAGGATGATGGTTACATCCGCTACGACAGCGGATGGAGTAATGAAAATGAGAATGCGGCAATCAGCTGGCGGGTCGGCGATCTGGTGACTGATTCGCTGGCCTGGAGTAATAGCGTGCGGCTCGGCGGCATCCGTATTGGCCGCGATTTTGGCGTCCGTCCCGATCTGGTGACCTATCCGTTGCCCGCCTTTTCCGGTCAGGCCGCAGTGCCTTCCACCGTCGATCTGTTTATCAACGGCTACCGCTCCAGCCAGGCGAACGTGCAGCCGGGACCCTGGTCGCTGACCAACGTGCCGTTTGTTAACGGTGCCGGCGACGCGGTGATCACCACGACGGATGCAGTAGGACGGCGCGTGACGACCACCCTGCCGTTCTATGTCTCCAGTAGCCTGCTGAAGTCCGGCCTGTCTGATTACGCCTTTTCTGCCGGGGCGATCCGCGAGAACTATGGGATAAAGAATTTCGATTATGGCGCGGCGGCGGCCAGTGGCTCTTATCGTTACGGCATGACCGACTGGCTGACGCTGGAGAGTCATGCTGAAGGCAGCGACAGTCTGGCGATGGGCGGCGTCGGCGGACTGCTGCGCGTCGGAAGCTGGGGCGTGGTGAATGGCGCGGTGGCGCACAGCCAGCTCGATGGCGAAACCGGCACGCAATACAGCTGGGGATATCAGTACAATAACCGCTGGTTTAACCTCGGCACCCAGCAAACCCAGCGCAGCCGCGACTTTGGGAATCTGGCGCTGGTCGGCAGCCGCGCCGGAACCGACGCCGGCAGCAGCTATGCCCTGTCGCGCCGTAGCGCCCAGTACAGCGCCAGCGTGTCACTCAACCGCTTCGGCAGCGTCGGCGCGGCGTACATCGACATCACCGGTGGCCGCGGCGATCGCACCCGGCTATGGAACCTCTCCTGGAGTAAAAATCTGTGGGGCAACAGCAGCCTCTACGTTTCAGCCAGCCGCGATCAGCAGGAGAAAAGCTGGACCGGGGCTATTTCGCTGGTGATCCCGTTTGGCGAACAGGGCAGCGCCGCCATCAGCACCGAACGCGACCAGCTGGGACGCGACAACCAGCGGCTCTATGTCTCGCGCGCCATGCCCAGCGACGGCGGCATCGCCTGGGACGCTTCCTGGGCCAATCAGAGCGGCGATAGCGGCGATTATCGTCAGGGCAGCCTGCGTTATCGCAACAATCAGATTGATACCTCGGCGGGCTTTTATGGCGATGATGACAACACCACGCAGTGGGCTGACCTCTCCGGCGCGCTGGTGTTGATGGACAACAGCCTGTTTATCGCCAACGAGATTAACGACGCCTTTGTGCTGGTCAAAACCAACTATCCCGACGTCACGGTGCGGTACGAGAATCAGGCAATGGGCCGCACCAATCAGCAGGGCTATCTGCTGGTGCCGTCGATCAGCAGCTACTATCCGGCCAAATATGATATCGACACCCTCGACCTGCCCGCGGATATGACCACGCCACGGGTGGAGCAGCGGTTTGCCGTGAAGCGTCAGAGCGGCTATCTGCTTAACTTTCCGGTGGAAAAACTGCGCTCCGCCAGCGTGATCCTGCACGATGCGCAGGGCCAGCCGCTGCCGGTCTCCAGCCTGGTGCAGCGCCCCGATCACGCCACCGAATATGTCGGCTGGGATGGCATTGTCTGGATGGAGGATCTGACCGCCAGCAATCCGATACAGGTGGTAACGCCGGATGGCCGCCGCTGTGACACCGAACTGCGTATTGCCGGCGGTCAGCCGCAGGCGCTGAAAACCTATGGGCCATTGACCTGCGCGCTGCCGGCAGCGGCGGCGGGCAGCACCGCCCATCCTGTTGATGCTTTTGCTACCGGAAATCCACCATGATAAATCGTCTGCTGTTCGCGGCTCTGCTGCTGTTGTTGCCGTCACTGGGTTACGCCGCCTGCGCCCTGCCCGCCTCCACCGCCAGCTTCGGCTCCGTCACCACTTTTGTTGCCAACAGCACCGTCAGTTCGGTCACCACCAACGCCAACGTCAACTGCGGGGCCGGGGCGGCGCTGTCGCTGCTCGGCAATAACCAGATCACCTTTCAACTGACCGGTGCCACTAACAGTAACGGCACCCGCGGCATTCTGAAGCGCAGCGGCGATACCAGCAGCGACAACGTGCCGGTGCGGCTCTGTACCGACAGCGCCTGCGCCAATGAACTGACGATCGGCGGTACGCCATTCGTCTTTGGCTCGCAAACCCTGATCAACCTGGCGGGCCTGCTGGGCAGCCTGAACTTTGCCATTCCGATCTATCTGCGTACCGTGCCGGGTCAGGTGGTGACCGCCGGCACCTGGCAGGTGACGCTGAACCTCGCGGTGACCTACCGTATCTGCACCAGCATCGCCATTGGCAACCTCTGTTTAAGCGAACAGAGCGGCAGTGGCGTGATCCCGGTTACCGTCACGGCGATCCTGACCAATGACTGCACCACCATTACCGCGCCGAATATCAGCTTTGGCAGTGCGCCGCTGGTCGGCAGCTTCTCCAGCGTGTCACAGACCATCAACGTGCTGTGCAGCAAAGGCAGCACCTATACCGTTGGCCTGAGCAACGGCAGCTATCCGGTGGGCAGCGTCAGGAATATGGCGAGCGGGGCAAACCGGCTGAGCTATGAGATTTATAAGGGGACGACCAGCAACCGCTGGGGACCGGGCGGCACTGAACGCTGGAGCAGCACCACCTCATCAGCGGTGTCGGCAGACGGATTGACGCGCGGCTTTAACTACACCGCGCGGGTCCTCACCAGCCAGAACACGCCGCCCGCCGGCAACTACAGCGACAGCGTGGTGGTGGATTTATCGTTTTAGAGCGAGGCGCTGACCGGTGCGCCGCTGTGACGCGCCTGGTACTGCTTCACCATCCGGCCAATCAGTAAGGTACCAATTAAGCCACACACGGCGGCGAAGGTCAGCCAGACGCCCGGCATCGCCTTGTCGCCAGTGACGTGGATCAGGTAGCTGGAAATCGCTGGGGTAAAGCCGCCAAACAGCGCGGTCGCCAGGCTGTAGGCCATCGAGAAACCGGCGGCGCGCACCTCGGCGGGCATGATTTCCGCCAGATACACCACCATCGCCCCGTTATAGCTGGCATAGAGAAATGACAGCCACAGTTCAGCTTCCAGCAGATGAGCAAAGCTGGCCGATCCCACCAGCCAGTGCAGCACCGGCCAGGTGGTGGCAATCATCAGCAGAGTAAACACGATCAGCAGCGGACGACGGCCGATGCGGTCCGACAGCGATCCCATCAGCGGCAGCCAGATCAGGTTAGAGAGCCCGACACAGAGCGTCACCAGGAACGCCTGTTTATCGCTCATCATCAGCACCGTTTTGCCAAAGGTCGGCGTAAACGCGGTAATCATGTAGAACATCACGGTGGTGGTGACTACCATCAGCATCCCCGCCAGCACCAGCGCCCAGTTGCTGGCCACCGAGCGCATAATCTCGGTCATGCGTGGATGGTGTTTACGCTTGCTGAACGCTTCGGTCTCTTCCAGCATCCGGCGGATATAGAACAGGAATGGCACGATCAGGCAGCCGACCACAAACGGAATACGCCAGCCCCATTCGGTTACCGCCTCTTTCGCCAGCAGATGATTCAGCGCCAGGCCGAGCAGCGCGGCAAAGATCACCGCAACCTGCTGACTGCCGGACTGCCAGCTGACAAAGAACCCTTTGCGTCCTTCGGGCGCGACCTCCGCCAGGTAAACCGAGACGCCACCCAGCTCAACGCCTGCCGAGAAGCCCTGCAGTAAACGCCCGAGCAGGATCAGAATCGGTGCCGCCGCGCCCAGCGTGGCGTAGCCTGGCACCAGCGCAATCGTCAGAGTGCCGATCGCCATCAGGCCAAGCGTCAGCAGCAGACCTTTGCGGCGGCCATGATGGTCAATGTACGCTCCAAGAATGATCGCCCCCAGCGGGCGCATCAGGAAGCCGGCACCAAAGGTCATCAGAGTCAGCATCAGGGAAGCGAAGGGGTCATCACCGGGGAAAAAGGTTTTAGCGATGGCGGTGGCGTAGTAACCAAACACCATAAAGTCGTACATTTCGAGAAAGTTACCGCTGGTAACGTTGAAGATGGTGCGGGCAGCACTTTTCGGCGGCTTTTGTAAAGACGAGGTGTGACTCATAACGGCTTCCTGTAGTTTTTTAGCCGTTTTAGCCTGCCTGAGGCGGCAATAATGTGAGCAACCTCACCATTGCACTTTACAAAACTGTATGCAGAAGTAACAACTAATTAACAATCGAACTTCGCCAGCATAACCGACCAGTGGAAGCGCCAGTTCGCCTGATTTCATCCGGTCTGACGGGCTGCATAAAAAAGGCGGCTGAATCAGCCTGTTGCTCGTCAGTTAAGCGACCGGTGATAACGCAGTCTGGTGCCGCTCCGGGGTTGGCGGTCCTCGCGCCGCTACGCGGTGCCTTCACTTCATTCCTCTGCCTGACGGACCGCCGGGAATGGCACATCCTGTGCCGCCCCGCCTTTCGCCCGCGTCCTGCGGGCTCTCCTGGCTAATGTTCAGCGCTGCGGATTGCCTGCCCCGGATCGGCCCCAGCCTGCTCTGAAGCTTCAGTGCATGTTGTTAAAAAGGCACGATGGTAGAGGCCTGAGCACCTCTGCTGCTGAAAGGGCTATCCGCAGCGCTGAGGCGTGACGTTGGGCCAGAACGCCACGCCGGGAAGCGTGGAGAGTTCGAGGCCGGCCAGGGAAGGCCGATCCCCGAACGGTTCGTCGGCACGACGTCAAAGCCGAAGGTACCGCGAAGCGGCGCGAGGACGGCCCGGCAGCAGCAGAGGTGCTCAGGCCCGCACTCCGGCACGCCTGCCCATACAAAAAAAAGCTGCCACGTCTGACCGTGACAGCCTTTGAAAATTTAACCTTAACTGACGCGCATCAGGCTGAATCAGCCGCCTTCTCTCTCTACCGGGTAAACCGCTATTTCTTCACGGTTTCCATGCCCATCAGACCAATTTTCAGATAGCCCGCGCTACGCAGTTGATCCATCACGCTCATCAGCGTTTCGTAATCCACCGACTTGTCCGCCTGGAAGAAAATGGTGGTCTCTTTGTTGCCGCCGGTCTGACCGGTCAGCACGCTGACCAGCGATTCCGGTGTCACCTGATCGTTACCGACATAAAGCTGCTTGTCAGCCTTGATCGACAGGTAAACCGGTTTTTCCGGTCGCGGCTGCGGCGCGCTGGTAGACGCTGGCAGATTCACGCGCACGTCGACAGTCGCCAGCGGTGCCGCCACCATGAAGATGATTAGCAGAACCAGCATCACGTCGATAAACGGCGTGACGTTGATCTCATGCATTTCACCATCGGTTTCCAGGTCGTCGTTTAATCGCATGGCCATAATCGCTTACCCTAAGCGCAGTTTCTGGGCCGCCGCAGGACGCGGAACGTCAGCGGCGACGTTTCCCAGATCGATATCACGGCTCTGTAACAGCAGCACCTGCGCCGCCACATCACCCAGTGAGGCTTTGTAATTGGCGATCATGCGGGCAAAGACGTTATAGATCACCACCGCCGGAATCGCAGCGACCAGGCCAATCGCCGTCGCCAGCAGCGCTTCCGCGATGCCAGGTGCAACAACCGCAAGGTTGGTGGTCTGGGTTTTAGCGATGCCGATAAAGCTGTTCATGATGCCCCACACGGTGCCGAACAGGCCGATAAACGGCGCGACCGAACCAATGGTCGCCAGGAAGCCGTTGCCCCGGCCAGCGTGGCGGCTGACGGCGGCAACGCGGCGCTCAAGACGGAAGCTGGTACGATCTTTAATGCCGTTGGTGTCCTCCACCCCGGCTGACAGCTCAAGCTCATTTTGTGCGTCGTTCAGCAGCACGGCGCTATGGCTATGGCCGGTGAACTGCTGAGCAATACGGGCGGCGTCATTCAGGTTACGCGCTTCGCCCAGCGCCTGCTGCTCGCGTTTCAGGCGACGTTTAGCGGCGCTCAGTTCGGCATATTTGCCGAAGAAGATCGCCCAGGTGACAACTGAAGCCAGTAACAGGCCAATCATCACTACCTTTACCACGATATCGGCATGTTGATACATGCCCCAAACGGAGAGGTCCGTTTGCATCAAATCACTGGCTACCACGCTGCTTCTCCAACTTCATCTACAGGGATGCGAAACAAGCGCAAATAATAGCAAAATAGCCGCGAATTGATAGTCGTTCTCATTAGTATTTACAAACTCTAACCTGCCCGGCAGGCCGATGACGGCAGTTTTATGACAGCCGACGGGGATGTTTCGAAAATGTGATGCTGCGTGAAAATTTATTAAAACAACGTTTCAAAATGTGATCGCATTCATTCAATCAGCATCGCCGCATTTCGCTGACGCCCTTTTTCACTATGCTGGCTCCACGCGGCCCCTTGCTACACACGCCGGATTCCTGAGCGCCGCCCTTCCTCTGCTGGAGACAACATAATGAGAATGACCAAAACACGCCTGGCATGTGCCCTGGCGGCAATGATGGTGAGCGCCGCCGCCTCGGCACAGGTGATTAAAGTGGCAGAAGTTCAGCCTGCTGGCTACCCCACAGTGGTGGCGCTGCAGCACATGGGTGACAAACTGAAACAGGCCACCGACGGCCGGCTGGAGATGAAACTCTATGCCGGTGGCGTGCTGGGCGATGAAGATCAGACTCTGCAACAGGTACAACTGGGCGCGATCGATATGATCCGCGTGTCGCTGGCGCCGGTCACCAGCATCGCGCCGGAAACCAGCGTGCTGACGCTGCCCTATGTTTTCCGCGACGTCGACCACATGCACAAGGTGCTGGATGGGGAGATCGGTAAAGAGATCGCCGATAAATTCGATAAAGATCCCAACGCCCGAATGGTGTTTCTCGGCTGGACCGACGCCGGTGAACGCAACATGATCACCAAAAAACCGCTGGCGAAGCCCGAAGATCTGAAAGGCATGAAGATCCGCGTACAGAACAGCGCCATTTCGCTGGCTACGCTGAAAGCGATGGGAGCCAACCCGGTGGCGATGGGCGTCAGCGAAGTGTTCAGCGCCATGCAGACCGGCGTGGTTGACGGAACCGAGAATAATCCACCGACTTTCGTCGCCCATAACTATATGCCGGTCGCGAAATATTACACCCTCACCGGACACTTTATTCAGCCGGAAATGATCCTGTTCTCGAAACGTGCCTGGGATCGTCTCAAGCCTGAGGATCAGGCGCTGCTGAAGAAACTGGGTAAAGAAGCGCAGGATGAAGAGCGCCAGCTCTGGGCAACCTATACCGAACAGTCGCTTGCGAAGATGAAAGCCGGCGGCGTCACCTTCCAGCAAACCGACCGCGACTATTTCGTTAAGGCGACCCAGCCGGTGCGCGATCAGTTTGGCGGTAAATATCAGGATCTGATGACCCGGATCGCTGACGTGAAATAACCCTTCCCGCGCCACACTGCCGTGTGGCGTGCTTAATCAGGTATCAATTATGGCTGCTTATACGCGTCTGATGGATGGGCTCTATCTGCTGTGCATGCTGGTTGCCGCCGTGGCATTGATGATCATGGTGACGGTGATCCCGATCGGGATTTTTGCCCGCTACGTGATGAACGGCGCGCTCTCGTGGCCGGAACCGGTTGCCATCATATGCATGATTATTTTTACCTTTATTGGCGCGCCGGTCGGCTTACGCGCCGGAACACACATCTGCGTCTCCATGATGACCGATCGCCTGTCACCCGCTCTGCAACGTCTGCTGCTGCGGGTCTGCGATCTGCTGATGATCATTACCTGTCTGGTGATCTTTCAGGCCAGCTATAGCCTGTGTGAAGCGATGTGGGTGCAGTCGCTGGCCTCGCTGCCTGCCGTAACCTATGGCGAGATGTATCTGCCGATCCCGATTGGCGCGATCTTTACCCTGCTGTTTGTTGTTGAGCGATTGCTGACCGGCGATCAAAGCCAGCGTCCGATTGTCACGCTGGGCGGCACCCACTAATCCGGAGCAGAAGATGGACGCATTGATTTTATTAGGCAGTTTGCTGGTGTTGCTGCTGGTGGGTTTTCCGGTGGCGTTTGCGGTCGGCCTGAGCGCGTTTATCGGCGCCTGGTGGATCGATCTGCCGCTGGAAGCGGTGGTGATTCAGATTACCAACGGCATTAACAAATTTTCGCTACTCACCATTCCGTTCTTTATTCTCGCCGGGGCGATCATGGCTGAAGGCGGCATCGCCCGCCGCCTGGTTAACTTTGCCTACATCTTTGTTGGCTTCATTCGCGGCGGTTTATCGCTGGTCAACATTGTCGCCTCCACCTTCTTTGGCGCCATTTCCGGCTCATCGGTGGCGGATACCGCTTCGATCGGCTCGGTGATGATTCCGCAGATGGAAGAGAAAGGCTATCCGCGCGACTTTGCGGCCGCCGTCACCGCCAGCGGCTCAGTGCAGGCGGTACTGACGCCACCCAGCCATAACTCGGTGATCTACTCGCTGGCGACCGGCGGGCTGGTCACTATCTCTTCGCTGTTTGTCGCCGGAATTTTGCCGGGCCTGATGCTGGGCGGCTGCCTGATGATAATGTGCCTCGGCTTTGCCCGGAAACGCGGCTATCCGAAAGG
This sequence comes from Pantoea sp. USHLN298, assembly GCF_037149395.1. Taxonomy (NCBI): domain Bacteria; kingdom Pseudomonadati; phylum Pseudomonadota; class Gammaproteobacteria; order Enterobacterales; family Erwiniaceae; genus Pantoea; species Pantoea sp. USHLN298. The sequence goes on from NZ_JBBCRO010000006.1 coordinate 269,634, forward strand.
CGATCGCATTCCGTTTCGTCAGGCGCTGAAGATTTTCTTCGATGCGTTCTGGGGGCTGTTCACCGTCGTCATTATCATGGGCGGGATTCTGTCCGGTATTTTCACCGCCTCGGAGTCGGCGGCGATCGCCTGTATCTGGGCCTTCTTCGTCACCATGTTTATCTATCGTGACTTCAAATGGAACCAGTTGCATATCCTGCTGTTCCGCACCATCAAAACCGTCACCATCGTGATGGTGTTGATCGCCTTCGCCGCCGGGTTTGGCGCGGTGATGACCTTTATGCAACTGCCGACGCTGATTACCGAGGCGTTCACCAGTCTGTCGGATAACAAGTATGTGATTCTGATGTGCATCAACATTCTGTTGCTGGTGGTGGGGACGCTGATGGATATGGCTCCGCTGATTCTGATTCTGACGCCGGTGCTGCTGCCGGTCGCGACTTCGCTGGGAATCGATCCGGTTCATTTCGGGATGATCATGCTGACCAACCTCGGCATCGGCCTGATTACGCCGCCGGTCGGCACGGTGCTGTTTGTCGCCAGTGCGGTGAGTAAGCAGAAAATTGAGCAGGTGGTCAGTGCCATGCTGCCGTTTTACGGCATGTTGTTCATCGTGCTGATGCTGATTACCTATATTCCGGCGATTTCACTCTGGTTACCGCGTCTGATGGGCGTCATGTAGCACCCGCAAAATCGGGTTCGCCTGCGGACCCGATTTTTATCCTGCGACGCACTCTGATAATCGCCATTGAGTCTCAACCCTGCCGGCCTTTTCGTGCTAACGTGAAGGCTCAGGCAGAAGCGGCAAAGGCGACTCATGAGCACCAAAAAAATTGATACCACCCTCGTCAGCGCAGGACGCAGCAAACGTTATACCCAGGGCTCGGTGAATAGCGTAATTCAGCGTGCCTCCTCACTGGTTTTTGACAGCGTAGCAGACAAAAAACGCGCCACCGCCGGTCGGGCAAAAGGTGAACTGTTTTATGGTCGCCGCGGCACCCTGACCCACTTTGCGCTGCAGGACGCGATGACCGAACTGGAAGGCGGCGCCGGTTGCGTGCTCTATCCGTGCGGCGCCGCGGCAGTGGCTAATGCGATTCTGGCGTTTGTCGCGGCGGGCGACCACGTACTGATGAGCGGCGCGGTGTATGAGCCGACGCAGGACTTCTGCCACAAAATTCTGCAAAAGATGCAGGTCTCGATTGGCTGGTTCGATCACTGTATCGGCAGCGAAATCGGGGCGCTGATCCAGCCCAACACCCGGGTGGTCTTTCTGGAATCACCCGCTTCAATCACCATGGAAGTGCAGGATATCCCGGCCATTGTGGCGGCGGTGCGGGCTAAAGCCCCCGACGCAATTATCATGATCGATAATACCTGGGCCGCCGGTATTCTGTTCAACGCGCTGGCACATGGGATCGATATTTCGATTCAGGCCGGGACCAAATATCTGATTGGCCACAGTGACGCGATGATCGGCACCGCGGTCGCCAACGCGCGCTGCATCGATCAGCTGCGCGAGAACTCCTATCTGATGGGCCAGATGGTCGATGCGGATACCGCCTACATGGCGAGCCGGGGATTACGCACGCTCGGCACCCGGCTGCGTCAGCATGAAGAGAGCGCGCTGCAGGTGGCTGAGTGGCTGTCGGCCCGGCCGGAAGTGGCCCGGGTTAACCATCCGGCGCTGGCGCAAAGTAAGGGCCACGCATTCTGGCAGCGCGATTTTAACGGCAGCAGCGGGCTATTCTCCTTTATTCTGCACCAGAAACTCAGCCCGGCGCAGCTGGCGGAATACCTCGATCACTTCCATCATTTCAGCATGGCCTACTCGTGGGGCGGCTATGAGTCGTTGATCCTGGCGAATCAGCCGGAAGAACTGGCCGCAATTCGCCCAGCCGGCGGGGTCGATTTCACGGGTACGCTGGTGCGGCTGCATATTGGTCTGGAGCACGTTGAGGATCTGCTCGCCGACCTTGAGGCGGGTTTTGCGCGCCTGACGCGCTGAGCAAGCTAAACAGAAGATAAACGTGGTGGTCGCCGCCAGCAGAGATTGCCGGGCTGCGGCCTGATTATTGTTAAAATTTATCCCGGACCGTTCAGGCACCAGGCCGAGCGTGAAGCGCTGAGCCCCTGCAGACCAGGCAGGCTCAGTCTGCCACTCTCGCGGCAGCCTGATAAGGCGGGTTTTCCTTGTGACGTGATGGAATAGCTAATGGGTGTTTTACACGAGATTGTCCACGCGCTCTGGCATCAGGACTTTGCCGCGCTGGCAAATCCGGATGTAGTGTGGGTGGTGTATGGCGTAATGTTCCTGACGCTGTTTCTGGAAAACGGGCTGTTACCCGCTTCTTTCCTGCCGGGCGACAGCCTGCTGCTGCTGGCGGGCGCGATGGTCGCGAAAGGCGTGATGGATTTCATACCGACGATGGTGATCCTCACCACGGCCGCCAGTCTCGGCTGCTGGCTGAGTTATCTGCAGGGGCGCTGGCTGGGCAATACCCGGCTGGTGAAAAGCTGGCTGATGCATCTGCCGGCGCAATATCATCAGCGCGCCTGGAATATGTTTAACCGTCATGGCCTGATGGCGCTGCTGGTGGGTCGTTTTCTCGCCTTTATCCGCACCATCCTGCCGACCATGGCGGGCATTGCCGGTTTACAGAATGGCCGCTTTCAGCTGTTTAACTGGCTGAGCGGTGTGCTCTGGGTCGGCATCGTGGTGGCGTTTGGCTATGGCATCAGCCAGGTACCCTTTATCAAACGTCATGAAGATCAGGTGATGGCGATTCTGATGGTGCTGCCGATGGTCTTGCTGTTTCTCGGCCTGTTCGGCAGCATTATTGTGATCTGGAAAAAACGTCGGCAGAAGCAGGCCTGACGCCATTCTGGTGATGACCCGCCGCCTGTCAGGCGGACGGGTCTGCCACCGTCTGCCGTACCCGACTCACCTCTTCGCCCGGCGTCACGCCAAAATAGCGCTTAAACTCGCGCGAAAACTGCGACGGGCTTTCATAGCCAACCCGCACCGCCGCCGCACTCGCTTTCAGTCCATCATGCAGCATCAGTAACCGTGCCTGGTGCAGACGATAACGCTTGAGATACTGCAACGGTGACGTCTGGGTCACCGCTTTAAAGTTGTGGTGGAACGCCGAGACGCTCATGTTCACCTCCGCCGCCAGCGCGTCAACGCTGAGATTGTCGGCAAAGTGATTTTCAATGCGCCGCAGCGCACGCGCAATCTGGCTGAACTGGGTCTGGCGACTCACCAGCGACAGCAGCGCCCCCCCCAGCGGGCCGGTCAGCACATAATAGATAATCTCACGCACGATATGCGGCCCCAGCACGCGGGCATCGCGCGGCTGCGTCATCACATCCAGTAGCCGTTCCGCCGCGCAGAGCATCGGTTCTGTCAGCCACGCCGAGTGGATGCCGGAGGTCAGCGGCTGCGGCTGAAACTGATCATCGTCACCGATCTCAATCAGCAAATCCTGCAGGCTGGCGGTATCGACATTCAGGCATAAACCGGCGATCGGCACCTCTGGCGAGGCCCAGGTTTCGCACTCCACCGGCAGCGGCACCGTGAGCATCAGGTACTTGCTGGCGTCGTACTGGAACACCGTGCTGCCGAGATAGCCGGTTTTGCTGCCCTGAAACAGGATCACAATGCCAGGCTGATACATCATCGGCGTGCGCGGACGATACTGATTAGCATAAATCAGCGAAACATGACTGACCGGACAGAGACGATCGCGACCGTGGGTCATTAAGGTCACCACCTGCTGCGCCAGGCGGTGACACAGGGCATCGTGCGCCATTCAGACTCCTTATCAGGATAAAAAGTCAGTGTGCCGCGACACTGCCTGAACCGCCAGCGAATTGGAGAATCAGGCAAGAAGTTTGCCGGATCGGGCAGTGTGTTGCTGTTGCGCACGCTCAGCCCGACAGGCAGGCTGTGAATTGTTGGCTAGACTTAAGCACAGTGAAATCTCACTGGTTAACTGCAACGGAAAGGAGCAACTATGGCAGACCAACCCATTATCAAACTGCACGATGGCAATATGATGCCGCAACTGGGACTGGGCGTGTGGCAGGCCAGTATCGACGAAGCGCGCCAGGCGGTTCTGAAAGCCTTACAGGTCGGCTATCGCTCCATTGATACCGCCGCCGCTTACAAGAACGAGGAAGCGATTGGTCAGGCGCTGCAGGAAACCGACGTGCCGCGCGACGAGATTTTCGTCACCACTAAGCTGTGGAATGACGATCAGCAGAACGTTCAGCAGGCGATGGAAACCAGCCTGCAGAAGCTGCAACTGGAGCAGGTTGACCTTTATCTGATGCACTGGCCGTGCCCGGAAAAAGATCACTATGTTGATGCCTGGAAGAAAATGATCGAGCTACAGCAGCAGGGGCTGACCAAAAGTATCGGCGTCTGTAACTTCCATGAATCCCACCTCAAGCGCCTGCTGGATGAGACGGGTGTGACGCCGGTCGTCAACCAGATCGAACTGCATCCGATGCTGCAACAGCGCACGCTACATGCGTGGAATGCGATGCACCAGATTCAGACGGAATCCTGGAGCCCGCTGGCGCAGGGCGGTAAAGGCGTATTTGATCAGGAGGTGATTAAATCGCTGGCGAAGAAATATGGCAAAACCCCGGCGCAGATCGTCATTCGCTGGCATCTGGACAGCGGGCTGGTGGTGATTCCGAAGTCGGTCACGCCTGCACGTATCGAAGAGAACTTTAAGGTGTTCGATTTCCGGCTGGATAAGCATGAAGTCAGCGACATCACTAAGCTGGATAGCGGCAACCGTCTGGGGCCGGACCCGGAAACCTTTAACGGCTAAGCGGTGAACCCGTTTGCGGCGCGGCGTGACGCGGTTCATTGCTGTTGTCGCACTAAAAAAAGGGCAACGTGACGTTGCCCTTTTTCGTTACGCCGTACGGCTTACTGCGTTGGCTGCACCACCAGCTGACCGGCAGTTCCGCGATCCGCCAGCTCCAGCGTCTGGCTGTAATAGACAAATGGGAAGTGATCTGACGAACTCTGCGGGAAGCTGACCATCAGTTCCACATCACCATCTACCCAGACCGTATCTTTCCAGCCGCGATCTTCGCCCATCGGTTGCGCGCCGTTGACGCTCTTAATCAGGAACATCACACCCTGAATATGCAGCGCCTGTGGCCGATCGGCATGCAGAATCCAGCGCTCAAAGGTGCCCTGCTGCGCGGTGGTATCAATACGGTTCATGTCCCAGATGGCGCCGTTGATGCCCGGCATACTGTCGCCAATCCGGAACTCACGCGTGCGCACCGCCACACCATCCAGAATCTGATCGGCCAGCAGTCGCATGGGCAAATTATCAGTGACCAGCGGCAGCAGCCCGGTGGGGCGTAAGGTGAGGATCAGGGTCGAGGTCAGGATCGATGACGGCTCAAAGAAGCCGCGCAGCCGATCCATAATGCCCGCCGCGGTGCCGGCGGTAATCGATACCTCATCGCCCTGTGACATATCGACCAGCACCTCGCGTCGTTCACCCGGAGCCAGCGACAGGCGCTGTACCGCGACCGGCGCGGACAGAAAGCCCTGATCGCTGGCAATCACCATAAATGGCCGGTTATCGCTCAGCACCATCTCATAGCGGCGCGCATTCGAGGCGTTCAGCAGACGCAGACGCACCCAGCCGCGGGAAACCTCGACAAAAGGATTTCGCACGCCATTCACCAGCAGCGTGTCGCCGAGAAAGCCGCCATCCTGCGGCGGGTCGTAAACCGGCGTGGCAAAGTTATCGAGCCGCTTGTCCTGAATGATGATCGGAAAGTCGTCAACGCCGTAGTGTTTCGGCAACGGCAGTTGCTTGCTGATATCGTCCTCAATCAGCCACATCCCCGCCAGCCCGTTGTAGATATGCGGCGCCATGCGGTTCGGCGTATTGGCATGATACCAGCAGGTCGAGGCCGCCTGACGAATCGGCAGTACCGGCGCCCAGTCGACGCCGGCTGACATCATGCGCGGTGCGCCACCCATCAGTGCGCCAGGAAGCTGCAGGCCGCTGATGGTCATCGACACCGGCTCATTGAGGCGGTTGCTGTAGATCAGTTTCACGTCGTCGCCGCTGTAGACGCGCACCGTCGGCCCGAGATAGAGGCCGTTAATGCCCCATACCGGAACCTTGTTATTATCACCGTTGAATGCCCAGTGACTGCGCTGCATGGTCAAAAACAGCGGCTGACCGCGACGTGATTCCAGTAACGGCGGAATCGGCAGTGGCGTATCACCATTGGCGGCGGACGCGGCACGAGCCGCATGAGGCATAATACCGGCGCTAAGCGCCACTCCAGCAGAAAGCTGGATGAACTGACGTCTGCTGAAAGACATAAAACTTCTGACCTTTTACGCGTGGCGCTGACGCGCCAACCCTGTTTTTATTGCTGTTATGTGCTGTGCTGCTTTTACGGCGAGCCGTTAAGCCCCTCACCGTGCGGCATCCCTGCAGGCTGGTTCGGCGATGCAATCGCCGGTCAGATTTTACCGCTTTTTTCGCGAGCTTCGACTTCGGCGTTAAGCTCTTCCAGCTTCGCCGCCATCAGTTCACGACAGTGGGTTGCCAGCTTACGCACCGAGGAAGATTCAAACGCTTTCACATCAACCGGAGGCAGCATCTCAACGATCACCAGCCCATTGTTCCAGCGATTCAGTTTGATCTTATCGTGCGTATTGGAGACCACAATCGGGATAATCGGCACACCGGCCGCCACGGCGGCGTGGAATGCGCCGGTTTTAAACGGCATTAAACCGCGACCGCGGCTGCGCGTGCCTTCCGGGAACATCCAGAACGAGATGCGCTTACGGTTGAACTGATCGACCAGCTGGCCGATGGTGCCGTGTGCTTTGGCGCGGTTATCCCGATCAATCAACAGATTACCGGTCAGCCAGTAGAGCAGACCAAAAAACGGTACCCACAACAGGCTCTTTTTGCCGACCGTCACCGTGGTTGGCTGCACAATTTTAGCGGCGGTCACCATGTCGTAGTTGTTCTGGTGGTTAGCGATATAGATCGCATTGCCGTAGTTGTCAGCCCCTTCCGGACGGCGCAACTCTACTTTAAGCCCTAATACCGTCGACAATTTACCGAACAGGCGGCCAAAAGTGGCGACGTGGCGCGGATTGCGCGGTGAAAAAAGACACCAGATACAGCCAAACACAGAGACTAATATCGAATAAATTACCACGATAATGGTACGCAGTATCAGTAACATAGTTCCCTCATTGAGCCACGGCTGACACAGTGTCAGCCGGGTAGTTTACGCTTCGCTGTCCGCAATAGCCGGACGCGCAGGCGCATCCAGTTCAACACGATCAATTTTTTGCAGGCCGCGTGGCAACAGCGTGCCGCGACGTCCGCGGTCGGCGCGGAATTTCTGCAGCTCTTCACTGCGCAGCAGCATCTTACGCTTGCCGACATGCAGGGTAATGGCGCTGCCCGGCGGCAGAATCATCAGCCATGCCAGCTTATCCTGACCTGCAGCCGCTTCAGCGGCCGGTATCGAGATGATCTTGTTGCCCTTGCCTTTCGACATTTGCGGCAGTTCACCGACCGGGAACATCAGCATCCGTCCCGCCTGGGTGATCGCCAGCAGCATGTCATCTTCATGATGTACCGCCATTGGCGTCATCACTCTGGCGTTTTCCGGCAGCGTCAGCAGCGCTTTACCGGCGCGGTTACGGGAGACCAGATCGGCAAAGGTGCAGATAAAGCCATAGCCCGCGTCAGACGCCATCAGTAAGCGCTGCTCGTCCGGCTCCATCAGCACCTGCTCAACGACCGCGCCCGGCGGTGGCGTCAGCTTACCGGTCAGCGGCTCGCCCTGCCCGCGCGCCGACGGCAGCGAGGTCGGATCTAAGGTATAGCTGCGGCCGGTGGAGTCGATAAAGGCCACCGGCTGGTTGCTCTTGCCGCGCGCGGCGGCCAGATAACTGTCGCCCGCTTTGTAGCTTAGCCCGGCCGGATCGATATCGTGCCCTTTGGCGCTGCGCACCCAACCCATCTGCGACAGCACGATGGTCACCGGCTCGGAAGGGATCAGCTCGGTTTCGCTCAGCGCTTTCGCTTCTTCACGCTCACGCAGCGGTGAGCGACGTTCGTCACCATAGCTGGCGCTGTCGGCCTGTAACTCTTTTTTCAGCAGAGTGTTCATCTTGCGCTCAGAGGCCAGCGTCGCCTGCAGCTGATCGCGCTCTTTTTCCAGCTCGGCCTGCTCGCCGCGAATCTTCATCTCTTCCAGCTTCGCCAGGTGGCGTAACTTCAGTTCGAGGATCGATTCGGCCTGGGTTTCGCTCAGTTCAAAGCGTGACATCAGCACCGGCTTCGGCTCATCTTCGGTACGGATGATGTGGATCACTTCATCGATATTGAGGAAGGCCACCAGCAAACCGTCGAGGATATGCAGACGACGCAGCACGCGGTCGAGCCGGTGATTAAGACGACGTTTCACCGTATCACGGCGGAATACCAGCCATTCCGACAGAATTTCGTGCAGGTTTTTGACCGCCGGACGGTTATCCAGGCCAATCATATTCAGGTTAACCCGGTAGCTCTTTTCCAGATCGGTGGTGGCGAACAGGTGGTTCATCACCTGATCCAGATCGACCCGGTTTGAGCGCGGCACGATCACCAGACGGGTCGGATTCTCATGATCCGACTCGTCCCGCAGATCCTCAACCATCGGCAGCTTTTTATTGCGCATCTGGCTGGCGATCTGTTCCAGTACCCGCGCACCCGACACCTGATGCGGCAGCGCGGTGATCACCACCTCGCCCTCTTCCTTCTTCCAGATGGCGCGCTGGCGAATAGAGCCGCGCCCGTTCTGATAAATTTTTCGGATCTCGTCGCGCGGCGTGATGATCTCCGCCTCGGTCGGATAATCCGGGCCCTGTACGATATCCAGCAGCGCATCCAGCGTAGTTTTAGGATGGTCGATCAGGGTGATCGCCGCCTGCGCCACTTCACGCAGGTTGTGCGGCGGAATATCGGTCGCCATACCGACCGCAATCCCGGTGGTGCCGTTCAGCAGAATGTTCGGCAGCCGCGCCGGCAGCATCTTCGGCTCCTGCAGGGTGCCATCAAAGTTTGGCTGATAATCGACCGTGCCCTGACCCAGCTCACCCAGCAGCAGTTCAGCATATTTCGACAGGCGTGATTCGGTGTAACGCATGGCGGCAAAGGATTTGGGATCGTCGGGCGCGCCCCAGTTGCCCTGTCCATCCACCAGCGGATAACGATACGAGAACGGCTGCGCCATCAGTACCATCGCTTCATAACAGGCGCTGTCGCCGTGCGGATGGTATTTACCCAGCACGTCACCGACGGTACGCGCTGATTTTTTGAATTTCGCGCTGGCGCTCAGTCCCAGTTCGGACATGGCGTAGATAATACGTCGCTGTACCGGCTTTAAGCCGTCGCCAATATAAGGCAAGGCGCGGTCCATGATGACGTACATCGAATAGTTTAAGTACGCATTCTCGGTAAATGTGTGCAGGGCAAGACGCTCTGCACCATCCTGCGTCAGTTCACTCATGAATTTCTCATCCTCACATCGTGGCCCACAACGGCGGGACACCCGGCGGTGGTTTGGCGAGGATAGTACCTTATTCGCCGGTGTTAGTCACAGGGGAAGCACGCGGCGACAGGCGGTCAGCAGGCGCGGGTTAACCCGCTGACGCAGTGGAAATCGGACCGGTAACGTCAGAGCTGATCGCCCATCCACTGCCGGGCAATCTCGCGGTACTCTCCGGTCGCGGTGCTCAGGTGTAACCACTGATCGACATAGAGTTTCCAGCTGATGTCATCGCGCGGGATCATGTAAGCCTTCTCGCCATATTGTAGCGGCTTATCGGCATTGATGGCGCACAGCGTCGGGAAGCGCTGTTGCTGATAGCGCGCCTCAGAGGCATCGGTGATCATCACATCGGCGTGGTTGTCTACCAGCTGCTGGAAGATGGTGACGTTATCGTGGAACAGGGTCAGCGAGGCCTGCGGCAGATGGCTATGAACAAAGGCTTCGTTGGTACCGCCCGCCGGCTCGACCAGGCGCACCTCCGGACGGTTGAGCTGCTCCAGCGTCTGATAGCGGTCTTTATCGGCACAGCGCACCAGCGGGATCTTGCCATCCACACCCAGCGGCTGAGCAAACCAGGCGGTCTGCTGGCGCTTCAGGGTAACCGACACGCCACCCAGCGCAATATCACACTGCTTCGCCAGAAAATCGGGCATCAGGGTTTTCCAGCTGGTAGCCACCCACTGCACTCTGGCACCGAGTGAGGCGGCCAGCGCATTCGCCATGCTGATATCCAGCCCTTCATACTGGCCGTCGGGCCGCAGGTAGCTGTAAGGCTTGTAGTCACCGGTGGTACAGACCTTCAGCACTTTGCTGCTGATAACACTCTCCAGACGCGACTGCGCCTGAGCGGCTCCGCTGGCCAGCAGCAGAGCAAGGATGACAATTTTTTTCATGATGGGCTTTTCTTCGGCAGGTTGGTTTGCGTACTGATGGTGCCATAAATCGGCGTATTGTTGCCGCTACAGCAAAAGTGTTGTGATCAGCCTCCCATTTCTCTGCTGCCGCTTCGCGCGTAAGCTGAGCGTCATACACAGAAAAAGGAGTACCTATTCGAATGAGTAAGTTTTTAATTATCGACGGCGGCAAAACCTTTGCCCACTCAAAAGGCGAACTGAACCATACCCTGACTGACGTCGCCGCCAGCCAGCTGCGTGACCTGGGCCATGAGGTCTCGGTCACCGTGGCGGACAGCGACTACGTGGTCGCTGACGAAGTGCAGAAATATCTCGACAGCGACGTGGTGATTTATCAGATGCCAGGCTGGTGGATGGGCGAGCCGTGGACCGTAAAACGTTATATTGATGAAGTCTTTACCGAAGGTCACGGTTCACTGTACGCCAGCGATGGTCGTACCCGCGCTGACGCCGCCAAAAAATATGGTTCCGGCGGCCTGCTACAGGGCAAAAAATATATGCTGTCACTGACCTGGAACGCACCGCTGCAGGCTTTTACCGATCCGGAGCAGTTCTTTGAAGGCGTCGGCGTGGACGGGCTCTATCTGCACTTCCATAAAGCCAACCAGTTCCTGGGTATGGAAGCGCTGCCGACCTTTATCTGTAATGACGTCATCAAGCAGCCTGATGTGCCGCGTGACATTGCGGCGTATCGCGATCATCTTACTCGCGTGTTTGGCTAAGCCAGGCTACCGTTACGCTTTACTCCCCCGCGAAAGAGGAATCCGCGAATGTTAACCGTCGTTGCTGAAATTTGTGTAAAACCCGGTCGCCGTCAGGCGGTGCTGGATGCCGTAAAAGCGCTGATCCCGACCGTGCTGCAGGAAGAGGGATGCCACCAGTATGATGCGCTGCTGGACCATCAGGCACAGGTGCCGTGGAAACAGAACTCGCCGGACTCCATTTTTATGCTGGAACAGTGGGAAACGCTGCGTCATCTGGAGCAGCATCAGCAGATGCCGCACATGGATGCGCATCGCGCCGTCATTAAAGATGATGTGGTGGATGTGAAAATCCTGGTGCTGGAACCCAGCGCCTGATTATTGCTGTAGCCCTGATCCCTGTTCTGTTCCCGGTGCAGGCAGGCTCTGAAAGCGAATCCGGCCAGACGTTGTCCGTATCTCAAACCCCTGTCCATGACGGGGGTTTTTTATGATGACATGAAGGCTTACAGCAGCTGGCGACGGTCGATCTCAGTGCGCAGAAAGTCGAGAAAGCAGCCAATGCGTGAAGAGAGCGTGGTGTTGCGATAGTAGACCGCATGCACCGGCAGACGCAGCTCACGGGTTTCATCAGGCAATACCGGCACCAGCCGCCCGGCGGCGCAATCTTCCCGGCTGACAAAGTCGGAGAGGCGCGCAATGCCCTGTCCGGCCAGCGCCAGCTGGCGGATGGTTTCGCCGCTGGAGGCGGAAAGCGTCGGCTTAATCCGCATAAATTCGCCGTCGGGCTGCCAGACCGGCCAGACGTTGTGATTATCAAGATGACTGAAGCCGATAATCTGATGCTGCTCAAGATCGGCGACGGTTTGCGGCTTGCCCGCCTTCGCCAGATAGGCCGGGCTGGCCATCAGACGAATCGCGCTGCTGCCCAGCATCCGCGCACGCAGCGTGGAGTCGCGCAGTTCGCCGATGCGAATGGCGACGTCGGTTTGCTGCTCCAGCAAATCGATCAGGATATCGTCGGTATTGAGTTCCAGCTGAATCAGCGGATATTGCGCGCGAAACGCCTCCACCAGCGGCACAATCACATGCAGCATAAACGGGGTAGCGGCATTGACCCGCAGCCGCCCTGACGGCATCTCGCGTCGCTGCGCAATCTGCTCTTCTGCCTGCTCTACCGACGCCAGAATCTGACGCGCATGCTCCAGAAATACCTGCCCTTCTTCTGTCAGCGCCAGCCGTCGGGTGGTGCGATGAAGCAGGGTGGTTTGCAGTTTGCTCTCCAGCCGGCTCAGGGCACGGCTGATGCCTGAACTGGTCTGCGAAAGCTGGTCGGCCGCGGCGGTGATGGAGCCGGTATCCACTACCGCCACCCAGGCACGTAACTCTTCCAGTGTAATTTTCACAATCGCTGCTGTCTCTGCTGTGTGGACCTCTCCGGGCCGCTTGTCGATCATGACCCGCTACCTGAGAAAACAGGACGCTGGCGCGTCCTGTTTTTTATACTTCGATGTCGGCCATGTCGCCTTTTTCCTGCAACCAGTTTCGCCGGTCTTCGGAACGTTTTTTCGCCAGCAGCATATCCATCATGCGTAACGTCTGGTCGACGTCCTCATCACTGATGGTCAGCTGCACCAGCCGGCGGGTATTAGGATCAAGCGTAGTTTCGCGCAACTGCAGCGGGTTCATCTCACCCAGCCCTTTAAAGCGCTGGACGTTAGGTTTGCCCTTTTTACGCTTCAGCTGCTCCAGCACGCCCTCTTTCTCATCTTCATCCAGCGCGTAGTAGACCTCTTTGCCCAGATCGATGCGATAGAGCGGCGGCATCGCCACATAGACATGGCCGCCTTTCACCAGCGAACGGAAATGCTTCACAAACAGCGCGCAGAGTAAGGTCGCGATATGCAGACCGTCGGAGTCGGCATCCGCCAGAATGCAGACTTTGCCGTAGCGCAGCTGCGACAGATCTTCGCTGTCGGGATCGATACCGATGGCCACGGAGATATCATGCACTTCCTGCGACGCCAGCACCTCATCTGAGGAGACTTCCCAGGTATTGAGGATCTTGCCTTTCAGCGGCATGATCGCCTGGTATTCACGATCGCGCGCCTGCTTGGCCGAGCCGCCTGCCGAATCCCCTTCCACCAGGAACAGTTCGGTTTTATTCAGATCCTGCGCGGTACAGTCCGCCAGCTTGCCAGGCAACGCCGGCCCGCTGGTGAGCTTTTTACGCACCACCTTCTTCGCCGCACGCAGACGACGCTGGGCGCTGGAGATGGCCAGTTCGGCCAGCTGCTCAGCCGCCTGCACGTTCTGGTTGAGCCACAGGCTGAAGGCATCTTTGACCACGCCCGACACAAAGGCTGCGCACTGACGTGACGAGAGCCGCTCTTTGGTTTGTCCGGCAAACTGCGGGTCCTGCATCTTCACAGAGAGCACGTAGGCGCAGCGATCCCAGATATCTTCCGCCGAGAGTTTTACGCCGCGCGGCAGGATGTTGCGGTATTCACAGAACTCGCGCATCGCATCCAGCAGGCCCTGACGCAGACCGTTAACGTGGGTGCCGCCCTGCATGGTCGGGATCAGGTTAACGTAGCTTTCGGTCAGCAGCTCTCCGCCTTCCGGCAGCCACAACAGCGCCCAGTCAACGGCTTCCACATCACCGGCAAAGCTGCCGACAAAGGGTTTTTCCGGCAGCGTTGGCAGTCCGTTAACCGCTTCGCACAGGTAGTCGGTCAGGCCATCTTCATAGCACCAGCGCTGTTCAGTGTTATTCAGCTTATCTTTAAAGACAATTTCGACGCCCGGACAGAGCACCGCTTTGGCTTTCAGCAGGTGCGACAGACGTGAAACCGAGAAGCGCGGGCTGTCGAAGAAACTTTCATCAGGCCAGAAGTGTACGCGGGTGCCGGTGTTGCGTTTCGCCACCGTGCCGGTCACCGTGAGTTCCTGCACTTTTTCGCCATTTTCAAAGGCGATGTCATACACTTCGCCATTGCGGCGTACCGTGACTTCGACCCGTTTTGACAGGGCGTTGACCACCGAAATGCCGACGCCATGCAGGCCGCCCGAGAACTGATAGTTTTTGTTGGAGAATTTGCCGCCAGCGTGCAGGCGGCACAGGATCAGTTCCACCGCGGGCACGCCCTCTTCCGGGTGAATATCCACCGGCATACCGCGACCATCATCGATCACTTCCAGTGACTGATCGGGGTGCAGTATCACTTCAACCCGCTTCGCGTGGCCGCCCAGCGCCTCATCGACGCTGTTATCAATCACTTCCTGACCCAAATGGTTGGGTCGCGTCGTGTCGGTATACATGCCCGGGCGACGGCGAACAGGCTCAAGGCCAGTCAGGACCTCAATGGCATCCGCGTTATAGTTTGATTGACTCATCGTAAATGTCTGATTAGAAGGGTGAAATGGGGTGCGATTTCCGCATTACTCAGGGATGATTCAGACCGAGAAAGTCCAGAATCTGCGGGAAATGGCGCTCGAATCCAGTAAATGTATGGTTTCCGCCCTCTTCGACCGTATGGCGGCACGCGCTGTAATAGTCGAGCGCCTGACGGTAATCGAGAACTTCATCGCCGGTTTGTTGCAGCAGCCAGAGTAAATCGGGCGCTTCCAGCGGTTCAATCTGCATCACTTTCAGATCGTAAATGTGGCGTGACTCTAACACATATTGCTGACCGGTGTAGGGATTCTGATTGTCGCCGAGATAATCCGTCAGCAACTCAAAAGGCCGTACCGCGGGATTCACCACCACGGCGGGCAGCATAAAACATTGCGACAGCCAGGTGGCGTAGTAACCGCCCAGCGAGGAGCCCACCAGCCCAAGAGTTTCACCACTGCGGCTCAATACCAGCTCCTCCAGCATCGCGGCCGCATCGGCCGGAAAGGTCGGTAACTGCGGCACGATCATCTCGATTTCCGGATGCGTAGCCTGCAGCCACTGGCGAAACTGTGTCGCCTTCGCCGACTGCGGTGAGCTGTTGAAACCGTGCAGATAAAGCAGCGCCGCCATCAGTCAGTATCCATCCGAATCTAAATCGGGGCGGAAGATATCGGTATCGAGGCGGTTAACTTCGGTTTCAAGCTGACCGTCGGGATGCAGAGTGAACCAGCGCCAGCCTGGTGCGACGGTATCAATCGCGAAGCTGGTGCAGTGCGGCTTGAACTGCACGCAGGTGGAGGGCGTCGCCACTACCCGCCGGCCATGCCAGTCTGCGTCCAGCTCCTGGTGGATGTGCCCGCAGACCAGCGTCTTCGCCAGCGGAAACTGTTGCAGCACCGCATCCAGCTGGTGCGAATTACGCAGGCTGTGCTGGTCAAGCCAGGTACAGCCAGACGCCAGCGGATGGTGATGCAGCAACACCAGCGTGTGACGTTGCGGATAGCGCGCCAGCGCTTTTTCGAGCCACTCCAGCTGATAGTCGCTCAGCATACCGTGCGGCACCCCATACACCTGACTGTCGAGCAGGACAATCTGCCACTGTTCGCCGATCAGAACCTGTTTATGCGGATTAATGCGGGCGTCAGCGAAGGTATCGACCATCGCCGGCTGGAAGTCGTGATTGCCCGGCAGCCAGACACAGGGCCGCGGTAAACGTGAAATGCCCTCAGCAAAATGCTGATAGGCTTCAACAGAGTGGTCCTGGGCGAGATCGCCGGTGGCGATAATCAGGTCATAGTCGCGATGCTGCGCAATGATCGCATCCAGCACCGCCTCATAGCTCGACCAGGTATTGACCCCAAGTAGCGATTCATGTTTTCCCGCGAACAGGTGGGTGTCCGTGATTTGCAGAATCCTGATTGCGGAACCGTTCGCTGCAGGAAGAGTTAGCAGGCTATCCAAAGCGTTTCCTTCGTCTCCACGCCATTTAATGCATTATACGCATCAGCAGACCGGAACTGCCATCGCGCCGTGCGCCAGGCAGTAGCGCAGCCAGTCTGCGAGAAACTGGTTTATCTGGTGTTTTTCATCACGCTGATGCAGTTTTTTATTAGGATAATCATAGCGCGCTTTGAAACGATAGATCTGTTGCGTTGAACACACTTCGGCGACCATTGCGTCATGATAGAGCCGCACCGACATCGACGGCAGGCTCCAGTAACTGACCGCAGGCGCGACCTGGCGGATCTCTACCAGCGTGGTGTAACGCGTTGACTCCTGAATCGTCAGTTGATAACGGGCGCCACTCACCTGATAGATCACCGATGCGCCCGCCTCATCATTGCGCGGCAGCAGGCGGCGTAACTGGGCGAAATTGGTTTCGCACAGCCGCATCATCTCGGGGAAGTCAGGGGTATAGCGCTGTTTCATTATGGTTTCCACTCTTGTCGTAGTTTCTCATGGTGCAACGCCAGCCATTGCAAGGCGATGACAGACGCCGCATTGTCAATAATCCCCTCTTCCACCCAGCGATAAGCCTGTTCGCGGCTGACCACATGGACAAGAATATCCTCATTCTCTTCCTCCAGACCATGGCATCCTGTTGCCTGGCTGGCATCCACTTCCCCAATCAGCACCGATAAACGTTCACTGGTGCCGCCGGGGCTGGCCAGGTAATTAAGCATTGGCTTAATTCGCCCAACCTGTAATCCTGCTTCTTCGACCGCTTCACGACGCACCACCTGCTCAACGGTTTCACCGGGATCGATAATGCCGGCCACCATCTCCAGCAGCCAGGGTGATGCGCTGCTGTCATAGGCTGGAATGCGGATCTGTTCGATCAGCACCACTTCGTCGCGTAAGGGATCATAAGGTAGCAGCACGGCAGCATGTCCGCGCTCAAAAACTTCGCGCTGCACTTCGGCGCTCATTTCGCCATTAAAACGGCGATGACGGAAGCGATAGCGTACCACTGAAAAAAAACCATCGTAGACGGTTTCGCGTGCAATAATTTCTACATCGTTTTTTGTAAAAGTCACAGGGGATTTTTTTTCTTCCGACATCATCTGGTTCCTTGTGCAGATTGGGGTGGAGCGAAAAAAGCCTGGCACGGTGCTCCATCTGAGTGGTTCTTTCTGAATTATTTACGTAAATTAGGGGAAGAAGGCACTTTCAGCCAACTTATCTCACAGTTGCCCTCTGCTAGAATCGGCGATAATTTTTTGGCTTACCCGGCAGCGCTACCACTGCAATTTGCTGCAACACAAGGAATGCAAATGAAAAAACTGCTCCCATTTTTTATTGGGCTGAGCCTGGGCGGTTTCAGCTTCGCCAGCCAGGCCGAAGACCTGCTTCAGGTTTACCAACAAGCACGTCTGAGCAACCCGGATCTGCGCAGCGCCGCTGCCGATCGCGATTCTGCCTTTGAGAAAATCAACGAAGCGCGTAGCCCATTATTACCACAACTCGGATTGGGTGCAGACTACACCTATAACAACGGCTATCGTGACAGCAGCGGTCTCCATTCCAACACGACCAGCGGCACGCTGCAATTAACCCAGACAATTTTCGACATGTCGAAATGGCGCGCGCTGACCCTGCAGGAAAAATCGGCCGGCATCCAGGATGTCACCTATCAGGTCGCACAGCAGGATCTGATTCTGAACACCGCCACCGCCTACTTCAACGTGCTGAAAGCGATTGATACCCTTTCTTACACCGAAGCGCAGAAACAGTCGATCTATCGCGAACTGGATCAAACCACCCAGCGTTTCAACGTTGGCCTGGTCGCGATTACGGACGTGCAGAACGCCCGCGCACAGTATGACAGCGTGTTAGCCAATGAAGTAACCGCGCGCAACAATCTGGATAACGCCGTTGAATCCCTGCGTCAGATTACCGGCATGGATTATCAGGCACTGGCATCGCTTAATATTGATCGTTTCAAAACCAACAAGCCGGATGCGGTCAGCGCCCTGCTCAAGCAGGCGGAAAGCCGTAACCTGTCGCTGCTCTCTGCGCGTCTGAACCAGGATCTGGCACGCGAGCAGATTCGTCAGATGGAAGCGGGTCATATGCCCACTATTGGTCTGACAGCCTCTACCGGTATGTCGAATAGCAAATATGGTGGCAGCCGTGCGAACCAGAGCCAGGGATCTACTGATTCTATTACCGGTTCTAACCAGGTTGCTCTGAGCTTCTCCCTGCCACTCTACAGCGGCGGCAGCGTCACCTCTCAGGTGAAACAGGCACAGTACAGCTTCGTCAGCGCCAGCGAACAGCTGGAAAGCGCGCACCGTTCCGCCGTGCAGACCGTGCGCTCATCGTTTAACAACGTGAATGCATCGATCAGTACCATCAACGCCTACAAACAGGCCGTGATCTCCGCACAGAGTTCACTGGATGCTTCTGAAGCGGGTTATCAGGTTGGTACGCGTACCATCGTCGACGTGCTGGATGCGACCACCGCGCTCTATAACGCCAAGCAGCAACTCTCTGATGCGCGTTATAGCTACCTGATCAACCAGCTGAACATCAGCTATGCGCTGGGAACGCTCAACGAGCAGAACCTGCAGGCGCTGAACAGCCAGCTGGGTAAAGAGATCCCTACCTCACCGGAAACGGTCGCGCCAGAAAATGCGCAGCAGACCGCGCGGGTGGATAACGGTCCTTCCGCCAACGGCTCTGCCGCGGCAGCACGCCCTGCGGCGCGCAGCAACAGCAGCAATCCTTTCGGTAACTGATTGCACAGACGGGTCGCTTTGCGGCCCGTCTCTCTATGGAACGTATAGCTAAGTAAAGATCCCTACAGTATCAGGCCCTCAGCTTCAATTTTGACCCCTCATCCCCTATTCTATGCGCTACCTTTGGGCACAGGATAATCATAATGAAACGCACAAAATCTATTCGCTATGCCGCTTTTCGTAAAAGCTGGCAGGCACGCCATTTAACGCCCGTTGCTATCGCCGTTTCGGCGGTATTTATGCTGGCTGGCTGTGAACAAAACGACGAATCGGTCTCGATGTATCAGAACGCGGATGACTGTTCGAAAGCCAATCCAGGCCAGAGCGCACAGTGCACCACCGCCTTCAATGAAGCCAAAAAAGAGGCGGAACGTACCGCGCCAAAATATGCGACCCGCGAAGATTGCGTCGCTGAATTTGGCGAAAATCAGTGTCAGCAGACGCCGGCTCAGGCTGGCGTTGGCAGCACCAATAATGCGGAAGCACAGCAGGGCGGCGGCAGCTTCTGGATGCCATTAATGGCTGGCTACATGATGGGCCGGATGATGGGCGGCGGCGCAGGTTTCGCTCAGCAACCGCTGTTCTCACCTAAAACGCCTAACAGCCCGGCAAACGGTCAGTTTGTGGATGCTTCCGGTCGTAACTATGGCGCCGCCACCTCAGGCAAAACCATGAACGTGCCGAAAACCGCGTTAGCACCGAAGCCCGCGACAACCTCCACCATTACTCGCGGCGGCTTTGGCGAGACGGTGGCTAAGCAGAACAGCATGCAGCGCAGCAGCGCTACCGGCACCTCCAGCCGTTCAATGGGAGGCTAACGCCCCGATGCAACGCATTGCCATTTCAGAACGCCCAGGCTGGCGGGAAAAAGCCACCGAGTTCGGTTTTCGTTTTCATACCATGCATGGCGAGCCCTACTGGTGTGAAGATGCTTACTACCAGTTCACGCTGGCGCAGATCGAACAGCTCGAAGAGGTTACCGCTGAGCTGCATCAGATGTGCCTGCAGGTGGTCGACAAAGTCGTTAACAGTGAGGCGTTGCTGACCAAATTCCGCATTCCCAAACATACCTGGGATTTCGTGCGTGATTCCTGGCATCAGCGTCAGCCTTCGCTCTATTCCCGTCTCGATCTCGCCTGGGATGGCAAGAGCGATGCCAAATTACTGGAGAACAACGCGGATACGCCCACCTCGCTATATGAAGCGGCGTTTTTCCAGTGGCTCTGGCTGGAAGACCAGCTCAGCGCCGGACAGTTACCCGCAGGCAGCGATCAGTTCAACAGCCTGCAGGAGAAGCTGATTGAACGCTTTGCGGCGTTACATCAGCAGCACGGTTTTAACTGGCTGCATTTCGCCTGCTGTCGTGACACCGACGAAGATCGTGGCACGGTGCAGTATCTGCAGGATTGCGCTACCGAAGCGGGCCTGCCGAGCGAGTTTCTCTACATGGATGAAATTGG
Source organism: Pantoea sp. USHLN298 (assembly GCF_037149395.1). Taxonomy (NCBI): domain Bacteria; kingdom Pseudomonadati; phylum Pseudomonadota; class Gammaproteobacteria; order Enterobacterales; family Erwiniaceae; genus Pantoea; species Pantoea sp. USHLN298. The sequence goes on from NZ_JBBCRO010000006.1 coordinate 289,968, forward strand.
TCTGGGTGAAAAAGGTGAGTTTACCGACGTCCATGACCAGGTGATCAGCAACCTGTTTAAGCTCTATCCGTGGGAGTTCATGCTGCGCGAGATGTTTTCCACCAAGCTGGGCGATGCCGGTGTACGCTGGCTGGAACCGGCGTGGAAAAGCATTCTGTCGAACAAAGCGCTGCTGCCGATGCTGTGGCAGATGTTTCCGAATCATCCTAACCTGCTGCCCGCATACTTTGCCGAAGACGACGTGCCGCCGATGGACAAATATGTGGTGAAGCCCCTGTTCTCGCGCGAAGGCGCCAATATTCGTATCGTCGAAAACGGTCAGGAGATTGCCCGCGTTGACGGCCCGTATGGCGAAGAAGGGATGATCGTCCAGCAGTTCCATCCGCTGCCCAAATTTGGCGACAGCTACACGCTGATCGGTAGCTGGCTGATCGACGATCAACCGGCTGGTATCGGCCTGCGTGAAGATCGCGATCTGATCACTCAGGATCTCTCCCGCTTCTATCCGCACGCCTTTATCGATTAATGCCCTGACAAACAGACCCGCCCTGGGTCTGTTTGCATTCAGCCGACCTGCACTGACAACATGCTGATTGCACCCATCTCGATGCCATCCACCGGAATGGTGATCGCTTCGCCTTTCTGGCGCGAGCCCAGCACGTAAAGCAACGGCAGATAATGCTCCGGCGTCGGGTTAGAGAGCGCTGCGCCGGGATGCTGCATAAAGTTGACCAGTGGATGCGATGCCGCGTCACCTTCTGCCGCCAGGTTGTCACGCACAAACTGCTCAAAACTGCTGGCCCACGGATAGACTTCGTCACCGCCGTCCCAGCGCACCTTTCTCAGGTTATGCACCACGTTGCCGCTGGCAACGATCATCACGCCTTCGTCGCGCAGCGCCGCCATCTTCTGACCCAGCTCATAATGCCAGGCCGGCGGCTTGGTGCTGTCGATGCTTAACTGCACCACCGGAATATCCGCCTGCGGATACATCTTGATCAATACGCCCCACGAACCGTGATCGAATCCCCATTCGTGATCCAGCCGTACCGGAATCGGCGCTAACTGCCTGACCAGTTGTTCAGCCAGTTCGGGCGATCCCGGTGCCGGATAGCGGGTATCAAACAGCGCCTGCGGAAAACCGCCAAAGTCATGCAGCGTGCGGGGCTGTGCCATCGCCGTGACCGCGGTGCCGGTTGTATACCAGTGAGCGGAGACCGCAATAATGGCGCGGGGTCGCGGCAGGGAATCGCCGGCCTGACGCCACGCGGTGGTATAGCGGTTCTCTTCCAGGGCATTCATTGGACTGCCGTGGCCCAGAAACAGCGCTGGCATACGTGACTGACTCATAATGGGTTCTCAGAATTGAATGTTTGATAGCCACTACGATACGCGCTTTACCCGCTATATCACGCGGATAAGCCTGATGAAGATGCTCAGAAAATCTGAATAAGATTGGGGTTAAGGAAGCTGATCGTTCACGGATAACGCCAGACGAAGGCGGACTGACGGCTCAGAGCGCCGCGACAGCAGCGCGTGTGGATGAATCACCGGTGAAACAGGCCGGGCAGGCCTGTTTCACCTCATCATCAGGCTGCTGATTAGCTGGCGTGACGCGTTTCGTGGTTGCGACGCCAGGCCACTAAATCTTCAATGGTCACCACCGGCATATTGTGTTGTCTGGCAAACGTAATGGCTTCAGGCGCATGGGCCATGGTGCCGTCATCGTTGGTCAGTTCACACAGCACGCCCGCCGGCTTGAAGCCCGCCAGGGTCACTAAGTCGATGGTGGCTTCGGTGTGACCGCCACGGGTCAGTACGCCGCCTTCGCGCGCGCGCAGCGGGAAGACATGACCAGGACGATTCAGATCGGTGGGTTTCGCGTTATCCGCAATCGCGGCACGAATAGTGGTAATCCGGTCCTGAGCAGAAACACCGGTGGTGACGCCTTCGGCCGCTTCAATCGTCACGGTGAAACCGGTGCCGTAAGAGCTGGTGTTGTTCTCCACCATCATCGGCAGATCTAACTGCTGACGACGCTCTTCGGTCAGACACAGGCAGACAATGCCGCTACCGTGGCGAATGGTCAGCGCCATCTGTTCAACGGTCATGGTTTCGGCGGCGAAGATCATATCGCCTTCGTTTTCACGATTTTCATCGTCGAGTACCATCACACCGCGTCCCTCACGCAGGGCGGCGATAGCACGTTCTACACGCTGTTCAGGCGTGCCAAATTCAGAAAGTAGCGTCTGATTCATGGTAATAAAAACCTTTAAATGTATGGGTTACCAGAATCAGGGCGTGCTTAGGAGTGACGTCAAAAAGACGTGGCAATAACGTGAAGCAGACACAGTTGTCCGACAGAAGTCGTTACCCTCTCCCATCCGGACTGTAACCGTCGGCCCCGGAATTACACCGGATCTGCTGACCTTCATGGCGAATTTTCATCATCATGAAGCGCTCGCGGGCTTTCAGCCTGGACTGATTTACCGCCGGTGGGGAATTGCGCCCCGCCCTGAGAATAAGCGGTTTTACTATAGCGCTGATTATCTGGAGCGGCAATCATCAATAGTGCAATTGCTTTTGCATTTCCTGCGTTGCCGATTTGAGGTTTATCCTTTTCATTTCTGGCATTACACTTAACCGTTATCAGGTTAGTAAAATGCTGACACAGCTCCCCGAAACCAGGAAATCATCATGATCGACACGAAAAAAATTGAACAACTTGCACGTCAGGTTCACGAAGCGATGCCGAAAGGGGTACGTGAGTTTGGTGATGATGTCGAAAAGAAAATTCGTCAGGTTCTGCAGGCGCAGCTGACGCGTATGGATCTGGTCAACCGTGAAGAGTTTGATGTGCAGACCCAGGTGTTACTGCGCACGCGGGAGAAACTGGCGGCGCTGGAGCAGCGTCTGGCGCAGCTGGAAAGCCAGAGCGGCGGTAGCAGCACACCGCCAACGGCTAACGCCTCTGCCGCGACGGTGACTCCGGCTGTGACCGGTGCCGCCACGGCTAACACTGCCACTGCGGGTGCTGCGACATCCCCTGCCGCTTCACCGGCACCGTCAGCCATTAATCCTGCGGATGTGGTTAAGACTGATAACGACAGTAACCACTAAGAATCAGTTTAGCGGGAGCCGGTCTCCCGCTGACTTCGGGTGTTAACTGTCGCCGCGAATGGTTTTGATGATATTGGTGGTTGAGATGCCATCTTCAAAATTCAGCACCTGCACGTCACCGCCATTGGCCCATACCTCTTTACTGCCCGCAATCTCATCCGGCTTGTAATCGCCGCCTTTCACCAGCAGATCCGGCAGGATGCTGGCAATCAGCCGCTGCGGCGTATCCTCTTCAAACACCACCACCCAATCTACCGCTTCCAGCGCACCCAGCACGATCATGCGGTTTTCCTGCGGGTTAACCGGGCGGCTTTCGCCCTTCAGGCGTTTGGTTGAGGCATCGCTGTTTACCGCAACAATCAGGCGATCGCCCAGCTTGCGCGCATTAGCCAGATAGGAGACGTGGCCGGCATGAAGAATGTCGAATACGCCGTTGGTCATCACCACTTTTTCACCGCGCCGGCGTGCCATCTCCACCGCCGCTTTCAGTTCAGCTTCGGTCATGATGCCAAAGCCCTGTTCCGGACGGGCGTGAATTGCATTTTCCAGCTCAACCGTGCTGACGGTTGAGGTACCCAGTTTACCCACCACCACGCCTGCGGCAGCATTGGCAAGGAAACAGGCCTCTTCCAGCGAGTCACCGGCCGCTAACGCCGCCGCCAGCACGCCAATCACCGTGTCACCGGCGCCGGTCACGTCATAGACTTCCTGCGCCTGGGTCGGCAGATGCAACGGCGCTTTGCCTGGCTGCAGCAGCGTCATGCCATTTTCTGAGCGGGTCACCAGCAGCGCGGAGAGATCAAAATCGGCGATCAGCTGCATACCGCGCGCTACGATCTCCTCTTCGTTCTTACACTTACCGACCACCGCTTCAAACTCAGAGAGATTCGGTGTCAGCAGCGTTGCGCCACGGTAGCGGGCAAAGTCAGTGCCTTTCGGATCGATCAGCACCGGGACGTTTGCTTCGCGCGCCAGAGCGATCATCGTCTGCACGCTGCAGAGTGCGCCTTTGGCGTAGTCCGACAGTACCAGTGCGCCCGCAGCCGCCAGCGAAGCCCGCATTTTTTGGTGGATCGGCTCAGGATCGACCTGATCGAAACCCTCTTCAAAATCGAGGCGGATCAGCTGCTGGTTGCGTGACAGCACGCGCAGCTTGGTGATGGTCGGATGGCTTTTCACCGCCACGAAATCGCAATGTACATTGACGTCTTTCAGCGTGTTACTCAACACGCGCGCCGCATCATCTTCGCCGGTCAGGCCAATCAGGCGTGAGGCGGCACCGAGTGCTGCAATGTTCATCGCCACGTTTGCTGCGCCGCCAGGACGCTCCTCAACGGTGTCCACTTTCACCACCGGAACCGGGGCTTCAGGGGAGATACGGCTGGTAGGGCCATACCAGTAACGATCCAACATCACATCGCCAACGACCAGCACTGAGGCTTGGCCGAACGCGGGCAGAGTAACTTTCATTCCAGACACTCCAGACTGCATTAAAATAGTGCGCGGATGATAGCACAGTTGCGATTTGTGCTATCAGCATCACGCCGGGAGAGACGCTGGCGAGTTCAGCCAGCGCTGCCAGCTGGCAACAACCGTTTGCCGCTCGGCGGCGAAAGCATCCGGCTCCACATGGCCGGGCAATTCCTGCAATGCCCGATGATGTAACGCATCGCGCAGCGTAACGTACGCCTGGGTCAGCGCCTGCGCTTCATCGGCGGGCATTTTATGGTATTTCGCCATCAGTTCAAAAATACGCACATTGTCGGACCAGCGCGTGAGCTCCGGTTGTTCAGCGGCGTAGCGTAAGACAAGATATTGAGCGATGAATTCAATGTCGGTGATACCGCCCTGATCGGTTTTAATCTCCCAGCGCCCTTTATGCCGGTTACTGAGGTGAGCGCGCATCTTTTCACGCATCTCGCGCACTTCCGTCTGTAACGCCTCCGCGGGACGCGGCAGGCAGAGAATCGCCTGGCGGATAGCGTTAAAACGTTCACCCAGCGCCGGCTCGCCAAACACCACGCGCGCCCGCACCAGCGCCTGATGCTCCCAGGTCCAGGCCTCACTGCGCTGATACTCATCATACGCCTCAAAGGTGCTGACCAGCATTCCCGCTGCGCCGGAAGGCCGTAATCGCGCATCCACCTCATACAGAATGCCGGATGAGGTGCGGGTACTGAACAGATGCATGATGCGCTGAGCAAGGCGCAGATAGAACTGGCGGCCATCAATGCTGCGTTCGCCGTCGGTGACCGCATCGGCCGGACAATCGTGCAGGAAGACCAGATCGAGATCGGAGCTGTATCCCAGCTCCCAGCCGCCCAGCTTGCCGTAGCCCAGCACCGCAAAGCCACGTTCATGCTCATTACTCAGGTGCGACGGCCGCCCGTAGCGCTGGACCATCATATGCCAGGCCTGGCGCACCACCGATTCGATGATCGCTTCAGCCAGCCAGGTCAGGTGATCGCTGACTTTCATCACCGGCAGCGTGCCGGCGATGTCGGCGGCAGCGATGCGCAGATGCTGCGCCTGCTTAAACTGCCGCACCGCCTCCAGCTGCTGCTCTTCATCGTCAGTGGGGATTCGCATCAGGTACTGACGCAGCTCATCGCGGTAGGCATCGGTGGCGGTTGGCTGATAGAGCGTAGCCGGATCGAGCAGTTCATCCAGCAATAATGGATGCCGTGCCAGCTGGCTGGCCACCATCGGTGACGCGGCGCACAGCCGGATCAAATGACGCAGCGCGCCATGATATTCAGTGAGTAACTCCAGATAGGTGCTGCGGGTCAGCACGCCAAGCAGCAACGGCGTCAGACGGCTGAGGGTGACGGCAGCATCGTCGCGTGGGCAGACTTCGCTTAGCAGACGCGGCATCAGCTGATCCAGCGCCTGGCGGCCGCGCGGGCCGATGGTGCGACGGCTGATATCCTGGCGAAACGCCTCCAGCGTCTGGTGCAGCGTGCGGCACTGTTCATCGCTGAGTTGCGGCACCAGCGGGGCCAGCTCGCTCTCCTCCAGCGGGTCCTGCCACAGCATCTGGTACTCTGCCAGCTCGCGCTGATCGCCGATTTCGGGGGTATCTTCACCAATCAGCTCATCAAAAATGGCGCGAACCGCCGCCATCTGACGTTCAAGTGCAGCCATCAGAGCTGGCCAGTCGGCACAGTCCATTGCCCACGCCAGACGGGCGCGATGGAGTTCATCTTCGGGTAAGGTCTGGGTCTGCTCGTCGCCGAGGCTTTGCAGCAGATTCTCCAGCCGCCGCAAAAACAGATAGGCTTCACGCAGCGCATCCACCTGTTCTGTCGGCAGTAACGCCAGCGCTTTAATCGCCTCCAGCGTCGGCAGCAGAGCGCGCAGCTGTAGCGAGCGCTCACGTCCACCGCGAATCAGCTGAAATACCTGAACGATAAATTCGGTTTCACGGATGCCGCCCGCGCCCAGCTTGATATTGTTCTTCAGGCCACGACGGCGGACTTCCCGGCTGATCATCCCTTTCATGTTACGCAGCGACTGGATCACGCTGAAGTCGATATAACGCCGGTAGACGAACGGCCGCAGCATCTGCTGCAGCTCGATACTCCAGCGATCGTGATCGTCGCCCATCAGCCGCGCTTTGACCATCGCGTATCGTTCCCAGTCGCGGCCCTGCTCCTGGTAATAATCTTCCAGTGCGGCGAAGCTCATCACCAGCGGACCGCTGTCGCCAAACGGACGCAGGCGCATATCAACCCGGTAAACAAAGCCATCCATAGTCGGCTGATCGAGTACTTTGATCAGCCGCTGTCCCATGCGGGTAAAAAACTGCGCGTTATCGAGCTCACGCCGTCCACCGCGGGTCGTGCCGTTTTCCGGCCAGGCAAAAATCAGGTCGATATCCGAAGAGAAATTCAGCTCGCCGCCACCCAGCTTGCCCATGCCGAGGATCAGCATCGGCTGCGCTTCGCCGTCAGCGTTACAGGGCGTACCAAAATCACGGCAGCAATCCTGATAAACCCAGTCGCGCGCCCGGCTGATTAACACTTCCGCCAGCACGCTTAACTGCTGCAGGCTCTGTTCCGTGCTGGCATGTTGCAGGCACTGCATCCAGGCGATACGCACCAGCATCTGGCGGCGAAACAGCCGCAGCTCGCGCATCAGGCTGGCTTCGCTATCCACCGTCGCCATCACCTGATTGAGCCAGTCGGCATAGTGCTGCCACTCGTCTGGCTGTGGCGGCGCATCACGGATCGTCTGCCACCAGTCGGGATGCTGTTGCAGGTTTTCCAGCACAAAATCACTGAAAGCCAGCCCGGCGACCTGCTCCGCGCTGAGCGAAGTCAGGGAGTCGTTAAGCTGCTGCGCGGCGCGTTCGGCCTGTTCGCGTAACAACGTGGGAAGTGCTGACAACATAAATCCCTCCATGATGACGTCGATCCGATTAGCGTGCCGACCCGCTGGTCAGCCAGAATGGCGGCTGTTTCAGCGCCTGCGACGCCAGCCAGGCTAATCCGGCTTCCTGCTGTTCGTGGATCGCGGACAACAGTTGCTGCCAGGGTGCCAGCCAGACCGCCACATCTTCCTGCGGATAGGCACCGGCCAGCAGATGGACCGCCAGCAACTGACGCGCCAGGCGGGTCGCTTTGTCCTGATACTCATTCGGCTGTTTGACGGTGCTGAAGGTCTCTTTGAGATCGGCGTTAATGCGGCTCAGCATGATATCGCCAAAGCGTTTAAACGATCCCTGCAACTTGGTCTGGCCTTTGGCATCGACCCATTGTTGCCACTGCGATTCCACCAGCCAGTGCGTCAGCGCCAGCTGGGTTTCCACCGCCAGTGATGAGAGGCAAAAGCCGGAGGCATCCACCTCGTCATTCACCAGCGTCTCTTCCAGCGTGGTCAGTTGCTGACGCAGGGCGCTGCTGGCTTTACGCGGCACCAGCGCACCGAACAGGGAAAATGCCTGACGCAGCACATCCAGCGCTTCGCGCACTGCATCCTGCGCCGCCGCGTTGCCGCGCAGCCAGACTTCTTCATGATACTGCCAGTGGCTGAGACCGGCCGACATCGCGGCCACCATGCCCTCTTCCACCGTGGCTTTGTTACCGGCCTTCAGCAGCGGGAAAGGACGCAGCTGGCGCGGCGGATTGCCCTGGGCCAGCTGATAGCCGCGTGCCGCTTTACTCAGGCTGCCCATCCGCAGACCGCCGATCGCCACCAGCTGCTGCGCGAAGGTCAGCATGTCCTTACGCTCGCCGCGTTTTAATTCCAGTTCGATTTCACACAGCGGTTCGCTCAGCTCACCCGCAGTAACGTCGCCCTGATCAAACGCCAGCTCAATTTCGCTGTCGCCCACGGTAAGCAACCAGACTTCACGCTGAAAATGGGTGGTGAACAGCGGCTGTAAGCGTTGCTGTAACGCCGCAATCTCGGTGCCCTTCGGCCAGATATCGGCAGGCAGTTGCGCAATATCCAGCGTCGGTTCGCTGAGATCGACATTATATTCCGGCCGCTGATGCAGCCCGCCCAGCGTTTGCCCGGCCGCTTTCAGCGTCATCTCATAACGCTTATCGACGCCACGGATCCGCAGGCCCATATCCCAGCGCCGTAGCTGGTTATCATCGGTTTCAAAATAGATATTGGTCAGCTCGCGCGCTGGCTGATGCTGATGCGGCCACGCCGCGACAAGGTCAGCCAGTTTCCCGGCTGCCTGAGGAGTTGCAATGAACTTTAGTTCGATTTCGATGGTCATAATTTTTTATTCACTACGCCGCTGGCACTTAAGAGGATGTTTCCTGCATATTTCAGGCGATAATCAGCAGGTTACTCATGCTGTCGCCTGGAGGGCAAGGGGTTATCAGGCGAAGATTAATGCACAGAAGCCGCGCTGTCTCTGCTTTCTTTGTGCTTTCGCAGACCTTTTCGCACTCTCATGAGACCAGGATAGTTCTCATAGTGATTTATGCGAGGCCTCTCCAGACTGTGCCGGTAAATTTTTAGTCAGACTAAGCAAAACGAAATCGAATGAAAAAAATTACACTCGCTGGACTCACTTTGCTGGCTCTCAGCACCCTTGCACCTGCCCACGCCGACGAAAAACGCTACGTGTCTGATGAGTTATCGACCTGGGTTCGCAGCGGACCTGGCGATCAGTTTCGCCTGCTCGGTAAACTGAATGCCGGGGAAGAGGTGCAGCTGCTTCAGACCAATAACGATACCCATTATGGCCAGATCCGTGACTCGGAAGGCCGCACCACCTGGATCCCGCTGTCGCAGTTGAGCGCCAGTCCCAGCCTGCGTACCCGTGTGCCGCAGCTGGAACAACAGGTCAAAGATCTCACCGCCAAGCTGGATAATATCGACAACAGCTGGAATCAGCGCACGGCTGAAATGCAGAACAAAGTCGCCAGCAGCGACGGCGTGATTAACGGGCTGAAGGGCGAAAATCAGAAGCTGAAAAACGAACTGATTGTGGCGCAGAAGAAAGTCAGCGCGGCCAACGTTCAGCTGGATGACAAGCAGCGGACCATCATCATGCAGTGGTTTATGTATGGCGGCGGCGTGCTGGGTGTCGGCCTGCTGTTAGGTTTACTGCTACCGCACATGCTGCCGCGCCGTAAGAAAAACGATCGCTGGATGAACTGACCCGTCTCTGCCGTTTTTCATCAGGGGATCGCCAGATCCCCCTTTTGGCATGCCTGCAATCTGCTGAATCTGTGCAACAATAGAGCAACATGCACCGCTGAAGTGTCGCGCGGGAGGCGACTGGCGTGCAGGTCATTTCTTTTTCTCTGGAGTTTTGCGTGAAGACGTTTCTTGTGGGCGGCGCAGTGCGTGATGCACTGCTGAAGCTGCCGGTTAAAGACAAAGATTGGGTGGTGGTCGGTGCGACCCCCGAAGCCATGCTTGAGCAGGGCTATCAACAGGTCGGTCGCGACTTTCCCGTTTTCCTGCACCCTGACAGCCGCGAAGAGTATGCGCTGGCGCGTACCGAGCGGAAAAACGGGAAAGGCTATACCGGCTTTGTGACCTGGTCCGCGCCCGATGTGACGCTGGAGCAGGACTTACAACGCCGCGATCTGACCATCAATGCGATAGCGCAGGATGAAAACGGCACGCTGGTTGATCCCTACCACGGTCAGCGCGACCTCGCCGATCGCCAGTTACGTCATGTTTCCGATGCGTTCAATGAAGATCCGCTGCGGGTGTTGCGCGTGGCGCGCTTTGCCGCCCGTTTCGCCCATCTCAACTTCCGTATTGCCGACGAGACTCAGCAGCTGATGCAGCAGATGGCGAGCAGCGGCGAGCTGACACACCTGACGGCTGAAAGAGTGTGGAAAGAGACGGAAAAAGCGCTGACTACCCGCAATCCTCAGGTTTACTTCCAGGTGCTGCGCGACTGTGGCGCGTTGCAGGTGCTGTTTCCGGAACTCGATAACCTGTTTGGCATTCCGGCGCCGGCGAAGTGGCATCCGGAGATCGATACCGGCGTGCATACTCTGATGACGCTGACTATGGCGGCAGCGCTCTCCGACTCGGTCGAGGTGCGTTTCGCCACGCTGTTCCACGACGTCGGTAAGGCGCTGACGCCGCCTGAAAAATGGCCCAGCCATCACGGGCATGGCCTGGCGGGTGTGCCGCTGGTCGAAGCGATTTGCCAGCGTCTGCGCGTGCCGAATGCGATTCGCGATCTGGCGCTGATCGTCACCGAATTTCACGACATCGTGCATACCATTGAACGCCAGTCGGCTGACTCGCTGGTGGCACTGTTTGATCGGATCGATGCCTGGCGCAAGCCGCAGCGCGTCGAGCAGATGGCGCTGACCAGCGAAGCCGATGCGCGCGGACGTGCCGGACTGGAAAGCATGGCCTATCCGCAGGGCGACTATCTGCGGCGCGCGTTTGCGCTGGCTCAGGCAGTACCGACCAAAGCGGTGGTCGAGGCGGGTTTTAAAGGCGCTGAGGTGCGGGAGGAGTTAACGCGACGACGGGTTGACGCCGTCGCGCAGGGTCTGGCAACACCGCAGCCTGACTAGCAGGCTGCGGGCGGCTTACATGAAGACCATGTAGACCGCGGCCGCCACGATAAAGCGGTAGATAGCAAACGAGACGAAAGAGATACGCTTGATCAGCTCCAGGAAGGCTTTAATCGCGATCAGCGCGACCACGAAGGCGGTGGCGAAGCCGACAGCGAACATCGGGAAATCCGCCATGGTCAGGAAGCCGATGCTCTTATACATATCCAGCACCGTGGCACCCATCATCATCGGCACCGCCAGGATGAAGGAGAACTCAGACGCTGCATAGCGGCTCACGCCCATCAGCATCCCGCCGGAAATGGTCGCCCCTGAGCGAGAGAAGCCCGGCCACAGCGCTAAGCACTGAAAGCAGCCAATCATAAACGCCTGACGATAGGTAATGTCGTCGACGCCGACCGCTTTCGGCTGCTTCGGTTTAAGGTATTCCGCTGCCAGCAGTAACACACCGCCGACCACCAGCGCATACATCACGTTGATCGGATTAAACAGCGTTTTGATCTGATCGTGCAGTACCAGTCCGACGACAACCGCTGGCACCATGCCGAGCAGAATGTGGATCAGCGATAAACGTCCGGTGCCGACGCCTTCATGTTTTACTTCACCGAAGTGGATACCGATCAGGCCAAACAGACGTCGCCAGAACATCACGACAACCGCCAGAATCGAGCCTAACTGGATAACCACTTCGAAGGTCTCCGCTTTCTCACCCTCAAAGCCCAGCAGGTGACCCACTATAATCATGTGCCCTGTGGATGAGACCGGTAAAAATTCGGTCAGCCCTTCCACAACGCCCAGGATTGCAGCTACCCAAAGCTGATGAATATCTGCCATCAAATTTTCCCTCTATCCGTTTCAAAACCATTAAAAAGGCGCTAGCGCAAAGGCTATCGCCTGAAATCATGCTGCATCAGCCTGAGTAAAACCTTAAGGTCTTAGGCCATTTCGCTGGCTACAACGAAACGGCTCTCGCTATGACAGACAGTAATTTGGTTTGGTTTCATTGTGATGGCAATCACATCGCACTTATTTAGGAATAGTCCCGCGCTCAATTCGCACGCCAACCTGCGCTGCCTGGGCGATAGCGCCCGGTTTGCTTACCTTTACGCGCACGCCAGGCGAATTGAAACGGTTCATCAACAGATCCGCGATTTCTTCAGCGACCCGCTCAACCAGCGCAAAACGGCTGCCGGTCAGATGCATCAGAATCGCTTCGGAGACGTCGGCATAACTCAGACAATCGTTCACATCGTCACTGCGGGCGGCCAGTCGGTTATCCCATGCCATTTCGACATCGAGCACCAGCTTCTGCTGCATCCCCTGTTCCCAGTCGTAAACGCCAATGGTGGTGAACACCGTGAGTTGTTCTATAAATACGATATCCATGATGATGGTCTCTGTTTTTGGCTTAGCCGGATACCACTTCCGGCGGATTATGCGTATTATCCACGGTTGATGAGATCAAAACGACCCTAAAGGTAACGGTACGGTGTTATGAGTGCTTTCGCGCCTGGTATGATTATTTTCGCGTATCTCTGCGGTTCGATTTCCAGTGCGATTCTGGTTTGCAAACTCGCTGGCCTGCCCGATCCCCGCACGCACGGCTCAGGCAACCCTGGCGCGACCAATGTGTTACGTCTTGGTGGCAAAGTCGCAGCGGCCTGCGTGCTGGTGTTTGATGTGCTGAAAGGAATGGTGCCGGTCTGGCTGGCTTACCTGATGCATGTCACGCCACTGTTTCTGGGCCTGACGGCGATCGCAGCCTGCGTGGGTCACATCTATCCGGTCTTCTTCCAGTTTCGCGGCGGCAAAGGCGTCGCGACCGCTTTCGGGGCGATTGCGCCGATTGGCTGGGACTTAACCGGACTGGTCACCGGCACCTGGCTGCTCACGGTGCTGCTCAGCGGCTACTCCTCACTGGGCGCGATTGTCAGCGCGCTGATTGCGCCATTCTATGTCTGGTGGTTTAAACCCCAGTTCACCTTTCCGGTTTCGATGCTCTCCTGCCTGATCCTGCTGCGTCATCACGATAATATTCAGCGCTTGTGGCGTGGTCAGGAAGGAAAAATCTGGAAGCGTAAGAAGAAATCCCAGGAATAAAAAAAGCCGGCTAGCCGGCTTTTTTACACTCAGATGGCGGGCAGTTCCGCCAGCGGCCAGCGTGGTCGCACGCTGACGCCTAATCCTCCCCGCGTTCCGCCTTTCAGCCGCACCATGCCCGCATAGGCGATCATTGCACCGTTGTCAGTACAGAACTCAGGACGTGCGTAGAAGACTTCTCCGCCACGCTTCTGCATCATCACCGCCATCTGCTCGCGCAGCGTCCGGTTGGCGCTGACGCCGCCGGCAATCACCAGGCGTTTGAAGCCGGTCTGATCCAGCGCGCGCTTACATTTGATCGACAGCGTATCCACCACCGCATCTTCAAAGGCACGGGCGATATCGGCCCGGGTCTGCGCGTCATCATCGTTACCGCGAATGGTATTGGCGGCAAAGGTTTTCAGGCCCGAGAAGCTGAAATCCAGCCCCGGACGATCGGTCATCGGGCGCGGGAAGGTAAAACGCCCTGCCGTGCCCTGCTGCGCCATCTTCGACAGCATCGGCCCGCCGGGATAATCCAGCCCCAGCAGCTTGGCGGTTTTGTCGAACGCTTCACCGGCTGCATCATCAATCGATTCGCCCAGCAGTTCATATTCACCGATGCCGGTCACGCTGATCAGCTGGGTATGCCCGCCGGATACCAGTAGCGCAACAAAAGGAAATTCCGGCGGATTCTCTTCCAGCATCGGCGCCAGCAGGTGACCTTCCATATGATGCACCGGCACCGCCGGCACTTTCCAGGCGAAGGCCAGCGCCCGGCCAATGGTGGCGCCAACCAGCAGTGCGCCCACCAGACCCGGACCGGCCGTATAGGCCACCGCATCGATCTGATTCGGCGCTAATCCAGCCTGTTTCAGCGCCGCCTGAATTAACGGCACGGTTTTACGCACATGATCGCGGGATGCCAGTTCCGGCACCACACCGCCGTAATCGGCGTGCAGTTTCACCTGGCTGTACAGCTGATTCGCCAGTAACCCGGCCTCATCATCATAAATTGCGATGCCGGTTTCATCGCATGACGTTTCAATACCCAGAATTCGCATTGCATCACCTCTTTCTCGCGGCGCGCAGTTTAGCACAGCAATTGTGCGGACAGAGGAGCCAATCCCCGCAAAAAGTCATTTTCTGTCGGCTAAAGAGTACGCTATACTCCCGCCCCTGGAAAAACCGGCAGCCGCACAGGCAAACGCTCCTGTTGGTTTCAAATTATCCATGGTGCTTTACAAACCAACTTGAGTTGGAGTAAAATGCTGCACCATTTTGAAATGTGCTGGCGCCGCAGTCAGCAGCAAAAACCGAATTATTCGAGGTGAGAGTTACATGCCGGTAATTAAAGTACGTGAAAACGAGCCATTTGACGTAGCACTGCGTCGCTTCAAGCGTTCTTGCGAGAAAGCAGGCGTTCTGGCTGAAGTTCGTCGTCGTGAGTTTTATGAAAAACCGACTACCGAACGTAAGCGCGCTAAAGCGTCTGCAGTTAAGCGTCACGCCAAGAAACTGGCTCGCGAAAACGCACGCCGCACTCGTCTGTACTAATTTCTTCCGGAGGTTCGCCTCCACCGCGTGTTAAACGCAGACAGAGTCAAGTAAAAGGCCGTGCTTTCCGAAAGGAAGCGCGGCTTGTTGCCGTTTATGAGCTGAAAATCTGGGGCGTATGGCTGGACGAATTCCACGCGTATTTATCAACGATTTACTTGCCCGCACGGATATCGTGGATCTGATCGATGCCCGCGTTAAGCTGAAAAAGCAGGGTAAGAATTTCCACGCGTGTTGTCCTTTCCATAACGAAAAAACGCCCTCTTTCACCGTAAACGGCGAAAAACAGTTCTATCACTGTTTCGGCTGTGGCGCACACGGCAACGCTATCGACTTTTTAATGAACTATGATCGTCTTGAGTTTGTTGAAAGTATCGAAGAGTTAGCGACCTCCCACGGTTTAGACGTGCCTTACGAAGCAGGCAGCGGGCCCAGCCAGATGGAACGCCATCAGCGCCAGAGCCTGTATCAGCTGATGGAGAACCTGAACGGTTTTTATCAGCAGGGCCTGCAGCAATCCAGTGCGCAACCAGCACGCGACTATCTTGATCGTCGTGGTCTGAGCGCCGATATCATCAATCATTTCGCCATTGGTTATGCGCCTGCCGGCTGGGATAACGTTCTCAAACGTTTTGGTAAGCAGTCGGAAGATCGTGAATCGTTGATGGAAGCTGGCATGCTGGTCAGCAATGACAAGGGTCGCACCTATGACCGGTTTCGCGACCGCGTCATGTTTCCGATTCGCGATAAGCGTGGCCGCGTCATTGGTTTTGGCGGACGGGTATTAGGCAACGATACGCCGAAATATCTGAACTCGCCGGAAACACCGATTTTTCATAAAGGTCGCCAGCTGTATGGCCTGTATGAAGCACTGAAAAACCATCCGGAACCGGCCCGTTTACTGGTGGTCGAGGGATACATGGATGTGGTGGCACTGGCGCAGTACGGCATCGATTATGCCGTCGCCTCGCTGGGCACCTCAACCACCGCTGAGCATATTCAGCTACTGTTTCGCAGTACCGACAACGTGATTTGCTGTTATGACGGCGATCGTGCTGGCCGCGAAGCCGCCTGGCGTGCGCTTGAGACCGCATTACCTTACATGAATGATGGTCGTCAGCTACGCTTTATGTTTTTACCGGATGGTGAAGACCCGGATACGCTGGTGCGCAAAGAGGGCAAAGCGGCTTTCGAAGCGAGGATGGAGCAGGCGATGCCGCTCTCTTCGTTTTTATTCGACAGCTTGCTGCCGCAGGTCGATCTGACTTCACGCGACGGTAAAGCCCGGCTGAGTACGCTGGCTTTACCGCTGATTTCGCAGATCCCCGGCGAAACCCTGCGTATTTATATGCGTCAGGAGCTGGGCAATAAGCTGGGTATTCTGGATGACAATCAGCTTGAAAAGCTGATGCCGAAGCTGGCCGCAAGCGGAGCCGCACCGGTTGCACCTCCGTTAAAGCGCACCACAATGCGGGTGCTGGTGGCGTTGCTGATTCAGAACCCGCAGCTGGCGACGCTGGTGCCTTCGCTTGATGGCTTGTCTGAGTCAAAAATGCCGGGATTACCGCTATTTATCGAATTAGTGGGCCGTTGTAACGAGAATCCTGGATTGACCACCGGACAGCTACTAGAGTTATATCGCGGGACAAATTTTAGTCAGACGCTTGAAACTCTGGCGATCTGGAACCACATGATAGTAGATGAGGAAGCCGAAGCGGTGTTTCAGGACTCGCTGGCCAGCCTCTACGATTCTGCTCTTGAAGAGCGCCTGGAGTTTTTGATAGCGCGTGAGCGCACCCAGGGATTAAGCGCCGATGAGCGCCGCGAGCTCTGGACACTGAGCCAGGCTTTTGCCAGAAAATAACCGATTTTAATCATTTGTCCATTCTGACGTGTGAAAGGACAGATTGAGCGTTTTATGGCCGTCTCCGCCAGCGCACAGCCACATCGCGTACGCAGGTACGTGATCAAGGCGAGCACTGCCGGGGACCAGAATGGCGAGTAAGCCAGGCCATCAGCACAGAATTTAAAGGCCGTCGGCGTCGAAGTCAGTCTGTTCACCGCCAGCGCACAGCTTCCGCAGCGTACTGGAGTACGTGAGGAAAGCGAGCACTGCCGGGGAGCAGAATGACGAGTAAGCCAGGCCATTAGCACCGAGTTTATACAAGCGGCTTAAGTGCCGAATACTGATGGGCAAAGCCCACGCCGCGACGAAGGCAGCGGCAAGAACTAAACGCCTTCACTGCTATTGTTGGCTCGCTGCCGACCGACACCAATCTAATTAACAGAAGTGTGGATACCGTCTTATGGAGCAAAACCCGCAGTCACAGCTTAAGCTTCTTGTCACCCGTGGTAAGGAGCAAGGCTATCTGACCTATGCTGAGGTCAATGACCATCTGCCGGAAGATATCGTCGACTCAGATCAGATCGAAGACATCATCCAGATGATTAACGACATGGGTATTCAGGTGGTTGAAGAAGCCCCGGATGCCGACGATCTGATGCTGAATGAAAACAGCTCCGATACTGACGAAGATGCCGCGGAAGCTGCCGCTCAGGTGTTATCCAGCGTTGAATCTGAAATTGGGCGTACTACCGACCCGGTTCGCATGTATATGCGTGAAATGGGTACCGTCGAACTGCTGACGCGCGAAGGCGAAATCGACATCGCGAAGCGTATTGAAGACGGTATCAATCAGGTTCAATGTTCCGTTGCTGAATACCCTGAGGCGATTACTTACCTGCTGGATCAGTACGACAAAGTTGAAGCAGGCGAATCACGCCTGTCCGATCTGATCACCGGTTTCGTCGATCCTAACGCAGAAGAAGATCTGGCCCCAACGGCAACGCACGTCGGCTCTGAGCTTTCTGAAGCCGATCGTGTTGACGATGAAGAAGAAGATGAAGAGGACGATGACAGCTCCGACGACGATAACTCTATCGACCCGGAACTGGCACGCGAGAAGTTTTCTGATCTGCGTAAGCAGTATGAAACCACCCGCAATGTGATTAAAAGCAAAGGCCGCAGCCACGCTGATGCCGTTGCCGAAATTCAGAACCTCTCTGACGTCTTCAAACAGTTCCGCCTGGTACCTAAGCAGTTCGATTACCTGGTGAACAACATGCGCGAAATGATGGAACGTGTCCGTACGCAGGAACGTTTGATCATGAAGCTGTGTATTGAACTGTGCAAAATGCCGAAGAAAAACTTCATCACCCTGTTTACCGGCAATGAAACCAACGAAAGCTGGTTCAAAGCGGCGCTGGCGATGAACAAGCCGTGGTCTGAGAAGCTGCTGGAAGTGCAGGATGACGTTATGCGTTCCCTGCAGAAACTGGCGCAGATCGAAGAAGAGACCGGCCTGACCATTGAACAGGTCAAAGATATCAACCGTCGCATGTCGATCGGTGAAGCGAAAGCGCGTCGCGCCAAGAAAGAGATGGTGGAAGCAAACCTGCGTCTGGTTATTTCGATTGCGAAGAAATACACCAACCGCGGTCTGCAGTTCCTCGACCTGATTCAGGAAGGTAATATCGGCCTGATGAAAGCGGTTGATAAGTTTGAATATCGCCGTGGTTATAAATTCTCGACTTACGCGACCTGGTGGATCCGTCAGGCTATCACCCGCTCTATCGCTGACCAGGCACGTACCATCCGTATTCCGGTGCATATGATTGAGACCATCAACAAGCTCAACCGTATCTCGCGCCAGATGCTGCAGGAGATGGGCCGTGAACCGACGCCGGAAGAGCTGGCTGAGCGTATGCTGATGCCAGAAGATAAGATTCGCAAAGTACTGAAAATTGCTAAAGAGCCGATCTCAATGGAGACGCCGATTGGTGATGATGAAGATTCGCATCTGGGCGATTTTATCGAAGACACCACGCTGGAGCTGCCGCTGGATTCTGCTACTTCAGAAAGCCTGCGTTCAGCGACCCATGACGTGCTGGCCGGCCTGACCGCGCGTGAAGCGAAAGTGCTGCGCATGCGTTTCGGCATCGATATGAACACTGACCATACGCTGGAAGAAGTGGGCAAACAGTTTGACGTGACGCGTGAGCGTATTCGTCAGATTGAGGCCAAAGCACTGCGTAAACTGCGCCATCCGAGCCGTTCGGAAGTGCTGCGTAGCTTCCTCGACGATTAAGTCAGACAAAAACCCCGGTTCGCCGGGGTTTTTTATGCCTGTCTGTCAGCGATCCGCCTTCCCGCCCCACTGTTTTGTTTAACCGTTTTGCAGTGCGGTATACAGCTCTCTGTAAGCCTCAACCATCTCTTCCAGTGACGCGCGATTCAGACCGCTGGGATTCGGCAATACCCACACCTGCGTTTTGCCCATACATATTGGCTGTTTGCCCCACTCTACTTTGCTCTGCTGAAAGGCACGCCGGAACGCATCTTTGCCCAGAATGGCTAAGGCCGCAGGCTGATAGTGCAGCACCTTGTCGATCAGGCGTTTGCCGCCATCCCGCAGTTCAGCCGGCGCTAACTGACTCGCCTGTACCGTCGGTCGTTCAACCAGCATAGTGATGCCACATCCCGTCTCGGTTAAACGTTGTTCCTCTTCCGGTTTAAGCAGTTGCTGAGTAAAACCGGCCAGATGGATGACTTTCCAGAAGCGATTACCGGGATGAGCAAAGTGATAGCCCTGATGGGCCGTTGACTGGCCCGGATTGATGCCACAGAACAGGACATTGAGGTTAGCGCTGATGATGTCGCGGATGTTGTGCTCGCTCATGCGGCCACCAGTCCGGCACGCTGCTTCAGCGCATCGCGGCTGCGCTGTAACAGCTGGCTGGCATGATCCGCATCCGGACAGGCACGCGCCAGTGCCAGCGCGCCGACCATCTCAGCCTGCATGCTGGAGGCCAGCGCATCCGCATCTTCACGATCCAGCTCGCGCAGCATCTGCGCCAGGCCGTCATGCAGCGTATCAATCCCCTGCGTAAAAATAGTACGTGTCTGCTCAGGCAGATGCGCGACTTCACTCACCAGCGCAGCGATTGGGCATCCTTCTGCGGGAGAATTACGATGCGCTTCGGAAAGATAGGTATCAATAAACCCGGATAACCGCTGGCCAGGCTGCGTGACCTGCTCCGCCGGCGCAAAACTGCCCGCTTCGGCAAACATGTGTTTCAGTACCTCCTGTACCAGTTCCTCGCGTGAGGCAAAATGCGCATAAAAACCGCCGTGCGTCAGGCCAACCCGCTTCATCAGAGCCGCCACACCGATGCCCTCGGTGCCGGTCTCACGCATGACTCGCGCAGCCTCACTCAGGATACGCTGCCGCGTATGCGCTTTGCTGGTCTGCTTTTCCATATCATCTCCTGCGGTTTCAGATGCGTTGCTTCTGGCTATTATAGTAATTATTACGCTCATCATATTCCAGCTTGACGGCTCATATTATGATCGTCATATTGGTGTGAATTATGACGACCATCATACGAGGAGTACATTATGTCAACATCAGGTACAGCGTTAATTACCGGCGCATCGAGCGGCATCGGCGCAACTTATGCGAAACGACTGGCTGCACGCGGTTACGATCTGATTCTGGTGGCGCGGGACAAAGCGCGGCTGGATCAGCTGGCGGCGTTGCTGAGTGAGCAGCACGCGATTCAGGTTAAGGTGCTGGCTGCTGACTTAACCGATGAACAGGATGTGCAACGGGTAGAGGCAGAACTGGTCACCAATAGCAACATTACGCTGCTGCTGAACAACGCAGGTATGAGCGTAGAAGGAGAGTTCCTTGAGGCGGATATCAACCGCATCAACACTATGCTGACGTTAAATATCGTCACGCCAACTCGCCTGGCGCAGGCTGCTGGCCGGGCCTTCAAAGCGCGTGGCAACGGCATCATTATCAATATCGCCTCGGTGCTGGCACTGGTGCATGAGATGTTCAACGGCGCTTATAACGCCACTAAATCTTATGTGCTGACGTTAACGCGCGCATTGCAGCGTGAGCTTGCTGACAGCGGAGTCCAGGTGCAGGCGGTATTACCCGGTGCAACCCGCACTGAGATATTTGACCGTGCCGGCCAGCCGATCGCGACCATCCCTGCTGAAATGCTGATGGAAGTGGATGAAATGGTCGATGCGGCGCTGGCGGGCCTCGACAATAAGGAAGCGGTGACCATTCCGCCGCTGGAAGAGCTGGAGATGTGGCAGGATTACGACCGGGCGCGCGGTACGATGGTGCCTCACCTGTCGCGTAACAAATCTGCTTCGCGCTACCACCAGAACTAACTCCGACGCAGGCAGGGAGTTCTCAGAGGGCATTTTTATGGTTGGTACGGCGTATCCTGCCGTGCCACTTTGAGACCTTGTTACCGCCCGACAGGATATTTGTTATAAAAATCAGCAGCTAATTGCCTGCTGCTTATTTCAGCAACCGGTGGCTGAGTGCTGGATCGCTCAGAAGAGATACTTTATAATCCCCGCTCCGCTGGCCCCTTAGCTCAGTGGTTAGAGCAGGCGACTCATAATCGCTTGGTCGCTGGTTCAAACCCAGCAGGGGCCACCAAATTTTAGCAGTAAAAACATACAGTCAGACCACTCGAAAGAGCGGTCTTTTTGCTATTTATATTGCTAGTATCCCCTTTTTGTCCCCTCACATAATTTATTGAAGTGCTCAAGCCACGATCCAGCTAGCTGACGTCTGCAAAACCTCATGGTTACAGAAATTTCCCGGAAAAAATTTCCCCCGCGTCTGATTGCTCAGGAGTATGATTAACAAATCATTACAGTCTGAAGGGTTACTGATGGATACAGTAGAGGAACTAAACGGAACATACTTCTATGCGGGAAAATCGAATCTTACCGCCTCTGAACTCTTTTTCATGGTGTTTGTTTTCAACACGGCTGATCAGTTCGGCATTAAAGATATTTCAGCAAGCTATGCACTGTATGCAGGTATAAATGACCAGGTTACCCGGACTAACCAGAAACGGCACTGAAAGGAACATCCAGACTTTCAAAAGGTGTGAGGAAAGTATTCGGAAATAGAATGTTCCCGTTCGGATTGAAAATGCCTACATGGATCGGCGGCTACACTCCGTGGACTGTAAAACGCAGGATGGTGAGGAAGGTCGGTACATGGGTAGGCCGTACTATTCCATTAGTTGGCGAGGTTGTTCTTTTGGTTGATATTTCACAGATAACCTACAATTCAATCCGCGAATATAACACCATAGCAAGAGGCAATGATAAGTTATGGTGATCGGTGAAGACGACATTGAGCAACGAGTACTACGCATGTTTTCTGTACGTGCTGGTGCCTACATGTTCAGGAAAAAGAAATATGACACGTACACGCCAGAAGCAAATATTCATTTTGATTTTCAGCTTGATCAGGATGATATTGAAGAATTAGTTGAAGATTATTCAAAAGAATTTGCCGTTGATATGTCTGATTTCCATCTTGAAGCCTACTACCCCAAAATAAAACGTTCATGGAATCCATTCAGGAAACCTGATCCTGTCGATGTTCCTGATTTCACAATTGACATGTTTATTAAATCGGCCAGAGCCGGTAAATGGTTATACGATTAACGCAAGGAGCTAACGAAATGGCTGTACCAGTACATTTATTTTTGACCGACGACGGCGGAGCTACTCTTCGTGGTTCCTCTGATGTGCAAGACCGCGAAGGCTCAATGGAGTTAAGGACACTTCACCACAGCCTGACTATCCCTACTGACCCAATGGCAGGGAAAGTAACCGGAACACGTCAGCACGCACCATTTCAATTTACTAAAGAGCTTGATAGCGCATCACCTTACCTGTTCAAAGCAGCCGCAACGGGCCAAACGCTGAAAAGCGCAGAGTTCCGCTTCTACCATATCAACCACTCAGGCCAGGAAGTGGAGTATTACCGGATTACACTGGAAAACGTCAAAGTAATTTCTGTTAGTCCGGTGATGCACGACACGCGAGGCTGTCCGGGCACAGGTCATATGGAAGAAGTCGCCCTGAACTACGAGAAGATTACACACCTGTATAAAGACGGCAATTTGCTGGCGCATGACTCCTGGAACGAACGTCCAACAGCATAGCGAAAGGGGTTATCCCTGCGAAACAGTTTTCAGATTTTTAAAACAGTTAATCTCTGCTGAAACCCGCACCAGCTAAGACTCTGCGAGTTTTTCTTTGTTGTTTTCCCTCGCATAATTTGATCTTCCGGACTCACATAAAATACAAAACCTCATTACTTCTCTGGTAGTTGTGTTTTTCATTAGATCCTCTATAGATCCTTTCCACTGAAAAAACTGAAATTCTTTTTACTCTTTTCAGTTGGCTAACTCTGACAGAAAGCCAGGAGTGGCGCGTCCCGGCAATGCTCTGGCGCAGCTGGCCAATTTTTATTGACCACTATAATTAAGAAATACCGGCCTCCCGGCAGACATCTTAAACAGTTCATCCTGCTTCACCCGACTTAATCACAGCGATGATCTGATGCTCAGTAAAACGGACTTTACGCATAGCGATCTCCTTCGTTGGCAGATTGATTATGCCGGATGATCTCTAAATGTGAATGGCACGATTATGCGGGATACTTACAGGACCGCCCTGCCATGGATAGGGTTGAATTTAATTATCCGGATTGCACTAATGAGTCCCCGATCAGGACGTGGGACTATGCCCTTCTGGAGTGACGGATTGTAGAAGAAGTGATAGGGTATGCATTCATCTATCTATTCATTTATCTATTCAAAAAGCGATTCACCTTTATGCCCACTCGCTCTGAAACGATACGCCGATTACTCAGCCAGGGGCCGACGCAAGCTCGGCAACTGATTGAAATAATGGGCATTAGCCAGCCAACACTCTCCCGCGCAATAAGAGATATGGGCGATGACGTTGTTCGGATTGGAGCGGGGCCATCTATTCAGTACGTTCTGCGCGATGTTTATCGCGGATTTCGATCTGCCCCCATTTACCGCATCACTGATGAAGGACGCATCAGACCCCTTGGCGAGCTGATTCCGGTTCATCCTGAGGGATTTGTCATGGTACAGACCGACAAAATAAGTCTTCATAGTGACGGGCTGCCGTGGTGGCTGTTTGATATGCGTCCACAAGGGTATCTCGGGCGAGCCTACGCATCAGCCTATGCGACCGCTCTCGGTCTGCCAGCGAATCCAGAACAATGGGCAGACCAGGATGTCGTCAGGGCATTGCTTGCACAGGGCCATGATGCTATCGGCAACCTGCTGATAGGAGAGCAGGCTCGGGAACGTTTCCTTGAAATGCCGGAACCCATCCCCGTTGAGCGCGCCACAGCCTACCCCGCTTTGGCAATAGCGGCTGGAGCCGGTGAAGCACCGGGATCATCTGCAGGCGGGGAACAGCCGAAATTTTGCACTTATACAGAACGCGGTCACGTCTTAGTGAAATTCTCAGCTCCGGACGATAATCCGATTAGCGAACGTTGGCGCGACCTCCTGCTAGCCGAGCACCTGGCATTGAGGGTGCTCGGTGTGGAGACTGAGGTATATGATTTTGGTGGTCAGCGATTCCTGGAGATCCCCCGATTCGACCGCGTTGGCAAACTGGGACGTATTGGCATCTTCTCACTGCGGGCACTTGAGGCAGAATTTGTTGGCAATGCCAGCGCCTCCTGGCCTGTTCTGGTTAACCGCCTTGTTAAGGAAGGACATGTCCATCCTGATGCCGCAGCGGGTACTGCCCGGCTCTGGGCATTTGGGATGCTAATTGGCAATACCGACATGCACCACGGAAACCTGTCGTTCATTAGCAGTCACGGTCGCCCGTATCAGCTTGCCCCGGCCTACGATATTCTGCCGATGGGATTCGCGCCCAGCACGGGTGGCGCAATTGTGAACGCGCTTCGACCAGCATCACTACCGGAAGTAATCAGCCGGGATATCTGGCAGGAAGCACTGGGCCAGGCAGAGAGCTTCTTTGTTATCGCGAGCCGTTGCGGGCGTTTCTCCGCCAGTTTCGCCCCATGCCTTGAGGCATTACGCCATCATCTTGACGAGGCCAGCTCGCGTATCGCCCGTCTGGGATAAAAAAGCAGATGACCTGCCCGCTTAAACCATAAAGTCCAGCTAAGCGGGCCGACACTTACCCTAAAAACTGACTAATCAGCATCACCATTCCCAACCCCACCACTGAATTAATTAACTCCAGCAATCCCCAGGTTTTAAAGGTGTCCTTCATTGAGATACCAAACGTCTCTTTAAACAATAAAAAGCCACCGTCGTACATCAGGGTAATGGTGTTACTGCCACAGGCGACGGCAAGCACCATTAAGGCGGGATTGAGATCGAAGGCACCAATCATCGGTGCGACAATGCCTGCGGAGGTGATGGCGGCAACCGCGCCCTGTCCGGTAAGAATGCGGATAACGGCAGTGATTAACCAGGCGATAATAAAGGGCGAGAAGGGAACATGGCTCATCAGCTGAACGATGCTGTCACCGACATCAGAATCGATAATGACCTGCTTCAGAATACCACCGGCACTGATGACAAAAAGCACGTTGGCAATCTGAGAAATCGATTTTGAGACATGCTGCGTAATGCCATCAGCCGTCATGCCGCGCTTAACGCCCAAAAACCAGATCGCCGTGAAGGTCGCCAGTAACATGCTGATTTCCGCGCTGCCTGTCAACTTGCACACCTGAGTCAGCATCGAACCTTCACCCGCCAGCGGTCTCACTACGGAAGCGAGAATCATCAGGATGGCCGGAATCAACGGAATCAGGATACTGATTTTAAAAGAGGGAAGTCGCTGGGGATCGATTTCTTCGATCGGTTTGATAATTGAGTTAAGCGGAATACGGTTAATGCCTGGCAGAAATCTGGGTAATAAGATACCCGCACAATATAAGGCTGGCAAAATCACCAACACGCCATAAAGGTAGACCTGGACGATATCGGCATTGAACGCGCTGATTAACGCTACCGGGCCAGGCTGAGGCGGGAACAGGCTGTGTCCCATCGTCGCGCCCACCACCGTCGGGATCACCAGTTTCATGTAGGGAATGTTGGCTTTCACCGCGATGTTCATCACCAATGGCATGGCAATCAGAAACGCAACCTCATAAAACATCGCGATACCAAATATCACCCCAATAAACATCAAACCAATAGAAAGATAGCGGGTACCACAATGGCGTATCACCGTATCAGCAATTTGCTGACTGGCCCCGGATTCGGTCATGAACTTGCCAATAATCGCGCCAAATATAATAATCAGCGCGAGGTGCCCCATAATACTGCCAATGCCCTGCTGAATAACCGTTACGATTTTCCCTAATGGAATGCCGACCATAATGGCTACAAATATGCCGGCAATCAGCAACGAGAAAATGTTATGGAATTTATACTTCAGATTAAGTACAACCAGGATAACGATCCCCGCCAGCACCCAAAAAAGCGATAAAAAAGGTAGCATACATAGCCTCAAAATAGCGATAGGTTATAGTGATTTAAAAACTAAATTTTGAGCTGAAACATCCCTGGAAATTACGGCCTCTTTTCTGTTACCTTTCTGGTAACCCCTGTTATATTCTTTCACTTCTTCCCGGCCGGAATAATCAATGACCGGAACAATAACGCGATAAAACGCATCACTGGAATGACAACACCCTACCGCCTTCGGTATTAACCGTATAAACAGCGGGTTCGGTAAATGGTTATTTAACCGAATGAAATGAAAGTCATTTTCTTCCATCAATCGCTGATAAACTGTTTATCTGGCTGCTTTAAAGAGCCAGTTCATGCTTTCTACAGCGCGTCAAACCTGATCTACCATTCTAGTATATTCAAATCTCTGCTGAATGGGTTTGACCGTGCTCACACTGTTGAAAATTGCAACAGCAGCGCATATCGGCGGATATTGAATAAGAAAGTTGGCTGTCTGATCGGCTATACCAGGGGGAATCTCAATAATCATCTAAAATAGGACGATAAGAGAATAACAATGAAGAAATTGAGTCATTAAAGCGTGAGTTTTAACATATTCTTCAGCAGCGAATCCTGCGGCCAGGGCTGAGTGTTTCGGCTCCCATTATCTCAGCCAGGCGGCTGCGCTTTTATTCCCGGTGGCTGGCTGCGGCATTACAGTAATTATCCGTCGCGATAAAACCATCAGACTGCAAAGCCGCCTTTCGCATTTCGCCGGTCAGGTGACACAACGCCCGTTCGCGCGGTCATCTCCGCAAAATCAGGCTGCGATCCTGGTCTGGGTGGCGCCTCCTGCCGCGCGGCGCCTTGCAGCGGCTGGCCAGCCGCTCCCGCAACATTCTGCTGCCCTGCCCTGTTTTCATTTGAGAGCTGCATGTTGTTTTGATTTTTCAGCAGGCAGAAATTGATGACAAAGTTGCGGGTAGGGATCGTGTTTGGCGGTAAATCGGCTGAGCATGAAGTGTCGTTGCAGTCAGCCAAAAATATTCTTGATGCGATCGACAAAACCAGGTTTGAGGTGGTGTTGCTGGGGATTGATAAGCAGGGACACTGGCGTCTGAACGATGCCTCAAACTTCTTGCTTAACGCTGAAAATCCGTCCCTGATTGCCCTGAATCGCGCGGCTGAAGATGTCGCACTGGTACCTGGCAACCAGCAGCAACCGCTGTCCACGAACAAATGCAGGCGGTCCGGTTTATCGGCCAAGTAAGGGAGCGACTTATTTAGCGCACTGCGTAAGAACTGCGACTTGTTTATCGTCTTTTTCCTGACAGCTGATGTTGGTATCGACCTTACCGGCACATGCCGTCCAGCAGCCCAGGCGACCTCTGTTTCGTCCAGCAGAACAGAAGGACGCAGTTAGTACGCGGCGCTGCCGGGTCGTGATTTTTGGACAGACACTCACGGTAAGATTCACCTCCGGCGATGGCCGGTCGCTAACGCAGCCGAACAACAGGATCAGGCAGAAGAATTCACGGTTACGTTTTTTCTGCTCAATCCATTCGGCCAGCGTACTGCGGGAAACGTAAGGTGATGCGGCTTTCTGTACCTACTCTACTACCATTGCCATGTGCTCACGTTGCAGGCCGCGCAACTGCTTTAGTCGCTAACCCCACTATTCCCTTGTGCCTCAAAACCACAGTCTCCAACATCTATGTAAGAAAAATACTCTTCAGGAATTTTCTGGCTGACTTAGATTTTATTAATTTCCACGAAAGCAGTTAACAAATAAAAGAAAATAATTTGCCTTATATAAACAACTAAGTTTTAAATCTATATCTATTAAACCGCCGGGCTTTTAACAAAAAATCTCTCCCCATCACAATATACATTATATTTTAACATATTGCTGCACATCAGACATTGCATTGAAATTGGCACAACACTCAAAGAAGATACGTTCCGATCTATAATAAGAATAAAGTTTACTCACCACTTCTCTTATCCTTATACTTATACTTAACATGGATTGCATGAATTTTTATATGGATTAATCTAAAAGGAGTTACTTATGCCCATCCCAGCTTACCTCTGGTTGAAAGATGATGGTGGCGCACTTATTAAAGGCAGCGTCGATATAGAAAATCGAGAAAATAGTATTGAAATAATTGGCTTTTCTCATGGTGTGTCATTACCGGTTGACTATCAGACGGGCAGAATAACAGGCATACGTACTCATGCTCCTGTTACGCTGGAAAAGGAGTTTGATTCAGCAAGCCCTTACTTATACAAAGCCGTGACATCAGGCCAGACGCTGCAATCAGCTGAGTTTAAGTGGTATAAAATCAGTGATGCCGGGCAGGAAATTGAATACTTCAATATGTTACTGGAAGGCGTAAAGATCGTTTCAGTAAACCCCGGAATGCCGAATATAAAGATGGCCGGTGTGGAAAAAATTAATCATCTTGAGTCTGTTTCTCTGCTTTATGAAAAAATAACCTGGAAATACTGTGATGGTAACGTTCAGCATTCTGACTGCTGGAACGAAAGATAACGAACCAACCGGGCAATGAATAGCCCGGTTTTCATTTCCATGGATTGCTGGCAGTTGCGTTTAAATCAATACGTGGCATTACAACGGTAGAACCGTCATAGTAAAATGCGGAACTGGAATAGTTAAAAACCTTGCCTGTTACACTGATCATCACGTGATCGCCAATCGCCTTTACCGCTGCATCCCCGACATCCGCAGTCAATACCGGCGCTGATTGCTGAATAATGGGCATAGGATGCTCAATATGACGATTCAAATAATAGCGATAAACGTTGCTATCAGTAGCACTCGAATTTTTATATCGGGTGACATAGAGCCAGACGTCCTGTGATAACTGCCGCTTACTGATGAGTTCGTCATCTGGCGGACGAGAATCCAGATACCAGACATAACCCATCACTGCGACAGTCAAAGCTAATATGATCGTTACCGCCCAATGAAGTGACCTAATAGCCGTGCTGATTGGCATAATCTATTCCCTGTTTGATCCAATACTGGTCTCGAGGATCATCACCATAGGGTATTTGTTCATACCAATGCCCCCACTCTTTTTTTGACGTTTTAGCCCGATTCTGTGCGAATCCCCCGCCTCTGTATAAAACATTGGCAGGAATACCGGCAGCCGTTCCCGTTGCGCCGTAATTGAAGTTACCAAAATTTGCCCAGACAGGATTCATTTGTTTGTAATCCCAGGGGCCATGATTTCGAACCTTGAGATAAAACCACAAATAAACCGGAGGCGTCGCCATGTTTCGCGGCATACCAACGCGACGAGCCTCTGCGATGTTTCTGGCAAGAAGAGCAAAGCCCTCACCGGGCATGAGTGGAATAACTGCCATGTCAAACTCCTGTCATCCTGACGGAGGAACATGATTTGAACCATAAAGGTTTAACCTGAACGAATAGTGACCTCAATCAAGCAGGCGTTACATAAATGCAAAAACAGACATCTTTCTTAATCAAATCGAAAGAGCTGCATTTTCATCAGAACGATGTCTTCCCGATTACGATAGTTGTCAGCCGCCGCTTATACTCTCCTGGCAACTCACACCCAACATTCTGCTACCCCACCCTGTTTTCATTTGAGAGCTGCATGTTATCTTGTTGTTTTGATTTTTCAGCAGGCAGAAATTGATGACAAAGTTGCGGGTAGGGATCGTGTTTGGCGGTAAATCGGCTGAGCATGAAGTGTCGTTGCAGTCAGCCAAAAATATTCTTGATGCGATCGACAAAACCAGGTTTGAGGTGGTGTTGCTGGGGATTGATAAGCAGGGACACTGGCGTCTGAACGATGCCTCAAACTTCTTACTTAACGCTGAAAATCCGTCCCTGATTGCCCTGAATCGCGCGGCTGAAGATGTCGCACTGGTACCTGGCAACCAGCAGCAACCGCTGATTACCCGTCATGATGCGCATCCGCTGTCGCAGATCGATGTGATTTTCCCCATCGTACACGGCACGCTGGGAGAAGATGGTTCACTGCAGGGTTTACTGCGCATGGCTTCGCTGCCGTTTGTCGGTTCTGACGTGCTGGGTTCTGCGGTCAGTATGGATAAAGACTTTACCAAGCGCCTGTTACGCGATGCCGGTCTGAACGTCGCGCCGTGGCTGAGCGTCACCCAGTCTCAGCGCGCCACACTGGATGCGGATGCGGTGATTGATCGCCTTGGCCTGCCGCTGTTTATCAAACCGGCTAATCAGGGATCATCCGTTGGCGTCAGTAAAGTCGACAGCGCGGACGCCTTTGAGGCGGCGCTGGATCTGGCCTTTACCTTTGACCGTAAAGTCCTGATCGAAACAGGCATTAAAGGCCGCGAAATTGAGTGTGCGGTACTGGGAAATGATGCTCCGGAGGCCAGCCCTTGCGGCGAGATCGTGGTGCATGACGCGTTCTACTCGTATGACACCAAATATATCTCTGAAAGCGGCGCACAGACGGTAGTGCCCGCGGCAATTTCCGCTGCGGCCAGCGAGGCGATCCGGGAAGTTGCCATTAAGGCGTTTACGGCGCTGGAGTGTTTCGGTATGGCGCGGATCGATGTGTTTTTGACCGATGAGGGTGAGATCATCGTTAATGAAGTCAACACGCTGCCGGGCTTCACCAACATCAGCATGTATCCCAAACTGTGGCAGGCCGCCGGGCTCAGTTATCAGGATCTGATCACCCGTCTGATTGAGCTGGCAATGGAACGCCACCAGCAGGCCAGCAGCCTGAAAAGCAGCGTCAGCTAATCGCTCTCAGCGACGTGGTTTCAGGCCACGTCGCTGGTAATGGCGCGATGGTTTACCGGTGAGGTCTGATTACGGCCATTGCGTTTCGACAGGTAAAGGTTCTTGTCGGCCGCTGAAATTAACCGGTTAATCACCCGCGGCCAGTCGCCCGCGTTACCGGCGCTGCCGTGTGCCAGACCCAAGCTGACCGTTACCGTAACCGTACTGCCCTGCAGCCAGAATTTCTCTTTCGCCATGGTCTGACGAATCGACTCGGCGAGAAAATAGAGCGCTTCCGGGTCCTGATCGAACAACACCACCACAAACTCTTCTCCGCCAAAACGGCAGATACGCCCTTTTTTACCCACTACCCGCTGCATACGCCGGGCAATCTCTTCCAGCACGCTGTCACCGGCATCATGGCCGAAGTTGTCATTTATGGTTTTGAAATAGTCGACATCCAGCAGGATCACACCGGCTTTACGCGACGAACTAAAGGGCTCAGTACGCAGGCTCTCATACAGGCCAGACCGCGACAGCAGCTGGGTCAGGAAATCATAATTAGCCCGCAGCGCCAGACGCTGATTAAGCTGACGAATGGCATCCATGCTGGCAGCCACAATCAGTGGACTGATGGCAATCGTCGCCACGCCCAGCCGCGCTGACGTCAGATGGCTGATCGGCAGCAGATTATCATTGCCCTGAATGTTCATCACGCCGTGCGACACCAGAATGATTTCGGTAATGCCGGTCAGTAAAATCACCAGGCTGGTGAGCGTCATCGGCAGGACGATAGCGCACCAGACCAGCGCCGGCACCGGGAATGTCAGGCTGCCCGCGCCGCCCATCATCGCCCCGACTACCAGCGACAAGACCACCGCGATCACCGGTGAAAGTTTGCGCATGTGCAGTAACTGCCGCAGCGACAGGTTTCGCCAGTCGCGGGTCAGCAGAAAGGGTAACAGCATCAGCCCGGTAGAGAATTGCTCACTGAACCAGTCGCCCCAGGCCGTCGCCAGCGCGGCATCAAACCTGGCCTGCTGCGCCAGCGCGCCCCAGGCAGCACACACCAGCGCCGCCAGCAGGCAGGCCGGAAAAATGCGTAATACGCTGGTGATGCGTTCACTGCCTGAATCATGCTGCAGATGTTTCACCAGCAGCGAGACCGCGACCAGGATAAACAGCAGGTTAGCCACATTGAGCGTCAGGGCCGCCAGCGTCCAGCCGGAAAAGACCATATCGTTGAACGCCATCGCCGTGAAGCAGGTGAGGTAATAGCGAGCCTGATGCAGAAAGGGATTCCGGACAATCACTCCCGCGACGATCGCATTGACCGGCCAGAACAGCGACAGCTCCTGCGGAATGCGCAGGTGTCCGCCGATAAAGCTAAACAACAGGGTGATTAAAAATAGCGAGAGTGCATTTTTTTTAACGTTGTGCTCTTCAAACAGCTTAACGCGCATACATCCGGACCTTGTCGCAGAGAGACGGGCTGTCCACGCCAGCCTGAAACGGGCGTGGCGTCAGAATGATTTAATCCTGGGCGCCACCAAAGTCATCCTGCGATAAAACCACTCTTCATGGGCTAACTTTGAAAACTGAGGCAAAATGCCCCCTTACAGGTGAATCACGTCAGGCGGCAGCGGGAATGGGGCCAATTATGCCCCGTAAATAAAAAAACCGGATATCCGAGATATCCGATTTTTGCCGTTCTGACGATTTTACCGTTGCGCTTAGCGCTATTTTACCGCAACAGGCCACTGACTAAGGCGAATACCCCGTTTATCGGCATTATCGCCGAAATCCTTGAGTACTGCTTTAACATCGGGATCGATATATTCAGCATTATCGTTATCCACAATCACCACGCTGTTCTCCGGGATCTCGTCCAGCAGCCCCTGCAGCTTAGGGTTGTGCATAAAGGTCAGGTTCTGCTGAAAGCGCAGCACGTAGTGGTCGTCGTAGCGTGTGAGCTGCAGCGCGTTGCGATGACTTTTATAGATGCTGTAGAGGATCTGAGTCGCGATACCGATACCAATCCCTACCAGCATCCCCAGCGTAATAATCCCGACGATGGTGGCGAGGAATGGCACGTACTGCTGCGCGCCCATGCGGAACTGTTCCACAAACAGCCGCGGCGTCGCCAGTTTGTAGCCGGTATAGAGCAGCACCGCCGCCAGACTGGCCAGTGGGATGGCATTCAGCATCTCGCTGAACCACATACCGCAAATCAGCAGCAGTACACCGTGGATGAAAATTGACAGTTTGGTTTGCGCACCGGCGCTGACGTTGACGGAGCTGCGGACGATCACTGCGGTAATCGGCATGGCGCCCAGAAAGCCGGCGGCCAGGTTACCGATCCCCTGGGCAAACATCTCTTTATTCGGCGAGGGCGCAGGCGTCTGCGGACGCAGCTTTTTCAGCGCCTCCTGGCTGAGCAGAGTTTCCAGGCTAGCCACCAGCGCTAAGGTCAGCGCCACGACCCATACCTGTGGGTTCTGCCACGCCATCCAGTCTGGCGTTTCCAGTTCCGCCACCAGCGCAGAAACGCTGTCAAACGCCGGCAGTGAGATGCGCGCCAGGCCGCTCGTCATCTCCGGAAACAGGCGTCCACCCACCACCGTGGCCAGACAGCCAATCAGCACGGCGATCAGCGGACCCGGAATCCAGGCCAGAGCTTTGATGCGTTTGACGGGTGCCGTCGTCCATAAGCAGAGGATGGCTAGCCCGACGCCCGCCACCAGCATCGCCGGCAGCGAGAAGGTCATCTCGCCCGTCACCAGCGAAATCAGTTCGGCATCCCCTGCTGCACCCAGTGCAACCGGGATCTGCTGCATGATCAGCAGCAGGCCAATCGCCGCCAGCATGCCTTTAATGACGCTGCCAGGCACCAGCGAGATAAATCGCCCGGCGCGCAGCAGGCCAAACAGGCACTGCAAGGCACCGGCGAGAATCAGCGCGGTGAGAAAGGCGGAAAAGCTTCCGAGCGAGGCCATTGAGGCCACCACAATCGTCACCAGACCGGCCGCCGGGCCGCTGACGGCAAAGCGAGACGGACTCAGGGAGGTGACGACCAGGCCACCAATCACACCGGTCAGCAGACCGGCAAACGGCGGTAATCCGCTGGCTTGCGCAATGCCAAGACAGAGCGGCAACGCGACCAGGAAAACCACCAGGCCCGCAGGGATATCGCGGCGAAGGGTATCGAGATTCATGGTGAAGGCTCCTCTGCAGATTGCTGGATCAACTCTTTGAGATGGCCGGAGCGCAGGTCATAAACGCAACCAAACACTTCCAGTTCCTGGCCCGATTGCCAGATTTGCCGTACCGGTTGGGTCTGCACCAGTCTGGCGAATTGTGCCTTCACGTTGGCCTCAACCAGGCGGTCGAGCAGTTCGCTCTGCGCCTCTGCGGCTGCGGGTTGTTCAGCCAGACCGGCGTCAATATCGTGACGCAGCGCGCTGATGCGCCGCGCCAGCGCCGAGTCCTGATGCTCCAGCACGCTGCCGGGCAGATTGAGCGCCGCTTCCACGCCACCACAGCCGTAATGTCCGCTTAATACGATCCGTTTCACGCCGAGAAAAAAGAGCGCGTACTGCAGCACGCTCAGCAAATTGTCGTCGTCCTCAACCACCATATTGGCAATATTGCGATGAACAAAAAGTTCGCCAGGATGGGACCCGGTTAATACCTCTGCCGGTACGCGGCTGTCCGAGCAGCCAATCCATAGCGAATGGGGCTTTTGCTGATCGAGAAATTTTTTAAAATAATCCGGATTACGCTGGCGGCGCTGTAATGCCCAACTGCGATTTTTCGCTAATAAGGGTTTAAGTGTCGTCACAATCATCTTCTCTCTACTGCCGGGAATATCGGTTCCTGGGTAACCACAAGGTGTATCGGCTCACAAATAAAGCGGGAACCAATAGGGAAATAAGAACCTAATCACGAAAAAAGGTTATAAGGGCTAATCATTTTCAATGCACGATAAATATTTTCGGGCTCCGTTGTGCATGGTGTTATGTCAATAACAGGTCAATTCAAGTCAGCCAGATGTAAATTTAATTAAGCAGGACAGGTACGGGATATCGAAAAAAATACAAAATTAAAACAATTTAATCAATAGATTAATAATAAATGGATATTCAGCCAAAAATAACGCTGACAAATATATACAATTATTTTTGATGTCCCCGACGACTGCCATACCAACCAACCGACAAAATACCAGGATTGTTCTTAATTACTAAAATTAACCATTAGCACAATTCACCGCCTTAATCGGTTACAGGCAGTGAAACGTGCTTTAATTAATATAAGAATGAAGCAAGAGATGATTTATTTGATTTGCAGCAAAATAGTGACGCAGGAAAGTAAATCAGGGCCGTTTGTTAACAGAGCCTGCACAAGTCAGGCTCTTTTTCTTGACGAATTATTTACCGTTCCAGCTTTGCAGCCGCGATTCCCGCACTGACAGCTGCTGTTGCGGCGTCAGTTTATTGTAATTTTCCGCCATTCCACTCTCCCAGTCGCCATACAACGGATTAGGCAGCACGATAAACTGTGTGCCGAACTGCTGATGGTTCAGGTTCACAAAATCACGACGCTGCTGATTGCCCTGATGCCAGGTGGCACCGCCGAAGTCGTTAAGGTTATCGCCGACGTACAGCACCACGTTATAGCCTTCATTTTTGATGGCATCGAAACGCGCCTGCTTGTTCGAGCTGTCGGTATTCAGACGAACCGTTTTGTCACTGACGTTAGGGAAGCCCAGCTGCTGCATGTTGGCCACCGTGGCGGCGTAGTCCTGCTGATCGCGATTCGAGACGTAGAACAGCGTGCCGCCATGCTGAGTCACGTAACGCGCAAACTCCAGCGCGCCCGGCACCGCTTTAGCCTGACGCGCCTGGGTCCAGGCAGACCAGCTTTTACTGCTGAACGGCTGCCCGTTCTTCGCCTGCCAGGCGCTGTAGGCGCTGTTGTCCAGCATGGTTTCATCCAGATCGACAATCACCGCCTTGGGTTTACCGGTCAGTGACGGTGCCTGGTCAAAGGCGAGGCGCGCGCTGTTAAAGGCTTGCCAGGTCAGGGCCTGATATTCGCCTGACTGCTGAAACCAGTTCACCGCCAGCACCGATTGCTGGCCAAGTTGTTGCTGAGCCGATTGCTGCGACGAGGTCGCACAGCCGGTTAACAGCAGCGCGACCAGTGCGGAAGCGGCGAAGGTTGCTGAGGTTTTCATCATGTCATCCTTAAGGTGAGAAAGGTCTGAGTGGGAAAGCTTCAAAAATGTAGCAGTTAACGTAAGCTGTGGGGAGCTCAACGCACGCCGTTATGACAGGAGATTCTTATGGCCGTGACCCCGCGCTCAACCTTGCTCGATTCGCTGGTGTGGCTCGATTACGCCTTTCAGGCCGCCGGCGATCCTCCGCCAGCTGATGCGGCCTATGGTCATCAGCGTCACAGCGCTATTGTGGTCACTGATGTTGAAAACAGGCCGCCTAAAAGCTGCGAATCAGATGGCATTATCAGCACGGGAAGCCGGCCGGTGGCGGTTTACACCGCTGACTGTTTGCCGGTTTTGTTCGCCGACGCTCAGCGCAAAGTGGTAGCGGCGGTCCATGCAGGTTTGCAGGGCACGCTGGCGGGTGTTCTGACCCGCGCGGTGGAGACGCTGCAGCAACAGGGCAGCGATCCGCAAAACCTGTGGGTGGCGATCGGTCCGGCGATGGGTCCCTGCTGTTACGAGCTGGGTGAGCCGCAATTGGCAGAGATGCAGCGGCGCCCGTCCCTTGCTGGCTGGCTACGCTGGCAGCGCAACCAGCCGGTCAACCCGCTGGCGCAACGTCCGCAGGCGACAGCCCGGCAGCAGGGCGTGTGGTTTGACCTGCCCGCACTGGCGACACAGATGCTGTTACAGGCTGGCGTACCGCAGCAGCAGATTGAGAATGTTAACGTCTGCACCTATTGCATGGCGGAGAGCGGATCGAGTTATCGTCACAATACCCACTTTGCCCGCGGTTACCACTCCCGCTACTCGTGGATTCGTCGGCGTTAAGCACGTTAAACCTGACCGGACCTGGAAACGCGGCTTCGCCAGGCCGGTTATTTTTGATTTCACTCACACCCTGACATCCTTTCACTTTTTTTTAACACAGAAGAAGCTAGAGTCAACTCATCCGACCACTTCGACGTGAGTGATTATGACCCAGCTCAATCCACACTATCCCGCGCTGTTTACGCCACTGGATCTTGGCTTTACCCAGCTTAAAAACCGCTTTCTGATGGGGTCGATGCACACCGGACTGGAGGAACATCCGGATGGCGCTGCCCGGCTGGCTGCGTTTTATGGCGAGCGGGCGCGTGAAGGCGTGGCGCTGATCGTTACCGGCGGCATCGCCCCGAATCCACAAGGCGTGACCACCGCACACGGCGCCATGCTCACCGACGAAACACAGTGTGACTGGCACCGGCAGATCACGGAGGCGGTGCATCAGCACCAGGGCAAAATCGCATTGCAGATCCTGCACACCGGCCGCTACAGCTATCAGCCGGATCTGGTGGCACCTTCGGCCCGCCAGGCGCCGATTAATCCCTTTACTCCGCAGGCGATGAGCGATGCCGACATCGAACAGACCATTGCTGATTTTGCCCGCTGCGCCCGGCTGGCTCAGCAGGCAGGCTACGATGGCGTAGAGATCATGGGCTCGGAAGGCTACCTGATTAATCAGTTTCTGGTGAAGCAGACGAATCAGCGCAGCGACCGCTGGGGCGGCGATTTCAGCCAGCGTATGCAGTTCGCGCTGGCGATCACCCGCGCGGTCCGTGCCGCTACCGGCGAGGCGTTTATCATTATTTTCCGCCTGTCGATGCTGGACCTGATCAAAGAAGGCAGCACGCTGGACGAGACCTTGCAGCTGGCGGGCGAGCTGGAGCAGTGCGGCGTGTCGCTGTTTAATACCGGCATTGGCTGGCATGAAGCGCGCATCCCGACCATCGCCACCTGCGTGCCGCGGGCGGCGTTTGCCTGGGTGACGCAGCGCCTGCGCGAGCAGGTGAAGGTACCGGTGATCGCCACCAACCGCATTAACCACCCCGCCGTCGCCGAGCAGCTGTTGCAGTCAGGCTGCGCCGATATGGTGTCGATGGCGCGTCCGTTTCTGGCCGATGCTGCCTTTGTCAGTAAAGCGCAGCGCGGCGACGATAACAGCATCAATACCTGCATTGCCTGTAATCAGGCCTGTCTCGACCAGGTTTTTGCCGGCAAGGTCACCTCATGCCTGGTCAATCCCCGCGCCTGCCATGAGTCGCTGATGCCGGTGATCGACACCACCACGCCGCGCCGTCTGGCGGTGGTGGGTGCCGGACCGGCCGGGATGGCGTTTGCCCTGCAGGCGGCGCAGCGCGGCCATCAGGTGACGCTTTACGATGCCGCGCCCGACATTGGCGGCCAGTTCAATATTGCCAGGCAGATCCCCGGTAAAGCGGAGTTCAGCGAAACGCTGCGCTACTTTCGTCATCAGCTGGCGGCGGCCGGTGTGCAGGTCGTCACCGGCCATCGGGTCGAGGCTGATCAGCTCAGCGAGGCCGATGAAGTGATTCTGGCGACCGGCATTCAGCCGCGCACACCCGATATTCCCGGCATCGATCACCCCAGCGTGCTCAGCTACCTTGAAGTGCTGCGCGATAAGCGCCCGGTAGGGCAACGGGTCGCCATTATTGGCGCGGGCGGAATCGGTTTTGACACCGCAGAATATCTGTCGCAGCCGCCGCATCAGGATGAACTGGCCGCCTTCTATCGCGAATGGGGCATCGATCGCAGTCTGAGCCAGCGTGGCGGCCTGATAACGCCGCAGCCGCCTGCCGCCACGCGGCAACTCTGGCTGTTGCAGCGCCGGGCTGGTAAACCCGGTGCCGGGCTGGCGAAAACCACCGGCTGGATCCATCGTACCAGCCTGCAGGCGCGCGGCGTGCAGATGTGGGGCGGCGTGGAGTATCTGGCGATTGATGATGCCGGGCTGCATCTGAAACGCGAGGGTGAAACTCTGCTGTTAGCGGTTGATAACGTTATTATCTGCGCCGGACAGGAACCGCAGCGCGAACTGGAAGCCGCGCTACGGGAAAGGGGTCAGAAAGTTACACTGATTGGCGGTGCCGATGTGGCGCAGGAACTGGATGCGCGCCGTGCCATCGCGCAGGCGACGCAGCTGGCGCTCAGCATCTGATTAGCGCATTTTTACCGCGCGTAGCACCACGAACTTCTGGTTCGAGGCGATCAGCGTGCAGTTGCCAAACAGCTTTTTCAGTTTGTGGTGATAATCGAGGTGGCGGTTGCCGACAATGCGCAGCTCGCCGCCATACTGAAGGCAGCGTTTGGCATCGCGGAACATCTGCCACGCCAGGTGATCGGTGACGGCATGTTGCTGATGGAATGGCGGATTGCACAGCACCGCGTGCAGACGATCGGACGGATAACCGCTCAGCACGTTGTTGACGCGGAACTGACAGCGGGCCAGATCTTCAGGCCGGTTCACTTCCACGTTGCGCTGGCTGGAGGCGACCGCCATATAAGATTCATCAAGGAAGTGCACCTCGGCCTGCGGGTTCTGCTCCAGCGCCACCAGCCCTACCACGCCGTTACCACAACCGAGATCGACAATTTCACCCTCGATATTTTCCGGCAGATGCTGCACAAACAGCCGCGCACCAATATCCAGCGACGACCGTGAAAAGACGTTGGCGTAGTTGTGAATCTGATAAGGCGTGCCATCCAGCGGCCAGACCAGCGTTGGTTCGGCCTCACGCAACGCCGGCTGGGTGAACTGGCTGTAAATCAGCCGCGCTTTTTTCCACGCCAGCGAGGTGCGGGTTTCACCGATGATTTGCTCAAACAGCTGCAGCGTTGAATTATGGATCTCTTTGGCGCGGGCTGCGGCCAGGATCACCGTCTCTGGCGTCGCCACCTGACGAATAGCCCGCAGCTGATGCTCCAGCAGCGCCAGCGTTTTCGGCACCTTGATCAGCACCGCGGCCGGAGCCGCTGGCAGCGCGGCCAGGCTATCGAGGAAATGGACTTCGCCATCGTCCAGCGCATTTAACGCCAGGTTCTGCCGCGTCGCCTGCTGGCTCAGCCAGGAGTCACTGACGTGCCAGACGGTGCGCGGATTCAGTGCGCAGGTTAACGCGCCAAAGCTGTCGTTGAAGACCAGCACCGGGCCTTCCGGCAGCGTCTGCTGCAACAGATATTCATCAGCCGCATCCCAGGCTTGTAATGGACTTTCGTCACGCATCTGCGGGAAACGATGCAGGATCAGTGTGCGATCGTTCAGTTCAAGTTGGCTCATGAATTCTCCGGCGTGGTACACTTTGATGGATTTTCGCCCCAAAAAGGGGGCGCAGTATACTGTCTTTCGCCGGGAATCCCTAATGTCCTCACTGATCTACCTTCAGGGTTATCCTGCCCCTATTCTTGAGCAGGTTGAGACGTTGATCAGCCATCAGCGTTTAGGCGCATTTCTGCAACAGCGCTATCCCGACACCCACAATGTGATGAGTGATAAAGCGCTGTATGACTACACCCTGGCGCTGAAAAACCGCTATATGCGCAACGCGCCGCCGATCAGTAAAGTGATCTGGGATAACAAAATCAAGGTGATGAAGCATGCGCTGGGTTTGCATACCGCCATTTCGCGGGTGCAGGGCGGCAACCTGAAGGCCAAGGCCGAAATCCGTATATCGACCTTTTTCCGCCTCGCGCCGGAACCGTTTCTGCGGATGATCGTGGTGCATGAGCTGGCGCACCTGAAAGAGAAGGATCACGATAAAGCGTTCTACCAGCTCTGCTGCCACATGGAGCCCGATTACCACCAGCTCGAATTTGACGCCCGCCTGTGGATGACCGATCAGGCGATGCGCGGTAACGCCGCTTAAAGAAACTCCTGCGCTTTCTGAATCAGGCTGGTTTTGGTCAGCGCCCCAAGAAAGCGCCGTTCCTGCGGATTGTTCAGCACCGGCAACCGTTCCAGCGTCACCGCCGCAAACGCCTCCCAGCCTTCGCGCATACTCTGGTTCTGGTATACCACCGGAAACTCGTCATCCATCACGCACTGCACCGGTGAGTCGAGCGTGATCTCCTGCGCCAGCACCCGGCGGGAGATCTCATGGATCGAGACCACGCCCAGAAACGCCCCCACTTCATTGATCACATAGACGTAGCGTTCGCGCTTCAGCGAGCTGACCGCCAGCGCCTGGCCGACCGACTCGTGAGGCTGCAACGCCGCGCCGGGGATGATCAGCTCAGCGATGCGCATATTATCGAAATCATATTTGGCTTCGGAACGGTTGAAGTGATGGCTCACCACCGGATAGGTACTGGTCGATTGCAGCCGGTAGACCACCATCGACGCCAGCACCGAGGCGATCATCAGCGGGAACAGCAGACTGCTGTTGAGCGTCATCTCCAGCACCATCAGCATCGCCATTAACGGCGCCTGGCTGACGGCAGCCAGCACCGCTGCCATGCCAATCGCGGCGTAGAGCAGCACATTGCCGAGCGGCAGATGCAGCGCTGCGCCGCCGCTGGCGATAATGACACCCAGCAAGGCGCCAATCAGTAATGAAGGGGTAAACAGGCCGCCGACCGCATTCGAGCCCACCGACAGGCTGGTGGCGAGCGTCTTGAGCAGCAGTAACAGCAGCAGCCCTGGCAGCAGATAGTGGCCCGCCATCACTTTGACGATCACTTCGTAACCGTTACCGAGAATATCGGTTGAGATCAGCGCCAGTAAACCGACCGCAAAGCCACCTGCCCCGAGCCGCAGCGGCAATGAAGCTACCCGGCTGAACAACCGCTTGCTGCGGGCAATCAGCTTAATCAGCAGCCAGCCGGCCAGACCGGCAACCAGACCAATCACCACCGTCATCACCAGGCTGCTGAGATCCATCCGGAAGCTGGCTTCCGCCAGCGGATAGAGCGCACTGCGAAAGCCCAGCGACCACATGGTCATCACCGCCACGGCCGAGGCGATAATCAGCGGTATCAGCCTCTGCAGCGCGGAAATACCGAAGGCAATCTCCGCCACAAAAATCGCTGACGCCAGCGGCGCGTGATAGACCGACGACAGACCGGCCGCCGCCGCCATCGCCACAACGTCACTGTTTTTCAGGTTAAGCGACGCCGGCAGCACCCGGCCAATTGCGCTGCCGCACAGCGCCGACAGCTGCACCATCGGCCCCTCTTTCCCTATTGACGCGCCGCTACCGATGCTGGCAATGGAGGATAAGGCGCGAAAAAGCGAGGTTTTGGTCGGAACCGCATCGAGACGGGCATTTATCACCTCCAGGTAGTCGGTTTTCACCGTCTGTTGCTGCTCAATAGCGACCGCGTAGCGCAGAAAATAACCCGCCAGCACCCCGCCGCCACCCACCAGCAGCGGCCAGAAGATCCACGGCCAGAGGTGAACGGATTCAGTGATTTCGCCGCCACTGGCGAACAGCAGATGATTAATAAGCTCAATTACGCCACGAAAAGCCAGCGTCACCAGCGATGCCGCGCACCCGACCGGGATGGCGATCAGTAAGGTGGTCCAGTTTAATGCGTGCTTACTTGCTTTCACCTGCGCTCCCTGTTTTGTCCCCGAAAATCATCGCGTCATCCTATTAGTGGAATGCGGATCGCAGGATCCGCTGCTGGCCGCCCGGCCCCATTGCACCCGGCCAGAGAGATGTTACTCTGCCGCTTTACTTCTGCCGGAGAGATGACGTGATTCGTTTTGCCATTGTGGGAACAAATTGGATTACACGCCAGTTTATTGATGCCGCCCATGAAACCGGGGCAATGAAACTCTGTGCGGTCTATTCACGCAGTCAGCAGCAGGCGGAGGCGTTCAGCCACGATTATCGCTGTGAGCAGACCTTTACCTCGCTGGAGGCGCTGGCCGCCAGCCCGCAGATTGATGCGGTCTATCTTGCCAGTCCCAATGCTCTGCATTGCCAGCAGGCGCTGCTGTTTATGTCGCACGGCAAACATGTGATTTGTGAGAAACCACTGGCCTCGAATCTGCGAGAAGCGGAAGCGATGATCGCCTGCGCCCGCCAGCATCAGGTGGTCCTGTTTGAGGCCTTTAAAACCGCCAGCCTGCCTAACTTTATCCGGCTGCAACAGGCGCTGCCTGAAGTGGGTAAGTTGCGTAAAGCATTGCTGAGCTACTGTCAGTACTCCTCACGTTATCCGCGCTATCTCAACGGCGAGAACCCCAACACCTTTGATCCGCGCTGGTCCAACGGCTCGATTATGGATATCGGCTATTACTGTCTGGCGTCGGCGGTGGCGCTGTGGGGCGAACCGCAGCGGGTACAGGCCACGGCCACGCTGCTGGAGAGCGGCGTTGACGCGCACGGCGTGGTGGTGCTGAGCTACGGCGATTTTGACGTGACGATCCTGCACTCCAAGGTGAGTGATTCTTCCCTGCCGAGTGAGATTCAGGGCGAAGCGGGTGCGCTGGTGATTGAAAAACTTTCAGAGTGCCAGAAACTCACCTTCATCCCGCGCGGCGCGGAAAAACAGGCGCTGAGCCAGCCGCAGCATATCAATACCATGCTGTATGAAGCTGAGACTTTTGTCCGGCTGGTTGAGCAGCAGCAGGTGGACCATCCGGCACTGGAGGTTTCACGCATTACCGCCGCGCTGCTGACTGAGATTCGCCGCCAGACCGGCGTGGAATTTCCAGCCGATCGGCTGTCAGTGTAAATATTTCTAAATATTAACGACAATGATTGATTCCTGACCGGCTAAGCCGTAACTTACGCCTCTGCAAAGGGGAGTAACTTGTAAGCTGATTGATCGTCACTACGTTGCGAAAGCATCCGGTCATCAGGCAACCCGGAATTGATTCTGAGTTGTAAGTGAGACCTTGCCGGAAGGCGAGGTTTGCTTACAACAAAATAAGCGGCTGACGTCTTCTGACTTCAGCCGTTTTTTTTTATTTTTCAGACAGGATACGAATATGCAAACTGTGGGTACGCCATTACTCTGGGGCAGCTTCGCGGTT
Source organism: Pantoea sp. USHLN298 (assembly GCF_037149395.1). Lineage (NCBI taxonomy): Bacteria > Pseudomonadati > Pseudomonadota > Gammaproteobacteria > Enterobacterales > Erwiniaceae > Pantoea > Pantoea sp. USHLN298. The sequence continues at coordinate 333,929 of NZ_JBBCRO010000006.1, forward strand.
GTGGTGCTGATTATGCTGGCCATCGACCTGCTATTGCAGGGACGCCGCGGCGCGCAAACCATGACTTTTAAACAGGCCGCCGTCTGGTCGCTGGTCTGGGTGTCAGTTTCGCTGCTGTTCAGCGCCGCGTTCTGGTGGTATCTGGAAGGCAGCGCCGGGCGCGAAGTCGCTAACACTCAGACCCTCGCCTTCCTCACCGGCTACGTGCTGGAAAAAGCGCTGGCAGTAGATAACGTCTTTGTCTGGTTAATGCTGTTCAGCTACTTCTCGATTCCGGCGAACCTGCAACGCCGCGTATTGATCTACGGGGTATTAGGCGCCATCGTGCTGCGTACCATTATGATCTTCGCGGGCAGCTGGCTGGTAACGCAGTTTAGCTGGATCCTCTACGTCTTCGGCGCGTTCCTGCTGTTTACCGGTATTAAAATGGCGATGGCGAAAGAGGACGATCACGCAGTAGGCGACAAGCCGGTGGTGCGCTGGCTGCGTAAGCACTTACGCATGACCGACGCGCTTGATGGCGAGAAGTTCTTCACCCGCAAAAATGGTGTGCTGTTTGCAACGCCGCTGCTGCTGGTGCTGATTATGGTGGAACTGAGCGATGTTATCTTCGCCGTCGACAGTATCCCCGCGATCTTCGCCGTGACCACTGACCCGTTTATCGTGCTGACCTCAAACCTGTTCGCGATTCTCGGTTTGCGTGCCATGTACTTCCTGCTGGCTAACGTGGCAGAGCGCTTCTCGATGCTGAAATATGGCCTGGCCATCGTGCTGGTGTTCATTGGTATTAAGATGCTGATTGTCGATATCTACCACATTCCGGTCGGTATCTCTCTGAGCGTCGTCGGCCTGATTCTGGCATCAACCCTGCTGATTAATGCCTGGGTTAACCGCAAAAGAGACCAGAAAAAGATCGCACCATAATTACCTACAGGGGCAGCGGATGCCCCTGTTTTATTTTGCCGCCACCAGCAGCGACATTTCATACCTCTGTCACACTTCCCATATCCAGCATAATAAAAACCCGACATCCGCCACACTGGCAGAATTATCTCTTTTCTCATGCGATCTTTTCCTTATACTCCGCCGGGCAAACCGCTTTAGCCGCTGCAAAACATCGCCGCTAAAACTACATCCGCGACAAAATATAGAAAATACTATGCAGAAAACTCTCTCCTCACGTCTGGGCGCGCTATTTACAGGCAGCCTGGTGAAGCAAATCATGGTTGGGCTGATCGCCGGTGTGGCGCTCGCCTGGATTTCTCGCGATGCGGCGCTGGCCGTTGGGCTGCTGGGCGACCTGTTTGTCAGTGCGCTGAAAGCGGTGGCACCGCTGCTGGTCCTGATGCTGGTGATCGCCTCTATCGCTAACCACCAGCATGGCCAGAAGAGCAATATCCGGCCGATTATTGTGCTCTATCTGCTGAGTACATTTTTCGCGGCCGTGGTGGCGGTGGTGTTCAGCCATCTGGTGCCGCAGACGCTGACCCTGGCGGCTGGCAGCACCGAAATCACGCCGCCTTCCGGCATCACTGAAGTGCTGCGTGGCCTGCTGATGAGCATGGTGTCCAATCCGATCACGGCACTGATGAACGCTAACTACATCGGCATTCTGGTGTGGGCGGTGGGTCTCGGACTGGCGTTTCGTCACAGCAGTGACACCACCCGCACCTTACTCAATGATGCGTCTCATGCGGTGACCTGGCTGGTTCGCTGCGTTATCCGCTGCGCGCCGGTGGGTATTTTCGGTCTGGTGGCCTCGATTCTCGCCTCAACCGGCTTTGGCGCGCTGTGGCAATACGCTCATCTGCTGACGCTGTTAATCGGCTGCATGCTGCTGATGGCGCTGGTGGTGAACCCCTTGCTGGTGTTCAGCAAAATTCGTCGCAACCCTTATCCGCTGGTGTTTACCTGCCTGCGTGAAAGCGGCGTCACCGCCTTCTTTACCCGCAGTTCGGCCGCCAATATTCCGGTGAATATGGCGCTGGCGAAACGTCTGGGGCTGGATGAAGATACCTATTCGGTCTCCATTCCGCTGGGCGCGACCATCAGTATGGCGGGCGCATCAATCACCATTACGGTATTGACGCTGGCGGCGGTGAATACGCTGGGCATCAGCATTGATGTGCCGACCGCGATTCTGCTCAGCCTGGTCGCTTCGCTGTGTGCCTGTGGCGCGTCGGGTGTTGCGGGCGGTTCGCTGCTGCTGATCCCGGTAGCCTGTAATATGTTTGGCATTCCTAACGATCTGGCGATGCAGGTGGTGGCGGTCGGCTTCATTATCGGGGTACTGCAGGACTCAGCGGAAACCGCGCTGAACTCCTCTACCGACATTCTGTTTACCGCCGCGGTCTGTCAGGCGGAAGCCGAACGCGAACCGCGTCGCGCGTAATCAGCAGCGGTAAAAAGCAGCAAAAAGGCGGCTCGTGCAGGCCTGATGCTGATCAGTTAAGGTTAACTTTGCAAAGGCTGCCGCGGTCAAACGTGGCAGCTTTTTTTTGCGCGAGCGTGCCGGAGTGCGGGCCTGAGCGCCCTTTTTAACAACACGCACTGAAGCTTCAGAGCAGGCTGGGGTTGGGCAGGGGCAGGCAATCCGCAGCGCTGAACAGAATGAGTCTGTCAGGAGAGCCCGCAGGACGCGGGCGAAAGGCGGGGCGGCACAGGATGTGCCATCCCCGGCGGTCCGTCAGGCAGGCGAATGAAGTGAAGGAACCGCGCAGCGGCGCGAGGACCGCCAGCCCTTGAACGGCACCAGACTGCGTTATCACCGGTCGCTTAACTGACGGGCATTAGCCCATGCAGGCCGTCTTTTTATATTCAACGGTATAGCGCGCCAGCGCTGACAACGGCGAGTTTTGCCAGCTTACAGCGTTACCCCACTTTTGAAGATCGCCAGCTCGCGGAAGTCGTTCTTTTCGTTGTTGGTGAGCTGACCATTGGCAATCGCCACAATGGTATCCACGAAATCTTCCAGCATCTGATCCATGCTCATGCCATCAATCAGCCGTCCGGCATCAAAATCGATCCAGTGCGGTTTTTTCTCGGCCAGCGGCGTGTTGGTTGCCAGCTTCACCGTCGGGACAAAACCGCCATACGGCGTGCCGCGCCCGGTACTGAACAGCACCATGTGGCAGCCGGCACCGGCAAGAGCACTGGTGGCCACCGCGTCGTTGCCTGGCGCGCTCAACAGATTGAGGCCCGGCGTTTTCAGCCGCTCACCATACTTCAGCACATCCACAACCTGGCTTTGCCCCGCTTTCTGGGTGCAGCCGAGTGACTTCTCTTCCAGCGTGGTAATGCCGCCCGCTTTATTACCCGGTGACGGATTTTCATAGATCGGCTGCTGATGATCGATAAAGTACTGCTTGAAGTCGTTGATCATCGCGACCGTTTTACCGAAGATCGCCTCGTCACGGCAGCGGCTCATCAGAATGCGTTCCGCACCAAACATCTCCGGCACTTCGGTCAGCACGGTGGTGCCACCGTTGGCGATCATCTGATCAGAGAAGCGCCCCAGCAACGGATTGGCGGTGATCCCTGAAAAACCATCTGATCCACCGCACTCCAGACCGAATTTCAGCTCGCTGAGCTTGCCTGGCTCACGCTGGTCATAGCGCATTTTTTCATACAGCGCATGCAGGCGTTCCACTCCGGCTTCCACTTCGTCGTCATGCTGCTGGCAGACCATAAATTCAACCCGGTCGCTCTCAAACGCACCCAGCGTGTCGCGAAACGCATCAACCTGATTGTTCTCGCAGCCGAGTCCAATCACCAGCACCGCACCCGCGTTCGGATGACGCACCATGTTTTGCAGCATGGTACGGGTATTTTCATGATCCTGGCCCAGCTGAGAACAGCCGAAGGTGTGGCTGAACAGGAAGGCACCATCGATATCTTCCGCCTGCTGCGTCTCTTTCAGGAAACGTTGCAGGATCTGTCGGGCAATGCCATTGACGCAGCCGACAGCCGGCAGGATCCATAACTCATTGCGGATACCGACCTCGCCATTTGCGCGACGATAGATCTGCACTTCACGATCGCCCGGCTGCGGCGGAATGGTCACGAAGTCTGGCAGGTACTGATACTGATCCAGATCGCTGAGGTTGGTTCGGGCGTTCTGTGAATGGATCAGCTCACCCGCCACGATCGGCTGGGTTGCATGGGCGATCGGTAAACCATATTTGATCACCAGCTCGCCCTGAGCGATCGGCTGCAGGGCAAACTTATGCCCGCGCCCGACCGCCTGTTGCAGCGCCACGGAGAGCGCAGAGACCTCGATGGTGGCGCCAGCGTCTAAGTCACGCAACGCCACGGCGACGTTGTCGCGGGAATGTATTTTAATTGCGTCTTGCATAGCGTTATCTCAGTTGACTCAGCGCCTCACGCATTCCGTGGGCGATGATGTTTTGCAGGTGTCGGGCCACCACAGCCACCAGTCCGGGTCGCTGGGTTAAATCTTCGCCCCAGTGTTGCGTATCGCTTAGTACGCTCTGCACCAGTTGCTCCGGTGAAATCTGATCTGCCTGCAGCGCCGTCCATCCTTCGGCGTAGCGCTGCAGCCAGTGTGCATCATCCTGCAGCGGCCAGCTTTTTTCTGCCGATTCGCCGCGATAAAAAGCGATCAGCGCCGCCAGCGCAAAGGTAATGCGGGTTGGCCATTCGCCGTTTTGCTGATGCGCAGCCAGCAACGGTGTCAGCAGCCGGGTGCGGAATTTAGTCATGCCGTTCAGCGCAATCGACAACAGCGCATGGCGAATAAATGGATTGCGGAACCGGCGCTGCACCGCATCGGCAAAAGCGTGCAGCTCGCTGGCGGGCAGGTCGAGCGTCGGGATCACTTCGTCACGCAGCAGTCCATCGACGAAACCGGCAATCGCCGGATCGTCCATCGCCTCACCGACGCTCTCCAGCCCGGCGAGAAACGCCACCGGTACCATCGCGGTGTGCGCACCGTTGAGGATGGCCACCTTCTGCGCTTTATAGGGCGCAATGTCATCGACGTGGCGCACCTGCGGTGCCAGCGCGTTCAGCTTCAGCTCGGTAAACAGCGCCGAGGGCCCCTGAATCACAAACTGGTAGTAGACTTCACCCGCCACCAGATAACGATCTTCGTAGCCCAGTTCCGCTTCAATCTGCGCGCTTTCGGCCGGGAAGCCGGTAACGATGCGGTCCACCAGCGTGTTGTAGAAAGCACAATGCTGATGAACCCAGGTGTTAAATTCTGACGGCAGATGCCAGTGATCGGCGTAGCGCAGCACCCTATCGCGCAGCGTGTCGCCGTTATGGTCAATCAGCTCGCACGGCACCACCAGCCAGCCCTTGTCGCTGGCTCCGCCGAAGTGGGAATAGCGCGCCCACAGCAGCTGCGTCAGTTTGCCAGGGAAACTGCTGGCAGGCTGGTCGGTGAGTTGATCCGTCCCGACAAAGGCGATACCCGCCTCGGTGGTATTGGAAAATACCATCCGCAGATCGGGGTTGTGCGCCAGCGCCATAAAATCCCCGAACTGCTGATAAGGCTGAATCTCGCGGTTCAGGCTCCGAATCAGCCGGGTTTCGCTCACCGACTCGCCCTGGTCGTTCAGACCGCGAATCAGCGTGGTGTAGAGACCATCCTGCTGATTCAGGCTATCGCTGACCTCACGGTTACGCGGCCGCACCACCACGATCCCGGCATCGGTGCCCTGATGTTCGTTAAGCCAGTCAATCTGCCAGTCAATAAAGGCGCGCAGAAAGTTTCCTTCGCCGAACTGGATCACCCGGTCGCGATAGACCGCACCTGGAAAGTCGTGACGGTTTAGCCTTTTCATTCTCAGGCTCCCAGCTCAATGCCAAAGTAATCGCGGGCATTGTTGAAGCAGATGTTTTGCACCATCTCGCCTAACAACGCCTCATCCGCTGGCGCTTCGCCCTGCTCTACCCAGCGACCGATCATCTGGCACAGCAGACGACGGAAATATTCGTGACGGGTATAGGAGAGGAAGCTGCGGCTGTCGGTCAGCATCCCGACGAAGCGGCTGAGTAAACCGATCTGCGCCAGTTGAGTCATCTGACGCTGCATACCATCCAGCTGGTCGTTGAACCACCAGGCTGAACCGAACTGCATCTTGCCGGCCTGACCTTCGCCCTGGAAGTTGCCTGCCATGGTCGCCAGCACTTCGTTGTCGCGCGGATTCAGGCAGTAGAGGATAGTTTTTGGCAGCGCATTGTTGAGGTTCTGCGCCCCCAGCAGGCGGGCCAGCGGTTCCGCCAGCGGCTGATCGTTGATCGAGTCGAAGCCGACATCCGGCCCTAACAGCTGATACTGACGCGGGTTGGTGTTGCGTAACGCGCCAATGTGATACTGCTGCACCCAGCCGCGACGGGCATATTCACTGCCCAGCCATACCAGCACGGCAGTTTTGAACTGGGCGGTCTCGTGCGGGTCAGGTGCGGCACCGCTGCGGCGGCGAGCCAGAATGGCGTCCAGCGTGGCGTCGTCCGCCTCGGCATAGCAGACCACGTCCAGCGCGTGATCGGAGACTTTACAGCCGTGCGCCGCAAAGTGATCCAGCCGCTGATTAAGTGCGCTACGCAGATCGTCAAAACGCTGCACGCTGATGTCAGTCAGCTGCTCCAGCGTCTCAATCCACGGCAGGAAAGTTTCCGCTTCGATATTGAAGGCTTTGTCCGGCCGCCAGCTCGGCAGCACTTTGACCGTGAAGCTGCTGTCCTGTGCCAGTGCGTGGTGATGACGCAGATCGTCCAGTGGATCGTCGGTGGTGCCGACCATCTTCACCTTCATCTGCTGCATAATGCCGCGCGTGGTAAAGCTGTCCTGCGCCAGCAGTTCGTTGCAGCGATGCCAGATGTTATCCGCGGTTTTTTCCGACAGCAGCGTATCGGTAATGCCGAAAGGCCGGCGCAATTCCAGATGGGTCCAGTGATAGAGCGGGTTGCCGATGGTATGCGGCACGGTGCGCGCCCAGGCATCAAACTTTTCACGATCGCTGGCATCACCGGTACAGAGCGCCTCCGGTACGCCGTTGGCGCGCATCGCCCGCCACTTGTAGTGATCGCCTTTCAGCCAGATGTCATAAAGGTTTGCGAAGCGATAATTTTCGGCAATCTGCTGCGGCGGCAGGTGGCAGTGATAGTCGAAAATCGGCTGATCCTTCGCGTAGTCGTGATAGAGACGACGGGCGAACTCGTTATCCAGCAAAAAATCCTCGGTCATAAAACGCGACATAGCAACATCCTCATCAACTGAACCGCTAATGGCCCAAAGTTATCATACCAATTTAAGCCCGCTGCGGATTTATTTGCGATCCTGCTCACATAAACGGCGTTCTCTGTCGACGGTTATGGACACTTTTATCGGCTGTAGCGTGCTAAATGGCTGTCATTTCGCAGGTTTCCAGTATCCCACAGCGCAGAAAGGGTTTTTGTGATGGCTCTCAACTTTTAAAGTTGTATAACAAGTTAGGCTCTCGCTCCATCGTGAGGGTGTTTTGACTCACAAACGGCAAGGTCAGTTAAAGGTCGCTCAGACAGGACCTGCGGGCGTGAGCAGAGCTGCATCACGAGCTGTCCCGCTCCAGATAACAACAGCGGCAAGACCGCATACAGAACTGGAAGAGGTAGAGGATGCGTAAAATCAAAGGGTTACGCTGGTACATGATTGGACTGGTAACGCTCGGCACGGTGTTAGGCTACCTGACCCGTAACACTATCGCGGTGGCAGCACCCACGCTACAAACTGAGCTGCATATCACCACGCAGCAATACTCCTACATCGTGGCGGCCTATTCGGCCTGCTACACATTGATGCAACCGGTGGCGGGCTACGTACTTGATCTGCTCGGCACCAAAGTCGGATATGCGGTATTTGCCGTGCTGTGGGCCATCTTCTGCGCCGCAACAGCGATGGCCGGCAGCTGGGGCGGTTTCGCGCTGGCACGTGGTGCGGTCGGCGCGGCGGAAGCGGCGATGATCCCGGCGGGGCTGAAAGCCAGCAGCGAATGGTTTCCGGCTAAAGAGCGCTCGGTCGCGGTCGGTTACTTTAACGTCGGCTCCTCTATCGGGGCGATGCTGGCACCGCCGCTGGTAGTGTGGGCGATTATGGCGCACAGCTGGCAGATGGCCTTTATCATCACCGGCGTCCTGAGCATGGCCTGGGCGTTATGCTGGCTGGTGTTCTATAAGCACCCGAAACAGCAGACTAAACTCAGCGATGAGGAGCGCGACTACATCATTTCCGGTCAGGAAGCGCAGCATCAGACCGGTAACACGCGCAAAATGTCGGCACTGGAAATTATCCGTAACCGTCAGTTCTGGGGCATTGCGCTGCCGCGTTTTCTGGCTGAACCGGCCTGGGGTACCTTCAACGCCTGGATCCCGCTGTTCATGTTTAAGGTTTACGGTTTCAATCTGAAAGAGATTGCGCTGTTTGCCTGGATGCCGATGCTGTTTGCCGACTTTGGCTGCATTATTGGCGGCTATCTGCCACCGCTGTTTCAGCGCTGGTTCGGCGTTAACCTGATCGTTTCACGTAAACTGGTGGTGACGATGGGTGCGGTGTTAATGATTGCACCTGGCACTATCGGCCTGTTTACCAGCCCGTATGTGGCTATCGCTCTGCTGTGCGTCGGCGGTTTTGCTCATCAGGCGCTCTCGGGTGCCCTGATTACCCTCTCCTCTGACGTGTTTGGCCGCAACGAAGTCGCCACCGCCAATGGCTTAACCGGCATGGCAGCCTGGACTGCCAGCACCATGTTTGCGCTGGTGGTCGGCGCGCTGGCGGATACGCTGGGCTTCAGTCCACTGTTCGCCGCGCTGGCAGTATTCGATCTGCTGGGTGCCGTAGTGATCTGGACCGTATTGAAAAATAAACCGATTTCAGAGCTCACGCCTGCGGTAACCGCGCCACAGGGTGCAGTGGTTCGCAGCTAACCTGCCGGGCTGGCGCAAGCCAGCCCATTTCCTCGCCCGTCATGAAGTGGTATAACAACTCACTGTTTGTTACCTGGACTGTGCTATGGACCTCACTGAATCCCGTCGACTCTATCAACAGCTGGCCAGCGAGCTGAAACGCCGCATTGAAGCCGGGATCTATCCGATCGGCGAAAAGCTGCCTGCCGAGCGTCTGATTGCTGAGGAGATGGAGGTCAGCCGCACCGTGGTTCGTGAAGCGATCATCATGCTGGAAGTCGAAGGCTATGTTGAGGTGCGCAAAGGATCGGGTATCCATGTGATGGCCAGCCAGCAGCAGCATCGCATTGCTCCCACCAGCAGCCTGCTGGAGTTCGCCACTTTCGGCCCGTTTGAGTTACTGCAGGCTCGTCAGCTGATCGAAAGTAACGTCGCCGAGTTCGCCGCTACCCAGGTGACGCGTCAGGATATTATTGACCTGATGGCGATTCAGGAGAAGGCACGTCAGGAAGATCATTTTCGCGACTCTGAATGGGATATGCAGTTCCACGTTCGTATTGCCCAGTCGACCCAGAACAGCGCGTTAGCCGCCATTGTTGAAAAAATGTGGCTGCATCGCCTGCACAATCCTTACTGGCTCAAACTCCACGAGCACATCGATCAGCGCAGCATCCTCAGCTGGTGCGACGACCACGATCAAATCCTCAAAGCCCTGATGCGTAAAGATCCGGCCGCCAGTAAACTGGCGATGTGGCAACATCTGGAAAATACTAAACAGATGCTGTTCAATGCCACGGCGGATGACTTCGAATTTAACGTTGACCGTTACATGTTTGGTGAAAATCCGGTCATCCTGCCTGACGGGTCTAATAACGCCCGCTAACCGTGGTTAAAAAGCGCTCAACATGGTCAGTTAATCTGCAATAGTGTCAGGTCATGTAAAGCTCCTTTTTACACGCCGTTTCACAAGGTAAAACTCCTGTTCGCCGACGAGTTTTCCTGTCTCGGACAGGTGATTTTTGTTACAGTTATCGCCCTTTTCTTACCCTTTGCGACAGGGGTTTATAAAGTCGCTGATTTAACGATCAATTCTGGAAGGATCCGGAAAATCCTGCCCAGGCTGCGCGCCTAAAATTTACAACTAACTGCCAGTCTGTGCTCAAGTCCCGGTGGGACATGTTTAACAATGATGTTCAGGAAAGATTGATGGATATTTTGCAAGCGTTGCTGCATGCCTTGTGGCAACAGGACTACGAAACGCTTTCCGACCCCACGCTGGTATGGGCCATTTACGGCGTGCTGTTCATGATTCTGTTTCTGGAGAATGGCCTGCTGCCCGCCGCATTTTTACCAGGCGACAGTCTGCTGATTCTGGTCGGCGTACTGATTGCCAAAGGCACCATGAGTTTTCCGCTAACCATTCTGGTGCTGACCACCGGCGCCAGCCTGGGATGCTGGGTGAGCTATATTCAGGGCCGCTGGCTGGGTAACACGCCCACGGTGCAAAAATGGTTGTCACACCTGCCCGCCCAGTACCATCTTCGTGCCCACAGCCTGTTTCACCGGCACGGGTTATCCGCCCTGCTGATTGGCCGCTTCATCGCCTTTGTCCGTACTCTGCTGCCGACCATCGCCGGATTGTCCGGTCTGAGCAATGCCCGCTTTCAGTTCTTCAACTGGGTCAGCGCCTTCCTCTGGGTCGTCATTTTAACCGTGCTGGGCTTTGCCCTGGGCAAAACGCCGATTTTCCGCCGTTATGAGGATGAGCTGATGTTCTTCCTGATGATGCTGCCGCTGGCGCTGCTGGTGTTTGGCCTGGTGGGATCGCTGGTGGTGTTGTGGCGTAAACGACAGGCGGATCAAAACGGGAAAGCTGAGTAATGAAATTACTACAGGCTATTCCGAAACGGTGGTTACCCTGGGTGATCGCGGGCGTGTTTGCGCTGATTGCGATTGGCGTGGCGCCAACCCTGATGCGCCATGAAACGGTGGTGCAGATTCGCGTTTCCCATGCGGGCGCGACCCTGCCCGACGGCTTCTACCTCTACCAACAGCTCAGCGCTCAGGGGATTCGCATCAAAAGCATCACCCCATCTGGCGACGCGCTGATTATTCATTTCGACAGTGAAGAACAGAGTCTGGCGGCGCAAAAAGTGTTGCGTCGTCTGTTGCCTCAGGGCTTTATTGTGGCGCAGCACGAACAGTCTCAACGCCTGTCGCTGGCCTGATCTTCCCTTCCTCGCTGTTCGCATCTCAGACCCTGCCCACAGGGTTCGGGTCTGAGGTGAACTCTATCTCCCGGTGTTCTTTGAACTTTTTACCGCTGATGTCTATGCTTAACCGAGAGTTGATTCTCAGCACGCGCCGCAAGCAAACAGGCTGCGTGGTGACGGGTCAGGTAACAACGGAAGGTACCAAGCCTGATGAAATATCATCTGTTACTGGGAATGGCGCTGCTGTCGCTGTCAGGATCGTTGCTGGCGGCGGAGTCGCTGTGTCAGCAGAAAGAGCAGGATATCCAGCGTGAAATTGCGGTGGCGCAGAAGCATAACAATCAGCGCCGCGTTAACGGCCTGGAGCGCGCCCTGACTGAAGTCCGCGCTGACTGCACCGACAAGAAGCTGGAAGCAGCGCATCTGGAAAGAATTAACGCTCAGAAACAGAAAGTGGCTGAGCGCGAACACGAACTCAAGGAAGAGCGTGATGAGGGCCATGACAAGGACAAGATTGCTAAGCGACAACAAAAACTGGATGAAGCGCGCCGGGAGCTGAAGAAGTTACAGGCGGAGCCCTATTAATCGGAATTAATCTACTGATGTTAAAGGAGTATTTTATGTCTAAAGACACATCATCGGAACATTTGCGTGCTGAACTGAAAAACCTTGCTGACACGCTGGAAGAGGTGCTGAGCAGCAGCACTGAGAAATCCAAAGGTGAGCTGGATAAGCTACGTAACAAAGCGCGTGTGGCGCTGGACAGCTCCCGCGAGCGCTTAGGGGAATCCAGCGAGCGTATCGCTGCCACCACCCGCGAAGCCGCGCAGAAAGCCGAAGGCTATGTGCGTGAAAATCCATGGCATGGTGTCGGTATCGGTGCAGCGATTGGCGTCGCACTGGGCATCCTCATTTCGCGTCGATAACTATGGCAGATTCACAGCATAACCACGGCCCGGCTAAAGGGGTCATAAACATCGGCCAGCGTATTGTGACCACGCTGGTGGGTATGGTTGAGACGCGCGTCCGTCTGGCAGTGGTGGAACTGGAAGAAGAGAAAGCTAACCTGATACAGCTGCTGTTGATGGTCGGCCTGACGATGCTGTTCACCGCTTTTGGCCTGATGAGTCTGATGGTGTTGATCATCTGGGCAGTGGATGCGCAGTATCGTCTGATGGCCATCGCCATCACCACCGGCACGCTGTTCCTGCTGGCGATTATCTTCGGGCTCTGGACGCTACGTAAATCGCGTCAATCCACGCTGTTGCGCCACACGCGCAAAGAGCTGGAAACCGACCGCGGCTTACTTGAGGATCAACGTTAATGAGCCGCCGCGAGCGTGAAGAACGCATCCATGAACTGCTCAAGCATGTGCAGCAGGAGCGACTTGATTTAAGCGCTGCGCGCCGTGACTGGCTGGAAGGGACCGCCCATTACGACCGCGGCTGGTTTACGTTCCTCAGTTTACGGCGCTATCTGGCGATCGGCAGCAGCGCGCTGGCGATCTACTCGATTCGCAGTCCCAACATGCTGTTACGCTGGGCAAAACGCGGATTTGGTGCCTGGAGTACCTGGCGCATGATCAAGTCCGCTTTGCCGCCGCGTTAATCCTGCTTAAAGCCGGTCCTGAACGGACCGGCTTCTCTTCATCAGAATTTCTGAAAAACATCGACAGTATATATCGCTTACAACCTTTCCACGCCGCGACTATCATCTCCAGCTATCAACCCAATGAATGGCAGCACAGCTTTCAGCGGGAATAAACCCTGCGGGCAACCTGCCCTGCAATACTGATAGCGTTGGAGTAAATGATGAAAAAATTCGAAGATACTGGTCTGCTGCTGGCTCGCATCCTGATGCCAATTCTGTTCATTACCGCTGGCTGGGGCAAGATTACCGGTTATGCGGCAACCCAGCAGTACATGGAAGCGATGGGCGTGCCTGGCTTCATGCTGCCACTGGTTATCCTGCTGGAATTTGGCGGCGGCCTGGCGATTCTGTTCGGTTTCCTGACCCGTTTCACCGCCCTGTTTACTGCTGGCTTCACTATCCTGACCGCGTTTCTGTTCCACAGTAACTTTGCCGAAGGCGTGAACCAGCTGATGTTCATGAAGAACCTCTCCATTGCGGGCGGCTTCCTGGTATTAGGTCTGGTGGGTCCTGGCGCGTACAGCATCGACCGCCTGCTGAGCAAAAGAAAACCACAGGCTGCGATTGCACGCTAATCTGCCGTAACGCGTATTCACACATATACTTAACAGGGCGAGGAGATAACCTCGCCCTGTTTGCATTGGAGGCGATATGGGACAGTTAATTGACGGTGTCTGGCATGACACCTGGTACGACACCAAATCTACCGGTGGACGATTTAAGCGTTCAGTATCGGCATGGCGCAACTGGGTTACCGCCGATGGCAGTGCCGGCCCTGACGGGAAAGCCGGATTCACTGCCGAGCGTGACCGTTATCATCTCTATGTCTCGCTGGCCTGCCCGTGGGCGCACCGCACTCTGCTGATGCGTCAGCTGAAAGGGCTGGATAGCATGATTGATGTGTCCGTGGTGCATCCACTGATGCTGGAAAACGGCTGGACCTTTGATGATGAGTTTGAGGCAGCGACCGGCGATAAGCTATATCAGAACGAGTTTCTCTATCAGCTCTATCTGCACGCCGATCCGCACTACAGCGGCCGCGTGACGGTGCCGGTGTTGTGGGACAAGCAGCAGAACACCATTGTCAGCAATGAATCCGCCGATATCATCCGGATGTTTAACAGCGCGTTTGATGCGGTGGGCGCCCGCGCCGGCGACTACTATCCGGTTGCCCTGCGGGAGAAAATCGATGAGCTGAACGGCTGGATTTACGACACAGTGAATAATGGCGTCTACAAAGCAGGTTTCGCTACTTCACAGTCGGCCTATGACGAAGCGGTCACCGCGCTGTTTCATTCGCTGTCACGGCTGGAGCAGATCCTTGGTCAGCATCGTTACCTGACCGGCGATCAGCTGACCGAAGCAGATCTGCGGTTGTGGACCACGCTGGTCCGTTTTGATCCGGTCTATGTGACCCATTTCAAATGCGATCGTCATCGCATTGGTGATTTCATTAATCTGAGCGGTTTCCTGCGGGATATCTATCAGATGCCCGGTATCGCAGAAACAGTCAATCTGCCGCATATCCGTCACCACTACTATTGCAGCCACAAGACCATCAACCCGAACGGCGTGATTTCGCTGGGTCCGGCGTTTGACTGGGATGAGCCACACGGCCGCGGTTAAGCTCTTTGCGCATCACGCTATAAAGCAAAAACCCCGCCGGAGCGGGGTTTTTGGTAAAAAGCCGGCGCTGACCGTTAAGCCGCGTTCTTTTCACGGAGAGCGTCGTGGACAGTCATTCATCCTGCCACCGCGCATCGCAAAGCAAAAACCCCGCCGGAGCGGGGTTTTTGGTAAAAAGCCGACGCTGACCGTTAGGCCGCGTTCTTTTCACGGAGAGCGTCGTGGACAGTCATTCATCCTGCCACCGCGCATCGCAAAGCAAAAACCCCGCCGGAGCGGGGTTTTTGGTAAAAAAGTCGACGCTGACCGTTAAGCCGCGTTTTTTTCACGGAGAGCGTCGTGGACAGTCATTCATCCTGCCATCGCGCATCGCAAAGCAGAAACCCCGCCGGAGCGGGGTTTTTGGTAAAAAGCCGACGCTGACCGTTAAGCCGCGTTCTTTTCACGGAGAGCGTCGTGGACAGTCATTCATCACTGTCGGCTCTTAGCCCGCAAAGCAAAAACCCCGCCGGAGCGGGGTTTTTGGTAAAAAGTCGAAGCTGACCGTTAAGCCGGGTTCTGTCGTGGACAGTCATTCATCTAGGCCAGCAATCACTCACTGGCTCAAGCAGCCTACCCGGGTTCAGTACGGGCCGTACCTTGTGAACCCCTATTTGGCCTTGCTCCGGGTGGAGTTTACCGTGCCACGAACTGTTGCCAGTCGCGCGGTGCGCTCTTACCGCACCCTTTCACCCTTACCTGATCCCATTACTGGGCCATCGGCGGTTTGCTCTCTGTTGCACTGGTCGTAGGCTTGCGCCTCCCAGGCGTTACCTGGCACCCTGCCCTATGGAGCCCGGACTTTCCTCCCCTCTGCCCGTCTCCCCACAAGTGGGGACGACGACAAAGCGGCGACTGTCTGGTCAGCTTCGGCGCGGGATGATAGGGCATTCGCCGCTATTTGTCACGCCTCTTGCTGCTCCAGCGCATACTTATACAGCGCATTTTTCTTCACGCCATGAATCTCAGCGGTCAATGCAGCGGCTCGCTTGAGCGGTAACTCTTTCTGTAACAGCGCCAGCGTGCGCAGCGCATCAGGCGGCAACGCCTCTTCGTCGGCTTTGTGCCCTTCAACAATCAGCACCATCTCGCCTTTGCGACGATTATCATCTTCTTTGACCCAGGCCAGTAGCTCGCCGACCGGTGCCCCGTAAATCGACTCCCAGGTTTTGGTCAGCTCACGCGCCAGCACCACGTATCGGTCAGCGCCCAGCTCGGTCACCATATCCTGCAGGCTGTCCAGCAGGCGATGGGTGGATTCGTAAAAGATCAGGGTACGCGGTTCCTGCACCAGCGCGCGCAGCACATCACAACGGCCTTTAGTTTTGGCCGGCAGAAATCCTTCGTAACAGAAACGATCTGAGGGTAATCCAGCGGCACTCAGCGCCGCGATCGCCGCACAGGCACCAGGCAGCGGTACGACACGGACACCGGCTTCGCGACAACGCCGCACCAGATGATAGCCGGGATCGTTGATCAGCGGCGTGCCGGCATCGGAAACTAAGGCTATGCTTTGCCCCTCTTGCAGCTTCGTCAACAGCAGCTCAGCCTTCTGCTGTTCGTTGTGGTCGTGAAGTGCGAAGAGTCGCGCATTGATGGCGAAATGTTGTAGCAACAGCCCGGTATGACGTGTATCTTCCGCAGCGACCAGATCGACGCTCGAAAGCACCGTCAGCGCCCGCTGGGTGATATCACCCAAATTACCAATCGGGGTTGGAACGATGTAGAGCGTGCTGGCAGAAATCTCTGCCCGATCGAGTTGTTTCATTGTTTCATCCGAATTGCCGATTTAATATTGAGCATCTTGAAAAAAACATCACTGGATACAGTATGCTTCCTTCAAAAGTCGTTCGTCGTAAAGCAGGACGCTTTCTGCCTGTCGTTCTTGCCGGGCTGATTTTAGCCGCGTGTAGCGGTCAGGGGCCGCAAACCTCAACCGTCAATATTCAGGGGCCTGCCACGGCTAATTCAGCCTATTACCTGCAACAAGCGCAGCAAAGCAGCGATGATAGCAAGACCGACTGGCAATTACTTGCAATCCGCGCCCTGTTGAAGGAAGGAAAGTATCCTGAGGCGACCCAGCAGTTAAGCCAGTTGCCACAACAGCTATCAGAGACTCAGCAGCAGGAGTTACTGCTGTTACAAGCGCAACTGCAGCTGTCGACACAGCAGATCAAAGAGGCGCAGGCGCGCTTACAGCAGGTGAAAACCGGTGCGCTGTCGCAGGATCAGCTGGCGCGTTACTACGGTTTGCAGATTGCCAGCGCGCAGGGCCGTCCTTCGCTGTCGCTGTTGCGTACCTATATTGCGCAGGAGCCGCTGCTGAAAGGTCCCGATCACCAAAGTAATATTGACGCCACCTGGCAGGCACTGACGCAGATGCCGCAGCAGGAAGTCAGTAATCTGGTGATTAACGCTGACGAAAATGTTCTGCAGGGCTGGCTGGATCTGCTCGCTGTCTGGCGTGCCAATAGCCAGGATGCTGAGATGCTGAAGTCTGCCATTAAAGACTGGCAGACCCGTTATCCACAGAACCCGGCGGCGAAGACCTTACCGACTCAGCTGAGCCAGATGCAGAATTACACCAAAGCCTCGACCAGCACCATTGCGCTGCTGCTGCCGCTGAACGGTCAGGCGCAGGTGTTCGCCAATGCGATCCAGAAAGGCTTTAATGACGCGAAGAATGGCCTGCTGACGCCAGCGCCACAGCCAGCGGCCGCACAGCCCGCGACAGCGGATGCTACCACCAGTGCGCAGCCCGCCGCCAATGCTGACGCGGTGGTCAGTCCATCCGCCGCACCAATCAGCGCGCCGCAAGCGCAGCCAGCCGGGACGGCAACGCAACAGCCAGCCGCCGCCCAGCCTGCCGCAACCCAACCTGCTGCCACGCCATCGGCCGCCTCAGAACCGGCCAGCAACGCGCAGATCAAAGTCTACGACACCAGCAGCCAGCCGATTCAGCAGGTGATGCAGCAGGCGCAGCAGGATGGCGCAACCATCGTGGTCGGTCCGCTGCTGAAGAGCGACGTTGAGCAGGTCGCTAACAGCCAGACGCCACTCAATGTGCTGGCGCTTAACGAGCCGGAAAAGATCCAGAACCATCCGAATGTTTGTTACTTTGCGCTTTCTCCTGAAGACGAAGCGCGCGATGCCGCGCACCATATCTGGGATCAGGGCAAGCGTCAGCCGCTGCTGCTGGTACCGCGCAGTGGATTGGGCGATCGCGTGACTAACGCCTTTGCGCAGGAGTGGCAGTCACTGGGCGGCAGCACCGTGTTGCAGCAGCGTTTTGGTTCCACCGCCGAGCTGAAACAGGGTATCAACAGCGGCGCAGGCATCAGCTTATCCGGCACGCCGGTGAATGCTGCGCCAGCCGAACCCCAGGGCGTCTCGATTGCGGGCGTGACCATTCCGGCCCCGCAGCAGAGCACGCCAGACGTCGCCAGCACCAGCGGTGACGGCGCGGTCGATGCGGTCTATATCGTTTCGACGCAAGGCGAGCTGCAGCTGATTAAACCGATGATCACCATGCGTACCGGCAGCCGCAGCAACATCGCGCTCTATGCCAGTTCACGTAGTGCGCAGGCGGGTGCCGGTCCGGACTTCCGGCTGGAGATGGATGGCCTGCAGTTCAGCGATATCCCGCTGCTCTCCGGCACCAATCCGGGCCTGATGCAGCAGGCATCGAAGTCCTTTAACAATGACTATTCGCTGGTTCGCCTGTATGCGATGGGGATTGATGCCTGGACGCTGGCGAATCACTTTAACCAGATGCGTCAGTCACCAGGCTTTACGCTGGATGGCAATACCGGCAAGCTGAGCGCCGATGCGGATTGTGTGATCAACAGGAAGTTGACATGGAACCAGTATCGTCGGGGCGAAATCGCGCCAGCCAACTAAATCGCCGTCAGATTGGCGCCGGGCATGAACAGCGTGCCCGTCGCTATCTTGAGCAGGCAGGCCTGAAATGGGAAGCCAGCAATGTCCATTGTCGCGGCGGGGAACTTGACCTGATTATGCGCGACGGGCACTGTTGGGTGTTTGTCGAGGTTCGCTACCGGCGCGATGCGCGTTACGGCGGCGCGCTCGCCAGCGTGACCCGCGAGAAACAACATAAGCTGCTGCGTGCCGCTGCTCTGTGGCTGGCACAACGCGGCGGCAGTTTTGAAACAGTGAATTGCCGTTTCGACATCATCGCCATTACCGGCACGGCGCTCGAGTGGCTGCCGAATGCCTTTAATGCAGACGTTTAGAACCAGGTGGTCGTGTGCAGGACAGAATTAAAGCGTGTTTTACTGAAAGTATCCAGACCCAGATTGCCGCCGCTGAGGCGCTGCCCGATGCCATTTCCCGCGCGGCAATGACGCTGGTGCAGTCGTTACTGAACGGCAATAAAATCCTGAGTTGCGGCAACGGCGCCTCATCAGCCAATGCGCAACACTTTGCCGCCAGCATGATCAACCGTTTCGAAACCGAGCGTCCCAGCTTACCGGCACTGGCGTTAAGCGCCGACAACGTGATGCTGACCGCGATTGGCAACGATCGCCTGCATGATGAAGTTTACGCCAAACAGGTGCGGGCACTCGGCCAGGCGGGCGACGTGCTGCTGGCTATCTCCACCCGCGGTAATACCCGTGACATCGTTAAAGCCGTTGAGGCCGCCGTTACACGCGATATGACTATCGTTGCGCTTACCGGGTATGATGGCGGAGAGCTTGCCGGACTGTTAGGTCCGCAGGATGTGGAAATTCGCATCCCGTCGCACCGCAGTGCCCGCATTCAGGAGATGCATATGCTGACCCTGAACTGCTTGTGCGATCTGATTGATAATACCCTGTTTCCACACCAGGAATGACCGAAGGAGCACCAATGAAAGCATTGAACGCTGTAGCCATTCTGTTAGCCGCAATGCTGCTGCAAGGCTGCGTTGCCGTGGTTGCTGGCAGCGCCGCTGTCGCCACCAAAACCGCCACCGATCCCCGCACCGTCGGGACCCAGGTTGATGATGGCACGCTGGAATTACGCGTCTCTAACGCCTTAGCCAAAGACCAGCAAATCAAAAGCGATGCCCGCGTGATCGCCACCGCTTATCAGGGCAAAGTGCTGCTGACGGGTCAGGCCCCTTCGCAGGAGATCGCCGATCGTGCCAAACAGATCACCATGGGTGTTGATGGCGCAACCGAGGTCTATAACGAAATTCGTATCGGCCAGAAAGTCACGCTGGGGACCTCCTCCTCGGATACCTGGATTACCACCAAGATCCGTTCGCAGCTGCTGGGCAGCGATCAGGTGAAATCATCCAACGTCAAAGTCACCACCGAAAATGGCGAAGTGTTCCTGCTGGGTCTGGTGACGCCGCAGGAAGCGCAGGCGGCGGCCGATGTGGCCAGTCGGGTGAGCGGCGTGAAGCACGTAACCACCGCCTTCACCATGCTGAAGTAAACTTCCGGACAGCAAAAAGGCGGCCCTGGCCGCCTTTTCTTATCGCTGAATCCTCAGACCGGAATATCAATCACCAGCGCCTGAGTTGCCGTTTTGGCAGTCAGCCTGAGCAGTTGCTCTTCCTGCAAAAATGCGCCATCACCACAGCCCAGCTTCTCCTGATACTCAGTCCCGGAGATTGCCTCCAGCGAGCCATGAATCGATTGCAGATAGGCGCGGGGTCCGTTTAACCGCATCGAATGCTGTTCACCGGGAGCCAGCTCAACCTGATGAATCCACACCTGCTGCCGCAGTTGCAGGCTGCCATCCGTGCCGTCCGGCGAGGCCAGCAACTGCGCGGTTTTTCCCTCCGACAGCACGATTTTCTGCATCCGCGGGTTTTCCCGCTCCGGACAGGCGGCCAGCCACAGCTGCATCCGCGTCAGCGGGCGATCTTTGTTCGGGTTGATTTCGCTATAGCTGACGCCAGGCTGGGCCGAGAGCAGCAACGCTTCCCCTTCCCTGACAATGATGTGGTTACCCTCACTGTCGCGGTATTCCGCTTCACCCTGCAGCACGATGTTCAGCACATCGACCTGCGGGTAGGTGCGCGGCTGAAAGGCGGCACCCGGAGCCAGCACTTCCTGGTTCAGGACGCGTAACGAGGCATAGCCCATCAGTTTGGGATCGAAATAGTGGCCAAAAGAGAAACTGTAGCGCGCCTGCAACCAACCGAAATCGGCCTGACCACAAGCGGACGCACTGCGTGTTGTTATCATGATTTACCTCCAGCATCCGGTGGCGAGGATCGGCCACGGACTTTATACCCATATGGTAAAAGTCTGGACGCCGGATTGTTAGCCAGTTAATCTGCCTGGCATGTTCAAATTTCCTGACAGAGAACCGGGATGGCTAAAGAGCGTGCGTTAACCCTTGAATCTTTACGCGTTATGGATGCGATTGATCGACGCGGAAGTTTTGCCGCAGCCGCTGACGAACTGGGCCGGGTGCCTTCGGCGCTCAGCTACACCATGCAAAAGCTGGAAGAGGAACTGGATGTGGTGCTGTTTGACCGTTCCGGTCACCGCACCAAATTTACCAACGTGGGACGCATGCTGCTGGAGCGAGGCCGGGTGCTGCTGGAAGCAGCCGATAAGCTGACCACCGATGCGGAAGCCCTGGCGCGCGGCTGGGAAACCCATCTGACCATCGTCACCGAGGCGCTGGTGCCGACCGAAGCGCTGTTTCCGCTGGTGACGCGGCTGGCAGATAAAGCCAACACCCAGTTTTCGCTGGTCACTGAAGTGCTGGCTGGCGCGTGGGAGCGGCTGGAACAGGGACGGGCTGACATTGTGATCGCGCCCGATCTGCACTTTCGCGCCTCGACCGAAATCAATACCCGCAAGCTCTACACCATGATGAGCGTCTACGTCGCCAGCGCCGACCACCCGATTCATAACGAGCCAGAACCGCAGTCGGAAGTGACGCGGGTGAAATATCGCGGCATTGCGGTGGCGGACACGGCGCGTGAGCGTCCGGTGCTGACCGTACAGCTGCTGGATAAGCAACAGCGCCTGACGGTCAGCAGCATGGAAGACAAACGCCGTGCGTTGCTGGCGGGCCTGGGCGTCGCCACCATGCCCTATTCGCTGGTTGAGCAGGATATTGCCGAAGGTCGCCTGCGGGTTGTGAGTCCGGAATACACCCGTGAAGTGGATATCATTATGGCGTGGCGTCGTGACAGCATGGGTGAAGCCAAAGCCTGGTGTCTGCGCGAGATCCCGCGCCTGCTGGCGAAAAAGAGCTGATGCTGCGCTCCCCGCACCGCCGGGGAGAAAATGCCAGCTATGACCGGCTGAGACAGTCGATCGCCACCGCCTTAAAGCAGGCGAAGTCCGTACTGTCGCGCAGCCGGGTCATCGCTCTTTCACGCAGAAACGTCACGAACAGGTCGTAGATCGCCATCGCTTCTTCATATTCACTTTTGCTGATCGCCAGCAGGAAAATGACGTAGGCCGTGTCATCACCCCAGGCGATGCCGTGCGGCGCCAGCACGGTATAAACCACGGTTTTCTTCGCCAGCAGCCCCAGCGAGTGCGGCAGCGCAATCCCTTCACCCAGCATGGTGCTGACGATCGCCTCACGCTCCTCCACCGACGGATAAAATGCCGCATCAACATAGCCTTCCGCTTCCAGCTGATCGCAGAGTTGCCTGAACAGCGCAGACTGGGTCATCGGCCGGTCGACAATGTGAAAATGCTGAGCATCAAAAAATTTTGCCAACATATAGGGTCGGGTACGATCCACCAGCACCAGCTTGCCAATCTGCTCCAGCTGGAAGCCGGTCGGAAATGGCGACATCACCACCACCGGCTTCTCTTTTTCGCTGAGCCGGGTGGTAGAGATCACAAAATCCTCATCAATGCGGCTGCGCGCCTCATACTCCCGCTGCGACAAGCGGGCCGTCACCTGCAGCTGCGGGTATTTGCGCAGCAGCATCGCCTCAATCATCCGTAAAGTTGAGTTACCGCTATCGCACACCAGCAGCACCTGCGGATGACGCTGATAGCCGACATCATAGTGACGCTCCAGTCCGACCCCGATATGCAGCACCAGAAAGCCGATCTCGTTCTCGCTGATAACATACGGGGTATATTTCCCCCAGCTGGTCACCGCCGCCAGCGTCACATCATAGGCCATCGGATAGTGCTGTTTAATGTTGCTCAGCAGCGGATTAGGAATATGAATCTGGTAGCGCACCCGGGTAATCATGGTTTTGATATGGGTGAGCAGATCGGCGCGCAGCTGCTGGTCGTTTTGCAGATTGAAGTTGTAATGGGTGTTGATAAAACTGAGCAGATAAGCGACCAGGGCCTCAGCATCATCCGCATTGATCGCGCTGGGTGCGATGGCCTGGATGCGCCGCGCGGCGATATTGACCCGCAGCCAGTTCTCTTCGGCAGGTGAGATCGGCTTACTCACCAGCGGCCGCATCAGGGTGATCAGCTGGTGCGCCGCTTCCCGCACTTCGTCGCCAATTTCTTCAGCACCGGGATCGTTGAGTGGATAACCTTCGCTGATGCGCCGGACCGCTACCGCGCAGTAGATCCGCAGGTAGCGCTCGCCTTCATCACTGATGCGGATATTGTGCTGGGCGAAGCAGCTTTGCAGCAAGGGACGCAGCGTATCGAGCATCCCGCTGTTCAGCGCTTCGATGGTCAGCAGCGGGCTGTCAGGCTGCGCCTGATCGATCTCCCACAGCAGATCGGTCAGGCAGGTACGAATCGCCACTTCACTGCCAAACAGCTTCATACCGTAGTGCGGTTTGCTCTCAATCGTCAGGTGATAGCGCCCCAGCCACTCCCGCACTTCGGCCATATCGTTTTGCAAGGTGGCGCGGCTGACGAACCACTCTTCCGCCAGCTCCTCCAGCTTGATGGAGTAGGCTGCGGTGAGAAACCGGGTCAGCAGATAACGAATACGGTCTGGCGAGGTGCGCGGCACGCGCAGCGGTGACGCAGTCTGCTGTTGCAGATGCTGGAAACGCTGAGCATCCTCAACCTTTAGCTGATAGCCTGCACCACGGTTCAGAATAAACTGCGCGCCGTGCTGCGCCAGCAGCGCGTTCAGCGCGGTGATGTCAGTGCGCACGGTGCGCGTCGACACGGCAAAACGCCGCGCCAGTTCATCCTGAGGCAGCGTTTCGTTTTGCAGGGCATCAAACAGTTGCGCAAGGCGCTGATTGGGAAATCTCACGATGGTTTACCTGTTGCTGCGGTTGGAAAAAGCCGGCGTTCAGCCGTCAGCCTACGGGGATCGTGGGGCAACGTCCATATTGCCTGACGCCCGCCATTCAACGGGCAGGCGTCAGACGAGGCTCCTCAGGCCAGCAGCTTTTTACAGATTGCCAGCAGTTGCTGCACATCTTCAATCCGGGTTTCCCCGCTGGCTTTATCGATGATCGAACTGTAGACGTGCGGGATCACTTTACTGACGCCGGCGTCCAGCGCGATACGAATGATCTGTTCAACGTTATCCAGATCGATACCGCCGGTCGGCTCCAGCCAGAAATCCTGTCTGGCGCAGGCGTCCGCCACGGCACGATACTCCTCCACCGTCTGCAGTCCGCCCATCGGGAAATACTTCACTGAACTGCCGCCCATGTCCTGCAGCATCGCGATGGCGGTGCTAATCGGGACGATCGCGTCATCACTTTTCGCACTGCGCGGTCCGGTGGAGATTTTTACCTTGCCCGGCGTGCCGGTGGGCGAGATTAACCCGTTAACCACCGTCTGCGACTGACCCAGCAGCGCACGGCTGGTGGCGACGCCGGTAAACACCTGGTTGACATGCTGCGGTTGCAGCACGGCGGAGATCTCACTCACCATCTGCGACTGACCCGGATCGCCCGCGCCGAGGCCGACCGACAGCGCATTGTCGATCAGCGCGGCATATTCCCGCATATCCGCGATCGCCGCCTCATTGCTGGCGTAGTTTTTCGACAGAACGCCGACCAGTACGTGTCCTTCTGCCGCCTGCCAGATAGCGCGCGCATTCTCTTTCGATCCCGCCAGTACGTTGAGACACAGGCGATCCTGATAAAAATGGGGTGTCAGCGTCATGCGTTTTTCTCTCCGGTTAACAGTGCCTGAATATGGGCAAAAATGGTCTGTAACTGATCGGCACTGACGCTGCGCACGTCCGCCTCAATGATCCCTTCGTTGGCTTTGTAGCCACGGAAGTAGATGGCGGTCTCACCGTTTTTCAGCGCCTGTACCAGATCGCCGGTGCGCTGTCGGATCGTGGCTTCATCAAAGGCGATCTCGGCCCGGGCGATATCCCGTCCGGCGGCATCCCACACCACGCGGGCAGTGACGCCGTTGAGTTGATTAAGCTGGTCAATAAACGGCGTCATCTTTTCCACCATCTGCGCGCCGCTGATCTTCGGCTGAGTCAGATAGTTTTCAATCGCCTGCGTCAGGCCAAGAATGCCCTCTTTACCGACTTTCATCGCGCGGCCAATGCCGTTGGTCTGGCGTTTTACCCATTCGACATAGTCATGACGGCCGATCACCAGTCCGCTGGTCGGGCCTTCGATCGCTTTTGCGCCGCTGTAGATCACCAGATCCGCACCCGCCTGGTAATAACATTGCAGATCTTCTTCTGCGGCCGCATCGACGATCAACGGCACGCCATGCTGACGTGCCACTGCCGCCGCCTGCGCCACGTCGAGGTGGCTTTTCTGTACGCAGTGATGCGATTTTACATAGAGGATCGCGGCAGTCTGCGGAGTGATCGCCGCCGCCAGTTGCGCTGGCGAACACTCATTGCTGTAGCCCGCTTCCACCAGATGTCCGCCGCCCAGCGTCACCATGCTGCCGACCGGCGCGCCATAATTGACGTTATGCCCTTTCGGCACCACGATATGATGCGGCACGCTGAGTGGCGCCGCGTGCAGATTGTCCAGCAACCAGTCGTTATCTTTGACGATCACCGCCGCCACGCTCTGAGCGATGCCGGCGGAGGCGCAGGAGACCACCAGCGCATTCTCTACCCCAAGTAATCCGGCAATGTAGCTGCCGGTCTTGTTCACCAGATCCTTCATTTCGAAGTAGTGATCGAGACCATATTTCACCGTATCGATCACATCACTGCTCGGAGTTGAAACCCCAAGAATCGTCATACGGCCAGAGGCGTTAATCACCGGCTTCAGGCCATACTTTTCATATACCGAGCTCATTCACTGCTCCCTCTTTAATCGCGATCCACCGGCCGGCGACCACTGCCGCCAGCGGGACCAGATGCTGCTCACCCGCGACCTGTTCACCTTCTGAATCGATAAAGGGTCGGGTCTCTTCTTTCACGGTAAAAATGGTCAGATCGGCGTCGTAACCGACTTCCAGCCGGCCCTTGCGCGTCAGACGCAGGCCGTCCGCCGCGTGGGCGGTGACGCAGTTAATCACCTGCGGCAGCGTCATGCCGACGCTGAAAAATTTCGACATCACGTGCGCCAGGCTGTGAACCGGTCCGGTCAGCCGATTGCGGCAGTAGATGTCGGAACTGATGGTGTCGGGCAGAATGCCCTGCGCGATGGCGACACGGGCTACCTCAAAACTGAAACTGGCGCTGCCGTGACCCACATCCAGTCTGACGCCACGGGCCATCGCCTGTTTTACCGCCGCTTTCAGCTCGCCCTGCGGCGTCAGAATGCGGTTGGGTTTGCCGTTAAAGCAGTGAGTGATGATGTCGCCAGAGGTCAGCAAATCGGCAATCTGCGCCAGATCGGGCGGATTGTTACCGATGTGGACCATCAGCGGCAGGCCGCCCACCGCCTGCTGGATCGCTTTGGCTTTCACCAGCGGCTGAACACCGTTTTTACCCACGACGCTGCTGCTGATCCGCGCCTTGAGGCCGACGATAAAGTCGGGCAATCGCACCACCGCCTGCGCCACCGCCTCGCCATCAATCTGCGACATATCAGCCAGTTCGTTCTGGGTAACAATGCCGGTGCGGGCGATATTGATCAGCGCATAGACCTGAGTCTGCGCGGCGCGCGTCAGCTGATAAAAATCATCAATGTGCTGCGCGCCGGTGCTGCCAGCATCCACCACGCTGGTGACGCCCTGACTGACGCCGATGGCATCGGCTTCATCATGGTAAATCGGGGACTTTGGGTAGCAGTGAACGTGGGAATCGATCCAGCCTGCACTGAGGTAGTCGCGGCCAGCCAGATCGCGCTCGCTGCGTGCCTGGCCGTTTACTTCGCCGATGGCCGCAATTTTGCCGTCCAGTACGGCAATATCCACCACCCGTTCATCACAGAGGCGCGCACGGCGAATGATTAAATCGAACATGGGGACTCCTTAACGGCAGCCCGTTGCCGGGCCGCCGGTGACATCAGAGCGCGATGGGGAAAATCGCACCGAGGATCATCGCACCGAGGATGGCTCCGCCGGTGATCGGCTTGTTCCACAGGTAGAACAGCAACGCACCCAGCAGCGACCCGAGGCCAATCGGAATCGACGCCGCCATCGCTGACAGAATGATGAGCGGTCCAAGGAAGCGGCCAGAGGCGTTACCGGCACCCATCATCACGTCAGCACCGTAGGTGGAGTCGCTCTGATTGATGGTGAACTTACGCGCCAGAATAATCAGGTAGCCAATCGCCACACCGATCACCAGGCCCGTCGCCAGCGAGGCGGCGAAGTTGGCCACCGGGAAGACGATGCCCGCCCCCAGCAGCAGTGCCGGTACACCCAGCCCGACACCGGTCTGAATCGCACCGCCGATATCCAGAATACCGACCAGCGATCCCTCAATGATGCGGGCGAACAGGAAGCTGGCACCGAATGCGGCGACCGCGCCGTAGACGCCGGTTTCCATGCCCGCACGCAGCATTGAGACAAATGCCACCTCGTTGAAGGCGCCGATGCCATACAGGTAATACATATGCGTACCGGCAAACACGCCGGATGAGAGCAGGCCAACAAAGATCGGGAATGACCAGTCGGCGTACCAGAAGCCTTTATTTTCGTTCATCAGCATCGCCTCTTATTTGCCACTGACTGAGTTGTGGATCATATCGAGCCAGCCAGGGATGCCGAGCTGAAATGACTGCAACAACTTCATGTCGAAACCGCGGAAGAAGCCACTGAGAACAAACAGCAATACAATGGCGGTCATCATCACTTTAGTGACCCGGTTCCAGCCGCTCTCTTCCACGCCTTTGCCGATCAAAATACCCAGTACCAGTCCCGGTACGGCGTTGCCCATGATCAGCTGCGCCAGACCGCCAAAAATGGTGGCCCAGAAGCCCGATTTGCGACCCGCATCGATCGCTGCCAGCCAGAAGATCACCGGCATAACGGTATTGACCAGCAGGTTAGCCGCCGGTACCAGCACTTTCACTGCGGTAACCTGCAGCGCCGCCGGTACGGCTGATGCCGTAGAGTTGAGGAAGGCCACCACGAACATGCCGATAATGCCGCAGGCGATAGCCATCTTTTTCGGGTTGTGCAGCGTTTCCGCCACGTTGCGGTTTTTGACCATCAGCGCCGCGGCGCCCCAGTTTGGAATGATGCGGTGGTCCACATCCTGGGTGAACGATCCGGCTGCAACAGAAGATGCCCAGGCGTTAAAGAAGAAGCCAAGACCAAAGGAGAAGTGAGAAGCCGGATCGCCCTCGCACGAGTTGAGTTCCCCCAGCGTACGAAAAGCGCCCATTCCCTGAGTGGTGGGTGCGTGAAACATCCGCGCCGCGCCAGCACCGACGCCGACGCCCACCAGCCCCCCAATGATCAACGACTTAAACAAAATGATTAAAAACATGTTGTTGTACCTTTGTTGTCGTTTTTACCCGGCACGCCTCAGCCGTCGTCTTGCCACAGCCTGCCCGTCGCGTGACAAACGGCCAGCGCGTCGTCGGACAAGCGGCTTTCTGACGTGAAAGGGTTCTGTTTTTACGGTGTCACGGTAAACGCCACCTGTTCGGTGTCGAAAACGGTGACGCTGACGGTGATCTCCAGCTCGACGCTGTAGCTCCGCCGTTGACGCGCCAAAAAGAAGAACAGAAATTTCTCGGTTCTGACGCTCTCCTGTGCGCGCAGCACCCGGACATCCTGGGGCTCAATGCGCAGCAGAATTTTTTGCGTCGCGCGCAGAACCTGGTTCTGTACGCGACTCAGGGCATCGGCAAAGGCTTTCGCTTTGCTGTCGCCTTTACCCTCTACCGTCACCTGCGTAACGTATTGTTCTTTCATGATCAGCTGCCGTGCTTCTTGTTCCAGGCCTGCACCAGCCGTTCGCCCAGCTCTTCTTTATCCATGAAACCGAAACCCAATACGGTGGCACCTTCGTTGATGGCGGTGACGCCTTCGTCGATGGATCGCATGCCATGTTTCGCCTTGTAGCCATATTTGTTCTGGGCGGTAATCGCACCTGCGCCGCCGCTGCCGCAGAACGAAATGCCGAAGTCGGCGTTTTCCGCCTTCATCACGTCGCCGAGCTTCATGTCTGCCGCCACGCCGGGTACCACGACCGCGCGTCCACCGGCTTTCTCGATGCCTGCCGCGACTTTCTGCCCTTTACCTAAACGATCGCCAATCACTACAGTTACCATGTTCACTTCCTCATCAGTTGTTTGATCGGGCAACTTCGATATGCACCGAGAGCAGCCATGCTTCTTCGCGTGGCAGATTGCCAAACAGATCCACCACCTGCTGCGCCAGCTGCAGCGTTTCCGGCGGGATATCCTCAAACAGCTCGGCTTCCACTTCTGGCAGCGGCTCACCGCTCAGCGAACGCGACGCCATTGCCCCGACATGTGACAGCAGCATCTGCTGCTGAACCGCATTCGGCTCAATACCGTGCTGCTGGTAGATCGTCGCAATCTGCGCCATCACCCTGTCAGCCAGCTGCTGCACTTTCTCCGGTGGCGCTTCATGCACCGGAACGCCGTTATTGCTCACCTTGCTACTCCTGTCAGACCGGATAATTCGCGTTAAAAATAAATTACCCCTGATAGCACGGCCTGTGGAGACGCAACATTTCCAGCATCAAGTGGAAATCGAGGTGAGGCCTGTGCGCCAGATCGCAGGCTGCACGCTTAGTGCGACACAGATCGCAGAATGCGTGAAATGCGTAAATGGGGCGAATAAGGTGCGCAGGCTGTGCGGTGGGATGGATCGGAGAAAGTGGCAATACGCCGGGTAATAAGCAGAAGTGATGATGAAAAACGCCGGTCAGGGGTGACCGGCGCTGGCGTTAACGGAATTTCTTATGGTTAACGTTGCGGATGTCGTCGAACTTCGCGGCTTCGCGTTTCGCCCCGTCCACGTTGTTGGCTTTCGCCAGCGCACTGACCACATCGATCTGCGCGATCAGCGAGTCGATACCGGCATGGAAATCTTTCACCTGTGGGCTGTCAGCCGGCTGGCCTTCCAGCTTATCCGGCGTGCCCTGTCGCGCATCCTGCGCTGCGGTACGCATTTTGGTCAGCGCCTGCTGCATCTCCTGTGCATCGTCGGTTTTTTTGACGATCTTCAGGTTGGCATTCAGCGTATCCATATCCTGCTCCAGATCGGCCGCATAGAGGCTGGCACTGGAGAACAACAGAGAAGCAGACAACATTGCAATCACAAGCTTACGCATCGCTCTTTCCTTTCTTATTGTGATGAAAAAAAAGCAGCCAACCGGCTGCTTTCAGAATCCATCTTTCTTATTGTCCCGCTATCTTCATTTCGGGCAGTAACACCGAGCCGCACTGGATATTGCTGCGGGTTTCGATGTCATCACCGATGGTCACCATATTGCGCCACATCTCTTTCAGGTTGCCGGCAATGGTGATTTCACTGACGGGATACTGAATTTCACCGTTCTCAACCCAGAAACCGGCCGCACCGCGTGAGTAATCGCCGGTAATGGCGCTGACGCCCTGTCCCATCAACTCGGTCACCACTAAACCGGTGCCCATCTGCTTCAGCAGATCGTCGAAGCTGTGGCCCTGGCCAGCGATACGCCAGTTATGAATGCCACCAGCATGACCGGTGCTGGTCAGGCCCAGTTTACGGGCTGAGTAGCTGGTCATTAACCAGGTTTGCAGCACGCCATCTTTAATGATGTCACGCGGCTGGGTGCGCACGCCTTCGCTGTCGAACGGGGTCGATGCCAGCCCTTTCAGCAGATGCGGCTGCTCATTAATCGTCAGCCACTCTGGCAGGATCTGCTGGCCCATCGAATCCAGCAGGAAGGTTGATTTGCGGTAAACACTGCCGCCGCTGATCGCTCCAACCAGATGACCGAACAGACCGGTGGCCACTTCAGATGCAAAAATCACCGGTGCTTTCATGGTAGAGAGTTTACGCGGTGCCAGACGCGACAGCGTACGACGTGCGCATTCCGCACCCACCCACTCCGGGCTCTGCAAATCTTCAAATGCGCGGCCAATGGTATAGGCGTAATCGCGCTCCATGTTGCCATCCTGCCCGGCAATCACGCTGCTGGAGAGCGAGTGACGGCTGGAGCAGTAGCTCTGCAACATACCGTGGCTGTTACCAAATACTTTGATGCCGACGTGGCTGTTGAAGCTGCCGCCTTCGGTGTTAATGATGCGCTTGTCTGCCCGCAGCGCCGCCTGTTCCGCCTGCGCCGCCAGTTCAATGGCGCGATCGGCATCGATCTCCCACGGATGGTAGAGATCCAGATCGGGCGCGTCATACGCCAGCAGGTCAGCATCTGCCGGACCGGCAAAGGGATCAGGTGAGGTATAACGCGCAATATCGATGGCCGCCTGCACGGTACGCTTGATCGCATCCGGGCTGAGGTCGGTCGACGAGGCGCTGCCTTTACGATTCTGATGATAAACGGTGATGCCTAGCGCGCCGTCGCTGTTAAATTCGACGTTTTCCACTTCACCATAGCGGGTGCTGACGCCGATGCCAGTGGTTTTACTGACCGCCACTTCCGCGCTGTCAGTGCTTGCTTTAGCCAGTTCGAGCGCCTGCGCAATCGCCTGCTCCAACACTTTTCGCTGTTCTGCAACCTGAGTAGATACGTTCATCGACCTGCCGTCTAATCTTATGTATGTATGATTTGAGTCTATCAGAGTCAGAGAACAATTTCGCAGTCACCCGATAAACTGGTAGGATTAGCCTCTTTTTTTGGGAGTCCACTAATGACCAAACAGCCCGATGAGTGGCTCGACGATGTGCCAGATAATCATGAAGAAGAAGATGAAGAGATTATCTGGGTCAGTAAGAGCGAAATAAAGCGCGACGCTGAAGAGCTGAAACGCCTGGGTGCCGAACTGGTTGATCTGGGTAAAAACTCGCTGGATAAAATCCCGCTGGATGAGCGCCTGCGTGCCGAAGTCGAACTGGCACAGCGCATCAAGAAAGAGGGTCGCCGCCGTCAGTTGCAGCTGATCGGTAAACTGCTGCGTAGTATTGATGTGGAGCCGATCCGCGTTGCGCTGGATAAGCTCAATAATCGCCATAACCAGCAGGTTGCGCTGTTCCATAAACTGGAAATGCTGCGCGATCGTCTGATTGAACAAGGCGATGATGCGATGACGGATGTGATCGCCCTTTATCCTCAGGCCGATCGTCAGCAACTGCGCAGCATGATCCGCAATGCGCAGAAAGAGAAAGCGGGCAACAAGCCGCCGAAATCTGCGCGACAGATCTTTCAGTATCTGCGCGAGCTGGCCGAAAGCTAAGCGATGTCGGGGCGGGCAGGATCGCCCGCCTTCAGGCTGCTTAGCGATAGATGTAGAGAATGCCGGTCCGCAATCGCAACTGGCGTTCGCTGGAGGTGGCCGAGCGACCAATATCGCCAAAGGTCACATACGGCACCCAGACGCGCCGATCGCCGAGCGCATAGTCGAACTGTAATTCCTGCTCATAATCATCATGCCGGTTAGCAAATAGCCGGGCATCCGCATGTTTATAGACCAGCTTGTAGGTGGTGGTCAGCCGATCGGTTTTATTGCGCAGATAGAGATCAAACCGGTTAGCGGTACGGTGCCGATCGGTATCGCAATAATCGATTCCGCCGGTGCGGCATTGATCGTCGTGCGCATAATCGGTCAGTTCCAGTCGGTAGAGCCCGCCAAGAGACCAGCTTTCATTAACTTTGTACCAGGGCGCCACACCAAACTTCCATTCGGTGCGTGAAGAGTTAAACTCCGGCTGAATAAAAGGCGATAGCGTCCAGTTTCCCCAGAAGTACGATTTCAGAAAGGTCACTTCCACTACGTTTAACACCGTGTCGTTATAATATTTATCTTTGGGATCGGCGCCACCGGTTTTAAATTTGGTTTCAACCCCAAGCCACATATTATCCGGCAGCGTGGTGCTCAGCCCCAGCTTATCGTAATGGGTCCGATCCCGAAGACGATACTCATGTCGGTAATCGACGGTGGCCGTCGCCAGCGCGGCGGCAGAAGTGGTCAGTAGCATGATGCTCAGCGCGACGCGCCGTAATCTGTTCTTTCCCATGACAACATCCTTATTCATAATCATCAGGGCCATTAAATTTAACGCATTCAATTAACCCAAAATTAACGTACGTTTAAATTAGCGTGCCAAAATAATAAAGCGCACATCATAAACACCGGTTAATTATTTCATTAACGTAAAGTCCGTTTATTAATCCGATGATGACAAAGACGATGCTAGGAATTATTGACGGAATAAGCCTTTCTGCTTTAGACAGAAAGTTGATCAATATGGCAACAGCAGGAAGAGTATGCAGATCACATTCAAATTATGCGGCGTTGTTTCTGATTAAATAAATCATTAAATGAGAAAGATAATAATAAATTAAGCGCCCGATTCGGGCGCTTATTAACTCAGGCGAGCTTATCCAGCAATTTCTGATGAATGCCGCCAAAACCACCGTTGCTCATCACCAGGATCGAATCCCCCGGCTGTGCCGCTTTAGCGATCATTGAGACCAGCGTATCGATATCCGCCGTGGTGTGTGCAGGCTGCATACAGGCGTCAGCAACGTCTGAGACCTGCCACGGGATATGATGCGGCTGGAACAGGAAGACTTCGTCAGCGCGCGCCAGTGAGGGCGCCAGCTCGTTTTTGTTCACGCCCATTTTCATGGTATTGGAGCGAGGCTCCAGCACCGCAAGAATCCGTGCCGTGCCGCCTACTTTGCTGCGCAGCGCCGCCAGGGTAGCCAGAATCGCGGTCGGATGATGGGCGAAGTCGTCATAGACTTTGATGCCGTTGACCTCGCCGCGTAGCTCCAGCCGGCGACGCGCATTGATAAAGCTGTTCAGTGCCTGGCCGGCATCTTCCGGCTTCACGCCAACATGCCGCGCTGCCGCAATCGCCATCAGCCCGTTATGCATATTGTGTTCACCGACCAGCGACCAGTTCACTTCGCCCACTTTCGCACCGTCGAGCCACACTTCCCAGTGCGAGGCATCCGCGGTGAGCTTCCTGGCCTGCCAGCGACCGTGATCGCCAACGTTCTCCTGCTCGCTCCAGCAGCCCATCGCCATAACCTGTTTGAGGTTGTGATCGTTCTCGGGCAGCAGGATCTTGCCCTGTCCCGGCACGATCCTGATCAGATGGTGAAACTGCTTCTGGATCGCCCGCAGATCGTCAAATATATCGGCGTGATCGAACTCAAGATTATTGAGGATCAGGGTACGCGGGCAGTAATGGACAAACTTGGAGCGCTTATCAAAAAACGCGCAATCGTACTCATCCGCTTCAATAACGAAGAATGGACTTTTTCCTAATTTTGCGGAAACGTCGAAATTTCCCGGTACCCCACCAATAATGAAGCCGGGTTCCAGCCCGCAGGCCTCAAGAATCCACGCTGCCATGCCGGCGGTGGTGGTTTTGCCGTGGGTTCCTGCCACTGCCAGCACCCAGCGATCGCGCAGCACGAAATCGTGCAGCCACTGCGGGCCAGAAAGGTAAGGAATGTTGCGTTCCAGTACCGCTTCCACACATGGATTGCCGCGCGTCATAGCATTGCCGATGATCACTAAGTCAGGCGCCGGGTCGAGCTGGCCTGCGTCGTAACCTTCTGTTAATTCAATGCCTTGCTGCTCAAGCAGCGTGCTCATTGGCGGATAAACATTGGCGTCCGAACCGGTCACCTGATGGCCGAGCGAACGGGCCAGCATCGCCAGACCGCCCATAAAAGTGCCACAAATCCCAAGGATGTGAATGCGCATAACGAGATCCATTACTCAAAAGTTCGGCGCACAGTGTAACGCCGCTCGAAGACGGAAGAAACGGATTAGGACTATGGTTTTTGAAGTTCAATCGGCTAAACTGCGTACGCATACGTTGGCAGACTGTTACGCATGCTGCCACTCCATCGAAGATTCAGGGAATGTGTTATGAAAACGTTGGGCGAATTTATCGTCGAGAAGCAACACGACTTTCCGCACGCCACAGGTGAACTGACGGCGCTGATTTCAGCCATCAAGCTGGGTGCCAAAATTATCCACCGCGACATCAATAAAGCCGGTTTAGTGGATATTCTCGGTGCCAGTGGGGTTGAGAATGTTCAGGGTGAGCAGCAGATGAAGTTAGATCTGTTCGCCAACGAAAAACTGAAAGCGGCATTGAAAGCCCGTGGCATCGTCGCCGGTATCGCGTCTGAAGAAGAGGACGAGTTCGTTATCTTTGAAGGTGAAGAAAACGGTAAATATGTTGTATTGATGGACCCACTGGATGGTTCATCGAATATCGACGTTAACGTTTCTGTCGGTACCATCTTTTCTATCTATCGCCGCGTCAGCGAGCCGGGTACGCCGGTGGTCGAAGCTGACTTTATGCAGCCTGGCAACAAGCAGGTCGCTGCCGGTTACGTGGTGTACGGTTCATCGACCATGATGGTTTATACCACTGGCGCGGGCGTACATGCGTTTACTTACGATCCGTCACTGGGCGTCTTCTGCCTCAGCCACGAGCGGATGACCTTCCCGGAAACCGGTTATACCTATTCGATTAACGAAGGTAACTACATCCGTTTCCCTCAGGGCGTGAAGAAATATCTGAAGTTCTGTCAGGAAGAGGATATCGCGACACACCGTCCTTATACGTCCCGCTATATCGGGTCGCTGGTCGCTGATTTCCACCGTAACCTGCTCAAGGGCGGCATCTATCTCTATCCAAGCACCGCCAGCCATCCGCAAGGTAAGCTGCGTCTGCTGTATGAGTGCAACCCAATGGCGTTCCTGGCTGAGCAGGCGGGCGGTAAGGCCAGCGATGGTCAGAAACGTATTCTGGATATTCCACCGGTCACGCTGCATCAGCGCTGCCCGTTCTACTGCGGCAATGAGGCGATGGTTAACGACGTTGAGCGTTTCCTGGCCGAGTTCCCGGATTGCCGTCAGGGATAATCTGGCGTCGGTAGTGACATATTCAAAGCCTGCTTAATGCAGGCTTATTTTTTTCCGTTTCGCGGCTATCGCTGGCATCACAATGCTGGTAATACTTTTCTATCTCTTCTTCTGCCCGCTTACGCATACCCGGGCTAGCCGGAAAGTGATCCAGCCCGGCGAAATATAAAACAAGACTCAACGTGCAGACCACCAGCCCGATAAAAAGGCTCGCATAAATCATCAAAAAGCCCAGAGCCAGCAGGCACAGGCTGCAGATTAACAGCGCAATAGCAGTAAAGAACCGGGAATTTATCTTCTCTCTGTTAAAGTATAATCGGCCGTTACGGCTGAGGCTGAGCGTATACTGATGTACGGCAAAATATTTAAAATTTGTGATTTCGCTGGATGTATCGATAATTTTAATAACTTCTTGCTGAATGGCGCTATTTTTTACCCCATATATTTTCTGGTTTAACAGGGTGATATAACGGCTTGTCAGCTGCGCTTGTTCCCGCTCGCTCACTAACCCCTCACTGAGTTCATTCTTTATGAACCGCATTTTATTATTAATTGTATGCTGGAAGAGGTGTTCGCCCTTTATATTCTTAGCGAGCCAGCGAAGTATCCCCGCCACAAAAAACAGACCCACTATTAACATAAAAAAGAGCGGTGAATGTTCATATGTGGACAATAATTTGTCGAGGTTTTCAATAACTGAAGCGTACACGTCTTTGCTCCCGATTCTGTAACATGATGGTCTGCGGGCAATGTTAGCGAATAAGGTCCGGACTGAACACCATTCAGGCTAAGGAGAAACCGTCGGCGAGGGAGATGCGGGGAAACTGCTTATGAGACAGGCGCAGCATAAGACGCAAAAAACAGCGGGATAATGAGCGCATAGAGGATGCGCTCATCAGTGTTACTCAGGCTGCAAGCGGAACTGCGCCATAGTCGCCTGTAGCTGACCAGACTGCGCTTCCAGCGACTGGGTCGCTGCCGTCGCTTGCTCCACCAGCGCGGCGTTCTGCTGCGCGGCTTCATCCATCTGCGTCACCGCCAGGTTGACCTGTTCAATGCCGCGGCTCTGCTCATCAGAAGCCATAGAGATCTCTTTCATCAGCGCCGTGACGCGCATAACTTCACCCGAGATCTCATCCATGGTCTCTCCGGCTCGCGTCGCCATCTCGCTGCCCTCTTTAACCCGGGATTGTGAGTCGCCGATTAGCGTACGGATCTCTTTGGCAGCGTTGGCGCTGCGCTGCGCCAGGGTGCGCACTTCATTCGCGACCACCGCGAAGCCGCGGCCCTGTTCACCGGCGCGTGCCGCTTCAACCGCCGCATTCAGCGCCAGAATATTGGTCTGGAAGGCGATGCCGTCAATCACGCTGAGAATGTCGCCGATACGGTTGGCGCTGTCGGTGATTTCGTGCATTTTCTCCATTACGTAGCAGACCACCTCAGCGCCACGATCGGCCGTATCCGACACCGCATTCGCCAGCTGATGCGCCTGCTGCGCGTTGCTGGCGTTAAGCCGTACCGTGGCGGTTAACTGCTCCATGCTGGCCGCCGTCTGCTCCAGCGAGGCCGCGGACTCTTCGGTGCGCTGCGACAGATTGACGTTGCCGGCAGCCAGCTCACGGCTGCCGATGTCGATCTGCAGGCTGGCTTCACGCACCTGACTGACCGACGCGCGCAGCGCCTGCTGCATCTCTGCCAGCGCATGATTGAGCCGGCCCAGTTCATTGTTGCCCGCCGCGGGCAGGGCTTGAGATAAATCCCCTGCCGCCACCTGTTCCAGATGGACGATGGCGCTGTTGAGCGGCTGGAGCAACATCCGGCGCAGCAGTTGCCAGGCCAGCACTAACAGCAGCAACGTCAGTACCACCGCCACTGCGATCAGAATTTTCATTTTGGTTTCGTTATAGGCCGCCTGATCCAGCTGGGCTGCAGTCACCTGATCCGCGTACTGACCGAAATCGTCCACCGCTTTGCTGTAGCGGGCGGCCAGTGCGGCCAGGTTGCCTTCCAGCAGCTGATAATATTCGTCGGTATATTGCTTATCCAGCGCGCTCATCATCGGTCTGATGCCCTGCTCAAGATAGGCCTTGTAGCTGCCCGCCACGGCATCCGCCAGCGTTTTGCCGTGTGCCGTGACGGTACCCGCATCAACAAAGCGCTTCAGGCTCTTTTGTGATGCCACCACATCGGCCTGCGCCAGTTTAGTGACCGCGGCGCCCTCTTCCAGCAAGCCAATTTCAATTTTCCGTACCGCCAGCGCCGCATTCGCGCGGGCGCGCATTAAATCGGCGTTGCTCTGATAGAGACTGTTCAGCTCAACCCCCTGAATGCGGTTGATCACGTCCAGCGAGCGGTTCCCTTTGTTGATTGCCACGATACCCATAAAACTCACCGCCAACAGCAGCAGTGTCATAAATGCCAGCAATGCCAGCAACCCCGTGCGAAGTGATAACTGTTTCATCTTGATAGTTTCCGTGTATGAGAAAAGGCGAAATTTCCAGCGGCCCTAAAACGGAACAGGTATCGGCCATCACCTCGCTAAACTTTAACCTTAATGAATGGTTAACGGCTTGATCATCACGGAGACATCCATCAAGCTAATTGCCGCTGATGCGTTCCCCGGAGAAGAATAATGAAAACAGGATGGCTTCTGGCTCTGCTGCTTGCCAGCGGAGAGGCGATGGCGCAGGATTTGCCTGCTGATGCCGCGCTTAATCGTTGCCTGGAGGGTGCGACTACCACCCAGGCGATGAATCAATGTTATGCCACCGCCAGTAAAGCCTGGGATCAGGAGATGAATAATCAGTATGGCAAACTGATGAATCAGTTAACCGGCGATTCGAAAACAGAGTTGCGTCAGGCGCAGCGAGCCTGGCTCAGCTACCGCGACAGCTGGCTGGCCGCGAGCCGCAGTCGGCTGAGCGATCAGGGTACGCTGGGTAGCGTCGCGCTGGGCGCACAGAACCTGAGCCTGGTGCGTAACCAGGCATTGATGTTGCAATCGCTGAGTCAAGGCAGTTGCGCCAACCCGGATGATTGTTAATCACTGTCCGGATTATCCGCGGGCTGATGTCGTCAGCGTACGTGTTCACTTTCAGGGAGAAACCATGGCTGCTTATGCCTCGACCATTATTCTGATCTGCCTCGCCGTTCTCAGTTATTTCGTACACAACAACGCCGTCACTATCTCTATTCTGGTGCTGCTGGCGATCAAGATCACGCCGCTGGCGCAGTTTTTCCCCTACGTGGAGAAGCAGGGCATTACGTTGGGCATCATTATTCTTACCGTGGCGGTGATGGCACCGCTGGCCAGCGGATCGCTGCCTGCAGCCGCGTTACTCAAATCTTTTGCCAACTGGAAGTCGATCGTGGCGATTCTGGTCGGCATTTTTGTTGCCTGGCTGGGCGGACGCGGCGTTAACTTTATGAGCGTACAGCCCTCGGTCATCGGCGGCTTGCTGATTGGTACGGTGATCGGCGTGGCGTTTTTCCGTGGCGTGCCGGTCGGACCGCTGATTGCGGCCGGGATAGTTTCGCTGTTTGTGACGGCTAAGTAGCGTTAGGGTGCATTCCGAAACGCCAAAAAGAGGGCATACTTTCAGAGTCAGTTGGCTATAATAGCCGACACTCAACATACGACTACTGAAGGAATGCCCGATGAGTTTGAACCAGGTGCCAGCAGGTAAAGACCTGCCAGAAGATATCTACGTTGTCATTGAGATCCCGGCCAATGCCGATCCGATCAAATATGAAGTTGATAAAGAGTCTGGTGCCCTGTTTGTAGACCGTTTTATGTCTACCGCCATGTTCTATCCGTGCAACTACGGCTACATCAACCACACTCTGTCACTGGATGGTGATCCGGTTGACGTACTGGTTCCGACCCCGTATCCACTGGTACCAGGCTCAGTGATCCGCTGCCGTCCGGTTGGCGTGCTGAAAATGACCGACGAGTCTGGCGAAGATGCCAAACTGGTTGCGGTTCCGCACACCAAACTCTCTAAAGAGTACGATCACATCAAAGATGTGAACGACCTGCCAGAACTGCTGCGCGCACAGATCACCCACTTCTTTGAACACTACAAAGATCTGGAAAAAGGCAAATGGGTTAAAGTGGATGGCTGGGATAATGCCGAAGCGGCCAAAGCTGAAATCATCTCCTCTTACGAGCGCGCACAGAAGAAGTAATTCTGCTGTCAGCCGGTAAGTCGAAAAAAAAAAACACCGTCCAACTGGACGGTGTTTTTGTTCAGGCCTCTGGCTCCTCATCACGCTTTAGCCAGTCTCCGCTCAGGATACGCTGGCGACCTGCCACTGAGCGTTGATAAACGTAAAGCCATGCGCTGCCAAACGGCGTCTGAATCAGATGACGTTTGTACTCTCCCCCTTTGGTACGGAGCGCATCCAGCTCCGCAAGGGTTGAGGCATCAATGCGGTACACTTCACACTGTACCGCTCCATTGCCCTCAATCACGCCGGGATAATGGCCCAGACTGAAAAGCTCAAAGCCCTCAATCTGGTGATCACCCAGCCATTGCGCATTCGTCATCCAGTGACTGTTTCCCTGTTTGCGCCGTAAACTGCCGTAGACAATTATTCGCATTGCTAAAACTCAAACTGATAGAGCAAATCGAGAGCCTGATCCACACCGGACACGGCTTCCAAATAGAGTTTAGGCATCAGGCGGTAACGCAAGGTTAACGTCGCCAGTGAATCAAATATGCCAACACCGTATTTTACCTGTAGACCCGGTAGTACATAGCCACTGACCTGCACCTGCTGGCTGTCGCCAACACCGGCAGTATCAACGGCGAGATTACTGACACCGAATGTCTCACCGATTTTACCCACAACCTGCCCACTTTGTGCAACCCCTAAGCCAATAAGCGCTGAGGTTAACGCATTACTGTCGCCATCGCTGCCGAGTCCCTGACCGCGCAGCAGATAAGAGAGCGCTTCCTGTTGCGACATCGCCGGATCGGAGAAGACTTCCGCTTTTGGCTCATCGGCCAGGCCGGTGACCCGCAATCCGGCGGTGACGTCATCTTCAGTCGCATCCGGATTACGAATCGCTTCCAGATTGATGTAAGGCTGATCGGGCGGTCCGGCAAACTGCAGCTCGCCCTTACGCACAATCAGATCCTGTCCATAGGCGTGGAAGCGGCCGGACGGGATGTTGATCTGGCCGTTAAGGCCGAGCCCGGAGCGATCCTGCACCAGTTTCAGGTCGCCATTCAGCTTCGCTTTCAGCCCGAACGCAGAGAGACGCACATCGTTACCGACGTGGATCACCAGGTTGCTGTTGATCGGAATCGCGGCGGTTTTCGGCTGAATCGGCTTGAGGTTCTGATCCAGCATCACTTCATCCGACGAGACGCCCGTGGCGCTTTCCGGGACTTCCTGCACCGTGATGCGCGCCCACGGAACCTCGACCCGGCCCGACAGGTTAAATGCTGCCGGCGTGGCTTCGAATACCAGATCCGGCGAGACATCCATCCGCACCATCGGCGGCACCGTGACCCGCACCCGGCTACCCTGCGCCGCCAGGCGCGCGCGCCAGTTATCGAGCTGGCTCCAGTCGGCGTTACCGTTGAGGTTGATGTTGCCCTGCGCGGTCTGAATCAGCCCGTTCAGGGTCGAGCTCATGCCGTTAAACACCAGATTGAGATTGGCGGCGGTGAGATCGACCGGCATGAAGCTGCCATCGACATCGACATCCGACAGGCCAAGCTGACCAAACACCTGTGGCTGCTGCACGCTGCCCGCCAGCCGTAAGCTGCTGTTGAGGTTGCCTTTGATCTTCTCGCCCTGCATCAGCGCCGGGTTCAGCATCGCCAGCGACAGGTTACGAATGTTGACGTTGCCGCCCAGCGTGCGGCGATTTTCCGGATCGGTGATCTGAACATTGCCATCGAGCTGGCCGTTATTGGCGATGCGGATCAGCCAGTCGAGCTGGGCACGTCCATCACGCAGCGCCGCATTAAGGTTCAGGGTATCAAAGGCGATCGGCAGGGTGTTGCCCTGCACATCCTGCTGGACTTTGACGCCGTTACCTTTCAGCGACACCGTGCCGGTTGGCAGGCCTTTACCAGCCAGCCAGTTAACACGAACGTCGCCGCTGAACACGCCGCTGAGCTGGGTCGCGTCTGGCATAAAGGGTTTAACCATCGCCAGATCGAAGCGATTCAGGACCACGTGCGCCTTGCCACTCGGACCGGCTTCAACCGGTTCCGGTACGCAGAGCTGCGCATTCGGGTTCTGCCAGCAGTGTGGCCCGATGGTGGCCGTCTGTTTGCTATTGAGGTAGTCAATGGCCATCGCCCGCGTCAAACGCCATTCTCCTACCGGCGTCTCAAAGCGGGTGTTGTTCAGTTCGCCTTTCCAGCGCTGCGTCTGGCGATCGAAACTGCCGTTCAGCGCCAGCTGACCGGACACCGGCTCGCCCTGTACATTAAGTTTAAGCTGATGCTGGTGCTCGTTGCCGTCTGCATTCAGGGTCAGCAGATTAATGCTGAGCGCATCCTGTTTCAGCTGTTCGACGCGCAGTTGCAGCTTACCGGCCACCTGCTCGCCGGAGCGAACATCCCCGTTGAGCGTGACGCGGTTAATCTGCATCTGCTGCCAGCGCAGGCCACGGGCATTGAGATCGGCCAGCAGCTGCGGCGCACTCAGGGTTCCGCGCGCTTTGATCGTGCCTTTGACCACGCCGCCCAGACCGGG
This sequence comes from Pantoea sp. USHLN298, assembly GCF_037149395.1. Taxonomy (NCBI): domain Bacteria; kingdom Pseudomonadati; phylum Pseudomonadota; class Gammaproteobacteria; order Enterobacterales; family Erwiniaceae; genus Pantoea; species Pantoea sp. USHLN298. The sequence goes on from NZ_JBBCRO010000006.1 coordinate 376,382, forward strand.
CAGCGCATTGTCGAGCTGCGGCGCGTCGATGCTGGCATCCAGATCCAGCTGTTCACCTAATGCGCCTTTCACATCCAGATGGTTACGACCCAGCGCCAGTTTGATGCCCGGCACCGTCCACTGGTTGTAGCTGTTGCCGGTGAGCGAGCCTTCCGCCGTGACCGCGTTCTGCTTCACATTTCCTTTCAGCTGCAACTGCGGCACGCTTAACTGCCAGCTTCCGCCGTACAGGCTGCCGCGGGTGGTGATTTTGCCATCCAGCCTGGCGGGCCAGTCGGGATATTGTTGAGCGGTGTTGATGCCCGCCAGCGTCAGTTCGCTGCGCCAGCTGATCGCCTTACGCCAGTCCACCAGCGCCGTCAGATCGATGTTGCCCTGCAACGCCGCGATACGCAGTCTGTCGAGGCTGAACTGTTCGACATTACCTTTACCGGTCAGCGAAATGTTGGCGGGCGGCACCGCTTCCCCTTTCACCGCAGTACGCAGCGACATCACGTAGTCGGTCGCTTTGCCTTTGAACTGGTAGTCGAGGTTATCGGCCTGGTACTGTACCGCGCCGGTTAACGGCCAGCGCAGCTGCGGACTGGTCAGCTGCAGCGACAGCGGCAAGCCCGCCACCGCCAGTTGGGTGGTAGCATCCAGTTGCGCCTTCACCGGGCCGGAGAGGTTGAGCGCCAGCTTCAGCTCATCGCGCATCGCACCGTTGAGCTTCAGCGCGATTTTTTCGCCTTTAATCGGATCGGTGTTTACCTCACCGTTAAGCGAGAAATCGACCGGCCAGTTATTCGCCAGCGTCGCCTGTCCGCTGCCGTTCAGCTTGCCGAGATTGGAGTCCACTTCCAGCGTGCTGAGCTGCATCTGGCGGTCAGCGGTTTTCGCTTTCAGCAGTAACCGGCTGATGGCGATATCGGTATCGCCGGTGATGCGCAGCTGCTCGCCCAGGATCTGCTGTACATCAATATCCAGCGGCAGCTGAAAATCGGGTAACGCGGGCAGCAGCGGTTGCGCAAACATCGCCTGCAGGGTTTCACCCAGCGGCTTCTCCGCCGGCTTCGGCTGCTGAACTTTCGGCTGGACCACCTGCTCATTAGCCACCTGCGCCGCTTTCGGCAAAGCAATCAGCAGGCTTTGAATATGGGTCGGGTTAAGCGTCAGCGCGCGTTCCTGCCACTGCAGGCCGGTGGTGAAATCCAGCAGCGAGATGGCAGTATCGTCGACTTTGACATTGATATTGTGCAGGCCGAGATGCTTCAGCGTAATCGGATACGGCGTGCTGAGGTTGGCGTTGCCGCTCTCCTCTTCCGGCGGCGGCTCGCTGGCTGGCGTCATCTTTTTGCTGTCGACCACCACGCTGATATCGCTCAGGGAGACATCATTTACGCAGACCGATGAGTGCAGCAGACAGTTGAGGTCAACCGCCAGATGGATATGACCGGCATCGACACTGACGCCGGGCATCTCATAACGCAGCCCGCTCAGGGTCAGGTTACGCCAGCCGCCATCGACCTGTTTGATCGATAAACCCGGTACCCAGCGCGAAGCGCCATTTAACAGCAGGTGCAGACCGGGCGTGGTGCCGATCAGAAAGGCTACGCCACCTAATAGCAGCACCAGAAAAATCAGAATGCCGATCAGGACCTTTTTCCACAGCTTCATAGTTCAGGCCCCAGTCCGATATAAAATTGCAATCCATGTTCCTCGTCATCCCCAATCGGTCGGGCAATATCCAGTTTGATTGGCCCCACCGGTGAAGACCAGCGCACACCGAAGCCCGCGCCGGTTTTAACGTTACTCTGTTTGATATCGTTGACCGCTTCGCCGGAGTCGACAAACACCGCGCCCCACCATTTGCCGCTGACGTTGTACTGATATTCCAGCGATCCGGTGGCGAGTTTGGAAGCACCGGTCAGTTTGCCGTCATCATCCCGCGGAGAGATGTCTTTATATTTGTAACCGCGAATGCTGCGGTCGCCGCCGGCGAAGAAACGCAGGTCGGGCGGCACTTTGTCGAAGTCGTTGGTTTCGATCCAGCCCAGGTTGCCGCGCGCCACAAAACGGTGCTTATCGCCCAGCGTGCGGATCCAGACGTTTTGCGCCTGCATAATCAGGAAGTCAACGTCTGAACCCCAGGTGGTGTCGGAAACGTCTACTGAATAGCGCTGCGAGTCACCCCAGGTCGGCATTAAGCCGCCGCGTGAGCGGGTACGGTTAACGCTGACGCCAGGATAGAGCAGCATGGTAGTGTTGGTGACGCTGCCCTGAGTAAAGTGGTCCAGACTCCAGCGCAGGTTAACGGCCTTCTGCCAGCCGCTGCTGCTGTCCCAGTTACGCGACATCGCCAGCGTCGTGGTATCGGCTTTGGTGTCGTTGAGGTCGGTGCGCTTCAGGCCGCCCGAGAAGGTATAGTACTGTTCCAGCGGGCTTTTCAGCAGCGGGACTTTATAGGTCAGATCGACCTGCTGCTCAGGGGCAGAGACGTAGGCGCTGGCCGCCAGGCTGTGACCGCGGTCGTTAATCCACGGTTTTTTCCAGGTTCCTTTCAGCCGGGGTCCGACATCCGTCGAGTAACCCACCCCGGTTTCAATGGTGTTTTCGGTACGCGGTGACATCACCGCATTGAGCGGCAGAACTTTGGTTTTGCGCCCTTGTTTAAATTCTGGCGCGACCACCACCGAATTGAACCAGCCGGTGGCAGAGAGGCGGCGATTGAGCTCGGCCAGATCGCGCGAACTGTAGTAGTCGCCCTGCTTAAAGGGCACCAGATTTTGCAGATACTCCTCGCGAATTTGCGAGCCTTGAAAACTGACGTCGCCAAAACGGTAGCGCTGGCCGCTGTCGTAATCGATATCCCAGAACGCTTCACGCCGCTCGACCGATACGCCTAACTGGCTCTTTTTAAACTGGCCATCGAAGTAGCCATTACGCAGCGCGAGATTTGAGAAGCCACTTTTGAAACTGTCATACTGCCCGTGATTGAGCTGGGTGCCCACTTTGGGTCGTCCCTGTGCTACCCAGGCACGGTAATCCGCATCGTTGCGGGCTTCACCCTCAACAACGATACTGCTGCCGCCAATTTTCACCGGTTCGCCGGGCGTTACGCGCGCCACCAGCACCGGACGGCCACCCCGCGCAGGCGCAGGACGGGATTCAAAATCGATAACCGGCTCGTAGTAACCGAGCGCGCGCAGGCCCTCTTTTATCGCTACCGAGACGCGTGCGCGAAAGCGGCCGTCGTTAGAGACCTCATCGCTGCCGATGGTCGACAGGCGCGCCCTGACGTTTTTTTGCAAATCCCCGGTTAAGCCTTCGACCTGTAATCGTACCGTCGCCGCTTCAAGCGCTGGCGTGACAAGCAGCAGGCTGGCCATGCAATAAACATAAAATCGTGGCACCTGTACTCCTGTTAATCATGCCGGCCCCTTTTCCGCGGGGCACTTATTAATCATCTTTGCCCGCACTGGCGTGACGGCAACATCCTCATCATAGCCGCACTTTATGGTAACCGGCGGGGCAACATCATCATCTAAGTCAAATACCGGGCTATTGTCGGTAAATGACGCGATCGATACAACAACTGCGGCGTCGAATGATCGCGGCTGGCAGGTTCACTCAGATTAATCTGAACTGATGACGGGCATGTCCGGCGCAACACACCATCGGAACAGGTGGTTTGTCCTCTGGCGGCCCGGTGATAGCACCTGCTATAATCGGCCACCACAGGCATTTCGCCTGTTTTCATTTCTGCCCCGACACTGTTTTTTCTGTCGAACTGGCGCAGACATTTTTGGCACGGATAGCCCTGTTTGACAGGTACGCAGATCGCTCCGGATCTCACCTGCACGCTGCCCAGGCCAAAAATGACAAGTGGATAACCCTTTGGATCTCATATGTTAGATAGCTTACTTGTCATCCTGTTACTGATCGTAATCAGTGCATTTTTTTCCCTGTCGGAAATCTCGCTGGCGGCCGCCCGCAAGATAAAACTCAAGCTGCTGGCGGATGAAGGCAACGTCAATGCACAACGCGTATTGAAAATGCAGGAAACGCCGGGCATGTTCTTTACCGTGGTGCAAATTGGCCTGAATGCCGTCGCGATTCTCGGCGGTATTGTCGGCGACGCCGCCTTTTCGCCAGCCTTCAGCAGCCTGTTTAACCGTTTTGTCGCGCCGGAACTGGCGGAGCAACTCAGTTTCATCTGCTCATTCACCATCGTTACCAGCCTGTTTATTCTGTTCGCCGACTTAACGCCAAAACGGGTCGGTATGATCGCCCCGGAAACCATCGCCTTACGCATCATCAACCCGATGCGTTTTTGCCTGCTGTTGATGCGCCCGCTGGTCTGGCTGTTCAACGGTCTGGCCAACGTCTTCTTCCGCATCTTCAAACTGCCGATGGTGCGCAAAGACGATATCACCTCTGACGATATCTACGCGGTGGTGGAAGCGGGTGCGCTGGCTGGCGTGTTGCGTAAGCAGGAACATGAGTTAATCGAGAACGTGTTTGAGCTGGAATCACGCACCGTGCCCTCTTCGATGACCTCGCGTGAAAACATTGTCTGGTTTGATCTGCATGAAGATGAAACCAGCCTGAAAACTAAAATCGCCCAGCATCCTCACTCTAAATTTCTGGTCTGCAGCGGCGATATCGATCATATCGTTGGTTACGTTGACTCGAAAGAGCTGCTGCTGCGGGTGCTGGGAAACCAGAGTATGGCGCTGAACAGCGGCTTGCAGATCCGCTCGGCGCTGATTGTGCCCGATACGCTGACGCTGTCTGAAGCGCTGGAGAGTTTCAAAACCGCCGGTGAAGACTTCGCGGTGATCATGAATGAGTATGCGCTGGTGGTCGGGATCATTACCCTGAATGATGTGATGACGACGCTGATGGGCGATCTGGTCGGCCAGGGCATGGAAGAACAGATTGTGGCGCGTGATGAAAATTCGTGGCTGGTAGAAGGCGGAACGCCGATTGATGACGTAATGCGGGTACTGGACATTGACGACTTCCCGCAGTCAGGCAACTACGAAACCATCGGCGGCTTTATGATGTATATGCTGCGTAAAATTCCGAAGCGTACCGACTTTGTGAAGTTTGCCGGTTATAAATTCGAAGTGGTCGACATAGACAGTTATCGCATCGATCAGTTACTGGTTACCCGCATTGATGAGCGGCCGCCGGTGCTGAACATGACGAAAAGCGAAGAAGAGTAGAATGACTAAGGGCCTGCGCCATAAGGCGTCATTGTTGCAGACAGTCTGGACACGGACAGCGCGGAACAAGCAGGCGTACACGTAGTACGTGAGGATTGTGAGCACTGCCCAGGTTCAGAATGGCAAATAAAATAGCCTGATAGGCCAGGCTCAAAGGGCGCCATCGGCGCCCTTGTGATTAGTTGAACTCAAGTTTCAGACGAACGACCTGGCGGTTAATTTCTGACATCACGCTCAGGTGCTGTTTGTCTTTGACGCGCGGGATTAATACTTTTCCCTTGTCGAACTCAAACGCGCCAACATCCTTGATATACAACCTTCCTTTGAACAGCGTTTTTACATATTTCGCTATTTGCAGCGGATTATAGCGCTGGAAGATCTTCATACTGATTAACTCCTGTACAATTTTAAGCACGCTTCGCCGTTTCCAAATTAGGTACGAGCCCATGAAGCGCGAATTCGGGATAAACTATAGAACACTCAGCGCTGCTGATGTTCCGAAAAATGAATTTTTTTACTGAGTTGACACATCATTACAGAACACTCTGTTATCACGCTCACACAACACAGTATAAACCTTCAGTCGTTACGGAATTGTGGCGCTGATAACAAACCTGACACCTTTCCAGGACAGCTGCATCATCCCTGCCTACTATTGCAATAAAATGACTAACTGGTCTGATCACTTAAGGAAACCACGATGCGAATCACTCTGGCAGCGATAGTTTTGTCGTTACTGATACCGGTAAGCGCTCTGGCGCACGATCTGAAGCAGGATGCGCGCGTTCCGGCCACCGGTGTGAATGACAAAGGTGAGCTGTTACTGCAGCAGGATAAGTTTAGCTACAAAAACTGGAATAGTGCTCAGCTGAGCGGAAAAGTTCGAGTGATTCAGCATATCGCCGGGCGCTCTTCCGCGAAGCAGATGAATGCGGCGTTAATCGAGGCGATCAAAGCCGCGAAGCTGCCGCACGATCGTTATCAGACCACCACCATCGTCAATACTGATGATGCGATTCCCGGCACCGGGATGTTTGTTCGCAGCAGCATCGAAAGCAATAAACAGCAGTATCCGTGGTCACAGTTTATTGTCGACGATAAGGGAAATGTGCAGCGTGCCTGGCAGCTGCAACCGGGCGGCTCAGCCATTGTGGTGCTGGATAAACATGGCGCAGTGAAGTTTGTGAAGGATGGGCCGCTGACGCAGGAGGAAGTTCAGCAGGTGGTTAACCTGGTAACCTCTCTGCTGGCGCACTAAGCCTCACTGCTGGCGCACCAGGCCGGCCGCATGGCGGGAGGTTGCCCTCCCGCTTAACGGACTAAAACAGAGAAACGCGAAAGCCAGGATTGAGGAAGGATTCGCGCGGTGCGTAATCCAGCGTTTTGCCCTGCCAGTCATGCACATGAGCACCTGCCGCCATGGCGACCGCGTGGCCCGCACCGGTATCCCAGATGTTGGTCGGCCCGAAGCGTGGATAGAGCTGCGCTTTACCTTCCGCCACCAGGCAGAACTTCAGCGATGAGCCGGTCGCCACCGTCTGATGTTCGCCGAGCTGCTTCAGATACTGCCTCATCTCATCGTCATCGCCGTGTGAGCGGCTCACCACCACCAGCGGTGGCCGGGCATCCTGCGCATGAATCTGTTCACGCCGGCCGCCCTCTTCTTTCCACGCCTTACCGTCTGCTGCAGCGTACATCACGCCCAGCGCTGGCGCATAGACCACGCCCATCACCGGCTTGCCTTCTTCGATCAGCGCAATATTGACGGTAAATTCGCCGTTACGCTTGATGAACTCTTTGGTGCCATCAAGCGGATCGACCAGCCAGTAGCGCTGCCAGTGCTGACGCACCTCCCAGCCGGGCGGATCTTCTTCTGACAGGACCGGTATCGCCGGTGACAACTGCGCCAGGCCGTTCACAATCACCTGATGCGCGGCAATGTCGGCGGCAGTCACCGGCGAGTCGTCCGATTTGTGAGAAACGTCAAGCGGCGCGGCGCCGTCGTAAACCTGCATGATCGCGTCGCCCGCTTCGCGTGCCAGTTGGCAAATTTGCTCTAACATTTTTCACCTCGTTGTGTCCATCGGCTGCACGTTCAGTTCAACGCCTGATGGTTACATTTTAGCAGTTCCGCTCTGCAAGCCGATCGCGCAGCGGCAGCACGGAGCAATATATAGATATATCAATACCATAGTTACCCGCTTATCGCCACGCCTGCACAACTACGCCTATTCCGGAACGGCTGGCAGGTTAACCGATGCGCCAAAACGTTATATCCATCACGATTTAAACTGATCACTCATCAGGCTTTTACATTATTTTGAGAGCCTTAACTTATCTGGCAGCAGGAGCAAGCATGTTTAAGCCTGGAATGATGTTACTGGCCCTGAGCGTTTCCGTCGTCGCGCAGGCGGCAACGGTCGATTTGCGGATACTCGAAACCACCGATCTGCACAGTAACATGATGGATTTCGACTACTACAAAGACACGCCAACCGAGAAATTTGGTCTGGTTCGCACCGCCACGCTGATTCATGCGGCGCGCCAGCAGGTAAAAAACAGCGTACTGGTCGATAACGGCGACATCATCCAGGGTAGCCCGCTGGGCGACTATATGGCGGCCAAAGGCCTGAAAGCGGGCGAAATCCATCCGGTCTATAAAGCGCTTAACACGCTCGATTACAGCGTCGGTAACCTGGGTAATCATGAGTTTAACTATGGTCTGCCTTACCTCAAAAAAGCGCTGGCCGGCGCACGCTTTCCTTATGTCAACGCCAACGTCATCGACGTTAAAACAGGTAAGCCGCTGTTCACGCCTTATCTGATCAAATCCACCCGCGTGGTGGACCGCGACGGCAAAGCGCAGACGGTGAAGATTGGCTATATCGGCTTTGTGCCGCCGCAGATCATGGTGTGGGATAAAGCCAATCTGCAGGGCAAGGTGCGGGTGGATGACATCACCGAAACCGCCCGTCGCTACGTGCCTGAAATGCGCGCTCAGGGCGCGGATATTATCGTCGCCATTCCCCACTCCGGCCTGAGCAGCGAGCCGTATCACGCGATGGCCGAGAACTCGGTTTACTACCTCAGCCAGGTTGAGGGCATTAACGCCATACTGTTTGGTCATGCCCATGCGGTGTTCCCGGGCAGCGACTTCGCCAGTATTAAAGGCGCGGATGTTGCGCAGGGAACGCTGAATGGCATCCCGGCCGTGATGCCCGGCATGTGGGGCGATCATTTGGGCGTGGTCGATCTGGTGCTGAATAATGACAGCGGACGCTGGCAGGTCAGCAGCGGCAAAGCCGAGGCGCGGCCCATTTATGACGCGGCCGCGAAAAAGTCGTTAGCGGCAGAAGATCCGGCGCTGGTTAAGCTGCTGGCTGACGATCATCGTGCCACGCGGGAATTTGTCGGCAAGCCGATCGGCAAATCCGCCGATGTGATGTACAGCTATCTGTCGCTGGTGCAGGACGATCCGACGGTACAGATCGTCAACAATGCCCAGCGCGCTTACGTTGAACACTTCATTCAGGGCGATCCGGATCTCGGTGGCCTGCCGGTGCTCTCCGCCGCTGCACCCTTTAAAGCGGGCGGACGTAAGAACGATCCGGCCAGCTACGTTGAAGTCGAGAAAGGTCCTCTGACCTTCCGTAACGCCGCCGATCTCTATCTCTACCCGAATACCCTGGTGGTGATGAAAGTCAGCGGTGCGCAGGTCAAAGAGTGGCTGGAGTGTTCAGCGGGCCAGTTTAATCAGATCGACCCGCACAGCAGCAAAACGCAGTCGCTGATCAACTGGGATTTCCGCACCTATAACTTCGACGTGATTGATGGGGTCAGTTATCAGATCGATATCACCCAGCCGGCGCGCTATGACGCAGAATGTCAGCTGATTCATCCGCAGGCGTCGCGTATTCGTCAGCTGAGCTGGCAGGGCAAACCGATCGATCCGCAGGCGACCTTCCTGGTGGCGACCAACAACTATCGCGCGTATGGCGGCAAGTTTGCCGGCACTGGCGATAAGTACATTGCCTTTGCCTCACCGGATGAGAACCGTTCCGTGGTGGCCGCCTATATCAGCGCGGAAACGAAAAAACAGGGTGAGGTCAGACCGCAGGCGGACAATAACTGGCGACTGGCACCCATTACCTCATCAACCCCGCTCGATATTCAGTTTGAAACGGCACCGGGTGATAAAGCGACCGGATTTATTAAGCAGCATGCGCAATATCCGCTTCAGCCCAAAGGGACAGATGCGATTGGCTTTGCTCTGTGGCAGGTGAATTTACAGCAGAAGTAAGGCGGGAGAAAACGCTGCAACCAGGATGGTTGCAGCGTCTTTAAATTACAGGATTTCCAGCAGTTCTACTTCAAAGACCAGGGTGCTGAATGGCGGGATAGAGGCACCGGCACCACGCTCGCCGTACGCGAGGTTGTGTGGGATCACCAGTTCCCATTTTGAGCCAACCGGCATCAGGGTCAGCGCTTCAATCCAGCCCGCGATCACGCCGCTAACCGGGAACTCTGCTGGCTCACCGCGTGCTACAGAGCTATCGAACACGGTGCCGTCGATCAGTTTGCCGGTATAGTGGACGCGTACACGATCCTGACGTGATGGGATCGGACCGTCGCCCTGGGTGATGACGCTGAATTGCAGACCAGATTCGGTGCTGCTCACGCCTTCACGCTGCGCATGTTCCTGCAGGAACACCTGACCTTCTGCCGCCATCGCTTCGGTGCGCTCACGACGCACACCTTCAGCGCGCTCGTGCACTTCACGCAGTGCGCGATGAACCACATCAACCGGCACCGCCGGCGAGTTCCCTTCCAGCGCGTCGCGCAGGCCCGCGAGCAGTGCTTCTGGTTGCAGCCCTTGCAGACCAGATTCCAGCAGCTGCTGGCCAACCTGTAAACCAATACCGTAACTTGCTTGTGCTTCGACGCTGTCGAAAGAAGGGGTAGTCATCTTCGTTCCTTTCACTCTCGGATAAATTCGAACCGGCAGCATAACAGTGCAGGCCGCTGGCGTAAAATGCCCTGCATCGCAGATGACTTTTCCCGATGAAAGAGAAACAATAGGCCCGTCAAATTTATCAATGCTGGCAGGCACTTCGCGCCGGTATTGCCCATACTATAACTGTTGACGGAATTAACCCGTCTGTTGCACACCAAAAGAGAGAACACATGGGCCAGATCGCCCCACGACGCCGCAGGACGCGCGCAACGCGTATTGTATCCCGGCTGCAAACCTGGCTGGCCACACGCAAGCCGCAGCAACCCGCTGGAGAGGAGGAACCACGAATGGCTTCAGACGCGTCATCCCGGCTACCGACATGGCTTCATCGTATCTGGCATTTCACCGACCACATCGGCTGGATGGACCCGCTACCGGCCCCTCATCGTCGCGGCATTGTTATCGCGCTGCTGGTAATGCTGCTGGCGTTTCTCTGGCCGGTCAGCACACCACGCTATCCGGTGGAGCAGCCGGTGACCCCGACAGCGGAGAAAGAGGTGCCGATGCAGGCGGATATTTATGACAACAAGGCCGACTCCTCCCCTTCTCAGCCTCAGCCGACGCCAAAAGCGGATTCACAGGGTCAGTGGCGCAACTATACCGTCGCGTCGGGCCAGACGCTGGCGCAGCTGTTCCGTGACAACAGTCTGCCGGTGAATGATGTGTTTGCGATGGCGCGGGTAGAAGGCAACGATCAGCCGCTGAGTTCACTGAAAAGCGGTCAGCAGGTTAAAATCCGTCAGGATGCACAGGGCGTGGTGACCGGACTGACAATAGAGGGCGCTAACGGCCCGGTGCTGTTTACCCGCCAGCCGGACGGCAGCTTTATTCGCGCGCAGTAATCTTTACGCGGCGACAAAAACAAAAACGCCGGCACAAGGCCGGCGTTCCCGCAGTGCTCAGTAATAACAATTACTCAGCAACGATACTCACGATCAGTTTCGCGAATACTTCGCTGTGAACCTGGAAGTTCACTTCGTGCTCACCGGTGGTGCGCAGAACGCCGTTCGGCAGACGAACTTCGCTCTTAGCCACTTCAACGCCAGCTGCAGTCACTGCATCAGCGATGTCGCGGGTACCGATGGAACCGAACAGTTTACCTTCGTCGCCAGCTTTAGACGCGATGGTTACGGTGCCCAGTGCATTGATTTTCTCAGCGCGTGCATTTGCTGCAGACAGAACGTCGGACAGTTTAGCTTCCAGTTCTGCACGGCGTGCTTCGAAAAATTCAACGTTTTTCTTGGTAGCAGGAACAGCTTTGCCCTGTGGTACCAGGAAGTTACGAGCGTAGCCCGCTTTAACGTTAACCTGATCACCCAGGCTGCCCAGGTTTGCTACTTTATCAAGCAGAATAACTTGCATTACCTTATCCTCTTAAAGTCGTTAATGGACAGTTGCCGATTACTGATGACGATCAGTGTACGGCAGCAGAGACAGGTAACGCGCGCGCTTGATAGCACGAGCCAGCTGACGCTGGTATTTTGCGCGAGTACCAGTGATACGGCTTGGTACGATCTTGCCGCTTTCAGTGATGTAGTTTTTCAGCGTTGCGATATCTTTATAATCGATCTCTTGAACGCCTTCCGCGGTGAAACGGCAGAACTTGCGACGACGGAAATAACGTGCCATTTGGCTAGTCTCCAGAATCTATCAATTCAATCTGCTCGGCATGTAACACCATTTTGCTCTGGCCATTGCGTGCCTGATGGCAGCTAATGAAACCGTCGAGTATGAGTTGCGTGCCGACCGTTATATGTTGAGTAATCACCTGATGGGCGCTGCCGCTGATAATCACCGGCATCCGACACCAGGCTTGCCGGTGAAACCCGGCCTCCTCCTGCACTGAGCGGTGCTCAAGCACGAACTGGCAGTGCGGAATTCCTGACGGGCTAATTTTTCGAACCGGCGTCTTGCACACCGTGCCAGACAAGCGCAGTCGATTAACCGTCACGATGGATTACTCTTCAGAATCCCCAGCATCTGAGTCATCAGCGGATTCGTTAGCAAAATCTTCGCGGCGCTCACGACGCTCGTCTTTCGCTTTAACCATCGGTGATGCTTCAGTTACCGCGTTTTTAACGCGCATAACCATGCTACGGATAACGGCGTCGTTGAAGCGGAAGTTCGTTTCCAGCTCATCGATCGCTTCCTGCGGCGCTTCAACGTTCAGCAGAACGTAGTGGGCTTTGTGCAGTTTGTTGATCGGATAAGCCAGCTGACGGCGGCCCCAGTCTTCCAGACGGTGAATCGTGCCCTGTGCACCAGTGATAGCACCAGTGTAACGCTCGATCATGCCCGGAACCTGTTCGCTCTGGTCAGGATGGACCATAAATACGATTTCGTAATGACGCATCGAAATTGCTCCTTACGGATTATTCAGCCTCCTGTCGGGGTCAACCGCGGCCCATGGAAGCAAGGAACGTTATAGGCTGTGTCCCACAAAGGTTCGTCATGACGAGCGCTTGTGGGACACAGCCTGAGAATGCGGCTGAAAAATTGACGCGTAATCATACTGGCGGCGGGCGCTAAACTCAAGCGCACATTTCAACAAATCTGATGTGGCGTGCCAGATAGGGTGGCTTTTCGTGCTAATCACAGCAATACAATCTGTTAAGCAGCCATTGTTCAAAAATGCTGACAAAGAGGTTCAGGCGGACGATCTGGCGATAATATCGCCAGTCGCTAAACTTAATGCAGACGTTACGGTTTGGCTTATCAGCGTCTAACAGAGTGTGTTCCCTGAAGTGAGGAGTCGGCCATGAAAAGGTACGTCATCGCCACTTTACTGGGTCTCTTCCTGTCTCTCCCCGCTCTTGCCAGCAATGCTGACTGTGCGCAGCAGATGAGAAGTCACAGCAGCAAAGCGGCATCGGGTTATGTCTATGTGAATCGACTGGATGCACCGGAGAGAAGCCCGGTCAGCACGCCGGCCCGACCGGCAGAACGGTTCGCTGCCCCCTGATAATCGGGGCAGATAAAGGGCGGATTGAATCAATCCGCCCTTTTTATAACGGGTGTTTTATAACTGATGTTTAAAGAAGTTAACCAGCGCTGTCAGGCCTGACGGCGTGATCTTATGTCCAATCTGCTTTTCCGACAGTGAGGTCAGATGCCGGGCTAAACCCTGGCTGCGCAGCGCCGCTTCCAGCCGCGCACTCTCGGCAAACGGCACCACCTCATCAGCTTCGCCGTGCCACAGCAGCAGTGGACGATTGGCCAGCGTTTCCAGTCGGGTGCTGGGATCGTACTCCGCCAGCGGCGCCATTCGGGCATCAAACCCGGCCTGCTGTTCCGGCGAGCGCACCACCAGCGGCGGAAACAGCGTCTGGCTGAGCTGCATAAAGTAGCCGGACCCCATCATGCAGGCGACGCTGTGGATCTGCGGATAGCGCGCCATCGCGCCCAGCGCCGTCATGCCGCCCATTGAAGCGCCTGCCACCGCAAACCGTTCTCCGGCGATCAGATCCTCAGCGCGCAGCGCGGCTTCCAGCTGCGGCAGCTCATCGATATTGGTTTTAAGGATATCCCAGAAGCGGCGCAGGCGGCCTTCGGCATCGCCTTGATCGCGCGCGCCATGCAGATCCGCATCCGGCATCACCGCCCGGAAGCCAGCCTGGGCTAAGGCGACGGCGAAATAGGCGTAGACCTCTTTCGATGAGGTGAAGCCGTGATAAAACAGCACGGTCGGCAGCCGGTTACGGCGCTGACCGGCAGGCGCGGCGTGCAGACACTCAATACCGGCCAGCGTTTCCGTGGTGAGTTCGATCATGTTATCTCCTGAAAAGGGTCAAGACGTGCGTGATCAGTGTACGGTCTGCCGCTGAATTTGCGAACCGGTCCGCCCCTCTCTGCCATCAACTTTCGCGCTAAACTTTTCCGCGCTTCTGCCGTTGATCCGATATCTCCCTAATGCGATCAAAGGTAATTTATGAAGCGTCTCTCTCTCAGCGGCCTGAGTCTTGGAGTTAAGCTGTCTGTACTGACGTCTCTCAGCGTAGCGTTATTGTTGCTGGTTCTGACGCTGACTCAGAGCCAGACCGCCTCGCGCCAGCTGGAAAAACTCGCGATTGATGATATGCACAATCAGGTGCAGGGCATCAGCGAAATGGCGACTATGTTCAACGCCACGCTCTCCGAAGAGGTGAGCAACTATACCAATCTGTTTACCAGCTTTCTGCCTAAGCGTTTTAGCCTGGATGAGACGGCGCGCGTGCAGGTCGGCAACTTCTCAACGCCGGTGCTGCGCGCCGGATTAAAAACGCTCAACCTTGATCAGACAGCGGTGGACGATTTCACCGATCGCACCGCCGCAGTGGCCACCATTTTTGTGCGCGACGGCGATGACTTCATCCGTATCTCGACCTCACTCAGGAAGCAGGATGGCAGTCGCGCCATCGGCACCCAGCTCGATCGCGCCAGCGCAGCCTGGAAAAACGTCCATCAGGGCCAGGTCTATCGTGGCCTGGCGACGCTGTTTGGTCATCGCTACATCACTCAATATCAGCCGGTTAAAGATGCCAGCGGCACGGTGGTTGCCATTCTGTTTGTTGGGGTCGGAATCGATCAGCAATATGCGCTGATGCGTGAAAAAATCCTCGCGCGTCGGTTGGGCGACAGCGGCCATTTTTATGTGATTAACGGCGCGCCAGGCAGCACACAGGGCCAGTATCTGTTTGCTCAGCAAAACGAGGGCAAACTGCCGGCCTGGGATCAGTCGGTGCAACAGCCACTGCTGACTCAGCCGCAGGGGATAGAGCAGGTGAATATCGACGGTGAAACCCGGATGCTCGCCTGGCAGCAGCTACCGGGATGGAACTGGGTGATTGTCGGCGAGGTTAACCGCGCCAGTCTGCTGGCCCCGATCACCCACAGCCGTAACCTGTTCCTGCTTACCGGTCTGGCGCTGGTGGTGGTGTTTGCGCTGGGGTTTGTCTGGTACAGCCGCCGGGCGATTACCCGTCCACTGCAGCAGGTGATTCATCTGGCGCAGCAGTATGCCGCCGGCAATTTGCAGGTGCATCTGGATACCTCACGACGTGACGAAGTGGGCCAGTTGATTAATGCCATTAACGGCATCGGCGATGGTCTGGAGAAGATCGTAGGCCAGGTGCGCAGCGCCGCGCAGGAGATCAGCGACGGGACCGATACTATCGCCGCCAGCAGCCACAATATCAGTGAACAGATTGGTCGTCAGGCCAGCAGCGTGGAGCAGACCTCCGCCAGCATGGAGCAGTTTGGCGCAACGGTCGAACATACCGCCGACAGCCTGCGTCAGGCGATGTCGCTGGTGTCTGAAGCCAGCGATATTGTCAGCCAGGGCAGCCAGACCGTGGTGCGCTCCGTGAACACCATGTCAGCGATCAAAATCTCTTCCCAGAGCATTGCGGATATCACTCATGTGATCGAATCAATCGCCTTCCAGACCAATATTCTGGCGCTGAATGCCGCGGTGGAAGCGGCGCGCGCTGGTGAGCAGGGACGTGGTTTTGCCGTAGTGGCGGCCGAAGTGCGGGCGCTGGCGCAGCGATCTGCTCAGGCCGCGAAAGAGATTGATGGATTGATCGCCACCTCAATCGGCAACGTGGCGGAAGGCCATCTGTTATCTGAGCAGACCCGCGATGCGATGACCCATATCGTCACTCACATCGAGCAGGTACAGGCGCTGATGGGTGAGATCAACGTGGCGGCACAGCAGCAGGCGGCCGGTATTGGTCAGGTTAATCTGGCGATGAACCAGATCAGCCAGGCGACGCATCAGAACAGCGAACTGGTGGCCCAGGCGGAAAGTAGCGCCCAGAATCTGAGTGATAAAGGCCATCATCTGACCCAGCTGGTGAGTGTTTTTACCCTCAAATCCTGACGTCATTCAGGACGATGGCATACACTTAATGCTTCGTCCTGAATGAGGGTTTTCCTATGCGTTTCGCTTACTTACTGGTGTTAAGCCTGTCACTGGCAGGCTGTTCTGCGTTTCAGACAACTCCAAAAGCGCCGCCCGCGCCGACTCAACAGGCGCAGGAAATTTCACGGGCGCAAAGTACCCATTTGCCGAAGCTGGGCAACATCACCGTTAACGTTCACGGCTCGCCAGATGATGCGCAACGCGCCGTGGCCGCACGCGCCAATCAGGCCGGTGCGGCTTATTATCAGATCGTGGCGCTGAGTGAAACGGTGATGCCTGGCTTGTGGTATGCCAGCGCCATACTGTACGGTGCCTCACCCACCGCAGGCGCGAGCCAGTAAGCGGTCGGCCAGCGCGGCATCCAGTGGACGTGCGCCGCGCTGATCGAGCCATTGCTGGCACCAGGCATCCGCCAGCGGCGGTTCGGCATATTTCAGCAACTGTGCGCCGGTAGCCAGCAGCAGCAGGCTGCGGGTCAGTTCCCGCGCCTGCGCCTCCGGCATTTTGTTGAGCCGCAGCCGCAGCTGACGCCAGCGCGCATCGAAATGGCGATTACTGCCTTTAACTGCCTCAAACTCCTGACTGAGCATCTCTGTGACATCGCCCTGCCGGGAAAGCACGCGCAACACGTCAAGACACATCACATTGCCTGAGCCTTCCCAGATGCTGTTGACCGGGATATCGCGATATAAGCGCGGCAGTTCGCTCGCTTCGCAGTAGCCGATGCCGCCTAATACCTCCATCGATTCCGCGACGAACGGCGCGCCCGCTTTGCATATCTGGTATTTCGCCGCTGGCGTAAACAGGCGGGCAAAGGCTACTTCATGCGGTTTTGCTGGCAGCGACCAGGCACGTGCCAGCCGCATAAGCAGCGCGGTCTGCCCTTCCAGCTGCAGCGCCTGCTGCGCCAGTACCTGACGCATCAGCGGCTGATCCACCAGATTTTTACCCAACACCTGGCGCTGATGCGCATGGTAGAGCGCAACGGAGAAGGCGCGCCGCATCTGACCGTGGCTGCCGAGCGCACAGTCAAAACGCGTCATGCCGCCCATTTTCAGCATCAACCGGACACCTTCGCCCTCTTCTCCCAGCAGCCAGCCGGTGGCGTCGCGAAACTCCACTTCGCTACTGGCATTGGATCGGTTACCGAGCTTATCTTTCAGCCGCTCGATCAGGATCGCATTGCGGCTACCGTCTGGTAACAGGCGAGGCAGAAAGAAGCAGCTCAGACCGGCCGGTGTCTGGGCCAGTACCAGATGCGCATCGCTTTGCGGCACCGAGAAAAACCATTTATGCCCGGTAAGCCGCCAGGCTTCACCCGGACCGCGTGCGCCCAGCGGCTCAGCGCGGGTGGTGCTGGTGAGCAGATCGCTGCCGCCCTGTTTTTCGGTCATCCCCATGCCAATCAGCAGTCCGCGCTTTTGATCGCCGGGCTGCGCATGGGTGTCATAACGGTCACTGAGTAACGGATCGAGCCAGCCTTCAAACGCGGCGGGCAGATAAGTCTGCAGCAGCGGGATCGCCGCGTGGGTCATGGTGACCGGACAGAGCGTGCCGGCTTCTACCTGGGCATGCAGGATAAATCGGGCGGCCCGCGCTACGCTGGCATATTCGCGTACGCTGGGTTGCCAGCTTAGGTTGTGCAGACGACTGGCGCAGACGCCCTGCATCAACAGATGCCAGGCGGGATGAAATCGCACTTCGTCGAGCCGTACACCGCGCGCATCGTAGCGCAGCAGTTCGGGCGGCTCGGCGTTGGCCAGCCGGCCCAGCTCCAGCGATTCGGCACTGCCCAGTTGCAGGCCGACCGAGGCCAGCCATTCACGATCCCACTCCGCGCCCTCGCGCTGTAGTGCATCGCTCAGCGGCGTATCGGAAAGGAAAAGATTGCTGTTGCTGAGAGGATGGGGCTGATTAAAAACGGTGTGTGTTGTCCAGGTCATAACCACTCCTCGCGGATGTCACTCAGTAAGTATACCCGTCGTCTTTCAAGCTGCATTTTTGTCGGCTGCGTTCACTCACCCGAATCACTTACTCATGTAAGCTCATCGGGATTCGTTCTCTTGCCGCCTCAATGCAACCCGAAATCCTTTGGGTATATACGAATGACGCGCAGTTATGCCTGGTACAGAAACTAATTTGTGGCGAGGATCACATCGGGGATCAGGCGTTGCGCTGACGCACCGCTTCAAACAGGCAAACGCCGGTGGCAACCGAGACGTTGAGCGAAGAGACGCTGCCCGCCATCGGGATGCTGATTAACTCGTCGCAGTGTTCACGCGTCAGGCGACGCATCCCTTCACCTTCGGCACCCATCACCAGCGCCATCGGGCCGGTCATTTTGCTCTGGTAAACGGTGTGATCCGCTTCGCCAGCGGTACCGACCACCCAGATGTTGTACTCCTGCAACAGGCGCAGCGTCCGGGCAAGGTTGGTGACGCGGATCAACGGCACGTTTTCTGCCGCGCCGCTGGCCACTTTTTTGGCGGTGGCGTTCAGCGGAGCGGAACGATCTTTTGGCACGATCACCGCATTGACGCCCGCCGCGTCAGCGCTGCGCAGACAGGCACCCAGGTTATGCGGATCGGTGACGCCATCCAGTACCAGCAGAAACGGTTTTTCCAGGCTTTGCAGCAGGTCCGGCAGGTCGCCTTCCTGATACTGACGACCCGGCTTAACCTGCGCCACGATACCCTGATGCACACCGCCTTCTACCTGGCTATCCAGCCACTTGCGCTCCGCCAGCTGGATCACGATCCCCTGAGCTTCCAGCGCGGCAATCAGAGGTTGCAGGCGACGATCGTCACGGCCTTTAAGGATAAAGACTTGCTGAAAACGCTGGGGATCGCGCTCCAGCAGCGCCTGCACGGCATGGATACCAAAAATAATTTCGCTCATCGATCTGCTCAGTGTTTGGAAATGAATAAATTACCGCCCTTTCCCGCAGGAGAAAGGGCGGATACGCGCATCAGTCAGTTTGCGCTTTCTTGCTGGCGCGCTTCGCCCGAGTGGCGGCGGCGATTTTACGGCTTTTTTCCGAGACGTTTTTACTTTTTTTCTCGGTATTTGCTGGTGCCGGTCGGGACTTGTCACCGCGGAATGCCGAGTCGGGCTCGAAATTAGATTTCTTGCTCACATCACGGCGACGCTTTGATGGCGGTTTGCCATCACGCTTCGCCCGATCGCGCTCGGTCTTTCCTTCGCCACGCACCTGACGCTGGCTGGAGACCAGGGCGAAGTCGATTTTACGCTCGTCCATATGGACCGCTTCCACCCGCACTTCCACAATATCGCCAAGACGATAGGTACGACCGCCAGATTCACCAATCAGGCGCTGACCCACCGGATCGAAACGGTAGTAGTCGTTGTCGAGCGTCGAAACATGCACCAGGCCATCAATGAACAGATCGCTCAGGCGAACAAAGAAGCCGAAGCCGGTGACGCTGGAGATCACGCCATTGAACAGGTTACCGACCTGATCCTGCATGAAGTCACACTTCAGCCAGTCGGCAACGTCACGCGTCGCCTCATCGGCACGGCGCTCGGTCATTGAGCAGTGCAGTCCCAGCTGCAGCATCTCCGGCATCTCGTAGTGATAGCCACCGGTCGCTGTCGTCAGATCTTTGGCTACGCTGCGCTCTTTTGGCATCAGGTATTTCATGGCGCGTTGTACCAGGCCTTTACCTTCATCCTGCTCTTTGGCCAGCAGATACTTGATGGCGCGGTGCAGCGTCAGATCCGGATAGCGACGGATTGGCGAGGTAAAGTGAGCATATGACGAGAGCGCCAGACCAAAGTGGCCGCGGTTTTCCGGGTCATACACCGCCTGCTTCATTGAACGCAGCAGCATGGTTTGCAGCATTTCCGCATCAGGACGATCGGCCACCTGCTTCAGCAGCGCCGCATAGTCGACAGGCTGCGGTTTGTTGCCGCCGGGCAGACTCAGTCCCAGTTCGTTAAGTACGGTACGGAAGCTCTTGATGCTTTCGTCAGTCGGGCGATCGTGATCGCGGAACAGTGCCGGTTCCTGATTTTTCTCAACGAAGCGCGCCGAGGCGATGTTCGCCAGGATCATGCACTCTTCGATCAGTTTGTGAGCATCGTTACGTGAAACGCGCTCAACACGCTCAATCCGGCGCTCAGCGTTGAAGATAAATTTCGCTTCTTCGGTTTCGAACGAGATACCACCGCGCTCTTCACGCGCCGTTTCCAGCGCCTGATAGAGGTTGTAGAGCTCTTCCAGATCTTTCACCAGCGGCGAATATTGCTGACGCAGTTCCTTATCGCCCTGCAGAATATTCCACACCTTGTTGTAGGTCAGACGCGCGTGGGAATTCATCACCGCTTCATAGTGTTTGAAGCCGGTCAGTTTCCCTTTCGAGGAGATGGTCATTTCGCACACCATACAGAGGCGATCGACCTGCGGATTGAGCGAACATAAGCCGTTCGACAGCACTTCCGGCAGCATCGGGACCACCTGCGACGGGAAGTAAACTGACGTGCCGCGCTGGTGCGCTTCGTTGTCGAGCGGCGTGCCCGGACGAACGTAATAGCTCACATCCGCAATCGCCACCCACAGACGCCATCCACCACCGCGTTTTTTCTCACAGTAGACCGCATCATCGAAGTCACGGGCATCTTCGCCATCAATGGTGACCAGCGGCAGCTTACGTAAATCGACCCGTCCTTTCTTCGCCTCTTCCGGCACCTCTTCCTTCAGCGTACTGACCTGCGCTTCAACTTCTGGCGGCCAGCTGTGCGGGATTTCATGGGTGCGCAGCGCCATATCGACGGCCAGGCTGGTGCCCATGTCATCGCCGAGGATTTCAGTCACTTTACCGATCGCTTTGCTGCGGCGGGTCGGGCGCTGAACCAGCTCCACCACCACGACCGAGCCCATGCGGGCATTCATCGTCTCTTCCGGCGGAACCAGGATGTCAAAACTCAGGCGGCTGTCGTCCGGCACTACAAAGCCAGCACCGGCATCGGTGAAGTAGCGGCCAACAATCTGGTTATTACGCGGTTCCTGCACCCGGACCACGCGCGCTTCGCGGCGGCCTTTACGATCGGCACCCAGCGGCTGCGCCAGAATGACGTCGCCGTGCATACAGAATTTCATCTGTTCGGCGGAGAGGTAGAGATCATCCTTCTGACCTTCGGCCCGTAAGAAGCCGTAGCCGTCACGGTGGCCGATAACCTTCCCGCGCAGCAGGTCCAGACGTTCAGGCAGGGCATAGCATTGACGGCGGGTGAAGACCAGCTGACCATCACGCTCCATGGCGCGCAGGCGGCGGCGCAGCGCCTCAATGTGCTCTTCTTCCTGCAGGTTCATCTCTTGTGCCAGCTCTTCGCGGCTGGCCGGTTTTTCACGTTTTTCTAACAGCGCCAGAATAAATTCACGGCTGGGAATAGGGTTTTCGTATTTTTCAGCTTCTCTATCCTGAAAAGGATCTTTTGACATAGCGGTTCCTCCGATGTCATTGAGTATTTATTGCCACCGGCGGTTCGGACAATATGATTTCATAAAGTTGGGAGTTTCCTTCAACCAAATCCGCCAACGTGTAGCTATCCAGTTCCTGCAGGAAACGCTGCACCGCATCATGGAGCGCCTTCTTCAGGCGACAGGCGGGCGAGATCGAACAGGATGCGCAGTCCACTAATTGTAGCGGTTCCATCTTACGCACAACGTCTCCAATCACAATCTGGCTGGCTGGCATGCCCAGACGAATGCCACCATTTTTGCCGCGCGTGGCTGCGATATAGCCCGCCCGGCTCAGTTGATTAATGATTTTGACCATATGATTACGTGAAACACCGTAAGTATTGGTCACTTCAGTGATGTTGGTCTGTCGGCCTTCGGGCAACGAAGCCAGATAAATCAGGGCCCGTAAACCATAATCAGTAAAACTCGTCAGCTGCACAGTAACCTCAGTGAATCATCAAAAATTGGCATCACATAATCCGGCTTGCGATTGATGTCAGGAATAGATCGGATCGCCATGCGAATGGCTATGATGATAAACCAGAGTCTGATTGACCGTGCGTTTTTTTCAGCCAGCACTAAGTTGGACAAGCGAAGCGGGGATAAGTGGCATCACAGAGTGGAAAAACAAAGGCCGGACAAGGTCCGGCCTGGGTGATTATGCGTCAAACGGGTCGCGCAGAATCATCGTTTCACTGCGGTCCGGACCGGTTGAGATAATATCCACCGGAACGCCAGTCACATCTTCAACACGCTTGATATAGTCGCGAGCGGCTTGTGGTAAGCCCTCCAGCGTCTTCACGCCAAACGTGGTCTCGCTCCAGCCTGGCAGCGTTTCGTAGATTGGCTCAATGCCTTCCCAGTTTTCTGCCGCCAGTGGCGTGGTGGTCACTTCGCGGCCATCCGGCATGCGGTAAGCGACACAGATTTTCACCTCTTTCAGGCCATCCAGCACGTCCAGCTTGGTCATGCAGAAACCTGACAGGGAGTTGATCTGTACGGCACGGCGCACGGCAACTGCATCCAGCCAGCCGGTACGACGACGACGGCCGGTGGTGGCACCAAACTCGTTACCCTGCGCGCAGAGGAACTCGCCGGTTTCATCAAACAGCTCGGTCGGGAAAGGACCGGCACCCACGCGGGTTGAGTACGCTTTGACAATGCCCAGTACGTAGTCGACATAGCGCGGGCCAATGCCTGAACCGGTCGCAACGCCGCCTGCGGTGGTGTTGGATGAGGTGACGTACGGATAGGTACCGTGGTCGATGTCCAGCAGCGTGCCTTGCGCGCCTTCGAACATGATCAGATCGCCACGCTTACGCGCGCCATCCAGCAGCTCAGAGACGTCAACTACCATGCTGGTGAGGATATCGGCAATCGCCATCACATCGCTCAGCACTTTATCGAAGTCAACGGCCTCTTCTTTGTAGTAGTGCACCAGCTGGAAGTTGTAGAAATCGACCACTTCTTTCAGCTTGGCGGCAAAGGTCTCTTTGTTGAACAGATCGCTGACGCGCAGCGCACGGCGAGCGACCTTATCTTCATAGGCAGGACCAATACCACGACCGGTAGTCCCGATCGCTTTCGCACCACGCGCTTTTTCGCGCGCCATGTCCATCGCAACGTGATACTGCAGAATCAACGGGCAGGCTTCAGAAATCAGCAGACGTTCGCGTACCGGAATCCCGCGCTCTTCGAGGCCTTTCATCTCTTTCATTAAGGCTTCAGGAGAGAGCACTACGCCGTTACCAATGATGCTGGTGACGTTATCGCGCAGAATGCCAGAAGGGATCAGGTGGAGGACGGTTTTTTCACCGTTGATGACAAGCGTGTGGCCCGCATTGTGGCCGCCTTGATAACGCACAACGTAATTCGCGCGTTCAGTCAGAAGGTCTACAATCTTACCTTTACCTTCGTCACCCCATTGGGTGCCCAGTACGACGACGTTCTTACCCATTTCTCAAAATCACCGATTGCTTAAAAAAGGATTCTACCATCTGATCCGGTGGTTTTCAGCACTTTTAGCATACGATTGCGCGCTTTTTTGCCTGTGTTTTGATCACTACAACATGTTGGGGAAAATGGAGGCGACAGGCACAATTTATGCGCCGTAAGCCAGGCGTCAGAGATTACCGTGCAGACTGAGCATGCAATAGATCACCATTCCTGCCACCACCAGTCCGCCGCCAAAACGGTGCAACAGCCGATCGGGCAGCTGCGTCATGGCCAGTATCATCCGGCGCCAGGCGCGCGGCATGAACATCGGTCCCAATCCCTCCAGCACTAACACCAGCGCCAGCGCCATCCAGATGCTTGTTTTCATACTGATACCCAAAAAAAAGGCCGACAACATTGTCGGCCTGTAGGTTATATCAGTTCTTAACGGGTCGCGTTAGAGGGCGCCTTCATATATCGGAAGAAGTCGCTGTCCGGGCTTAACACCATCACATCCTGATTATCATTGAAGCTGTTTTCATAGGCACGCAGGCTACGAATAAAGGCGTAGAAGTCCGGGTCCTGGCTGAATGCCGCAGCAAACAGTCGCGCCGTTTCCGCATCACCATCACCGCGGGTAATCAGCGCTTCACGCTGGGCTTCGGCCAGCGTACGCGTCACCTGATAATCCGCCTGGGCGCGCAGTTTTTCTGCCTCTTCCTGGCCCTGTGAACGCTGACTACGCGCCACCGCTTCACGTTCAGCACGCATACGGTTGAAGATCGCATCAGAGACTTCGGTCGGCAGGTTGATCTGCTTAATGCGCACATCCACCACCTGAATACCTAACGCCGCCATACTGTTCGGGTTCGGTGCCGGTTCGCTGCTGTTGGTTTCACGCTCGACACGCGCGGCCGCACTGGCGATTGCATCATCGGCGGCTGGCGTCGCGATTTCATCATCGTTGCCCGCACTACCGGTATTCAGCGCATCACGTACGTCAGTGGTCAGACGACCACGAGAGTCGGTCACGATGTCTTTCACATCCAGACGGCCCATTTCCGAACGCAGACGGTCACTGAACTTACGTTTCAGCAGCACTTCCGCCTGAGAGACATCGCCGCCACCGGTGGCCAGGTAGTAACGACTGAAGTCGCTGATACGCCATTTGATGTAGGAGTCGACGATCAGATCTTTCTTCTCTTTGGTGACGAAGCGATCGGCCTGGTTGTCCATGGTCTGAATACGGGCATCCAGCGTTTTTACCGTTTCCAGGAAAGGAATTTTGAAATGCAGACCCGGTTCAAACACCTGCGGTTTGTTTTCATTGTCGCGCAGGACTTTACCGAAGCGCAGTACAATGCCACGCTGGCCTTCCTGCACCACAAACAGCGACGCATAGAGCGCCACCAGCACGACAATGATTAATACTATAATTGGCTTACGCATCGATTACTCTCTCCCTTCGCGCTGGCTGTCGTTGCGCAGAGCGTTAGCCCGACGCTGATCCATGATGCTATCCGGACTGTATGACGACGTGTCACTGCGGCTGGCGCTGCGATCGGAGAGCGCAGGCTGCGAGGCGGCATTGCCCCCTTTCTGACCGTTCTGGCTGGCTGAAGCCTGACCGCCACGCATCAGTTGATCGAGCGGCAGCACCATCAGGTTATTGCCACGATCGTTAACCAGTACTTTGCGCGTATGGCTTAACACGCGTTCCATCGTTTCGATATAGAGACGCTCTTTGGTAATTTCCGGAGCCGCTTTGTACTCAGGCAGAATCTTGGCAAACCGCGCCACTTCACCCTGTGCTTCCAGAACCGTACGCTCTTTATAGGCGCGGGCTTCTTCCAGAATACGCTGCGCCTGGCCGTTAGCACGCGGCTGAACTTCATTGGCGTAGGCTTCGGCCTCACGAACGTACTGCTCGCGGTTTTCACGCGCCGCAATAGCGTCATCAAACGCTGACTTCACTTCTTCCGGTGGACGCGCCGCCTGGAAGTTAACGTCCAGTACCGCGATGCCCATATTGTATGGCCGAATAGTCTCATCAATCTCACGCTGGGTATCGCTACGCACCACGGTACGACCTTCGGTCAGAATACGGTCCATGGTGGAACGGCCAATCACGCCGCGCAGTGCGCTGTCAGTGGCCTGACGCAGACTGTCATCCGCGCTGGTCACGGCAAACAGATAACGTTCCGGATCGGTAACCCGATACTGGACGTTCATCTCAACCCGTACCACGTTTTCGTCCGAGGTCAGCATCACGCCTGACGCCGCCAGTTCACGCACCGCTTCAACGTTAACGGCACGCACCTGATCGATGAAAGTCGGCTTCCAGTTCAGACCCGGTTCAACCAGATGACTGAATTTGCCGAAGCGCGTCACCACGCCACGTTCCGCTTCTTTGATGGTGTAGAAACCGCTTGCCGCCCAGATAACCACGGCCGCAACGGCTACAATGCCAACAATTTTGCCGCCGCTGCCGGAGCCGCGCTGACCGCTATCGTTCTGTTTGCCACCGCCCAGACCACCAAGCTTCTTGCTCAGCTTACGGAAGATATCATCCAGATCGGGAGGCCCGGATTCCCGTCCTCCTTTATTCCCCCCAGAGTTGCCGCCTTGATTATTGCTGCTTCCCCACGGGTCGCGGTCCTGTCCGTTATTTCCGGGCTGATTCCACGCCATGTCTCTACTCCATTTATTGTATTTGCGGTTTTTACCCTTCATCTTTCGGATTGCAGCGGTGTTGGCTGCCTTCGCTCACCCCGGTCACTTACCTGCGTAAGCTCCCGGGGCTTCACTCAGTTGCCGCCTTGCTGAAATCCGAAATACTCGGGTCATTCCTGCGTATTCCGGTCTGCAACGAAAATGCGACAATCTTCAATTTTTAAGGTAAATGCGTTTGGGCAATATCAAACAATATAACTGGTCAGCGACGGTTCCTGTTTGCATAAGCGCAACCATTCAATGATTGGCATACGAATCTGCAATCCTACACTGCCGTCTTCCTGATTCCACTCTTTCTCAATCGCCTGCAACTGGTAGAAACGGCTGCGCAAGCGCCCCGCTTCGGGTGGCAGACGTAATTCATACTGGGCAATTTCACCCGACAGCCGTTCAGAGAGCGCCTGCCATAACAACGGAATGCCAGCGCCGCTCTGCGCAGAGAGCCAGACGCGGATTGGCAGGTTTTCTTCGTTACGATCGATGCGCGGTTCGAAACCATCGAGCATATCGATCTTGTTCATGACCAGTAAGGTGGGGATTTCGTCCGCCTCAATCTCTTCCAGTACGGCATCCACGGCTTCAATATTTTCCGTGACGCGTACATCGGCACCGTCAATCACATGCAGCAGCAGCGTCGCCTGACGCGTCTCCTGCAGAGTCGCTTTAAACGCAGCAACCAAATCGTGAGGAAGATGACGGATAAAGCCGACCGTATCCGCCAGCACCACTTCACCGACATCGGCGACGTTCAGGCGGCGCAGCGTAGGGTCCAGGGTTGCAAACAGCTGATCGGCAGCAAAGACGTTGGCCGAGGTCATCGCGTTAAACAGCGTCGATTTACCGGCGTTGGTATAGCCTACCAGCGATACGGTCGGCACGTCGGCTTTGGCACGCGCCTGACGTCCCTGCTCACGCTGTTTCTCTACCCGCTCAAGACGGGATAAAATCTGGCTGATACGTCCGCGCAATAAACGGCGGTCAGTTTCTAACTGCGTTTCACCCGGACCGCGTAAGCCGATCCCGCCTTTCTGACGTTCAAGGTGAGTCCAGCCGCGCACCAGACGTGTGGCAAGATGGCGTAGCTGTGCCAGCTCAACCTGCAATTTACCTTCATGGGTGCGTGCGCGTTGGGCGAAGATATCAAGAATTAGGCCGGTACGATCGATCACCCGGCATTCGCACAGGCGCTCAAGGTTTCTTTCCTGAGCGGGCGTAAGGGCATGATCGAATAACACGACCGATGCTCCAGTTGTTTTTACCGCATCGGCAATTTCAACGGCCTTTCCTTCACCGACAAAATACTTGGGATGTGGCGCTTTGCGGCTGCCAGTGATCACTTGCAGCGCCTCAACGCCAGCAGAAGAGACCAGGGTTTCAAACTCCTGTAAATCTTCTACTTCTTTGTCTTGGGAGAACCAGATGTGTACCAGTACGGCCTGCTCACCGGCATCATAACGGTCAAACAAGCTATAACCTCGCTAAAATAAAAGACCAGGACGGAAAACCAAATGTGCTCTCCAGTCCTGGCTGTACGGCGACGCGTTACTCTGCGTTATCACCGTCTTGTTGTGGCTGTGGCTGCGCAGATGTGTTGCTGCCGCCATGATGGTAATTATTGCTGCCGCCGCCACCGGTATTATTACTATGGTGTGAAACCGGGCGCGAAGGAACAACGGTAGAAATGGCGTGTTTATAAACCATCTGACTTACCGTGTTTTTCAGCAAAATTACAAATTGATCAAATGACTCAATCTGACCCTGCAGCTTGATACCGTTAACCAAATAAATCGAAACCGGAACACGTTCACGACGCAGTGCGTTCAAAAACGGGTCTTGTAATGATTGCCCCTTAGCCATTCTATCTTTTCCTTATATGCTTGTTGTTTGTTGCTTGTAGAACCTATGGTTCTGAAAAAACTGCGTAAAAATTTGCGCACGATAACCAGTCAATTGTACACAATCACCCATGCTTCGCACTAAGAACCTGTAACACCCTGTCACGCGCCAGTTGGGGCTCGTCGCTGTCTAACCAGTGCACATTTTCCCAGCCGCGTAACCAGGTGATTTGACGCTTAGCAAGTTGCCGGGTTGCGCAAATTCCCCGATAAACCATCTCGTCATAATCGATTTCGCCCGATAAATAAGACCACATCTGGCGATAACCCACACAACGAATGGAAGGCATGTCCGTATGCAAATCACCTCGTGCAAACAGGGCCCGAGACTCCGCTTCAAATCCTGACGCCAGCATCTGCTCAAAACGCAACGCGATGCGCTGATGTAACAGTTCACGGCTCGCGGGGGCGATGGCAAACTGGTACACGTCGTAGGGTAACGCTTCGCCGGAAGTTTTTGTCAGTTCCGTTAAAGTTTTACCCGAAATAAAAAAAACTTCCAGTGCTCGCGAAAGTCTCTGCGGATCATTCGGATGAATACGACTGCCGGCAACCGGGTCGATTTCACACAGCTGGCGGTGTAAAGCTTCCCAGCCTTTTTCACGCGCCGTTTGCTCTATCCGCTGACGAACCTCAGGATCGGCCGAGGGCAACGGCGACAATCCCTCAAGTAACGCCTTGAAGTAGAGCATGGTTCCACCAACAAGCAACGGAATTCGTCCGGCCTGAACGATATCCGCCATTTCTGCTAACGCATCACGTCGAAACTCGGCAGCCGAATAGGCCTCCGCGGGATCGCGTATGTCCAGCAAACGATGGGGTGCCACTGCTAACTCTTCAGCCGACGGTTTCGCCGTACCAATATCCATCTGACGATAGATTAAGGCAGAATCTACGCTGATTAGTTCCACTGGCAACTGCTTACGTAGCTCAATCGCTAAGGCAGTTTTACCCGATGCTGTGGGTCCCATCAAAAAAATAGCCTTTGGCCGGCCAGCCTGGTTTTGTTCACTCATGCTTCAACGCGTCAATCGCGCTCTCAATCTCAATGGCCTGTAACAGACCTGAAGGCGGCGATTTCAGTAACTGTGGACAGAGCCTTTCGAGCTCAGCCAGCAGATTGATCGCCTGTGAGTGATTCCAGTCAGATGACTCTGCATCCTGACGCCGCGCCAGCCACTGGGCCAGCTGCGTCGCAGAGTTATCCTGCTGCCGGGCGAGATAGCCTAACAGTTCAGGAATCAAGATTTGTAAATTTTGTGTTCGTAACGGTAAAGGAACCGCGCGGAGGGTCACATGGTCCCCTTCCAGCTGCAAATCAATGCCCATCTGACTGAGCAGACTGCTATTTTCCTTGGCCGCCTGCCGCTCTGTCTGCGCAATTTTAAGCCGTACCGGGATCAGTAACGGCTGCGGTTTTAATCCCGCTTCACCCGGCTGCAGCTGCGCCTGTTTTAACCAGCGTGCCGCGACCGGCAAGGCCAGCAGCAGTAATCGCTGATCCTGTTCCAGTAACGCATAGTGGTGATGCAGCACCGTCAGTACCCGGCCAAAACTCTGAGCATGTGCCGCCAGCGGTGACTCTTTAGCGACAGCGACGGGACGCGGCGCAGCTTCAGCCTGCTTCGCCGGTGACGCGCCGCTGGCAGGGGTTTTCAGCAACTGCTGATAAACCGCCCCTTCCCGCTGACGATAGCTGTTCTCTTTGTTCTGCCAGGCGGGCGCGGCGGCGGGCGTTGACTCGCTGCGACGCGCGCTGGGCTGTGAGAAGTGGTTGCCGCCGGCGGCCTGCCGGTTCTCCGGCTGCCAGCGCGGGGCAGGCTCTTCAGCCTGCAGCGTCGGCAAGGTGGGTGAGGCGCTGGCCTGCAGGACACTCATCACGCCCTGATAAATAAAATCATGCACCAGCCGCGACTGATGAAAGCGCACCTCATGTTTAGCCGGATGGACGTTAACATCCACCTGGTGCGGGTCAATTTCCAGATAGAGCACATAGGCGGGCTGCTGATCGTCCTGCAGCTGGGTCTGGAAAGCCTGACGAATAGCATGATTGATCAGCTTGTCCCGCATCATGCGGCCATTGACGTAGCAATACTGCAGCTCGCTGACCTGACGGGAACCGGTAGGATCGGCGACCCAGCCGCGCAGCGACAGATCGTCGTGCTGCCACTCGATGCGTAACGCATGTTGCATAAAGGTCACGCCGCAAATCGCCGCCAGCCGCCGTTCGCGCTGACTCTCATCACTCACCGCCCGATACTGACGCATCATTTTGCCATTGTGGCTGAGCGAGATAGCGACATCAAAGCGAGCCAGCGCAATGCGGCGAATCACTTCGTCAATGTGGCCAAATTCGGTTTTTTCGGTACGCATGAATTTGCGGCGCGCCGGGGTGTTGTAAAACAGATCCAGCACTTCCAGCGTGGTGCCGCACGGATGCGCAGCCGGTTTGACCGTCACGGCCATATCGCGCCCTTCGGCATAAGCCTGCCAGGCTTCGGTTTGATCGGCGGTACGTGAGGTCAGGGTCAGACGCGAGACCGAGCTGATGCTGGCCAGCGCTTCACCACGAAAACCGAGGCTCATGATCGCCTCCAGGTCATCCAGTGAGGCAATTTTACTGGTGGCGTGACGGGCCAGCGCCATCGCCAGTTCGCTTTTAACGATGCCGCACCCGTTATCACGGATACGAATCAGCTTCGCGCCGCCCTTTTCAATCTCAACATCAATGCGCGTTGCGCCAGCATCAAGGCTGTTTTCCACCAGCTCTTTCACAACCGATGCAGGACGCTCGACCACTTCTCCCGCCGCAATCTGGTTCGCCAGCTGCGGCGGTAAAATTTGTATCGGCATGATGGATATCCTTTTAGCTGACAGCCCGGCGCAGTGGCCGGGCGAACAATCAGGATGCAGGAATTTTCAGGTTCTGCCCCAACATTACGTTGGTCGACTTCAGATTATTGGTCTGCATTATCGCTTTCGGGCTGACGCCATAGTGGGCGGCAATCGCGGTCAGGGAATCGCCACGGACCACTTTGTGACGTATCACGCCGCGGGGGGCGGCACGCGTCGTCCGGCTGATGGCGGCACTGGCCGGGACTTTAAGACGCTGTCCAACCCACACCACATCGCGCTTCAGCGTATTCATCTCACGCAGGGTCGCCATGCTGACGCCATACTTCGCGGCGATGCCAGAGAGCGTCTCGCCGCGCGTCACCGTGTGGCGCTGAACGGCGCCGGTATATTGCGTCACACCGGTCGCCGGATTACTGACCACGCTAACCGCTGGCGACGAGCCCAGCGGCCGGTTTTCCTCCTTTGGGATGGATTGCAGCGGGTGCGCCAGGAAATAAGTGCGCAGACCTTTATAGATCGACTGCGCAATCTTATCCTGGTGTGCGCTACTGCCAAGCAGTCGCTCCTCCGAGGAATTACTGATGAAGCCGGTTTCCACCAACAGCGAAGGAATATCCGGCGAACGCAGCACGCCAAGACTGGCATGCTCAGGTAAGCGTTTATGCAGCGAGGTGACGCCACGTAACTGCTGCAGCACTTTCTGGGCGATGTCATAACCGACACGCTGTGAATGACCAAACTGCAGGTCAAGCACTGCCTGGCTGAGATAAGGGTCCGCCTGGCTGTTCGCCAGCAGATCGCCTGCGCCGCCCAGTAGTTCAGACTGTTTCTCTTTCTGCTCCAGCCAGTTGGCCATCTCACTGTTGGCGCGACGGTTTGACAGTACCCAGACCGAGGCACCGGTCGCCGCATGGCTTGGCGCGGCGTCGGCGTGAATTGAAACCAGCACGTTGGCGTTGGCTTTACGCGCCACGTCGGAACGACCCATCACCGAAATAAAGTAGTCGCCATCACGGGTCAGGACGCCTTTGAACATCGGGTCATTATTTAGCAGCACCCGCAGCTTACGGGCGATAGCGATGGTGACATTCTTCTCTTTCAGCCCGCGCTGTCCGATCGCGCCAGGGTCCTGACCGCCGTGTCCGGCATCAATCGCCACGATCACCGTGTCGTTGCGGCTCACCGCGCTGCCCGGACGTACCGTGCTGGCCGTGCTGGTGACAGCGGTGACCGGATTAGCATTAAACGGATTGGCAGCGGCCGCGCTCTGAACCGGGGCGCGCGCTGGCGCCGTTGCCGGAGCGGGCACCGTGCGGGTGACGGCCGGACGCGTACCGGTAATGGTAAACACCACGCTGTAGTTGCTACCGTTACGCTGCGTAACCGCCCGGGTTTTGCCAGGCTGCGTCAGCTCAAACACCAGCCGTACGCTCTGTTTATCTTTCGGCGTGCTGGTGCGGATGCGCTTTACGATGTTTTCACCGCTGAAGTTCAGCGGCAGTCCCTGCACTACCCCACTCTGGCGCACATCCAGCACCACCCGATCCGGATTGCGCAGCGGGAAGAAACCATACACGGGCTGACCAGCAAAGCTCAGGGTTACCGTAGCCTGGTTATCGCCATTGGCGACTTTGATATCAGACAGTGTGGCCGCGAACAGCGGCGTGCAGACCAGCAGCAGCAGTGTCACTAACGCCCATTTCATCCGTGACTTCATGCCGGGTCCCTGTGTTGTGCAAGTGACGCTATCCACTGCTCTGCCAGTGGCGTATGGGCCGCCAGTTCCGCTTCACGCGCGTCACCGACGTAGCGCAGCGTTAAGGAGAGGTCGGGCGACGGCAGAAACCCTTCGCCCTGCTGCGGCCATTCGACCAGACAGATGGCATCGCCGCTGAAGTAATCGCGGATGCCCATAAATTCCAGCTCTTCCGGATCGGCAAGACGATAGAGGTCAAAATGATAAAGTGAGCGCTCACCCAGGGTGTAAGGCTCGACCAGCGTGTAGGTCGGGCTTTTTACGTTACCCTGGTGACCCAGCGCCTGCAGAAAGCCGCGGCTGAAGGTGGTTTTACCCGCCCCCAGATCGCCATAGAGATAAATGACCGCCGCGTTGCCACAGGCACGCGCCAGCTGAGCGCCCAAACCGAGCGTTGCCGCCTCATCGGGCAAAGAAATAACACAGGTCTTCATGCTTCGTAATTCATCTCAGGATTAACAAACTGCCACAGCAGCTCAAGTAAATCTGTTGCCAGCATACCGCGCGTGCCTCGTTGTGCAGCCACCGCATCCGCAGCGGCACCGTGGGCTACGCAGCCGGCACAGGCAGCATCAAACAGCGCCAGTTTCTGGCCCATCAGCGAGGCGATAATCCCACTCAGGAGATCCCCCATGCCGCCGGAAGCCATACCGGCATTTCCCACGTCGGCAAACGCCATTTCACCCTGCTCGCTGGCGATCAGCGTGCCCGCGCCTTTCAGTACCACCACACCACCGTAGCGCTGCGCCAGCATCTGCGCTGCATGTAAGCGGTCACTCTCAACTTCACTGGTCTTGATATTGAGCAGGCGTGCCGCTTCGCCAGGATGTGGCGTAATGATGCGATTCTGACGTTTCTCCGCACTGATTGCCAGCAGGTTAAGTGCATCCGCATCCCAAAGCATCGGCTTTTCGCTTTCGGCGACCCGTTCCAGCGCCCGCTTGCCCCACTCGCGCTGCCCCAGGCCCGGACCAATCGCAATCACATCCGCCCACGCCAGTGCGGCGGTCAGCTGTTCATCAGTCAGTTCATCGACCATGATTTCCGGCCGCGCCGTCAGGATCGGGATAATATTATCTTTGTGAGTAAGTACTCGCACTAACCCACTACCGCTGCGCAGGGCCGCTTCCGCCGTCATTCGCACCGCGCCCGCGGTACCGGTATCGCCGCCAACCACCAGTAAACGCCCCTGATCGCCTTTGTGCGAGGTCGGTTTACGCGGCCTGAGCCACTGCGTAAGCGCGCTGGCATCATAGCGCGCCATCGGTGCTGATTCCGCCGCCAGAAAAGCCTGCAGGCCAAGGTCGGCATAGTGCAACTCACCGACATAATCGCGGGCCTTGCCGGTAATCTGTCCCGGTTTAAGCGCCAGCACGCTCAGGGTATGGGTGGCGTTGATGACCTCGCCGGGCACACTGCCGGTACTGGCGGCTAAACCAGAAGGCATGTCGATAGCGAGGATCGGCGCGGCATGGGCATTCGCCAGCTGGATCAGCGTGCTATAGGGTTCAGCGGGCGCGCGATTAATGCCGGTCCCGAGCAGCGCATCAACAATTACATCAACCTGTTCTGGCCAGGCGGCATCCGCAGCATGAATGTCGCCGCCCGCATCCAGCCAGGCATCCCGCGCGCGCTGCGCCTCTTCAGGCAGCGGTTTCTCCCCTTCACAGGCCAGCAGCGTCACCTGTTTACCCGCCGCCTGCCCCAGACGCGCCACCACATAGCCATCGCCGCCGTTATTGCCATGACCACACAGGATCAGCCAGTGCCGGGCGTCAGGCCAGCAGGCGTTGAGATGTTCATAGGCCGCCTGTCCGGCGCGCAGCATCAGTTCATACAAGGTGATGCCGAGCGCATCAGCACCTTCACGCTCCAGTTGCGCCACCGCCTGCGCAGGCCATACAGAATATGGTAAACTGCGGCGGTTTTTCTTCGAACCCTGGTCACTCATGTCATACCCTCTCGATCTTCATCAACTCGCACAACAGATTAAACAGTGGGGATTGGATCTCGGCTTTCAGCAGGTCGGTATCGCCGATACC
Source organism: Pantoea sp. USHLN298 (assembly GCF_037149395.1). NCBI lineage: Bacteria > Pseudomonadati > Pseudomonadota > Gammaproteobacteria > Enterobacterales > Erwiniaceae > Pantoea > Pantoea sp. USHLN298. The sequence continues at coordinate 411,207 of NZ_JBBCRO010000006.1, forward strand.
GATCTGAGTGCGGAAGAGCCGCGTCTTCAGGCGTGGCTGGACAAGCAATATCATGGCGAGATGGCGTGGATGGCGCGCCACGGTATGATGCGGGCGCGTCCGCATGAACTGTTACCCGGTACGCTGCGCGTCATCAGCGTTCGCATGAACTACCTTCCGGCCAAAGCTGCCTTTGCCAGCACCCTGAAAAATCCCCGACTGGGCTATGTCAGCCGTTATGCCTTAGGCCGTGATTACCACAAAGTATTGCGCAATCGACTGAAAAAGCTCGGAGAAATGATCCAGCAGCACTGTGGCGAGCTCAATTTTCGCCCCTTTGTCGACTCTGCCCCATTGCTTGAACGGCCGCTGGCCGCGAAAGCCGGGCTCGGCTGGACCGGCAAACACTCTTTGATTCTTAATCGCGAAGCGGGTTCATGGTTTTTTCTCGGCGAGCTGCTGATTGACCTGCCGCTGCCCGTGGATGCGCCGCAGGAAGAGCAGTGCGGCCGCTGCGTCGCCTGCATGACGATCTGCCCGACCAGCGCCATCGTTGAACCTTATGTGGTCGATGCCCGGCGCTGCATCTCCTATCTCACCATCGAACTGGAAGGGGCCATTCCGGAAGAATTTCGTCCGCTGATGGGCAACCGGATTTACGGCTGTGACGATTGTCAGCTGATCTGTCCGTGGAATCGTTACGGGCAGCTTAGTGATGAAAGTGATTTTTCGCCGCGCGCCGCCCTGCATGCGCCCGAACTGATCGATCTGTTTCAGTGGGATGAAGCGAAGTTTTTGCGTATTACGGAAGGATCGGCCATTCGGCGCATCGGTCATTTACGCTGGCTGCGCAATATCGCCGTGGCGCTGGGAAATGCGCCCTGGTCAGCAGAGATTATTCCGGTGCTGGAGCAGCGGCTGGGTGAGAGTGAAATGCTGGATGAACATATCCGCTGGGCTATCGCCCGGCAGCAGGATCAACGTCAGCAGCTGGTGGTCGACGTGCAGCCCGCGCAGCATAAGCGCCTGGTCCGTGCAGTTGAGAAGGGATTACCGCGTGATGCATGAGTGAGCAGCCAGCCGGCAGTCAGGCGTTTTCCACATGCTGTGAATAAAAATAAAAAGGCGTTGTCATTCAAATGCCATAAGGCTGATTACGCTGGGAAATAACAATCTGAAATATTTTCATATTGATAATTATCAACGGGTTACCGCAAAGTTGTGTTTATTTAATAATGAGGCTATCGCTTCGGTTAACAGATAAAGCTGTGGATAACTCTGTTCAAAAGCATTTTACAGATCGGGGAAAACAGCGCAAATGATGGCGTGCAGTGCTGTGGATAACCTTCTGGAAACTCTTGTATCCCGCAACAATAAACAGCCTGATAATCGGCTGGATGGGGTATGACGTAAAACTGGAGCGGGAAACGAGACTCGAACTCGCGACCCCGACCTTGGCAAGGTCGTGCTCTACCAACTGAGCTATTCCCGCATAGAAGGGCAGTGCTAAAAAATCTGGAGCGGGAAACGAGACTCGAACTCGCGACCCCGACCTTGGCAAGGTCGTGCTCTACCAACTGAGCTATTCCCGCAAAGAGGGTACTGCTAATTAAATCTGGAGCGGGAAACGAGACTCGAACTCGCGACCCCGACCTTGGCAAGGTCGTGCTCTACCAACTGAGCTATTCCCGCGCCTTGTACCGTTAATAAATTCTTCACCGGTACGGGGTGCGCATTATACGAGAAATCGTTGCTGCTGCAAGCCCTTGAAAGCAAAATTTTTCGCTTTCCGCGCGATTGCTGATTAAATCAGCAACCTGACGATTTCCTGCGCACCCGCTGTTGATTAAAGCTGCAAAAAGTGTTCGCGGTAGTAAGCCAGCTCCGCAACGGACTCGCGAATGTCATCCAGCGCCTGATGTGAACCGCTCTTTTTAAAGCCAGGCAGGATGTCGGGCTTCCAGCGGCGCGCCAGTTCTTTCAGCGTGCTGACGTCCAGATAGCGATAATGGAAGTAGGCTTCCAGCTCAGGCATATATTTGAACAGGAAGCGCCGATCCTGGCCAATGCTGTTACCGCAAATCGGCGAAGTATTGGCTGGCACCCACTGTTTCAGAAATTCAATGGTGGCCAGTTCCGCTGCCCGATCGTCTATCTGGCTCGCCTTTACCCTTTCTACCAGTCCACTGTTGGTGTGGGTACGAACGTTCCACTCATCCATCAGCGCCAGTTGCGCGTCAGACTGGTGGACGGCCATCACCGGGCCTTCCGCCAGGATGTTTAAATTGGCGTCCGTTACCAGGGTCGCGATCTCAATAATGCGATCGCGTTCCGGATCCAGTCCGGTCATCTCAAGATCAATCCAGATCAGATTCTGTTCATTTCCAGTAGCCATGCTGTTTCCTGCGGTTGCTGTAGTCGTCATTCAGGATGAATAAGGTGTATCATAGACGTTTTGCCCAGCCGGGCGAAATCTGGCTAACACTGTGAGGGTGAGTGAGCAAAAATAAACTGTCGAAGGGCCAACAACGTCGCGTAAGCGCTAACCACGATCGCCGTCTCAACCAGCGCAGAGAGCGTCCGGAAGCGGATGATAATCTGTTTGGTGAAGCTGCAGATGGGGTCGTTGTCAGCCGTTTTGGCATGCACGCCGATGTCGAGGACAGCGCAGGCGTCGCCCACCGCTGCAATATTCGTCGTACTATTCGTTCGCTGGTGACCGGCGACCGCGTGCTGTGGCGTCCGGCGCTGAGCGGCGGCAAAGGTATTGTCGAAGCGGTGCATGAACGCACCAGCGTATTAACCCGTCCCGACTTTTACGATGGCGTCAAACCGATCGCCGCCAATATCGATCAGATCATTATCGTGTCGGCCATTCTGCCCGAACTGTCGCTGAACATCATCGACCGCTATCTGGTTGCCAGTGAAACGCTGGATATTGAGCCGCTGCTGGTCCTGAACAAAACCGATCTGCTGGATGAGAAGGCGCGCGCCTTTGTCGATCGGCAGATGGATATTTATCGTGAGATTGGTTACCGGGTCGTCATGGTCTCCAGCCGGGCGAAAAACGGTCTGGATGAGCTGGAAGCTGCATTAACCGATCGCGTTAGCATCTTCGCCGGCCAGTCTGGCGTTGGTAAATCGAGCCTGCTGAATGCCCTGCTCGGCCTCGATAAAGAGGAACAGGTGGCCATTCTGACCAATGAAGTCTCTGATAACTCCGGTCTCGGTCAGCACACCACCACCGCCTCGCGGTTGTATCACTTCCCACACGGCGGCGATGTGATCGATTCGCCCGGCGTGCGCGAGTTTGGCTTATGGCATCTTGAACCGGAACAAATCACCCGCGGATTTGTCGAATTTCGTGCCTACCTCGGCGATTGCAAGTTTCGTGACTGTAAGCACGGCAGCGATCCCGGCTGTGCAATCCGCGAAGCGGTAGAGCAGGGAAAAATCAACGTTTCCCGTTTCGATAACTACCACCGCATTCTGGAAAGCATGGCGCAGGTAAAAACGCGTAAAAACTTCCCTGACGGTGAAGGTTAACGGGTATAACCGCGTCCTGAACGCAGATTTTCATCCGGCGCGCGGTGCTGCCCGCTGCGGCGGGTTACCCGGTCCCGATGCTGCGCGCCAATTGGCCAGAGGCCCGGCGATTCGCCGCGTGGCATAAATCGGCTATAGTCGCCATCTGACCGGGGCGCTGCTACAATCCGCTCCCTTTTTTATCAACGTCATGAAAATAGCCAGGAGGCTAAGGTGTTTGATCGTTTGAAACTCGGCTTGAATCATATTCTCCCGAAGAAATGGCTGACTGAACTCGCCGGTTGGGGCGCCAGTCGCCGCGGTGGTTGGTTGACCAAACTGGTCATTGACATCTTTGTCTGGTTTTACAAAGTCGACATGGCGGAAGCGCGCAAGCCGGACACCGCCAGTTATCGCACCTTTAACGACTTCTTTGTCCGTCCGTTAAAAGACGATGCGCGTCCGGTGGATGCTGACGCCAACCTGATCGCCCTGCCCGCTGATGGCGCAATCAGCCAGCTCGGCCACATCGAGGGTGACCAGATCTTCCAGGCGAAAGGTCATCACTACACGCTTGAAGCCCTGCTGGCGGGAAATGAGCAGATGGCGGCCCGCTTTGTTCACGGTGAATTTGTTACGACCTATCTGGCACCGCGCGACTATCACCGCGTTCATATGCCGTGCAACGGTATCCTGCGTGAGATGATCTACGTGCCGGGCGATCTCTACTCAGTTAACCCGCTGACCGCGCGCAACATCCCTAACCTGTTTGCCCGCAATGAGCGTGTTATCTGCTATTTCGAGACGGATATCGGTCCAATGGTGCAGATTCTGGTCGGCGCCACCATCGTCGGCAGCATCGAAACGGTGTGGGCCGGTACTATAACCCCGCCGCGTGAAGGCGTGATTAAACGCTGGCACTATCCGGCAGCGGATGATGAAGGTGCGGTGGTGCTGCTGAAAGGTCAGGAAATGGGTCGCTTTAAGCTGGGCTCTACCGTGATTAACCTGTTCGCACCGGGCCGGGTCAAACTGGCTGAAAGCCTTGAAGCTGAAAGTAAAACCCGTCTGGGTCAACCGCTGGCGATTGCCCTGCCGGTGGCGACAGACGTTTCCGACGTCATCGTCGACTAAGTGAGTGTCACCTGTGCGTTCGATTCTCCTCCTGCTGCTGAGCCTGTGGCTCAGCAGCTCGGCCTTTGCGGCCAGCCTGCCTGACGCGAACCAGCTAAAACAGCAGCTGGAAGAAGTCAAAGCCGCCAAAAGTTCACCCGCCCAGGCAGAACAGATCCAGTCCATTGAAGCCGCGTTAAATTTCCTCTCTGAACGTGATGACTCGCTGGAGCGTGCCGCCCAGTATCAGCAGGTCATTGATGATTTCCCGCGTCTGGCTCGCGAGTTACGTCAACAGATCGCTGCGATGGGCGACAGCGCAAAGACCGTGCGCAGCAACATGAGCAGCGCGGAACTGGATCAGGAGATTCTGCAGGTCAGCAGCCAGCTGCTGGAAGAGGGTCGTCAGGCGCAGCAGGAGCAGGATCGCGCACGTGAGATCAGCGACTCCCTGTCGCAGCTGCCACAACAGCAGACCGAAGCCCGCCGCGCCATGACCGAAAGTGAACGACGTTTGCAGGCGGCCAGCAACAGCGCCTCGCCGCAGGGCCAGCTGCAACTGGCGGCGCGTCAGGCGGAAAATGCCGCCAATAAAGCGCGCGTCGATGAGCTGGAGCTGGCGCAGCTCTCCGCCAATAATCGTCAGGAACTGGCGCGGATGCGGGCCGAAGCGCACCAGCGCAAAGCCGCTCAGCTGGATAACTATCTGCAGGCGCTGCGTAATCAGCTCAACGATCAGCGCCAGCGTGAAGCCGAACTGGCGCTGGCACGCACCGAGCAACTGGCGGAAAACAGTGGCGATCTGCCACCGGCAATCAGCGATCAGTTCCGCGTTAACCGCGATCTCTCCGTTGCCCTGAATCAGCAGGCGCAGCGGATGGATCTGGTAGCGTCGCAGCAGCGGCTGGCAACCAATCAAATTATTCAGGTACGTCAGGCGCTCTCAACCCTGCGCGAGCAGTCACAGTGGCTCGGCGCCTCTAATTTACTGGGGGAAGCGCTACGGGCCCAGGTGGCGCGTCTGCCGGAGATGCCCAAATCTCAGCAGATTGATAACGAGATGGCGCAGCTGCGGGTTCAGCGACTCCATTATGAAGATTTGCTGGATCGTCAGGAGGCGCTACGCAAGGGCCATCAGGCGGATGGACAGCCCTTTACCAGCGAGCAGAAGCGAATCCTTGATGCCCAGTTGCGGACCCAGCGCGAACTGCTTAATTCCCTGATCTCCGGCTGCGACACCCTGATCCTGGAGATCACCAAGCTGAAGGTCGGCAACACGCAGTTGCAGGATGCGCTGACCGAAGTAAAAGATGCCACCCACCGTTATCTGTTCTGGACCGCCGACGTCAGCCCGATCGGCCTGAGTTACCCGCTGGATCTGGCTAAGGATCTATCACGCCTGCTGTCGCTGGATACACTGGGTCAGCTCGGCAAAGCGATGGCAATGATGTTTACCAGCCGCAACACCGTGCTGCCGATCATTGGCGCCCTGCTGCTGGTCGGTTTCAGCATCAGTTCGCGTCGTCACTTCAACGCCTTCCTTGAACGCTCCGCCAGCAAAGTCGGCAAGGTCACTCAGGACCGCTTCCGGCTCACCATTCGTACCGTATTCTGGTCGATACTGGTGGCGCTGCCGCTGCCGGTGTTGTGGGGCACGCTGGGTTATGGTCTGCAGAACGCCTGGCCCTACCCGATTGCCGTCGCCATCGGCGATGGTATTACCGCCACGCTGCCGCTGCTGTGGGCCTTTATGATCAGCGCCGCCTTTGCCCGCTCCAACGGCCTGTTCATCGTCCATTTCCGCTGGCCGCAGAACCGCGTGGCGCGCGCTATGCGCTACTACTCGCTGAGCATCGGTCTGATTGTGCCGCTGATCATGCTGTTAATCGCCTTTGGTAATCTGGAAGATCGTCAGTTCTCTTCGTCACTGGGACGCCTCTGTTTCATTCTGATTTGTGGCGCGATCAGCATCGTTACCGTCAGCCTGAAACGCGCCGGGATTCCGCTCTATCTGGATAAAGAGGGCAACGGCGACAACATGATCAACCGTATGCTGTGGAACCTGATGATCGCGATGCCGCTGATGGCGGCGCTCGCCTCGGCAATCGGTTATCTGGCGACGGCGCAGGCCTTGCTGGCCCGGCTGGAAACCTCGGTTGCCATCTGGTTCCTGCTGCTGGTGATCTATCACATTATCCGCCGCTGGATGCTGATTCAGCGGCGCCGTCTTGGCTTTGACCGCGCCCGTCAGCGCCGCGCTGATATGCTGGCGAACCGGGCGCGCAGTGAAGAAGAGAAAGAACAAGGCGCACAGAATACCGACGCGATTGAGATTGAAGAGCCGGTTATCGATCTTGACGCTATCAGTGCGCAGTCGCTGCGGCTGGTGCGCTCAATTCTGACGCTGATTGCGCTGGTTTCGGTGATTGTGCTGTGGTCGGAAATTCACTCCGCTTTTGGCTTCCTGGAGAATATTCCGCTGTGGGACGTCAACACCTCGGTGCAGGGCGTGGAGTCTATCCAGCCGATTACCCTGGGTTCGGTGCTGATCGCCATTCTGGTGTTTATTATCACCACCCAGCTGGTGCGCAATATGCCCGCTCTGCTGGAACTGGCGCTGCTGCAGCACCTTAATCTGACGCCCGGTACCGGCTATGCCATCACCACGCTGACCAAATACCTGCTGTTGCTGATTGGCGGATTGATTGGTTTCTCGCTGATCGGTATTGAGTGGTCGAAATTACAGTGGCTGGTGGCCGCACTCGGTGTCGGGCTCGGTTTTGGCTTGCAGGAAATTTTTGCCAACTTTATCTCGGGTCTGATCATTCTGTTTGAAAAACCGATCCGCATTGGCGACACGGTCACGATTCGCGACCTGACCGGCAGCATTACCCGCATCAATACCCGCGCCACCACGATCACTGACTGGGACCGCAAAGAGATTATTGTGCCGAACAAAGCCTTTATCACCGAGCAGTTCGTTAACTGGTCGCTGTCCGATTCGGTGACGCGTGTGGTGCTGACCATTCCTGCACCGGCGAAAGTCAGCAGCGAACAGGTGACAACCATCCTGAAACAGGCGGCTGAACGTTGCAGCTATGTGCTGGATACGCCGCCACCTGAAGTTTTCCTGGTCGATTTACAGCAGGGCATTCAGCTGTTTGAACTGCGTGTACATGCGGCTGAGATGGGGCATCGTATGCCGCTGCGTCATGAGCTGCATCAGCTGATCCTCAGCGGATTTGAGCAGCACGGTATCGAGATGCCGTTCCCGCCGTTCCAGATGCGGATGGAGATGCTGGGCAAGAAGCTGCCAGCCAGCAACGGTACGCCCGCGGCACGCGCTTATAAATCTGGCGGCCTGTAAACGACAACGCCCGGCTAAGCCGGGCGTTGTTGGGTCAGGGCGATGATTTACTGCTTCACAAATTCTTCGCCCTGGGCGATATCTTTCTTCAGCGTATCCAGCATCCCGGTCAGCGCCTGCTGTTCGAAAGCACTCAGCGTGCCAATCGGCTGACGCTCGGCAATGCCGTTTTTACCCAGCAGCAGCGGCTGAGAGAAGAAACGCGCATATTCGCCATCCCCTTCTACATAAGCACACTCCACCACATTGGCCTCACCGTTAAGCGCACGCACCAGCGATAAACCGAAACGCGCGGCAGCCTGGCCCATCGACAGCGTGGCAGAACCGCCACCCGCTTTGGCTTCAACCACTTCCGTCCCGGCGTTCTGGATGCGTTTGGTGAGATCCGCCACTTCCTGTTCGCTGAAGCTGACGCCTGGCACCTGCGACAGCAGAGGCAGAATGGTCACACCGGAATGACCGCCGATAACCGGTACCTCAACCTCGCCAGGTTGCTTACCTTTTAACGCGGCCACAAAGGTATTGGCGCGGATGATATCCAGCGTGGTGACGCCAAACAGGCGGTTTTTGTCGTAGACGCCATGTTTTTTCAGCACCTCCGCCGCAATCGCCACCGTGGTATTGACCGGGTTAGTGATCACCCCGATTAAGGCTTTGGGTGCCGTCGTCGCCACCTGATCAATCAGATTGCGCACAATGCCGGCATTCACGTTGAACAGGTCGGCGCGATCCATACCAGGCTTACGCGCTACACCAGCAGAGATCAGTACCACATCGGCACCCTGCAAGGCGGGCGTGGCGTCTTCTCCACTAAATCCCTTGATAGCGACCGCCGTCGGAATATGGCTGAGATCGACGGCAACACCCGGCGTCACCGGTGCGATGTCATACAGTGAAAGTTCTGAACCTGCAGGAAGCTGGGTTTTGAGCAGAAGTGCGAGCGCCTGGCCTATGCCGCCAGCGGCACCGAGAACGGCAACTTTCATTCTTAACTCCTTATTAAGGTGGGGCAGAGATGGGCCGAAATTCTATCTGTGTCAGACCTTAATCAACTGCTCAGGCGATGATAAATATCCGCTGTTAATTCTACGTGTTTTCACACTTAATCGCCGGATTCAAAAGTTACTTATCATCTTCATACCTGAATGACCGACAACTGTGCCGTCGTCAGACAGAGAACGGCTACGTGCGTTTTCTGTTACTACACCACCAATAATATAACAACTTTGCAACCTTCGCCTTCCAGCGCTGTGACAGGGGTTTTGGTATGAGACGATTTCTTTGCTATTATCGCCGCCCGCTAGCCGCCCGAACCCTGTTCATCAATCAACCGATTGCATAAAAATGCATTTAAATGCATAATCACCACTCTGCCGCGGGCGGCTGCGCGGTTATTCCCTCTATTTATTGGTAACCTATGCGAAACCCATCGAAACAAGACGATCTGATCAAGGCTTTCAAGGCCTTATTAAAAGAAGAAAAATTCAGTTCCCAGGGCGAAATCGTTCAGGCGCTCCAGGATGAAGGCTTCGAGAACATCAACCAGTCAAAGGTTTCTCGTATGCTGACCAAATTTGGCGCGGTACGCACCCGCAATGCCAAAATGGAGATGGTTTATTGCTTGCCTGCCGAACTTGGCGTGCCGACCACCACCAGCCCGTTAAAAAACCTGGTTCTGGACATCGATTACAACGATGCGCTGGTGGTGATTCATACCAGCCCGGGCGCCGCACAGCTGATTGCGCGCCTGCTCGACTCGCTGGGCAAATCAGAAGGCATCCTGGGCACCATCGCCGGGGATGACACCATTTTTATCACCCGCGCACGCGACTTCACGGTTAAGCAACTGCACGGTGCCATTCTTAACCTGTTTGAACAGGAACTCTGATAGCGGACCTGTTGACTGAGCATAATCGTGCCGGTCAACAGCCTGTTTTGCCCGCGCCTGCCACTTCTCCTGCCCTGTCCTGATTAAAATCAGTGCGTTAGCGTCATGCTTTGGTCGTTTTCTCTCGTCTGAATAATGGTCATACCTTTTGGTCTGCTTAACCTTTCGCGCTATTTTACACTGCTTTACATCACGACACTGGCGACATTACCCAGATCTGAATCAAAGTCCAGGCTGATCGACCACCTCTTTTCGCACAAAAAGATAAAGTGATTTATCCCGCTGTTTTTGCAGCAAAAAGGGCTGAAAAGGTCATTTTTCAGCCGGTTTTTATAACGCTGGGTTATTAAAAGTAGCCATAAGGATAAAGAATCACAAAAAAACATTATTAGCGGAGTATTAATTTCTTCCGTTATTAGTTCTATACTTCTTTTCGTGATGCAAATCACACCAACTAAAAAGATAAAAATTGACGACGAGGAAAAATACATGAACGTAAAAACTACCATCGCTACGCTGAGCATTCTCTCTGCTCTTTCTTTTGGTGCTGTGGCAGCAGAATCTGTCACCGCAGCGCAGGCACAGGATCTGCAACCCGCAGGTACCGTCAGCGTCAGTGGCGTTGCAGGCTCACCGATGGAAATTAACCAGCAGCTGAGTGATAAAGCCGATCAGCAGGGCGCAAAAGCCTATCGCGTGATCGAGGCGTACAACAACGGCAACTATCACGCCACTGCCCGTTTGTACAACTAAGCCCAGCGTCATCAGATATCGCCCCGAACCCTCTTTTTGACGCGCGGTTATGCGCCTCGGTGGGTTCAGGCAAACAATTTCAGGAGAGTTAATCATGAAAAAGACATTCGCTATTGCCGTACTGAGTCTGGCTTCCGTGTTCTCAATGGGTGCCAGCGCAGCCAGCCTGGTATCGAATCAGCAGGCACAGAGCCAGAATCTGCAACCGATGAACCAGACTATCAGCGTCAGCGGCCGTGACGGCGATCAGACCAATATCCGTCAGGTTCTGTCTGAGAAAGCCGATGCGCAGGGTGCCAGCCACTATCGCATCATCGAAAACAACCAGGATGACACCTACCACGTCACCGCTGAGCTGTATAAATAATTAACCGTCACGTCGCCCTGAACGGCGCCGGACCCGTATCGACGACCCGCTTCTTTCTTTTCACCGCAGGTTGTTGAACGTAATGAGGAGACGAACAATGAAAATCAAAACAACCATCGCTACAGTCAGCCTGCTTTCCGTTATGGCGTTCGGCGCTTCTGCCGCACAGCTGGTAACCGGTGAACAGACACAAAACCTGCAGCCTGCGGGAACCGTCACCATCAGTGGTACAGCGGGGGCACCGATGGATTATCGTGCGGAGCTTTCTCAGAAAGCCGATGAGCAGGGTGCCAGCGCCTATAAAGTGATTGAGGCCCGTACCGGCGATAACTATCACTTCACCGCTCAGCTCTATAAGTAATTCCTCGTCAGATTTATGACGAACCCTTTGGCCCCGCTCGCCGGGGCCCTTTTTCATCTGACGTTAAAGTGCAGCTGACCTTCCAGCTCCTCTTCTGCTTCATCAAACAGCAAAATCAGCGCACCATAGCGTCGTCGCTGCCCTTTCCCCAGATTTACAAACTCAATCTCCAGCGGCATCGGCAACAGATCGCCGGTCACCACATCCCATAGTCCATCCAGATCGCAGATCCGCCGCTCTTCCAGCGCAAACCGCTCGCTGAACTGGCGAAAAAAATGTGCCTGATCGACTATCTCATTGAAATCAAAACGCTCGGTTTTCATGCTGACGGCTCCCATCCTCCGTCTGCGGGCGACCCGCGCCGCCCGTTCCTGACCGCTAGCCCAAACCGCCGAGATGCAGCGCTTTGATCTCCAGATACTCTTCCATACCCAGCACCGAACCTTCGCGCCCCAGTCCCGACTCTTTCACGCCACCAAACGGCGCGACTTCCGTCGACACGGCGCATTCGTTTATCCCGATCATGCCGCTTTCCAGCGCGGCAGAGACGCGGAACACCCGCTGCAGGTTCTGGGTGTAGAAATAAGCCGCCAGACCAAAGGGCGTATCGTTGGCGCGGCGGATCACCTCTGCCTCATCATCGAACCGGAAGCAGGCGGCGACCGGACCAAAGGTCTCTTCCTGTGCCAGCTGCATTCCTTCGTGCGCCTCGGTAATCACCGTCGGTTGCCAGAAGTTGCCACCCAGCGCATGACGCTCGCCGCCAGCCAGCAGTTTGCCGCCTTTGGCGACCGCATCCTTAACGTGCTGTTCCACCTTTTCCAGCGCAGAGGCCTCAATCAGCGGCCCGACAATCACTCCCTCTTCCATGCCGTTACCCACTTTGAGCTTACTGACTTCGTCTGCCAGCTGGCGGGTAAAGCGGTCATAGATAGCGCTGTGAATGTAGAAGCGGTTCACGCTGACACAGACCTGACCCGCATTACGGAATTTATTGGCGATCGCGCCCTGCACGGCGGCATCAATATCCGCATCCTCAAACACGATATAAGGCGCATTGCCGCCCAGCTCCATAGAGACTTTTTTCATCGTCTCTGCGGCATTGCGCATCAGCAGCTTGCCGACCTCGGTTGAACCGGTGAACGAGATTTTACGCACCGCTTTACTGGCCATGATGGCGTCGCTAATCGCATGCGTATCACCTGCCACTGCGTTGAGTACGCCATCCGGCACGCCAGCCTGCTTCGCTAACGCCAGCAAGGCAAAGGCAGAAAGCGGCGTATTGTTGGCGGGTTTGATGATGCCGGTACAGCCTGCCGCCAGCGCCGGACCCAGCTTGCGCGTCAGCATCGCCATCGGAAAATTCCACGGCGTGATGGCAGCAACAACGCCAATCGGTTCGCGGGTCGCCAGAATACGGGAACCCGGTTTGGCTGGCGGGATGATTTCACCGTTAGCGCGTTTTGCCTGTTCGGCAAACCACTGAATAAAGCTGGCGGCATACTCCACTTCGCCTTCCGCCTCTTTCAGCGGTTTCCCCTGTTCGGCGGTCATCAGCTCGCCCAGCCAGCGCTTGTTCTCAATGATCAGCTGGTACCAGCGATAAAGGATCTCCGCGCGCGCTTTGGCGGTCAGGGCGCGCCAGGCGGGAAAGGCGCGCTCAGCGGCAGCAATCGCCTGCTCCGTTTCCGCTTTACCCGCTTTAGCGACCTGCGCGATCACCTCGCCGGTGGCGGGATTGGTCACGTCAAAAGTGGTAGAGGTGCGATGCCATTGACCGTCAGCTAAATAACCGGTCTGAAATAGTTCGCTTGTGTGCAGTGATGTCATTGATTCGCTCCTGTCATTTTACCCTTCCGTCAGAAGAGTATAGTTGGCAAAAGCGACAGGTTTTGTGACGGGATGGCATTACACCGGCCGCTGCAGGACGCAGCGGCCGGTTTCAGATTTGGATTAGGGTGTTCTGATACTTGTTCAGCATGGTCGCCAGCCGTTTTACCGGTTCGGTTACGCTGACGGGCGCATCGTAATGCACCAGCTTCTGCTGATAGACCTCCAGCTCCTGCAATAACTGCTCAAAGTAGTAGCGTCGTTTGTCATCGCTGCCGGCGGAGATCACCCGATCGGCGGTGTAGCGCAGCTGGCGATGGTAGGCGGAGAGATCGTCATTCACCGGCACTTCTGCATTGCGTAACCGCTGATGTCCAATGATCAGCGTCAGCGCGATGCGATATTTATCGATGTCGCCGGGAAACAGGTTTAACAGCAGAAACAATTGCTGATAGAGCGCTGGCAGATGGTTTTCACGGCGGCGCGCCTGATTGGTGGTCATCGCCGACACGGCCGCATACATAAAGCGGTTAAGCAGTTTGCGTCCGGTGCGCGCTTTCGATTTATCCCGAATCAACAGGATCACCATCATCGCCACGAAGCAGCCGATCACCTGGCCCAGCACGTTATCGAGGAACACATTGAATCTGAACTCCATCGGGTTATCCAGCACCAGCACGTTAAGCGTCCCGATTAACGCACCAAGGGTGCCCAGCTGACGTCGCTGTACAAAGATACCGCCGATAAAGCCGAGCAGGCCGATGGCAATACAGAGCAACAGTGCGCTCTGCTGGGTATTGGGCAAGACGTAGATAAAGTAGAGCGCGCCAAGCGGCACCGCGACCGTCATGCCGTAGAGAAAGTCTTTCGCCATCATCAGCGGATTCGGCATCCGCATCGCCAGCGCGGTAATCACCGCCAGCATCACCATGCAGCCGCTACCCGAGGTCCAGCCGGTGTATAACCAGAATAACGATCCCAGCGCTGTGGCAACAAAAGTACGGATGCCATTGATCATCGCGTGATGGGTTTCAGCCGAACGCGCCTGAATCACGATTTCGCGTTGCAGGATCTCCTCTTCCAGCGAGGTGATACGGCTGTTACTTTTAATGCCGTTGAGCAGCAGCAGATATTCGGTTGCTGCGCCGACCCAGCTCACCAGCGTGTCCGGCGTCGATTTGCCGCTGGCACCCATTACCCGCCGCATCACCTTCATCCGCTTATGCACCTCTTCAACCGTCGTGGCCTCTTTTTCAATCAGCAAACGGTACTGCGGCGGAATGTAGTCGGGGCGCGCATTCTGAATCAGAAAGGTTTCGGCCGCCTGGGTAATCAGGGTCAGCGAGAGCGTATTGAGCATCTGCAGCCGTCGATTGCTGTTCTTCCAGCGCGAGGATTCCATCATCAGCTGGCTGCGCATACTGTTTAGCGCAGTGGTACGGCGCACCAGCGCGCTCCAGGCCTTATCAACCTCTTCTTTGTCACCGTGCGCGACGCAGAGCTGCAGCAGCTGATAATGCGCCACCAGCAGCGAGTCCACTTCAGCATCGATCACTTTTTTAATCGAGCGCGGCGAGAAGATCATATCCGCCAGAATGGCGCACAAAATCCCGAGCACGATCTCACTGCAGCGCTCTACCGCATACTGCGGTGCCAGCGTCAGGCCGCCGCTGGCGTCGGCGGTAACCACGATAATCAGTGCGGTATAGCCTGCCAGCCCCAGAGCATAGGAGTTTTCAACTTTGATCAGCGATGAGAGCCAGACGCAAAGACCGGCCCAGATGCAGCAGAGCAGCAGCATCACCACCGGCGCACGCACCGTGGCGATCATAATGGTCAGGGCGGCGATACAGCCGATGAAGGTACCGATGATTCGCAGCACACCGCGGTAACGTAGCGCACCTGAATAGGGATCGCCACCGGCGGCGAAGGCGGTGCCGCCGGCAACAATGCCCGCGGTCATCACCGCCCAGCGAGGCGTTTCAAGGTTAAGGTGAAAACCAATCATCAGCGCGGCAAGCAGCGCGAAGGTCAGCTTCACCGGGAAACGCAAGAACTCGATCATATCGCCCTCTTAACCAAACTCACGCAGGCGATTAAACAGTCGGGTCATTGGCGACACCTGTTCCGGCTGGCGATCGGCCTGACCGGTGATCACCACCGTCGCCGTGGTGCCTGCCGGGAAGCGGTTGCCTGGCTGTTGATCAAGACGAATACGCACCGGCACACGCTGCGCCAGACGTACCCACTCCAGGTTAGAGTCGATAGTTGCCATGCCTTTGCTGTCGACCGAGCTGCTGCTGTTGGTGACGCCAGCAGCCACGCTGTCCACCGTACCGCGCAGCACCACATTGCTGCCGAGCGGCGTCACTTCAGCGCGGAAGCCCTGCTCCACGCCGTGCAGTTTGGTCTCTTCCAGGTAGGCCAGCACGTAGAAGGAGTGCTGTTGCACCAGCGCCACCGCCACCGAACCGCGGGTGATAAATTCGCCCTGGTAGACATTCAGGTTGGTGACCCAGCCATCAGACGGTGCCTTAACGGTAGTGCGCTCCAGATCGATCTTCGCCAGGTCGCGGGTCGCCACCGATTTCGCCAGCTGGTGTTCGCTGGTTTGCAGATCGTTGTTAGCCTGATCAATCGCTTCGCGAGACATAGCGGAAGTACCGAGCTGGTTACGACGTCCCGCTTCGCGGCGTTTCTCACCGACCAGCGCCTGATAATATTCGACGTCAGCCTGGGCCTGGTCCAGCGCTTTCTGATAACGCGGGCGATCCACCACAAACAGGGTGTCGCCCTTCTTCACCAGCTGGTTGTCATGAACCGGTACGTCGGTAATCAGACCGGTGACATCGGGTGAGATGGCGACGACGTCGGCAGCGAATTTTGCGTCACGGGTCCAGGGCGATTCGGTATAAAACACCCAGGCGCGGAAAATAATCACCACAGCGATGATGACCAGCAGGATAGTAATCGCGTAACGCGCGATTTTTCTTATGAGTGCTTTCACTTAAACCTCAGACAAATAAACGGGATACAAGGTAAAACACACAGCAGTAAAGCGCTGTATTAAAAAGTGCCGGATGCCAGACAAGATCGTAAATACCGCTCGGCGTCAGCACACGTTTCACTAACCAGAACAGCATTAGCGAGATAATTAATTCGATGAAAACGGGCGGAAAAGAGAGCCCAAACATGACAAATACCGGAAGCACACTCATCAGAAATCCTTAGTTCGACCTTGCCGGGATACTTCTTTGCCTCGTCAGATGTCGCAGGAAAAGCCACTGGTCGCTCTATCCGAACCCCAGCTGGCTTAATAATAGCGTATCATCGAAGGGCAACAGGCAATGAAGAATCACCGGGAAATACCCCGGCGCGCTTATAGTAACGCGCCTGACTATAAGTTTTCTACAGAATGTGATCTAAATCACTTTTAAGCCAGAGTAAATAATGGAACGACTCAAGGGCATGTCGATTTTCGCCAAAGTGGTTGAACTGGGTTCGTTTACCGCTGCCGCACGCCAGCTCCATCTGAGCGTCTCTTCGATCAGTCAGATCGTGGCAAAACTGGAAGATGAGCTACAGGTCAAATTGCTTAATCGCAGCACACGCAGTATCGGGCTGACAGAAGCGGGCAAAATTTATTATCAGGGCTGTCGTCGTATGCTGGCGGAAGCTACCCAGGTGCATGAGCAGCTCTACGCCTTTAATAACACGCCGATTGGCGTACTGCGTATTGGCAGCTCCTCTACCATGGCACAGAACGTGCTGGCTGGCATGACCAGCGATATGCTGCGTGAGTATCCGGGATTGAGCGTCAATCTGGTCACCGGCATTCCGGCACCGGATTTGATTGCCGATGGCCTGGACCTGGTGATTCGGGTCGGTGCGCTAAAAGATTCCAGCTTGTTTTCACGTCGCCTGGGCGCCATGCCGATGGTGGTCTGCGCGGCAAAAAGTTATCTGGCGCAGCACGGTACGCCGGAAAAACCGGGCGATATCGATAATTTCGCCTGGCTGGAATATAGCGTGCGTCCCGATAATAACTTTGAGCTGATTGCGCCAGAAGGGCTGGTGACGCGACTGGCGCCGCAGGGGCGTTTCGTCACTAACGATTCACTGACCCTGATCCGCTGGCTGAAAGCGGGTAACGGCATCGCCTACGTGCCAATGATGTGGGTGATTGATGAGATCAATGCCGGTGAGATTGATATTCTGTTTCCGCAGTATCAGTCTGAGCCGCGCCCGGTTTACGCGCTTTATACCGAAAAGGATAAGTTGCCGCTCAAGGTTCAGGTCTGTATCGATTATCTGACTGGCTACTTCGAACAGGTTGCCGAGCAGTATCAGCAGCAGCGTAAAAGCTAACAACCCGCCGGGCGGCGGGTTGTTGAGAGAATATCAGGCGGTGCCGCCGATAGTCAGTTTATCCAGCTTCAGGGTCGGCTGGCCCACGCCCACCGGCACGCTCTGGCCTTCCTTACCGCAGACGCCAACGCCTTTATCCAGCGCCAGGTCGTTACCTACCATTGAGATCTGCTGCATCGCTTCAATACCGGAACCAATCAGGGTCGCGCCCTTCACCGGTTTGGTAATTTTGCCGTTCTCAATCAGATAGGCTTCTGAGGTAGAGAAGACAAATTTGCCTGAGGTGATGTCCACCTGGCCGCCACCAAAGTTAGGCGCATACAGGCCATATTCAACGCTTTCGATGATCTCCTGCGGCGTCGACTTGCCGGCCAGCATATAGGTGTTGGTCATACGCGGCATCGGCAGATGGGCATATGATTCACGACGACCGTTTCCGGTAGGACTGACGCCCATCAGGCGCGCATTGAGCTTGTCCTGCATGTAGCCTTTCAGCACGCCGTTCTCAATCAGCATATTGTACTGACCCGGTACGCCCTCATCATCGACCGCCAGGGAGCCGCGCAGCCCTTCAATGGTGCCGTCATCGACCACCGTACAGAGTTCTGACGCCACCAGCTGCCCCATTTTGCCGCTGAATACCGAGGTGCCGCGACGGTTGAAGTCGCCTTCCAGACCGTGTCCCACCGCTTCATGCAGCAGTACGCCCGGCCAGCCCGCGCCCAGCACCACCGGCAGCGTACCGGCAGGTGCCGCCACGGCAGAAAGGTTAACCAGCGCCATTCGCACCGCTTCACGCGCCCAGGCATCGGCACGCACATCGCCATTTTCATCGGCGAGGAAGAACTCATAACCGGTACGTCCGCCGCCGCCGCTTGAGCCGCGCTCGCGTTTACCCTGATCTTCGACCTGAACACTGATAGAGAGACGAACCAGCGGACGCACATCAGCCGCCAGCGTGCCATCCGTCGCGGCCACCAGCACCTGCTCATACACGCCGCTCAGGCTGGCGTTGACCTCCTGCACGCGCGGGTCGGCCGCACGGGCCACCTGATCGACACGGTACAGCAACGCAATTTTGTCTTCACGCGTCAGGCTGCTGAGCGGGTCAACCGTGGAGTAGAGCGAGCGGTTCATTACCGCAGACAGGGTGTGCGCCTTGCCGTTGCCCTGTTCGCGTACGATGCTGCGTGCCGCTTCCGATGACAGCCGCAGGGCGTTCAGCGTGATCTGGTCAGCATAGGCAAAGCCGGTTTTCTCACCGCTGACGGCACGCACGCCGACGCCCTGATCAATATGGTAGGAGCCATCTTTGATGATTTTGTCTTCCAGCACCCAGGATTCGTGGAAACTGGACTGAAAATAGAGATCGGCATAATCCAGACGACGTTCTGAAAGCTGCCCTAACAGGGAAAAAAGGTCCTGCTGATTAATGCCGTTAGCAGTTAGTAACTGCTCACTTACCAGGTTCAGAGTCATCGTTTCTCACTCATTATGTGCTCGGATAATCATAGCCTGCGGTAATTCCGGTACCGCGTCAAATTCACTTGTTGTCAGTTTCACGCGGTTTACGCAGCACTTCATTGATTTCCGGTTTATCCAGCGGGCCGCTGATGTGATAACGCAGCAGCGATATCCGGTTCCATACCGGTCCCAGCACCTTGCTGGCGGCGAACACCGCCGCGCCAATCACCGGGTTAACCACAAACGCCGCCGCAACGCCGACTGAAGCAGAAATTTCCGGCGTGATGACCGCTTCCATATCGATCCGGCGTTTAACCAGATCCATATTGCCCTGCATCGCGATGTCGGCTTCCAGCCCATCGACCCGCAGGTTATCGGTGCGCATCACGCCATTTTCGATCCAGGCGGTGCCATTAATCGAATCGAAATAGAAGCCATTATTAAAGGTGTCACTGAAATCGAAGCGCAGCTTGCGCAGCAGCGCATCAAAGCTGAACAGGCGCAGGATCTGGCCGGCAGTCCCGGTATTCACATCAGCGATCTGCCCTTTGCCAAAATGGGTTTTCAGCGTGCCGCTCAGGGTTTCAGCTGACGGCTGCCACGGCGCGGCGCGCCAGTGTAAATCGTAATCAATATTGAACGGCGCATCGCGCAGCGGGGTATTGACGCCAAACCAGTTGGTGGCGTTGTTGATATTGGGCCCCTTCAGCGTCCCTTTCAGTGAAGTACGCTGATCGTCCCGGCGATTGACCCAGTCACCCTTAATTTTCAGCTGCGAGCTGCCGGTATCTACCGTTCCGTTAGTAAGTGCTAACGTATCTCCTTTCGGTTGCAGCGTCGCCGCAACCCGGCCATATTTCTGTCCCAGTACCCAGCATTCGGCACAGCGCAACTGTAACGCTGGCCAGCCGCTGAAGTTAATCTGGCTGGCTTGCTGAGCGCTGGCGTTGTCGCCCTGCTGCGCGTCATGGTGCCACTGCGGATTGTAATAGAGGTAATCCAGACCAATCTGCCACGGTGCCTTAGGCGTTATCTCCAGTTTACCGCGTATCTCCTGGGCATTGACGCTGACCTGCGCCTTGCCATCGGCCGTCTCTGCCAGCGTCGCGTCTACCGCATGCCACTGCTGCCCCGCCAGCGTGACCGCCGGAGTGCGCACAATCAGGTTGCCCGGCAGCGTGACGCCGCCCAGCTGACGCTCTTCAGCGCTGCCGCCGGTACCGCCACTTGCGCCAGCCATCATTGCTACCCAGGCTTCGCCATCCAGCGGCGGCAGATTCAGCACCATGCCGGCATGATCGGGAAGCGCAGGCGTTTTCGCCGTGTCATTCAGCCAGATGCCGCGATCGACGCGTAAGGTCGGCTCCAGCAGCCAGCGGCTGTTGAACCGATGACGGGTCGCCACGCTGCCGCTGAGATCGAAATGCTGCAGGTCGCCGCTGGCTTTGATATTGATCGGCATCGCCTCACCGGCCTTTTTATCCAGTGGTGAAGGTAAGCGACTGCTCACTTCCCTGGCATCCCCGTTCAGCTCTACTTCATATTTCGCCCCGCCCCGATGCGGCAGCGTAATATTCACATCACCCTGCCACGGCAGATGTCCACCCAGCTGGCGGCTGGCGGCCGCAGGAATCTCGCTGATTTTGGCTGGCTGCCAGTCACCCAGCAGTTTCACCTTCACGCCGAAATCATCCGGATTCTCCCGGGTGCTGAAACTGACTCCCAGCGGCTGACCAAACCAGGCAGCCCGCATCTCTTCACTTTCCAGATTACCGTTGTTGTAACGGAAGCGGCCGGTGAGACCGGTTAGCGTCGTTTTCAACGGCTTGATAAACAGTGAGTTGTTGTTCATTACCACGTTGCCGCTGGCATGAACCTGCTGACCATCCAGCGGAATATCCAGGTTCAGATGTCCCCGCGTAGTGCCTTTGATTTCCAGCTGCTCCAGCGCCGCACCGAGTGACGATTTCAGCGGCGTCTGCTGGAAATAGTCGGCGATCTGTTTGCCGTCTCCGCTGATATCGCCATCGATAATCAGCTTCTCTTTCAGGTAATCGGGAATAACGGCGCTGACGTTACGTGCATCAACCTCACCCAGCCGGGCCGTGGCGGCATTCATCCACAAGCCATCATTGAGGAAGTTAAGATCGATATCCAGATTGCTGAGCGCCGGCCATTTGGGCTGGAAAGCGTACGTTGCCTGGCGCAGCGGTACCCAGACCTGGAACATGCCGTCGTTGTGCTTGAACGGGAACAGCGCCGGGTTACCGGCAAACAGCAACGTGGCGTTATCGACTTTACCGCCCTTGATCGCGCCGCTCAGGTAGTGCGTCAGTCCGTTGCCCATCAATGGCACCGGAAAATAGCGCCAGGCATCGCCCGCATCGGTTAGCCTGATGCCAGCCAGGATATCCAGCCGCGGCTCACCGCCGCTGTTTTGCTGGTAACTGAAGTCGCCACGCGCCCAGAGCGAGCGCGCCTGCAGATCAAGATTTTCGCCCGCCAGCGTCAGGCCCTGCTGATCACGCTGCCAGCGCAGGTTACCGGTGACCTGTTTGATCTCAAGCGGTGCCTGAAAGACATCGCCATACGGCACGGTGGCTGCGCCCATGTCGACGCTGACCTGACCATGATTCAGGCTGCCACGCGCCTCTCCGCTTAAATGGCTGATTCCCGGCAGCAGTTTCCAGTGTTGCCAGCTAAAGTCGCGCCATTTGACCTGCAGACGCGTCTGCTCCGGCTGCTGTAGCGGAATATCCAGCGCCAGGCCTTCGATGGTGCCCTGAGGCCGCAGCGTGCGCCAGTTTTCAAACAGCGCTGGCGAGAGCGGCGCAAATAGCGGCACGATCGGCGCAATGTGATCCAGCGCCAGTTGGGTGGCTCGCACCCGCACTTCAGGCTGGCCATTGGCACCCAGCATCTGCTTATCTTCCGGCCGCCATAGCAGCGAGAAGTGTCCGGCCGGCCACGGATTGCCGTCGGTGCTGAGACGCGTCTGCGGAATATTCACCACCCAGCCGTTCTGGAAGCGCGACAGGTGCGCCGTCAGGCCATCAACCTGCAGCGTATGCCGGCCCGTTTCCCCCTGCCAGCTGGCACCGCCCTGCCGCAGCAGCAGATCACCGGCATAAATGTCGCCGTCGCGCAGGTTGACCCAGGCCGCCAGGCTAAAGCGGGCGCTATCCAGCCGGGTATTATCACGCATCCAGCGGCCCAGCCACGGACGCATATCCACGTCATCGGCCTGCATCCAGATGCGGCCATCATTCAGCAGACCGTTGCTGTCATTAAGATCAAGCCGCACCTGAACCACGCCATGCTGACCGGTAAAGCTCGACAGGCTGACTTCACCCTCAGCCCGATGGCGCGTTTTTTCATTCAGCCAGGTGAGTCGCGGAATCGCCAGCTCGGCATGCTGACCGGATGGCGTACGGAAGCGAATGGTGCTGTCGCGCAGGTCGAAATGGTCAAACTGGCGCAGGAAAAGTTCATTGATTTGAGCCGGACGAAAGCTGTTCTTCTCTTTATCGCTGTCCAGCAATGGGCGGTTACTGTCGAGATGCAGCTGCCAGAAAGTGAGATCGCGGAATTGCCAGCGCCAGTGCAGCAGGGATTGCCAGACGTCGAGGGCCAGATTGATGCGGGCGATGGTGAGTTTGCCGTTTTCCTGCAGATCGACGTTGAGATCGCGTATCTGAAGAGTTGGGCCAAAATTCTCCCATTTCCCCTGCAGCTGACGGGCGCTCACGGGTACGCCACTGCGCTCGGAGACGAATTGCAGAAGGTTGCTGCGATAGCTGTCGAGATGCGGCATTACCAGACGCAGCCCGCTGACCAGCAGCGCGACAATCACGATGATCGCGGCGACCAGCAGTAACAAGATCCTCGGCAACTGCCTCACTCACACCTCTCCTTGCCTTCCGTTAACGACGGATAGTTAATTCTGAAACCCGGCCGTCTTCAGACAAAAGCACCAGACAGGCGCATGTTATCCCAGACAAGGGCGATTTTTTAGCCCGACGATCAGAGAAAAGCCGGTCGGGCTGACGTGCCTGATATTACATCATCACCACGTCAAACTGCTCCTGGGTATAGAGCGCTTCGACATGGACTTTGACCTGTTTGCCGACAAAGATTTCTACTTCTGCCAGCGCATGTGACTCATCAGTTTTCAGGGCTTCACCTACCGTCGGCGAGACGTAGACCAGGAAGCGGTCAGCGTCATACGCGTGGTGGACCCGCACGATCTCGCGCATGATCTCGTAGCAGACCGTTTCAACCGTCTTCAGCGTGCCGCGCCCTTTACACACCGGACAATCTTCACACAGCACGTGCTCAATACTTTCACGCGTCCGCTTGCGCGTCATCTCCACCAGGCCCAGCGCCGAGAAACCACTGATACCGGTTTTCACCCGATCTTTACTCAGCGCCGTTTCCAGCGAATGCAGCACCCGGCGGCGATGCTCTTCGTTGCTCATGTCGATGAAATCAATAATGATGATGCCGCCAAGATTACGCAGTCGCAGTTGACGGGCAATCGCCTGCGTGGCTTCAACGTTGGTATTGAAAATAGTCTCATCGAGGTTGCGATGGCCGACAAAGGCACCGGTATTAATATCGATGGTGGTCATCGCTTCGGTTTGATCGATGATCAGGTATCCGCCTGACTTTAGTTCAACTTTGCGATCCAGCGAACGCTGAATCTCATTTTCAACGTCGAACAGATCAAAGATCGGCTGTTTGCCATTGTAGAGCTCCAGCTTACCGGCCATCTCCGGAATGTATTCACTGGTAAATTCCACCAGCATATCGCAGGTGAGACGCGAATCGACACGGATGCGGTCCAGCGCTGCGCCGGCGAAATCACGCAAAATACGCTGGGCTAAAGCCAGCTCGCCGTAGAGCAGACAGCGGGTCTGGTTACGCTTTTTGCGCTCGCTGACTTTGGTCCACAGACGCTTGAGAAAGGCGGCGTCCTGCGCCAGCTCCTCTTCGCCGATCCCTTCAGCGGCGGTGCGGATAATAAAGCCGCCCAGATGGTCGCAATAATCGGCTACCACCGCTTTGAGACGTTCACGCTCTTTTTCACTCTCGATGCGCTGTGAAACGCCGACGTGTGACGCGCCCGGCATAAACACCAGGTAACGCGACGGCAGCGTGATATCGGTGGTCAGCCGCGCGCCTTTGGTGCCCAGCGGATCTTTCACCACCTGCACCACCAGATCCTGTCCCTGACGAACCAGCTCGGCAATATCCCGCACGATGAAGTTCTTTTTCTCATCGCCCGCCACGCATTCGGTATGCGGCATGATGTCGGAAGCGTGCAGAAAAGCGGCCTTATCCAGACCGATATCGACAAACGCCGCCTGCATCCCCGGCAGGACACGGCTGACCCGGCCTTTGTAGATATTGCCGACGATGCCGCGCCGCGCTTCGCGCTCAATATGAATTTCTTGCAGTATGCCGCCATCAATATAGGCAACACGCGTTTCAGAAGGCGTGACGTTAACCAGTAATTCAGCCGTCATGTTGACCCCTTACGGCACGCAGTGACTGAAAGTGGCTGAGCAACTCTGCAGTCTCAACCAGAGGCAGTCCAACCACCGCGTGATAGCTTCCATTAATTTTGCGGACGAAGTTTCCACCCCTGCCCTGAATGCCGTATGCGCCGGCTTTATCCATCGGCTCACCGGTTGCAATATAGTCGGTGATGTCAGAAGTGGTTAAGGTGCGGAAGGTCACATCCGTGATGACGACACAATCAAGGGACTGCTGAGCATCGGCCAGCGCCACCGCCGTCATCACCTGATGCGTCTGTCCGGAGAGCTTATGCAGCATCGCGGCGGCATGGGCAGCATCGTGCGGCTTTTCCAGCACCTCGCCATTCAGCACCACGATGGTATCTGCGCCGAGTACCGGCAGATCCTGCGCGGCCAGCCTGACACCCGCCTGCGCTTTGTCGTTGGCGAGACGGCGGACATAGTTTTCCGCCGCCTCATTCGGCTGACGCTGTTCTTCAACGTCAGTCACGATGCGCTCAAAGGCCAGGCCAAGTTGAGTTAACAGCTCACGCCGACGCGGTGAACCGGAAGCCAGATAGAGGGTTACCATAAATTTCCTTATTGAACAGCGAACTGACGACGAATCTTTCTCATGAGTAAGAATAGCCATGGCCAGAGAATACCGTCGACGACACTGCTCCAGAAAATTTCAGGTCGGAATGAAACGTTGATCACCAGGAATTCAGCCCAGAAGACAATCACATCCATAGCCAGTGACAGCACCATAACCATTAACGCTTGCTGCCACAACGCTAAGTTGCGGAATAACTGGAACTTAAAGGCGATCAGGTAGGCGATGATGCTGAGCGCCAGTGCCCGTACTCCGAGAGTGGAGCCGGCGATCAGATCCATAATCGCGCCCATCAGGAAGCCGCTGCCGACGTTAACCCGATGCGGCAGCGCAAGTACCCAATAGATGAGGATCAACAACAGCCAGGAGGGCCGGAACATATAGATCTCATCCGGCCACGGCATGATCTGCAGAATCAGCGCAACCAGGAAAGAGAGCCAGATGACCCAACGTCCCTGGCTGCGATATCGACTCAAGGCTGACCTCCGCGCGAACGCGAAGAACTGTTCTGTCCGGCACTGCTGCCGGTCGCCGGTGCCGGCGGTCCCATCTGCGCTGCGGGCGCAGGCGGCCCCATTTCACCCGCAGGCGGCAGAACCTGCGGCATCATCTGCATCAGCCGTTCGTTGGCTACGCGATGCACTTCATCCTGCGGCAGCGGCATATCACCGTTACGATCGGCACCCCACAGCAGCAGCAGATAGCGCAGGCGCTGCAGGCCAGCGGTCGGATGGGCCTGAATCACGGTGTAAGCGCGTTGGGTATCCACTTTAACCGAGGAAACCACACCCACCGGATAGCCTTCCGGGAAGCGTCCGCCAATACCTGAGGTAACCAGTACGTCGCCAACCCGAATATCGGTATTGCCCGGCAGATGCTCAAGTTGCAGATCTTCGGTACAGCCGTTACCGGCGGCAATGACGCGGATGTCATTACGCAAGACCTGAATCGGCAGCGCATGAGAGGCATCGCAAATCAGCAGCACGCGGCTGGTCAGCTGACTCACCGCAATCACCTGCCCGACCACCCCTTTATCACTAATGACCGGCTGACCTTCATAGACACCGTTAACGCTGCCTTTGTCGATCACGACCTGGTCGGTATAGGGGTCAGTGCCGGTCGAGATAACCTGGGTGACCATCTTTTGCTCGTCCTGACGCAGCGGTGAACCCAGCAGTTCACGCAGGCGTGCGTTTTCCTGCTTGTATTGCCCCAGCATCAGCAGGTTACTGTTTTTCAGGAAGAGCTCGCGACGTAAGGCTTTGTTTTCCTGCTCAAGTTGCTGACGTGACGCCAGCGACTCCGACACGCCATCCAGAATCTGGCGCGGCCCATTGGCCAGGAAGTAAAACGGACTGACCGACGTATCCAGATAGTTGCGTATTTGGGTAAACGAACCCACACGGCTGTCAGCAATGATAATGGCTATCGCCACAATGACAGCCAGGAAAAGACGCAACTGCAGGGATGGTCCCCTGCTAAAAATCGGCTTCATATAATCTGCATGATCCTCGACGACAGGTAAGGAAGCCCGGCATAACACCGTGCTCCCCTGAGCTGGACGCATTGCACCGGCGCATAGCGCGCCGGTTGACACGCGACTCCCTGCGCATCGTCATGACGTTCTCAGCCGGTTGAGGCAATTATTCTTCGCTGAACAAATCGCCGCCATGCATGTCGATCATTTCCAACGCCTTGCCGCCACCGCGTGCCACACAGGTCAGCGGATCTTCAGCGACAACCACCGGAATGCCGGTCTCTTCCATCAGCAGACGATCCAGATTACGCAGCAGCGCACCCCCGCCGGTCAGTACCATGCCACGCTCGGAGATATCCGACGCCAGTTCAGGCGGACACTGTTCCAGGGCAACCATCACCGCGCTAACGATGCCGGTTAACGGCTCCTGCAGCGCTTCAAGGATTTCGTTGGAGTTGAGCGTAAAGCCGCGCGGTACCCCTTCAGCCAGGTTACGGCCGCGCACTTCAATTTCACGCACTTCGTCGCCCGGATAAGCGGAACCGATCTCATGCTTGATACGTTCTGCGGTCGCTTCACCAATCAGTGAACCGTAGTTACGACGCACATAATTAATAATAGCTTCATCGAAACGGTCACCACCAATACGCACCGACGAGGAGTAGACCACGCCGTTCAGCGAGATCACGGCCACTTCTGTGGTACCGCCACCGATATCGACTACCATTGAACCGGTTGCTTCCGACACGGGCAGGCCAGCACCGATCGCAGCCGCCATCGGCTCTTCAATCAGGAAGACTTCACGCGCACCGGCACCCTGAGCGGACTCACGGATGGCACGACGTTCAACCTGCGTGGCCCCAACGGGGACGCAGACCAGCACACGCGGGCTGGGACGCATAAAACTGTTGCTGTGGACTTGTTTGATGAAGTGCTGCAGCATCTTTTCGGTGACGAAAAAGTCAGCAATAACGCCATCTTTCATCGGGCGAATGGCTGCGATGTTGCCTGGCGTACGGCCAAG
The DNA here is from genome assembly GCF_037149395.1 of Pantoea sp. USHLN298. Lineage (NCBI taxonomy): Bacteria > Pseudomonadati > Pseudomonadota > Gammaproteobacteria > Enterobacterales > Erwiniaceae > Pantoea > Pantoea sp. USHLN298. The sequence continues at coordinate 438,855 of NZ_JBBCRO010000006.1, forward strand.
CATCTGTTTTGCGTCATGACCCACGGCCGCGACACTTTTCGGCGAACCGGCACGATCCTGGCGAATAGCTACCACGGAAGGCTCGTTCAGCACGATGCCCTGTCCTTTCACATAAATCAGGGTATTCGCGGTACCCAGGTCAATGGACAAGTCATTGGAAAACATGCCACGAAATTTTTTAAACATACTAAGGGATAATCCTGCAAGCTGGGGGCGGAAAATAAAATCCGCTTACTTTACCAACCACACGAAGCTGCCACAAGGCGCAAAAACGTTCTGCTTCGGTGAAAAAAGACGCCAAATTGCGTTTAAGTCATCTGAACCGGCCATCAGTGGCAGCAGAATGGCGACAACACGCCATCGGCTCCGGTTTTCATGGCATTTCGCACCCTTGTTTCCGACATAAAATCTAACATTTCCGACAGGCTCATTTGCGACGTCATCCTGACTCAACGCTAAAAAAGGGCGGCGTCGCCGTCAAAAAGTCCGCAATCCGCTAAATACGGTAACGTTGGGAATACTTCTTCACGTTACTGTTTACCGGAAGCGAAGGCGCAAAGAAGTCGCCCTGACCGCCTGCAACACCCAATGCCACCAGCGTCTGCCACTCGGCTTTCGTCCGCACCCCGGCAGCAAACACCTGGGTATGGGTTGATTTACAGACTTCCAGCAGGCTCTGCACAAAGAGCTGATTTTCGGTACGGCGCTCAATGTTGCGCACCAGACCGGCATCAAGCTTGATCAGTTCCACCGGAAGTTGTCGGATATAGGCGCTACTGACCACCGTTAAACCCGCCTGATTGACCGCGATACGACAACCAAATGCCTTAAGTGCGCGAAATACTGGCGTTAAACGATTGATGTGTTGACAGACATCTGCCTCGGCAAGTTCAAATAAAAATCGCTTTCTTTGTCCTTTCGGGCATTGCAGCAACATATTCTGCAGCCAGAGCACAAAAGAACGGTGTAACAGCGAGTCGATCGTGACCGGCAATACCAGCGTCTCTTCCGGCCAGAGCTCCGATAAGGCCGCGATGCGCGTCACCAGCTGGCGATCCCAGCTGTCGGCCATGCCGAGCTGTTGCACCAGCGGCATATATTCGGCCGCCAGCACCTCTTTATCGCCGTCAAAAATACGGGTCAGCATGACGCGATGCTGCACCTTACCCTCGATACTCACCGCCGGTTTCTGATACAGACGCGGGCCGCCGCGGCTCAGGGTATTTTCCAGCAGCGTTCGCCAGCGCACGCTTCCGCGCCCGGCATCCAGCGGATTACCGGCACCGTTAGTCCAGTTATTGCCGCCTAACAGCGCCGCCCGTCGGGTCGCCATTTCGGCGTTTTCCATCACCTGTGGCACGGTCTGTCCGCTGTGCCAGGCGCTGATACCGATATGAATCAGATCATCGCGGTTCACCATCCGCATCGGCGGCAGAGAATCGACGGCGTTAATCAGCTGATCGGCAATGCTGTTGGCCTCTTTCAGGCTGCGGTGCGGTAGCAACACGGCAAAATCACTGCGAAAGTAGCGGGCCAGCAATGCGCCAGGATAGCGCAGCACAAAGGTCGAGAGCATGTTGACGAAATTAAACAGGTACTCGTCGACCAGGCCTGGCTCCAGCGTTTCGCTATGCATGTCCAGATCCGGCAGGCGAATCATCATCACAACGCCGTGGGTACCGACATCCTCCTGATCTTCCAGCAACGTGGCGAGCTGGTTATCAAAGAACAGTCGATTATTCAGGCCGGTACGACCATCCTGCGCCGCAAAGGTACGGATCAGCGTATCGATGCGCAGACGCTGTTCACCCGCTTCCTGCAGATCGGAGAGCAGCACATCCAGCGCACGGCTTGCTTTCGGCGGCCACTCATCCAGATTACGTTTCGGCATCACGCCGCGTTCACCGTCGATGATCGCCCCGGCGCGGACTTCAAGGTGCTCCATGCCGCGCCACTGACGGCGGAGCCAGCGATGCAGAATAAACAGCAGCAGACTCATCACCAGCATCACCGTTGACAGCGTGCCCAGCGCGTACGCTCCGATAATGGAACGCAGCCAGGTCCTGGCCGGATCGAGAGTCACCACCCGCAGATGCATACCAGGCTGATGGATCAACGGCACGTCGAACTGGATAAAACGATTAGGCTGGTTATCCAGCATCAGATTTTCGTGACGGGATAGCGTAAAAAAGGTGTGGTCACCGCTGTAGAGTGAAACCTGCTCGGCATTAATGATCGGCATTAATCGCGTAATCCAGCTATCTAACTGAGCAGGAGTCTGGGTAAACAGCGCCTTGTCCACTTCGGTTGCCAGTACCTGCGCGCGCTGTTCGCCACGCTGATGGCTGAACCAGAAAACGCTAAAAGCACAGCCAACCAGCATCAATATGATGGCCAGTATGCTAAGAAAGGTAATAAACGCAGATAGTTTTGTGGTTAATCGCATCCCTGTGCCTGTGTTACTGCGGTGATAACCGGATCACCCAACCTTGTACCGTCAGCCTGACGAAAACGCGAGCAAAATAGCATAATTTGCGTTTAGCGACAGCGCCGTGACGACTGAAGCGGAAGTATATCGTCGGGAAAGCGGCGCTGATGTTGATCCCGGCGCTTTTCGGTGCATTCTCATCGCACCGGCCAGCCAGGAAATTTCACATTTTATCGGCGAAACTGGCTGCGATCGGTAATAGTCATCATGCTGGTCAATAAGACCACGGCTGGAGAGTGCACCATGAAGCGCAACAATGTTCTGACGGAAGCCGACGTAACGCCGGAAACGATTTTTAATATGAAGCGCCGCCAGGTGCTGAAGACGCTGGGACTGAGCGCGGCCGCGATGGGTATGCCGGGCGTGGCAAAGGCCGATATTCTCAGCTGGTTTAAAGGCAACGATCGTCCCGCTGCACCCGCCGGCCGTGCGCTGGACTTTAGCAAACCGCCGCAGTACCAGGCCGACCTGACACTGACGCCAGCGGAAAAGGTTTCTGGCTATAACAACTTCTATGAGTTTGGTCTGGATAAAGCCGATCCCGCCGCCAATGCCGGCACGCTGAAAACCGATCCCTGGAAACTCACTATTGATGGTGAGGTAGCCAGGCCGATCACTCTGGACATGGATGACATCTTCAAACGTTTTGCCATGGAACAGCGTATCTACCGTATGCGTTGTGTCGAGGCCTGGTCGATGGTGGTGCCGTGGGTCGGCTTTGAGCTGGGCAAGCTTCTCTCTCTGGCCGAACCCACCAGCAAAGCACGTTTTGTTGCTTTCCAGACGCTGTACGATCCCGAGCAGATGCCGGGTCAGAAAGATCGCTTTATTGGTGGCGGGCTTAATTATCCTTATGTTGAGGGATTACGGCTGGATGAAGCGATGCACCCGCTGACACTGCTGAGCACCGGCGTCTACGGCAAGGCGCTTCCGCCACAAAATGGCGCGCCGATTCGCCTGACGGTGCCATGGAAATATGGCTTTAAGGGCATTAAGTCGATCGTCAAAATCACCCTGACCGCCAATCAGCCACCAACCACCTGGAACCAGATCGCGGCGGATGAATATGGTTTCTATGCCAATGTTAATCCGCACGTTAACCACCCGCGCTGGTCGCAGGCCACCGAGCGCTTTATTGGTCCCGGCGGCAGCCTGAAAGTGGAGCGTCAGCCCACTCTGCTGTTTAACGGCTATGCCGAGCAGGTGGCTTCGCTCTATCGCGGCCTCGACCTGCGGGAGAATTACTGAGTGGTACGCCTGTCGCTAAAACAGATCACCTGGCTCAAGGTGATTCTGCATCTGGCGGCTTTGCTGCCGCTGGTTTATCTGATCCTTGCCGCTATGCAGGGCGGATTAAGTGCTGATCCGGCCAAAGATATTCAGCACTTTACCGGGCGGATGGCGCTGAAACTGCTGCTGGGCACGCTGCTGGTCTCTCCGCTGGCGCGCTATGGCAAGCAGCCGCTGTTGATCCGCACGCGTCGCCTGCTGGGTATCTGGACCTTTGTCTGGGCCTGCCTCCATCTGCTGAGCTACTACCTGCTGGAATTAGGCGCTGATAATCTGCGTCTGCTGGGCAGCGAGTTAATTTCTCGTCCCTATTTGACACTGGGTATCATCAGTTGGGTGATATTACTGGCCCTGGCGCTGACCTCTTTCCAGCGGGCGCAGCGTAAGCTCGGCAAACGCTGGCAGACGTTGCATAACGCCATCTATCTGGTCGCAATTCTCGCCCCGATCCACTACATCTGGTCAGTCAAAATCCTGTCGCCGCAGCCACTTATCTATGCACTGCTCGCTGCGCTGTTGTTAGCGTGGCGTTACAAAAAGTTTCTCAAATGGTGGCCCCGCTAGTCCTTCTGTGGTTGTTTTCCTCCCTGACTATCTGCTAAAAGATGTGGCCTTCGGGTCACATCCGATCATCTTCGCAGATAAGACCAGTATTTTGCTGCGAAATGACACGAAACGGATATAATGCCCGGCTTTATTGCAAGGCGGGTCTTCTTTTTCATCGTGAAAGGTGACAAAAGGAAATTGGCAAGGTATTTTACGCGATGCCTCAATGATTGCGGGAGATGGCAGCAAGATGGCGCATAAATTACATATTCTGCTTTTAAACGGACCCAACCTGAATCTGTTGGGAACGCGCGAGCCAGAGAAGTATGGTCACACCACACTGCAGCAGATTGTGGACGATCTTGCACGTCAGGCAGACCAGCTGAATGTGGAATTAAGCCACTTGCAATCCAACGCTGAGTTTCAGCTGATTGATCGCATTCATGAGGCCAAAGGCAATGTGGATTACATCATTATCAATCCTGCCGCGTTTACCCATACCAGCGTCGCGCTGCGTGATGCCCTGTTAGCGGTATCGATTCCGTTTATTGAGGTTCATCTCTCAAATGTGCATGCACGCGAGCCCTTCCGCCATCACTCCTATCTATCTGATGTATCTGCTGGCGTCATCTGTGGGCTTGGCGCTGACGGCTACACATGGGCTTTACAAACGGCAGTAAAACGCCTGTCTCAAACTAATTAATCAAACTGAGTACGGAACCCCACTCATGGATATTCGTAAAATTAAAAAACTGATCGAACTGGTTGAAGAATCTGGCATCTCCGAGCTGGAAATCTCCGAGGGCGAAGAGTCCGTTCGTATCAGCCGTGCACCTGCAAATGTTGGTTATCCGATGATGCAGCAGGCTTATGCTGCGCCGGTACAGCAACCCGCTCTGGCGACAGCTGTCGCGCCCGTTGCGGCCATTGCTGAAGCCGCACCGGCTGAAATCAGCGGCCATATTGTGCGTTCACCCATGGTCGGGACGTTCTATCGCACGCCAAGCCCGGACGCAAAAGCCTTCATCGAAGTGGGTCAGAAAGTGAATGCCGGCGATACCCTGTGTATCGTTGAAGCCATGAAGATGATGAACCAGATCGAAGCCGACAAGTCTGGTGTGGTGAAAGCCATTCTGGTCGAGAGCGGTCAGCCGGTCGAATTTGACGAGCCACTGGTTGTCATCGAATAACGGGGCGGACCATGCTGGATAAAATTGTTATTGCTAACCGCGGTGAGATCGCGCTGCGCATTCTGCGTGCCTGTAAAGAGCTGGGCATCAAGACTGTGGCGGTCCACTCAAGCGCGGATCGTGACCTGAAGCACGTGCTGCTGGCGGACGAAACCGTCTGCATCGGCCCGGCGCAGTCAGTCAAAAGTTACCTCAACATCCCGGCGTTGATCTCCGCAGCGGAGATCACCGGCGCGGTGGCGATTCACCCAGGCTACGGCTTCCTCTCTGAGAATGCTGATTTTGCCGAGCAGGTTGAGCGCTCAGGCTTTATCTTTATCGGCCCGAAAGCAGACACCATTCGCCTGATGGGCGACAAAGTGTCGGCGATTAACGCGATGAAGAAAGCCGGTGTGCCAACCGTACCGGGCTCCGACGGCTCGCTGACCGATGATATGGAAAAGAACCGTGCCTTTGCGAAGCGCATCGGTTATCCGGTGATCATCAAAGCGTCCGGCGGCGGCGGCGGTCGTGGTATGCGCGTCGTGCGCGGCGATAAAGATCTGGAACAATCCATCAACATGACGAAAGCGGAAGCCAAAGCGGCTTTCAACAACGACATGGTTTACATGGAGAAGTATCTGGAGAATCCTCGCCACATCGAGATTCAGGTACTGGCTGACGGTCAGGGCAACGCCATCTATCTGGGCGAGCGCGACTGCTCAATGCAGCGTCGTCATCAGAAAGTCGTGGAAGAAGCGCCAGGCCCAGGTATCACTGAGGAACAGCGTCGCTTCATCGGCGATCGCTGTGCCAAAGCCTGTATTGAGATTGGCTACCGCGGCGCAGGCACCTTCGAGTTCCTGTATGAAAACGGTGAGTTCTACTTCATTGAGATGAACACCCGTATTCAGGTTGAGCATCCGGTGACCGAGATGATCACCGGCGTCGATCTGATCAAAGAGCAGCTGCGTATCGCTGCTGGTCAGCCACTGTCGATCAAACAGGAAGATGTGATCATTCGCGGACATGCGGTTGAATGCCGTATCAACGCTGAAGATCCGGTTTCCTTCCTGCCGAGCCCGGGTAAAATCACCCGCTTCCACGCGCCAGGCGGTTTTGGCGTGCGCTGGGAATCGCACATCTATTCGGGTTACAGCGTACCGCCTTACTACGATTCCATGATTGGCAAGCTGATCACCTACGGCGAAACCCGTGAAGTGGCCATTGCCCGCATGAAGAATGCGCTGGCGGAACTGATCATCGACGGTATCAAGACCAACATTGAACTGCAGATGAAGATCATGTCCGACGAAAACTTCCAGCACGGTGGAACCAATATCCACTATCTGGAGAAAAAACTCGGCTTGCACGAGAAGTAATCGCAACGCTGAGTTAGTCAGAGGCCGGTTAATCCGGCCTTTTTCTTTTGCCGCTGGCGTTAAGGTTGAATCATGGATGCTCGTTTTATTCAGGCGCATAAAGAGGCCCGCTGGTCACTCTATCTGACCCTGCTCTGGCTGGCTGTTTGGGGGCTTTCCGCCTGGCTGGGTGGGAGCGAAATGGGGATCACCGGCTTACCGCGCTGGTTCGAACTCTCCTGTGTCTTTGCGCCTCTGCTGTTCATTTTTTTATGCTGGCTGATGGTTCGCGTGATTTTCCGCGACATGTCGCTGGAGGATAAAAATGAATTTTGACATTATCCTGCCTCTCTTAATTTATCTGGTGCTGATCGCCGCGCTGTCAGTCTTCGCGGTCCGTAAACAGCGTCAGGGCAACTTCCTGACCGAATATTTTCTTGGCAGCCGCTCAATGGGCGGGTTTGTGCTGGCCATGACCCTCACGACCACCTATATCAGCGCCAGCTCGTTTATTGGCGGACCCGGTGCCGCCTATAAATATGGCCTGGGATGGGTATTGCTGGCGATGGTTCAGGTTCCTGCCGTCTGGCTGTCGCTCGGCGTGCTGGGCAAGAAATTCGCTATCCTGGCGCGTAAGCATAATGCGGTGACGCTGAATGACATGCTTTACGCGCGCTATCAGAGTCCGCTACTGATCTGGCTGGCCAGCCTGAGCCTGCTGGTGGCGTTCATTGGTGCCATGACGGTGCAGTTTATCGGCGGTGCGCGATTGCTGGAAACCGCGGCGGGGATTCCGTATGACACCGGCTTACTGATTTTCGGCGGCACCATTGCGCTCTATACCGCCTTTGGTGGCTTCCGCGCCAGCGTGCTCAATGACGCGATGCAGGGCGTGGTGATGCTGATCGGCACCTTCCTGCTGCTGTTCGCCGTGATCCATCAGGCGGGCGGGCTGGGCACCGCCGTGCAGAAGCTGCACGCTATCGATCCGCAATTACTGTCGCCGCAGGGACCAGGCGAGATCATTACCCCGACCTTTCTGAGCTCATTTATCGTGCTGGTCTGCTTTGGCGTGATCGGCCTGCCGCATACCGCGGTACGCTGCATCTCCTATAAAGACAGCAAGGCGGTACATCGGGCGATTATCCTTGGCACCATTGTGGTGGTGATCCTGATGCTGGGTATGCATCTGGCGGGCGCGCTGGGACGGGCCATCCTGCCCGATCTGACGGTGCCGGACCGGGTGATCCCCACCTTAATGATCACCGTGCTGCCGCCGCTGGCCGCTGGACTGTTTCTGGCGGCCCCGATGGCGGCGATTATGTCGACCATCAATGCCCAACTGTTGCAGGCATCCGCTACGCTGATTAAAGATCTCTATCTGCGCGTGGCGCCGCAGCAGATGGAAAATGAGCCGCGGCTGCGGCTGTTATCTGGCGGCATTACCTTTGTGCTGGGCATTCTGCTGCTGATTGCCGCCTGGAATCCGCCTGATATGATCATCTGGCTCAACCTGCTGGCGTTTGGCGGCCTGGAGGCGGTATTCCTCTGGCCGCTGGTGCTGGGCCTTTACTGGGAACGTGCCAATGCGGCAGGAGCCATCACCGGTATGGTTACCGGTGGCGGTTGCTACGCGTTTCTGGCGAGCCTTAACCTGCAAATCATGGGCTTCCATCCGATTGTGCCTTCCCTGCTTTTAAGCCTGCTGGCGTTTTTAGTGGGTAACCTGTTTGGACGCGCGCCGCAAACTGCCGACGCGCCGCAACATTGAACGTAAGAGAGACGTTATGCCGTGGATTCAAATCAAGATAAACAGCTCGGGTGAACATGCTGAAACGCTGAGCGATGCGCTGATGGAGACCGGTGCGGTCTCCGTCACCTTTCAGGATACCCATGATAATCCGGTCTATGAGCCACTGCCGGGCGAAACCCGCCTGTGGGGCGATACGGATGTGATCGGCCTGTTCGATGCGGAAAGTGACATGGACGCCATTGTCGCTGAACTGGCGCAACATCCGCTGTTAGGTGCTGATTTCCGACACAAGATCGAACAGATCGAAGATAAAGACTGGGAACGCGAATGGATGGAGAACTTCCACCCGATGCGTTTTGGCGAACGGCTGTGGATCTGCCCAAGCTGGCGCGATGTGCCCGATCCGACGGCGGTGAATGTGATGCTCGATCCAGGCCTGGCCTTTGGCACCGGCACCCATCCCACCACCTCGCTCTGCCTGACCTGGCTGGATGGACTGGATCTGACCGGGAAAACGGTGATCGACTTTGGCTGTGGCTCGGGGATCCTGGCGATCGCTGCGCTGAAGCTCGGTGCAGCGCAGGCCATTGGTATTGATATCGATCCGCAGGCGATCCAGGCCAGCCGCGATAATGCTGAACGCAATGGCGTCTCCGATCGTCTGTCGCTCTATCTGCCCCACCAGCAGCCGGAGAACCTGCAAGCGGATGTGGTGGTCGCCAATATCCTGGCCGGTCCATTACGTGAACTGGCCCCGCTGATTAGCGTACTGCCAAAGCCGGGCGGTCACCTTGGACTCTCTGGTGTATTAGAGAGCCAGGCGGAAGGCGTCTGCGAAGCCTATGCTGAGCAGTTCGCGCTCGACCCGGTTGCGGTCAAAGAAGAGTGGTGCCGGATCACCGGCGTGAAGGCCTGAATCCAGCGCATGATTTTGTCGCCTGACAGCCTCCCGGATTTGCACTGAACCGGCTGCAGAGCCTCTCCGGCCAGCCCGTAGCGTAAGGTGCGGGCTTTCTGCTTGCTGAATGGTTGCTTGTATCGTTAATCACGGCATGTGACGTTTATTATCTGGTTAAACAGGCTGCTTTTTCGGAAAAACGTTTGTTCACAATTTCAGCATTAATATCTAATTGCCTGATAATTATGGTTATTTTGTAAATGGCGGAGTGATCACCCGGATTTCATTGATCTTTCTTGCTGATTGTTCAAAGTTTGGCCTTTCATCTTCAGGAAAAAATGCGTAATATACGCCGCCTTGCAGACACAGTATGGCCATTCTGACTTCATGCGTATTGGAAACCTCCAGCTGAGAAATCGACTGATTGCAGCCCCTATGGCCGGGATTACCGACAGGCCATTCAGGACGCTGTGTCATGAAATGGGTGCAGGCATGGCAGTTTCTGAGATGTTGTCTTCGAACCCGGAAGTCTGGGCCAGTGACAAATCTCGTTTACGCATGGTGCACAGTGATGAGCCAGGCATTCGCGCCGTGCAAATTGCCGGTTGCGATCCCAGCGAAATGGCGCAAGCTGCACGGATTAATGTTGAGGCCGGTGCACAGGTTATCGACATTAATATGGGCTGCCCTGCCAAAAAGGTTAACCGCAAAATGGCGGGTTCAGCCTTGCTGCAATATCCCGCCGTGGTGGAGTCAATTCTCTCCGCAGTGGTCAATGCAGTGGATGTGCCGGTAACACTGAAAATTCGTACTGGCTGGGATCCTGAAAACAGGAACTGTGTCGCGATTGCCCAATTGGCTGAACGTTGTGGTATTCAGGCTCTGACGATACATGGCCGCACTCGTGCCTGCCTGTTCAACGGGGAAGCTGAATATGACAGCATTCGGACAGTTAAGCAGAGTGTCTCTATTCCGATTATCGCGAATGGAGACATAACTGACCCGCATAAAGCCAGAGCGGTGCTCGACTATACAGGGGCCGATGCTCTGATGATAGGACGCGCTGCTCAGGGAAGACCGTGGATCTTCCGGGAAATCCAGCATTATCTGGACACTGGGGAGCTGCTTGCCCCGCTGCCAATGGCAGAGGTCAAGCGCTTGCTTGTTTCGCATATACGTGAGCTGCACGACTTTTACGGTTCAGGCAAGGGATACCGTATAGCGCGAAAGCACGTCTCCTGGTATCTCCAGGAGCACGCCCCGAATGACCAGTTTCGGCGCACATTCAACGCCATTGAGGATGCCAGCGAACAGCTGGAGGCGTTGGAGGCATACTTCGAAAATCTTGCGTAACGAAATAAAGAGCTGAAAGAACTATGTTCGAACAACGCGTAAATTCTGACGTACTGACCGTTTCTACCGTTAACTCACAAGATCAGGTAACTCAAAAACCTTTGCGTGATTCGGTTAAACAGGCACTGAAGAACTATTTTGCTCAACTGAACGGTCAGGATGTAAGTGACCTGTATGAGCTGGTTTTGGCTGAAGTCGAGCAGCCTCTGTTGGACATGGTGATGCAGTATACCCGTGGCAACCAGACCCGTGCTGCCCTGATGATGGGTATCAACCGCGGTACGCTGCGTAAGAAATTGAAAAAATACGGCATGAACTGATTCTGGTTCTGTCTGTTAATTACGCCAGCCTTCGGGCTGGCGTTTTTATTTGTGCGCTGTTCCACAAAGCATCGGCAATTCAGGTGAAACAGTTATCGTCAATATGGTAACTATAGTTGCAATCGCTGCCGTGATATTTCACTGCCTCGCTTTCTTACTCTTCTCTCCCGACGTCGCCTCTCCGGTACGTCAGCCCGCCCGGCGATTCCCGGTCAGCGCTGGCTTCTGTGATCCTGCACGCCTTTAAAAGCAAAGCATCTCCTGCATACATTTGCGCCTGAGTGATGGCTCACATTGCTTCCATATAGTGAAACTATTTGCACTAAATGTGATCGGGTCGACTCGCATTGCTTCCTTTTGGTGCGCCATATTAGCGGAACTTTCCCGCTGCTTCCGATTATTAACCGTTCTTTCATGATAATTCAGGGCTCTGCAAACCTGGCATCAGGTTTGCAAAGTCGTGGATGGCTGACCGCCACAGACAGGAAAAACGCACACTAAAGTGCGCAAACATAACAACATGATTCCTCCACACAGGATGCTTTATGAAAAAGATGATGCTCTCCACGCTGGTTGCTGCGGCCTCGCTGTTGGCCGTTGCTCAGCAGGCTCACGCTGGCACGACGCTGGATGCGATAAAGAAGAAAGGCTTTATTCAATGCGGTATTAGTGACGGTTTACCCGGCTTCTCCTATGCCGATGCCAGCGGCAAGTTTACCGGTATCGATGTTGATGTCTGCCGTGCGGCGGCCGCAGCGGTGTTTGGCGATGCGACCAAAGTGAAATATACCCCGCTGACCGCTAAAGAGCGTTTTACCGCGCTGCAGTCAGGTGAAGTCGATATCCTGTCGCGCAATACCACCTGGACCTCATCACGTGATGGCGGCATGGGCTTCCTGTTTGCTGGCGTCAATTATTACGACGGTATTGGCTTCCTGACTCACCAGAAAGCCGGGCTGAAAAGTGCTAAAGAACTGGACGGCGCTACTGTCTGTATTCAGGCGGGTACCGATACCGAGCTGAACGTGGCGGACTTCTTTAAAGCCAATAAGATGCAATATACGCCGGTGACCTTTGATCGCTCCGACGAATCGGCCAAAGCGCTGGATAGCGGCCGCTGCGATACGCTGGCTTCTGACCAGTCTCAGCTCTATGCGTTACGCATCAAGCTGGGCAAGCCTGACGAATTTATCGTGCTGCCAGAAGTGATCTCTAAAGAACCGCTGGGCCCGGTCGTTCGCCGCGGTGATGATGACTGGTTCACCATCGTTAAGTGGTCACTCTACGCCATGCTGAATGCTGAAGAGATGGGCGTTTCCTCGAAAAACGTTGATGAGATGACCGCCAAACCGACTACGCCAGATATGGCCCATCTGCTGGGTGCTGAGGGTGATTTTGGCAAGGATCTGAAACTGGACAACAAATGGGCCTACAACATCATCAAGCAAGTGGGCAACTATCAGGAAAGTTTCGATCGTAACGTGGGTAAAGATAGCGCACTGAAGATCGCTCGTGGTCAGAATGCGTTGTGGAACCAGGGCGGCATTCAGTACGCACCGCCAGTACGTTAATACTCCTCGCCAATCGGGCACCGTATTCTGCGGTGCCCTACCCCAGCTTTCGTTACTGAGGTTTCAACATGTCACAACGCCCAACCGTGAAAAGGGATTTTTCATTCGGTAATCCCACGGTTCGCGCCTGGCTTTATCAGCTCATAGCGATAGTCGCGGTGCTTGGTGTGGTGGGTTATCTGGTGCATAACACCATTATCAACCTGGCCAATCGCGGTATCACTTCCGGGTTTGGATTCCTTGAGCGCACTGCCGGTTTTGGTATTGTTCAGCACCTGATTGAGTACACCGAAGGAGATACTTACGCGCGCGTGTTTATGGTCGGGTTGACCAATACCCTGCTGGTCTCCGCGCTCTGTATCGTCTTTGCCTCCATTCTCGGCTTCGCTATTGGTCTTGCGCGGCTTTCTGACAACTGGCTATTGCGGAAACTCTCCAATATCTATATCGAAACTTTCCGTAATATTCCGCCACTGCTGCAGATCTTCTTCTGGTACTTTGCGGTGTTACGCAATCTGCCAGGCCCGCGTCAGGCGCTGAATGCTTTTGACCTGGCCTATGTCAGCAACCGTGGTTTATACGTCCCCTGGCCAACCTATGCAGCAGGCAGCTGGCCGTTTGTGATTGCGCTGCTGCTGGCTATTGCCGGCAGTTACGGCCTGTACCGTTTTAACCGTAAACATCAGCTGAAAACTGGTCAGTTACGTCGCTCATGGCCGGCGGCTATCGCGATGCTGATTCTGTTCCCGCTGATTGCGCATCTCGGTTTTGGCGCGGCGACCCACTGGGACGTGCCACAGCTACGCGGTTTTAACTTCCGTGGCGGCTCAGTGATGATCCCTGAGCTGGCGGCGCTGACCCTGGCGTTGTCGATCTATACCTCATCGTTTATTGCTGAAGTGATTCGCTCGGGGATTCAGTCGGTACCGTACGGGCAACATGAGGCGGCACGTTCGCTGGGCCTGCCTAATCCGGTAACGCTGCGGCAGGTGATTATCCCGCAGGCAATGCGCGTGATTATTCCTCCGCTGACCAGCCAGTATCTGAACATCGTGAAAAACTCCTCACTGGCTGCCGCCATCGGTTATCCCGATATGGTGTCGCTGTTTGCCGGTTCAGTACTGAATCAGACCGGCCAGGCGATTGAGACCATTGCTATCACCATGGGCGTTTATCTGATCATCAGCCTGCTGATTTCACTGCTAATGAACCTCTATAACCGCAAAATTGCGCTGGTTGAGCGTTAAGAGAACGGGATGACTATGTCTGTTACCACACATGAAACGCCCCCCGTCCCGACGAATCTGGCGAGTCGCGCCTGGCGTTGGGCGCGTAAGAATTTATTTTCCAGCTGGTTTAACTCCCTGCTCACACTGTTTTGCATCTGGGTGATCTGGCACGTTATTCCGCCTGCGCTGAACTGGCTGATCTTTCAGGCTAACTGGTTCGGTACCACCCGTGCTGACTGCACCAAAGAGGGCGCCTGTTGGGTCTTTATCCATGCCCGTTTTGGCCAGTTCATGTATGGGCTCTATCCGCATGAATTGCGCTGGCGGATTAACCTGGCGCTGGTAATTGGGCTGCTGTCGATTATCCCGATGTTTATCAAAAGCCTGCCGTACCGTGGACGCTATATTGCACTCTGGGCAATTGCTTATCCGGTCATCGTCTGGTTTCTGCTTTATGGGGGCTATCTGGGGCTGGAGCGGGTCGAAACCCGCCAGTGGGGCGGCTTAACCCTGACGCTGATTATCGCATCGGTCGGGATTGCCGGCGCTTTGCCGCTGGGAATTTTACTGGCGCTGGGACGTCGCTCAAAGATGCCGGTCGTGCGTACGCTGTCGATTATCTTCATCGAGTTCTGGCGCGGCGTACCTCTGATCACCGTGCTATTTATGTCATCCGTGATGCTGCCGCTGTTTATGGCTGAAGGCACTACCATCGACAAACTGGTGCGTGCGCTGGTTGGGGTCATTTTATTCCAGTCCGCCTATGTGGCTGAGGTGGTGCGTGGCGGTTTGCAGGCGCTGCCGAAAGGCCAGTATGAAGCCGCCGAGTCACTGGCGCTGGGCTACTGGAAGACGCAGATGCTGGTGATTCTGCCGCAGGCCCTCAAGATGACCATCCCGGGCCTGGTGAATACCATCATTGCGCTGTTTAAAGATACCAGCCTGGTGATCATCATCGGCCTGTTCGATCTGTTCAGCAGCGTCCAGCAGGCTACCGTCGATCCGACGTGGCTGGGCATGTCGACTGAAGGTTATGTCTTTGCTGCGCTGGTCTATTGGATTTTCTGTTTTAGCATGTCGCGCTACAGCCAGTACCTGGAAAAGCGCTTTCACACCGGGCGTAAATCGCACTGAGGTTTTACATGACACACTCTATGACACACTCTTCCGACGCGTTGATGATCTCGCTTGAGAACGTGAATAAATGGTACGGGCAGTTTCACGTACTGAAAGACATCAACCTGCAGGTTAAACCCCGCGAGCGCATCGTGCTGTGTGGTCCATCCGGCTCCGGTAAGTCGACCACCATTCGCTGCATAAACCATCTTGAAGAGCATCAGCAGGGGCGCATTGTCGTCGATGGTATTCATCTGAATGAGGATGTGCGCAACATTGAGCGGGTCCGTACCGAAGTGGGGATGGTCTTCCAGCACTTTAATCTGTTTCCGCACCTGACCGTATTACAGAACTGTACGCTGGCGCCGTCCTGGGTCAGAAAGATCCCTAAGAAAGAGGCCGATGAGCTGGCGATGCATTATCTGCAGCGGGTGCGTATCGCCGAACATGCGCACAAGTTTCCTGGCCAGCTCTCCGGCGGTCAGCAGCAGCGCGTTGCCATCGCCCGCTCGCTCTGCATGAAACCCAAAATCATGTTGTTTGATGAGCCGACCTCAGCGCTCGATCCTGAGATGGTGAAGGAAGTGCTGGATACTATGATTGGGCTGGCTGAAGATGGCATGACCATGCTGTGCGTTACCCATGAAATGGGCTTTGCCCGTACCGTTGCGGACCGTGTGATCTTTATGGATCGGGGTGAGATCGTTGAAGTGGCGCCACCGCAGGAGTTCTTCGCTCATCCTAAATCAGAACGCACCCGCGCTTTCCTGTCGCAGGTGATTCACTGACGTAGCACACAATCTCTATCACCCGGCCTGGTGCCGGGTTTTTTATTGGCTGTATAACAGAGGCGGCTAGTGCTGGATAGGGTGGTTTGCAATGGGGAAAAGGAGAGATTCTGGTGATTGCCACAACGAAAAAAGCCCTTCGCATACGTGAAGGGCTCTCTCTTATTTGATGCCTGGCAGTTCCCTACTCTCGCATGGGGAGACCCCACACTACCATCGGCGCTACGGCGTTTCACTTCTGAGTTCGGCATGGGGTCAGGTGGGACCACCGCGCT
>NZ_JBBCRO010000007.1:0-282667 GCF_037149395.1 Pantoea sp. USHLN298
TCATTATGTGTTCACTCGTGAGACTTGATATTTTTTACGTCCGGAGACGCTGATATCAATCCTGCGAGTGCCCACACAGATTGTCTGATAAATTGTTAAAGAGCAGTGCGAGCAGCGGGTTAACCGTCTGTCGCGAGGTGGCGTATATTACGCTTTCCTCCTTCAGAGTCAACTTCTTTTTGAGAAGTTTTTCTCCGGCGGCGCAGTCTCCTGTGCCTCTCAACCCGGCGGCCGGTAAGCCGTTGTTCCGTGTCGATGGAGGCGCATTATAGGGATCCCGCTTCAGAGCACAACCCTTTTTTTGGATCTTTTTCCTGAGTGGTTATAAATGATCCAGATTGGTGAGATCGCCAGCGATCCGGGTCAGAATTGGCTTGTCAGTTGCCTGAAATAACATCAGGCTGCAATAAATTCAGTATCAAGGAGAACATGATGACTTCCGCCTTACGCCCCTATAAACATCTCTTCCCGCAAACCGGCCAGCGCGTGATGGTCGATCCGAGTAGCGTCGTCGTCGGCGATGTGATTATGGAAGATGACGTCAGCATCTGGCCGCTGGTTGCGATTCGCGGTGACGTGAACCAGGTTCGCATTGGCGCCCGCACCAACATTCAGGATGGCAGCGTGCTGCATGTCACCCATAAGTCGGCCTCCAACCCAGAAGGCTTTCCGCTGATTATTGGGCAGGATGTGACAGTCGGGCATAAAGCGATGCTGCATGGCTGTACCATTGGCGATCGCGTATTGGTTGGAATGGGGTCAATCCTGCTGGATGGCGTAATAGTAGAAGAAGAGGTGATGATCGGTGCCGGAAGTCTGGTGCCGCCGGGTAAACGGCTGGAGAGTGGCTACCTTTACCTCGGCAGCCCGGTCAGGCAGGTTCGTCCGCTCAATGAGCAGGAAAAAGAAGGTTTACGCTATTCAGCCAACAACTATGTCAGCTGGAAAAATGATTACTCTGGCGAAGACAACCAGATCCAGCCCTGAGTATCAATATCATCCTGACGAATCGCCGTTTCGGCTTCCTCTTCCAGATCCCAGCGGTGATGCTGAAACAGCGTCATCGCGTCTTCCTCACCAAAGCGGGATCGTAATGTCGCGGCGCTGATGGCACAGGTCAACCGCATACCGTTAACCAGCACCGGAAAACAGATCGCCTGCCGCGCCGCGTCATAAATCTCATCATCGGGAAACTGGATGGCCTGATTCACGACTGCATCGCCTGCTTCAACTGAGCAATAACCGGCGTGATGTCTGGCATTACGCCGTGCCATAAATGAAAAGCATGCGCCGCCTGGCCCACCAGCATGCCTAATCCATCTGCCAGATGTTGCGCACCCTGCTCCTGACACCACTGCAGGAAAGGGGTCAGACCGCGTTGGTAGAACATGTCATAACAGCGCAGTTCAGGATGAATAAGTGTTACTGGCAGAGGCGGCGTTTTTCCCTCTACGCCGCTTGAGGTCGCATTGATGACCAGATCAAAAGTTTTGTCTGCCAGTTGCTCAAAGCCACACGCATTAATTGCGCCATTCTGCCGGAACAGCTCTGCCAGTTCCTCAGCACGGGCAAAGGTACGGTTGACGATAGTCATTGAGACCCCGGCTGACAGCAGCGGCAGGATCACGCCGCGAGCTGCCCCGCCCGCTCCCACCAGCAACACATTATCGCCGGTTTTGATCATTGCCAGCCGCTGAAGATCGCTCAGTAAGCCAATACCATCGGTGTTATCGCCATAAATCTGTCCGTCGCTGAGTTTCTTCAGGGTATTCACCGCACCCGAACGGGCAGCCCGATCGCTGAGCCGATCGGCAAACTCCCACGCCTGCTGTTTGAAAGGCAGAGTGACATTCGCCCCGCGGCCTTCCTGTTCAAAAAACGCCGTCAGAGCCTGCGGAAAACCATCAACCGGCGCGCAGATCCGGCCATAACGGTGCTCTATCCCGGTCTGTTCTGCAAAAGCCTGATGGATTAACGGTGATTTGCTGTGGTTGATTGGATTACCGAAAACGGCGAATTGGTCCATGATTTAGCCCTGACGTATGAGTTCGCCGCTGATGACATCGCGGATTTCAGAAGGGTTTTGCCGCCCACCGGTTTTGCCCGACAGGACCGGAAAATCATCCCCAAACTGCTGCTTAACCTCTTCGGCCGTGCGGCACGGAGGCTGACCCGACAGGTTGGCACTGGTAGAAACCAGCGGTTTACCAAACGCGCGGCAAAGCGCCTGGACATCGGGATGATCGCTGACGCGAATCGCCAGCGAATCAAACTGCCCGGTTAACCAGCGTGGGGTCTGCGGTGGAACGGGAACCACAAAGGTCACCGGGCCCGGCCAGCAGGCAAACATCCGTTCACGCTGAATCACCGAGAGTTCGCGATCGGAGATATAGGGTTCGAGCTGCGAATAATCAGCAGCAATCAGGATGAGCCCCTTCTCCACTGGGCGCTGTTTCAGCGCCAGCAACGCCATAACGGCAGACTCACTGTCTGGATCACAGCCCAGCCCAAACACAGCTTCAGTGGGATAGGCGATCACCGCCTGGCGATTCAGATGACTCACGCAGCGCTCAATGGAGCCGGCGAGATGTTGATTATCCATAATGTCTCAGTTCTCTTCAGCGATGGCTTTGCCACAACTCTTACTGGCACAAAAGCGTTTCACGCCCTGCGCCGTCTTCTTTTCTACTAATAGCGGAAACTGACAATGGGGACAGGTCCCGGCTACGGGTGTCAGATTAACTGCAAACTGGCAGGCCGGATAACGATCGCAGGAATGAAAGGTTTTGCCATAGCGTGAACGCCGCTGGACTAATTTACCTTGCTGACATTGCGGACATGTCAGTGTCGTTTCATCCGGTTTATCGATGGTTTCCGTATAGCCACATTCCGGGTAGTGGCTGCAGCCGATAAACATGCCAAAGCGTCCCTGACGCAAAACTTTGTCTGCGCCGCAGTCCGGACAGGCGTGTCCTTCCAGCACTTTAACGACATGTCCGTCAGCCTGGCTTTTTAAAGGCCGGATATAGTCGCACGCTGGATAATTTGCGCAGCCCAAAAAAGGGCCATGTTTGCCGGAGCGTATAACCAGTTCTGCCCCGCAAGCGGGGCAGGGATCCTGTTTACGCACGGTGAAGAGTGCAGCTTTACTCATAACGATGAATGCATGAAAGGAATTTTAATGCAGCATACCTTCATTGACGTCGAATAGCAGTTCTTCCATCTGCTGATAAGCATTTTCACATCCGGGGATGTTAAACAGCACCATCAGCACCACCCATTTGAGATCCTCTAAGTCAAACTCAGGGGTATCAAGCGCCATGACTCGTTCGATGACCATCTCGCGCGTTTCCAGACTCAGCACCTGAATTTGTTCCAGGAAAAGCAGGAAACCACGGCTTTCAGCATCTAAACGGTTGCTCTCTTCATCGGTATAGATGCGCATAGAGAGCGGATCATTTGCCAGTAAAATTGGCGCAACCAGCCCTTCCTGATAGTCGGCCAACCTTTCTAACCAGTTCAACGCGCTGTAAATATCTTCACGATGAAACCCGGCATCCGTCAAGTCATCTGTCAATCTGTCCTGATCAACACCCATTTCTGCTTCGTTGTGGATATATGTCTCAAACAAGTACATGAGTACGTCGAACATGGCATGCCCTCCTTAATCGGACATAGCCGCCGGGTACAGCTGCGATCCATCCTGCTAACTCCAGTTCCAGCAACTGAGCTGAGATAACTGGCACAGGTTGGCCGGCACGTTCAGCGACAACGTCAACAGGTGTAACATCATCACCTACGTTAGCCAACACATCAGCAAATGGCAATGGAGCATCGTCACTGTCATCAGAATAAATTTGGTCTGTTTGTGTATCGGGCAACCAGCTCAGGACACTCGCCAGATCCTCCAGGATATTATTCGGATGCGCCACCAGCAGCGCCCCCTGCTGAATCAGCCAGTTAACGCCCTCGCCTGATGGATTGCCCAGCGCACCAGGCAGCGCATAAACATTCCGGTTCTGCTCCAGCGCATAACGAGCAGTAACCAGTGAACCACTCTTCAGCGAGGCTTCAACCACCAGCACGCCGAGGCTTAAACCGCTGATGATACGATTCCGGCGTGGAAAATTGTGTGGATGGGGAAGAGTGGCCAGCGGAAATTCAGAAATGATCGCCCCGCCCTGTTCTGTAATCTCGCCGGCCAGCCGCAGATGGCTCTTCGGATAGAGATGCTGAAGGCCGCTGCCTGACACCGCCACCGTTTTGCCACCCACATTGAGTGCGGCCTGATGTGCCACACCGTCAATCCCGCGCGCTAAACCGCTGGTAATAGTCAGCCCGCTAAGTGCCAGCTGCTGGGTAAACCAGTCGCACCAGTAGCGGCCAGCGTGCGAACTATTACGGCTGCCTACCACACCAAGCTGAGGCGTATTCAGTACGCCGGGATCGCCCTGGATGTACAGCACGGGCGGAAAGCGCGCAGTTTCTTTCAGCCGGACAGGATAGCCCGCATCCAGAGCGGTAAGCAGATGATGGTCAGGGCTGCTTGTCAGCCAGCGCCGTACCTCATCCACCTGCTTTTCGGGCAGTGCCTGATACTGCAGGCATTGTGCAGCATCCAGTCTGGTGTGCCGCAGATCGCCATCCGCGACCTCCAGTTGGGTGGCGACCTCAATCCAGCCTCTGCCGGTCATTCCGCTGACCGCAGCCAGCCGTACATAGCGCGCTATTTTGTCCATCTCTGACTCCCTGATCCCGCTTGCTTCCTGCCGCAGAATGCTGTCAATCAGGCCTCAAAAAGTCTACAATATGAGGTAGTAATCTTTTCTTAACCGAATACAGATCTGGATATTTATGTCAGTTTTGCAGGTATTACATTTCCCTGACGAGCGCCTTCGCAAAATCGCTGCGCCCGTTAAAGAAGTTAACGCAGACATTCAGCGTATCGTTGATGATATGTTCGAGACCATGTATGCCGAAGAAGGCATCGGTCTTGCTGCGACACAGGTGGACATCCACCAGCGCATCATCGTCATTGATGTTTCTGAAAGTCGTGAAGAGCGTCTGGTATTGATCAACCCTGAACTGCTGGAAAAAAGCGGCGAAACCGGTATCGAAGAGGGCTGTCTCTCTATCCCTGAACAGCGTGCCTTTGTGCCGCGCGCGGAACGGGTCAAGGTTCGCGCGCTGGATCGTGACGGCAACAGCTTTGAACTGGAAGCCAGTGAGCTTCTGGCCATCTGCATTCAGCATGAGATCGATCATCTGGATGGCAAACTGTTTATTGATTATCTGTCGCCTTTAAAGCGTCAGCGAATCAAAACAAAGTTAGAGAAGCTGGCGCGCCAGAACGCGCAGGCTTCCTGAGTTTCTGAGAAGGGATAAACGTGTCTGCCCCGCTAAAAATTATCTTTGCCGGCACACCTGACTTTGCAGCGCGTCATCTTGACGCGCTGCTTGCTTCTGAGCATCAGGTAGTCGGCGTATTCACCCAGCCTGACCGTCCCGCAGGTCGCGGCAATAAGTTAACGCCCGGCCCGGTTAAAACGCTGGCACTGGCTCACAATATTCCGGTTTATCAGCCTAAGTCGTTGCGACCCGAAGAGAACCAGCAGCTGGTCGCCGATTTACAGGCCGATGTGATGGTTGTGGTGGCATATGGGTTGATTTTACCGAAACCGGTACTTGATATGCCGCGTCTTGGCTGTATCAACGTGCATGGTTCTCTGCTGCCGCGCTGGCGTGGTGCCGCGCCTATCCAGCGTGCGCTTTGGGCTGGCGACAGTGAGACAGGTATCACCATCATGCAAATGGATGTGGGATTAGATACCGGAGACATGCTGTATAAACTGACCTGTCCGATTACGGCACAGGACACCAGCGCGACACTGTACGACAAGCTGGCGCAACTGGGACCGCAGGGCTTACTTGACACGCTGAGCTTAGTTGCCAGCCAGCAGGCTGTACCCGAAAAACAGGACGAATCACTCGCTAATTACGCGGAGAAACTGAGTAAAGAAGAGGCGCGTCTGGACTGGATGCTCCCGGCTGAACAGCTCGAACGCTGTATTCGCGCCTTTAACCCCTGGCCGATGAGTTTCTTCATGGTTGATGACCAGCCGGTTAAAGTCTGGCAGGCCAGCGTGTTGCCACACAGCGATCATCAGCCCGGTCAAATCATCCGTGCTGACAAACATGGCATCCAGGTGGCGACCGCTCAGGGTGTGCTTAATCTGTTGCAGTTGCAGCCCGCCGGTAAAAAACCGATGTCGGCTCAGGATCTTCTCAACTCGCGCCGGGAATGGTTTGAAGCTGGAACCCTTCTCGACTGACTCTCTGGCCCGGTCATGCACCGGGCTTTTTGTTTGATGACAAAATCCTATGAATAAATCAACCAACCTGCGTAGCCTCTCCGCTCAGCTCATTGAGCGCGTTGTCGATAAAGGCGAATCGCTTAATACGGCATTACCAGCGGCGCAGAAAAAACTTTCTGACAAAGACAGCGCTTTAGTGCAGGAGATCTGCTTTGGTGTGTTGCGTACGTTGCCGCAGCTTGAGGCCTTAATTGGCAAGCTGATGGAGCGTCCTCTGACCGGCAAACAGCGTGTTCTGCATTACCTGATCATGGTCGGCCTCTATCAGCTGGAATATACCCGCGTTCCCGCTCATGCGGCGCTGGCTGAAACCGTGGCTGGCGCGGAAGTACTGAAACGCACCAGCCTGAAAGGGTTGCTTAACGGTGTTTTACGCCAGTATCAACGCCAGAGAGAAGAGCTGCTTGCCAGCATTCAGGATGGCCCGCAGCGCTATCTGCATCCGGGCTGGCTGTTAAAGCGGTTACAGCACGCCTGGCCGGAACAATGGCAGCAGATCGTTGAAGCGAACAATCTGCGCCCGCCAATGTGGTTGCGCGTTAACCGTCAGCATCACGACCGTGATGGCTGGCTGGCGATGCTGACTGAAAGCGGCAAGCTCGCCCATCCCGCAGCAGACGTGCCGGATGCCCTGCGTCTTGAATCGCCGGCATCGGTCAGCCAGCTACCGGGCTTCGATCAGGGCTGGGTAACCGTTCAGGATCTCTCCGCCCAGCGTTGCGCCTTGTTGCTGGAGCCGCAGAATGGTGAGCAGATTCTCGACCTGTGTGCCGCGCCGGGCGGCAAAACAACACATATTCTTGAGGTGGCGCCCGAAGCTCAGGTGCTGGCGGTAGATGTGGATGCACAGCGTCTCAAGCGCGTTGAAGAAAACCTTCAGCGTCTGGGGATGAAGGCTGAGGTGAAACAGGGTGATGGACGCACGCCACAGCAGTGGTGCGGCGAACGTCAGTTTGACCGTATTCTGCTGGATGCGCCCTGCTCAGCAACGGGCGTCATTCGCCGTCATCCGGATATTAAATGGCTGCGTCGCGATCGTGACATCGCTGAACTGGCGAAGCTGCAACGCGAAATTCTGGATGCGGTCTGGCCCCACCTCAAACCTGGTGGCACCCTGATTTACGCCACCTGCTCGATTCTGCCTGAAGAGAATCAGCAGCAAATTGAGGCCTTTTTACAGCGTCAGCCGGATGCCGAAGCGAAGCCGCTGCAGGATGCGCCAGCTAATGGCTGGCAGGTCTTTCCTGAGGCCGAGGGCGGAGATGGTTTCTTCTACGCTAAGCTGATAAAAAAACCGGATGCTAATTGATATGAGCGTTGATAAGCGATGAAAATAATCATTCTGGGTGCAGGACAGGTCGGCGGCACGCTGGCAGAAAACCTGGTCGGTGAGAATAACGATATCACGGTGGTCGATACTGACTCTTCGCGCTTACGTCATTTGCAGGATAAATTCGATCTGCGTGTGGTGCAGGGTCACGGTTCCCATCCACGGATATTGCGAGAAGCAGGCGCAGAAGATGCCGATATGCTGGTTGCCGTTACCAACTCCGATGAAACCAATATGATCGCCTGTCAGATCGCTTATTCGCTCTTCAACACGCCTAACCGGATCGCCCGGATCCGCGCTGCGGATTACTTGCGTGACGCCGATAAACTTTTTATCCCTGAAGCGGTACCGATCGATCATTTGATCTCACCCGAGCAGCTGGTGATCGACAATATCTATCGTCTGATCCAGTATCCGGGCGCGTTACAGGTGGTGAACTTTGCAGAAGGCAAAGTCAGCCTGGCGGTAGTCAAAGCCTACTATGGCGGACCGCTGGTGGGTAATCCGCTCTCCATCATGCGCGAGCATATGCCGCACATTGACACCCGCGTCGCCGCCATTTTTCGTCAGGACCGCCCTATTCGCCCGCAAGGTTCAACCATTGTGGAAGCGGGTGATGAAGTGTTTTTCATCGCTGCCAGCCAGAATATTCGTGCGGTGATGAGTGAAATGCAGCGTCTGGAGAAACCCTATAAACGCATTATGCTGGTCGGCGGCGGCAATATCGGTTTCGGCCTGGCGCAGCGGCTGGAAAAAAATTACAGCGTGAAGCTGATTGAACGTAATCCGCAACGCGCGGCGGAACTGGCGGAGCATCTTCAGGACACGATCGTTTTCTATGGTGATGCGTCGGATCAGGAGTTGCTGGCAGAAGAGCATGTTGAGCAGGTCGATCTGTTTATCGCCGTCACCAATGATGATGAAGCTAACATCATGTCAGCCATGCTGGCGAAAAAGATGGGGGCGAAGAAAGTGATGGTGCTGATCCAGCGCCGCGCTTATGTCGACCTGGTCCAGGGCAGCGTCATCGACATCGCAATCTCCCCACAGCAGGCCACCATTTCTGCTTTGCTGGGTCATGTGCGTAAAGCCGATATCGTTGGCGTCTCATCCCTGCGGCGCGGCATCGCTGAAGCCATCGAAGCCATCGCCCACGGCGACGAAACTACCTCCCGCGTTGTCGGACGTTCCATCGATGATATCAAACTGCCGCCTGGCACCATTATCGGTGCGGTGGTGCGCGGTGATGATGTGATGATAGCCAATGACAACCTGCGTATTGAGCAAGGCGATCATGTCATCATGTTCCTGACTGACAAAAAGTTTGTGTCAGATGTGGAACGCCTGTTCCAGCCGAGCCCTTTCTTCCTGTAACAGCAATGGGATAAACCCAGCGGGAAACTGCCGCTTAATTCCCTGAGCTTATGGCAAAAACAGCAGGGTTTGTTAGACTTTAGGGCATTGGCCAGGGCAAGGAGATAAGTATGAGTTTATTCAAAGAGTTTCGTGATTTTGCAATGCGCGGCAACGTGGTGGATTTGGCGGTGGGTGTAATTATCGGTGCCGCGTTTGGTAAGATCGTGTCGTCGCTCGTCGCCAACATCATTATGCCGCCGCTCGGGCTGCTGATTGGTGGCGTTGATTTCAAATCGTTCAGCTGGGTACTTAAACCTGCGGTGGGCGATACGCCTGCTGTTGTCATGCAGTACGGTGTTTTCCTGCAGACAATCTTCGACTTCGTCATCATTGCTTTTGCCATTTTCATGGCGATTAAACTGATGAACCGTCTCTATACGAAAAAAGAAGTCGAAAAGCCAGCGGCTAAGCCATCGAATGAAGAAGTCTTACTGACTGAAATTCGTGACTTACTGAAGCAGCAGAATACCCGGGTTTAAATAATAAGCCGCCTGCCAGGCGGTTTTTTTCCCGCTGAAAGCAGAAGGCCAGTGATAAGATGCTGTCTTATCACTGGCCTCCCAGTTCTGTCCCTTAGCGTGTTTCTCTTTCCGTTTAAAACTTCCTTTCCCTTTTTGCTTCTGTTCTATGCGCTGCCGGAACAGTGGATCGTGTAACAGTGCTTCAATCGCGTTATCGCGTATCTGCCCTTTGGTGTGCTGATATTTACTCATGATTCCTCCTGTTGGAATAGCGAGATACTTTATTCCTTTGCACAAAAAAAACAATATCCCTAACTGCTGATCCCTTCTCCTCGTTCAAGCGCTTCAAGAATTGAGCACGAAACGCTACTGTGACTATCACCACAGCAGGCATCTGACAGATGCTGAAGCGAGCGCTGCATTGATTCTAATTCAGCAATCATCTCCGCAACTTCCCCAAGCCGTTTTTCAACGATCGACTTCGACTCCTGACACGTATGGTGTGCCGGGTCAACGCGAATGGAAAGTAGCTCTCTGATAGCTTCAAGGCTGAAGCCGAGTTTACGACCGTAACGGATAAATTTAAGCCGTTGCAGATCATTTTCACTGTATAAACGAAAACCGCCTTCCGTACGCCCGTTATGGTCCATCATCTGCTGCTTCTCGTAGAAACGGATAGTATCGGGCGTTACATCGGCAAGTTTTGCCAACTGACCAATTCTGTACATCTATTTCTCCTGAGAAAAACGTTGCTGGATGGCGTCGGCATAGTCACCGTGCAGAAAATCGGTGCGCATACCGGCCTGCTGTAGCCTCAGCTCCAGAACTTTAAGGCGGCGGCAATGATCCTGATAGCGCGGATCGGCAGGATCAAGCTGGCGAATCAGATCGTTAACTTCGATCGCTTCACGACGTAGTTCCAGTTCGGGCGGCAGAAAACCGGCATTCTTTAGCAGCCGATAACCGGCACGAAGCTCTGGCGGGACATGACTGTCGTCATCAAGCTGAAGCGGCTTGCCTTCACCGGGCAACTGGCTCAGCTCTCCCTTATCCAGCGCGGCTTTGATGTGTTGTTCTGCAAGCTGATCAATCAACCACATGGTCAACTCCTCTGCTCTCCAGATAGCGCAACCTGATGATAAGACCTAAAGATAGTAAATTCCGGGCAATAAAAAACCCGCCGAAGCGGGTTTTTTACATTGCTACAGATTACTCTGCGGCTGCTTCTGCTTGAGCTTCTGGACGATCAACCAGCTCGATGTATGCCATCGGAGCGTTGTCACCAGCGCGGAAGCCACACTTCAGAATGCGAGTGTAACCACCGGCACGGCTCGCGAAACGCGGGCCCAGCTCATTAAACAGTTTTGCCACGATCTCGTTATCACGAGTGCGGGCGAATGCCAGACGACGATTAGCTACGTTGTCGGTCTTGGCAAGAGTAATCAGCGGCTCAACTACGCGGCGCAACTCTTTGGCTTTCGGCAGAGTCGTCTTGATGATCTCATGACGAACCAGAGAGCCAGCCATGTTACGGAACATAGCCTGACGATGGCTGCTGTTGCGGTTCAGTTGACGACCACTCTTACGATGGCGCATGACCTTATCCTTCTCAGTGAAACCTTAACCTGTGATCGGGTTATTCATCAGCAATGCTTGCCGGCGGCCAGTTCTCGAGGCGCATGCCCAGAGAAAGACCACGTGAGGCCAGCACATCTTTAATCTCAGTAAGAGATTTTTTACCCAAGTTAGGCGTTTTAAGCAGCTCAACCTCGGTACGCTGTACCAGATCACCGATGTAGTGGATAGCTTCTGCCTTAAGGCAGTTAGCAGAGCGGACAGTCAATTCCAGATCGTCAACAGGGCGCAGCAGGATCGGATCGAATTCTGGTTTCTCTTCTTTCACTTCCGGCTGACGTACATCACGTAAGTCAACGAAAGCTTCCAGTTGTTCTGCCAGGATGGTAGCCGCACGACGAATCGCCTCTTCAGGATCGATTGTGCCGTTGGTTTCCATTTCGATGACCAGCTTGTCCAGGTCGGTACGCTGTTCGACGCGCGCTGCTTCAACATTGTAGGCAATACGATCTACAGGGCTGTAGCAAGCATCAACTAACAGACGGCCGATTGGGCGCTCATCTTCTTCCGAATGAATTCGGGCAGAAGCCGGCACATAACCACGACCACGCTGAACTTTGATACGCATGCTGATAGCAGCGTTCTCATCGGTCAGATGGCAGATCACGTGCTGAGGCTTGACGATTTCGACATCACCATCATGGGTAATGTCGGCTGCAGTCACAGGGCCAATGCCAGATTTATTCAGGGTCAGAATGACTTCATCTTTACCCTGAACTCTTACCGCCAGCCCTTTCAGGTTGAGCAGGATTTCCAGGATATCTTCCTGTACGCCCTCTTTGGTGCTGTACTCATGTAGTACACCATCAATTTCAACCTCGGTCACCGCGCAACCCGGCATGGAAGAAAGCAGAATACGGCGCAGTGCGTTACCAAGAGTATGGCCAAAGCCACGCTCTAAAGGCTCAAGGGTCACCTTGGCGTGCGTCGAACTCACTTGCTCGATATCTACCAGGCGCGGTTTTAGAAACTCTGTCACAGAACCCTGCATTGTGTCCTCTCTTTGGTACTAAGCTTTACTTAGAGTAAAGCTCGACGATCAGGTGTTCGTTAATGTCCGCAGACAGATCAGTACGCTCAGGAATACGCTTGAACACACCTTCCATCTTAGTCGCATCAACTTCCAGCCAGGTTGGCTTTTCACGCTGCTCAGCCAGCTCCAGAGCGGCCTTCACGCGAGATTGCTTTTTGGCTTTCTCACGGATGCTAACGACATCATTCGGAGATACCTGATAAGAAGCGATGTTAACAACGCGGCCATTTACCAGAACAGACTTATGGCTCACCAGCTGACGTGCTTCCGCACGAGTGGCACCAAAGCCCATACGATAAACTACGTTGTCCAGACGGCCTTCCAGCAGAGCCAGCAGGTTTTCACCTGTGTTGCCTTTCAGACGTGCTGCTTCTTTATAGTAGTTACGGAACTGACGCTCCAGCACGCCGTAGATACGACGAACTTTCTGCTTCTCACGTAACTGACCGCCGTAATCAGACAGACGCGGTTTACGCGCACCATGCTGACCAGGCGCTTGTTCGATCTTACACTTGGAATCAATCGCGCGAACGCCAGACTTAAGGAATAAGTCAGTGCCCTCACGACGGCTCAGCTTGAGCTTAGGACCCAAATATCTTGCCATTTTCTTTCTCCAACTATCCTAAAAAAACGGGCGTTATACGCGACGTTTTTTCGGCGGACGACAACCGTTATGAGGGATCGGAGTCACATCAGTAATATTAGTGATGCGGAAACCAGCGGCGTTCAAGGCACGAATCGTAGATTCGCGACCCGGACCCGGACCCTTAACCATAACTTCCAGGTTCTTAATACCGTAATCTTTTACCGCTTCTGCACAGCGCTCTGCAGCGACCTGAGCAGCAAACGGAGTGGATTTACGTGAACCGCGGAAACCGGAACCACCGGCGGTTGCCCAACCCAGTGCGTTACCCTGACGATCAGTAATGGTAACGATGGTGTTGTTAAAAGAAGCATGGACATGAGCCACGCCATCTGAGACTTGTTTTCTTACACGCTTACGTGCACGAACTGGTGCCTTTGCCATTATTTACTCACCCCGATTATTTCTTGATCGGTTTACGCGGACCCTTACGGGTACGTGCGTTGGTCTTGGTACGCTGACCGCGAACCGGGAGACCACGACGATGGCGCAAACCACGGTAGCAACCAAGGTCCATAAGACGCTTGATGCTCAGGGTGATTTCACGGCGCAGATCACCTTCTACAACGAATTTCGCAACTGCATCACGCAGCTGATCAATTTGTTCTTCAGACAGCTCACTGATCTTAACATTTTCAGCAATACCCGTTGAAGCGCAGATGGCTTTAGAACGAGTTTTACCGATACCGAAGATCGAAGTTAATGCGATAACGGTATGTTTTTGATCAGGAATGTTAATGCCTGCTATACGGGCCACTATGCACTCCTATAATTAAATAAGCACGTCCCATGCTGAAAAGCCCGTTTTCAGGATACTCAAATGGAAACGCACTGACATACAAAAGATTGGCTGGCTAATCTAGCCAGCTCAACCCGACTTTGCAAGAAAAATATGTGACAAAATCAGCCTTGGCGCTGTTTATGCTTTGGCTCGGCGCTGCAGATCACACGGACGACACCGTCGCGACGAATGATTTTGCAGTTACGACATAATTTCTTGACGGAAGCACGAACTTTCATTTTTACTCTCCGTAACTTCTCAACCACCTGAATTAACGGCCGTAGCCCTTCAGGTTAGCTTTCTTCAATGCCGACTCGTACTGACTTGACATCATCAGAGTTTGCACTTGAGCCATAAAGTCCATGATGACGACAACTACGATAAGCAGTGACGTACCGCCAAAGTAGAAGGGAACCTTCATCGCATCACGCATGAACTCCGGGATAAGGCAGATAAAAGTAATATACAGCGCACCGATTAAGGTTAAACGCGTCATAACTTTATCGATGTACTTCGCCGTTTGCTCTCCCGGACGAATTCCCGGTACGAATGCACCAGACTTCTTCAGGTTATCTGCTGTTTCACGTGGGTTGAAAACCAACGCCGTATAGAAGAAACAGAAGAAGATGATTGCAGTCGCATAGAGTAGCACATAAAGCGGCTGTCCTGGCTGCAAATACAGCGAAATTGTTGTCAGCCAGTTCCAACCGGTACCGCCCCCGAACCACGATGCAATCGTTGCCGGGAACAGAATAATGCTGGAAGCAAAAATAGCCGGGATTACGCCCGCCATGTTCACTTTCAACGGTAAATGTGTGCTCTGTGCAGCGTATACACGACGACCTTGCTGACGTTTTGCATAGTTCACCACAATGCGGCGTTGACCACGCTCAACGAAAATAACAAAGAAGGTCACGGCGAATACGAGTACTGCAACCAACAGCAACAGAAGGAAGTGCAGGTCACCTTGCCGCGCTTGCTCGATGGTATGGCCAATGGCCGGCGGGAGACCCGCAACAATACCTGCGAAGATAATGATCGAAATACCGTTACCGATACCGCGCTCAGTAATCTGTTCGCCCAGCCACATCAGGAACATTGTCCCTGAGACCAGACTCACAACAGCGGTAAAATAGAAGGCAAAGCCTGGATTCATCACCAGGCCCTGCATCCCTGGCATATTCGGTAAACCGGTAGCAATACCGATTGACTGAAATATGGCCAATACCAACGTACCGTATCGGGTGTACTGGCTAATCTTACGACGGCCAGCCTCCCCTTCTTTCTTAATTTCCGCTAACGCTGGATGAACCACCGTTAATAGCTGAATAATAATTGATGCCGAAATATACGGCATGATACCCAGTGCGAAAATAGAAGCACGGCTGAGAGCACCACCAGAGAACATGTTGAACATTTCAATGATGGTGCCACGCTGTTGCTCAAGCAGTTTGGCAAGTACAGTGGCATCAATACCAGGGATTGGAATGAAAGAGCCAATTCGGAAGACAATCAGTGCGCCGATTACAAACAGCAGTCTGCGTTTCAGCTCACCAAAGCCACCTTTGGCACTTTGAAAATCTAATCCCGGTTGTTTAGCCATCTGCTACTTATTCCTCGATTTTACCGCCAGCAGCTTCGATTGCAGCACGTGCACCTTTGGTGACACGCAGACCGCGAACCGTTACCGGTGCAGAAACTTCACCAGAAAGAATTACTTTAACGAATTCAATCTGAACACCGACAATGTTGGCTGCTTTCAGCGCGTTCAGGTCGACGATACCGCCTTCAACTTTCGCCAGATCAGACAGACGAATCTCTGTGGTGATCATTGCTTTGCGAGAGGTGAAACCGAACTTCGGCAGACGACGGTACAGAGGCATCTGACCACCTTCGAAACCGCGACGTACGCCACCGCCAGAACGTGAGTTCTGACCTTTGTGACCACGACCACCGGTTTTTCCGAGGCCAGAACCGATACCACGACCCAGACGCTTGGTAGCGTGCTTAGACCCTTCGGCCGGAGACAGAGTATTTAAACGCATCTCTTACTCCTCCACTTTAACCATATAGGAAACCGCGTTAACCATACCGCGTACTGCAGGCGTATCTTCACGCTCAACGGTGTGGCCAATACGACGCAGACCCAGGCCAACCAGAGTGGCTTTATGCTTAGGCAAACGGCCAATAGCACTGCGGGTTTGAGTGATTTTAATAGTCTTAGCCATCGTGATTACCCCAGAATTTCTTCAACGGATTTACCACGCTTAGCAGCGACCATTTCCGGAGATTTCATATTGCCCAGGCCGTCGATAGTTGCACGAACCACGTTAATCGGGTTGGTGGAACCATAGGCTTTTGCCAGAACGTTATGAACTCCAGCGACTTCCAGGACGGCGCGCATTGCACCACCGGCAATAATACCGGTACCTTCAGAAGCCGGCTGCATGAACACGCGGGAACCCGTGTGTGCACCTTTAACTGGGTGCTGCAGGGTGCCGTTGGTCAGCGCGACGTTAACCATGTTGCGACGGGCTTTCTCCATCGCTTTCTGGATCGCTGCTGGAACTTCACGCGCTTTACCGTAACCAAAACCAACGCGACCGTTACCATCGCCTACCACAGTCAGTGCTGTGAAGGAGAAAATACGACCACCTTTAACAGTTTTAGATACACGGTTTACCGCGATCAGTTTTTCCTGCAGTTCGCCAGCTTGTTTCTCGATGTGTGCCATCTTAGACCTCTACCTTAGAACTGAAGGCCAGCTTCACGGGCAGCATCTGCCAGTGCCTGGACGCGACCATGATATTGGAAACCGGAACGGTCGAAAGAAACACCAGTGATGCCTTTTTCGATTGCGCGTTCTGCAATAACTTTACCTACTGCAGCTGCGGCTTCTTTATTACCGGTATACTTCAGTTGTTCAGTGATAGCTTTTTCTACTGTAGAAGCAGCGACCAGAACTTCGGAACCGTTCGGGGCGATTACCTGTGCGTAAATATGACGCGGGGTACGATGTACCACCAGGCGAGTAGCACCCAGCTCTTTGAGCTTGCGACGTGCACGGGTCGCACGACGGATACGAGCAGATTTCTTATCCATAGTGTTACCTTACTTCTTCTTAGCCTCTTTGGTACGCACGACTTCGTCGGCGTAACGGACACCCTTGCCTTTATAAGGCTCAGGACGACGGTAGGCGCGCAAGTCAGCTGCAACCTGACCAATCAGCTGTTTATCAGCGCCTTTCAGCACGATTTCAGTCTGAGTCGGACATTCTGCAGTGATACCTGCGGGCAGCTGGTGATCGACTGGATGAGAAAAGCCCAGAGACAGGTTAACCACGTCGCCTTTAACGGCTGCACGATAACCTACACCAACCAGCTGCAGCTTCTTAGTGAAGCCTTCGGTAACACCGATAACCATTGCGTTCAGCAGCGCGCGAGACGTACCCGCCTGCGCCCAGCCGTCAACGAAACCTTCGCGCGGGGCGAAAGTCAGAGCGTTGTCAGCATGCTTAACTTCAACAGCATCATTGATAGTACGAGTCAGCTCGCCGTTTTTACCTTTAATCGAAATTACCTGACCGTTGAGTTTTACCTCTACGCCGGCAGGAACAACGACAGGTGCTTTAGCAACACGAGACATAGTATCCTCCGATTACGCTACGTAGCAGATAATTTCGCCACCAAGACCTGCCTGGCGCGCTGCACGATCAGTCATGACACCTTTAGATGTAGAAACTACAGCGATGCCCATACCAGCCATTACCTTTGGCAGCTCATCTTTTTTCTTATAGATGCGCAGACCAGGACGGCTTACTCGCTGAATGCTTTCCACAACCGCTTTGCCCTGGAAATACTTAAGAGTCAGTTCCAGTTCCAGCTTGGTGTCGCCTTCGATTTTAAAATCTTCAATATATCCTTCTTCCTTCAGAACGTTGGCAATTGCCAATTTCAGCTTGGAGGAAGGCATGGTGACCGCAACTTTGTTCGCGGCCTGACCGTTACGGATACGGGTCAGCATATCCGCGATCGGATCTTGCATGCTCATCTGTGTTACTCCCGTGATTCAATTGGTGACAATTACCAGCTAGCCTTTTTCAGGCCCGGGATTTCACCGCGCATGGCGGCTTCGCGGACCTTGATACGGCTCAACCCAAACTTCCGCAGGAAACCGTGCGGACGACCTGTTTGACGGCAGCGGTTACGCTGACGTGAAGGGCTGGAATCACGCGGCAGACTCTGCAGCTTCAGAACGGCACCCCAACGATCTTCGTCGGAAGCGTTCACATCAGAAATGATCGCTTTCAGTTCAGCGCGTTTAGCGAAGAATTTGTCTGCTAATTTTGCACGCTTAACTTCGCGTGCTTTCATAGATTGCTTAGCCATTAAGTAACCCTACCTTACTTACGGAACGGGAAGTCAAAGGCAGCCAGCAGAGCACGGCCTTCATCATCAGATTTCGCAGTAGTGGTAATGGTAATATCCAAACCACGAACGCGATCGACTTTGTCGTAGTCGATTTCTGGGAAGATGATCTGCTCACGTACACCCATGCTGTAGTTGCCACGACCATCGAATGACTTAGCGGACAAGCCACGGAAGTCACGGATACGTGGAACAGCAATGGTGATCAGACGCTCAAAGAACTCCCACATGCGTTCGCCACGCAGAGTTACTTTACAGCCGATCGGATAGCCCTGACGGATTTTGAAGCCTGCAACTGATTTGCGTGCTTTGGTGACCAGCGGTTTTTGACCGGAGATTGCTGCCAGGTCAGCTGCTGCGTTATCCAGCAGTTTCTTGTCAGCGATCGCTTCACCAACACCCATGTTCAGGGTGATCTTCTCGACCCGAGGGACTTGCATGACAGAATTGTAGCCAAACTCTGTCATGAGTTTCTGGACTACTTCGTCTTTGTAGTAATCATGCAGTTTCGCCATCGTACTACTCCAAATTACTTGATAGTTTCGCTGTTAGACTTGAAGAAACGGACTTTTTTGCCGTCTTCGAATCTAAAGCCTACACGGTCAGCCTTACCAGTTGCCGCATTGAACAGTGCAACGTTAGAAACCTGAATTGCAGCTTCTTTTTCAACGATGCCACCTGGTTGGTTCAGAGCCGGAACCGGCTTCTGATGTTTCTTCACCAGGTTGATACCTTCAACGATGACCTTACCAGAAGACAGGACATTCTTAACTTTACCGCGCTTACCTTTATCTTTACCGGTTAACACGATAACTTCGTCGTTACGACGGATTTTAGCTGCCATTGTTCGCTCCTTAGAGTACTTCTGGTGCCAGAGAGATAATTTTCATGAACTTTTCAGTACGAAGTTCACGAGTTACCGGCCCAAAAATACGCGTACCGATAGGCTGCTCACTGTTATTGTTTAAAATAACGCATGCATTACCATCGAAGCGAATGACAGAACCGTCCGGGCGACGAACACCCTTCCTGGTGCGCACCACTACCGCCTTCAGGACATCACCTTTTTTGACTTTACCACGAGGAATTGCTTCCTTGATGGTAACTTTGATGATGTCACCGACGCCTGCGTAGCGACGGTGCGAGCCACCCAGAACCTTGATACACATTACGCGACGTGCACCGGAGTTGTCGGCGACGTTCAGCATAGTCT
The DNA here is from genome assembly GCF_037149395.1 of Pantoea sp. USHLN298. Classification (NCBI taxonomy): domain Bacteria; kingdom Pseudomonadati; phylum Pseudomonadota; class Gammaproteobacteria; order Enterobacterales; family Erwiniaceae; genus Pantoea; species Pantoea sp. USHLN298. The sequence continues at coordinate 19,314 of NZ_JBBCRO010000007.1, forward strand.
GTTCTTGGATCATTTTAGTGCTCCGCTAATGTCAACTACTACTTCGGGACCTAAACCTCAGGTCGTTAGAAAGCCCCATAATTGAGGGCGCGGCATTGTAACACCGGTTCTCACAGATGGGTAGAAAAAATAAACGGCTCTCAATCGAGCCGCTGATTTTCCCTGATGACAGGGAGGGCGTATTCTAGGGAATAGTGCGAACAGTAGCAAATGTAATCTGCCTTATTTTTCGTCGCTTCCTGAATAAAGTGCCCGAATGGACTAACTGACCAACTTTCTGGCCAGTTGGTTATGCTGACGCAACACCGCTGGCAGCTCAATTCCCGTCAGTTGGCCGTTACGCACCCTGACATTGCCGTTGATGATGCTGTAAGCGACCTGACCGGGATTACAGAAGACCAGCGAGGCAACCGGATCGTGCCCTGCCCCGGCCAGCCCAATCTGATTCAGGTCAAAAACCGCCAAATCGGCCATCATGCCCGGCGCAATCGTTCCGACATCATCGCGGTTCAGTACCTTCGCCCCGCCAAGCGTCGCCAGTTCCAGTGCCTGTCGTGCCGTCATCGCGTCCGGACCAAAGCCGACACGCTGTAGCAGCAGCGCCTGACGCACCTCTGCAATCATGTCTGAGCTGTCATTGGAGGCGGAACCATCGACGCCCATACCAACGTGCACACCGGCATCGCACATGTGACGTACAGGCGCGATACCCGAGCCCAGTCGCATATTCGAGCAGGGACAGTGCGCGATACCGGTACCGGTGCGGGCAAAGAGCTCAATACCGTGCTGATCCAGCTTCACACAGTGCGCATGCCAGACGTCCGGACCTACCCAGCCGAGGTCCTCTACATACTGTGCTGGCGTCATATTGAACTTCTCGCGGCTGTAACGGATATCACTGTCGTTTTCAGCCAGGTGGGTATGCATTGAAACGCCATAGTGACGCGCCATCGTTGCAGACTGCTTCATCAGCTCTCGGCTGACGGAGAACGGCGAGCAGGGCGCCACTACCACCCGTAACATCGACCCGTGGCTAGCGTCGTGATAGCGCTCTATGACACGCTGAGTATCTTTTAAGATTGCAGCCTCATTCTCCACCAGACTGTCCGGCGGCAGGCCGCCCAGTGACTTACCGACGCTCATACTGCCGCGGCTGGCATGAAAACGCATCCCCATCTCTTGCGCCGCTTCAATACTGTCATCAAGCCGGCAGCCGTTAGGATAAACATAGAGATGGTCGCTGGTTGTAGTGCAGCCCGATAGCATCAGTTCCGCCATCGAGATTTTTGTCGAAATTCGAATCATCTCCGGCGTCAGGTTCTGCCATAGCGGATAGAGATGAGTCAGCCAGTTAAACAGCTCACCATTCTGGACGGCGGGGATTGCACGGGTCAGGCTCTGATACATGTGGTGATGCGTATTAATCAGCCCTGGAATGACGATATGGCCTTTGAGGTCGATCACCTCATCAGCATGGTCTGGAAGCGTTGCTGCTGCCCCGACGGCAACGATCTGATTCCCTTTTATCAGGATACTGGCGTGACCTATTTCACGACGGTCGGCATCCATGCAAACCACACAGTCGGCGTTCTTTAGTAATAGCGTTCGTTCCATCTGATTGCCTGCAGGTTGCTGTTGTGTAGCTCCTGATAATAGCGGCAAGTTTTTCGCTGAGCTAATCGCAGGTAACGCAGCCAGCAGAGGCAATTTTAACAGCGACCGCCGCAAGCGGTCTGGACTCTCCATATTCACAGCACATTTCCTTGTACGGTTATGATAACCCTGTTCTGACTGAGATCAGGGTTTCCAGGCGACAGGCCCGGAGATCCGCAGCATAAGCCGCAGATCCTGCGAAATTTGTGAGCGCCATCACTTCTGTAATCGCACAGGCACAAATGAATCAAGCTCCAGACTCAAGGCAAAAAAAAACCCCCTGCCGAAGCAGAGGGTTTTCTCAGAAAAAACGATTCTTATTACAGAACAGCTTTCTCAATTACGCGAACCAGGGTCCAGGATTTAGTCTTGGACAGTGGACGGCATTCGCGGATTTCTACCACGTCACCAATTCCACATTCATTGTTCTCGTCATGGATGTGCAGCTTAGTCGTACGCTTAATGAATTTGCCGTAGATCGGGTGTTTCACGAAACGTTCGATAGCAACAACTGCAGATTTCTGCATTTTGTCACTTACTACACGACCCTGCAGAGTACGGATTTTATCGGTCATTACGAACCCGCCTTCTCAGTCAGTAAAGTCTTAACGCGTGCAACATCACGGCGCACTTGCTTCAGCAGATGAGTCTGCTGTAGTTGGCCAGATGCTGCCTGCATGCGCAGGTTAAATTGCTCACGCAGCAGATTAAGCAGCTCAGTGTTCAGCTCTTCAACGCTTTTTTCACGCAGCTCTGTTGCTTTCATTACATCACCGTCTTAGTTACAAAGGTGGTTTTGATAGGCAGTTTTGCTGCTGCCAGCTTGAATGCTTCACGGGCCAGCTCTTCTGGTACGCCGTCCATTTCATACAGGACTTTACCAGGCTGGATCAGGGCAACCCAATACTCCACGTTACCCTTACCTTTACCCATACGCACTTCCAGCGGCTTCTCGGTGATCGGTTTGTCCGGGAATACTCGGATCCAGATCTTACCTTGACGCTTAACTGCACGGGTCATAGCACGACGTGCTGCTTCGATCTGACGAGCAGTCAGACGACCACGGCCAACAGCTTTCAGACCGAAAGTACCGAAGCTGACATCCGTACCCGCAGCCAGACCGCGGTTACGGCCTTTGTGCACCTTACGGAATTTCGTACGCTTTGGTTGTAACATCAGCGACTCTCCTTACTTACGGCCTTTACGCTGCTGCTTTTTAGGTTGAGCAGCCGGTTCCGGTTGTTCAACAGCAGCCATACCACCCAGGATCTCACCTTTGAAGATCCATACCTTAACGCCGATTACACCATAAGTGGTGTGCGCTTCAGAGGTGTTGTAGTCAATGTCAGCACGCAGTGTGTGCAATGGCACGCGACCTTCACGATACCATTCGGTACGTGCGATCTCGGCGCCACCCAGACGGCCGCTAACTTCGACTTTAATACCCTTCGCGCCAAGACGCATGGCGTTCTGAACTGCACGCTTCATAGCACGACGGAACATCACACGACGCTCCAGCTGTGAAGTGATGCTGTCAGCTACCAGTTTCGCGTCCAGTTCCGGCTTGCGGACTTCGGCGATATTGATCTGTGCAGGAACGCCAGCGATATTCGCGACGACCGTGCGCAGTTTTTCTACATCTTCGCCTTTCTTACCGATAACGATGCCCGGACGAGCGGTGTGAATAGTCACACGGATGCTCTTCGCTGGACGCTCGATAACGATACGAGAGACAGATGCTTTAGCCAGTTCTTTAGTCAAAAACTGACGTACTTTAAAGTCGCTGTCCAGGTTGTCAGCGAATTCTTTGGTGTTCGCAAACCAGGTAGAGTTCCATGGTTTTACAATACCCAGGCGAATACCATTAGGATGTACTTTCTGACCCATTGCTAGTCTCCAGAGTCTCAGCGATCGGACACAACCACAGTAATGTGGCTGGTGCGCTTCAGGATGCGATCTGCACGACCTTTGGCACGCGGCATAATGCGTTTCATGGTCGGACCTTCATCAACGAAAATTTTCGTGATTTTCAGATCGTCGATATCAGCGCCATCGTTGTGTTCGGCGTTAGCAATGGCAGATTCCAGAACTTTTTTGACCAGTACAGCCGCTTTCTTATTGGTGTAGGTCAAAATGTCCAGTGCCTGCGACACTTTCTTACCGCGAATCAGGTCAGCAACAAGGCGAACCTTCTGAGCAGAAGAACGAGCGTGGCGATGTTGAGCTAAAGTTTCCATCTCTTCCTCCTACTTATTTCTTCTTGGCTTTTTTATCAGCCGCGTGACCGCGATAAGTACGTGTCGGCGCGAATTCACCCAGCTTGTGACCAACCATTTCGTCGGAAACAAAGACAGGAACGTGCTGACGACCATTATGGACAGCGATGGTCAAACCGATCATGTTAGGAAAGATCGTTGAACGACGGGACCAAGTGCGCAAAGGCTTCTTGTCACCGCTTTCCACCGCTTTCTCTACCTTCTTCAGCAAGTGCAGGTCAATAAAAGGACCTTTCTTGAGAGAACGTGGCATGGCTTATCCTCTAATATTATTTGCTACGGCGACGTACGATAAACTTATCGGTACGCTTGTTGCTACGGGTCTTCTTACCTTTGGTCTGAACGCCCCACGGAGTGACCGGGTGCTTACCAAAGTTACGACCTTCACCACCACCGTGCGGGTGATCAACTGGGTTCATCGCGGTACCACGAACGGTCGGACGAACACCACGCCAACGGGCTGCACCAGCTTTACCCAGAACGCGCAGCATATGCTCAGCGTTGCCGACTTCGCCCAGTGTTGCGCGGCAGTCAGATTCGACTTTACGCATTTCACCAGAACGCAGACGCAGGGTAACGTAAGAACCTTCACGCGCAACGATCTGCACGTAAGCACCGGCTGAGCGAGCAATCTGACCGCCTTTGCCTGGTTTCATTTCTACGTTATGCACAGTAGAACCCACCGGGATGTTACGCATCGGCAGAGTGTTACCTGCTTTGATCGCAGCATCAACGCCAGATTGGATCTGGTCGCCGGCTTTCAGGCCTTTAGGGGCCAGGATATAACGGCGCTCGCCGTCTTTGTACAGAACCAGTGCGATGTTCGCAGAGCGGTTCGGATCGTACTCAAGACGTTCAACAACTGCCGGGATACCATCTTTGTTGCGTTTGAAGTCAACCAGACGGTAAGCCTGCTTATGACCACCACCGATGTGACGGGTAGTGATACGACCATTGTTGTTACGGCCACCGGATTTGCTGTTTTTTTCTACCAGCGGGGCAAATGGTTTGCCCTTGTGCAGCTCCGCGTTTACCACTTTAACTACATGGCGACGACCCGGAGATGTCGGTTTACATTTAACAACTGCCATTGTCTTTCTCCTCCGACTTACTCAGCGCCGCCAGCGAAGTCCAGATTCTGGCCTTCTTTCAGGGTGACGTAAGCTTTTTTCCAGTCGCTACGACGACCGATACGCTGTCCGTGACGCTTAACTTTACCCTTAACAACCAGGGTGTTTACGTCTTTAACTTCTACTTCGAACAGTTTCTCAACAGCAGCAACGATCTCTGCTTTGGTCGCGTCATTAGCAACTTTGAGAACGATGGTATTGGTTTTTTCCATCGCGCTAGATGCTTTTTCAGATACGTGCGGCGCGCGCAGTACTTTCAGCAGACGTTCTTCACGGATCATGCCAGCATCTCCTCAACTTGCTTAACTGCATCAGCAGTCATAACGACTTTGTCGAAGGCGATCAGGCTAACTGGGTCGATACCTGATGCATCACGCACGTCTACCTTGTACAGGTTACGCGCAGCCAGGAACAGATTCTCATCCAGTTCGCCAGTGATGATCAGCACGTCTTCCAGCGCCATGTCTTTCAGTTTCTGTACCAGCAGCTTGGTTTTCGGTGCTTCTACAGCAAATGATTCGACAACGATCAGACGATCTTGACGTACCAGCTCGGACAGGATGCTTTTCAGCGCGCCGCGGTACATCTTTTTGTTAACTTTTTGACTGTGGTCCTGCGGCTTCGCAGCAAAGGTCACGCCACCTGAACGCCAGATTGGGCTCTTTACAGAACCTGCACGCGCACGGCCGGTGCCTTTTTGACGCCATGGCTTTTTGCCTGAACCAGTTACTTCAGCACGCGTTTTCTGCGCACGAGTACCCTGGCGGGCGCCAGATGCGTAAGCAACAACAACCTGGTGAACCAGCGCTTCGTTGAAATCACGACCGAAGGTAGTTTCGGAAACAGTCAGCGCGCTCTGCGCGTCTTTCAATACTAATTCCATTGCTATCCCCTTACGCCTTCACAGCTGGTTTAACGATCAGGTCGCTACCGGTTGCACCGGGAACTGCACCTTTAACCAGCAGCAGGTTGCGCTCAGCGTCAACACGTACTACGTCCAGACTCTGAACGGTTACGCGCTCATTACCCAGCTGACCTGCCATTTTCTTGCCTTTGAACACTTTGCCCGGAGTCTGGTTCTGACCGATTGAACCCGGAACGCGGTGAGACAAGGAGTTACCGTGAGTCGCGTCCTGGGTACGGAAGTTCCAGCGCTTAACGGTACCGGCGAAACCTTTACCTTTAGAGGTACCGGTTACGTCAACTTTTTTAACTTCAGCGAAAATCTCAACGCTGATGCTCTGACCTACAGAGTATTCTTCACCTTCAGCGGTGCGGAATTCCCACAGGCCACGGCCAGCTTCAACGCCAGCTTTAGCAAAATGACCAGCTTCAGGTTTGGTCACACGGTTTGCTTTTTTAGCACCGGTGGTAACCTGAATTGCCTGGTAACCATCGTTTTCCAGGCCTTTGACCTGAGTAACGCGGTTCGCTTCAACTTCGATTACGGTGACGGGGATAGAAACGCCATCTTCAGTGAAGATGCGGGTCATGCCCACTTTTTTACCGACTAAACCAATCATTGTTTCAACCTCTCAATCGCTCGATGACCTGATTAACCCAGGCTGATCTGCACGTCAACACCGGCAGCCAGATCCAGACGCATCAGAGCATCAACGGTTTTTTCAGTTGGCTCAACGATGTCTACCAGACGCTTGTGAGTGCGGATTTCGTACTGATCACGCGCATCTTTGTTAACGTGCGGAGAGATCAGAACGGTAAAGCGCTCTTTGCGGGTTGGCAGCGGGATCGGACCACGAACCTGCGCACCAGTGCGCTTGGCGGTCTCAACGATTTCCGCGGTTGATTGATCGATCAGACGATGATCAAACGCTTTAAGACGGATACGGATTCTTTGGTTCTGCATGAGACCAGAGCTCCAAACTTTTTATAGACGAAAAAAATTACTACTCGAGCCCATTACGATTGATGGGAGAGTGTAATCGTTCAGCATATAACTCCCCAATTGGGAGTATTGTCAGGCGGCCTAAAATTCTGCCGTCTGCGATTCTGCTCGAATCGCGCCTGCAATATCTGCAGGCCCGCGCATTATACGTAAATCTGCTCAGGAAGCAACCCGTGTTGCCCTTTTCCCTAGGATTATCGCCGGATGTTTTTCGATCGGCCTCGCACTGCCCTCTCCTCTTCGTCTCTGTTTCACTCTTTTACTGCGCGCCATTTCCCGATAAGACGATCGGCGCCATGACAGGCAAGCGAATTACGCGCAGAGTCCCGCCAGACCTTTTATTCCACTCAGGAACCGCTATGAACTCGCTTCAGATGGCGATTAACGCCGTTACCCTTATCGCTGGCGGTGCATTAGGCAGCTTTATCGCGCTGGCCTCTCATCGCTACTCACCCGCTTTCTCGCCTGCCCGCTGGTTTGGCGCACTCTGCTCACCCGGCTCGCAGTGTGACTGCTGCCAGCATCGGCTCCTGTGGCGCGACAGCTTACCGCTGATAAGCTGGCCAGCCTTAAAGGGTAGATGCCGCTTCTGCCGTCAGCCTGTTAGCCCGTGCAGCCTGATGACAGAGATGCTGATCGCCCTGCTCTGCCTGCTGGCACTCAATACGTTTACGCAGATAACGAACTGCCTGTTCATTATTGCCTGCTCTTGCCTGCTGCTGTTGCTGGCCGCGATTGACCTTCGGCATCTCTGTCTGCCTGACCCGCTCAACGCTATGCTGCTCTGGCTGGGTTTAACCCATGCGATGACGACGGGATCTGAAGCGACAGCGATTGCAGGTGGCCTGACAGGCTATTGCTCGCTTTGGCTGCTGGGCTGGGGCTATCGGTTGTATCGAAGACGTGACGGGCTGGGATATGGCGACATGAAGCTGTTTGCGGCGCTGGGTAGCTGTTGTGGCTGGCAGGCATTACCCTGGATAGCCGTGGGAGCGACATCGCTGGCACTGGGGTGTGTGGTGATTGGGTATTGGCGTGGATCTAAAGCGTTAAGTAACAGCCCGCTGCCGTTTGGCCCATTCCTGGCCATCGCGGGCTGGGTGATGATTGTGCTTCAGACGCGCTTTACTCTTCTTTGATCTGCGCCTGCAGATAGTTCTGGATCCCCATTTTCCGGATAAGCTCAAGTTCGGTTTCGATCCAGTCGATATGGTGTTCCTCATCGGCGAGGATTTCTATCATCATGTCACGACTGACGTAGTCATGAACTTTGTCTGCATAGGAGATCGCTTCACGCAGATCTTTTGCCCCTTCCAGCTCCAGCGCAAGATCGGAACCCAGCATCTCTTCAACATCTTCACCAATGCGAAGCCGGCCTAAGTCCTGCAGGTTGGGAATGCCTTCCAGAAAAAGAATGCGTTCAATGTACTTGTCGGCATGCTTCATCTCATCGATCGATTCGTGGTATTCGACATCGTTGAGGCGTGTCAGCCCCCAGTTTTTGAACATCCGTGCATGCAAAAAGTACTGATTGATGGCAACCAGCTCATTTCCAAGCAGTTTATTGAGATGACTGATAACTTTTATGTCGCCCTTCATTGTTAACCCTCCGCGTCCGGTTTATTAGAGCGTAGATGCGGTTAAAAAGAAGTCAAAAAAACGCGACAAATAATGTGGTTATTCACACAGAGAACAGATTGCCCGATGCTCAGGCAATCTCTTTATACATCGGGGCATGCTGCATCTCTTCGTTCATGATTTCACGCGCAGCGCGAATACATTTACCACACTGCTTGCCAACCGGAACAAGTTGACGAAGCTGCTGGATAGATTTGGGCTGATAGCGGCGTACAACTTCACGAAGGGTTTTATCACTTACGGCATTACACAGGCAGACGTACATTGACTCATCACTCAGGTACATTTTCTGTACACAGTGTAAATGCGAATCGTTTTTATTTCAAACCCAGCCTTTGTGGGGACTTACCCTTGCCTTTTCGGCCGACAAAAAAAAGAGCACCGAAGTGCTCTTTTATTCTGTTGCAGTGGCCGTTTACACGACCACAGCAGATATCACAATTAAGCGATAACTTTAGCAACAACACCCGCGCCAACGGTACGGCCGCCTTCGCGGATTGCGAAGCGCAGACCTTCGTCCATAGCGATTGGGTGGATCAGGGTAACAACCATTTTGATGTTGTCGCCTGGCATTACCATTTCCACGCCTTCTGGCAGCTCTACTGAGCCAGTTACGTCAGTTGTACGGAAGTAGAACTGAGGACGGTAACCTTTGAAGAACGGAGTATGGCGGCCACCTTCGTCTTTAGACAGAACGTAAACTTCTGACTCGAACTGGGTGTGTGGCTTGATGCTGCCTGGCTTAGCCAGAACCTGGCCACGCTGGATGTCTTCACGCTTGATACCGCGCAGCAGAACACCACAGTTTTCGCCTGCCTGACCCTGGTCCAGCAGCTTACGGAACATCTCAACACCGGTACAGGTTGATTTCGCAGTATCTTTGATACCTACGATTTCAACTTCGTCGCCGACTTTAACGATGCCGCGCTCAACACGACCGGTAACAACAGTACCACGGCCAGAGATTGAGAATACGTCTTCGATTGGCAGCAGGAACGGCATATCGATCGCACGCTGTGGTTCTGGGATGTAGTTATCCAGATGCTCAGCCAGTTCGATGATTTTCGCTTCCCACTCAGCTTCGCCTTCCAGCGCTTTCAGTGCAGAACCACGAACGATTGGAGTATCGTCGCCTGGGAAGTCATAAGCTGACAGCAGGTCACGAACTTCCATCTCAACCAGTTCCAGCAGCTCTTCATCATCAACCATGTCACACTTGTTCAGGAACACGATGATGTAAGGAACGCCAACCTGACGACCCAGCAGGATGTGCTCACGGGTCTGTGGCATTGGGCCATCAGTCGCAGCAACAACCAGGATCGCGCCGTCCATCTGCGCAGCACCGGTGATCATGTTTTTCACATAGTCGGCGTGGCCTGGGCAGTCAACGTGTGCGTAGTGACGAGTCGGGGTTTCATACTCAACGTGTGAAGTGTTGATGGTGATACCACGTGCTTTCTCTTCTGGTGCGTTATCGATCTGATCGAATGCACGCGCCTGGCCGCCGTAAGTTTTAGACAGTACGGTGGTGATAGCTGCAGTCAGGGTGGTTTTACCGTGGTCGACGTGACCGATGGTGCCCACGTTTACGTGCAGTTTGTTACGCTGAAATTGCTCTTTCGCCATGGCGATAATTCCTTACGTTGTGCCTTCACCATCTGGGTGAAGGCATCAGTTCAAATTTAAACCGTAGCTTATTTGCTACGAGCTTCAATAACGGCCTGCGCTACGTTGTTTGGCGCATCGTCATACTTCAGGAACTCCATGGAGTAAGAAGCACGACCTTTGGTCAGAGAACGCAGCTGAGTTGCGTATCCGAACATCTCAGACAACGGAACTTCAGCGTGAATCTGAACGCCAGTAGCGTTAGATTCCTGCCCTTTGAGCATACCACGACGACGGCTAAGGTCACCGATGACATCACCCGTGTTCTCTTCTGGCGTTTCAACTTCAACCTTCATGATAGGTTCAAGCAGAACAGGTGTCGCTTGTTTAAAGCCTTGTTTGAAGGCAAGAGACGCGGCCAGTTTAAACGCCAGTTCTGAGGAGTCGACATCGTGGTAAGAACCGAAGTGCAGACGCACGCCCAGATCCACAACCGGGTAACCAGCCAGAGGGCCTGATTTCAGCTGCTCCTGGATACCTTTGTCAACCGCAGGGATGTATTCACCAGGAATCACACCACCTTTGATGTCGTTGACAAATTCGTAGCCTTTCGGGTTCGAACCTGGCTCCAGTGGGTACATGTCGATAACAACATGACCATACTGACCACGACCACCAGACTGCTTGGCATGTTTACCTTCAACATCGGTAACTTTGGTGCGAATCGCTTCACGGTAAGCAACCTGTGGTTTACCCACGTTTGCTTCAACGTTGAACTCACGCTTCATACGGTCAACGATGATGTCGAGGTGCAATTCACCCATACCGGCGATGATGGTCTGGTTAGATTCTTCATCAGTCCATACGCGGAATGATGGGTCTTCTTTTGCCAGACGGCCCAGAGCCAGACCCATTTTTTCCTGGTCAGCTTTGGTTTTTGGCTCAACGGCGATAGAGATTACCGGCTCCGGGAACTCCATGCGCTCAAGGATGATGACGTTATCTGGGTCACACAGGGTGTCACCAGTGGTCACATCTTTCAGGCCGATCGCAGCTGCGATATCGCCCGCACGAACTTCTTTAATCTCTTCACGCTTGTTAGCGTGCATCTGAACGATACGGCCCAGACGCTCACGGTTTGACTTAACCGGGTTGAACACGGTGTCACCCGTGTTAACAACACCAGAGTAAACGCGGAAGAAGGTTAAGTTACCCACGAACGGGTCGGTAGCGATTTTGAACGCCAGTGCAGCAAACGGCTCGTTGTCATCAGAGTGACGAACAGCCGGCGTGTCTTTACCGTCGTCCAGCATACCGTTGATCGCGGTAACGTCAGTCGGTGCTGGCAGATATTCAACAACTGCATCCAGCATCGCCTGAACACCTTTGTTCTTAAATGCAGAACCACAGGTTACCAGGATAATTTCGTTGTTCAGAACACGCTTACGCAGAGATGTTTTGATCTCTTCTTCAGTCAGTTCTTCACCACCGAAGAATTTCTCCATCAGCTCATCAGAGCCTTCAGCAGCGGCTTCAACCAGCTTCGCGTGCCATTCTTCAGCCAGTTCCTGCATATCAGCTGGAATATCTTCGTAGTCGAAGGTTACACCCTGATCTGCGTCGTTCCAGTTGATTGCTTTCATTTTCACCAGGTCAACAACACCAGTGAATTTCTCTTCTGCGCCGATAGCCAGCTGCAGAGGAACTGGAGTTGCACCCAGACGAACTTCCATCTGGTTAACAACTTTCAGGAAGTTAGCACCCATGCGGTCCATTTTGTTAACGAACGCAATGCGTGGAACTTTATATTTGTTAGCCTGACGCCATACGGTCTCAGACTGTGGCTGAACGCCACCAACTGCACAGTAAACCATTACCGCGCCATCAAGCACACGCATAGAACGTTCAACTTCGATGGTGAAGTCAACGTGTCCTGGGGTGTCGATGATGTTGATGTGGTGTGGTTCAAACTGCTTGGCCATACCAGACCAGTAACAGGTGGTCGCAGCGGAAGTGATGGTAATACCACGTTCCTGTTCCTGCTCCATCCAGTCCATGGTTGCTGCGCCGTCATGTACTTCACCGATTTTGTGGTTTACACCGGTGTAGAACAGAACGCGTTCGGTAGTGGTAGTCTTACCGGCGTCGATGTGCGCACTGATACCGATATTACGGTAGCGAGCAATGGGTGTTTTACGAGCCATTTGATTCCTCTGATTCTCGGACGTTCAAGGTAAGTCGACCCCAGCGGGTTGGCTGATTGAGCGCCCGCTGGTTTAACATCTACGTGGTGATTACCAACGGTAGTGTGCGAACGCCTTGTTGGCTTCTGCCATGCGGTGAACGTCTTCACGTTTCTTAACTGCTGTACCTTTGTTCTCTGCAGCATCAGAAAGTTCGTTCGCCAGGCGAAGAGCCATTGATTTATCACCGCGTTTACGAGCAGCATCTACGATCCAGCGCATTGCCAGAGCATTACGACGAACCGGACGGACTTCAACTGGTACCTGATAAGTAGAACCACCAACGCGACGTGACTTAACTTCGACAGTCGGACGCACGTTTTCCAGGGCTACTTCAAAAGATTCCAGCGCGTTTTTACCTGAACGCTGAGCCAGGGTCTCAAGCGCGGTATAAACGATTGATTCTGCAGTAGATTTTTTACCATCTACCATCAGGATATTTACAAATTTGGCCAGCAGCTCTGATCCGAACTTAGGATCTGGCAGAATTTTACGCTGACCAATGACGCGACGACGTGGCATGGAAATACTCCGTTGTTAATTCAGGATTGTCCAAAACTCTATGAGTTTATTTTGACATTTAATTTAAAACGTTTGGCCTTACTTAACGGAGAACCATTAAGCCTTTGGCTTCTTCACGCCGTACTTGGAGCGAGCCTGCTTACGGTCTTTAACACCTGAGCAGTCAAGCGCGCCACGAACGGTGTGGTAACGCACACCTGGCAGGTCTTTTACACGACCGCCACGGATCAGGATCACGGAGTGTTCCTGCAGGTTGTGACCTTCACCACCAATGTAGGAGGTAACTTCAAAACCGTTAGTCAAACGCACACGGCAAACTTTACGCAGTGCTGAGTTTGGTTTTTTAGGAGTGGTGGTGTACACACGAGTACAAACGCCACGTTTTTGCGGGCAAGCTTCCAGCGCCGGCACGTTGCTCTTTGCAACTTTGCGGACGCGTGGTTTGCGAACCAGCTGGTTAACTGTTGCCATTAAATAGCTCCTGGATTTGCTTTTGCTTCGTAAACACGTAATAAATCGCCTCGTAGAATTACGAGGAGGCAGAATTTTAGGGCTGCGTCAAAAGGGTGTCAAGAAATAACCAGGTTTTAGACGATTACCAGGTCATTTGTTGTGGATGCTTTACCGTCAGTGCGACGAAACCAGTATAGTCCACCGGACGCACATTGGTTGAAATTTGTCCAGCCAGGCCGCGGGCGCGAACATCTTCTTCCAGCACCCACAGTGCTGCCGCACAGGCTGAAAGCTGTTGCAGCGCCCGGCTTCCGGCTAAAGCGGCAAGCACGCCATCCTGCAACAGCAGTATGTCGTCATCCGCGCCAGCCATTAACAGCAGCGTCTCAAGATCGCTGTAGGCCGGTGAATGCAGGAGCGTGTGCAGCATGAAAAGCCTCTAAAAGGTAAGAATGCGATCGTAACCGGCCAGTGTCTGACGCAGTTCCAGCGCAGACAATAGCGTAACATCCATTACCCGGTCGGCGTCAACCTGCATTCCACGCGCGGCCAGCGACGCCCGACAGAGATAGCAGTGATCGATGTCATACAGCGCCAGCACGCCAAAGGTCGGCGCATAGTGACGACTGGCAATCGCGTCGGGCTGCTGCTGTGAATTGAGCTGCAGCACGCCATCGCCAATGAAAAATAATCCGATATCCTCGCTCAGCGCACCGGTTGCCAGCGCGGCATCCAGCCCTTCACGTCCTGCGCTGCTGCCATGCGGTGCGCGGGTAAAGACAAAAGCCACTCTATTCATCAGAATTGCACCAGACGTTCGCAGCCTAACGCGGCTTCGGCCAGCGCACCCAGCCCGCTCAGCGTAAAGCCGGGCTGGAGATTACTGCCGGGCAGTTGCAGGCGAGCCGCCTCCTGTTCATCCGTCACGCCACGACGCAGCGCAGCCGCCACACAGATATTAAGCGCCACGCCCTGCTGCTGATGCAGTGCCTGCCAGGCCCGAACCACATCATATTCATCACTGGCCGGTGCGGTCAGCTGGTTTGCATTCAGCACGCCTTCGCGATAGAAGAAGACGCTCTCAAGCTGATGACCTTCCGCCAGCAGCGCGTGGGCAAACAGCAAGGCACTGGTCGCCTGCTGCGTGCCGTAAGCCGGACCGGTAACCAGTAAGGTGTAGCGCATTACCGATCCTGCCCCTGAAAATCGCCGTTTTTGAACTGGCGAATGTAGAGATAGACCGTGTGCTTCGAAATGTTGAGCCGATCGGCAACCTGGTTAATTGCATCTTTAATATCGAAGATGCCCTTCTCATACAGATTCAGCACAATCTGGCGATTCTTGGCGTTGTTGGATACATTGCGGTCAGCGCTGACCTCTTCAATCGTGAACTCCAGCGTCTGCATCACCAGGTCATCAACGGAACTGGCAAAGTTGACGCTGGAGTCAACCTGCTGCATCTCCGGCGGCATAAAGGTCGACATAATCTGAGAGAACGGCACATCCAGGTTCATGTTGATACAGAGCAGGCCAATCACCCGCTGCTGCCGGTTACGGATCGCAATAGTGACCGACTTCATCAGCACGCCGCTTTTGGCGCGGGTAAAGTAGGCGCGCGAGACGTTACTGTCGGCGCCGTGCATGTCATGTAACATCCGCAACGCCAGGTCGGTAATCGGCGATCCCACCTTACGGCCGGTGTGCTCACCATTGGCAATACGCACCGCGGAACATTTCAGATCTTCCAGCGAGTGCAGGACAATTTCACAGTGTGAACCGATCAGCATCGCCAGACCATCGACGACAGCCTCGTATGATTTCAGAATATCGTAATCTGTTTGCTCGAACGGGCGCTGCTCCAGCAGATCGAAGTCGCTCAGTTCACCGGGATTGAATGGATTAGACATTGAAGAGATCACCCTGAATGGCTGGAGCCTGTCACAGCGGCTTATGGGCAGACTCAATATTGGGATAATTAGGCAGGCGCTAGTCTGGCAAATGTCGTCGGCTTATGCCAGTGGTTTGTCATGACGCAGAAATGAAACCGCCGCCCGAAGGCGGCGGTGAGCAGATTACTGTGCTTTTTTCGCGTCAGCAGCAGGTGCCTGCGCTTTTTCGTCTGCTTTAGGGGCCGGTTTGATATCAAGCAGCTCGACATCAAACACCAGCGTGGAGTTAGCCGGGATACCCGGAACGCCATTTTTGCCGTAAGCCAGCTGTGGTGGGATCACCAGCTTAATCTTACCGCCTTTCTTCACATGCTTCAGACCTTCAGTCCAGCCCGGAATCACACCATCCAGACGGAAGGAGAGCGGCTCACCACGGGTATAGGAGTTATCGAACTCGGTACCGTCGATCAGCGTACCTTTGTAGTTCACAACAACCGTATCGCTATCGGTAGGGGCGTCGCCGGTCCCTTCTTTCTCGACTTTATACAGCAGGCCGCTTTCGGTTTTCTTCACGCCGCTCTCTTTCGCGAATTTGGTTGCGTAAGCGTCACCCTTTTCGGCGTTCTCTTTCGCATCTTTTTCCATTTTCGCGGAAGCTGCGCCTTTCACGCGGCCTTCAAACGCCTGCAGCGTCTGCTCGATCTCTTCATCAGAGAGCTTGCTCTTGCCGCCAAACGCATCCTGAACACCGGCAATCAGCTGTTGCTTATCCAGTTTGATGCCCAGTTTTTCCTGTTCCTTCAGGGAGTTGTCCATGTAGCGACCCAGCGAGGCACCCAGCGCGTAGGCAGATTGCTGGTCTTCATCTTTGAAGGCAGCATTTTTCGGTGCCTGAGGAGCAGACTGTGGCGCAGCAGCCGTTGCCGGTGCAGCAGCCGTTTCTGCCGCCATGGTCAGCGGAGCATTCAGCGCAACGGCCATAGTGGTAGCTAACAATGTGACTTTAAACAGTGATTTCATCCATTCTCCAAAACCGAAGCGTCTAACCTCGGGAATCATTGCGGACTTCAGAGTCCACACTATAACTTTACGTGGCAGTGGCGAACACTACCACAATGTAATTACCCGGTTAACCTCCGACCTTTTTTGCATCAGGAAGTTTCATCAGAGATGATGCCGCGCTGCGCTTTTTCAAGCGAGACGCCGCAGATAGTTTAAAAATCAGGTGATTCTTTGCTGCCAGGCCGTAGAATCACGCCCGAGTCGCACCTTAACAGAGGAACAGGTCATGCAACAATCTGAGTGGGAACAGCGTCTGGAGACGTTAGAGAGCAAACTGGCCTTTCAGGAGATGACCATTGAGCAGTTGAACAGCGCAGTGGTTCAGCACGAACTGGAGATGAATAAGATGCGTGAGCAGATGCGTATTCTGACTGACAAGCTCAAAGCTAATGCGCCGTCGATGGTCGCGTCACAGTCTGAAGAGACGCCGCCGCCGCACTATTAATTTGCCGCCGGCGCATCCTGACAGGTAAACCCGTGCGCTGCAGCCAAAAGAAAGGCCACCCGAAGGTGGCCCTGAAGCGGATACTCAGACTTAGTGGCTGCAGCCACAACCGCCCGTACCGCAACCGCCTTTACCATGGTCGTGGTCATGGTCATGACCGTGATCATGGTCGTGGTCGTGGTCGTGATGATGGCCATCTGCACCGTGAACGTGACCATGGGCCAGTTCTTCCGGTGTGGCTTCACGAATCGCAACCACTTCAACGTTGAAGTTCAGGTTCTGACCCGCCAGCATGTGGTTACCATCAACCACGACGTGATCGTCTTCCACTTCGGTAATTTCTACCGGTACCGGGCCCTGATCGGTTTCTGCCAGGAAGCGCATGCCAACCTGCAGTTCGTCAACGCCCATAAAGACGTCTTTCGGTACACGCTGCACCAGGTTGTCATCGTACTGACCGTACGCGTCGTTCGCCGGGATATGCACGTCAAACTTGTCGCCTGCTACGTGGTTTTCCAGCGCATTTTCCAGACCAGAAATCAGGGAACCATGACCGTGCAGATAGTCTAACGGTGCACTCACCGGTGACTCGTCAACTAACACGCCGTCTTCTGTACGTACCTGATAGGCCAGGCTTACCACCAGGTCTTTTGCTACTTTCATGATATCTCCTAACCGTTGAGAGCTGAGATCCCGTCTCATTGGTCTATTCTTGCGTGCAATAACACCAACCAGAAAGGTTCGGGGCTGAGTGCAAGAGGGGTTAACCTTTTCTCTTGCGACCTCAGCGTTAATGGCGTCAATTGTAACGGAATTCAATCCCGCTGTAAGTTTAAGCTTAAAAAAAGCTGAGCCATTACGCTACTCAGGATGGAAAATTCCGATAACCTGCTCGTTAGTGCGAACCTTATCGCGCGCCTGCTTATCAGCCTCACGCATCTGGTGGCCGCACTTAACGCACTCCACCACATCGACATTGTTTTCACGCCACATCGCCAGCGTGTCTTTTTCCTGACAGTGCGGACAGGTCGCACCGGCAATAAAACGTTTACGCATGATATTTCGCCTGTTTAATCACGTTATTCATCATCATCCCAGCCATCCAGCTGCCGCTTCTCCTGCTGCATTTCCCGCTGGAAGATATCCTCCAGTTCACGCCGCGCTTCACGGACGCGTGAAACCTGCGCACTGTCAGTGAGATTCGGCATCAGCTCACGCAGCATACGCATATCCAGCCGACGGAAATGCTGCTGGGCGCGATGCGCCTGATGCGGATGCATGCCCAGTGACATCAAGGTCTTACGTCCCAGTTCCAGCGCGCTGGAGAAAGTCTCACGCGAGAACTGGGTGACCCCCGCCTGCAACAACTCGTGTGCTTCAACACGGCCACGGGCACGCGCCAGGATCTGCAGATGGGGAAAATGCTGCTGACATAAATGCACGATCGTCATCGCATCTTCAGGTTCGTTACAGGTAATCACGATCGACTGCGCGCTGGCGGCCCCGGCGGCGCGTAACAGTTCCAGTTCTGTCGCGTCGCCATAATAAACCTTATAGCCATATTTCCGCATCAGGCTGACGACGCTGATATCGCGCTCCAGTACGGTGATACGACTATGGTTCGCCATCAGCAAACGGCCCACGACCTGCCCGAATCGACCAAAGCCCACCACAATCACCTGCGGCTGATCGTCCTCGACGAACGGTTTTTCCGCCTCGTCGTCCGGCTCATTGAAACGGCGCGCCAGCAGGCGATCAATCCCCTGCATCAGCAGCGGCGTGGTCATCATCGACAGCGTCACCGTCACCAGCAGCATCGGCAGCTGATCGCCGGAAAACAGCTTCGCCGAGGCGGCGGCAGAAAACAGCACAAAGGCAAATTCGCCACCCTGGCTCAGTACCCCGGCAAACTGCTGGCGTTCGGAGCTGCGCAGACCGTAGACCCGCGCCAGCACATAGAGCACCAGCGTTTTTACCACCACCAGCGTCAGCACGCCGAGCAGGATGGTCATAATATGGGTATAGAGCACACCCAGGTTGAGCGCCATCCCCACCGAAATAAAGAACAGTCCAAGCAGCAGCCCTTTAAATGGATCGATGGCGACTTCCAGCTCGTGCCGATATTCACTCTCCGCCAGCAGGATCCCGGCGATGAAGGTCCCGAGCGCCATCGACAGGCCGAGCGCGTCCATAAACAGCGCCGAGCCCAGCACCAGCAACAGCGAGGCGGCGGTAAACACTTCGCGCACGCCGGAAGCCGCGATATAACGGAAGATCGGCCGTAACAGATAGCGGCCGCCCACCAGCATGCCGGCAAAGGCCAGCACCTTCATGCCAACCTTCATCCAGTCGATATGGCCGCTATCGGTGCCCGCCAGCAGCGGAATCAACGCCAGCGCCGGGATCACCGCGATATCCTGAAACAGCAGCACCGAAAAGCCGAGCTGGCCCGATTCGCTGCGGTTCATGCCTTTATCCATCATCAGCTGTAACGCCATGGCGGTAGAGGACATCGCCAGGCCTATCCCGCCAATCACCGCCGCCTGCCAGCTAAAGTCGGTCAGCCACAATAAGCCGCCCAGAATCGCCGCCGAGAAGATGACCTGTGCCGCGCCGACGCCAAAGATTGAACGACGCAGCGCCCACAGCTTGGCCGGATTCAGTTCCAGCCCGATGATAAACATCAGAAACACCACACCGAGCTCAGAGAAGTGCAGGATCTCATCAACGTCGCTGATAAACCCTAATCCCCACGGGCCGATGGCAATACCCGCCACCAGATAGCCCAGAACGGCACCAATACCGAGGCGAGCCGCCACCGGGACGATCAGTACCGCCGCCACCAGGTAGATTACCCCCGCGGTCAGCAGCGTTTGTCCTTCCATTTACACCCCTCCATTCGGCAGCGGTGCTGCCAGCCAGTCACCATAAGCGCGGGCATAATTTTTCATTAAATCGGGATTCTGACGGCGCGCCCAGTAGACCACCATCGGTGGCATCCAGTGCATGCGACACATCTGCGCCGTCAGTTCGAAAGGCCGCATAATGTCGTTCATCGAATAGCGATTCAGACCGTGGTGCTTAAAGGCGCTTTCCGGTTCGCCGGTGGTGACCACGCTGCGCCAGTATTTACCTTCCAGCGCATTGCCATCGACACCGTTGGCAAAGCCGCGTGACAGCACCCGATCCAGCCACTCTTTCAGCAGTGCCGGACAGCTGTAGGTATAGAGCGGATGCTGGAAAATGATCACCTCATGGTCGCGCAGCAGCTGTTGTTCATGATGAATGTCGATGAAAAAATCGGGATAGGCCGCGTAGAGATCGTGCACCGTGACATGTTCCAGTGCCTGAGCCGGCTGCAGTAAAATTCGATTGGCGATCGAATCCTGCGATTCCGGATGAGCATAAAGCAGCAAAACCCTGGGTGGTTGCGACATCCTTTCCCTCCAAAGCGTCGTCATTGGTGCGGTTTTCCGCTACCATGCACGACGCAGCAAAATCTCATTATGTTGCCAGTAAATTAACATATTCTGACGATACGGCGCTTACATGATTGTCTTCTCTGCCTTACAAATTCGCCGCGGCATCCGCGTTCTGCTCGATAACGCTACCGCTACCATCAATCCTGGCCAGAAGGTCGGTCTGGTGGGTAAAAACGGCTGTGGTAAATCCACGCTGCTGTCGCTGTTAAAAGGTGAGATCACCAGCGACGCCGGCTCCGTCACTTTTCCGTCCAACTGGGCGCTGGCCTGGGTTAATCAGGAGACGCCAGCGCTGGGTAAACCGGCCCTGGAGTATGTGATTGACGGGGACCGTGAGTATCGCCAGCTTGAGGCGGAACTGGCAGACGCTAACCAGCGCGACGACGGCAATGCCATTGCCCTGCTGCACGGCAAGCTCGATGCGGTACAGGCGTGGAGCATCCATGCGCGCGCCGCCAGCCTGCTGCACGGCCTGGGCTTCAGTCAGGAGCAGTTGCAGCGTCCGGTCAGCGACTTTTCCGGTGGCTGGCGTATGCGCCTTAACCTGGCGCAGGCGCTGATCTGCCGCTCCGATCTGCTGCTGCTTGATGAACCGACTAACCACCTCGATCTCGATGCGGTGATCTGGCTGGAGCGCTGGCTGAAAAGCTACGAAGGCACGCTGATCCTGATCTCCCATGACCGTGACTTCCTCGATCCGGTCATCGACAAAATTATCCATATCGAACAGGAATCGATGTTCGAATATACCGGCAACTACAGCTCCTTTGAGCGGCAGCGCGTCGCCAAGCTGGCTCAGCAGCAGTCGCTGTATGAGAGCCAGCAGGAGAAAGTGGCGCATTTACACAGCTACATTGATCGCTTCCGTGCTCAGGCCACCAAGGCGAAGCAGGCGCAGAGCCGCATCAAGATGCTGGAGCGCATGGAGCTGATCGCCCCTGCCCATGTCGATAACCCGTTCAAATTTACCTTCCGCAAGCCGGAGAACCTGCCTAATCCGCTTATAAAGATGGAGAGGGTCACGGCGGGTTATGGCGATCGTATTATTCTCGACGCCATCAAGCTCAACCTGGTCCCAGGCTCGCGCATCGGGCTGCTGGGACGTAACGGTGCCGGTAAATCGACCCTGATTAAGCTGCTGGCGGGTGAGCTGGAGGCGATGGAGGGCAAGATGGGGCTGGCGAAAGGGATCAAGCTCGGTTATTTCGCGCAGCATCAGCTGGAATACCTGCGGGCCGATGAGTCACCGCTGCAGCATCTGTCGCGCATTGCGCCAAACGTGCTGGAACAGCAGCTACGCGACTATCTCGGCGGCTTCGATTTCCGTGGCGATAAAGTCACTGAGATCACCGAGCGCTTCTCCGGCGGTGAGAAAGCGCGCCTGGTGCTGGCACTGATTGTCTGGCAGCGCCCTAACCTGCTGCTGCTCGATGAACCGACCAACCATCTCGATCTCGATATGCGTCAGGCGCTGACCGAAGCGCTGATCGATTTTGAAGGTGCGCTGGTGGTGGTCTCGCACGATCGCCATCTGTTACGTGCGACCACCGACGATCTCTATCTGGTGCATGATGGCAAAGTAGATGTGTTTGAGGGCGACCTCGAAGATTACCAGCAGTGGCTGAGCGATCTGCAGAAGCAGCAGGCGCAACAGGATGCCCCGCCAAAGCTGGATAACGGCAACAGCGCCCAGGCGCGTAAAGACCAGAAGCGCCGCGATGCGGAACTGCGAACCCAGACGCAGCCGCTGCGCAAAGAGATTGAGAAGCTGGAAAAACAGATGACTCAATGGCAAAAACAGCTGGCCGAAGCCGAAAATCAGCTGGCCGACAGCGCTATTTACGAGCAAAGCCGGAAAACGGATCTGACCGCCGCCCTGCAGCGCCAGGCGGAAAGTAAGTCCGCGCTGGAAGAGGTCGAAATGGCCTGGCTGGAAGCGCAGGAAAAACTAGAACAGATGCTGGCCAGTTAAACGGCTGGCGTTCTCCTCTTCATCGGGGAGAACGCCTCCGTCGCCGCGTCTTAAAACGGCTTATCCCCCAGAACCGTTGCCCGCTGCATGATCCGCCGCGCCGGATAATAATCGGCATTAGCGTAATGCTGGGTCACCCGGTTATCCCAGATAGCCAGATCGTTCGGCTGCCAGCGCCAGCGCACCTGGAACTCCGGCTTAGTAACGTGGCTGAACAGGAACCCCAGCAGCGTCTCACTCTCTTTCTCGCTCAGATCAACAATCCGCGTGGTAAAGCCTTCATTCACAAACAGCGCCTTTTTGCCGCTGACCGGATGGGTGCGGATCACCGGATGCTGCACCGGCGGATGCTTCGCCACCGCCTGCTGCCAGCGCTGATGCTCCTCTGCCGTTTTGCGGTACTTATATTCCTGGAAAGACTTTTTGAAATCGTGCTCGGCGGTCAGGCCAGCCAGCAGCGTTTTAAACGGTGCTGAGAGCGCCTCATACGCAGCAATGCCGCTGGTCCAGAGCGTGTCACCGCCCGCTTCCGGCAGCACCTTTGACGACAGCAACGCGATCGCTGGTGGCGTTTCGATAAACGTGACGTCGGTATGCCAGTTATCGTTATCCGGCGGATTGTCCTGATGCGTATCCAGCACGATGATCTCTTCAACCCCGTCGGCGTGCGGATAGACCGGATGAATGTGCAAATCGCCAAAGCGGATTGCCAGCGCCCGGTGCTGCTCCGGCGTAATCACCTGATCGCGCAGAAACAGCACCTGATGACGCAGCAGACCGTGATAGAGCTGTTCAAACTGCGCATCGCTGAGCGGCCGTGAAACATCAAGGTTAGAAACCTGAGCACCAATATAGGGACCCAGCGGTTGAAAATTCAGACGTTCATTCATGATTGTTCTCCATTCCACGGCGTCAGACGGCGCTGCAGGGCACGTAAGCCGAGTTCTAAACTAAACGCAATCAGGGCGATGACCGCGATGCCCGCCAGCACCACGTCGGTAGCGAGAAACTCGCCGGCTGACTGCACCATAAAGCCGAGACCACGGGTTGCCGCAATCAGCTCCGCCGCTACCAGCGTTGACCAGCCAACCCCCAGACCGATGCGCAGCCCGGTGAGGATTTCGGGTAGCGCGCCAGGCAGGATCACCCAGCGCAGCAGTTGCCAGCGGGTCGCGCCCAACGACTGCGCCGCCCGGATGCGCACCTGTTGGGTATTGCGCACGCCGGCCAGGGTAGAGAGAGCCACCGGCGCAAAAATGGCCAGGTAAATCAGCAGAATTTTCGAGGTTTCACCAATGCCGAACCAGATCACCATTAAGGGCAGATAGGCCAGCGGCGGGATGGGACGATAGAGCTCGATCAGTGGATCAAGCAGGCCACGCGCCACCGGGCTGAGACCCATCAGAATCCCGACCGGAATCCCGATGGCCGCAGCAGCAAACAGCGCGATCAGCATACGGGTCAGACTGGCCGCCAGATGCTGCCACAGCGTGGCATCCATAAAGCCCTGCGGGCCGGCAATCAGCAGCAGTTTGCTGAACACCTGCTGCGGTGGCGGTAAAAACAGGGGCGCGATCAATCCCAGCGCGGTTACGCCCCACCACAGCAGCAACAGCAGCATGACGCTCAGCACGCTTAACGAGAATCGGGTGGAAAACGGCCAGCGTAACCGGCGTCGCACCGGCAGGGTTTTGTCGTTGATTAACGCACTCATGCAAACGCCTCCCGCTGTTCAAACACCCGGCTCAGCACATATTCGCGCTGGGCAATAAACTGCGGATCGGATTTGATACTGCGGCACGGCTCCCCATCGGCAAAGCGCTGACCGAAATCGAGCCTGAGCCGCTCGACAATCCGCCCAGGTCCGGGCGACAGCAGCACCAGATCGCTGGCGAGGAAAATGGCTTCTTCAATGTCGTGGGTGATCAGCAGGATCTGTTTACCGCTGTCGCGCCACAGCGTCAGTAACAAGGTCTGCATCTGCTCCCGGGTAAAGGCATCGAGCGCGCCAAAGGGTTCATCCAGCAGCAGCAGTTGCGGATCGGTCGCCAGTGCGCGCGCAATGCCCACCCGCTGCCGCTGTCCGCCCGACAGCTGCCAGATCGCCCGCTTTTCTGCCCCTTCCAGCCCGACCTGTCTGATCAGGCGGCGGGCGATAGTTTCGCGCTCCTGACGCGCCATACCCGCCAGCTGCAATCCAAAGGCGACGTTATCCAGCACGTTACGCCACGGCAATAACCCCTCATGCTGAAAGACCACGCCGCGTTCAGCACCCGGTCCGGTGACCGGCTGGTTATCCAGCGTGATGCTGCCCGACTCCACCGGCAAAAAACCGGCCACCAGGTTGAGCAGCGTGGTCTTGCCGCAGCCTGACGGCCCCAGCACCACCAGCAGTTCACGGCGATCGAGCTGCAGATTGATATCCTGCAACACCGGTTGCCCGGCATAACGCGCATTCAGATGAGCGATGCGTAGCATGGGCGTCTCCTTAAGGTTTGGCTAACGGCTCAACAAAGCGAGAGGTGACATAACTGCTGTAATCGTTATCCGCCTGCGGCACTCTGCCCTGCGCTTTCAGAAACTGCGCCGTGTCGACAATCGCCTTGTTGACCGGCTTGCCCAGTTGCTCAACCTGCTGTTGCGCCGTCAGGTAGGTGTTGCCTTTCACCAGGCCTGGCACCTGTGCTTCCGGTACGCCGCTCAGGCGTGACAGTTTGCTGAGGTTATCGGGCTGCTTCAGCCAGCTGTCAGGATTGTCGAGATAGGCTTGCTGAGCCGCCAGCGCGCTGCGGGCAAACGCAGTAACGATCTCCGGATGCTGCTGAGCAAAGTCTTTGCGCACCACCCAGACGTCGAGGGTTGGCGATCCCCAGCTACCCACCTGCGCCGAATCGGTTAACACCTTGCCGTTTTTCTCCAGTTCATTGACGGCAGGCGCCCAGACATAGGCACCATCAATGTCGCCGCGCTGCCAGGCGGCAATAATGGCGGGCGGTTGCAGATTGACCAGCTGCACCTGCGACGGCTTGATACCCCAGTGTTTCAGCGCTGCCAGCAGGCTGTAATGGGTGGTTGAAATGAACGGCACTGCGATGCGCTTACCAATCAGATCCTGCGGCGTGGCGATGCTCTTTTTCACCACCAGCGCCTCAGAGTTACCGAGCTGGGAAGCAAGCAGAAATGCTTCGATCGGCAGCTTCTGCGCCGCGGCTACGGCCAGCGGGCTGGAGCCAATATTACCAATCTGCACGTCGCCGGATGCCAGCGCCCGCAGTACGCCAGCGCCGCTGTCAAACTTGCGCCAGTCGACGCTGGCCCCACTCTCGCTGGCGAAACGGTTGTCAGCCTGCGCCACTTTGGCTGGCTCGGCTGACGTCTGATACGCCACGGTGACATTGACCGCATCTGCCCGGAAGGCCAGCAGCGCCAGCGCTGCGGCTAATAACGTTAAACGTGCTGTGACTGCCATGATTATTACCCCACCCTTTTTATGATGGCAGCAGTGTCTCTGGCGGGAATAGTTTCACCAAGGAATTAAAAATTATCCCTAATAGAAATAAGTTCTTAGATCACTATCTGCATAACAAAGTCAAAAAGCGCAAATGCTGAAAAACAGCCGAAGCTCAAAAAATGTCAGGCGCTCACATTCGGCCTGTGTTATTGATATGCGTTCCTGTTTATTGTCTGCAAAGGTCTTTGTGTTCGATGTCGATTGAGAAAGTCGCTCAGCTGGCTGGCGTCTCTAAAGCCACGGTGTCGCGGGTTCTCAACGCCCATCCCGGCGTCAAACCCGATACGCGTGAGAAAGTGCTGTCGGCTATCGCCGCCTGTGACTACCAGCCCAATTTATTAGCCCGGCAACTGCGCACCGCGCAAAGTCACATGTTGCTGGTGTTGATTTCCGATATCACCAACCCATTCTGCTCGCGCGTGGTACAGGGGATTGAGGCCGAAGCAGAGCTGCACGGCTATCACATCCTGCTCTGCCACTCTGCGTCGCAACTCCAGCGCGAAGCCGCCTACCTTACGCTGCTGACCGGCAAAGTGGTGGATGGCGTCATCACGATGGATGCGGCCTCAGGATTGCAGGATCTCCAGAACATCATCGCGGGCGCGCCCTGGGTGCAGTGCTCGGAGTTTGATCCCGCCATTCCGGCTTCCTCCGTCACCATTGATCATCTTGCTGCGGCGCGCGATACCGTGCACTACCTGGCCGGCAAAGGCCGCAAACGCATCGGGCTGGTTAACGGGGATATGCGCTATCTCTATTCACATCACCGTGAACAGGGTTACCGTCAGGCGATAAGTGCGCTGGGACTTGAGTGGTCTGGTGTCGCCTACGCCAGCGATATCTCCACCGAAGCGGGCAGCCAGGCTTTGCAGCAGTTACTCGCGCTGCCGCAGCCGCCGGATGCGGTATTTGCAGTGTCAGATGTGCTGGCGGTAGGCGTGATTCATGCGGCGCTGGAGGCGGGACTGCGGGTGCCGGAAGATCTGGCGGTGGTCGGTTTTGACGGCATTCCATTTACCCGCAGCCTGAACCCGCCGCTGACCACCATCGAACAACCGATGTATCAGCTCGGGGCGCGAAGCGTGCAGCTGCTGTTGCAGAAAATTCGTCAGCCGCACGCGCCGGTGATCCGCGAGGTATTGCCCTGGAGGCGCGTCGAACGCGCCTCCAGTTAACTCAGTGCCAGATGAGCAGAACGCAGGCCGCCGTCAGCAGCCCCATTGAAATATTGAAGATTTTCCAGGCGCGGCGGCTGCGTAAGATACGGCCAATCATCGCGCCGAAGCCCATCCAGATCAGCCCGGACACCAGATTGACGATAAACATGCCGAGACTGATCGCCATCACCGATTGACGATAGGCGTCGCCAGCCAGACTAAAGCTGGCGACCGCGCCCAGTGCCATCAGCCAGGCTTTGGGATTAATCAGCTGCAGTAAGCCACCCTGCCAGAACGGCATCGGTTTAACCGGCACCTGATCGGTATCCAGTTTTTCATAGCTGGCGGTGGCAATTTTCCAGGCCAGCCACAGCAGGTAGAGGCTACCGGCGATTTTCAGCACCAGATGCAGCGAGGGATAGAGCAGAATCAGCCCGCCGACGCCAAACGCCACCATCAGCAGCATCACCTGCATGCCGATCATGATGCCAATCATCAGGGGAAGCGTACGCAGAAAGCCAAAATTGGCACCGCCTGCGGTAAGTAACATATTATTAGGGCCTGGCGTGATCGCGGCGACCCAAAGGAATCCTAACATCGACAAGAAAAGACTGAGTTCCATAGCAATCGGGTGCTCCTCACCCCCAGCAAGCAAAAAACCTATCGAAGCTAACAGTGTGATATGGATCAGACAAGCTTTTACCGAATGAAATTCACCGGACCCGACACCGATCAATTTATCCCGTTAGCGGGTCTGCGCAATGCCCATCTGCAAACGGTGTTGCCCCGTCTGTTGCGGCGGCAGATCAACGTCGATCCGCACTGGCAGCGTCTCGATCTGCCCGATGGCGATTTTGTCGATCTCGCCTGGAGTGAAGATCCGCAGCGGGCGCTGCATAAACCCCGGGTAGTGCTGTTTCACGGGCTGGAAGGCAGCTTCCACAGCCCCTATATCCACGGGCTGATGGCGATCTGCCGCGCGCGTGGCTGGCTGGCGGTGGTGATGCATTTCCGCGGCTGCAGCGGCGAACCTAACCGGCAGAACCGCATCTATCACTCCGGCGAAACCGAAGATGCGCGCTATTTCCTGCACTGGCTGCAATCCCGCTGGGGCCGGGTTCCGACCGTCGCGGTGGGCTTTTCACTGGGCGGCAATATGCTGGGTTGTCTGCTGGGCCAGCAGGGGTCGGATGCGCCGGTTGATGCCGGCGTCATTGTCTCTGCGCCGCTGATGCTGGAACCGTGCAGCATCAGACTGGAGCGCGGTTTCTCGCGCTTTTATCAATACTACCTGCTGGCCCAGCTAAAGAAGAATGCGCGGCGCAAACTGCACGCCTGGCCAGAAACGTTGCCGGTCAATCTGGCGCAACTGAAAGCGTTGCGGCGTCTGCGTGACTTCGATGATGCGATCACCGCTCGCGCCCACGGTTTTATCGATGCCGCTGATTACTATCGGCGTGCCAGCGCCCTGCCCTGGCTGAAACAGGTCGCTAAGCCGCTGCTGATCATTCATGCCAAAGATGACCCGTTCATGAGTGATGAGGTGATACCGCACAGCAGCCAATTATCTGCCACTATTACTTATCAGCTGACCCCACACGGCGGTCACGTTGGCTTTGTCGGCGGGACATTGCGCCAGCCCGAAATGTGGCTTGAACAGCGCATACCCCAATGGATGACCCCTTTTCTGGATACCTGACGTTGTGATTATTCCCTGGCAACAGGTCTCACCTGAGACCCTCGAAAATCTGATTGAAACCTTCGTGCTGCGTGAAGGCACCGACTACGGCGAGCAGGAGCGCAGCCTGAACGAAAAAGTGGCTGACGTCCGCCGCCAGCTGGAAACCGGTGAAGTGGTGCTGGTGTGGTCGGAGCTGCATGAATCGGTCAATATTATGCCGCGCAAAGAATTTCGCGGCTGATGCGCCGATCGGCAATTCATGGTAACAATGCCCATGGCCCGACCTCACAGGGAGCTTTTTTATGTCTGCACGCCATCCGATAATTGCCGTCACCGGTTCCAGCGGCGCGGGAACCACCACCACCAGCCTCGCGTTCCGTAAAATCTTTCAGCAGCTCGATCTGCACGCTGCCGAACTGGAAGGCGACAGTTTTCACCGCTTCACCCGGCCGGAAATGGATATGGCGATCCGCAAAGCGCGCGATCTGGGCCGTCATGTCAGTTACTTCGGTCCGGAAGCCAATGACTTTGGCCTGCTGGAGCAGAGCTTTAAACAGTATGGGCTCAACGGTGAGGGCCAGTCGCGTAAATACCTGCATACCTATGACGAAGCCGTTCCGTGGAATCAGGTGCCGGGCACCTTTACGCCGTGGCAACCGCTGCCGCAAAACACCGATATTCTGTTTTACGAAGGACTGCACGGCGGCGTGGTGACCGCCCAGCATAACGTGGCTGAGCATGTCGATTTACTGGTCGGCGTGGTACCGATTGTCAACCTGGAGTGGATTCAGAAGCTGGTGCGTGACACCAGCGAACGCGGCCATTCGCGGGAAGCGGTGATGGACTCGGTGGTGCGCTCGATGGAAGATTACATCAACTTCATTACGCCGCAGTTCTCGCGCACTCACCTTAACTTCCAGCGCGTGCCGACGGTGGATACCTCGAACCCGTTTGCCGCCCGTGCTATTCCGTCACTGGATGAGAGTTTCGTGGTGATCCACTTCCAGGCGCTGGACGATATCGACTTCCCTTACCTGCTGGCGATGCTGCAGGGATCGTTTATCTCGCACATTAATACGCTGGTGGTGCCGGGCGGAAAGATGGGGCTGGCGATGGAGTTGATCATGGGACCACTGGTGAAGCGACTGGTGGAAGGCAAGCGAATAGAATAAGAGGCCGCAGAGCGGCCCCCGCAGAGATCAGCGTTCGATCACTTCATAGCTGTGGGTAATGGTGACGCCTTTGCCCAGCATGATGGCAACCGAGCAATATTTTTCTGCAGAAAGATCCACCGCGCGTGAGACCGCTTTATCCTGGAGCGCTTTGCCGCTAACGATAAAGTGCAGGTTGATGTGCGTAAAGATTCGCGGCGCCTCTTCACGACGTTCTGAGGTCAGTTTCACTTCACAATCAGCCACATCGTTGCGGCCTTTTTGCAGAATTGAAACCACGTCGATGGCGCTACATCCGCCCGCCGCCATCAGCACCATCTCCATTGGGCTGGGCGCTTTATCACCCGAATTGCCATCCATTAATACCTGATGGCCGGACGACGACTCACCGAGGAATGTCAGCCCTTCTACCCATTTCACTCTTGCCTGCATGATTTTCGCTCCAGAATATGCGGTTTTGCCGTCAGAGTACGCTTTCGCCTGGTAAACAGCAATCCAGAGAAATCCGCTGTTAGCTGAAGCGAGACAACAGAAGACAGTCGGCAAAAGCTGTGCTACAAACAGTGCTGAAAATATTTTTCGTCACCCGATGGCGAAGCCGGGAAGAATGATGCGCACTGCGCCGAATGCAGCCCGAATAATTTCCTGTAAGGGAAACGCTTGAAGCTTTCATCGCCTGACAGGGAAAACTGCCCCCTGTATTTTGGGCACGATTACAACAGAGGATAATAGCGAATGGTTCTCGGCAAACCGCAAACAGACCCTACACTCGAATGGTTCCTGTCCCATTGCCATATTCACAAGTATCCATCCAAAAGTACGCTGATTCACCAAGGTGAAAAAGCAGAAACGCTTTACTACATCGTGAAAGGTTCCGTCGCGGTTCTGATTAAAGATGAAGAAGGCAAAGAGATGATTCTTTCTTACCTGAATCAGGGCGATTTTATTGGCGAGCTTGGCCTGTTCGAAGAAGGTCAGGAGCGCAGCGCCTGGGTACGTGCGAAAACCGCGTGCGAAGTGGCGGAGATTTCCTACAAGAAATTCCGTCAGCTGATCCAGGTTAACCCCGATATCCTGATGCGACTCTCGTCGCAGATGGCGCGTCGCCTGCAGGTTACGTCTGAAAAAGTGGGTAACCTCGCTTTCCTCGACGTCACCGGACGCATTGCTCAGACTCTGCTTAACCTGGCGAAGCAGCCAGACGCCATGACGCATCCCGACGGCATGCAAATTAAAATTACTCGTCAGGAAATTGGCCAAATCGTTGGTTGCTCACGTGAAACCGTGGGCCGTATTTTGAAGATGCTGGAAGATCAGAACCTGATCTCCGCACACGGCAAAACCATCGTCGTTTACGGCACCCGCTAATTCCTGTCACCCACGGCGTGATGGCAACATCGCGCCGTTATTGTTTGTGTTGGGCCGATGTGGCGTCGAATTATTTACCATCCTGAAGTCAATTATGCCTTGCGGCAAACGCTGGTGCTCTGTCTGCCAGTGGCGCTGGGCTGGCTGGCTGGCGACCTGCAAAAAGGTCTGCTGTTCTCGTTAGTCCCCGCCTGTTGCAATATCGCCGGTCTGGATACCCCGCATAAACGTTTCTTCAAACGCCTGATTGTTGGCGGCAGCCTGTTTGCGCTCGGCAGTTTTCTGATTCAGTGGCTGACGCTGCACGCGATTCCTTTGCCGCTGATTCTGTTCGCGATGCCGCTGCTGCTGGGCGTCACCGGTGAAATTAGCCCGTTGCACGGCCGTCTGTTGCCGGGCTCGCTGATCGCCGCCATCTTCACGCTGAGTCTGATTGGCCGTATGCCGATCTACGTACCGCCGCTGCTCTATATCGGCGGCACGCTGTGGTACGGGCTGTTTAACTGGTTCTGGTTCTGGCTGTGGAAAGAGCAGCCGATGCGCGAAAGCCTGAGCCTGATCTACCGTGAGCTGGCCAACTATTGCGACGCCAAATATACCCTGCTGACCCAGCTGACCGATCCGGAAAAGGCCCTGCCGCCGCTGCTGGCGCGTCAGCAAAAAGTGGTCGATCTGATCACCACCTGTTACCAGCAGATGCACATGCTGTCTGCCAGTCGGGATCACAGCCATAAGCGGCTGACCCGTGCTTTTCAGGTGGCGCTGGATCTGCAGGAACATATCTCGGTCAGCCTGCATCAGCCGGAAGAGGTGCAGAAACTGGTGGAGCAGAGCCATGCGGAAGCGGTGATCCGCTGGAATGCCCAGACCATCTCGGCCCGCTTACGGGTGCTGGCGGATAACATTCTCTATCACCAGTTGCCCGATCGGTTTGGCATGGAGAAGCAGCTCGGCGCGCTGGAAAAAATTGCCCGCCAGCATCCTGATAATCCGGTGGGAAATTTCTGTCTTTATCACTTTAACCGCATCGCGCGGGTGCTGCGTACGCAAAAGCCGCTCTATCAGCGTGACCTGATGGCCGATCGCCAGCGCCGTCTGCCGCTGCTGCCGGCGCTGCGCAGTTATCTTTCCTGGCGTTCGTCTGCACTGCGCACCGCCGGTCGTTTTGCCGTGATGCTGATGCTGGGCAGTGCGCTGGCGCTGTTTTTCAATATTCCGAAGCCCTACTGGATTCTGATGACCATTATGTTCGTCAGCCAGAACGGCTATAGCGCCACCCGGGTTCGTATTCAGCACCGGGCGCTGGGCACTTTTGTCGGACTGGTGATTGCCGCCGCCACCTTACGTCTCGCGGTACCGGAGTCGCTGGTGCTGATGATCATGCTGGTGATCACTTTTATCAGCTACCGCTTTACCCGCCAGTTTTACGGCTGGTCGATGATTGGCTTCACGGTGACGGCGGTCTACTCGCTGCAACTGCTGTCGCTGAATGGCGCGCAGTTCCTGCTGCCGCGCCTGATGGATACCCTGATGGGCTGCCTGATCGCCTTCGGCGGGATGCTGTGGCTCTGGCCGCAGTGGCAGAGCGGCTTGCTGCGACAGAACGCCCATGACGCGCTGGAAACTTACCAGGATGCGCTGCGGCTGCTGCTGGGCGCGGAACAGTCGCCGGAGAAGCTCGCTTATCAGCGGGTACGGGTTAATCAGGCGCACAATGCGCTGTTTAACTCCCTGAACCAGGCGATGCAGGAACCGGCTTTTAACGCCCAGTATCTCAAGGATATGCGGCTGTGGGTCACCCATAGCCAGTTCATTGTTGAGCACATCAATGCGATGACGATACTGGCGCGGGAACATACCATGCTGACCGCCACGCTGGCGGAGCGCTATCTGCAGTCGTGCGAAATTGCGCTGCAACGTTGCCAGCAGCGGCTGGAATATGATGGTGCCAGTTCGCAGGTCAATCTGCTGGATGAGCTGGAAAATATTAATGAAGGGCCGGTGACGGTGCTGGAGCAGCATGTGCGCCGCATTCTGGATCATCTGAGCGTGATGCACACCATTTCATCGCTGGCGTGGAGCCAGCGACCACAGCATGGCCGCTGGCTGATCAGACGGTTACGCAAAAACTAAATCAGCCGGCGATCACCTTGCTGACGGCGGTCGCAAAGCGGCGCATACCCTCTTCGATATCGGCGGGCTCGATGATCAGTGAAGGCGCGAAACGCATCACGTCGGTGCCAGCCACCAGCACCATCACGCCTTCCGCGGCGGCGGCATTCAGAATGTCACGCGCCTTGCCGGCGTGTTGCGGCTTCAGCGCCGCGCCAATCAGCAGGCCTTTACCACGAATGTCGCTGAACAGATCGTATTTTGCATCTATCGCCTGCAGCGCGCTGACAAACTGCTGACGCCGGAGATCAACGCCTTCCAGCACCTCAGGGGTATTGATAATATCCAGCGCCGTTTCCGCAATGGCGCAGGCCAGCGGATTGCCGCCATAGGTCGTGCCGTGCACGCCGGGTGCCATAGTCGAGGCGATCTCGTTAGTGGTCAGCATGGCGCTGACCGGAAAACCGCCGCCCAGCGCTTTGGCAGAGGTCAGAATATCGGGCTGCACACCGTAATGCTCATAGGCAAACAGCTTGCCGCTGCGTCCCATGCCGCTCTGCACTTCATCCAGCACCAGCAGCGCCTGATGCTGATCGCACAGGTCACGCAGCCCCTGCATAAATTCCTGCGTGGCGGGCACGACGCCGCCCTCGCCCTGAATCGGCTCAACCACGATAGCGCAGGTGTGATCGTCGATAACCGCTTTCACCGCATCCAGGTCATTAAAGGGAACATGGACGATATCGGCCGGTTTAGGACCGAATCCATCAGAATATTTTGGCTGCCCGCCGACCGTCACGGTAAACAGCGTCCGGCCATGAAAGGCGTTGTGGAAGGCGATGATCTTGCTCTTGAACGGGCTGTGACGTTTGCAGGCGTAATAGCGCGCCAGTTTAAACGCCGCTTCATTCGCTTCGGCACCGGAGTTGGCGAAAAACACCCGATCGGCAAAGGTGGCGCTGATGAGCTTACTGGCGAGACGCAGCGCCGGTTCGTTGGTGAAGACGTTGCTGGTATGCCACAGGGTTTCGCCCTGGCTTTTCAGCGTCTCTACCAGCGCAGGATGGCAATGGCCGAGCGCAGTCACCGCGATGCCGCCAGAAAAGTCGATATACTCTTTGCCCTGCTGATCCCAGACTCGGCTGCCCTTGCCTTTCACCGGCACGAACTGCGCTGGTGCATAAACAGGCAAAATAACGTTATCGAACGTTTCGCGTGTGACCGCAATTTTTTCGGCTGCCATGAGTGACTCCCTTTGAGTGATTGTTGTGCTTCTGTGAAATAATAATCACAAAATATGCATAAAAAATCACTCAAAGGCAAACTATTGCGTCAGGAAATTGTGCAGCAACTGGTGTCCCTGCTCGCTGAGAATGCTTTCAGGATGGAATTGCACCCCTTCCAGCGCCAGGGTTTTATGGCGGATTCCCATGATCTCGTCGGGCTGGCCGTCACGCAGGCTCCAGGCGGTGACTTCAAAGGCGTCGGGTAGCGTATCGCGTTTGACGATTAATGAGTGATAGCGGGTGACGGTGAGTGGGTTGTTGAGCTGGCGGAACACGCCGCTGTTGCTGTGCTGGATCAGCGAGGTTTTCCCGTGCATCACCTGGCGGGCGCGCACCACTTCGCCGCCCCAGGCCTGAGCCATCGCCTGATGTCCGAGACAGACACCCAGCACCGGCAGCCGCCCGGCGAAATGGCGAATCGCCGCCAGTGAAATACCGGCTTCGTTGGGCGTGCAGGGTCCAGGTGAAATCACCAGATGGGTCAGCGGCAGCGCATCCATCTGTTGCAGGGTGATGGCATCGTTGCGCACCACCCGCACCTGCGCGCCCAGCTCACAGAAATATTGATAGAGATTCCAGGTAAACGAGTCGTAGTTGTCGATCAGCAGCAGCATGACGAATCCAGGGTGGTTATCAGCGCCGCTATTCTACGCGGTTACGCCGGCTCGCTCACCACTTTCGCAAAAACCTGCTCCAGCGGCTGCAGGTCACCCGCGACACCGGCCTGATTCGCCGCTAGCCAGTTTTCGGCATCAATCGCTTCCCACGCCAGCAGATAACCCGCATGCAGCGCCAGCTGCTCGAAAAAGATGCGTTGCGCCCGGCCATTGCCTTCACGGAAAGGATGCAGCACGTTGATTTCGCAATAGTAATGCGCAATGCGCTGCACAAACGCATCGCGTGGCAGATCCGCCAGCCCGTTCTCATCTTCCAGCGCCGCCATCAGGGCGTTGCCCTCTTTTTCGATATATTCGAAGTGACAGAAGGGTGTCTCATCACGCCAGATATCAATGGTGCGCAGCTCACCGGCCCAGCTGTAAACATCCTGGAACAGCGTACGGTGGATCAGCCGCAGCCAGGGAAAGCCGGCATTACGCGGACCTAACTCCAGCGTCGCCAGCCGGGCAGCGCTGAAACTCAGCTCGGCTTTACGCAGCTGGGCGGCGTCATGAATATCGAGCAAATTCTTCAGCACGTTGTCGTTGTGCCACAGGTAGGGATCCTGACTGACCGCGATATTAGAGACCATATTGCCTCCTCAGCGACGCCAGGCGTGCCGCCGCCTCATCGCCTTTTAGCGCGGGTTCATTGTGGCTGAAGCCTTCCAGCCGACAACTGGCCTGATAGCTGGCGCTACGCCGCTGCTGCCACAGTGTGGCCTTTTGTTTTTCGGTGAGTTTGTTGGCCATGCCGCCTCCTGCTCCGGTTTTGCCCTAATAAGTATAAGAGCAAATTCTGGCTTTGCCGGATGCGGGAAGGTGTCGCCATCCGCAGATGGCGACCGGACCGTTAAGGCAGAACTTTAGCGGAGAGGATAACTACCGGTTTAGACGGGACATTCTGGTAAGGACCCACATCTTTGGTCGGTACCTGAGAAATTTTGTCAGCCACATCCTGACCTTTCACAATCTTACCAAAGACCGCATAGCCAAAATCACGCTGACCGTGATCGAGGAAGGCGTTATCGGCCACGTTGAGAAAGAACTGGCTGGTGGCGCTGTCTTTATCGGCAGTGCGTGCCATAGAGATAGTGCCACGCAGGTTGCGCAGGCCGTTATCCGCCTCATTTTTGATTGGCGCATTGGTCTGCTTCTGCTGCATGTCGGTGGTAAAGCCGCCGCCCTGCACCATAAAGCCCGGGATCACGCGATGAAAAATGGTGTTGTTGTAGAAACCATTGTTGACGTAATCAACGAAGTTTTTCACCGAAACCGGCGCTTTCTGGTTATTCAGTTCGAGTTCGATGTTGCCGGCAGAGGTGGTGAGCAGGACGTGGGTATCGCCTTTTGCGGCCAGAGCCGAGGCGGAAACAGATGAGAGCGCTAACAGGGTAATTGCCGCTGTTAAAGTACGTTTAAACATGAAAGATTCCTTACCTTGGAGAGCTAGCTCAAAAACGTGATTGATTGTAAAGAGCATGTAATGCAAGCACCAGCGTTTTACCTATATTTACGCTGCGGCTAAAAAAGCGCCAGCGCGCTTCAAACCCTCTCTTTTGCGTGATTAAAATCACACAACACATGAAATGTAGATCTCCAGTTTCACTGGTTGTTTATTAAGATCACAGTTCCGTTTACACTTTCTGACACTTTTTGCCACCGGTTTCCCAACAGGTTCAGAACATGACAAACCGTAATCGTATCGGCCTTACCTGGATAAGCTTTTTCTCGTATGCGCTTACCGGCGCGCTGGTGATCGTTACCGGCATGGTAATGGGCGATATCGCGAAAGATTTCCAGATCCCCATCTCCAGCATGAGTAATACCTTCACCTTCCTTAACAGCGGGATTCTGGCCGCCGTTTTCCTTAATGCCTGGCTGATGGTGATTGTGCCACTCAAGCGCCAGCTGATTTTCGGTTTCGTCCTGATGGTACTGGCGATCATTGGCTTAATGACCAGCCGCGATCTCAGCATCTTCTCGCTCTGCATGTTCGTGCTGGGCGTGGTCAGCGGCATTACTATGTCGATCGGAACCTTCCTGATTACCCACATGTACGAAGGTCGTCAGCGCGGCTCACGTCTGCTGTTTACCGACTCCTTCTTCAGCATGGCGGGCACGCTGTTTCCGGTGCTGGCGGGTATTCTGCTGGCGCGTCAGCTGCCATGGTACTGGGTTTACGTCTGCATTGGCTTCATCTATGTGGCGATTTTCATCATGACGCTGTTTGTTGAGTTTCCGGTGCTGCGCAAGCCGGAAAACAGCCCGACCGTCGAAAAGGAAAAATGGGGCGTTGGTGTGCTGCTGCTGGCGGTTGCCGCGCTGTGCTACATCCTGGGTCAGCTTGGCTTTATCTCCTGGGTACCGGAATACGCTACCAAAGTCATGGGCATGAACATTGATAACGCCGGACAGCTGGTCGGCAGCTTCTGGACCGCCTATATGGTCGGGATGTGGGCGTTCAGCTTCCTGCTGCGTTTCTTCGACCTGCAACGTATCCTGATGGTGCTGGCGGGTCTGGCAACGCTGCTGATGTACTGGTTCGTCAGCAGTCAGGATGCCGGTATGCTGAAGTGGATCATTATGGTGCTGGGCTTCAGCTCCAGCGCCATTTACACCACCATCATTACGCTCGGCTCGCTGCAGACCAAAGTGGCGTCACCAAAACTGGTGAACTTTATTCTGACCTGCGGCACCGTCGGCACCATGCTGACCTTTGTGGTTACCGCGCCGATCGTTGAGAAGAGCGGCGTCCATACTGCGCTGGTCACCGCTAACGGTCTCTATGCCGTGGTGTTTGTGATGTGCGTCCTGCTGGGACTGGTCACGAAACATCGCTCACACGGTCACGTCACTCATTAATCTCTCCGGGCGGCAAAATTTTGCCGCCCTCTTCTTATTAGCGCCGGAAGTTGACGCGCTCCTGCTCCCGCCAGTAAATCTCACTCTCTGCCGGTCTGGTCGCCGCAATCACTTCGCCACGCCGCAGCGAATAGCGCACCGGAACCTGCCGTCTTACCGCATCAAAACCGCTCTCTGCAGGCAGAATGATCAGGCTGGCCTCGTGGCCGCTCTCAATGCCGTAGCCGGACAGATGCAGGGTTCTGGCACTGTTGTGGGTAATCAGATCCAGGCCCGCATCAATCTGTTCGTAACCCATTAACTGGCAGACGTGCAACCCCATATGCAGCACCTGTAGCATGTTCGCGGTGCCAAGCGGATACCAGGGATCGAACACGTCGTCATGGCCGAAGCAGACGTTAATCTCCGCCTCCAGCATCTCTTTCACCCGTGTAATACCGCGCCGCTTAGGATAGTGATCGAACCGGCCCTGCAGGTGAATATTGACCAGCGGATTGGCGACGAAATTAATACCTGACAGTTTTAACAGACGGAACAGCCGTGAGGTGTAGGCACCGTTATAAGAGTGCATGGCGGTGGTGTGGCTGGCGGTGACCCGCGCCCCGTTGCCGTCACGATGCGCCAGCGCCGCCACGGTTTCAACAAAGCGTGACTGCTCATCGTCAATCTCATCGCAGTGGACATCAATCAGCTTGTCGTAGCGATTGGCCAGCGCGAACGTTTTGTGCAGCGACTCAACGCCATATTCGCGGGTGAACTCGTAATGCGGAATGGCCCCGACCCCATCTGCGCCGAGCCGCAGCGCCTCTTCCAGCAACGCTTCACCATTGGGATAAGAGAGAATCCCCTCTTGCGGAAAGGCGATAATCTGAAGGGTTATCCAGGGTGCCATCTCCGCTTTGAGCTCCAGCATCGCTTTTAACGCAGTCAGCGTCGGGTCGGAAACATCGACATGGGTGCGGACAAACTGAATGCCATTGGCGATCTGCCATTTCAGGGTCTGTAACGCCCGCTGCTTCACGTCCTGATGGCTAAGCATCGCCTTGCGCTCAGCCCAGCGTTCAATGCCCTCAAACAGCGTGCCGGACTGATTCCAGGCTGGCTCACCGGCGGTCTGGGTAGTATCGAGGTGAATATGCGGCTCGATGAACGGCGCGCAGGCCAGGCCGCCTTCCCCGTCCAGCGAGGCTTCTGCGGGAGTAGGTTGCTGCGGCTGGGCGGAGAGACGGGCAATCTTGCCGTCCACCACCTCGATTTGCCACAATCCCTCACGACAGGGTAAACGCACGTTATTGATCCACTTAGGTGAAATCATTGCCCGCTCCTTTTCCGGTTAAACGTCTGACGTTAAAGCTAGCACGATTCATCCCGCCAGCATCAGCGCCGATTGTTCCGCTGCCGGACCCATTCAATAAACTCAATTCAAATCAGCTACATACCTCTAAATAGGTATATGGCAGGGCGGTTGATGTATATCAATAAGCGTCCGTAATGGCGCGCTATTGTAGCCGCAGATATCATAAGTTTGAGGCAAAAATGAGCAAGCACAATGTCGTCATTATCGGTAACGGCATGGTCGGTCACCGCTTCATAGAGGAACTGATTGAGAAAGCCGGACCCGACCAGTTTTCGCTAACCGTCTTTTGTGAAGAGCCGCGCGTCGCCTACGATCGTGTCCACCTTTCCGCCTATTTCTCCCATCACACAGCCGAAGAGCTCTCCCTGGTTCGCGAAGGGTATTACGAGCGGCATCAGGTCAATCTGCTGCTGGGTGAACGCGCCATTACCATTAATCGCGATGAGAAGCTGATTCACTCCAATACTGGCCGCGCGGTGCACTACGACACGCTGGTGTTCGCCACCGGATCTTATCCGTGGATCCCGCCGATCAAGGGCGCAGAAGGCAGCGACTGCTTCGTCTACCGCACCATTGAAGATCTGAATGCTATCGAAGCCTGTTCGCGTCGCAGCAAACGCGGCGCGGTGATTGGCGGCGGACTGCTGGGACTGGAAGCGGCAGGCGCGCTGAAGAACCTCGGCATCGAAACCCATGTGATTGAGTTCGCGCCGGTACTGATGGCAGAGCAGCTCGATCAGCAAGGCGGTGAGCAGCTTCGCCGTAAAATTGAGCAGATGGGCGTGCGCGTCCATACCGGTAAAAATACCCAGCAGATCCACCATCATGAACAGGGCGGAAAAACCTTACAGTTTGCCGATGGCAGCGAGCTGGAGGTCGATTTTATCGTCTTCTCGACCGGTATCCGGCCGCAGGACAAGCTGGCGAAGCAGTGTGGATTAGCGCTGGGGCCGCGCGGCGGCATCGCCATTAATGACCAGTGCCAGACCAGCGATAACGCCATCTATGCCATCGGTGAATGCGCCGCCTGGCAGAATCGGGTCTATGGACTGGTGGCGCCAGGCTACAAAATGGCGCAGGTGGCCAGCGATACCCTGCTGGGCCGTGACAACGCCTTCACCGGTGCCGACATGAGCGCCAAACTGAAATTGCTGGGTGTTGATGTCGGCGGCATCGGTGATGCACGCGGCACCACGCCGGGCGCGCGCAGTGTGGTATGGCTGGATGAGAGCAAATCGATCTATAAACGCTTAATTCTCAGTGAAGACCAGCAAACCTTACTCGGCGCGGTGCTGGTGGGCGACACCAGCGACTATGGCAATTTGCTGCAGCTGGTACTGAATGCCATCCCGCTGCCCGCTAATCCGGAAGCGCTGATTTTACCGGCCGGCAGCGGTGAAAAACCGGCCATCGGGGTCGATTCTCTGCCCGACAGCGCGCAGATTTGCTCCTGTTTTGACGTCAGCAAAGGCGACATCATCAGCGCGGTTCAGGGCGGCTGTCATACCGTGGCGGCACTGAAAAGCGCGACCCGCGCCGGGACCGGCTGCGGCGGCTGTATCCCGCTGATCACCCAGGTACTTAACAGTGAACTCAGCCGCCAGGGAATTGAGGTTAATAACCATCTTTGCGAGCACTTCGCCTGGTCGCGTCAGGAGCTGTATCACCTGATTCAGGTTGAAGAGATCAAAACCTTTGACGAGCTGCTGGCGAAATATGGTCAGGGCTACGGCTGCGAAGTGTGTAAACCGACGATTGGTTCCCTGCTGGCGTCGTGCTGGAATGAGTATGTGCTCAAACCGCAGCACGCTCCGTTGCAGGACAGTAACGATCTCTACCTCGGCAATATCCAGAAAGATGGCACCTATTCGGTGATTCCCCGTTCGCCGGGCGGAGAGATCACTCCACAGGGATTGAAAGTAATTGGCGAGATTGCCGAGCGCTATCAGCTCTACACCAAAATTACCGGTTCACAGCGCATTGGCATGTTTGGCGCGCGCAAAGAGGATCTGCCTGCTATCTGGTCGCAGCTGATTGCTGCGGGCTTTGAGACCGGCCAGGCCTACGCAAAAGCGTTACGCATGGCGAAAACCTGTGTCGGCAGTGCCTGGTGTCGCTACGGGGTTGGCGACAGTCTGGGCTTTGGCGTGATGCTGGAGAACCGCTATAAAGGCATCCGCACCCCGCATAAAATGAAGTTTGGTGTCTCCGGCTGTACCCGTGAATGTTCGGAAGCCCAGGGTAAAGATGTCGGCATCATCGCCACCGAGAAAGGCTGGAACCTCTACGTCTGCGGCAACGGCGGCATGAAACCGCGCCACGGTGATTTGCTGGCGGCCGATCTCGATCAGCAAACCCTGATCGCCTATCTCGATCGCTTCATGATGTTCTATATCCGCACTGCCGATCGCCTGCAGCGGACGTCGCTGTGGCTGGAAAGTCTCGAAGGCGGCATCGACTACCTGCGTAAGGTGATCGTTGACGATAAGCTCGGCCTGAACAGCCAGCTGGAGCAGGAGCTGAACCGGCTGCGCGCCAGCGTCAGCTGTGAATGGAAAACCACGCTGGAAGAGAGCAGCAGCCTGGCGCGTTTTGCCCATTTTATCAATTCCCCGCAGCGCGATCCGGCGATACAGGTGGTGGCCGAACGCGATCAGCATCGCCCGGCGCGCCCGGAAGAACGCATCGCCGTGACCCTGATTGAGGAGGCCGACTAATGAGCCAGTGGAATGCGGTGTGTCAGCTGACACAAATCCTGCCCGCTACCGGCGTCTGCGCGCTGGTGAAAGGCGAACAGATTGCCATCTTTCGTCCGCGCAACGACGAACAACTCTATGCCATCAGTAATATCGACCCGTTTGCCGATGCCAGCGTGCTGTCACGCGGCATCATCGCCGAACATCAGGCGGAACTTTGGGTCGCCAGCCCGCTGAAAAAGCAGCATTTCCGGCTGCGTGATGGCTACTGCATGGAGGATGAAACGCGCTCGGTGGCCAGCTGGCCGGTGCGGGTGAATGCCGGCCAGGTTGAAGTTTTCCTCTGATCTCCGTCTGCCGTCCGCCGCTGGCGG
This sequence comes from Pantoea sp. USHLN298, assembly GCF_037149395.1. Classification (NCBI taxonomy): domain Bacteria; kingdom Pseudomonadati; phylum Pseudomonadota; class Gammaproteobacteria; order Enterobacterales; family Erwiniaceae; genus Pantoea; species Pantoea sp. USHLN298. Next base: position 61,825 of record NZ_JBBCRO010000007.1, read on the forward strand.
ACTTTTAGAGGACCGCGTATGGACTATTTTCCGCTGTTTTGCCGCCTGCAGGGCAAACGTTGCCTGCTGGTTGGTGCCGGCGAAGTGGCTGAGCGCAAAGCCCGCCTGCTGCTGGAGGCCGGTGCCGACCTTTTTGTCGGTGCCCGCGATTTCTCGCCTGTCTTCCAGCAATGGGCGCAACAGCAAGCCATCACCCTGTTACCGGGCGAGTTCGATCCACTCTGGCTGACCGATTGCTGGCTGGTAGTGGCCGCCACCAACGACGATGCGGTCAATCAACAGGTGGCCGACGTGGCTGAGCGTCAGCGGATTTTCTGCAATCTGGTCGATGCTCCGCAACAGGCCAGCGCGATTATGCCGTCCATCATTGACCGTTCACCGCTGATGGTGGCGGTCTCTTCCGGCGGGCGCGCCCCGGTGCTGGCTCGCTTACTGCGGGAAAAGCTGGAAGCGATGCTGCCGCAACATCTGGGTCAGCTGGCGCAGCGGGCCGGCAGTTTACGTGTGCGAGTGAAGCAGCAGTTCGCGTCAATTGCCGCGCGTCGCCACTTCTGGGAACGTTTTTTTAACAGTGAACGGCTGGCACAAACCCTGGCCAACGGTGACGACGAACGCGCGCAGCAGCTCACTGACGCGCTGTTTGCAGCCGATTTGCCCAGCCAGGGCGAAGTCACGCTGGTGGGTGCCGGTCCGGGCGATGCTGGCTTGCTGACGCTGAAAGGACTGCAGCAGATCCAGCAGGCGGATATCGTGGTCTATGACCGGCTGGTCTCTGACGAAGTGCTTAACCTGGTGCGGCGCGATGCCGAGCGTATTTTTGTCGGCAAGCGCGCCGGTCATCACTGCGTCCCGCAGGAGGCGATTAATCAGCTGCTGCTGGAGCAGGCGCAACGCGGTAAACGGGTCGTGCGGCTGAAAGGCGGCGATCCCTTTATTTTTGGTCGCGGTGGCGAAGAGCTGGAGTTGCTGGCGCAGCACCAGATTCCGTTCAGCGTAGTGCCCGGCATCACGGCGGCCTCGGGCTGTGCCGCCTACAGCGGTATTCCCCTGACCCATCGCGATCATGCTCAGAGCGTCAGGCTGGTCACCGGTCATGTGCAGAAAGAGGGCTCGCTCTGCTGGCAGACGCTGGCGGCGGAGCAACAAACGCTGGTGTTTTACATGGGTCTGGCACAGGCCGCAGAAATTCAGCATCAGCTGTTGCAGCACGGTATGCGAGGCGATATGCCGGTGGCGCTGGTGGAAAATGGCACCAGCACCCGCCAGCGAGTGATCACCGGCACGCTGGTCGAACTGGCGTCGCTGGCGCAGCAGGTCAGCAGTCCAGGTCTGATGATCATTGGCAGCGTGGTGAGCCTGCGTGACAGGCTGCGCTGGTTTTAACGCGGATATGGCCGGTAAATAACCACGGCCATAGAAGGTAATGCTCGTCAGTTAAGGTTAAATTTGCAAAGGCTGTCACGGTCAAACGTGGCAGCTTTTTTTCTGGGCAGGCGTGCCGAAGTGCGGGACTGAGCGCCTCTGCTCTCATGCCCTTTTAAACTACACGTACTGAAGTTTCAGCGCAGGCTGGGGCCGATCAGGGGCAGGCAATCCGCAGCGCTGAACATTAGCCAGGAGAGCCCGCAGGACGCGGGCGAAAGACGGGATGGTACAGGATGTGCCATCCCCGGCGGTCCGTCAGGCAGAGGAAAGAAGTGAAGGTACCGCGCAGCGGCGCGAGGACCGCCAGCCCCTGAGCGGCACCAGACTGCGTTATCACCTGCCGCTTAACTGACGAGCATTACATCCATAGAACGTGGTTTGATTGAGCAATAAAAAACGGCGGGCAACAGGCCCGCCGTTTTTCTCTCCGCGATGCCGTTACGGCATAGCAACAAAACCCACGGCTTCGTAGACTTTCTTCAGCGTTTCCTGCGCCTGCGCACGGGCTTTCGCCGCGCCATCACGCATCACCTGCTCCAGCAACGCATCGTCGTTGCGGAAGCGATGATAGCGTTCCTGCAGCTCAGTCAGCATACCGGATACCGCATCCGCTACTGCGCCCTTCAGGTGACCATACATCTTGCCTTCGAACTCCTGCTCCAGCTCGACGATGGTTTTACCGGTCACGCCCGACAGAATATCCAGCAGGTTAGAGACGCCCGCTTTCTCTTTCACGTCATAGCGCACCACTGGCGGCTCTTCGGAGTCGGTTACCGCGCGTTTAATCTTCTTCACGACAGATTTCGGATCTTCCAGCAGACCGATGACGTTGTTACGGTTGTCATCTGACTTAGACATCTTCTTCGTCGGTTCCAGCAGCGACATCACGCGCGCACCTGACTTCGGAATAAACGGCTCTGGCACTTTAAAAATGTCGCCATACAGCGCATTAAAGCGATGGGCGATATCGCGGCTCAGCTCCAGATGCTGTTTCTGATCTTCGCCAACCGGTACCTGATGGGTCTGATAGAGCAGAATATCGGCCGCCATCAGCACCGGATAGTCGAACAGACCGGCATTGATGTTCTCTTCGTAACGCGCTGACTTATCCTTGAACTGCGTCATACGGCTGAGTTCACCGAAATAGGCGTAGCAGTTAAGGATCCAGCTCAGCTGCGTGTGCTCTGGCACGTGCGACTGGACAAAGATGGTGCTTTTTTCGGGATCGATACCGCAGGCCAGATAGAGCGCCAGCGTATCCAGCGTTGCCTTACGCAGCGCAACGGGATCCTGACGAACGGTAATGGCGTGCAGATCGACGATGCAATAAATGCAGTGAAAATCATCCTGCATCTGCACCCACTGACGCAGCGCACCCATATAGTTGCCAATGGTCAGTTCGCCGGACGGCTGTGCGCCGCTGAAAACAATGGGTTTCATACTTAATTCCTGATAATTACAACCCGAGAGCGGGCAGAAGTTGATCAAAAGAGTCGAGTGTTAAATCGGGCTGGCTACGGGCAATCGGTTCACCGTAGTTATAGCCAAAGGTCATGCCAATATTTGGCACGCCCGCCGCCTGAGCCGCCTGGATATCGTTGCGCGAATCGCCAACAAATAACAGCTGGCCAGGCAGCACACCAAAGGTGCCCAGCACCATAAAGATCGCCGCCGGATGCGGTTTCTTCACCGGCACATCGTCACCGCCGATGATCAGAGAAAAAGCATCCGCAATGCCAAGCGACTGAAGCAGTGGCGCGACAAACGGCGTGGGCTTATTGGTGACAATCGCCAGCGGCAGACCGGCGGCCTGCAGCGCAGTCAGCGTCTGCTTCACCTGCGGGAACAGCGTGCTGCCCGCATCCACCGTGTCGGCATAGTGTTTGTCGAACAGCGCCCGCGCATCATGCTGCTCGTCCGGCTGCGGCTCACGGCCCAGCGCGTAAGTCAGGGCGCGCGCCATCATGATATCAGCCCCGTTGCCAATCCAGGTCGAGACGCGCTCAAGGCCGGCCACCGGCAGGCTGAGATCTTTCAGCGTCCGATCGATCGCTTCAGCAAGGCCTGGCGCGCTATCCACCAGCGTGCCATCGAGATCAAACGCCAGCGCCCGGATATCAGTGAAAGGAGCCATTGGCTTTCTCCAGTTCGTTGCGCATCTCGTCGATCACTTTTTTGTAATCCGGGTGACCAAAGATGGCTGAACCAGCGACAAACATGTCGGCGCCTGCTGCCGCGATCTGACCGATGTTATCAATCTTCACGCCGCCATCCACTTCGAGACGAATATTGTAACCGCTCTGGTCGATACGCTTGCGCGCTTCACGCAGCTTATCCAGCGTGCCGGGAATAAACGACTGGCCACCAAAGCCCGGATTCACCGACATCAGCAAAATGATATCCAGCTTATCCATCACGTAATCGAGGTAACTCAGCGGAGTCGCCGGATTGAACACCAGGCCGGCTTTACAGCCATGCTCTTTAATCAGCTGCAGCGTGCGATCGACGTGTTCACTGGCTTCAGGATGAAAAGTAATGTAGGTCGCGCCGGCGCGGGCGAACTCGGGGATCAACGCATCGACCGGCTTAACCATCAGATGCACATCGATGGGTGCGGTGATGCCATAGTCGCGCAACGCTTTCAGAACCATCGGTCCCATAGTCAGGTTGGGCACATAGTGGTTATCCATCACGTCGAAGTGAACCACGTCGCCTCCGGCCTCCAGCGCTTTCGCGGTATCTTCGCCCAGGCGAGCAAAATCCGCCGAAAGGATTGAAGGGGCCAGCAAATATTGTTTCATCCGATTCTCCCACTGTTGTGCGCCAGCCCTGCGGCTGGCGTAATGCGTTGGTCGCGGACGAAACAGACTAGCTATAGAGCGCCAGCAGTTCGTCGACCTTAGTGCGACCGGCTATGCTTCGGCTAATGGAACGCCGGGCTTTGACCACATGTAACACTGCATCCTGATACCACAAACGCGTCAGTGCAGTGTCGTGGTTAGAAATCAGTACCGGAATCCGGTGTTCTGACGAGGCCAGCTGTGCCGCTAACGTCGCCAGATGCTGCTGCTCGCGCAGGCTAAAACTGTTGGTGTGATAAGCCGTGAAGTTCGCTGTCGCCGACAGCGGCGCATAGGGCGGATCACAATATACCACGGAGCCTTTACCGGCATTGGTCAGGGTAACATCGTACGATTCACAGACAAACGTCGCTTTTTGCGCGCGCTCGGCAAACCATAACAGTTCTGCTTCAGGAAAGTAGGGTTTGCGATAGCGGCCAAACGGCACGTTAAATTCGCCGCGCAGGTTATAGCGGCATAAGCCGTTGTAACAGTGACGGTTGAGATAGAGGAAAAGCAGCGCACGCTGATAGGCATCGGTGCTGGTATTAAATTCGGTACGACGCAGGTAATAGCAGACTTCGTTGTTCCCTTCCGGGGTAAACAGCAACTGCGCGTCACGAATAAAATCCGCCGTGCGCGTTTTAACGATGTTATAGAGATTGATCAGATCGCTGTTGATATCGGCAAGATGGTAGCGATCGAAGTCGGTGTTCAGAAACACCGATCCCGCCCCAACAAACGGCTCGATCAAACAGTCGCCTTGTGGCAGGTAGCGATGGATCTCTTCTACTAAGGGAAATTTTCCCCCTGCCCATTTCAGGAAAGCGCGATTTTTTTTCATGCTGTCGTGGTTATTACATCTTATTGTGAGGCTGTGGCTGGACCGACAGCAGATCTGCGCTTAAAACGGGGCCAGTAACCCTGGCCCCACATCAATTACTGACTGGCTTCTTTCTTAACCTGGCTAACCGGTTTAACCCACGGATTCTGTGCACGCACTTCCGCAGGCAGCGATGCCACAGCGCGTTTGGCCTCTGCCGGTGTTGCGTATGATCCACTCACCAGAACGTACCACGACTGACCGTTACGGGTGGTTTTGTAGACGTGATACGCACTCAGATTCTGTTTTTTCGCCCAGGCATTCAGGCTTTCCGCTTTAGAGGCACCGCTCAGCTGCAGCGTATAACTGCCGCCTGGCAGTGATTTGCTGGCTGAACTGCTGCTGGCAGCGTTACTGCTGGTCGCCGTGTTGCTGGCAGGCGTACGCGCCGGCGTTGTATGCGTTCTGCTGTCACTGGTCGCTGGCTTAGAGGCCGTTTTGTGCGCCGGTTCATGTGCAGGACGCGTCTGACTTGTGGATCTGTTTGGCGTCTGACGGCTGGCCGGTGCGCTGACCGGATTCGCTGCCGTGCCCGCATTACCACTGACGGTCGCAGGCGCAGTCGGCAGTGAACTGCCATTTTGCGCGCCGGTCGCGGCACTGTCGATCTGCTGCTGCTGATTACTCAGCGCGCTATTGAGATCGCCCGGTAAGGTGACACGTTGCTGGTTCGCGGGTGTTTCAATCGGCGCGGCCTGGGTAGGCGTAGAGGCCACCGGCGGCATGGACACATCGCGCGGCGGGTTGCTGGTCGCGTCACCCTGGGTTGCCGCAGCGTTCTCTGTTGCCGCTGGCGTGGTCTGTCCGCCGGACATGGAGGAGGAGCCGGTCAGATCGATGTTTTTCTCGCTGTTGGTTCCGCCGCCAGTGGCAGGTGTGTTAGCGCCGTTACTGCCGGTGGCCGGTTTCTTATCGTCCGGGCCATTCAGCGCCGAACCAATACCCAGCACCAGTAACAGCAGCACCAGAATCCCGACGCCCATCATGATGCGCTGGCGCGAAACCGGTATTTTAGCTGCGGTAGACGGCTTACGTGGGCGCGAGGGACGACGGTCACTGGCGTCAGGTTTTAACTCGTCTTCCGGTTTGAACTCATCCATTTTGCCTCCTCCGTAAAGCGGCATCCCGCACTGCGCACCCTGCGCGCCGCGTCACCACTTAACTGCTTAATATCAAGATGTCTGGCAATCGTTAATTGCAGCCAGCACCATATCATGAGCCACGCCGCCACGCACTTCAGAGCGGCCAATCGACAAAGGAAGAACCAGCCGTAATTCACCCGCCAGCACTTTCTTGTCGCGCATCATATGGGGCAGATACATCTCTGCGCTCATCTCCTGCGGACCCTGCACCGGTAAACCGGCACGCTGCAATAGCGTGATGATACGTTCAGTCTGTTCCGGGCTGAACTGCCCCAGACGCTCGGCGGTGCGCGCGGCCATTACCATGCCCGCTGCAATCGCTTCGCCATGCAGCCAGTTGCCGTAGCCCATGTGCGCTTCAATCGCGTGACCAAAGGTGTGACCCAGATTGAGCAGTGCGCGTTGTCCGGTTTCCCGCTCATCGGCAGCCACCACGTCAGCTTTTAATTCACAGCAGCGGCGGATGCAGTAGGCGAGTGCCTGTTCATCCAGCGCCAGCAGTGCATCAAGATTCTGCTCCAGCCACTGGAAAAACGCACCATCCAGGATGATGCCGTACTTGATCACTTCAGCCAGACCGGACGCCAGTTCGCGAGCCGGTAGCGTCTGCAGACACGCCGTATCAATCACCACCGAAGCGGGTTGATAGAAGGCGCCGATCATATTTTTGCCGAGCGGATGGTTTACGGCTGTTTTGCCGCCAACCGAAGAGTCAACCTGCGACAGTAAGGTGGTGGGCACCTGAATAAAGCGCACGCCACGCTGATAACTGGCCGCAGCAAAACCGGTCAGATCGCCAATAACGCCGCCGCCTAAGGCGATCAGCGTCGTATCACGACCGTGCGGTTTTTGCAGTAGTGCGGTAAAGACCTGATCCATCACGGCCAGCGTTTTGTACTGCTCGCCATCGGGTAAAATCACCTGATCCACTTTCACGCCCGCCGCCGTCAGCAGCGCCGACAGTTTGTCGAGATAAAGCGGTGCCAGCGTCTGGTTGGTCACCACCATGGCGTTTTCGCCCGCGGTCAGCGGCCAAAAAGAAGCCGGATCGTTAAACAGTCCGGCGGCGATAGTGATGGGGTAACTGCGTTCCCCCAGTGAGACGGTGATCTTCTCCATGATGCTCGATACCTGTTAAAGAGCCTTCGAACGTTGGATCAACTTTTTTCCAACATGTGGATAATCTGATTCGCCACCACTTTCGCACTCTGATCATCTGTGCGAATCGTGACGTCGGCGATCTCTTCATACAGCGGATTACGTTCGCCAGCCAGCGCTTCAAGCACTTCACGCGGCGGTGAATCCACCTGCAGCAGCGGACGTTTTTTATCACGTTGCGTGCGCGCCAGTTGCTTTTCGATGGTGGTCTCAAGATAAACCACAACGCCGCGGGCGGAGAGACGATTACGCGTTTCCCGGGATTTGACGGAGCCACCGCCTGTCGCCAGGACGATGCCTTGCTTTTCAGTCAGTTCGTTAATGATTTTTTCTTCGCGATCGCGAAAGCCAGCTTCGCCTTCGACGTCAAAAACCCAGCCCACATCCGCTCCGGTGCGTCGCTCAATTTCCTGATCGGAATCGAAGAACTCCATGTTGAGTTGCTGAGCCAACTGACGACCAATAGTGCTTTTGCCGGCACCCATCGGCCCAACCAGAAAGATATTGCGTTTCTCTGCCATTTTGTCGGTATTACTAAGAATTCGTTAATGATACCCCGCGTTCAGCATTTGCTGGCGGGACAGGAACTGAGACCTCATGAGCGTTAGCAAGAGTCAGACGAAAAATTATCTCAACACTCAAGGCTGTTTGGCAACCGATTATATTGCCTGCAGCAAATCCATTTCTGAATTGGCCTGTGGTTCGCGAAACTGTAACGCGCCAGCGCTGCGTCTTTACAACGCTGCTCACAGAGGAATTTTCTGATCTGTTTGCTGGGATTTACCCAACATAGACGGTTACACCGTATTGAAAATCGCTAAACCTTGTAAGCTAATTCCTGTCCTGCGTCAAATCGGATGGCCTTCTGGGACCTATTTTCCGTTTTATCCAGCCGTAAGCGCTGCTTCCCTGACCAATCGCGGCGTAATGAAGATCACCAGCTCCTTTTTTTTGCGCTGCTCAGATTGCTGACGAAACAGCCCGCCGATCAGCGGCACTTTTCCCAGTATCGGCACCCGATTTTCTCCCCGGGTTCGCTGCTGCTGAAAGATACCGCCCAGCGCCAGGGTCTCCCCGTCCCTGACCGTCACCTGGGTTTCAATCTCCTGTTTATCAATCGACAGCACCTCATTGTCACCGGTTTTAATATTGCGGCCCGGCATATTCTGACTGATATGAATTTTAAGCTGGATACGCCCCTGACCGGAAACGCTGGGCGTCACCTCCATACCCAGCACCGCTTCTTTAAATTCGATACTGGTTGCGCCACTGTTACCGGCTGAGACCTGATAAGGAATTTCAGTGCCCTGTTTAATCGAGGCCGTTTGCTGATGAGAGGTAAACAGACGCGGACTGGCGATAATTTCGATCTGGTTTTCCTGTTCCAGTGCGCTTAACTCCAGATCCAGCAGCTGGCCGCCGATGCGCGCCAGCGTCATGCCAACACTCACGCCGGGCGAACTCACCGCCAGCGGAATCGCCAGCCGCGGATGATGAAGCGCCTGGGTGACCGCCGCGTCACCGGCCTGTAGTCCCCAGTTGACGCCGAGTTCGTGTAAATGCTCCTCGCTGATGGTGACGATATGTGCCGCCAGCTCGATTTGCTCCAGCGGCAGATCGAGCGCCCTTAGCCAGCGCTCCGTCTCCTGTAACGCCGCAGCCGTATCGCGTATTAACAGTGTGTTGGTGCGTTTATCCACCGTGACGCTACCACGCGGCGTCATCAGTGACTGGCGCTCACTCAGCAGGCTACGGTGTACCTCGCTGGCGCTGGCATAATGCAGCAGCACTGCACGCTGTTGCAGCGGTGCCTGTTGCAACCGATCTTTCTGCTCTTCATCGCGGGCCTGCCGCTGCGCCTGCTGCCAGCTTTCCGGATAGACCAGTAGCACGTTCTCGTGCTCAATCAGCGTCAGCTTTGCCATCTGAGCGACCAGATCCAGTGCCTGATGCCATGGCAGATCATCCAGCCGCAGCGACAATGATCCCGTCACCTCCGGCGCGATAATCAGGTTGATCTGCTGGTAGTCGGCCAGGGCCTGTAAAATGCGCTCAACCGGCGCGTTATCAAATGCCAGGCTGAGACGCTGATCGTCAGCGGCGTGGACCGGCAGCAGGCAGCTGAGTACCAGCCATAACGTCAGAATCCTTTTCATGCGGAGCTCCTTTTAAATAAAATGCGGTTCGTTGCGCACTGCAGCTATTCCTGACCGCCAGAGTCAGGCTACGCCGGTCAATATCGCTAAGCTGCCACGGCGACAGTGCCAGCGGTTGCCCGGCCCGCACCACCATCGCCTTTTTCTGCGGCGTCACCAGCACGGCATAGAAGCGGGATGGCCGTCCAATGATCCCTTGCAGGTGCCAGCCGGTTAGCGGCTCCACCGACGGCTGACAGACTGCACCCGCAACCGGATGAAACGGATCGCGCGCCAGCGCGCTGCTGCAGCACAGCAGTAACACCAGCAGCCTATGGCGCATCGTCAGGCTCCAGCCAGAGTTGCACGACCAGATGCTGCGGCTGCGCAAGCACCCGAAAACGCGCCGGAAACGGTGCAGCAGCCTGAGCAAGTTCGGTAAACAGCGGCTGAAACGCCCGCCATGGCAGATGCAGCGTCAGGGAGCGTGGCCGGGCATCGGGTTGCCACTGTTCAAGCTGGCCGCGCCGTGACGCAAGAACCGTTTCCACCGCCTGCACAGACGTCGCCGCTGTTACAGGCGCAGCCTGAGTTAAGAGCTGTGCCTGCAACAGCGCGTCTGACGGATTCTGGTGCCATTGCCGCTGGCGCAGTTGCAGCTGGCTCGTCAGCTGTTGCAGCTTCTGCTGTTGGGTTGCCAGCGCCTGCCGCTCCGGCCGCAGCCACACCAGCCAGCCCAGCATCAGTAAGGCAGATGCGACTGCCGCCAGCGTGCCGTAGCGTGGGATCGTCTTCATCTGCCACCAGCCTCTCCACCACTCACTCATCCTTCACCGCCTGAAGCTGCGCACGCAGGGTAAAGTGATATCCCCCGCCAGGCTGACGCTGAACGCTGCCCTGCTCCACCTGGCTGAACAGTGTCAGGGCCGCCAGCTGCTGACGAAATTGCCGGATTGCCTGCATATCCTGCGCCTGGCCCTCCAGCGAGAACTGGCCCTCACGCTTCTCAAGCTGGTTCAGCCAGACGGTGTCGGGCAGCAGCCCCGGTAAATCCAGCCAGAATTGCTGCCAGGCAGCCCGCTGTATTGCCTGATGCTGCGCCTTCTTACGCTGCTTTTGCTGCGCCGCGAGCTGTGCCATCAGCGTTTTTTGCCGGGCCAGACGTGATATCAGGTCGTCCAGCGCCACCTGCGCCGTCGCGGTCTCTGCGCTAACCTGCTGCTGCACGCGATGCAGCCGCCAGACCTGAAGCATCACCAGCAACAGCAGACTAACCGCAACGCCTGCCAGCACCATCAGACTTTGTCGCCGCTGCTTTGTGGCCTGCCGCTGGCGCCACGGCAGCAGATTGACCGCCACCATCAGCAATCCTTATCCCGCAACGCCAGGCCCGCCGCCAGCGCGAACGCTCCGGGATTGGCGGGTAACGGTGGCTGCTGAAACGGGATCAGATCGAAAGGTGAGAAAGGCTTCGCAGTGGCCGGCCACGCCACGGGCTGCGAGGCGCAGACAAACAGCGCCGAAGCCTGCGGGAAAGCCTGTTGCTGTAATGCCTCAAGGGAGATCGCGTCGCCTGCATCCGCAGCGGTCTGACCGTCGCTCCACAGCCAGCGCTTTTCCTGCTGCAGAACCAGCACCGCTCCGGCAGCCAGCCGGGCCTGCTGCGCCAGGCGTTTCAGCGCCTCGGTGGTCAGTTCAAATACCTGCGGCGTTAATCCAGCCTGCAACAGCGGTGCTGCCCACTGGTCAATCATCTCCAGCCGTGCGGCTGTGACACAGAGCTGACCACTCTGCGCATCCGGCCGGTAATCCAGCGCCAGCGCATCGGGTTCCAGCGGGAAAAGCCGTCGGGCCGCCGCCTGCACATAGTGCCCCAGCGCCGGCTCGCTGAGTGGCTGCGCCGGAAGCGACAGCGATCGCTGTAACACCAGTTGGGCTGGCAGCCCGACACGCAGGGAGTAGCGTCGTGGCAGGCGCTGTCGCCAGGCGGTTAAGGCCGCCAGTAATTCAGGCGAAGATTGCAGCACGCCGTTTCTTAACGTATCTTGCGGCAGCCGCTGCTGCCACCAGTGGCGTAGCTGCCAGCCATCACGTTGAGGCTGGAGGGCCAGGGCACAAATCTGCCTATTCTGAATATCCAGCCCAATTTGCCAGGTATGAAAAGCCATGTGCGCGATCTCCTTATCGTCCGGGGAAAATGGACATATCAAAGCGTCTGGCTTGCCTTTATACTACCGCGCGGTTGTTTATAAACTGCTCAAACGACAACAGATGGGAAATTCCAGGTGAAGTTCGTAAAGTATTTATTGATCCTTGCAGTGTGTTGCATGTTGTTGGGAGCAGGCTCGATTTATGGTTTGTACAAATACATAGAGCCCCAGTTGCCCGATGTGAACACGCTGAAAGATGTGCGTCTGCAAACGCCGATGCAGGTTTACAGCGCTGAGGGCGAGCTGATGGCGCAATACGGTGAAATGCGCCGTATCCCTTTAAAGCTGCAGCAAATCCCACCTGAGATGGTGAAAGCCTTTATTGCGACTGAAGATAGCCGTTTTTATGAGCATCATGGCGTCGATCCGGTCGGCATCTTCCGTGCCGCCAGCATTGCGCTGGTTTCGGGCCATGCTTCGCAGGGTGCCAGTACCATTACTCAACAGCTAGCGCGTAACTTCTTCCTGAGTCCGGAACGCACGCTGATGCGTAAAATAAAGGAAGCGTTTCTGGCGATCCGCATTGAGCAACTGCTGAATAAAGATGAAATTCTTGAGCTTTACCTGAATAAAATCTACCTCGGCTACCGCGCTTATGGCGTTGGTGCTGCCTCGCAGGTCTATTTTGGTAAGCCGGTCGATCAGCTGTCGCTGAGTGAAATGGCGATGATTGCCGGTCTGCCTAAAGCACCGTCGACGTTCAACCCGCTCTACTCGCACAGCCGCGCGTTATCACGTCGCAACGTGGTGCTGGCGCGCATGTTAGATCAGCATTACATCACCCAGCAGCAGTATGACGAGGCGCGTAATACCCCGCTGGTGGCGAAGTATCACGGTCCGGAAATCGCCTTCTCTGCCCCTTATCTCAGCGAGATGGTGCGTCAGGAGATGGTGAAACGTTACGGTGAAAATGCCTATACCGACGGTTATAAGGTTTACACCACGGTGACCCGTCGCCTGCAGCAAGCCGCGCAGACGTCGGTACGCAACAACGTGATGGCCTATGATATGCGTCACGGCTATCGCGGCCCGACCAGCGTGTTGTGGAAAGTTGGCGAACCGGCGTGGGATCAGGCGAAGATCGAGAAAGCGTTGAAGACGCTGCCGGTCTACGGCCCGCTCCAGCCAGCCGTCGTGACTGAAGCACGGAGCGATGAAGCGACCGTGATGATGAAGGATGGCAGCAATGTCTCGCTGACCTTAGCCGGGGTTCGCTGGGCTCGTCCTTATAAGTCTGACACCGTTCAGGGCCCGACACCGAAAAGCGTGAGCCAGGTTTTACAACCCGGCCAGCAGATTTGGGTCCGCAAAGTTGATGATGCGTGGTGGCTGGGCCAGGTACCGGATGTTAACTCGGCGCTGGTTTCCCTCGATCCGAATGACGGTGCCGTCCGGGCGCTGGTCGGCGGCTTTGATTTCAACCAGAGCATGTTTAACCGCGCTACGCAGGCGCTGCGTCAGGTCGGGTCGAACATCAAACCCTTCCTCTATACCGCTGCGATGGACCGTGGTCTGACGCTGGCCTCGATCCTTAACGACGTGCCGATTTCACGCTGGGATGCGGGTGCCGGTGCCGACTGGCGTCCGAAAAACTCCCCGCCAACCTATGATGGCCCGATTCGGCTGCGTCAGGGGTTAGGTCAGTCGAAGAACGTAGTGATGGTTCGTGCGATGCGTGCGATGGGCGTCGATTATGCCGCCGAGTATCTGCAGCGTTTCGGCTTCCCGGCGCAAAATATCGTACATACCGAATCGCTGGCGCTGGGTGCAGCCTCATTTACCCCGTTACAGGTGGTTCGCGGCTACTCGGTGATGGCCAACGGTGGCTTCCTGGTTGATCCTTATTTCATCACCCGGATTGAGAATGAACAGGGCGGCCTGGTGTTTGAAGAGAAACCGAAAATTGCCTGTCCGCAGTGCAATCTGCCGGTGATCTACGGTGATACCAAAAAAGCGCTAGCGCTCAATGAAGAGAGCGTGGAAAACGTGGCGGCGTCGGACAAAAACCAGAATCAGTCGGTGCCACAGCCGGAACTGGAGCAGGTGCCTGTCCCGCCTGAGCAGGGCAACTATGCGCCGCACGTCATCAACACGCCGCTGACCTTCCTGATCAAGAGCGCGCTGAACTCGAATATCTTCGGCGAGCCAGGCTGGATGGGCACCGGCTGGCGTGCCGGTCGTGACCTCAAGCGTAATGATATCGGCGGTAAAACCGGTACCACCAACAGCTCGAAAGATGCCTGGTTCTCGGGTTACGGCCCGGGCGTGGTGACTTCAGTGTGGATCGGCTTTGACGATGCCCGCCGCAATTTAGGCCGCAGCACGCTGTCAGGGGCGATTCCCGATCAGATCTCCGGCTATGAAGGCGGCGCGAAGAGCGCACAACCGGCATGGGATGATTTCATGAAGAGTGCGCTGGAGGGCGTGCCGGTTCAGCCGTTAACCCCACCGGAAGGCGTGGTGACGGTGACCATCGATCGCAGCACCGGTAAGCTGGCGAATGGTGGCGGCAATACCCGTCAGGAGTACTTCATTGAAGGTACGCAGCCGACCGAGTACTCGGTGCATGATGTCGGCACCACCATTATGGACAATGGTGAGAGCCACGAACTGTTCTGATGCTTTCAGCGTAGTGTGAAATATCTATGGGTGGTCACCTGATGTGACCACCCATTTTTTTATCCGGTGCTTTTTAATTTGCCATCCTGGCTGGCCTGCCCGCGTTAAATGATCAGACCCGTTTCGCGTAAACGTTGACTGCGGGCACAATTAGCCGCGGAGCATATCAGCCCATGCCCTTTCAACTGGCAGCGGATCTCTATTAACCCTCGCCTTTTCCCACCTGTTCCGAATACTCTTTTACAGGATTAATTAAAGTGGAATCATACTCGCTTTCAGCATCCAGCCAGACAGGGATAACAATCGAACAATGGCAGAAATAAAATCAGGGCAGAATAACGCATTGAGTTTTTAAGAAGAATGCCGATCACCTGTGGTAATCGGCATGCGTTTCCCGTCAGAAGTAAGGATAGGTGAACAAAGCGTTCATGTCATATGAACTAAAATATAATGCAATTATTATGACGTTATAGTTAGTGTTTCCCTGATGCCAGCAAAAAAATCGAATGTCATATGAAACAAAACTGCAGCCAGCATAATATTAACAGCACACGATAACAGGGGGAATATTAACTCTTGCGCATCGTTTACCATCGTGTTAAGAAT
Source organism: Pantoea sp. USHLN298 (assembly GCF_037149395.1). NCBI lineage: Bacteria > Pseudomonadati > Pseudomonadota > Gammaproteobacteria > Enterobacterales > Erwiniaceae > Pantoea > Pantoea sp. USHLN298. Next base: position 76,843 of record NZ_JBBCRO010000007.1, read on the forward strand.
GAAATGGATCAGCAGAACAAGGTAATGAATATTTTTAATTGAATCATTAATGGATACCTTAATATGGAAATTAAAATCGGTCACACTGAAGAGACTGACGCTGAAAGATATATTATTCAGCGCCTCTGGCAACACAACGAATCCTTTGCCGATATCAATCTGAAAACGTTGAATGTCATTCTTTATGACGACTTTCACCATATTCAGGGCGGACTGTTGGCCCATACCTGGTGTGGCACTCTGGATATCCATTTCTTATGGATAGAGGATGCCTGCCGTCAGCAGGGGACCGGACGTCAACTGATGCAGGCAGCAGAAGAGGAGGCGCGAAACAGAGACTGTCATATGTCGGTCGTTGACACCATGAGTTTCCAGGCTCGCGGTTTTTACGAAAAGCTGGGTTATCGCGTTTATGGTGAACAGCATGGATATGCACAGCGTTTCGCACGCTATTATCTGGCCAAAAAACTCTAACCGGTATTTTCAGCGAGGCGCCATGGACAGCTCATATCGCAATATTGATGAATTTATTGCTGCATTTGCCACAACAATGGATTTATTACCCGTGCCGTGGGGTTTTAAGGATGCAGCATCGCTGCACCTTTATATGAATGAAGCAGCAATATCATACACTGCCACACCAAAAACCTTTTCATTGCAGGGCAAAAAAGACAGTGAATTCCCGACACCCTGGAGTGACTGTGCGGAGGAATTCTGCCTGCACGATCAAAAAGTAAAAGCCCTGAAAAGCTGCGTCACCGTCATTGAAACCCATTACTGGTATGGCAATAACTATCTCACCCCCTTCATCAGCGAAAAATATCCCGTTTTCGATAATAAAAAGCAGTTGCTTGGCTACATCTGGAATGCACGACCGATAGACAACCTGACGGCAACCAGCTTTATCGATGCCAAAAAAGCCTCGGTACTGACAACGCAGCTGGAGCATCCGCTTTTTACCCCGGCCGAGCTGGATGTAATCTTTCTATTGCTGCGACGATTTAATGCCAAAGAGATCGCGCGTATCTATAACCTCAGCGTTAAAACCATCAGTAACCGTATCACGACCCTTTATCAAAAAGCGGGCGTGCATTCGCTACAACAGTTTGAAAACTATTGCCGTGCGGAATCACTGGATAATTATCTGCCAGAGAAGTTTCTCAGCACAGGCGTTATTTTTATATAAACCGGTAAGGATACCCTGTTGTGAGTAAATTTGATGATTACCCGTTACAACCGGTGCCTGAAAACAAAAGGCTTTCGCTGCTCAGCGTTGCCATTGTGCATATGGGCATGTTGACTGCGCTGGATCAGTTTATGCTTGGCGCGGTGCTGGGAAACAGCATGACGCTCGGTGAAGCGTTTATCGCCATTACGCTGGCCAGCCTGCTGTTTGGCGTGCTGACTTTCGCACTCGGCTATGCCGGCATGCGTGAAGGCCTGCCGGGCAGTCTGCTGGCACGCTGGTGTGGCTTTGGTCGTCACGGCTCGGTATTGGTTGGTCTGCTGGTCGCAGTCAGCCTGCTGGGCTGGTTCGGTATTCAGAATGCGGTTTTCGCCCGTTCGCTGAGCTATGCCCTGCACGGTAAACTCAGCTTTACAGAGTCAGCCGCATTATCAGGCGCGGTGCTGACTTTACTGGTTACTTTTGGTTTTAAGGCGCTGCGCTTTACCGCACGCATCGCCGTTCCGCTCTTTATTGCGCTGGTCGGCTGGATTTTCTGGCACGCTTTCCATGCGCAGCCAGGTCAAATCACGCCGCCGGTGATGGCAACAGAAACCATTACCGTCAGCGCGGCGATGACCATGGTGATGGGTGGCGCAATCCTTGCCAGCCTGATGACTCCCGATCTGACGCGTTTCTCCCGCAACGGCAAAGATGTGTTCGTTATTACGCTACTGACCATTCTGGCGGGAGAGTATGGGATCAATGGTCTGGCGATTCTGATCGCCAGAGAGTTGCAGACGTCGGACATCATCGCAATCATTACGCAAACCACCAGCACGCTGGGTTTGTTCGCGGTGGTCTTTTCTACCCTGCGCATTAACGACCTGAATCTCTATTCGTCCACGCTGGGGATCACCAATGCCATTGAAGGCGTGACCGGCTATAAGCCGCATTACCGAATCATTACGCTGGTGCTCGGCCTGATTGGCACACTCTGCTCGATTCTTGGGATTCTCGATCGTTTTGTCGATTTTCTGGAGCTGCTGGGCGTCATCTTCCCGCCGGTGTTGGGCGTGATGATTATTGATTACTACGTGCTGAAAACCGATCGTCAGACGCTGGCGCTGAGCCGTCGCAGCCATACCCTGCCAGCAACCTCGCAGCTTATCGGCTGGCCGGCACTCATCGCCAGCATAGCAGGAGGCGCAACCGGGCTGCTTATCGAGCGCGGCGTACCGGTACTCAATTCGCTGATCGTCGCCTGCCTGGTTTATCTGGTAACTGCTCCGGCGTTAAAGTGGACGTCGGCCCGACAGAAGAGTGCCGTGACCGAATAAGCCCGAACGCGCCTGCTGGCAGGCGCGTTTCGGACGCCGGGAAGTTCGTTGTTTATCAGTAGCGAAGACGCCCCTGCTTCACCAGCCATTCGCGCGCCATAAACAGCGCACTGACGTTACGCGCCTCGCGGAAATCGGGCTCCTGTAACAGGGATAACATATCGCTCAGCGGCCAGCGATGCACAATCAGCGGTTCTGGCTCATCGCCTTCCAGCTTTTCGGCATACAGCCCTTCCGCGATCACAATATTCATTTTGCTGGAAAAGTAGGATGGGGCCATGGTGAGCTTGCCCAGCGGAGTCAGCTCACCTGCGCCAAAGCCCACTTCTTCTTTAAGTTCACGGTCAGCGGCCTGATTCACCGTTTCACCGGCATCGATCAGACCTTTGGGAAACCCAAGCTCGTAGGTTTCCAGCCCCACCGCATACTCCTGAATCAGGATCAGATGATCGTCAATGATCGGTACAATCATGACGGCCTCACGCTCAGAGGGTTTCATCCGCTCATAGACGCGCCGCGCACCATTGCTGAAGGCCAGATCGACCGATTCAATGGTAAACAGCCGTGAACGCGCCACGGCGGCTACATTGAGGATGTCAGGTTTTTTTGGAGTTTTCATATCAGCCTCAAACTTTACTGCGCCGGCTCTCAGGAACGAATTAGCATACCTAACCGCAGGCAATTGTGCGACAGTCAGACCATAAGGTTATCGTTTCATCACCGTGCTCACGGGATAATGGCCGGGTTAATCAATAAGACAAATTTTGCATTAGTCAATATCGTGGGATCAGTTTCAGATAATACCGATATTTAATTCAGTCTCAGACGGTTACCATTCGGGCAAGGCAGGGTTTAACAATTGCTAATTAAATGATTTACAGCGCTATTTTTTTGTCTGTATGACTCGTCAGAGTTGTTTAATCCCCCACAATTTGTCTTATATAGTGGGCGTATCCGGGAGCATGAGTTTAAAGTGAAGGCAGCATTTTGGCTGAATTGAGCAGAGCATGAGCACAATCTTTACGATATTGGCCATAGTGCTAACCTGTTCAATCCTGGCAGGCATTGGGTTTTGGTACGCTATGCGGCATCGTCCGCCGTTGGCGAAACCGCTGCCATTTATCAGTCCGCCCTGCCGCAAACTCTCCGATCAGGAGCGCAAAGCGGTAGATAAGTATGTTGCTGCGCTGGAAAAACAGCCGCGTACTGCCGTCTCGACGGACAAACGCGCTGCGCCTGACCGTCTGACCCTGACTGCACAAAGTAATAATGTCTATCCGGTCACCCGTGCGATTACCCGCTACGGCCTGTCGACCGACGATCCCCATAAATGGCGCTACTACCTCGACGAAGTCGAAGTGCATCTGCCGCCGCTGTGGGAGCAGTACATCACCGATGAAAACTACGTTGAACTGATTCGCACTCAATCGATTCCGCTGGTGATCTCATTAAACGGTCATTCGCTGGTCGATTACGCCGTTGATCAGCAAAGCCTGCCGACGCTGATGCGCCCGGTCTCGACCAATGCCTCCATCCGTAAAGCAGAAACCGAAAGCGTTGAGCTGCTGAAGGTGCGTAAAGAGACGCCAGAAGAGTATCGCCTGTCGCGTCCGGATGGCACGCGTGAAGCGGTCATTATCTCGCTCGCCCTGTTGCTATTCTTCTTCAGCCTGCTGGTGCCGGCGACGTTCATGATCTGGCTGGTGCTGGCTGGCGCGGCGATGATCGCCGCCAGCCTGTGGCTGCTCTACCGCATTCCTGGTGAACGCGGCCTGCGTGACATTCACTGTCTGCGCGGCGCACCTAAGCGCTGGGGCCTGTTCAGTGAGTCTAATCAGGAGCAGAGCAACATCACGCTGGGGATTATCGATCTCGCTTATCCACCGCACTGGCAACCCTACGTGGCCCACGATCTCGGTCAGGTGACCGACGTGGAGATCTACCTGAACCGTCAGGTGGTGCGTCAGGGCCGGTTCCTGTCGCTGCAGGATGAGGTGAAAAATTTTCCTATTCAGCGCTGGCGTAAAAACGTGGTGCTGGCCTGCGGATCGTTAACCGTGCTGGCGCTGCTGGTAACCTGGATCCCGCTCAGTATGCCGATTAAGCTCAGCCTGGCCTGGGCCAGAGGCACCGACAGCCTGGAAGTGAGCAGCGTAGACAAGCTCAGCGGCGTCGCTCTGAATATCGGTGACAACCTGAAAGTGACCGGCAATGGCATGTGTTCGGTTCCGGATAACTACCAGAGTAACCGCAGCTACGCCTTTATGCCGTTCGACTGCTCCGCGGTCTACTGGAATAACGCCACACCGCTGCCGCAGCCGCAATCGGACATCATTGATAAGGCGGCAGCCCTGCTGGAGACCACTACCCGGCAGTTACACCCGGAAACCAACACCGATCCTAAGCTGAATCCGCAACTGGCCTCAGCGATTCAGAAATCCGGCATGATCCTGCTGGATGACTTCTCCGATCTGGTGATGAAAACCCAGGACTTGTGTAATCAGCCGCAGGATTGCGTCCGGCTGAAGAACGCGCTGGTGAATTTAGGCAACGCCAAAGACTGGGAAGCGCTGGTGCGCCGTGCCGACTCCGGCCAGCTGAACGGGATGAATGTGTTGCTGCGCCCGGTGAGTGCCGAAGCGCTGGAAAATCTGGTGAATACCGCCACCTCGACCTTCTTCTTTCGTGAAACCCGACGGGCAGCGGAAAACCTCAACAGCCCGCCACCGGGCGGCTTCCTGATTATCAGCGATGAGGGACGCCAGCTGGTGAATCAGCCTCAGCCAACGGTCTCGCTGTTTGACCTCGATCCGCCGTCGCAATGGCGCGAACTGCAGCGGATGTCCGCTATGCTGCTGCATACGCCGTTCAGCGCCAGTGGCATCATCACCAGCCTGTCGACCGATGCCAACGGCACGCGGCACATTGCGCTGCACAATGAGCCGGATGCGATGGCGCAGTGGCGCTATCTGGGTACCGCGCTGCTGCTGCTGGTGCTGGTGACCTGCGCGCTGATCAACGGACTGCTGGCCCTGCGTCGTATGCACCGTAATCGCCAGCGGATGACCGACATCCAGCACTATTACGACAAGTGCTTCAACCATAACCTCGGCACTTTGCAGGGCGTGCGCTCGTTATTCTGAGCCCTGCCCTTCTGTGCTACCCTGTCGCCCGGTTTTTTACAGGGTGAGACACCATGACGTTCGACTGGTCTGAGATTGATACCGTACTGCTGGATATGGATGGCACGCTGCTGGATCTGGCGTTTGATCGTCATTTCTGGCTGGAGCATGTGCCTGCACTACTCAGCCAGCAGCGCGGCATCACGCTGGCGGAAGCGGATCAGATCATCGCGGAAAAGTATCAGGCCGTAGCCCATACGCTAAACTGGTATTGTCTGGATTACTGGGCGCAGGCGCTGGCGCTGGATATCCGCACCATGACCTGGGAACTGCGCAGCCGCGTGGCGCTTCGCCCCGATACGTTGCCGTTTCTGCAGGCGTTGCGACGCGCAGGCAAGCGCACCATCCTGCTTACCAACGCGCATCCTTACAATCTGGACGTCAAACTGGCGCAGACCGGTTTAGCGCCACACCTTGATTTATTACTTTCTACCCATACCTTTGGGTATCCGAAAGAAGACCAACGTTTATGGCAGGCGGTACAACAGCACACCGGCTATTGTGCGCGGCGTACGCTGTTTATCGATGACAACGAAGTGATTCTGGATGCGGCGAAGTTAGCGGGCATCGGCTGGTGCTTAGGCGTGAGTAATCCCGATTCGGGCCGTCCTGAGCAAATCTTCGAGCGTCACGTCGCGGTGAGCGATTACCAGACGCTGATCTGAAGCAGGAGCAGCAATGAAAGAGAAAAGCAGCGAAGGCGTGCGCCTCGATAAGTGGCTGTGGGCAGCCCGCTTTTATAAAACCCGTGCGCTGGCGCGCGAGATGATTGAAGGCGGCAAAGTGCATTACAACGGTCAGCGCAGCAAACCCGGCAAGCTGGTGGAGCTGAATGCGGAGCTGACCCTGCGGCAGGGCAACGATGAACGTACGGTGGTAGTGGCAGAAATCAGTAGTCAACGCCGTCCGGCCAGCGAAGCCCAGCAGCTCTACCGGGAAACGGATGCCAGCATCGAAAAACGCGAGAAAGTGGCGCAGGCGCGCAAGATGAATGCCCTGACAATGCCACATCCCGATCGGCGACCTGATAAGAAAGAGCGTCGCGATTTGATGAAGTTTAAATTATCGGGCGATGAGTAGCGCCGTCTTTGCTGACGCGTCACCGCCCCGCCCCAACGAGAGAAAAAAATATGTCAGTCCAGGATCAACTGCACCGTTATCTGTTTGAAAATGCCGCGGTACGTGGCGAGCTGGTGAATGTCTCCAACACCTGGCGCGAAACCGTGAAGAACCACGACTATCCGGCGGCGGTGAATACCCTGCTGGGTGAGATGCTGGTGGCGACCAGCCTGCTGACCGCCACGCTGAAGTTTGACGGCGAAATCACCGTGCAGTTGCAGGGTGACGGCCCGTTATCCCTGGCGGTGATTAACGGCAACAACAACCAGGAGCTGCGCGGCGTGGCGCGGATCAAAGGCGATATTCCGGCCGACAGCACGCTGAAAAGCATGGTCGGTAACGGCTATCTGGTGATCACTATCTCTCCGGAAAAAGGCGAACGCTATCAGGGCGTGGTCGGGCTGGAAGGCGAAACGCTGGCCGAATGCCTGGAAGATTACTTTATGCGTTCCGAGCAGCTGCCGACGCGGCTGTTTATCCGTACCAGCGAGAAAGGCGCAGCCGGTATTCTGTTGCAGGTGATGCCAGCGCAGGAAACTGAGAAAGAGGCGTTCGACCATCTGGCGACGCTGACCGAAACCATCAAAACCGATGAGCTGATCGATCTGCCAGCCAATGAAGTGCTGTGGCGTCTTTATCATCAGGAAGAAGCGACGCTCTACGATCCGCAACCGGTGATCTACAAATGTACCTGTTCGCGTGAGCGTTGTGGCGAAGTGCTGAAAACGCTGCCGCAGGAAGAGGTCGATGAGATCATCGCGGAAGATGGCAAAATCGATATGCACTGCGATTACTGCGGCTCGAACTATGTGTTTGACGCGGTGGATATTGCGGGCATCCGTAGCCATTCGCTGGAAAACAGCGACCGTCTGCACTGATTTATCGGGCGGCATTCGCCGCCCTTTTCCTCCCCGCTCCGCCTATCCCCATAATTTTCTTGAAAAATTATCTTTTTTTACTTTCATAACATCTTCAAAACGTTCGAAACATAGTCTTAACGCGCCCTGAGTCGCATTTTTAGATCGCCAGACTTTTTCCCGAAACGCAGAGGAGTAAACTGCGCGCGATCGTGCATCCGCCCATCATCCCGAGGCAGATGCCTGAACCGGCGAGCTATCCGGACGCGGCAAGCTGGCGACGCGCTGTGAATCTTCAGCGAGGGTACCTGGCGGCACGATCCCAACCTATCTCTGCTTTGCAGAACAGACACCGATTTAAGGAGCAGTAAAATGCGCGTTAACGGCCTGACCTCGCAAGACCTTGCCGCTTTGGGCATCGTGGATACCACGGAAGTGGTCTACAACCCTGATTACGATACGCTGTTTCAGGAAGAGACACGCCCGGACCTCGACGGTTTTGCACGCGGCACCCTGACGCAGAGCGGCGCAATTGCGGTGGATACCGGCATTTTCACCGGGCGATCGCCAAAGGATAAGTACATTGTGCGTGACGACACCACGCGCGATACCCTGTGGTGGAACGATCAGGGCACCGGCAAAAATGACAATCAGCCGCTGTCGCAGGAGACCTGGAACGCGCTGAAAGGCTGCGTCACCCGGCAGCTTTCCGGCAAACGTCTGTTTGTGGTGGATGCCTTCTGCGGTGCCAATGCCGATTCCCGTCTGAGCGTGCGCTTCGTCACTGAGGTTGCCTGGCAGGCGCACTTCGTGAAAAACATGTTTATCCAGCCGGATGAGGCGGAGCTGGCTGGTTTCACGCCCGACTTCGTGGTGATGAACGGCGCGAAATGCACCAACCCGGACTGGCAGGCACAGGGGCTGCATTCAGAGAACTTCGTTGCCTTCAACCTGACCGAGCGTATGCAGCTGATCGGCGGCACCTGGTACGGCGGCGAAATGAAGAAAGGGCTGTTTGCCGTCATGAACTACCTGCTGCCGCTGAAAGGCATTGCTTCAATGCACTGTTCCGCCAACGTCGGCAAAGCGGGCGATGTCGCGGTATTCTTTGGCCTCTCCGGCACCGGCAAAACCACGCTCTCTACCGATCCTGATCGTCAGCTGATTGGCGATGATGAGCACGGCTGGGACGACGACGGCGTATTTAACTTTGAAGGCGGCTGCTACGCCAAAACCATCAATCTTTCTGAGCAGGCCGAGCCGGAGATCTACCGGGCGATTCGCCGCAATGCGCTGCTGGAAAACGTGGTGGTGCGCGAAGATGGCAGCGTCGATTACGCCGACGGCAGCAAAACGGAAAATACCCGCGTCTCCTATCCGATTAACCACATCGACAATATTGTGCGGCCGGTCTCTAAAGCGGGCCACGCGAAGAAAGTGATCTTCCTGACCGCCGATGCCTTTGGCGTGCTGCCGCCGGTTTCACGCCTGACGCCTGAACAGACCCAGTACCATTTCCTGTCGGGCTTTACCGCAAAACTGGCAGGCACCGAGCGCGGCGTTACCGAACCAACCCCGACCTTCTCCGCCTGCTTTGGCGCGGCGTTCCTGACGCTGCATCCGACGCAATACGCTGAAGTGCTGGTGAAGCGAATGGAAGCCGCCGGTGCGCAGGCTTATCTGGTTAATACCGGCTGGAACGGCAGCGGCAAACGCATCTCCCTGAAGAATACCCGCGCCATCATCAACGCGATTCTGGCGGGTGAACTGGATGATGCGCCGACCGAAACGCTGCCGATTTTTAATCTGCAGATGCCGGTCAGCCTGGGCGAACTGGATGCCGGGACGCTCGATCCGCGTCGCGGCTGGGAAAGCGAGGAGAAGTGGACCGCGGCCGCCGAAGGTCTGGCGCAGCGGTTTATTGATAATTTCGCCAAATATACCGATAACGAAGCCGGTGCCGCACTGGTGAAAGCCGGTCCGCAACGCTAAAAAATCGGCGCGGTGTTCATGCCGCGCCGTTTTTTTTATCAGCCTGAGACGCTGTTACTGCTGGTGTTGTGGCTCAGCGCCAGGGTTTCCGCTAACGGCAGCCAGGCACGAATCCGTAACCCGCCGCGTTCGCTCTCGCCAATCTCCAGCGATCCCTGATGCGCATCGATAATCCGTTGAACAATCGCCAGTCCCAGCCCGGTACCGCTGGTGCTGCGGGCGCTGTCACCGCGTACAAACGGCTGGAACAGATGCGCCAGCTGATCCGGCTTGATGCCCGGCCCGTCATCTTCCACCTGAAACCAGGCGCGATGCAGTTCCCGTCCGCTGCTGACCTTGATCCAGCCATTACCGTAACGTGCCGCATTCACCACCAGATTGGCCAGCGCCCGCTTGATCGACAGCGGGTTGATATCCAGCATTAACTCTTCCGGCATCACCGCGTTTTCAATCTCACGTTCATAGCCGCTCTCGGCGGCGACCACCTCACCCAGTACGCTGTTGAGATCGGCCCGCTCGGTCTGCATCTCCTGACCGGTACGCAGGTAGTCGATGAACTGCTCGATAATGGCGTTGCACTCTTCGATATCTTTATTGATCGACTCGGCCAGATAGCCATCCTGCTCGCTCATCATCTCGGTGGCGAGACGAATGCGGGTCAGTGGCGTACGCAGATCGTGGCTGACGCCCGCCATTAACAGCGTGCGATCGTCTGCCAGCTGCTTCACGCCGGCGGCCATCTGGTTAAAGGCACGCGTCACCGACCGCACCTCCGAGGCGCCATATTCGCGCAGCGGCGGCGGAATAATCCCGCGTCCGACCTGCAGAGCGGCGTGCTCCAGATCCACCAGCGGTCGGTTCTGAATACGGATAAACAGCCAGGCCCCGCCGATCGCCAGCAGCATAATTGCCAGGGTATAGCGGAACAGCGGTGAGAAGTCGCCCTGATGAATTTCGGTCAGCGGCACCCGCACCCAGATGTCCGGTGACAGCCAGGTTTTCAGCCACACCACCGGCGAATTCTTGTTTACTTCAACCCGCACGTCGGTTGGACCACCAAGCTGCTGGCCCATCTGCTCGCTCAGAAATTCATAGTGCTGCGCCCATCGCAATCCGCTCTCCTCTGCTGCTGCATTGGTATAGAGCGAGATCCCCAGTTCGCGGTAGATTTCCCGGCGAAACGCCGGTGGCACTTCCAGCTGCGTGCCATCCTCCAGCTGCAGCCGGTCGGTCATCAGCATACGCACTTCGTAGGCCAGCACCTTATTGAACTGTTGCAGACTGGGAAGAATGGCGAAGTTCAGCACCACCAGGTAGGTCGTGACCAGGCTGACGAACAGCAGGGTCACGATCAACAGCAAGGTGCGGGCAAACGAACTGCGTGGCGAGAAGCGCAGTCGCCTCATGCTTTACTGCCGTCCGGCACAAAGACGTAGCCCAGGCCCCAGACGGTCTGGATATAACGCGGATGCGCCGGGTCCTCTTCCACCATGCGGCGCAGGCGGGAGATCTGGACATCGATCGAACGTTCCATGGCGCTGTATTCACGGCCCCGCGCCAGGTTCATCAGCTTGTCACGCGACAGTGGCTCGCGCGGATGGCTGACCAGCGCTTTCAGCACCGCGAACTCACCGCTGGTGAGCGGCATTGGCTCATCTTCGCGGAACATTTCACGGGTACCGAGGTTAAGTTTGAACTTACCAAAGGCGATAACCGCCTCTTCCTGCGAAGGCGCGCCCGGCAGCTCATTAGCCTGACGACGCAGCACCGCCCGGATACGGGCCAGCAGCTCACGCGGGTTAAAGGGTTTTGGAATGTAGTCATCCGCGCCGATTTCCAGCCCGACAATACGATCCACTTCTTCGCCCTTGGCGGTCACCATAATGATCGGCATCGGGTTGCTCTGGCTGCGCAGACGACGACAGATCGAGAGACCATCTTCGCCTGGCAACATCAGATCGAGCACCATCAGATGAAAAGATTCACGGGTTAACAAACGGTCCATCTGCTCGGCGTTAGCAACACTGCGCACCTGAAAGCCCTGCTCGGTGAGATAGCGTTCAAGCAGTGCACGCAGACGCATATCATCATCGACGACCAGAATTTTGTAGTTCTCTTGCATTTTCAACTCCCAAAGGCGCTATTGCCTGAGCCAACATTGTTAAAAAAAGATGCCTTATAGTGACAGTCATTAATGGTTTATATTCTAGCCAAAATTGTTACAAAGCATATTAAACAGCAGCTTATATTTAATTTACGCGCATCAGGACCGGGATATAACCCTTTTCACCCTGTTAGCAAAGCGTTACGGCAATTCCGAAATTTTGGCGAAATTTCTCTTCATTGCTGGCGTCAGAAGCGCGCCAGCGTTTATTCAGTCAGCAATTTCAGCAGGTTATCAGATAATTTGACTTAAACATCAGCCATCATTATTGATTAGCTCCAGATAATCTACAGCATTGCAAGATTCACAGCATAAAATTCCAGCAAACGGCTTATTGCCGCCTGACTCCTCTCGGATTAATTGGATTCGCCTCATTTGCACGGCCAGTGAAAATTAAAGTGCGTTAAATCAATCAGTAAAGCCAACTTTTCGCCCCGAATAATTTCAACCAGACTGCTCTGGCATCAATTGACGTCTCAACGGGGATAACACAATGAAAAAAACAATTTTACTGCTCAGCGCGCTGGCATTAGCGAGCGTCAGCCCGGTTTATGCCGCTACCGCTACCGGTGAAGCGGCGGGCGCTCAGGCGACGACCACCGCACAGGGCAACTCAAATGCCATCGGCGTGGGCGCGGTTGCGGCACTGCTCGGCGTAGCGCTGGCTACTGCGGGCGGTGGCGGAGACGGACACGGCAGCACCTCAACCACCACGGCGACGCACGCCGGAAAATAATTTTTACCCTCTGCTCGATTGGCCTCAGCCGCTATTGGCTTCAGAACACACTTTTGCAGCAACCCTTTTCGCCGCCGGGGAAGTCAACGTGGGTTTTTAGACTTTAAAAACCCTTTCCCCGACTCTTTTTTGCCACGCCTCCTTTGCCTTACACTGACGCTCTTTGATTTTTTCTGGCCAGTGCAGCATGAAAACCCGACTGATTACCCGCGAAGGCTTCGATAAGCTGAAAGCAGAACTCGATTACCTGTGGCGTGAAGAGCGACCGGAAGTGACCAAAAAAGTCACCTGGGCCGCCAGCCTCGGCGACCGCAGTGAAAATGCCGATTATCAGTACAATAAAAAGCGCCTGCGTGAAATTGACCGCCGCGTTCGCTATCTGACCAAAAGCCTGGAGCAGTTGCGGATTGTGGATTACTCACCGCAGCAGGATGGCAAAGTCTTCTTTGGTGCCTGGGTCGAAATTGAAAACGATGACGGTGACATCAAGCGCTTCCGCATCGTCGGCTATGATGAGATTTTTGGCCGCAAAGATTACATCTCCATCGACTCGCCAATGGCGCGCGCCCTGCTGAAAAAAGAGGTCGGCGATGCCGCTACCGTTGAGACGCCAGCCGGTCCGGCGCTGTGGTACGTCAACGAAATCCGCTATCAGCAATAGCGATTCAGAATATCGCTGAAAGCCGCCCGCATCTCTGGCAATTTCAACCATCAATCCGTATAACTGTCCGCTATTTCTCAACCCGGAAAGCAAGACAGTCCTGATGATGAAAGTTCTGAGCCAGATAATTGCCAGCGAGCTACAGGCGCGGGCAGAGCAAGTTGACGCCGCCGTTCGCCTGTTGGATGAAGGGAATACCGTGCCGTTTATCGCACGTTATCGTAAAGAGGTCACCGGTGGGCTGGATGATACCCAACTGCGCCAGCTGGAAACCCGCCTCAGCTATCTGCGTGAACTTGAAGAGCGCCGTCAGTCGATTCTGAAGTCGATTGATGAGCAGGGAAAACTCACCGACGACCTCGCGCGCGCCATCAACACTACCCTCAGCAAAACCGAGCTTGAAGATCTCTACCTGCCCTATAAACCGAAACGCCGCACCCGCGGCCAGATCGCGATTGAAGCCGGTCTGGAACCGCTGGCGGAGACGCTGTGGCAGAACCCATCCCACCAGCCGGAGCAGCTGGCTGAACGCTACGTGGATGCGGATAAAGGCGTTGCCGACGTGCGCGCCGCGCTGGACGGTGCCCGCTACATTCTGATGGAGCGTTTCGCCGAAGATGCGACGCTGCTGGCGAAAGTGCGTAACTACCTATGGAAGAATGCCCATCTGGTCTCCCGCGTGGTGGAAGGCAAAGAGGAAGCCGGGGCCAAGTTCCGCGACTATTTTGATCACCATGAAGCGCTGAGCAGCGTGCCGTCACACCGTGCGCTGGCGATGCTGCGTGGCCGCAATGAAGGTGTACTGCAACTGTCGCTCAACGCCGATCCGCAGTTTGATGAAGCGCCGCGTGAAAGCTATGGCGAAACGCTGATTGCGGAGCACCTCAACCTGCGCCTGAATAACGCCCCGGCCGATAGCTGGCGTAAAGCGGTGGTGAGCTGGACCTGGCGCATCAAGGTGATGCTGCATCTGGAAACCGAGCTGATGGGCACGGTTCGTGAGCGTGCTGAAGATGAAGCGATCAACGTCTTCGCCCGTAACCTGCACGATCTGCTGATGGCGGCACCGGCTGGCATGCGCGCCACCATGGGTCTCGATCCGGGCCTGCGCACCGGCGTTAAAGTGGCGGTAGTGGATGCCACCGGCAAACTGGTGGCGACCGATACCGTCTATCCGCACACCGGCCAGACGGCGAAAGCCGCCGCTGCCGTCGCCGCACTCTGTATCAAGCATCAGGTTGAGCTGGTGGCGATCGGTAACGGCACGGCCTCACGCGAAACCGAGCGTTTCTTCCTCGATCTGCAACAGCAGTTCCCGAAGGTCACGGCGCAAAAAGTGATTGTCAGCGAAGCCGGTGCCTCGGTCTACTCAGCGTCTGAGCTGGCGGCGCTGGAGTTTCCGGATCTCGATGTCTCGCTGCGTGGCGCAGTTTCCATTGCCCGTCGTCTGCAGGACCCGCTGGCGGAGCTGGTGAAGATCGATCCGAAATCGATCGGGGTTGGCCAGTATCAGCATGACGTCAGTCAGAGCCAGCTGGCGAAGAAACTGGATGCGGTGGTGGAAGACTGTGTGAACGCCGTCGGTGTCGATCTGAATACCGCCTCGGTGCCATTGCTGACCCGCGTGGCTGGCCTGACGCGCATGATGGCGCAAAATATTGTCGGCTGGCGTGATGAAAATGGTCGTTTCCAGAATCGTCAGCAGCTGCTGAAAGTCAGCCGTCTCGGTCCGAAAGCCTTTGAACAGTGTGCGGGCTTCCTGCGCATCAACCACGGCGATAACCCGCTGGACGCCTCGACCGTTCACCCGGAAGCCTATCCGGTAGTGGAGCGGATTCTGGCTGCCACCGAACAGGCGCTGAGTGATCTGATGGGGAACGCCGGCAGTTTGCGTAACCTGCGCGCCCACGATTTCACCGATGAGCGTTTCGGTTTACCGACCGTCACCGACATTATGAAAGAGCTGGAGAAGCCGGGCCGCGATCCGCGTCCTGAGTTTAAAACCGCGCAGTTTGCCGAAGGCGTCGAGACGCTGAACGATCTGACGCCAGGCATGATTCTGGAAGGCGCGGTGACCAACGTCACTAACTTCGGCGCGTTCGTCGACATCGGCGTGCATCAGGATGGTCTGGTGCATATCTCGTCGCTCTCCGACCGCTTCGTCGAGGATCCGCATCAGGTGGTGAAGGCAGGCGATATCGTTAAAGTGAAGGTGATGGAGGTCGATCTGCCCCGTAAGCGAATTGCCCTGACGATGCGTCTGGATGAGCAGCCCGGTGAAGGCAATGCACGCGGTGGCGGGAAGAACGCTGCGCCACGTGACGAGAAGCGCCCGGCAGCCAGTAAAGGCCGCGCCCGTCCGGCCAGTCAGCCTGCGGGTAACAGCGCGATGGGTGATGCGCTGGCGGCCGCCTTCGGTAAGAAACGCTAAGTTTTTCAGGGGGACGCCTGTCGTCCCCCTTTCAATCTCGCTCCCTCAGTGGAAAATCCCCGCCATAGCGCTACGCTAGAAAGACGCCTGTCATAAAAACAACACCTGCAGTGGCACCCAACTCACGATGGAAACGATCACCGATCTAATCGATAAGATTTATGCCGGCACTTTTCCTGAGGCAACGCGTACGCAGCTGCTGGCGGATATTGCAGACGCGCGCGATGCCATCAAGCTGCCGCGCAAAGCGCACTGGGATGAGCAGGACGTGGTGCTGATCAGCTACGCCGATCAGTTTCGCGAAGCCGATAAGCCAACGCTCAGCACCTTTTCCCGTTTCTATCAGCAGCACCTGCAATCGATTTTCCCGCTGGTGCACCTGCTGCCGTTCTTCCCCTGGTCGTCTGACGATGGCTTCTCGGTGATTGATTATCATCAGGTCGATCCGATCTGTGGCGACTGGCAGGACGTTGCGCGGCTGCATCAGGAAACCCGCCTGATGTTTGATTTCGTCTGTAACCACATGTCGTCGCACAGCGCCTGGTTCCGGCACTTTCTGGCGCAGGACCCCGGCTGGGATGACTTCTTCATCAGTATGCCGCCCGCCACCGATCTCAGCGCGGTGACGCGCCCGCGGACTTCCCCACTGCTGACGCCGTTTCAGATGGCCGATGGCGAGACCCGCTTTATCTGGACCACCTTCAGCGCCGATCAGATTGATCTCAACTTTGCCAATCCGGCGGTGCTGCTGCGCATGGTCAATGTGCTGCTCGACTACCTGAAACGCGGTGCTGATTATGTGCGGCTGGATGCGGTCGGTTACATGTGGAAAACGCCCGGTACCCGCTGTATTCATCTGGAAAAGACACATCAGCTGGTGAAACTGTTCCGCGCCATCGCCGATATTGTCGCGCCCGGTACGGTGATCGTCACCGAGACCAACGTGCCGCATCAGGACAACATCAGCTATCTGGGCAACGGCCACGATGAGGCGCAGATGGTCTATCAGTTCTCCCTGCCGCCGCTGGTGCTGCACGGCATTCATACCGGCTCGGCGCGCGCCTTGCGTCAATGGGCCAGCAGCCTCGATCTCAGCAGTAACGACACCACCTTCTTCAACTTTCTGGCGTCGCACGATGGTATCGGGCTGAACCCGGCACGCGGCATTCTGAGCGAGGTAGAGATTGTGGCGCTGGTGCGCGATCTGGCGCTGGAGGGCGCGCTGGTTTCCTACAAAAATAACCCGGACGGCACGACCAGCCCGTATGAAATCAACGTCACCTATCTGGATGCGTTAAACCGTGAAGCCGACGATGACGCGACCCGCCTGCAGCGCTTTCTGCTGGCACACGCCATCCTGCTGGCCTTTCCTGGCGTGCCGGCTATCTATATTCAAAGCATACTCGGCTCACGCAACCATTACGATGGCGTACGGGCGGCGGGTCATAACCGGGCGATTAACCGTCAGAAATACGATCTTGCACAGATTGAGGCGGCGCTGGCAGGAGAAGACTGGCTGCGCCATCAGGTCTATACCCAACTGGGTCAGCTGATTCAGCTGCGGCGTCGCCAGCCGGCGTTTCATCCTGACAATCCGATGACGCTTTATGATAGCGAAAACGCACTGCTGGTGATGCGCCGGCATCAGCCAGAAAGTGGCGAGGGATTACTGTGCGTGTTTAATCTCAGCGGACGCCCGGTTGAAACCCGGTTGCCGGTGGCGCATAGGCTGCAGGATGTGGTGAGCGGCAGGAAGATTGATGGCACCCAGCCGGTGAGGCTGGATGCCTGGCAGTTTATGTGGCTACGCTAATTATTTATAGACGTCAGCCGTGGCGCTGAATTTACCGTGTTCACGACCGGCGATGACCAGGAAATATTTGCCGCCCTTTTCGTCAGCCAGCTGAGACAGCGCTTTTTTCGCATCCATCGGCGAGGTGGTTTCCGCCGTGGTGTTAACGGTGCCAATCTTCTGCAGGTTCATTGTTTTAACTTCTTCTTTGGTGACTTCTTTCGCTGCCATCGCAGAAAATGAAATCGCGCCCATCATCATTGAAGCCACAACCCATTTAAAAACCTTCATTATGTTTACCCTCATTCATGGTCCATTGTGAGATGTAAGCAACCGCGAAACGCGTAAGGCAGCATGGAACAGCATAGTCGTCCGGGACTAATCACATAAAATTGCAGCGGCCTTGCTCACGAAGAGAAGTATTGCCGCTGCGGCCAGATTTGCCAGTCACCGGCGCAATTAAGTCGGCAAATCGTTGATGAAGTTCATAATATGCTGACAAAACGCCTCAGGATGAGAGATAAACGGCGCGTGGGCCGCCTTGTCGATCACCCACGACGGCGAAGCGGGCAGCGTCTGGTCAAGGCGGGCAGCGATGCTGCGCGGCACCAGGCCATCCAGCGCGCCATACAGTCGCAGAAACGGCAGCGATAGCTGCGGTAACGCGTCGCGCAGATCAACCTGGCGTAAAATTTCCAGCCCGCCATCCAGCACCGCCACCGACGGCATCGGCTGCGACAGCACCACCTCTTTCAGGCGGCGCGCATCGGCCCGGGCGGTCTCTGTTCCCAGCGTCTGCAACGCCAGAAAGCGCTCGACCGTGCGCTGAAAATCGTTACTGAGCAGCTGCTGGAAATTTTGCAGCGTATCGGGTTTGATGCCTGGCCAGTTCTCTGTCGCGGTAAAACAGGGTGAAGATGCAACGGTAATCAGCGCCCGCAGCCGTTGCGGCGCGGTCAGCGCCAGCTCGGTTGCGACCAGTCCGCCCAGTGACCAGCCGACAACCACCGCCTGCGGAGGCAGCGCAGGCAGCAACTGCTGCGCCATCTCTGCCAGCGACAGCGCGCCAAAGGCCTGGCTGCGACCATAACCGGGCAGATCGACCAGATGCAGACGATAGTGCGGGCTGAGTCGCGGAATGATGCTCTGCCAGACTTCGGCATTCAGTCCCCATCCGTGCAGCAGCACAAGATCAACATTCCCTGTTCCACAGGTGTGCCAGTAAAGCGACGTCATCAGTTACTATCCCGAAAGTGATAAGGAGGTCGCTATGCTATCAATGCCTGCCCTGTGTTGGCTATGCCGGTTACCGTTGCAGATGGCGCAACACGGCCTGTGTACTCCCTGTATGCGCCAGTTGCCCGCTTTGCCGCTGCTCTGCCCACGCTGTGGCCTACCCGCCGCTAACGTGCGGCAGCCCTGCGGACGCTGCCTGCAGAAGCCACCCGCGTGGCAGGCACTGATCTGCGTTAACAGCTATCGCCCGCCGTTCAGCCTGTGGGTGAACCAGCTCAAATTTTCTCGCGTAACCGCACTCAGGGTGATGCTGGCGCGGCTGCTTTTGCTAAGCTGGCTGGATGTCTACCGGCGTGGCAACCTGCCGCGCCCTGACCTGCTACTGTCGGTCCCGCTGCATCGGCGACGACGCTGGCAGCGCGGCTACAATCAGACCGATCTGCTGGCCGCGCCGCTGGCGCACTGGCTGGGTTGTGAGTGGGGAACCGGATTACACCGTCTGCGACAAGGGGCGCTACAGCATCAGCTGAACGCCCGTCAGCGCCGCAGCAACTTACGCGGTGCTTTCCGCCTTGAAATGGCGGTGCGCGGACGGCATATCGCCCTGCTGGACGATGTGGTCACCACCGGCAGTACCACAGAAGAAATCAGTCGCCTGTTACTGGCGCAGGGCGCGGCCAGCGTGCAGGTCTGGTGCCTGTGCCGTACCTTGTAGAGCGTCATTGATGGGCGTATTATAACCAACTAAATTAGTCAACTATTGAGCAATCGACATGATCCGAATTACTGATTCTGCCCAAGAGCATTTTTCCAGACTGCTATCCAAACAAGAAGATGGCACCCAGATTCGCGTATTCGTGATTAACCCGGGTACGCCAACAGCCGAGTGTGGTGTCTCTTATTGCCCACCTGACGCGGTCGAAGCGACCGATACCGAGCTGAAGTTCGAAAAACTGTCAGCCTACGTGGATGAACTGAGCGCACCTTATCTGGAAGACGCTGAAATCGATTTCGTCACCGATAACCTCGGTTCGCAGCTGACGCTGAAAGCGCCTAACGCCAAAATGCGCAAGGTCTCTGATGATGCGCCGATGGTGGAACGCGTTGAGTATCTGCTGCAGGCGCAGATCAACCCACAGCTGGCGGGCCACGGTGGCCGCGTGTCGCTGATGGAGATCACCGATGACGGTTACGCCATCCTGCAGTTCGGCGGCGGCTGTAACGGCTGTTCCATGATTGACGTCACCCTGAAAGATGGCATCGAGAAAGAGCTGCTGGCCGCCTTCCCGGAACTGAAAGGCGTGCGCGACATCACCGAGCACCAGCGCGGCGAACACTCGTTTTACTGATGACGTCAGCGCGACAGCTCAGCTGTCGCGCTGACCTTCTCAGCCAGGCTTACGCTGCTGGCTGACCGCTTTGAGCAGCTTATTCACTTCCTCGTCAGCAAATATCTCTTCCAGCGTTTTACTCAGTTTGCGCCGCCAGTTGGGGTATTGCTCAACCGTGCCCGGTACATTGACCGGCGTGGTCATCCCGAGCCAGTCCTCTGGCTGCAGGCCGAGTAACGCACTGTCGGTATCGGCCAGGAAGCGATGAATCGCCCGATTCAGCGTCGGCGTCATTGCCAGCTTATCCGCTTTTTTCGGGCTGCGGGCCGGTAGCGCGCCTGCCTGATGCAGCGCATCCAGCAGCGCCTGCTTCTGCTCTGCCCGCTGCTGATGCAGCGCGTTGACCGCATCGCCCGGATAGAGGCCAATCTTCTCCCCCAGCGACAGATCGCCCTGCTGCCAGAAACCGGTCAGCGTCGGCAGATCATGGGTACTGGCGCTGGCAATTGACTGCCGCGGATAGTCCGCTGGCGCACGATAACTGCCGTTTTTTTCCTGCTCGAACCACAGCACCTTCCACGAAAACACCCCGCTTTTGCGCAGCAGGCTGACGATCTCTTTTGGTACGGTGCCGAGATCTTCTCCGATCACCATGCAGCGCAGCCGATGGCTCTCCAGCGCCAGAATGCCGAGCAGATCATCGACCGGATAAGCCACGTAGGCCCCTTTATCCGCCGTTTCACCGGCGGGCACCCACCACAGACGCAGCAGTGACATCACATGGTCGATACGCAACGCGCCGCAATCACGCATGTTGGCGCGCAGCATGTCGATGAATGGCTGATAGCCGCGCGCCTGCATCACATGCGGGTCCATCGGCGGTAAGCCCCAGTTCTGGCCTAACGGACCCAGGCGATCGGGCGGTGCGCCAATCGACGCCTGCAGGCGATAGAGCTCCGGATCGTGCCAGGTTTCGGCGCTGCCTTCCGCCACGCCGACGGCCAGATCGCGGTAAAGCCCGACGCTCATCCCCAGCGCCTGACTGCGCGCCCAGCAGTGAGAAAACTGCTGCTGCGCCAGCCATTGCAGCCACTGCCAGAAGGCGATCTCCTCTTCATGCCGCTCACACCAGCGCTGCACCTCCGGCAACTGGCTGTTGCGCCAGCCTTCCGGCCAGGCGGGCCAGCCCCAGTGCTGCGCATTGCCTGCCCGCCGCTCAAGTTGTATGCCGTCATAGGCTGCCTGATAACGCAGGCTGTCGCCGCCTTCGCGCACAAAAGCGGACCACGACTGTTTATCGTCGCTCTCTGCATCCCGCGCCTGGAAATGTTCCCAGGCGAGGCGTAACGCGGCCAGTTTGAGCGCCATCACCGCCTCATAATCAACCAGCTCCGCCTCACGCACTTTACTCAGCGCCCGCTGCGTTTTAGCGCTTTTCCACCACTTCTGCGCCGCCGGGCTTTGCTGGAAATCGACTACCTGAGCGACATCGATGTAGATAACGTTCAGCCAGCGACGTGATGACGGACTGTAAGGACTGGCGAAATCGGCACTGGCCGGATAGAGCGCATGCAGGGGATTGAGCCCGACGAAATCGCCGCCGCGCGCCGCCAGCTGCTCCAGCAGGATTTGCAGATCGCCAAAATCACCGATGCCCCAGTTCTGCGCCGAACGCACCGTGTAGAGCTGTACCAGCGCGCCCCAGCGCTTCTCGCCCGCTTCCAGCGCCGGCGGCAGATAGCAGCGGCGCGGAGTGACAATAATGCGGGTCTGCCACTGCTTTTTTCCTTTGCTGAGCGTCAGCTGGTGGTAGCCCTGCGCCAGCGGACCCGGCAGCGTAAAAGGTTCGCCAGCGGTCAGTTCCCCGCTGAGCTGTTTGCCGTTTTCGGTTTGCAACTGCCAGTGATAAACCCCGCTGCCCTGCGGGGTAAGCTGACGTTTACCGCTGCCGCTGAACACTGCGACCGGCGGCAGTGGCGCCTTCTTTGCGCCATGCGGATCGCCCATCACCGCCAGCAACGCGCGTTTGGTGTCGTCGCTGATCGCCTCTTTTTCGCCGTTAACGTTGATGTAATCCAGCGAAATACCGGCCGCCCGGGCGGCCTGATCAAGTGAGTTCTGTTTCATGCTGCTCCTTAGCGTGCTGCCTGCCAGATACGTTGCTGATAATCACGAATGGCGCGATCCGAGCTGAACATGCCGGTTCGCGCGGTGTTAAGGATGGCGGCGCGCGTCCAGCGCTGCGGGTCGCGCCATAGCGCTTCCACCCGTTGTTGCGCCTCGATGTAGGCCTGATAATCTGCCAGCACCAGCCAGGGATCGCCGTTTTTGGTCAGGCTCGCCAGCATCAGGTCAAACGCCTGTTTGTCCCCGTCGCTGAACTTGCCCTTCTCCAGCGATTTGAGTATCGCGTCGAGCGCCTTATTCTGCTTGCGCACTTTTTTCGGGTTATAACCGGCCGCTTTCAGGGCTTTCACCTCATCAGCGTGATGCCCGAAGATGAAAATATTCTCCTCGCCGACCTGTTCGGCGATTTCGACATTGGCCCCGTCCAGCGTGCCGATGGTCAGCGCGCCGTTCAGCGCCAGCTTCATATTGCCGGTGCCGGAGGCTTCATAGCCGGCAGTGGAAATCTGCTCAGACAAGTCCGCCGCCGGGATGATCAACTCCGCCACGGTGATACGGTAATCGGGAATAAACACCACTTTGAGTCTGTCGCCGACCCGCGGGTCGTTGTTGACCACTTCCGCCACTTTATTGATAGCGTAAATAATATTTTTCGCGAGGTAATAGCCCGGCGCCGCTTTGGCACCAAACAGAAAGACCCGCGGAATAAAGTGCGCATCTTCCGGGTTATTCAGCAGGGTCTGATAGCAGTGCAGAATATGCAGCAGGCTGAGATGCTGGCGTTTGTACTCATGTAAACGCTTGATCTGCACGTCGAACATCGCCGTCGGATTGACAATAATGCCGGTGCGCTGCGCAATGTAGTCGGTCAGCCGCGCTTTGTTCTGCTGCTTGATGCTGTGATAACGCTGGCAAAACGCCGGATCGTCGGCATAGGCCTCCAGCCCTTTGAGCGCATCGAGGTTGCTGGCCCATTCTCCCTCAAGCGTCTCATCAATCAGCGACGCCAGCGCCGGATTACACTGCTTCAGCCAGCGGCGCGGAGTAATCCCGTTGGTGACGTTGTGAAATTTATGCGGCCATAGCTGGTAATACTCCGGGAACAGATCGGTAATCACCAGCCGGGAGTGCAGCGCTGCTACGCCGTTAACCGCGAAACCGCTGACCACGCAGAGATTCGCCATACGCACTTCGCCGTCAGCCACCACCGCCAGCTTGTGCCAGAGCGCTTTGTCATCCGGCCAGCGCTGCTTCACCTGCTTCTTCAGCCGCTGATTGATCTCTTTAATAATCAGCATGTGACGCGGCAGCAGGCTGCGCAGCAGTTTTTCATCCCAGCGCTCCAGCGCTTCGGGCATCAGCGTGTGGTTGGTGTAAGCGAACAACCGGCTGGTGATATGCCAGGCCTCATCCCAGCTCAGTTGATGCTCGTCCAGCAACCGTCGCAGCATCTCCGGAATGGCGATGGTGGGATGGGTATCGTTGAGCTGAATCACTTCGTAATCGGGCAGGCTGTGGATGCTGCGCCCCGCCTGATGATGGCGGCGCAGGATGTCAGCGACCGCACAGGCGCACTGGAAATATTGCTGCATCAACCGCAGCCGTTTGCCCGCCACGTGATTATCGTTGGGATAGAGCACCTTAGTCAGTTTGGCCGCGTCAATGCCGGGCTGCTCCGCCTGCAAAAACTCCCCGTTGTTAAAGCGGGTCAGATCGAAAGGATGAGCACTGGTCGCCTGCCACAAACGCAGCGGCAGCGTAGTGCCATTGCGGTAACCGGTCACCGGCAGATCCCACGCCTCGCCGCGCAGAAAGAAATCGGGTTGCCAGCGGACGCCGCCCTGCTCCAGCTTCACCACGCTGCCGCCCATCGCCACCTCAACATCCAGTGCCGCATTGTGGCGGAACCACGGATAGCGGTCACGCTGCCAGTCGTCGGGCGCTTCAATCTGATGTCCCTGATGAAAGGACTGGCGGAACAGGCCATACTGATAGTTGAGTCCGTGTCCGGTGGCAGACTGACCCACCGTTGCCATCGAGTCCATGTAGCAGGCCGCCAGCCGTCCCAGCCCGCCGTTGCCAAGCGCCGGATCAACCTCCTGCTCCAGCAGCTCGGTTAAATCGATCTGCTGCTCAGCCAGCAGCGCCTTCACCTCGTCATACCAGCCCAGATTGATCAGATTGTTGCCGGTCAGACGGCCGATCAGAAACTCCATCGACAGGTAATTGACGTGGCGCTGGCGCTCCGAGACGC
This sequence comes from Pantoea sp. USHLN298, assembly GCF_037149395.1. NCBI lineage: Bacteria > Pseudomonadati > Pseudomonadota > Gammaproteobacteria > Enterobacterales > Erwiniaceae > Pantoea > Pantoea sp. USHLN298. The sequence continues at coordinate 101,230 of NZ_JBBCRO010000007.1, forward strand.
GCGGCGACGGTTGCGCCGCCAGCAATTCTGCCAGCGCTGCGCTAATCGCCTGCCACCACTGGTGCGTTGTCATCTGTTGTGCGGAGGTGAGACCTGAGTGTTGCCATTGACGGGTTAATGCGGCGTTAAAACGGGCTTTATTGAATTTCTGCTGCGGCATATCACTCCCTTCTGTTACGCAATGAGGTGAAGCACAAAATAGCAAGCGCACGGGCTGGCAACAGGCTGCCAGCGACGTGTTAAGTAAAGACGGGAGTGAAGAAAAAAGCGACAGCGATCAAAGAAAAACGCCAGCGGAATGGCTGGCGGCGGGGAGAATCAGCAGAGTTCGAGATGGACCTCATGCTGCTCAATCACTTTCATCACGCTGGCTGGCGGCGTTTTATCGGTGTAGAGATGATCCAGCAGGCTCATATTGCCGAGGTTAACCATCGCGTTACGGCCAAATTTAGAGTGGTCTGCCACCAGCATCACACAGCGTGAGTTTTCGATGATGGCGCGCTTGGTCCGCACTTCGTGATAGTCGAACTCCAGCAGGGAGCCATCCATATCGATACCGCTGATGCCGAGAATGCCGTAATCCAGGCGGAACTGAGAGATAAAGTCGAGCGTGGCTTCGCCCATCACCGCCCCGTCACGGGTCCGCACTTCGCCACCGGCAATAATCACCCGAAAATCGGGTTTACCCATCAGCAGCATCGCCACGTTCAGGTTGTTGGTGACCACCCGCAGATCGTTATGATTCAGCAGCGCGTGGGCCACTGCTTCCGGCGTAGTGCCGATATCGATAAACAGCGTGGCGCCATCCGGGATCTGGCTGGCCACCCGCTGTGCAATGCGCGCCTTTTCCGCTGACAACATCATTTTACGATCGTGCCAGGCGGTGTTTTCAGAACTGGAGGGAAGCGCCGCGCCGCCGTGATGGCGCTGAATTTTATTCTGGTCAGCCAGATCGTTCAGATCGCGACGAATGGTCTGCGGACTGACCTCGAAATGATCCACCAGCTCCTCAGTACTGACATATCCCTGACGTCGGACTAAATCGATAATCGCGTCATGACGTTGCGTCTGCTTCACGTTCCTCTCCTGTTTACTCGCTTATTCCTGCTATGCCACAACTAACGGCGCGTGATTTTTCGCGTATCGACCAGCGCCATGGCTAAGCCGACCACCAGACCGGCGACGTGCGCCGCGTTGGCGATCGCCAGGCCAAACACGCCAAACCAGCCAATCACCAGCCAGACCAGGGCAAAACCGATCAGGCCGCGTTCCAGATAGATGCCGCTGTCGGGATCGCGTTCGCCGCGCAGCCAGCAATAGCCCATCAGGGCATAGACCACGCCCGACAGACCGCCAAACCAGATACCGCTGAACTTCGCCTGCATCCAGCCGCTGAGCAGCGCGGAGATCAGCATAATCACAAACAGTTTTCCGCTGCCGAGCCGCTTCTCTACCGCCCCGCCCAGATACCACCACCACATCAGGTTGAACAGGATGTGCAGCAGTGAAAAGTGCAGCAGCGCATGGCTGAACCAGCGCCATACCTCAAGATGCTGATCGGCATCCGGCCACGCCAGCCAGTACATCACGGTACGATCGCCCAGAATCTGCATCAGAATAAACACCGCGATACAGAGCAGCATCACCGTCATGGTCAGCGGGCCGGCGCGCTCGCGGATATTGGCCCAGATGTTGCTGCGCTCATAGCGCAAGCCGCTGTCGGTCTTGCCGCTGTGCCAGCTTGCGGCCTGATAGCGCGGATGGTTCGGATCGCTGACGAACTGCTGAAGTTCGTTTTCGACCATCGAAAGCTGGCTTTCATCATCCAGCATGATGACGTAATGGTTTTCACGTTCAATACGCAGCGTGACGCCGCGCGTTGCCATGTAGTCAACAAACGCCTGCGCCATTCGCGGCTGGCTAAATTGGGTAATGCGCATCAGTAACTCTCCATGTGACGAGCGGCAATTTATTCGCTGCCGTGAGCAACCTGCTGAGGGAACGCGGCACGCCAGGCGTCGAAGCCGCCATCAATGCTGTACGCCGCGCTGAAACCCTGTTCCAGCAGATACTGGGCAGCACCTTTACTGCTGTTGCCGTGATAACACATTACCAGCACCGGCAGGCTGTGGTCTGCACCGGCAACCACCGCGCTGAGGTTGCTGTTGGTCAGATGCAGTGCACCGGTGGCGTGACCAAGGGCATAACTTTGCGGGTCACGGATATCGACCAGCAGCGCACCCTGCGTCAGATGGTCCTGCGCCTGCTGCACATTAATACATTCAAACGTTTCCATGGTCTCTCTCATACATCGTCACAATGGCGCCTAGTGTAACCCGAGAATCAGCGCCGATAACCTGACAATCATTGCGGCTTTGTATTTTTTTCACGGGCAGAATGTTAGCTATATCACGCAAAAATGTTTTTACCGGGTTAAAAGCTGGCATCAATGTTGGTTTGCGATTATGATTATGCTCGAAAACGAACATTAATGAACTATTCCGAACATCGGAGGAGATGACGTGGAAACCAAAGACCTGATCGTGATCGGCGGCGGCATCAACGGTGCCGGCATTGCAGCAGATGCTGCAGGACGCGGACTGTCGGTGCTGATGCTGGAGGCGCGGGACCTGGCTTGCGCGACCTCTTCCGCCAGTTCAAAACTGATTCACGGTGGCCTGCGCTACCTGGAACATTACGAATTTCGTCTGGTGAGCGAAGCGCTGGCCGAACGTGAAGTGCTGCTGAGAATGGCACCGCATATCGCGTTCCCGATGCGCTTCCGTCTGCCCCATCGTCCGCATCTGCGTCCGGCGTGGATGATCCGCACCGGCCTGTTTATGTATGACCATCTGGGTAAGCGTACCAGCCTGCCGGGCAGTAAGAGTTTGCGTTTTGGCGCGGATTCGGCCCTGAAGCCAGAAATCACGCGCGGATTCGAATACTCAGACTGCTGGGTCGACGATGCTCGCATGGTGGTACTGAATGCGCAGGAAGTGGTGAAGCGTGGCGGTGAAGTGCGTACCCGCACCCGCGTTAACCGCGCCTGGCGTGAAGGTGGCATGTGGATGGTTGAAGCGGAAGATGTCGACAGCGGCAAGACCTATACCTGGCGTGCCAAAGGCCTGGTCAACGCGGCGGGTCCGTGGGTCAAACAGCTGTTTGACGACGGTCTGAAGTTAAAATCGCCGTATGGTATTCGCCTGATCAAAGGCAGCCACATCGTGGTGCCGCGCGTGCATACCGAGAAGCAGGCGTACATTCTGCAGAACGAAGATAACCGTATCGTGTTTGTCATCCCGTGGATGGATGAATTTTCTATCATCGGTACCACCGACGTGGAGTACAAAGGCGATCCGAAAAACGTGCATATCGACGACAGCGAGACCGACTATCTGCTGAAAGTGTTCAACGGTCACTTTAAAAAGCAGCTGACCGCTGATGACATTGTCTGGTCCTATTCCGGTGTTCGTCCGCTGTGTGACGATGAATCAGATTCACCGCAGGCGATTACCCGTGATTACACGCTGGATGTGCGTGACGATAACGGTCAGGCACCGCTGCTGTCGGTGTTCGGCGGCAAGCTGACCACTTACCGTAAGCTGGCGGAACATGCGCTGGAGAAGCTGGCGAAGTACTACCCGAATGCCGGTCCGGCCTGGACGAAGAACTGCGTGCTGCCGGGCGGCAATATTTCCGGCACCCGCGAAGATTACGCCGCCAGCCTGCGCCGCCGCTATCCGTTCATCAGCGAAAACATGGCGCGCCACTTTGCCCGCACTTACGGCAGCAATACCGAAACGCTGCTGGCCGGTGCGAAGAGCCTGGACGATCTGGGCGAGAACTTCGGTCATGAGTTTTATGAAGCCGAGTTACGTTACCTGGTGCAGCATGAATGGGTGCGTGAAGTGGAGGATGCGATCTGGCGTCGTACCAAGCAGGGCATGTGGCTGAGCAAAGAGCAGCAGGCCCGCGTGGCAGAATGGCTGGCGCAGAAAGCGAAACCCGCCCTGTCGCTGGCGTCATAATCTGACGATATCGCATCAGAAAGCAGGCTCCGGCCTGCTTTTTTTATCCGCGCAGCACAGGCCAGGACGGTTTTACTGCGTCTGCGTCGCCCCCACGCTTCGCTAGCAGACTTTTTATTTTTACCGCCACTTATTTATTTATTATGCGACTCCCACACCATTCTTTACACGGAATACCCGTTCTCCATTCAGATATTTCCTGAGCGCCTAAACTCAAATCTTTCTGTTTCGCTTATCAAAACGGTCATCTCTTATTGTTACTGTAAATCTAACGTTCAGGCTTTTTGCTTAATTGAACCACCGATCAAGAAAGTAGAGACTTCTCTTAGCAAAACGACATATCCGTTATTTTAATCAGGAGGTTGAAATGAACACAGGCCAAACGCCTGCCCGGGAATGGAACACACGCCGCAGTGAAAAAGCGCGGCGTCTGGCTTCTTTTCCTGTTGATGGCAAAGTCATTCCTACTGAAAGAGCCGTTGAAGCATTCGAAAAACTGATTGCACCGGGTGATCGCGTGGTGCTGGAAGGGAACAACCAGAAACAGGCTGATTTCTTATCACGCACGCTGGCTGAGGTGAATCCGGCCAAAATCCACGACCTGCACATGATTATGCCAAGCGTCGGTCGCAGCGAGCATCTGGATATTTTCGAGAAAGGCATTGCCCGTAAACTCGACTTCTCTTTTTCCGGTCCGCAAAGCCTGCGTATTTCTCAGCTGTTAGAAGATGGCCAGCTGGAAATCGGCGCCATCCATACCTATATCGAACTCTATTCCCGTCTCTACGTCGATCTCAGCCCGAACGTCGCGCTGATTGCCGGTTATAAAGCGGACCGCAAAGGTAATCTTTATACCGGTCCAAGTACGGAAGATACCCCTGCGCTGGTGGAAGCCGCCGCGTTTCGTGACGGTATCGTGATTGCCCAGGTCAATGAACTGGTCGATGACGAAACCGACCTGCCACGCGTCGATATCCCTGGCTCCTGGATCGACTACATCGTGGTGGCAGACAAACCGTTCTTTATCGAACCGCTGTTTACCCGCGATCCGCGCCTGATCAAGCAGGAACATATCCTGATGGCGATGATGGCGATCAAAGGCATCTACGCCGAGCATCAGGTGCAGTCGCTTAACCACGGCATCGGTTTTAATACCGCCGCGATTGAGCTACTGCTGCCGACCTACGGTGAACAGCTCGGCCTGAAAGGCAAAATCTGTAAACACTGGACGCTGAATCCGCATCCAACGCTGATCCCGGCCATCGAGAGCGGCTGGGTGGAGAGCGTGCACTGCTTCGGCGGCGAGCTGGGTATGGAAGAGTACATTCGCGCCCGTCCCGACATCTTCTTCACCGGCAGCGACGGCTCGATGCGTTCTAACCGCGCCTTCTGTCAGCTGGCCGGTCAGTACGCGGTCGATATGTTTATCGGCGCCACTCTGCAGGTTGATGGGCTGGCAAACTCTTCGACCGTTACCCGTGGTCGCCTGTCAGGCTTCGGCGGTGCGCCTAACATGGGACACGATCCCCACGGCCGACGTCATGCCTCGCCTGCCTGGCTCAATATGATCACCGAGCCTGACCCAATGCAGCGCGGGAAAAAACTGGTGGTGCAGATGGTGGAAACCTTCCAGGCCGGGGCAAAACCAACCTTCGTTGAAACCCTGGATGCCGTTGAAGTGGCGAAATCGACCGGTATGCCGCTGGCCCCGGTGATGATTTATGGCGATGACGTTACCCATGTGTTGACCGAAGAGGGGATTGCCTATCTCTATCGTGCTGAAAGCCTTGAAGAGCGCCGCGCGATGGTCGCTGCGGTAGCCGGCATCACCGATATCGGTCTTGGCGTCGATGCGGCGCGTGTCGCTGCGCTGCGTAAAAGCGGCAAAGTGGTCTATCCGGAAGATATGGGCATCCGTCGCTCTGATGCGACGCGCTCACTGCTGGCCGCCAGCAGCGTCTCTGACCTGGTGGAATGGTCGGGCGGTCTTTATAACCCACCCGCTAAATTCCGGAGCTGGTAATGAAACTCCTGTCGCAGACTCAACCCGAGGCGCAGGCCAGCCGGCTGGCGATGACAGCGCGCGATTGTCTGACCGACGAAGCGCGGCTGAGTCCAAAGCCGGGTCTGGTCGACAGCCGGGGAAACGGCGCGCATCTCGATTTAACGCTTGCCCTGATGGAGCGTTCCGCCGAGAGCCTGGTACCGACCTTCCTGGCGCTGGCCCGGCAGAGCTGGATGCGCCCGGCCGATATCGCCCTGCGCGAAACGGTGGGACGTCTGGGACGGGAAGGCGAGCAGCAGATGATGGCAGCCACCGGTGGCGTGAATACTCACCGTGGCGCTATCTGGGCGCTGGGCCTGCTGGTCAGCGCGGCGGCGATGCACGGCGGTGAAGCCAGTGCCGATCAGCTGACCCGTACCGCAGCGACGCTGGCGAGTCTGCCCGACCGGGCGGCACCGAAACTGTTCAGTAAGGGGCTGAAAGCGAGCCACCGCTATCAGGTGCCCGGCGCGCGTGAGGAGGCACAACAGGCGTTTCCACACGTGATGAAACGGGCGTTGCCGCAGCTGTTGCGCAGCCGGGCCGCCGGTGCCCGCGAAAGCGAAGCCCGCCTGGACGCACTGATGGCGATTATGACCTCGCTCAGCGATACCTGCGTGCTGTCACGCGCCGGCATGACCGGACTGGAAACCATGCAGCGCGGCGCCCGCGCGGTGCTGCTGGCCGGTGGTTGCCGCACCGCTGAAGGTCAGGCCGCCCTCGCCCGTCTGGATCACCGCATGCTGGCGCTGAACGCCTCGCCAGGCGGTGCCGCCGATTTGCTGGCCGCGACGCTGTTTGTCGACCGGATCTCTCCGGCCGCCCACCACTCTTTTAATTAGAGGTCGTTATGGAACACATCACATTATCTTTCCCTGCTAACCGCGCACTCAGCGGTAAAGCCCTGGCAGGGGTCGTTGGTTCCGGTGATATGGAAGTGCTGTACACCGCAACCGAAGGGCAAACGCTGAATATTGATATCACCACCTCACTGGATAACAGCGACGCCCGCTGGAAGGCGCTGTTTGACCGCCTGAATCTGATCAACGGCCTGCCTGCCGGACAGCTGGTTATTCACGACTTTGGCGCCACGCCTGGCGTCGCGCGCATCCGTATTGAACAGGTATTTGAGGAGGTGAGTCATGCGTAACGATGCCAGTTTTATTGAATTACGTGCCCGCGAACGCGCGCGTGCGCTGCTGGACGACGGCAGCTACCGCGAACTGCTCGACCCTTTTGAAGGCATCATGTCACCGTGGCTGGCACCGCAGGGTGTGATTCCGCAGTCAGATGACGGCATGGTGGTGGCACGCGGTACGCTGAACGGTCAGCCTGCGGTGGTGATTGCCATCGAAGGGACCTTCCAGGGCGGCAGCATGGGCGAAGTTTCCGGCGCGAAAATGGCCGCAGCGCTTGAGCTGGCCGCCGAAGATAACCGCAACGGCATCCCGACTCAGGCGGTACTGTGCCTCGAAACCGGTGGCGTCCGCTTGCAGGAGGCGAATCTGGGGCTGGCGGCGATTGCCGATATCCATGCCGCAATTGTTGACCTGCGTCGCTACACCCCGGTGATCGGCATCATTGCCGGTACCGTCGGCTGCTTCGGCGGGATGTCTATCGCGGCTGCGCTCTGCAGCTACCTGATCGTCACTCGCGAAGCACGCCTCGGCCTTAACGGCCCGCAGGTTATCGAGCAGGAAGCGGGTATTGAAGAGTATGACTCCCGCGATCGCCCGTTTATCTGGAGCATGACCGGCGGCGAAATCCGCTATGCCAGTGGCCTGGTGGACGCGCTGGTCAGCGATGGCGTCAATGCGGTGAAAACCGCGATGAACGACTTCATTGCCAAAGGCGTACCGGCGCAGCACCGCAGTGATAAGTATGCGGATTTCCTGCCGCGTCTGAGCAACTTTGATACGCGTCAGCAGGCTGATACCGCCATCATCAAACAGCTTTTCGCCCGGGAGGAAAAATAATGAGCCAGACAAGCAGCCGCGGTGCAACATGGCTGGAAAAACTCGCACCCAATGCGCAGCGCCTGAGCGGGCTGTGCCCTTCTGTTCAGGTGGCTGACGGCGAACTCAATGGCGAAAGCGTACGTTTTATCGCCGTGGTCCCGGATGCTGAAAACCACTATCCGCGTGCCGCCAGAGGCGAAGTCGGTCTGCTGGAAGGCTGGACGCTGGCGAAAGTGGTGAACGAAACCCTGGAAGCCGATAGCAACAGCGCGGTGAAACGGCCGATTGTGGCAGTCATCGATGTGCCAAGTCAGGCATATGGTCGTCGTGAAGAGGCGTTTGGCATTCATCAGGCGCTGGCCGGTGCCGCCGGAGCCTATGCTAAAGCGCGTCTGGCCGGTCACCCGGTGATTGGTCTGATCGTCGGTAAGGCGATGTCCGGCGCATTCCTGGCGCACGGCTACCAGGCGAACCGTCTGATCGCGCTCAACGATCAGGGCGTGCTGGTCCATGCGATGGGTAAAGAGTCCGCTGCGCGTATCACGCTGCGTACCGTCGACGCGCTGGAGAAACTGGCGGCGACCATTCCACCGATGGCGTATGACGTCAGCAACTTCGCCACGCTGGGCCTGCTCTCTGACATGCTGACCGTGACCGATCCTGATGCGCCGTCAGATGCCGATCTGGCGATGGTTGAGATCTCTCTGCAGAAAGCTATCGCTGATGCACGTCAGGACCCAAGCCTGAAAAACCGGCTGGGCGCTGAAAATCGCCACAGCTCCTCTCTGGTCCGCGAACGTATGCGCGCCAGCTGGTAAACCGACTACAAAACAAAAAATAAGCCTGCCGGAAACGGCCTGGACGGGGCGGATGACCGCCCCGCAATCAGGGCCGCTTTTTAGAATTATAAACATCGTGTTAGTCAAGAATTCTTCTTAAATACAGGTGATTTATGATCTATACAATTGTTCATGCTCTTGCTCCAATCTTTGTGATCATGCTGCTGGGTTTCTGGGCCGGTAAGGCCGGAATGGTTAATAATAAAGACGTTTCACTGCTCAATATTTTTGTGATGGATTTTGCGCTGCCCGCCGCCCTGTTCAGTGCGACGGTTCAGACGCCCTGGCCGGGTATCGTGGCGCAATGGCCATTAATCGTGGTGATTACCGGTGCTATGTGGATCACCTATGCGGCGGTCTATTTTACCGCGACCAAAGTTTTCAAAAAATCGCCTCAGGATGCTGCTGTCCTGACGCTGACCGTTGCGCTGCCGAACTACGCCGCGCTGGGCCTGCCGATTCTTTCCAGCGTGCTGGGTGAAAATGGTGCGACCTCACTCTCTGTTGCGGTATCGATCGCCTGTGGTTCAGTGCTGCTGACACCGCTGTGCCTGCTGATTCTGGAACGTGAAAAAGCGTTTGCTGCCGGTACCGCGCACGGTTCAACCATGACGATGTTGCCGGTGTTAATGTGGCGCTCGCTGAAAAAACCGATCGTGATGGGTCCGTTGATCGGCGTGGTGCTGTCAGCGCTGGGGGTTAAAATGCCGGATCTGGTGCTGGCGGCAATTAAACCGCTCGGCCTGGCAGCAACCGCCGCCGCCCTGTTCCTGACCGGTGTGATCCTCTCGGCACGTAAACTGAAACTGAATGCGGTAGTTGGCTTCGGTACGATAACTAAACTGTTAATTCAACCGTTTATCGCCTGGGGTCTGGTACTGGCACTGGGTCTGAGTGGTCCGGTGGCGATTACTGCGATTCTGATGATTGCCCTGTCTGCCGGCTTCTTTGGCGTGGTATTCGGCAATCGGTTTGGTGTGCAGTCGCCCGATGCCGAAGCCGTACTGTTGTTAAGTTCGATTCTGTGTATTTTATCGTTACCCCTGTTCATTACCCTGACATCCGGAATGTAATATGAGCTGTTCACCGCGTCCCCACGATCTGCTCTGGCTCAGTTCAGATCGCGCCCTGTCAGCCATCAGCGAAGCGTGGGTCAGTCAGCACTGGCATCACGCGCTGCCGGTGGTGGTCAGGCGCGATGTGAATCGTTCCGGGCTGATTCCGGTGGGTGTGCGCGGTGAAAAACGCGAACAGCGCGCTGCCGGCTGGGCAGATCCAGCCGGGATTACGCGCATCGTCACGCCGGAGATGCTGGCCGAACGGCAACATCTGTTCGATTCGCCGTTTGCGGATTACCCACCGGTAAAGGCGGCGATGGCGCTCAGCGACAGCGTCTGGCCCTGGAGCTGGGGCGTCACCGGCAGTACCGGTTACGCGCTGGCCACCCGGATACCGACGCTGCACGCTGCCAGCGATCTCGACTTACTGATTCGCGCGCCGCAGCCGCTGGCACGCGACGACCTGCAGCAGTGGCAGGCCCAAACCGAAACGCTGCCGTGCCGTGTCGATACCCAGGTGGAAACGCCGCTCGGCGCGTTTGCCCTTAACGAGTGGCTGCGTGAAGGCCGCGTGCTGTTGAAAACCGCCACCGGACCGGTTCTGACCCCCTCTCCCTGGAGCAGAGATTCCGCATGAAAATTCTTTTTACTTTTCCCGGCCAGGGCACGCAGCGGGTCGGCATGTTGCAGCATCTTCCTGACGGCGAGGCGCTGTTAAACAGCGTACGCGCCGTACTGGGTGATGAGACCGATCGGCTGGACAGTGCTGATGCGCTGCGCCATACCCGTGCGGTCCAGCTCAGCCTGCTGATTGCCGGTGTTGGCTGGGCGCGCGAGCTGATCAGACATGGACTAAAACCCGATATCGTCAGCGGCCTGTCGATTGGTGCCTATCCCGCCGCGGTCATCTCAGGCGCGCTCGATTTCAGCGATGCGCTGCGGCTGGTGGCGCTGCGCGGCGATCTGATGGAGCAGGCCTATCCGCAGGGTTATGGCCTGACCGCCATCACCGGGCTGACGCTCAGCCGGCTGGAGAAGCTGCTGGTCGACAGCAATACCTATATCGCCAACCTTAATGCGGAAACGCAGATAGTGATTGCCGGACGAGATGAGGATATGGCGCGGGTGGCGCAAGCCGCGCTGGACGCCGGGGCGAGTAAAGCCGTCAGGCTGGCGGTGAGTGTGCCTTCCCACTGCGCGCTGCTGGATAAACCTGCCGCTGAACTGGCGACCGCGTTTGAGTCTGTCCAACTTTCGCGTCCCACCTGTGCTTACCTGAGCGGTTCGACCGGACGGGTTATCTGGGAGCCAGAGAAGATTGCCGACGATCTCGCCTTTAATATGGCGCGGACGGTGCGGTGGAATGATGCGGTGATTTCAGCCAACCAGCGCGATGCCCGGCTGGCGATAGAAATGCCGCCAGGCAATGTGCTGACTGGCCTGACGCTGCAGGCGGGCTGGCAGGGCGAAGCCATCTGCATGGAGCGCAACAGCGTTGAGGTGGCGCGGCATCTGGCTAAACGGCTGAGTCAGTAAGGCTACGGGCATACATCCGCCCTTCTGCCGCCAGTGCCAGCAGGTCATGATCGCGTTCACGGCGATGTGAATAGACGATCGAAATCTGCTGGCGCATCTGATAAGGCTCGGCCAGGCTGAGCAGCTGGATATTGTTTTCGTAGACTTTTTTCATCCGGCCCGGAATCAGCGCCAGCCCGACACCGGCCTGCACCAGGCTGACCATCGAAAAGATGTCATTGACCCTGGTGACCACTCTCGGTTCAAAACCCGCTACCTGAAACGCCTCCTGAAAACCGGCATAGGTGGCAAAGCCTTCGGCCAGCGAAACAAAATCGCGATCGGCATAGTCACGCAGATCCGCCTGGCGCGTCATATCCAGCGGTTCACCGGCTGGTGCGGCGAGGAAAATGTCATCATAAAACAGCGGGACCACATCGAAGTTCGAGTCGCTGAACTCGCCGTTGTGGGTGGCGATCAGTACCGCGTCAAGAGCCTCATCCTCAAGCATGTTAAGCAGCATCTGAGTGGAGCCCATAGTGAGATCAAGCTCCAGCGTCGGCCGACGCAGCTTCATTCCCATAATCAGCCGCGGAATGGTCTCCAGCGTCAGCGAGTAAAGCGTGCCGATGCGCAGACGGCCACAGCCGACACCCGCCACCAGCCGCGCCTCCTCAATGCCTTTACCCATCAGCGCCGTCACATCGCGGCAATATTCCAGCAGCGTCCAGGCGGCGGGTAGCGGCACCAGGTTGCGTCCCTTGTGAATAAACAGCGGGCAATCGATGCCTTCTTCCAGCGTATGCAGGGCGCGGTGAACGCTGACGCTGCTCAGCTCCAGCGCTTCTGCGGTGCGGGCAATATTGCCTTTGTTCATAAACATCATGAAGACACTGAGCTTACGGAAAGTAATCTCGTGATTAATATTGTCACTCATTGTCTGCTCTGCCTGTCTGGTCAAAAGGTGAAACGCATAAAAAACCGGGCTGCATAATAACTTATGCGTCAGCCAGGCCGATATGATCTGGCAAGGCAGCCGCGGCACTTCTGCCGGGGAGTCGATCGAAAAGATCCCGGCGATCCTGCGCCATCAGGGCAGTCCGGGAAGGAGAGTGCGCGAGGCGCCGCGGTCAGGCGGGAGAGCGGAAGGTCACAGCGAATGCGGTGGCGGAGATGACCGGCGCTCACTCTGCGGCCAGGGCTTCAGCCGCAGAGTGAAATCGCGTTACAACCTTATCGGGGAGATATTCCAGATCTCATCGGCGTACTCCTGAATGGTACGGTCCGAGGAGAAGTAGCCCATGCCGGCAATATTCATCGCGGCACGCCGCTGCCATTCTTCCGGCTGACGATAAAGCGCATCCACCTTATCCTGGGTATCGACATAGCTGCGGTAATCCGCCAGCAGCTGGTAGTGGTCGCCGAAGTTGACCAGTGAATCGAACAGGTTACGGTAACGGCCTGGCTCCTGCGGACTAAAGACGCCGGAGGCAAGCTGCGTCAGCACCTGATGCAGTTCCTGATCCTCTTCGTAATACTGGCGCGGGTTATATCCCCCTTTGCGCAGCGCTTCCACCTGCGGCGTGGTATTACCGAAAATGAAGATATTCTCTTTACCGACGTGATCCAGCATCTCGACGTTGGCCCCATCCAGCGTGCCGATGGTCAGTGCGCCGTTCAGAGCAAACTTCATATTACTGGTACCGGAGGCTTCGGTACCGGCAGTGGAGATCTGCTCGGAGAGATCGGCGGCCGGGATGATGATCTGCGCCAGACTGACGCTGTAGTTCGGGATGAAAACCACCTTCAGCTTGTTCTTCACCTGCGGATCGTTGTTGATCACTTTAGCGACATCATTGATCAGATGAATGATGTGTTTGGCGACGTAGTAGGCCGAGGCGGCTTTACCGGCGAAGATATTGACGCGCGGTACCCACTCTGCATCGGGATCGGCTTTGATGCGGTTATAGCGGGTGATCACATGCAGCACGTTGAGCAGCTGCCGCTTGTACTCATGGATACGCTTAATCTGCACATCGAACAGCGCGTTCGGGTCCAGCACCACATCGAGGTTTTTCGCCACCCAGTCAGCCAGACGCCGCTTGTTCTGGTGCTTGGCGACCGCCACTTTTTCAATAAAGGCCGGATAATCGATCTGCGCCTTGAGCTCACCGAGCTGGCTGAGATCGGTACGCCAGTTGCGGCCGATCTCCTCATCCAGCACCTCAGAGAGTGCCGGATTGGCCAGCGCCAGCCAGCGACGCGGTGTAACGCCGTTGGTCTTGTTGCAGAAACGGCCCGGGAACAGACGCGAGAAATCGGCAAACAGCGACTGCACCATCAGGTTGGAGTGCAATTCAGAGACGCCATTAACCTTGTGGCTGACCACCACCGCCAGCCACGCCATGCGAATCCGGCGTCCGTCGTTCTCGTCGATAATCGAAATGCGCGACAGCAGATCCCAGTCATCCGGGTAGTAGTCCTGAATGGTTTTCAGGAAGAAGTCGTTAATCTCGAAAATGATGCTGAGATGGCGCGGCAGAATTTTGCCAATCATATCGACCGGCCAGGTCTCCAGCGCTTCAGTCATCAGCGTGTGGTTGGTGTAAGAGAAGACCTGACAGCAGACGTCAAACGCGTTGTCCCAGCTGAACTTATGTTCGTCGATCAGCAGACGCATCAGTTCAGGGATCGCCAGCACCGGGTGCGTGTCATTCAGGTGGATGGCGATTTTATCGGCCAGGTTATCCCAGGTCTGGTGCATCCGCCAGTGACGATTGAGAATGTCCTGTACGGTGGCCGAGACCAGAAAATACTCCTGACGCAGACGCAGTTCACGACCAGAATAGGTTGAGTCATCGGGATAGAGCACGCGGGACACGTTCTCGGAGTGGTTTTTATCTTCCACCGCCGCGAAATAGTCGCCCTGGTTGAATTTACCGAGGTTGATTTCGTTACTTGCCTGCGCGCCCCATAACCGCAGCGTATTGGTAGCATCGGTGTCAAAGCCAGGAATGATCTGGTCATAGGCCATTGCCAGAATTTCTTCTGTCTCCAGCCAGCGCACCTTCGCGCCTTCATGCTGCACCCGGCCACCGAACCGCACTTTGTAACGGGTATTGAAGCGCTGAAATTCCCACGGATTACCATATTCAAGCCAGTAATCCGGTGACTCTTTCTGCTCACCTTCCACAATGTTCTGTTTGAACATGCCGTAATCATAACGAATGCCGTAGCCGCGACCGGGCATCCCCAGCGTCGCCAGCGAGTCGAGGAAGCAGGCCGCCAGGCGACCCAGACCGCCATTGCCGAGGCCAGGATCGTTCTCCTCTTCCATCAGCTCGGCCAGATCCAGCCCCATCTCATCCAGCGCCTGGTTCAGATCGTCATAAATCCCCATCGCCAGCAGCGCATTGCCCAGCGTGCGGCCCATCAGGAACTCCATCGACAGGTAATAGACCTGGCGCACATCCTGCGACAGCTGAGCACGGCTGGAACGCAGCCAGCGCTCAACCATCCGGTCGCGCACCGCCAGCAGCGAGGCGTTAAGCCACTCATGCTTATTGGCGATAGAAGGATCTTTACCGATGGTAAACATCAGCTTGTAGGCAATCGAATGCTTTAAGGCATCAACCGTCAACGTTGGTGAGGCGTAAGTGAAAGGTGCATTCATATCCAGTTTTCCCAATCCGTTACATCAAACGTTGGTAGAGATCACGGTAGGCTTGTGCCGCCACCTGCCAGCTAAAATCCATCCCCATGGCCTGGCGCTGAACGTAACGCCACAGCGAAGGACGAGACCACAACACAAAGGCACGCCGGATAGCCCGCAATAGCGACCAGGCGTTAGCATCTTCAAAACTGAAACCGCTGGCGATACCGTCCGCCAGGTTCTCTAATGAACTGTCATTGACCGTATCGGCCAGGCCGCCGGTGCGACGCACCAATGGCAACGTACCATACTTCAGGCCATAGAGCTGGGTCAGACCGCACGGCTCGAATCGGCTCGGCACCACAATCACGTCCGCGCCGCCGACAATGCGGTGCGAAAACGCCTCGTGATAGCCAATCTGAACGCCGACGCTGCCCGGATGCTCGGCCGCCGCGGCGAGGAAGCCCTGTTGCAGCTCGGCGTCGCCCTGCCCCAGCAGCACCAGCTGTCCGCCCTGCGCCAGCAGGCCCGGCAGCGCTTCCAGCACCAGATCCAGCCCTTTCTGTTTGGTGAGACGGCTGATGACGCAGAACACCGGCGCCTTATCATCCACCTTCAGCCCCATCGCCACCTGCAGCTGACGTTTGTTTTCCGCCTTGGCTTCCAGCGTGTCGCGGTTATAGCGCGCGCTGAGCAGCAGGTCATGCGCCGGGTCCCAGATTGACGGGTCCACGCCGTTGAGAATGCCGCTCAGGCGGCCTTCGAGCATCCGCTGTGCCAGTAAGGTTTCCATACCATAACCAAACTCGGCCGAGGTGATTTCATGCGCATAGGTCGGGCTGACCGCCGTGACGTGATCGGCGTAGTAGAGGCCCGCTTTGAGGAACGAGATCTGGCCGAAAAACTCCAGGCCATACATGCTGAAAAACGACCACGGCAGACCAATCTCTTCCATGTGATGCGCCGCGAACAGCCCCTGATAGGCCAGGTTATGCACGGTGAACACCGATTTCGCCGGGCGACCGCGTGCCTCCAGATAGGCGCAGGTCAGGCCAGCATGCCAGTCGTGGGCATGAACAATATCCGGTCGCCACATCGCATCCAGCCCGCACGCCAGCTCACAGCCCATCCAGCCGAGCAGCGCGAAGCGCAGATAGTTATCGACGTAGGCAAACTGCGACTCATCATGATACGGACTGCCCGGACGGTCATAGAGCCCCGGCGCGTCAATCAGGTAGATGCCTACCCCGTTAAACTCACCAAACAGTAATCGCACATGTCCGGCAAAAGTATCCAGTTCTGTAACCACCTGAAGATCAGGTATGCCCTTGCGCAATGCTGGAAAAGCGGGCAATAACACCCGCGTATCCGTGCCACCCGCAATTTGTGCTTGAGGTAATGCCCCGACTACATCAGCCAGTCCGCCCGTTTTAAGCAGCGGGAAAAGTTCTGAACAGACATGTAAAACCTGCATCCTCGACCTCATTAAGTTATCAGGCACGATCCGCGTGCCGATTGCGTGTGTTCCGCTATCGCTTACTGCCCGGCCCTGGCCAGTTTAGCCAGCATGGCGCGGGTAACCAGTACGATGCCTTCATCCGAACGGTGAAACCGGCGACTGTCTTCATCAGGGTTTTCGCCGATAACCATTCCTTCTGGCAGCTCGCAGGCGCGATCAATCACACAGCGGCGCAGACGGCAGGATCGGCCAACCACCACATCGGGCAGCAGCACGGTTGAATCAATGTTACAAAACGAGTTAACGCGCACCCGGGGAAACAGCACCGAGTTCACCACCACTGAGCCGGAGATGATGCAACCGCCCGATACCAGCGAGTTCATGGTCATGCCGTGACTGCCGGAACGATCCTGAACAAACTTGGCGGGCGGCAGCGGCTCCATATGGGTGCGGATCGGCCAGGTGACGTCATACATATCCAGTTCAGGCATCACCGAAGCCAGATCAAGGTTGGCGCGCCAGTAGGCTTCCAGCGTGCCGACATCGCGCCAGTACGGCGGCGCGTTGTCGTCGTTCTGTACGCAGGAGAGCGCAAAAGAGTGCGCATAGCCCTCACCGCTCGCCACGATTTTCGGCAGGATATCTTTGCCGAAGTCGTGATTAGAGCCTGGCGTCTGCAGATCCTCTTCCAGCAACGCATAGAGATAATCGGCGTTGAAAACGTAGATCCCCATGCTGGCCAGCGCTTTGGTGTCATCGCCCGGCATGGTCGGCGGTTTTGGCGGCTTTTCGACGAAGTCGATCACCATGTTCTCTTCGTTCACCGCCATCACGCCGAACGCGGTGGCTTCATGCACCGGCACCGGCAAACAGGCGATGGTACATTTCGCCTCGTTGACCACGTGGTCCAGCAGCATGCGCGAATAATCCATCTTATAAATGTGGTCCCCGGCAAGGATCACGATGTACTGCGCCTGATAACGGCGAATCACATCAAGGTTCTGCGTCACCGCATCGGCGGTGCCGCGATACCACTGTTCGGTGGAAAAGCGCTGCTGCGCTGGCAGCAAATCCACAAACTCATTCATCTCTTCATTGAAGATCGACCAGCCACGCTGAATGTGCTGGGTCAGGGTATGAGACTGATACTGGGTAATCACGCCAATGCGGCGGATACCGGAGTTAACGCAGTTGGATAAGGCAAAGTCGATAATGCGGAACTTGCCGCCGAAGTGCACCGCCGGTTTGGCGCGTTTTGCCGTCAGGTCGACCAGGCGTGTACCGCGTCCACCGGCGAGGATCAGAGCAACCGTTTGTGTAGGGAGCTGGCGCGCCAGCATCAGGTGTTCTGTTCTATCTAATTTAACCATGTCTGACTCCTTATGATTGCTTTTGGAACACGCACACACCGTGTGCGGGACCATGCCAGACAGTTAACAGGATGGGGTTGTCGTCCCCGGCGAAAGGAGGAAGGGCACGCCATTCTCCGTCTGGTAAGACGATGTCATTCACCGAGTCCGTGGCGTTTATTGTTATTAACCAGCGGCCGGACAGCAGGATCTGCAATCTGTGCGTTCCCTGTGCCCATTCATCGTGTTGCAGTGGCTGACCACCGGCATTGAGCCACTGCACATTGCCATCACCGTCCTGCCACCAGCGATCCGCCGTCAGCGCCGGAATGCGCTGACGGAGCTGAATCAGGGCGGCGGTGAATCCAACCAGTCCTTTCTCGTCCGCCTGCCAGTCAAGCCAGCTCAGGGCGTTGTCCTGACAGTAGGCGTTGTTGTTGCCGTGCTGCGTATTGCCGCGCTCATCGCCCGCCAGCAACATCGGCGTGCCCTGCGACAGCAACAGCGTGGTGAGCAAACCGCGTACGCTGCGGCGGCGGCGCTCAATCACATCGAAGCTGACACTCAGCCCCTCTTTGCCGTGGTTGTGACTGTAGTTGTCGCCGTGCCCATCACGGTTATCTTCCCCGTTGGCTTCGTTGTGCTTGCGCTCGAAGCTCACCACGTCCCACAGCGTGAAGCCGTCGTGCGCAGTGATCAGGTTGACAGTGGCGTGTGGCAGCCGGTTCTCATGCTGAAAAAGATCGCTGGAGGCGGCAAAGCGGCGGGCAAACTCGCCGTTGCTTAACGCGCCGTGCAGCCAGTAGCGTCGTGCGGTATCGCGGAACCGATCGTTCCACTCGGCAAACGGCGCAGGAAAATGCCCAACCTGATAGCCGTTGGGGCCGATATCCCAGGGTTCGGCAATCAGCTTGACCTGTGACAGCACCGGACAGGCGCGTATCGCTTCAAACAATGGCGCATCGCGCTGGTAGTCGGGCGTACGGCCCAGCACCGGAGCCAGGTCAAAACGGAAACCATCGACGTGACAGACCTGCACCCAGTAACGCAGCGCATCCAGCGCCCACGCCATCACCTGTGGATGATGCAGATTGAGCGTGTTGCCGCAGCCGGTCCAGTTCTGGTAGTCGCCCTGCTCATCCAGCCAGTAGTAGCTGGCGTTATCGATGCCGCGCAGTGAAATTGTCGGGCCGATGACGTCCAGCTCAGCGGTGTGGTTAAACACCACATCCAGCAGCACTTCGATGCCCGCCGCGTGCAGGTTTTTAACTGCCTGCTGAAACTCCTGCAGCGGCGTCAGCCCATCCTGACCCGAGGCATAGCGCGGATCGACGGCCCACAAGGCAAACGGGTTGTAGCCCCAGTAGTTGCTCAGCCCCAGCTGAAGCAGCCGCGGTTCACTGGCAAAATGGGCAATCGGCAGCAGCTCAATCGCCGTGATGCCGAGCCGACGCAGGTAATCCACCATAACAGGATGGCCGAGCGCCGCGTAAGTGCCGCGCAGCGTTTCCGGAATTTCCGGATGCTGGCGGGTCAGGCCGCGCACGTGCGCCTCGTAAATTACGGTGTTGCCCCACGGCGTGCGCGGCGCGACATCGTCCTGCCAGTCAAAATCGTCGGCGACCACCCGCGACTTTGGCGCGATGGACGCGCTGTCATGAGGATCGGGTGCGTCAATGCCGCCATGAAAGCGGGGATCGTCCGGGACATCACCGTCAACGGCGCGGGCGCAGGGATCGACCAGCAGCTTAGCCGGATTAAAGCGATGGCCCTGCTGCGGAGCCCAGGGACCGTGTACCCGATAGCCGTAGCGCTGTCCCGGCTTGAGTCGGGGTACATAGCCATGCCAGATATCCCCGCTGCGGCCAGGCAGATCCATACGCTGCTCCACCCCGTTTTCATCAAACAGGCAGAGCTCGACGCGCCCGGCATGTTGCGAAAACAGGGTGAAATTGACGCCTTTGCCATCGTAACTGGCGCCAGGCGGCTGCGGATCGCCGGCCGTTATGGTCATTCGCCCTCCCGCACCAGCCACAGGGTCGCCAGCGGCGGCAGGTTGAGACTCAGCGACTGCGGTCGCCCATGACTCGGCTGCTGATCGGTATGCACGCCGTGGTTGCGCACGTCGCTGCCGTGATACTCATGCTGGTCAGTGTTCAGCACTTCGCGCCACCGGCCCGGCTGATTGACGCCAAAGCGGTAACCCGGACGCGGCACCGGCGTAAAGTTACTGACCACGATCACTTCATTGCCTTCACGGTCGCGACGGACAAAGGCAAACACCGAATGTTCCGCATCGTCGACCACCAGCCACTCAAAGCCCTGCGGATCGAAGTCGAGCTGGTGCAGCGGCGTATAGTGCTGATAGGTATGGTTGAGGTCGCGTACCAGACGCTGCACGCCGTGGTGCCAGTTGTCGCCGCCCTCCAGCAGATGCCAGTCAAGGCTGACGTCGTGATTCCACTCGCGGCCCTGAGCAAACTCGTTGCCCATGAACAGCAGTTTCTTGCCGGGGAAGCCCCACATCCAGCCGTAATAGGCGCGCAGGTTGGCGAACTTCTGCCAGGCGTCACCCGGCATACGGTCGAGAATGGAGCGCTTGCCGTGCACCACTTCGTCATGTGACAGCGGCAGGACAAAATTCTCGGTGTAGTTGTACATCATGCCGAAGCTCATCAGGTTGTGATGATAACGGCGATGGATCGGATCGAGCTTCATGTAGTCGAGCGTGTCGTGCATCCAGCCGAGGTTCCATTTGAACCAGAAGCCCAGCCCGCCGCCCTCGGTCGGGCGCGTCACGCCAGGATAGTCGGTTGACTCTTCCGCCATCGTCACCGAGCCGGAAGCAACCGTGCCCAGCGTGCGGTTGGTGTAGCGCAGAAACTCAATCGCTTCGAGGTTTTCACGTCCGCCATACTGGTTCGGCACCCATTCGCCTTCAGCGCGGCTGTAGTCGCGGTAGATCATCGACGCCACCGCATCGACGCGCAGACCATCGATGCCAAAGCGTTCGACCCAGTAGAGCGCATTGCCCGACAGGTAGTTGCTGACTTCACGCCGGCCAAAGTTATAGATCAGGGTGTTCCAGTCCTGATGAAAACCTTCACGCGGATCGCTGTGTTCATACAGCTCAGTGCCGTCGAATTTCGCCAGACCGAAGTCATCGCTCGGGAAGTGGCCCGGCACCCAGTCCAGCAGTACGTTCAGGCCGGCGGCGTGAGCGCTATCGATAAAGGCGCGGAACTCATCACGGGTACCAAAGCGGCGGGTTGGCGCATACATGCCCAGCGGCTGATAACCCCAGCTGCCATCAAACGGATGTTCGTTGATCGGCAGCAGTTCAATATGGGTAAAGCCCATCTCTTTAACGTAGGGCACCAGCTGCTCAGCCAGCTCTTTGTAGCTCAGCCAGAAGTTATTATCGGTGTGGCGTCGCCATGAACCGAGATGTACTTCATAAATAGAGATTGGCGCATCGAAGGCGTTGGCCGCTTTGCGCTCCTCTTTCATCTCGATCGCATCCGGCAGGCCACAAATCATTGAGGCCGTTTGCGGGCGCATCTGCGCTTCAAAAGCGAACGGGTCCGCTTTGATACGCAGCTCGCCGTTGGCATCAATGATCTCAAACTTGTACAGCTGACCATTTACCGCACCTGGCACAAACAGCTCCCAGATGCCCATCTCTTTGCGCAGACGCATCGGATGACGGCGGCCATCCCAGAAATTGAAATCACCCACTACCGATACGCGACGGGCGTTCGGCGCCCAGACGCAGAAACGGGTACCGGTAACGCCATCGATCACGTCACCGTGCGCGCCCAGCGTTTCGTAGGGACGCAGATGGGTCCCTTCAGCCAGCAGCCACAGATCCATCTCCCGCAGCAACGGGCCAAAGCGGTAAGCATCATCGATCAGGTTCTGCTGGCCGTGCCAGTTCACCGCCAGCTGATAGCGGAAACGGTTTTTGCGGCGTGGGATCACACCGCTGAAAAAGCCGCGTGCATCTTCGCACGCCAGCTGGGCAAGTTTACGCCCGGTGGAGGTTTCAATAACCCACACTTCCAGCGCTTCGGGTAACAACGCCCGGACTTCCAGGCCTTGCTGAGTCTGGTGCATCCCCAGTAACGCAAACGGATCGGCATAATTACCTGCAAACAGGGCGTTGATCGCATCGCGATCGGGAAGCTCTGACATGACTTTCTTCCTGTGATAGTTGGCAGGCGAAATGAACGCGACGCAGCCTGTCACGCTTCACATGCGCTGCTCTTTATTGAGCCATACGTACGACGACAAAAGGCATCTGGCCATTCCATGGGAAAAGGTCTTTGCCGTGTACAACAACCATTTAGTCCGGAAAGCAAAACAGTCAACTCGCGGCACATCATGGTTAAATCATAGCTTGGTAGCGGCAGTTGCCATGGTTGAAACCAAAAAATTATTCATCGACCGGCAAAAAAGGGAAGCTGATCACTTTGTAAGCGAAACGGCAGGTTGTTTCGTGTACGACAGGGACAAAAAAACCGGGTAAAAACAATGATTATTTTCATTTATGCTGCCTGCAATATCCCGACTGATGAAGCAACATTTTTCATCGGATCGGAAATGTGTCGCTGATGCCGACCCCTGTCAGACGCCAGGATCAATGAGAGCAGACGACGGTTAAGAAAAGCTACCTGATAATGAGCTGTAAATCGATGGTTAACAGCATGTTTCTGACATGAACAGAATCACGCCATAAAAAGGGTAAGAAGTGAATCTGCTTCACGATCTTAAACTTTGCCCGAAATAGCCGTACATCTGTTTTTTACTGTGCATTAGCATGCAAATACACATTGTCAGAGGCCAAAGGATTGCTATGGCTTTACAAGGAAAGTTTGTAATCAATAACGCTGATTATTCCCCACTCATTTTTCCAGGTTTAGGCACATTTTTAGCTTTTTCTGGTAATGGTATCTACCGTAATAAAGGTGGCTGCGGGATGATAATCAATAAGGGGCCATTACCTGCCGGATATTACTACATAGTTGACAGACCTTCTGGAAATTGGGTCAATAGCGTCAGAGCATGGGCTATTGACGAAATAAAAAGTGCATTTAAGTATCATGTTGATCATTCAGAATGGTTTGCCCTTTTTCGTGCTGATAGCATGATCGACGATAGCACTTTCTTTAGGGGTGTAGTCCGGGCGAGTTTCAGACTTCATCCTGGTCAGGTCTCAGAGGGCTGCATTACGCTGGCCTGGCAATCAGACTTCAACATGTTGAGGAATGCTCTGTTAAGAACGTCCAAAATCCCGGTTCCGGGCACAGACTTAAAAGCCTATGGCACTATTGAGGTCATCACTTATGGCGACACTTGCCCATAAATCAGGGAAGGTAGCCTTCTTCCTTCTGCTTTTAATTTTCGTGGGCCGGGCTATGGGTGAACCCTATAACTGGATTCACTATGATTTCGTTTTAAAGCTGGGAAGTATGCTTTATGGCCCTGGGGAAATTGGAGCAGAGGCAATAGATGATACGTATTTCTATATTAGTTTCCTCACTAACATAGTTATCACTACAGCACTTTTTTCCATAACAATGAAGTTAATCAGAAAAATAAGGAGATGATGACATGCCAATTCCTGCTTATATGTGGCTCAAAGATGATGGCGGTGCTCATATTGAAGGCTCTGTTGATGTCAGGGATCGCGAGGGCAGCATTGAGATTGTTGGTTTCAGTCATGGGCTGAATATTCCTGTAGACAGCACCAACGGCAAGATTACCGGTAAGCGTTCACACTCACCGATGATGATCGAAAAGGAGTTTGATAGCTCAAGTCCTTATCTTTACAAGGCGGTAGCTACGGGGCAGACGCTGAAAAGTGCGGAAATCCGTTGGTATAGAATCAACTATGCAGGACAGGAAGAGTGTTACTTTGTCATGACTATCGAGGGGGTAAAGATTACTGGTGTGAATCCCGGTATGCCAAACGCTAAAATGTCAGGTAACGCGCAAATTAATCATATGGAATCGATATCCATGATGTATGACAAAATCACATGGCGTTATGTTGATGGAAATGTGCAGTATACCGATGACTGGAATGTACGGGCATAGAGCATCGGAAAGAAACGCGTAGCTGAAAGAGATTAATGCGGAAAAAACACCTGAAAAAATATAATGACATGAATTTATACTCATCGCTGCAGCGCTAAAGTGGCATACCAGTATCATCGTATAGGTAGTCTATTTCAGAAAGAAACTCGCAGACATTACCTTCACTCCAAACATTGCTGCCTGTAATGACGCAACTATTTTTTTACTTTACCAACTCTGCAAACACAAAGAATTAACATTCTAAAGAATGAATAATTCATTCAGTTTTGAACATCATCACACTTTGGAAATGAAGCGGTGAAAGTTAAAACAAAATGATTGAAAGCAAGAGGAGTTAGTCGTATCTAAACAAAAGACATCAATTAAGATGTCTATATTAATAAGGAAATTAACAATGGCAAAACATTGGTCAGGGCAACCATGCCCTAAGACTGGAACTTATGGTCAGTATCATGATACTGACAATTCATACGCAGGAACTGCCTATGACCGCCATGTAAAAAAAGATGATCCATTCCCGCCATGCAAAAACAATCATCACTATAAAGAAAAGTGATACTGAATAGAAAAAGCCCCACGGGGCTTTTTCTTTTTAACCACTGTATTACATCCTTAGTGACCACCACACCATCATTCTCATGCCGTCAAATGCATTAGCTTCTCAAAAAGCCTGCATTGCGTATGTTTGATAAATGATGATTTGTTGACGATTAAGACCTCAATGAGAGTGTTGGCAGATTCAGTCTGACGAATTCAATTTTTAAGACGCTATCTGCCCCGTTGAGCAGCGATGCAATGTGCATATTACAATGATGCAAGTCTCTGCCCTAAGCCATCCTATCAGTCTCAAAACATACGTCATAAAACGCTGAGAGCTTTTTCGCTGAAACTCAAAAAATCATCCAGATGCTTAACGAAAAACAAAAAGCCCGTAACCATCAGTAATGATTACGGGCTTTTACATAGCGACCAGGCGGTTAGCCGATCATCTTTGTCTCACCTGATCGGCATTGATCATAAATCCGGCCTTTGGCGATGTTTGCTGTTTAGTTGGTTAACAACCGCAACATACGACGCAGCGGTTCAGCCGCGCCCCATAATAGCTGGTCACCGACGGTGAAGGCGGAGAGATACTCCGGTCCCATATTCAGTTTACGCAATCGGCCAACCGGCGTAGTCAGCGTGCCGGTCACCGCGGCAGGCGTCAGTTCGCGCATCGTCAGTTCGCGATCGTTTGGCACCACTTTGACCCACTCATTGTGGGATGCCAGCAGTTGCTCGATTTCAGCCAGCGGCAGGTCACGCTTCAGCTTCAGGGTAAACGCCTGACTGTGGCAGCGCAGCGCACCGACGCGCACGCACAGCCCATCGACCGGAATCACATGACGGGTCGCCAGAATCTTGTTGGTTTCCGCCTGACCTTTCCACTCTTCACGGCTCTGACCGTTTTCCAGCTGCTTGTCGATCCAAGGAATCAGGCTGCCCGCCAGCGGCACGCCGAAGTTATCGGTCGGCAGGGTGCCGGAACGGGTGAAGTCGGTCACGCTACGCTCGATGTCGAGAATTGCCGAAGCCGGGTTCTGCAGCGCAGGGGCAACGTGATCGTGCAGCATGCCCATCTGGGTCAGCAGTTCACGCATATGACGCGCACCGCCGCCTGAGGCCGCCTGATAGGTGGCAACCGAAGCCCACTCCACCAGATCCTGGGCAAACAGTCCGCCAAGCGACATCAGCATCAGGCTGACGGTGCAGTTTCCGCCGACAAAAGTTTTAATGCCGCGATCGATACCCTCACGAATCACCTGATGGTTAACCGGATCGAGGATGATGATCGCATCGTCTTTCATCCGCAGCGTAGAGGCCGCATCGATCCAGTAACCCTGCCAGCCGCTGCTGCGCAGCTTCGGATAGACATCACTGGTGTAGTCGCCGCCCTGACAGGTAATGATGATATCCAGCGCACGCAGTGCCTCAATATCAAACGCATCCTGCAGTACGCCCTGCTGCTTACCGGCAAAGGCGGGAGCCGCCTGACCGTGCTGCGACGTCGAGAAGAAGACCGGATTGATGAGATCAAAATCGCGCTCTTCGCTCATGCGGGACATCAGCACTGAGCCGACCATACCGCGCCAACCAACAAAACCTACATTCTTCATGTCGTGTCCGTCTCAGGCGGTTTTACACCTGCTTTTATGTCAGAGGAGAGAACGACGTGTTCTTTGCACGTCGCTCTGCGTAATAATAAGATTTACCTGTGACCACCAACTCTACAAAATGCAGGCTTTCTGGCAAGTGAATTAATTCGATTACGCTAACTTTTTCAGCAGCGTAACTAATAACAGCCATTTCCGGCACACAAGACGGCGTAAAACGAATGACTGAAATGATTTCAGCGACCATATTATTGTTGTTAATTATGGACCCATTGGGCAATTTGCCGATTTTTATGTCGGTTTTAAAGCATCTGGAACCGAAACGGCGGCGAGTGGTGCTGATTCGCGAAATGTTGATCGCGTTAATCATCATGCTGCTGTTTCTGTTTACCGGCGAGCGCATCCTGGCGTTTCTCAACCTGCGTACCGAGACGGTATCGATTTCTGGCGGGGTGATTCTGTTCCTGATTGCCATCAAAATGATTTTCCCGTCGGAAGAGAGCAGCAGTACCGGTTTACCGGCGGGTGAAGAGCCGTTTCTGGTGCCGCTGGCGATCCCGCTGGTTGCCGGACCCTCGCTGCTGGCGACCCTGATGCTGTTGTCACATCAGTATCCGCAACAGATGACGCACCTGGTTGGCGCGCTGTTGATCGCCTGGGGCGTGACGGTAGGTATTTTGCTGCTGTCAGGCCTGTTCCTGCGGCTGCTGGGCGATAAAGGAGTCAATGCGCTGGAGCGGCTGATGGGATTGATTCTGATTATGCTGGCAACCCAGATGTTCCTCGATGGGATTCGGGCCTACCTCAAGCTGTAGCCCGATCCGTTCTTCCCTGTCACCCCAGGGAAGAACGAAAAGAGTAAAGCGCCGTTACGATAACAGCGTAAAGGCGATCATCCCCACCACTGCACCGACGGTGCCGAGAATGGTTTCCATCAGGGTCCAGGTTTTCAGGGTTTCCGCTTCGCTGGCCCCGGTGAAGCGACCAAACAGCCAGAAACCGGCATCGTTGACGTGGCTGATGATAATCGATCCGCCGCCGATACAGATCGACAGCGCCGCCAGCTGAGCGCCGCTGTAGTGCAGCGGTTCAATCACCGGCATGATCAATCCGACCGTGGTGAGACAGGCGACCGTTGCCGAGCCCTGAATCACCCGCACTGCGCCCGACAGAATAAAGCAGGCCAGCGCAATCGGCAGTCCCGCACCGGTCAGCGCATTCCCCAGCACCGGCCCGACGCCAGAATCGACCAGCACCTGTTTGAATACGCCGCCCGCGCCGATCACCAGCAGGATAATCCCCGCCGGCTGCAGCGCACTGCCGCACACCTGCATCACCCGCTCTTTGTCCATGCCCTGACGGTAGGCCAGACCATAAATCGCCACCAGCAACGCCAGCAGGATCGCGGTAAACGGATGACCGATAAACTCCAGCCACTCATACAACGGGGTGCCTTCGGTGGTGAAGCGCGCGCCGATGGTTTTCAGGCCAACCAGCACCAGCGGGAACAGAATCAGTGACAGGCTGAAGCCAAACGAAGGCAGCTTGCTCTCATCCACATCCGGCTGATGATCTTCCGGCGGTGCGCTGAACGAGACATGATTCCCGATGAAGTTGCCGAACAGCGGACCCGCAATCAGCATGCCGGGGATCGCGGCGCACAGACCCAGCAGGATCATCCAGCCAAAGTCAGCGTGCATCTGCGAGGCCAGCAGCATCGGTGCCGGACCCGGCAGCAGGAAAGCGGCGGCTGCGGCGACCCCGGCAAACAGCGGGATCACCAGCTTAACCAGATTGCCGCCGGTACGCCGCGCCACGGCAAAAGCGATGCTGATTAACAGCACCACCGCCACTTCAAAAAACAGCGGCAGCGCGCAGATCAGGCCAGCAATGCCCATTGCGTAATGGGCGCGACTCTGACCAAAAGTTTTCAGCATCCGGATAGCAATCTGATCGACCGCCCCGGTTTCATGCAGGATTTTGCCGAACATCGCGCCCAGCGCCACCACAATGGCGAGGAAGCCGAGCGTGCCGCCCATCCCCTTCTGCATGGTTTCGGCGATCTGATTCAGCGGCATACCGGAGAACAGCCCGGCGCCAATCGACACTAACATCAGGGCGACAAAGGCGTGCATACGCGCTTTCATCACCAGAAAAAGCAGCAGCAGGACGGAGCCTGCTGCGGTCAGTACAAGTGTTGCGGTATTCATCTCTAACCCTGGCTGATTGCGTCCCTGATAGTCGCAACCGTAGCCGCCACAACCTCGTCGAGTGAATGATCGATATCCACCACCAGTACATCCGGCTCATCACTGCCCGGTTCTTCCAGCGTCGCAAACTGGGTGACCAGCATTTGCGGCTTGAAGAAGTGACCTTTGCGCGCTTTAAGACGGGCTTCGATGGTATCGAAGTCGCCTTTCAGATAGACGAAACGCAGGTTGTCATTACCCTGGCGCAGAATATCGCGATAACTTTTTTTCAGCGCCGAGCAGACAATCACTGAAATCGCCTGGGTACGCTGCATCGCAAACGCAGCATCGTTCAGCGCCTGTAACCACGGCTGGCGGTCGTTATCATCCAGCGGATGACCATCAGCCATTTTCAGGATGTTGGCGCGCGGATGGAGAAAATCACCGTCGAGAAAGGCGGTATTCAGTTGATGCGAAACCTGGTTGGCGACGGCAGACTTACCGCTGCCTGAAACGCCCATCAGGATAAAAACGTGATGCGACGGGGATTGCGTTGTCATTTTTCTGCTCCGGCAGGTGTGGATTTGCCAATGTTACCGATAACAATGTCGTTTCTCATTGTCTTGACCACTTAACAGCCTGGCAACCTTTTTACCGGGAAAAGCACGAAAGTGTGAGCTGACTCATAAAATCGCCAGAATCAGATGCTGCCACCTTCACTGATTTCGAAACCGACATCCAGCGACTGATTTGCGCTGCTCTCTCCGCCGATACGCGCCAGCAGCAGTGCTGCCGCTTCACGCCCCATCCGGTCGCGCGGCGTCAGGACCGTTGCCAGCTGCGGCGTCACCACCTGACTGATGTCATGCCCGTGGAAACCGGCAATCGCCATCTGGCTCGGCACCTGCAAACCCTGTCGCTGGCATTCAAACATCGCGCCGACGGCCAGGTCATCGTTGGTGCAAAACAGGCTGTCGGTTTCAGGATAGAGCCGCTGTGCCTCACGCAGCAGATCACAGCCGGCGCTGAAGGATGAAGCATCTTCCATCATGACGCTGCGCGGAGTCAGCCCCGCTTCGCGCATCGCCGCTTCATAGCCGCGCTGCTTTTGCAGCGTACGTTCATCGAGACGTGCCCCGAGGTAAACGGTGTGACGATGACCTTTGCTGAGGATCGCCTGGGTCATCTGTCGCGCCGCTTCCACGTTGTCGAAGCCTACCGCCATATCCAGGCAGGGCGTCACGCTGTCCATCACCTCAATCACTGGAATGCCGGCTACTTCCAGCATCCGCAGCGTGCCGGGCGTGTGAGTGCGTTCGGTCAGGATCACCCCATCAATGTTCCAGCCGAGCAGCGAGCGCAGCTGTAACTCTTCTTTTTGTGGGTTGTAGCCAAAGTGAGCCACCAGCGTCTGATAGCCCGCCTCATCGGTGACGGCTTCAATGCCGCGCAACACGTCGGCGAAGACCTGGTTGGTGAGCGACGGCAGCAGCACGCCAATGGCGCGGCTGGTCGCGTTTGAGAGCATATCGGGCGCGCGGTTGGGGATATAACCCAGCTCATCCAGCGCAACCGCAATCTTATCGCGCAGGGCAATGGAGACCTGCTCAGGGTTACGCAGGTAACGGCTGACGGTCATTTTTGTAATGCCGACGCGATCGGCAACGTCCTGTAATACCGGTCTTTTCTTCTTCATCGTAGCGCCTGGGATCGCCCTTATAGCTTCAGTACGATGAGTCTATCACTTTTCTGACAACAGATTGCCAACCGGGCGCGACGAGGCGCGCCCGTAACCGAATCAGACCGGTGGCAGATCAAACAGCAGGACTTCGGCGGCGCTGCTGGCCTCGATGGTGAGTGCGCTTTCATCCCAGATTGCCAGCGCATCGCTGGTAGTCACCGCCTGACCGTTGACGGTAACCTCCCCTTTCACCACCTGAATCCAGATGCGACGACCGGCATCGATCGCCACGTTATCCTGCTCACCCGCCGCCAGCACCCAGCGCGATAAGGTCATATCCTGATAGACCTTCAGCGAGCCTTCACGCGCATCCGGACTCAGCACCAGCTGACGTCCCTGCACATCCGGGAAACGGCGCTGATCGTAGCGTGGCTCAATGCCGGTACGCTCAGGAATGATCCAGATCTGATACAGATGCAGCGGCTCGGTGGCGCTGGCGTTGTACTCGGAGTGACGTACACCGGTGCCGGCGCTCATGATCTGAAACTCCCCGGCCGGGATCTGCTCTTTGTTGCCCATGCTGTCCTGATGCTCAACCGTTCCGGAGAGCACGTAGGTCAGAATCTCCATATCTTTATGCGGATGGGTACCGAAACCCTGGCCGCCTTCCACCACATCTTCATTGATCACCCGCAGCGCGGAGAAACCCATAAAGTTAGCGTCGTGATAGCTGGCGAAAGAAAAGGTGTGCCAGCTGTCCAGCCAGCCGTGGTTAGCGTGACCGCGTTCTTCTGCTTTGCGTACATAAATCATGTTCAAATCTCCTCAATGTTTTTTATAGTCTCTCCCTGCGGCGGCATGATTGATAGCTGAAAAAGTTCACGCCTCTGTTCAAAATCATTGAACAAAAGCGGGCGGATTACTGAACGGGACAGAACGAACCGGTTAGAAGGCGGGATGAAGGGAAAAAACAGACATAAAGGTAAATTGATAAAGCCGGTAGATAACAGCCACGCAGAAACTCTGTTAATTTATTTTCCGAATATCACACTGGTGATATTTCCACGGAATTTAAAGCCGCCAAAGATAAAAGCGGGATTAAAAGTGATACCTTAAAAATCATCATTAATAAGGGATGACTTTTGATACCTTAAAAAATAAATTACAAACCGAATAATGTGATCGCCGTAAATAACCCGCCATGACAAACCCTACTAAAATAGCCAGCAAATAAAAAGCCTGTTTTTAAATATCGTCCGATTCATTTTATCTCTTCTTATTATTAGGAACCCTATTATGGATGCCGTTCAAAATACGCTGATATCAGGTGACACCCTACGCTGGAGAAAAAGCGATACCGTCTGGATGCTGGGACTCTACGGCACGGCAATTGGTGCCGGCGTGCTGTTTTTGCCGATCAATGCCGGCACGGGCGGTTTGCTGCCGTTAATCGTGATGGCGCTGTTAGCCTTCCCGATGACCTTTTTTGCCCATCGTGGGCTTACCCGCTTTGTACTTTCCGGCAGGAATCCGGGTGAAAATATTACTGAAGTAGTGGAGGAACATTTTGGTACCGGTGCAGGCAAGCTGATTACCCTGCTCTACTTTTTTGCTATTTATCCCATTCTGCTGGTTTATAGCGTGGCGATTACCAATACCGTCGAAAGTTTTCTCACCCACCAGCTTCATCTGGTATCGCCGCCGCGTGCGTTACTGGCATTGATTCTGATTGTCGGCATGATGGCTATTGTACGCTTCGGCGAAAAAGCGATTGTGAAAGCGATGAGCGTGCTGGTGTTCCCGTTTGTTGCCGCGCTGATGCTGCTGGCGCTTTATCTGATCCCCCAATGGAACGGCGCTATTCTGAATACGCTCTCATTTAGTGGTTCAGAGACCACCGGAGGTGGGCTGTGGTTCACGCTGTGGCTGGCCATTCCGGTCATGGTTTTCTCTTTCAATCACTCCCCGATTATCTCCTCCTTTGCGGTGGCCAAGCGTCAGGAGTACGGTGATCAGGCGGCATCAAAATGCTCACGTATTTTAGCCTGCGCCCATATCATGATGGTTCTCACCGTGATGTTTTTCGTCTTCAGCTGCGTACTGAGTCTCTTACCGGAAAACCTGGCCGAGGCGAAAGCGCAGAATATTTCTATTCTCTCTTATCTGGCTAACCATTTTAACTCTCCGTTAATTGCCTGGATGGCGCCGATTATCGCCATCATCGCCATTACCAAATCCTTTCTTGGTCACTATCTGGGCGCGCGTGAAGGTTTCAACGGCATGGTGATTAAGTCGCTGCGCAGCAAAGGCAAAACCATTGAGCTTAATAAGCTGAACCGGATCACCGCCTGCTTTATGCTGGCCACCACCTGGATTGTCGCCACCCTGAATCCCAGCATTTTAGGCATGATTGAAAAACTGGGCGGGCCGGTTATCGCCATGATTCTGTTCCTGATGCCGATGTACGCCATCAATAAAGTCCCGGCGATGCGCAAGTACAGCGGTCATCTGAGTAATATTTTTGTCATCGTCATTGGCCTGATTGCTATTTCCGCCATCGCTTATTCATTACACAGCTGATGACCGTCGCTCGCCCTCCCGGCGAGCGCCACTTTCCTATTGCAATCCGCATGGGTGAATCATGATTAGCGTTTTCGATATTTTTAAAATCAGCATCGGGCCATCCAGTTCACACACGGTCGGGCCGATGAAGGCAGGCAAACATTTTGTGGATACGCTGAGTGAAAAAGGCCTGCTGGATAAGGTGACTCGTCTGGTGGTGGATATTTATGGCTCGCTTTCTCTGACCGGTAAAGGCCACCACACCGACATTGCGATTATTCTCGGCCTGAGTGGCTATCTGCCTGACACCGTGGATATTGATAAGATTCCAGCCATCATTCGTGACGTGAATAGCCTGCAACAGTTGCGTATCAAAGAAGGTCAGCGGGAAATTGCCTTCCCGGTGGCAGAGTGCATGCGTTTTCACAGCGAGTTTCTGCCATTACATGAAAATGGTATGAGCATTACCGCCTTTTGTGACGGCAAAACCGTTCATTCCCAGACCTACTATTCCATCGGCGGCGGTTTTATCGTGACCGAA
Organism: Pantoea sp. USHLN298; assembly: GCF_037149395.1. Lineage (NCBI taxonomy): Bacteria > Pseudomonadati > Pseudomonadota > Gammaproteobacteria > Enterobacterales > Erwiniaceae > Pantoea > Pantoea sp. USHLN298. Next base: position 134,357 of record NZ_JBBCRO010000007.1, read on the forward strand.
GATGATTTCGGTAAAAACCTGGATAACGAAATCGATCTCCCCTTTCCGTTCTACTCCGCCCGCAACCTGCTGGCGCATTGCCATGATAATAACCTGTCGATTTCAGCGGTGATGATGAAGAACGAGATTGCCCGCTATGGCCGCAAAGAGGTGGAAGAAAACATGGCGCAGATATGGCAAACCATGCGCAATGCGATTACCCGCGGCCTCAGTACGGAAGGCATTTTACCCGGCCCGTTAAAAGTGCCGCGTCGGGCATCGTCTCTGCATCGCATTCTGGCGCCGCAGAGTCAGTCGGTGAATCCGTTAAGTGCTATGGACTGGGTGAACATGTTTGCTATGGCGGTGAGCGAGGAAAATGCCGCAGGAGGACGTGTGGTTACCGCGCCAACCAACGGCGCGTGCGGAATTATTCCGGCGGTGCTGGCCTATTATGATCGTTTCATCAAACCGGTCACGCCTGAGCTTTATATGCGTTATTTCCTGACGGCAGGCGCAATTGGCATTCTTTATAAGATGAATGCCTCCATTTCCGGCGCTGAAGTGGGCTGCCAGGGAGAAGTCGGCGTGGCCTGTTCAATGGCAGCGGCTGGCCTGGCTGAATTGCTGGGCGCAGAGGCGGAAAAAGTCTGCGTCGCGGCTGAAATAGGGATGGAGCATAATCTGGGTCTGACCTGCGATCCTGTGGCGGGTCAGGTTCAGGTGCCCTGTATTGAGCGAAATGCGATTGCGGCGGTGAAAGCCATTAACTCAACCAGTATGGCGATGTATCGCACCAGCGATCCGAAAGTGTCGCTGGATAAGATCATTGAAACCATGTTTGAAACCGGCAAAGACATGAATGCCAAATACCGTGAAACGGCGCGCGGCGGTCTGGCGATCAAAGTGGCGATTTGTGAATCCTGACGGTTAAACACCGCCAGCCTGTCAGGCTGGCGGTTTACTCCTTTCACCCTGCCGGTTTTAACGGCGTTATTTCGTTTCGCTCTCCGTTGTCAGATCTGACCAGACCATGCTTCGCACTTCTGAAGAGCTGTACCATTCATTAATGGTGGCGTTGGGCGGCGTCTGCTGGACAGGCTGGCCGGTAGCGGCTGTCTGAGCCGGGCCGGTCTGCTTTTTTCTGATACGGATGCGGGCAGGTGATGAGGCGGTTAACTGTGCATTAAAGGTGCGCCGGTGTGAATCCGAAAGAACGGACTCCAGCTGATGCAGACGTTCCAGACCACGCAAAATACCGATAAGGGTGCTCAGGGTGACAGACTCCCCTAATTCTGCCCGCTTAATGGTTGCCGTACCCACGCGGGCGCGTTCAGCAAGCTCAATCTGAGAGAGCCCAAGCTGCATACGTGTTTCTTTAATTCTGCAACATAATTCAGAAATAATTTCACTGTCGGACATGGTATTAAAACTCATATCAATACCTTATTGCGTGATTCATCGGATAAATTATTTAACAAACCTGAGTGCAAATAAAGGAAATAATTTCAGGATAATCCCTTCAGCATCAATACATGTTATGTTAATGATTATCTGAAAATAAATAGCGCAGATAAGGTCAGCATCAGATAATTTGCCCATCGCGCTTATTTTATCCGGTTAAATTTAACCAAATCCGATCTCTTTTTTCCGCTGGCTGAAGGCCGTTTAACACCATGACCGTCCGTCAACCCGATCTGTTAATCCTGTCAGTCACTGAATATCACGTTGCGGTTTGAGGGTTTATTCGTGATCGCGCCCGCCAGCCCATTTGAGGACGGGTTAGGGGTCAGCTGCCACTGGCCTGACAGAGACCTTGTGCAGGTGCGGCGGTGAGAGCAAAAAAAAAGCCAGCATCTGTGCTGGCTAAATAATACTGGAAGCAATGTGAGCAATGTCGTGCTTTCTCAGGCTGTCGGGCGACACCCCGGGAACGCATCGAAATAATAATCATTATCATTCGTATCTGTAAAGCGATTTTGCCGAAATTTTGTTGATTTATCCGTGCTTTCCCTTGATGTTAAAAGGGATTTATCCATCTAATCCATCGGGAGGCACCATGAGTGAGATCACCGTTCGCCACGTTACGCCGGAAGATGCGGTCGCTCTGCAGCGCATTTATAGCCAGCCCGATACGCAGGCGAACACGCTACAACTCCCTCACTCGTCGTTGCAGATGTGGCAAACCCGGCTCAGCACGCCCCGGCCAGGAGTGCATCTGCTGGTCGCCTGTATGGATGATGAAGTGGTCGGGCAATGCGCCCTGGAAGTGCCCGAGCGCGCCCGGCGGCGTCACTCCGCCACGCTGGGCATGGGAGTCGATGAAAATTATCGCCAGCGCGGTGTCGGCCGTGCGCTGATGCAGGAGATGGTCAGCCTGTGTGACAACTGGCTGCAGGTCTCGCGGATGGAACTGACGGTGTTTGTTGATAATGCCCCGGCTATCGCCCTTTATCGTCGCTTCGGTTTTGAGATCGAGGGAACGGCCAGACGATATGCGATGCGCTATGGCGAGCTGATCGATGTTCATTTCATGGCGCGGCTGAAATCCTGACGCCTCAGAATAAAAAAGGGCACCCTGAGGTGTGATGCTCGTCAGTTAAGCGACAGGTGATAACGCAGTCTGGTGCCGAACAGGGGCTGGCGGTCCTCGCGCCGCTGCGCGGTGCCTTCACTTCATTCCTCGGCCTGACGCACCGTCGGGGATGGCACATCCTGTGCCGCCCCGCCTTTCGCCCGCGTCCTGCGGGCTCTCCTGGCAGACCCATTCTGCTCAGCGCTGCGGATTGCCTGCCCCTGTTCGACTCCAGCCTGCTCTGAAGCTTCAGTGCGTGTTGTTAAAAAGGGCACGATAGTGGAGGCCTGGGCGCCTCTGCTGCTGAAAGGGCTATCCGCAGCGCTGAGGCGTGACGTTGGACCAGAACGCCACGCCGGGAAGCGTGGAGAGTTCGGGGCGGCCAGGGAGGGCCGATCCCCGAACGGTTCGTCGGCACGACGTCAAAGCCGAAGGTACCGCGAAGCGGCGCGAGGACGACCCGGCAGCAGCAGAGGTGCTCAGGCCCGCACTCCGGCACGCCTGCCAGGAAAAAAGCTGCCACGTCTGACCGTGACAGCCTTTGCAAATCTAACCTTCGCTGACGAGCATTACACACCCTCAGGTGCCCTTGTGCCTTAATAACCGGCACTGAGATCGTCGATGCTGCGCGGGTCGGAGGCGCCATACAACATCCCATCGGGACCAATCATAATGCTCTGGGTACTGCCCATCGCTGGCAGCACTTTCACATGCTGGCCTTTGCTTTCCAGCAGACGCAGCGTATCCGGGCTGAAGCCTTTCTCAACTCGCAGCTGATCGGGCAGCCACTGATGATGGAAACGCGGTGCATTGGTCGCTTCGGCGACGTTCATCCCGAAATCGATGCTGTTAACCACCATCTGCAATACCGTGGTGATGATACGGCTGCCGCCCGGACTGCCGGTGACCAGCCAGGTTTTGCCGCCTTTCGCCACAATGGTCGGAGACATCGAAGAGAGCGGACGTTTCGCCGGTTGCACCGCATTGGCTTCACCGCCAACCAGCCCGTAGACGTTTGGCGTACCCGGCTTGGCTGAGAAATCATCCATCTCGTTATTCATCAGGATGCCGCTGTTACCCGCCACAATCCCGCTGCCGAAATAGGTGTTAAGCGTGTAGGTCACCGCGACCGCATTGCCCTGTTTATCCACCACCGAGAAATGGGTGGTCTGGTTACTTTCATAAGGTTCGAGCTTGCCGGGTTTGATCTCACTGGACGGACGCGCTTTGGCGACGTCAATCTGCTGCGCCAGGGTTTTGGCGTAGGCTTTGCTGGTTAATGCCTGCCACGGCACCTTTACAAAATCGGGGTCGCCGAGATATTCAGAGCGGTCCGCGTAGGCATATTTCTCCGCTTCGGCCATAACCTGCATCGCATCCGCGCTGCCAAAGCCCATCTTCGCCAGATCGAAGTTTTCCAGGATATTGAGGATCTGCACGATGTGGATGCCACCGGATGACGGCGGCGGCATCGAGAAGACTTCATAGCCACGATAGGTGCCGCTGATTGGCTTACGCTCAACCGCGCGATAGGCCGCCAGGTCAGCTTTGTTGATCAGGCCGCCGTGCTGCGCCATCTCCCCGGCGATCTCATCCGCGATTTCACCTTTATAAAAAGCATCCGGTCCCTGACGGGCAATCAGTTGCAGACTGTGGGCGAGGTTCTTCTGCACCAGCCGATCGCCCTTCTGCCACGGCGTGCCGTCCGCTTTATAGAAGATCGCTTTGCTGTTGGGATGGTTAATCAGCACCTCTTTGCCGTAGGTTTTCAGGTCATCCGCCAGCGCGTCGTTGACCGGAATACCGTCACGCGCCAGTTTAATCGCTGGTGCCAGCAGCGTGCTCAGCGGCAGCGTGCCATATTTTTGCGCAGCCAGCGCCAGCCCGGCCACGGTGCCCGGTGTACCGGAGGCGAGATGTGAGGTCAGCGACAGCTTGCTGTCGGCGTTGCCCTGCTTATCCAGGAACATATCGCGCGAGGCGTGGCCCGGTGCCATTTCACGGAAATCGATAGCGGTGGCGCGGCCAGAGGCGGTGCGCAGCAGCATAAACCCGCCGCCGCCGAGGTTACCAGCCTGCGGATGGGTGACGGCCAGCGCAAAGCCCACCGCCACCGCCGCATCGACGGCGTTGCCGCCCTGACGCAGAATCTCAACCCCGACCTGGGTTGCCATCGCATCGACTGACGCCACCATGCCGTGCTGTGCTTTCACCGGATGGAAAGTGTCGCTGTCGACGCCGTAAGAGACCGGCGGTGCCTGGGTTGGTGCGGCGTTAGCGCCGGCCACCACGGTAAAACTCATCACCAGCGACCAGCTAAGCTGCCGCACTGTTTGCTGCATTTTCATCCTGCCACCATCCCGTGTTGTTATTTACATTTTTTTATCATTTACGCAAGTGGCTACAAATACAGCAAAATAATCAGGGTTAAGTCAAATCAGGAATACATCTGAAGGTAAGGTCTGTGATATCGCGTAAACTTATGCGTGCGACCCTGAACGCCAGACGATGGCATTCAATATCCAGCACCTGTCGCTTTGAGGAAGGAGGAATAATGAAGAAGTGGATAATTGCTTTGGCGGCCCTGCTGCCTTTCGCCACGCTGGCGAACACGCTGAACAGTACCAACGATCCTAACCGGCCAGGCTATAACCCGAGCCAGCAACGGATGCAGAACCAGATGCAGACGCAACAGCAGCAACAGCAGTTGAAGCTGCGTCAGGATCAGCAACGTCAGACTCAGGATATGCAGCGTAAAATGCAGGAGCAGCGTAACAGCGCCCAGCAACGGGTGATCACCACGCAGCCGGGTCAGCAAAATCAAAATCAGAACTAACTAAAATCGGGGCCGATGATGTCGATGCAGTCGGTACAGATGGCATCAACGCCCCATTTCAGCAGTTCCCGCACCCGCTCCGGGCTGTTTACGGTATAGGCCAGAATCTTCAGGCCAGCCGCCTTTAGTTCCGCCACCCGCGCTTCGGTCAGCACTTTGTGATTGAGATGGATCGAAACGCACGCCAGCGCCGCCGTTTTCTCGCGCCACTCATTATCCCAGCTGTGTGACAGCAAACCACGCGGCAGCTGCGGTTCCGCCTGCATCGCCGCTTCCAGCGCCTCATACGAGAAAGAAGAGAGCAACGGTGCGGTTTGTCCGTGCCACAGGCTGGCTGCCGCCTGCGCCACGGCGCGCCCGGTTTCTGCTTCGCTGCCGGTGGTCGGTTTGATTTCGATATTCGCCATCATCTGATGCTGACGGCAGCGATCCGCCACCTGATCCAGCCGCGCCAGCTTTTCGCCATTAAACGCCTTGCTGAACCAGCTGCCGGCATCAAGCTGTGACAGTTTCTCCCACGGCAGCTGCCCGGCAACGCCCCAGCCGTTGCTGGTGCGATCCAGCGTGTCGTCGTGCAGCAGAAAGATCTGTGCATCGCCCGACAGTTTGGCATCAAATTCAATCATCTGATGACCATATTTCGCCCCGACGTCAATTGCCGCCAGGGTGTTTTCCGGTGCCAGTTTACCGCCGCCGCGATGCGCGACGATGTGCGGATAGGGCCAGTGTTGTGTGCTCATTCCAGACGCTTTCCATGGGTTGAATCGAAGAAGTGTAACGCATCTGCGGGCAGATGCAGCCACAGCGTGCTGCCAGGCTGTGGCCGCTCGCTGTGGGCTAAGCGTACCACCAGCGGCGTATCACCGATGCGGCCATGCGCAAGATTATCGGCACCCAGCATCTCCAGCGTATCGACCCGCAGCGGCACGCCGCCCTGCTCACGGCTGCTGAGCTGGATATGTTCCGGCCGGATACCCAGCACCACCGGACGGTTGGCCCACTTCGCTTTGCTGTCGCTGAGCGGCAAAGCGTGCGACGCATCCAGATTAAAGCGCGTACCGTCACTGTTGAACTGCCCTTTCAGCAGGTTCATCGCCGGTGCGCCGATAAACGAAGCGACGAACTGACTGGCGGGACGCTCATAAACCTCAACCGGCGTGCCCAGTTGCTCGACCACGCCTTTGTTCATCACCATCACCCGCTGCGCCAGCGTCATCGCTTCGACCTGATCGTGCGTGACATAGAGGCTGGTGGTCTGCAAACGCCGATGCAACTGTTGCAGTTCAAGACGCATCTGCACCCGCAGCCGTGCATCCAGATTGGAGAGCGGCTCATCGAACAGAAACACCGCCGGTTCACGCACGATGGCGCGCCCCATAGCAACGCGCTGACGCTGGCCGCCGGAGAGCTCACGCGGCCGGCGGGTCAGCAGATGATCCAGCTCAAGGCTGCGCGCCGCGTCAAGCACCCGCAGCCGAATCTGCTCTTTGCCCATGCCGCGGATCTTCAGGCCATAGGCCATGTTCTCTTCGACGGACATATGGGGATAGAGCGCATAGTTCTGGAACACCATCGCAATGCCGCGATCTTTTGGCTCTTCCTGGGTGACGCGTTTGTTGTCGATGTAGATGTCGCCGGAGCTGACGCGCTCCAGGCCCGCCACCATCCGCAGCAGGGTCGATTTCCCGCAGCCGGAAGGGCCGACCATCACCATAAATTCGCCATCATTAACCGTAACGTTCAGCGGCTGAATGATCTGATTTTTACCATCGTAAGACTTGGTCACTGCCTGAAGGGTTACGCCTGCCATCTTATTTCTCACTCTCAACCAGGCCGCGCACAAAGGCACGCTGCATGACTAACACCACCACAACCGGTGGGATCAGGGTTAATAACATCGCCGCCATCACTTCGTTCCACTGGGTCGGTGAACCGCTGGTGGAGATCATACTTTTGATCCCCGCGACCGCCGTGCCGAGGCTGGCGTCATTAATGATCAGCAGCGGCCAGAGATACTGATTCCAGCCGTAGATAAAGGTGATCACGAACAGCGCCGCCAGGTTGGTTTTCGACAGCGGCAGCACGATATCGCGGAAGAAACGCATCGCGCTGGCACCATCGATGCGCGCCGCTTCCACCAGCTCATCCGGTAGCGACATAAAAAACTGGCGGAACAAAAAGGTGGCGGTCGCTGACGCCATCAGCGGCAGGGTCAGGCCGCTGTAACTGTCGAGCAGGTTCAGATCGGCGATCACCTGCACCGTCGGGAAAATACGCACTTCGACCGGCAGCATCAGGGTGATGAAAATCAGCCAGAAGAACAGCGTCCGTAGCGGAAAGCGAAACCAGACCAGCGCAAAGGCTGACAGCATCGAGACGGTGATTTTGCCGACGGTGATCCCAAGCGCCATGATCGTGCTGTTCAGCAGCATCAGGCCGAATGCCGGGCCGTTACCGTTCACGCCGTGGGTCCAGATGCGCGAGACGTTCTCCCACAGGTGGGTGCCGGGCACCAGCGTCATCGGCACCTGATAGACCGCGTCGTTATCCAGCGTGGCCGCCACAAAGGCGACATAGAGCGGGAACAGGATAGTCAGCACGCCCAGTATCAGCACGATGTGGCTGAAGATATCCAGCCCGCGTCGGTTCTCAATCATTGGTATTGCACCTTACGTTCAACGAAGCGGAACTGAATCACCGTCAGGCCGATCACCAGCACCATCAGCACCACCGACTGGGCGGCGGATGAGGAGAGATCCAGACCGGTGAAGCCTTCGCGATAGATTTTGTAGATCAGCGTGGTGGTGGCCTGCACCGGCCCGCCGCCGGTCGCCGCGTCGATCACCGGGAAGGTATCGAAGAAGGCGTAAATCAGGTTCACCACCAGCAGAAAGAAGCTGACCGGCGTAATCAGCGGCAGAGAAAGGTTGAAGAAGCGACGCACCGGCCCGGCACCGTCAATCGCGGCGGCTTCCACCAGCGATTTGGGAATCGACTGCAGCGCGGCGAAGAAGAACAGGAAGTTGTAGCTCATCTGCTGCCAGATTGACGCCAGCACAATCAGGAACATCGCCTGACCGCTGTTTTGCGCATAGTTCCAGTTGTAGCCGATGTGGTTCAGCAGGTAGCTGAACAGGCCCAGACCGGGATTAAACAGAAACATCCACAGCACCGCCGCCACGACCGGCGCAACGGCGTAAGGCAACAGCAGCAGCGTCTGGTAAAGTTTGCGCAGCCGCACCACGTAATCCACCAGCGCCGCCAGCAGCAGCGACAGCACCATGCCGCACACCGTGACCAGACCGCTGAATTTGATGGTGGTCCAGAAGGAATCCAGATAGTAAGGATCGGCAAACAGCCGTTTAAAATTATCCAGCCCGACGAAGGTGCTGGAGATGCCAAAAGGATCGAGGCTTTGCAGCGAATACCATAAGGCTTCACCCGCAGGCCAGAGAAAGAAGATGGCGGTGATCAACAGTTGCGGCAGCACCAAAAGATAGGGCAACAGGCTGGTGCGAAAGACCGGACGAGATGAGGACATGGCGCACTCTGATTCAGAAAGAGAAAGGGCCAGCCTGGGCTGGCCCGGTGGAGCGGGTTACTTCACCTGCTGCTGGAAACGACGCAGCAGATCGTTGCCGCGTTTAACCGCATTATCCAGTGCGCTTTGCGGCGACTGTTTACCGGTCCAGACGCTCTCCAGCTCTTCATCCACCACGGTACGAATCTGCGGCATATTGCCGAGACGCATCCCTTTGGTGAACGGCAACGGCGGCTTGTTCAGCATCTGACGGGTGGCGATATCGGCTCCCGGATTTTTATCGTAGAAGCCCTGCTGTTTGCTCAGCTCATAGGCGGCGGTGGTAATCGGCAGATAGCCGGTTTTCTGATGCCATTCCGCAGCGATTTCCGGCTGGGCGAGGAACTGCATAAACTCAGCGACGCCTTTGTAGGTGGCTGCATCTTTGCCCTTCATCACCCACAGGCTGGCCCCGCCGATGATGGCGTTTTGTGGTGCTTCAGGAACGGTGTCGTCATACGGCATCATGCCCACGCCGAAGTTAAATTTGGCGTAATGACGGATATCCGCCAGCGAACCGGATGAGGCGGTGGTGATACCGCAATCGCCGTTGTAGAACTTGGCGGTGGACTCATCTTTACGACCAAAGTAGGTGAAGTCGCCCTTTTTATTCATCTCTTCCAGCATCTGGATGTGACGAACCTGCACCGGCTTATTGAACTCCAGCACCGCATCGCGACCATCAAATCCGTTGTTTTTGGTCGCCACCGGCAGCGCATGCCAGGCGCTGAAGTTTTCGATCTGAATCCAGCCCTGCCAGCCGCTGGCGTAACCACAGCTCATGCCCGCTTTACGCAGCGCCGCGGCATCTTTTGCCAGCTCCTGCCAGGTTTTCGGTGACTGATCCGGGTTAAGTCCTGCTTTTTTGAAGGCGTCTTTGTTGTAGTAAAGCACCGGCGTCGAACTGTTGAACGGTTGAGAGATCAGCTGACCTTTGCTGTCGCTGTAGTAGCCCGCCACCGTCGGTACAAACTGCTTTTCATCAAACGGAATACCGGCATCTTTAAACACCTGATGCACCGGCACAATCGCCTGTGAGGCCATCATGGTAGCGGTGCCGACTTCATACACCTGCAACACCGCGGGCGCTTTACCGGTGCGCACTGCCGCGATACCTGCCGCCAGGCTCTGCTCGTAGTTACCTTTGTAGGTCGGAACAATTTTGTAATCGGGATGGGCCTGGTTAAACCGTTGTGCCAGCGAATCCACTTCTTTGCCTAACTCGCCTTCCATAGAGTGCCAGAACGGGATCTCAGTGGCGGCCAGCGCCTGGCCGCTGAGCGTCAGGCCAAGCAGCGCGCTGATCAGGCTACGACGATAGGTAACGACGGACATAGAATTTTCCTGTGCAGGTAAATACGCGTGAAATCACGGATTTCTGTTTCGCGAAGTAACATGACACGGGGAAATGAAGGATTAATAACAGAAAGATGACAGCCGGGTGACAGACTGAATAGCGGAAAAGGCAGAGCGACTAACTGCAGCTGAGCTTGTTGACAAAGTCTCGCCTGGTCGCTGTAAGACTGAGCCCTGCACAGAGAACACGGTCAGATCGGAAAGACGCAAAATCCGTCATCCATGACATGCTCGGCCCGCGCCGTCCATGGCGCGGGACGCTTTCCTCCTCTGCCCGTGTTCCCTGTGCGTTGAGTTTGTTCGTTGCAGCCAAATTCACCCTGATTTGGGTTTTCAGCAATCTGAGCGGCTATACACCATTACAAAGTCGCGTTTATTTACATAAATTGTAACGGATACTGGCAATGACAGCACTTGTCCGTGCTTTTTAAGGGCAAACTCAAAGGCCGTCAGTGGCACCACCCATGCTCAAGGCCGTCGGCGGCGCAGGCAGTTCGGCACCGGCCAGCGCGCAGTAACCGGAGCGTATATATATACGTGAGGATTACGAGCACTGCCCGGTGTCGAAATGGCAAGTAAGCCAGGCCTCTGAATATTAAGCTCCGAGGTACGCGCTGCGGACGGCTTCGTTGGAAAGAAGTGCTGCGCCTGTGTCTTCCAGCACCACATGGCCGTTCTCCAGCACGTAACCCCGATCCGCCAGCTTCAGCGCCTGATTCGCGTTCTGCTCCACCAGGAAGATGGTCATCCCTTCGCTGCGTAACTGTTCGATGGTGTCGAAAATCTGCTGAATGATTATCGGTGCCAGACCCAGCGACGGCTCATCCAGCAGCAGCAGGCGCGGCTGACTCATCAGCGCCCGACCAATCGCCAGCATCTGCTGCTCACCGCCGGACATGGTGCCGGCCCGCTGGATTTTGCGCTCCTCCAGCCGCGGGAATAGCTGATAAACGCGCTTGATCCGTTCCAGATATTGCGGGCGGCTGGCAAAAAAGCCGCCCATCGCCAGATTCTCTTCCACCGTCATGCGCGCAAACACCCGACGACCTTCCGGTACGATGGCGATCGCTTCACGCATGATGCGCGCCGTCTGCCAGTCGGTAATGGTTTTCCCGTCAAAGGTGATGTTGCCGTGGGTAGCTCGCGGTTCGCCACACAGCGTGCCGAGCAGCGTGGTTTTCCCGGCGCCGTTGGCCCCAATCAGCGTGACGATTTCGCCCTGATTGATGTAGAGGCTGACATTATGCAGCGCCTGAATTTTGCCGTAATGGGCGCTCACGTTCTCAATGGTTAACATCGCATTTGCCATCTTACGCCTCTCCTAAATAGGCACGGATCACGTCCGGGTTATTACGAATCTCTTCCGGCGTACCGTTAGCCAATGGCGTTCCCTGATTAACCACGTAAATGCGATCAGAAATGCCCATCACCAGCTTCATATCGTGTTCAATCAACAGCACTGACACCTTGTGCTCACCGCGCAGTTCGGCGATCAGCTCATCCAGTTCGTGCGTCTCTTTGGGGTTAAGACCCGCCGCCGGTTCATCCAGCATCAGAATTTCCGGGCGCGTCACCATGCAGCGCGCAATCTCCAGACGGCGCTGCTGACCATAGGCCAGGTTTCCGGCCTGGCGGTTAGCCAGATCCAGCAGACCGACCCGCTCCAGCCAGTTGGCCGCACGATCCAGCGCCTCGCCTTCACTGCGACGAAACGCCGGCGTCTTGAGCAGGCCAGCAAACAACCCGCTTTTCAGATGCTGATGTTGCGCCACCAGCAAGTTTTCGATCACCGTCATTTCGCGGAACAGACGTACGTGCTGGAAAGTACGCACAATCCCCATCCGCGCAATCTTCTGGCCAGGCAATCCTTCCAGATGCTGCTCACGCAGTTTAATGCTGCCACCGGTTGGCTTGTAGAAGCCGGTCAGGCAGTTGAATACCGTGGTTTTCCCGGCACCGTTTGGCCCGATCAGCGAAACGATCTCCTGAGGATGCAGCGCCATCGAAACGTTGTTTACGGCTAACAGGCCGCCGAAGCGCATCATCAGGCCTTCAACGGCTAATAAAGGCTGACTCATGCCTGTTCTCCCTGTTTACCCTGTTTACCCTGTCTTAATTTCAGATGCGGACGCTTCATCGGCAACAGTCCCTGCGGACGCCAGATCATCATCAGCACCATTAATCCTCCCAGCACCAGCATGCTGTACTCGTTGAGGTCACGCATCAGTTCACGCGAAACCACCAGCAGAATGGCAGCCAGAATCACCGCAAACTGCGAGCCCATGCCGCCCAGCACCACAATCGCCAGCACAAACGCTGATTCGACAAAGGTAAAGGATTCCGGGCTGACAAAGCCCTGACGCGCGGCGAACAGGCTACCGGCAAAGCCGGCGAAGGCGGCGCTGATGGTAAAGGCCGTCAGTTTGATTCGGGTCGGGCTGAGGCCCAGTGAACGACAGGCGATCTCATCCTCGCGCAGCGCTTCCCAGGCACGGCCCAGCGGCATCCGCAGCAGCCGGTTGATCACGAACAGCGTCAGCACCACCAGCAGCAACGCCACCAGATACAGGAAGATAATCCGGTCGCTGGGATCGTACTTCAGGCCAAAGAAGTGGTGGAAAGTATCCCAGCCGCCTTCACGCGGCGTACGGCCAAATTCCAGACCAAAGAAGGTCGGTTTCGGGATCTGGCTGATGCCGTTCGGGCCGCCGGTCAGGGCGGTATTGTTGAGCAGCAGAATACGCACGATCTCACCGAAGCCCAGCGTCACAATCGCCAGATAGTCGCCGCGTAACCGCAACACCGGGAAGCCCAGCAGCAGGCCAAACAGCGCGGCCACCATGCCGGAGAGCGGCAGGCACTGCCAGAAGCCGAGCCCGTAATAGTGGTTCAGCAGGGCGAAGGTATAGGCACCGATGGCGTAGAAACCGCCGTAGCCCAAAACCAGCAGGCCCGACAGGCCGACCACCACATTCAGTCCAAGACCGAGCATCACGTAGATCAGCGTCATGGTGGCGATATCGACCGTGCCGCGCGACACCAGGAACGGCCAGGCGAGCGCCGCCACGATCATCACCGCCATCACCAGCTTCTGCTTTGGCGTCGAGCCATCGATGCCCGGCAGCACCAGCGCCGGACCGGAGATTTTCTTCAGGCCGCTCTGCCAGACCGGACGCAGCAGCTGAAACAGAAACACCACCACACAGGCAACAGCAATCCAGTTCCAGCGCACGCTGCCGGCGTTTTGCACCACCAGATTTGTGCCATCCAGATTAAGGCGCAGCCCCATAAAGAAGCTGGCGAGCAGCAGCAACATCAGCGACGAAATCAGGGCGTTGAGAAAGGAAGACTTCATACTTTTTCCACCTCCGGACGGCCCAGAATCCCGGTCGGCATCACCAGCAGCACCACAATCAGTAAGGCAAAGGAGACGACATCTTTATACTCGGTGCTCAGATAGGCGGAGGTCAGCGCTTCCGCAATCCCCAGCACCAGGCCACCAATCATCGCGCCCGGAATACTGCCAATCCCGCCCAGCACCGCGGCGGTGAATGCCTTCATGCCGGCCATAAAGCCGATAAACGGGTTAATCGATCCGTAAAACTGGCCCAGCAACACGCCCGCGACTGCGGCCATCGCGGCACCGATGACAAAGGTCAGTGAGATGACGCGATCGGTGTTAATCCCCAGCAGGCTGGCCATTTTCAGATCTTCAGCACAGGCGCGGCAGGCGCGGCCCATACGCGAATAGCGAATAAAGGTAGTCAGCGCCAGCATCGCCAGGAACGTCACCACCCAGATCACGATTTGCATGGTGGAGATGGTGGCGGCAAAGCCGTTGCTCTCGCCCACCGTCCACTGCCCGGTAATCAGGCTCGGCAGCGCCAGGTCGCGCGAACCCTGGGTCAGGCTGACGTAGTTTTGCAGGAAGATTGACATGCCGATGGCGGAGATCAGCGCGATCAGGCGCTTGGAGGAGCGCACCGGCCGGTAGGCGACGCGCTCGATGCTCCAGCCGTAGGCGCTGGAGATAATTACCGCCATCACAAAGCCGGCCGCAATCATCAGCCAGGTGGTGTCGATGCCCATCATCATCAGGGCGGCAATCACGATAAAGGAGACATAGCTACCGATCATGTAAACCTCGCCGTGAGCGAAGTTGATCATGCCGATAATGCCGTAAACCATGGTGTAACCGATGGCGATCAGCGCATAGGTGCTGCCGAGGGTAACACCGTTGAACATCTGCTGAATAAAATAGAGGAACTGCTCGGACATACCTTAACCCTTACTTATCCGATCGTCGCCGAACGGAGTACAAAAAACGCCTGGCAGCACAGACCAGGCGTTAGTGTTGCAGGGGAGCAGGCAGCGGTTACCCGACACCTGACCCGCCAGTAAACCGCCTGACTTACTTCACAGCGGTCGAGGTACCGTCGGCATGCCATTTGAAGACGCCGAACTCAAAGCCTTTCAGATCGCCCTTCTGATCCCAGCTCAGGTTGCCCATCACGGTTGGCACCGCAGCGCCCTCTTTCAGGTTCTTCACAATCTCTTCCGGCTCGGCGCTCTTGCTGCGCTCCATCCCGGCCGCCAGCGATTGCAGCGCGGCATAGGTGGTCCAGACGAACGGACCGGTTGGATCAAGTTTCTTCGCTTTCAGCGCATCCACAATCGGCTTGTTGGTCTCAACCTGATCGTAGCGTTTCGGTAAGGTCACCAGCATCCCTTCAGAAGCGGCACCCGCGATGTTAGACAGTGAAGCGTTGCCCACGCCTTCCGGACCCATGAACTGGGTTTTCAGACCGGCAGCACGCGCCTGGCGAACAATCTGGCCCATCTCCGGGTAGTAACCGCCGAAGTAGACGAAATCGACGTTCTCTTTCTTGAAGCGCGCCACCAGGGTAGAGAAATCTTTGTCGCCGGCGGTGATACCTTCAAACATCACGATGTTGGCGCCCTGCTTTTTCAGGCTCTCCTGCACCGAACGCGCCAGGCCTTCGCCATACTGCTGCTTGTCGTGTACCACAGCGATACGCTGCGGCTTCAGCTCGGTCATGGCATATTTGGCCGCGGTCGGGCCCTGATCGGAGTCGAGACCGGTGGTGCGCATAATCAGTTTGTAGCCACGGGCGGTGAGATCCGGCGCGGTGGCGGCGGGGGTAATCATCAGCACGCCTTCATCTTCGTAGATGTCAGACGCAGGCTGGGTCGATGAGGAGCAGAGATGGCCGATGACGTAGCGGATGCCGTCGTTGATCACTTTGTTGGCGACCGCGACCGCCTGTTTCGGGTCACAGGCGTCATCATATTTCACCGCAACCAGTTTGTTGCCGTTAACGCCGCCTTTGGCATTGATATCTTCAATCGCCTGGGTCGCTCCGGCAAACTGCATGTCGCCATACTGCGCAACCGGGCCAGACATCGCCCCGACAATCGCCACTTTAATATCTTCAGCCAGTGCGGCATGGCTCATCGCCAGTGCTACACATCCCGCCAGTAATGCGCGACCTTTCATTTTCATCCGGACTACCCCATCTGTTATGTCGTGGTTGTTGTGAGTGCAAACTGCCAGATAAAGTCGAAAAACTGATTAAGCAATAATGAGTTAGCGTACTTTTCTGGCATTTATTAGTAATAAGGCTTTATTTTTCAGGTTATTAAACAGGAAGTTTCTTCTGTAAATCAACTGACATATTCAGAATTGCCTGAGTGCAACAGCATAATACACTGGATGCAACGGCCGGATTTTCACCACTTTGCCAGCGGGTTATGCTGGATTGATCGCATCCAGGGCCTGTTTACAACTATCATCCTGGCAGCCAGGCCATCTTTTGACCTGTTTTATTGATGAAAATGTGTCAGCGCTCTGGTTGTATACTTTCGCTACACTTCCCCCTTTTACAAGTACAGGTGTTTGTCATGAAGCTCACCATCCAGCGTTTAACCACGCTGACGCCGCAGGACCGGATCGATCTGGGTAAAGTCTGGCCGGATCTGGAGATTGATAAACTGGAACAGACGCTGAATGAAAGTCATCGCCTTTATGCCGCGCGTTTCAACGACCGCCTGCTGGGCGCATTGCAACTGGAGATTTCAGGTATTCACGGCAAGGTTCATCGGCTGGCCGTACGCGATGTCACCCGGCGACGCGGAGTGGGTCAATATTTGCTGGAAGAGACCATCAGGCAGAACGGATCATTAGCGGACTGGTGGATTGCAGATGATGGCAGCGACGATCAGCGGGTGCGGGCGGCGTTTATGCAGGCGTGTGGTTTCAGAGCCCAGACCGATGGCTGGATACGGGCGGTGGAGTAAAGCAGGCGAGCGCAGAAAACAAAAAGGGCGACATGATCATGTCGCCCCTGAAGGTTACCTTGCGGTATTACGCTTCGATCGCCATGCGCAGTTTTTTCATGGCGTTCTTTTCCAGCTGGCGGACACGTTCCGCTGAGACGCCATATTGATCGGCTAACTCCTGCAGCGTGGTTTTGTTGTCTTCATCCAGCCAGCGGGCACGGATGATGTGCTGACTACGCTCATCCAGACCTTCCATCGCATAGCTCAGCTTATCGGCAGCGTGCGCATCCCAGTTATCCTCTTCAATGCCGTCGGCAAAGTCAGAGGTTTTATCCTGCAGATAGAGCACCGGTGCCATTGATTTGCCTTCACCGCTCTCATCGTCGGCCGACATATCAAAGGTCATATCCTGGGCCGCCATACGTGATTCCATTTCACGCACGTCTTTACTGCTCACGCCCAGTTCACGCGCCACCATCTCGACTTCGTCCTGATTGAACCAGCCCAGACGCTGCTTGGTTTTACGCAGGTTAAAGAACAGCTTACGCTGTGCTTTGGTGGTCGCGACTTTCACGATACGCCAGTTACGCAGCACGTACTCATGAATTTCGGCTTTGATCCAGTGTACGGCGAAAGAGACCAGTCGCACGCCCACTTCAGGGTTAAAGCGACGCACCGCTTTCATCAGACCGATGTTGCCTTCCTGAATCAGGTCAGCCTGCGGCAAGCCGTAGCCGGAGTAATTACGAGCGATATGAACTACAAAGCGTAGGTGAGACAGGATCAGCGTCTTTGCCGCATCCAGATCGCCCTGGTAATGCAGCCGTTCAGCCAACGCTTTTTCCTCTTCTGCCGACAGCATCGGCCAGGTATTGGCAGCCCGAACGTAAGATTCCAGGTTGCCCAGAGGAGCAATAGCTAAAGTTTGCATTTCTTTGGTCATTCAAACCCTCACAAATTCAGTGGAATTGCCGCACATTTCCTTGCGCAGACGATACAGTATGTCAACGTCGCGCGAAATCCGAAAGCAATCTGTGCTACCGGGACAACAAAGTTATCCACAACAACAATTATAGCAGTGAATATTTTACACACAGATGACAGGAAGGGAAGAGGCGAGTGCGTCCTCTGCATCCCATCGCCGGTAGCAGAGGACTATTATAACAAAAAAATGTTGCAGGCGTTTACTGGGGCGTAAATCGGCGTAAATGTTGTACCGTCGCCAGCCAGGCGGCGATCCAGCCGATAATCGCGGCAATCAGCACTAACAGCAGCGCCTCATCCCAGGAGAAGCCTTCCAGCGAGAAAGTGGTGCCGAACACGGTTGCCACATGGGCCACCACCGATTGCAGCCGCAGCACCAGCACTTCCGACAGCAGCAGCGACAATACCGCGCCGCTCAAGCCCAGCAACGCTCCGCCATAGAGGAACGGCCGCAGAATAAAGCCATCGGTGGCGCCAATCAGCTTTTGTACGTTGATGGTATCGCGGCGGGCAAAGATGCTGAGCCGCACGCTGTTACCGATCACCAGGAACACCGCCACAATCATCAGTACGCCGATCATCGAGGCGATCTGCCCTACCAGCCCGGTCAGCGCCGCCAGCCGCGCGAACCAGCTGTCGTCCATGCGTACTTCATCCACGCCCTGCACTTTAGTCACCCGATCGCGCAGGCTTTGCATGGTGTCGGAATTCTGAAAATTGAGCTTCGGCGTGATAATCGCCACCGCAGGCAGCGGGTTCTGCTCCAGCATATCCATCGCACCGCCAAACCCTGACCAGTTGCGGAACTCATTGAGCGCCTCTTCCCGCGTCAGGTAATTGACGTTATCCACGCCTTCCACCTGTTTGAGCTGCGCCACCACGTTTTCGGCGGCGGTGTCATCCAGCGCTTTATCGAGATAGACCGTCAGCTGCGGTGCCGGATACCACTGGGTCGCCGCCTGGCTGACGTTCTTCCACACCATGTAGCAGACGCTTGGCAGGGTCAGCGAAATGGCGATCACCATAACCGTCAGCAGCGTCGCCAGCGGCTGACGCCACATGTCCGACAGCGTGCCGCGCAGGGCATAGCGCCACTGCTCCTGCCAGCCGCCTTTCAGCGCTTTGCTTTTCGACGGCTGCTGCTTCGCTTTCGGCGCCGTCGGGCGTTTATTGCGTTTATTGACCATCGTGGCCTCCGTGCAGGCGTCCCTGATTCAGCGTCATGACGCGGTAGTTACGACGGGCAATTAAGCCGTTGTCGTGCGTCGCCATCAATACGGTGACGCCCACGCGGTTGAACTCTTCAAACAGTCGCAGAATGTCTTCCGACAGCGCTTCGTCAAGGTTACCGGTGGGTTCATCCGCCAGCAGCACCGCCGGTTTATTCACCACCGCACGGGCGATACCCACACGCTGCTGTTCACCGCCTGATAGCTGAATCGGGTAACTTTTCGCTTTGTCGAGCAGGCCGACTTTGTCCAGCGCTGCCGAAACGCGACGACGGATATCTTCGCCGCTGGCGCCGGAGATAATCAGCGGGATCGCCACGTTGTCGTAGACCGAACGATCCATCAGCAGGTGGTGATCCTGAAAGATCATGCCGATCTGACGGCGCAGAAAAGGCACCTCGCTGTTACGCAATCGGGAAATATCGTGGCCGCTAAACCAGATTTGTCCGGCACTCGGACGCTCAATGCCACAAATCAGCTTCAGCAACGTACTTTTACCGGCACCGGAGTGGCCGGTCAGGAACGCCATTTCGCCGGGACGCAGATGGAAATCCACCCCCTGCAGTGCCTGACGTCCGCCGAGATATGCCTTACTGACCTCTTCAAAGCGAATCATCCTAATTAGTCCTCTCGGGCAAACAGTGCCTCAATAAAATCATCCGCCTTAAACGGGCGTAAATCTTCGATGCCTTCCCCGACACCGATATAGCGAATCGGAATACCGAACTGATCGGCGACCGAGAAGATCACTCCGCCCTTGGCGGTGCCATCCAGCTTGGTCAGCGCGATGCCGGTTAAGCCCACCGCTTCATCAAACAGTCTGGCCTGGCTGACCGCATTCTGCCCGGTACTGGCGTCAAGCGTCAGCATCACTTCATGCGGCGCATCTTCATCCAGCTTCTTCATCACCCGGGTAATTTTCTTCAGCTCTTCCATCAGGTGCGATTTGTTCTGCAGGCGACCGGCGGTATCGGCAATCAGCACGTCGACACCGCGTGATTTCGCCGCCTGAATCGCATCGAAGATCACCGAGGCAGAATCTGCACCGGTATGCTGAGCAATCACCGGAATATTGTTGCGCTGACCCCAGACCTGCAGCTGCTCGACCGCGGCCGCACGGAAGGTGTCACCGGCAGCCAGCATCACTGATTTGCCCTCGGCCTGATACTGACGCGCCAGTTTACCGATGGTGGTGGTTTTACCCACACCGTTGACGCCGACCATCAGGATCACAAACGGGGTTTTGCCGGAGACGTCCAGCGGCGCATCCACTTTGGCCAGAATCGACGCCATTTCGGCTTTCAGCAAACCATAAAGCGCTTCCGCATCACGCAGCTGCTTACGGTTCGCCTGCTGAGTCAGATGGGTGATGATCCGGCGGGTGGTATCGACGCCGACGTCAGCAATCAGCAACTGCTCTTCCAGCTCATCAAACAGGTCATCATCAATCTTTTTGCCACGGAACAGGCTGACGAAACCGGAACCGAGGTTCTGACGGGTTTTTACCAGGCTGCGCTTCAGGCGGGCAAAGAAGCCCTCTTTGCTGGGGCGTTCCTGCTCCTGCGTAATGATTGGCGCAGCGGCTAACGGCAGATCGCTGACGGTATCCGGCACGGCATCGGCTTCTTCACTTTCTGCCAGCGCCAGGGCTTCCAGCTCTTCATCGCTCAGCGGCGCGTCAGCCTGGGTTGCTGCGGCATCAGCCGCTGGGGTGATGATGGCGTCAACCTCGACGACCGGTACGCCGTGCGGATCGCTTTCCGTTTCCAGTAAGGCTTCCGGGTCAGCCTGAATCGGCTCCGGTTCCGCCAGGGCTTCCGGTGCGGCTTCATGCGGCGCGGCAGCCGTTACCTCCGCATCACGTTGCTGTCCGGCCACCGTTTCGGTGATGGCGACAGTCTCTTCCGCTTGCGATTCAGCCTGCGTTAAGGTTGCGGCTGGCTGTTCTGCCTGCTGCGGCGTGGACTCAGCCGCCGGTTGCGCCTGCTCCTCTGCAGAGGGTTGCTTCTCTTCTTCTTTGCCAAATCCCAGCCAGGAAAAAAAGCCACGTTTTTTCTCTTTTGCCATTGTGTGACTACACTCCTCGATGGCTTTGTCCCGGTCGCGCGTCGTTTCCAGGGGTGAATCAATTAAAATTGGCTAACGCCAGACCGGCGTAAAACCGCAGAATACTGCATGACTTCAGCAACTCAGTAGTCTAACACTTTCCAGCCAGCTCACCACAGCACCCTTTTTTAACGTTTCTTCTCACCGATTCGCCCGTTAAACTACGCAACAAATTATGACGAGTTGTGAGCAAGATGACTAAAAACACCCGCAGTACCGGCGGTGCCGGGCAGATCCGCATCATCGGCGGACAATGGCGCGGACGCAAATTGCCGGTGCCCGACAGCGCCGGGCTGCGTCCCACCACCGATCGGGTGCGTGAAACCCTGTTTAACTGGCTGGCGCCGGTACTGCCAGCAGCACGTTGTCTCGACTGTTTCGCCGGCAGCGGCGCGTTAGGGCTGGAAGCGCTGTCGCGCTACGCGGGATCGGCGACGCTGCTGGAGCTGGAGCGTCCGGTAGCACAGCAGCTGATGAAGAACCTGCAGACGCTGAATGCCCACAACGGCAAGGTGATTCAGACCAATGCGCTCACTTTTCTGGCGCAGCCAGGCGAACCCTTTGACGTGGTGTTTATCGATCCGCCGTTTCGCCAGGGATTGCTGGAGCAGACGCTGCAGCTGCTGCAGCTGAATCACTGGCTGGCGGACGACGCGCTGATCTATGTCGAAAGTGAAGTGGAAAATGGCGCGCCGCCGGTGCCGCCAGAGTGGAATCTTTATCGCGAGAAAATAGCCGGACAAGTGGCTTATCGTTTATATCAACGTCAACAGGAGACGCAGGATGTTACTTAATTTGGGGCGTCTGTTGATGCTATGCGTATGGGCATTTTTACTGGTTAACGTGGTGCATCCCTACCCGAAACCGCTGACCTACTTTATTAATGTCGCGCTGTTTTTCATGATCATGATGCACGGCCTGCAGCTGGTATTACTGCGCGCCACGCAGACCAAAGATGCCCCGCCGATTGACCGCCTTACCCAGGCGAAGGTGTTTGTGTTTGGCGTATTTGAACTGGTCGCCTGGCAGAAAAAGCACTTTCCCCGCAAAAAATAGTTCTGTGAGCGGGCGCCCTGCCCGCTGATTACTGCGCTGGGGTAAAGCTGATAAAGCGCGTTCCCTGCATTTTCAGTTCGCCCTTCGTCCCTTTATCCAGCTGATGATATTCGCCTTCTTTAAGCTGCACTTTAATGTCGCTGGCACCGTTAAGCGGATGAAACAGGGCTTCGTAGCGCATCTCTTCCCCGGCAATCACCTCACGCTGACGTGAACGGCGATTGGGTGCCGGAAATTCACGTTTGGTTTTGACTTCCGCCGTCAGGGATCGCACCGGAGAGGCATCATTGACGGCGGTTTCGCGGCGCTGTTTGATGAACTGACGGGTAGCCAGCACGGCGATAATCGCCAGGACGATAATAATGATTAGCGGTGGTTTGCTCATAATTCTCTCGTGCTTAAAGAAATGCGGATGGCGTTAACTGCGCGGCAAAGCATACAACCAGAGTTGCCCGATTGTCACATCGTCAGGACGTAACCTAAACTGGAAGGGATATTTTGGGATCTTTCACCATTTTGGTTAAAAAAGGGAGAAACAATGCTCTGGTCTTTCCTCGCTGTACTTTTCTCCGGCTGGCTCTACGTTGATGCCACCTATCGCGGTCCGCAATGGCAACGCTGGTTGTTTAAACCGGTCACGCTGCTGCTGCTGGTCGGCCTCGCCTGGCAGGCCCCGACGCTGAACACCACGGACTACCTGATTCTTGCCGGTCTGATCGCCACTCTGGTCGGCGATGCGTTAACGCTGCTACCCCGTCAGCAGATGCTCTACGCCATTGGCGCGTTTTTCCTGTCGCATCTGCTTTATACCCTCTGTTTCGCCGCCAGCATGACCATGACCTTCTTCTGGCCGATTCCGCTGACGCTGTTGATTATCGGCGTGGTGCTGATTGGCATTCTGTGGAGCCGACTGGAAGATCTCCGCTGGCCGATCTGTACGTTTATCGGTATGACGCTGGTAATGACCTGGATAGCGACAGAGCAGTACTTCTTCCGCCCGACCGATTACAGCTTCTCCATCATGGTGGGTGCCGGTCTGCTGTTGCTGGCGAATATTGTCTGGTTTATCAGTCATTATCGTCGCCGTTTCAGTGCCGACAGCGCCATCGTTGCCGCCTGCTACTTTGCCGGTCACTTTATGATTGTCCGTTCGCTGTGGGTGGTGTAACAGAACGCCTGGTTTAAAAAATGGCCTTGACTCTGGAGTTAACTCCAGAGTGTAGGATAACGGGATGGACAGCTTCGTTCATCCCTTATCCGGAGGTCATATGCATCAACATCACGCCTGTGGCTGCGGTAAACCGCGTGCCAGCCACGCCGCAGCCAAACCCCTGTGCCAGATCCCTCAGACTCGTCCCCTGACGCTCTCCATCCACGCCGCAACCCCGGTTACCGCAGACAGCGCGGGCTGCTGCTGCGACAGTAACAGCAGTCCCGGCAACGATGCCGATGAGGAAGGCGACCGGCGACGCGCCGGTCACCTGCCGTTTAGCTGGCAGGTCAGCGGGATGGATTGTCCCGGCTGCGCCCGCAGCATTGAAACCGCGGTTCAGCAGGTGGCGGGCGTCACCGAAGCGCGCGTGCTGTTCAGCAGTGAAAAACTGGTGGTCAGCGCCGACAGCGACGTGCGACAGGCGGTAGAACAGGCGGTTAAAAAAGCCGGTTTCCAGCTCAGCAGCCAGACCGACACGGCAGCCGATGGCCCGCGCTGGCAACATAACCGCATGCTGATTGCGCTGGCGCTGCTGGTGCTCGCCAGCAGCCTGCTCAGCCATTTCGCGCCGCTGTGGGGCGATCGCCTGTTTGTCATCACCACCCTGATCGGCCTGTTTCCGGTGGCACGCAGCGCCTGGCAGCGGCTGCGCAGCGGTTCGCCTTTCACCATCGAAACCCTGATGACGCTGGCCTCAGCCGGTGCGCTGATCATCGGTGCCCATGCCGAAGCGGCGATGGTGCTGGTGCTGTTTCAGCTCGGCGAGCAGCTGGAAAGTTACGCCGCCGCGCGGGCACGCAGTGGCGTCACCCGTTTAATGGCGCTGCGCCCGGAATCGGCGATCCGCCTTGAGCAGGGCCAGCGTCGTGACGTGCCACTCGCCGCGCTACAGCCCGGCGATCAGATTGAAGTGGCGGCGGGCAGCCGCCTGCCGGTCGATGGCTGCTTAATGACGCCGCTCGCCAGTTTTGATGAAAGCGCCTTAACCGGCGAATCGCTGCCGGTGACGCACAGCCGCGGCGACAAAATCCTGGCTGGTGCCACCAGCATTGACCGTCTGGTGACGCTGGAAGTGGTGTCGAAGCCGGGCGAAAGCGCGATCGACCGGATACTGCAACTGATCGAGGAGGCGGAAACCCATCGCGCGCCGGTTGAACGCTTTATCGATCGGTTCAGCCGCATCTATACGCCGCTGGTGATGCTGCTGTCGCTGCTGGTGATGCTGGTCCCGCCGTTGCTCGGCGCGGGGGAATGGCAGCCGTGGATCTACAAAGGCCTGACCTTGCTGCTGATTGGCTGTCCCTGTGCGCTGGTGATCTCCACGCCAGCGGCGATTACCTCCGGACTGGCCGCCGCTGCCCGTCAGGGCGCGCTGATCAAAGGCGGCGCGGCCTTAGAACGACTGAGCTCGCTGCGCATGATGGCGTTCGATAAAACCGGTACCCTGACCGTCGGCAAGCCGCAGCTCAGCGGAATTGTGCGCTTTGGCACCGCCAGTGAAACGGAGATGCTGGCGCTGAGCGCCGCCGTGGAACAGGGCGCGACCCATCCGCTGGCCACGGTGATTGTGGCGGCAGCGGCGGCTCGCAATCTGACGATTCCGGTCGCAGACGATCAGCAGGTTCAGGCGGGTCGGGGCATTACCGCCTGGGTCGGCGGTCAGCAAATCCAGCTGCTGACGCCTGCACAGATAGGCGGGCTGACAGCGCAGCAAACCGAAGAGATCACCCGGCGCGAAGCAGAAGGTGAAACCGTGGTGGTACTGGTGCGGGATGACGACGTGCTGGGGGCGCTGGCCTTGCACGATCGGCTGCGCAGTGATGCGGCAGCGGCTCTGCAGGCGCTGAAAAAACTGGGCATTGAGAGCCTGATGCTGACCGGTGACAATCCGCGTGCAGCCGCGACCATTGCCCGTCAGCTGGGCATTGATTTCCGGGCCAGCCTGCTGCCCGCCGATAAGGTCGCGGCAATAGCCGAACTGAGCCAGCAGCAGCCGCTGGCGATGGTCGGTGATGGGATTAACGATGCGCCGGCGATGAAAGCGGCGACGCTGGGCATTGCGATGGGCAGCGGCACCGATGTGGCGCTGGAAGCCGCCGATGCCGCGCTGACGCGCAATCAGCTGAGCCATCTGGCACCGATGATTGTGCTGGCGCGCCGCACGCGCCGCATCATTCGTCAGAACCTCACCATCGCGCTGGGGCTGAAGGCGGTTTTCCTGGTCACGACGCTGCTGGGACTGACCGGATTGTGGCTGGCGGTGCTGGCGGACTCGGGCGCCACGGCGCTGGTCACCGCCAACGCGCTGCGGTTACTGCGCAACCGCAGCTAAAGAGAGGCGGCCTGTCTGATGACGGGCCGCGCTCAGCCAGCACGACTACTCCGCCATGCCTTTCTGGATCAGGAACTGATACGGCAGGTTATCGGTCTGCTGCGCCAGCAGACGATGTTCCATAAAGCGGCAGAAGCCCGGAATATCGCGGGTGGTGGCCGGATCGTCGGCGATGATCAACAGCGTGTCGCCATCCTGCAGGCTGCGTACGGTTTTGCGCACCATCATCACCGGCTCCGGGCAACGCAGGCCACGGGCATCCAGTTGATGGTCGGCAGAGGAAAAAGCATCGCTCATAATGGACTCGGTTCAGGTTTGGGGCGCTCATTCTAGCGCGTGATGATGATGACGCAAGGCGATAACGATTGCGCTAAAATTAACCATTGCATAAATAGCACAACGCGGTAAGATGCCGCCGCTTTTTGCTCATAAAACTGCCAGGCGCTGCCCGAACGGCGTCCCGCAATGGGTTCCCTCACCCCAACATTAAAAAGGTTGATTATGCTCGCATTCTCTTCGCGTCAGCGCATGCACGCGCTGTTCTGGTTATCGCTGTTTCACCTGCTGGTGATCACCTCCAGTAACTATCTGGTGCAGCTGCCGATCTCGATTTTTGGCTTCCACACCACCTGGGGCGCATTCAGCTTCCCGTTTATCTTCCTGGCAACCGATCTGACCGTGCGCATCTTTGGCGCGCCGCTGGCCCGTCGCATTATTCTGGCGGTGATGATCCCGGCGCTGTTTATCTCCTATGCCGTCTCTGCGCTCTACTATCAGGGTGAATGGCAGGGCTGGCAGGCGCTGGAACAGGTGAACCTGTTTGTCGCCCGCATCGCCTGCGCCAGCTTTATGGCTTACGCACTGGGTCAGATCCTCGACGTACACGTCTTTAACCGTCTGCGCGCCCTACCGCAGTGGTGGATCGCGCCAGGCTGCGCTATGTTCCTCGGCAACATCAGCGATACGCTGGCCTTTTTCTCCATCGCTTTTTACAAGAGCCCTGATGCCTTTATGGCCCAGCACTGGGTGGAGATTGCCCTGGTGGATTACAGCTTCAAAGTGCTGATCTGCATGATTTTCTTCCTGCCCGCCTACGGCGTACTGCTCAATGCCGCGCTGAAACGGCTGGCTGAGCGCCGTTCTGCCGCTCAGGTAAATTTCGGCTAACCCGCCATACCGATTTTCGCCATTACCCGCTAAGATCTGCTGACAATCATCAGGTTGCGTTTGCAACCTGATTCCTGTTGTATTAACGGCTGACTGGAAACTTAAAAAAGGGATTCTGATGCGCAACCTGGTGAAATATGTAGGAATGGGCTTACTGGTGCTCGGCTTAGCCGCCTGTGACCAGAAGAAAGATGACGCGGCAAATGACAACGGCGTCAGCGCCAGTCAGTCGGCGCAGACGGTGACGCTGATGGATGGCAAACTGAGCTTCTCGCTGCCGCCTGGCATGTCAGATAAGAGCGGCAAGCTTGGTTCGCAGACCACTAATATGCACGTTTACGCCGATGAAACCGGCGCGCGCGCGATTATTGTGATTGCCGGTGAGCCGACCAATGATGGCCTGGACGTGTTATCACAGCGTATGGAACAGCAGCAGCGCAATCGCGATCCGCAACTGCAGGTGGTTTCAAACAAATCGGTTACGCTGAAAGATCAGCCGGCACAGCAGCTGGATACGGTGATTTCAGCGAACAACCAGACATCATGGTCATCGGTGATTCTGGCGAAGGTCGATGGCAAACTGGTCACGCTGCAGATTACTCTGCCGGGCGATAACCAGCAGCAGGCACAAAGCGATGCCGACAACATTGTGAAAAGTATCACTCTGAAATAAGGCCGGGCGACTGCCCTGCTGGCTTCCGGCTTCCCCGGTTCGGGGAAGCCGGTTATTTCCCGCCTGCGCTTACAGCCCGGTATTCTCACGAATATAACGGCGCGCTTTCACCGCATATTCAAACGGGTTAGCCAGCGCCGGGTCCTGCTCCGCTTCCACCACCATCCAGCCTTTGTAGCCGTAATCGTCGAGAATTTTGAAAACCGGTTTAAAATCGATCACGCCATCGCCCGGCACGGTGAAGGTGCCTTTCTTCACCCCTTCCAGGAAGGAGAGATGATTGTCGCGCACCTCAGCGACCACCTCGTCGCGCACATCTTTCAGATGGACGTGAAAAATGCGCGGCAGATATTTTTCCAGCACCGCCAGCATCTTCTGCTGTGAACCTTCCGAATAGTAGACGTGACCGGTGTCATACAGCAGGCCAACCTGCTCGTCGGTCAATGCCATAAAGCGGTCGATCTCTTCGGTGGTCTGAATGCCGGTGCCCATATGGTGATGCAGCGTGACCCGCATTCCCTTTTCAGCCGCAATGCGCGCCAGTTCGTTGTAGCCGTCTGCAGTGCGCTGCCACTCTTCATCACTGAACACCGGTTTCTGCTCAAACACCGCCAGCGTGGTGCCCTGAATACTTTTGCTCTGCTCTGAACAGCCAATGACCCGTGCGCCCATCGCATGCAGGAAGTTCATGTGATTAATGAACTCATCGATGGTTTTGGCCTTATCGCCGTTGGCAAAAAATGTGCTGAACCAGGCGTTACAGATTTCGATGCCGCGAATATCCAGCATCGGTTTCAGGATCGCCGGATCGCGCGGATATTTACTGCCGACTTCGCTGCCGGTAAACCCCGCCAGCGCCATCTCACTGACGGTTTGCTGGAAGGTGTTCTCGCTGCCGAGATCCGGCATGTCGTCGTTGGTCCAGCCGATCGGGGCAATCGCCAGTTTTACGTTGTCTTTGTTCATTATGTTGTTCCTTAGCCGGGCGGGCATCCCGCCTGTCTGTGCTGAATCAGGAGTAGAAAGCAGGACGTGGCGGCATCTCTACCGTTTCAATCGCACCGCTGTTTTGCGCTTTGATACAGGCATCGGCAGCCACTGAGGCGGCGAAGCCATCCCAGGCTGACGGACCGGTCAGCGTGCCCGCTTTCACGTCGTTGATGAACGCCTGCAGCTCAACGTCATACGCTTCGATAAACCGATCTTTCCAGTCAACCAGAATGGTGTTCGACAGCCGGGCATCTTTACGCAGCTGAACCGACGACGGCTCCGGTAACCGGGCAATGCCCTCTTCGCCAACCACTTCACATTGAATGTCATAGCCATAAGCGCAGTTGACGAAGATCTCGACGTCGATGCGTACCCCTTTCTGGGTTTCAAACAGCACAATCTGCGGGTCTTTCAGCTGAGCATGCGATTTTGAGGTGACGCGCGGGAAGACCACCTGCACGGTTTTGTAATCGTCACTGGTCAGCCAGCGCAGCACATCCAGTTCGTGGATCAGCGTGTTAGTGATCGCCATCGGCGTGGTGTAATTTTCCGGCACGGTCGGGTTGCGGTGCGCGCAGTGCAGCATCAGCGGCTCACCGATATCTCCGTCGGTAATGACTTTTTTCAGGGCGCGATAACCGGCATCGTAAGGTCGCATAAAGCCAACCTGGACCAGCCGTTTGCCCGCCTGAATTTCAGCATCGACCACCCGGCGGCAGCCTTCGGCGCTCATCGCCAGCGGCTTCTCACAGAACACCGGTTTGCCGGCGGCGATGGCGGCTAAGGTGAACTCTTCATGGGTCGGGTCCCATGACGTCACCAGCACCGCATCGACGTTCGGCGACTGGATCACGTCATGCCCGTTCTGAAACACCTCCGCCTCGATATTCAGGCGCTGCAGCGCAGCGCGCGCGCCGTCAACGTTGATATCCGAGACGGCAACCACCTGCGCTCCCTGCAACACGTGGTTGCAGCGGCGAATATGTTCCTGACCAATTGCACCGGTACCGATGACGCCAAGTTTCAAAGTCATAATTACACCTGTGTAGGGTTCGTGCTGAGAGAAGAAGAAAGGGGCCGTGCTCCGGCCCTGAAATTAGTATTTACGGGCCTGATCCAGATGGGCTTTCAGCTTATCCGCGACCGCCTGAACCCGTTCAGAATCGGAGGCCTGTGCAACGCCAACGTGCCACCAGCTGAAATATTTGTGGATCATGGTTTTTGGCAGCACTTTGATGTCGATAAGAGTGGAAACGGTCTGCGTTCTGGCATCTTCCAGTGCGGCTTTTAACTGCTCCAGCGTGGTGACGCGGTAGGTTTTACAGCCGTAGCCTGCCGCGATGGCGGCGAAATCAACCGGCACAAAGCCGCCATCCAGCTTGCCGCCTTCCGGATTACGGAAGCGAAACTCGGTGGTGAAGCTGTCCATGCCGTGTTCCATCTGCAGGTTATTGATGCAGCCGTTGGTCATGTTATCCAGCAGGACCACGTTGATCTTCGCCCCTTCCTGAATCGAGGTCACCAGCTCGGAGTGCAGCATCATGAAAGAACCGTCGCCGACCAGCGCATAGACTTCACGCTGCGGCTGCGCCAGTTTTGCGCCCAGCGCGGCGTTAACTTCATACCCCATACAGGAGTAGCCATACTCAACGTGATAGGCGTTGTAATCTTTGGTGCGCCAGACGCGCTGCAGATCGCCAGGCAAACTGCCTGCCGCCGCGACAATCACCGCCTCTTTGGGTAACTGTTCGTTCAGCGTGCCGAGCACGCTGCTCTGGGTCAGCACCGACTGAGTCAGGCGGTTGAACTCGGCGTAAACCGCTTCACGATCCAGGTGGTCAGCAATTTCCGGCACAAAATCCTGCTCGTGATAGGTCACCTGATAGACGCGCTGGGTCTCTTTCAGCAATTTGCTCTGCGCCTGCTCAATCTGGCTGCCCCAGTCGTTGCTGTAATGTTGTGACGCCAGCGCGGCGGTCAGCGCGGTCAGCCCTTCACGGGCATCGGCCAGCAGCTGCACGCCATCCAGCTTGTAGCTGTCGAAATTACTGACGTTGATATTGAGGAAGCTGACGTCCGGGTTCTGGAAAATCCATTTCGAGGCGGTGGTGAAGTCGGTGTAACGGGTCCCGATGCCGATAACTAAATCAGCCTCTTTGGCCAGCAGGTTCGCCGCCAGACAGCCGGTTTCGCCCACGCCGCCGACGTTCAGCGGATGATCAGAGATCACCGTGCCTTTGCCCGCCTGGGTCTCCGCAAACGGGATCTGATAGCGTTCGGCGAACTGGCGCAGTGCCTCGCCTGCTTCGGAATACTTCACCCCGCCGCCACAGACGATCAGCGGCTTGCGCTTACGGCCGATCAGCGTCAGGGCATCGGCCAGCTGCGCCGCAACCGGCAGGCGACGATCCAGTCGATGTACCCGCTTCTGGAAGAAATAGTCCGGATAATCCCAGGCTTCGCCCTGCACATCCTGCGGCAGCGACAGCGTTACCGCACCGGTTTCGGCCGGATCGGTCAGCACCCGCAGGGCGTTAATGCAGGCGGACATCAGCTGTTCCGGACGGCTGACGCGGTCCCAGTATTTGCTGACGGCCCGGAAGGCGTCGTTGGTGCTGATGCTGAGATCGTAACTCTGCTCAATCTGCTGCAAAACCGGATCGGGCTGACGGGTAGCGAACACGTCGCCCGGCAGCAGCAGCAGCGGAATACGGTTTGCGGTGGCGGTAGCGGCGGCAGTAATCATGTTGGCGGCGCCCGGTCCGACTGATGAACTGCAGGCGATGATCTGACGACGCAGTGACTGTTTCGCAAAGCCGGTCGCGGCATGCGCCATGCCCTGCTCATTGCGACCCTGATAAACCACCAGATCGCCGCTGTCCTGCTCCAGCGCCTGCCCCATTCCCAGCACGTTGCCATGACCGAAAATCGCGAAGATGCCTTTTACAAACTTTGTCTCAACGCCATCAACATCAATATATTGATTATCAAGAAATTTAACCAGCGCCTGTGCAGTGGTCAGTCTGATTGTGCCCATATGCTCTTCCTTTACATGCTGGTGGTACCTGACTCCGGTACAACGCGCCAGGCGAAGTCATACTGCGGAAAAGGCGACCGGTATAATTGAAACGTGAGGCGATTATAAACAAATATATTTTTCATAAAATACAATTACAGAAGAAACATTTCATTTTGCGAGTGAGATCAAATTTAGTCATGCTGCAGGGTCTGACGAGGCATCCGGGCGGGAAAAACTGGAACGTTTTATGGACAACAAGGTGCGTTGAAAAAATTCATTTCACTTCAGTAGCTTCCTCTATTGCTGGCAATATTCCTGCGATCTCTCTCACAACCCTGACACACCGGGCACGGCGAAGATAAGGTTACCCGTCACCAGGCGGAATCAGGAGTTTTACCTGGTTCACAAAATCGCGATGGATATTTCATTTCATATTGAATCTGGAATTTTTATTCCTCATACTGACCTCATAGCCAATCAGGCACCTATAGACCCGGAAGCAAAGCGCGCGTCGTCGGGCTTTTCGCCCGCAGTGTCTGCTAATCACAGAAGGAAACCACAGGTATGAGTACACAACAGAAGCGGCTTGATGTGATTTGTATCGGGCGCATCGCCGTCGATTTTTATGGTCAGCAGATCGGGGCGCGGCTGGAGGATGTCACCTCATTTGCCAAATATCTGGGGGGTTCGTCAGGTAACGTCGCCTATGGCACCGCGATTCAGGGTCTGAAATCGGCGATGCTGGCGCGGGTGGGAGATGAGCACAATGGTCGCTTTCTGCGGGAAGAGCTGCAGCGCGTAGGCTGCAATACCGACGCCTTAATTACCGATGAAAAACGCCTGACCGGCATGGTGATCCTCGGTATTAAAGATGAAGAGACTTTTCCGCTGATTTTCTACCGTGACAACTGCGCGGATATGGGACTGGTACCGGAGGACGTGCAGGAAGCGTTTATTGCCTCTTCGCGTGCGGTGGCAGTAACCGGCACCCATTTATCTCATCCGCAAACCCGCGAAGCGGTACTGAAAGCGCTGGATATTGCCCGCCGCCACGGCCTGCGTACCGCGCTGGATATCGATTATCGTCCGGTGCTGTGGGGACTGACCTCGCTCGGCGACGGTGAAACGCGTTTCATTGAATCGTCGCAGGTGACGCAGCAGCTACAGGAAGTGGTGCATTATTTCGATTTGATCGTCGGCACCGAAGAAGAGTTTCATATTGCCGGTGGCAGCACCGACACGCTGACCGCCCTGAAGAATGTGCGTCAGGCCAGCCAGGCGACGCTGGTCTGCAAACGCGGCCCGCTGGGTTGCGTGGTGTTCGAAGGCGAGATCCCGGATAGCTGGGAGCAGACCCGGCTGCACACCGGCGTGCGCGTCGAGGTGTTAAACGTACTGGGCGCGGGCGATGCCTTTATGTCGGGCCTGCTGCGTGGCTGGCTGAACGATGAGGGCTGGGAGCAGGCATGTCGTTACGCCAACGCCTGCGGTGCGCTGGTGGTGTCACGCCACGGTTGCGCACCCGCCATGCCGACCAAAGCGGAGCTGGATGATTTCCTGAGCCGCGATAAAGAGGTGAAACGGCCCGATCTCGACGATCGCCTCAACCATCTGCATCGCGTGACCACCCGCAAGCAGCAGTGGCCAGAACTGAATGTTTTCGCCTTTGATCATCGCAAACAGCTGCTGGATATGGCGCGTGAAGCGGGCGTTGATGAGAGCAAAATTCCACAGCTTAAACTGCTGCTGCTGAAAGCGGCCGAGGAAGCGGCGCAAACGGCCGGACTGGAAAACAAGAGCGGTATCCTGGCTGATACCACCTACGGCCAGAAAGCACTGAATGCGATTACCGGAAAACAGTGGTGGATTGGCCGTCCGATTGAGCTGCCGGGTTCGCGCCCGCTGCGACTGGAGCATGGCAATATCGGCTCGCAGTTAATCGACTGGCCAGCCGAGCATGTAGTGAAATGCCTGGTATTTTATCATCCACACGACAGCGCCGAACTGCGTAAAGAGCAGGATGAGCTGGTACTGGATGTCTGGAACGGCTGTAACAAAAGCGGACACGAGCTGCTGCTGGAAGTGATTCTGCCGGAGAGCAATCCGGACCGTGATGAGCGCTACTATCTTGATATTCTCAGCCACTTCTACAGCCTCGGCATTCAGCCGGACTGGTGGAAACTGCCGCCGCTCTCTGCTGAGAGCTGGCAGGCGATCAGCGGGTTGATTGAGCAGCAGGACCCGCACTGTCGCGGCATTCTGCTCCTCGGCCTTGATGCGCCAGAGGAGAAGCTCAAAGCTGGTTTTGCCGCCGCGGCAAAAGCGCCCTGGGTTAAAGGCTTCGCAGTGGGCAGGACTATTTTTGGTCAGCCATCACGCCAGTGGCTGCAGGGCGAACTGGACGATCAGGCGCTGATCGAGACCGTGAAGGGCAACTACCTGCGGCTGATAGAGTACTGGCGCGCCGCCCGCGCCTGATTGATTCACCGCCAGACGCCATCCTCCGGCCGGAGGGTGGCGCTTTTTTTTTCATCTTCCGCCGCGCTTAATTCATTTCTGTTGCCATTCGCGCCCGCCGTTTGTCCCCTTTCGGCCTGCAGGGAGTCGCGGTCGGCCAGCAGACAGGTGATGCAGAGACAATCTGTGAAGCATTTCATAAAGCCATGAAATAAACCGCTCTGTTGACGCAAACAAATGAAATTTTCCATCCATCTGGTACTATAGCGCTCATTATCCAGCCATTATTCTTATTACACGGGCAGAAGTAATGACCAATAATCCCACCCAACTTTCTTTATTGCAGGACGATATTCGTCGCCGCTACGAAACGCTGAGCAAACGTCTTAAACAGGTTGCGCGTTACATCCTTGATAACAGCAATAGCATCGCCTTTGACACCGTGGCTTCCATCGCCCAGCAGGCCGATGTGCCGCCATCGACTCTGATTCGCTTTGCCAACGCTTTTGGCTTTAGCGGTTTCAACGAAATGAAACAGGTTTTTCGTCAGCACCTGATGGAAGAGACGGTGAACTACACCGAGCGCGCCCGCCTGTTTCGCCAGACGTCAACCGACGACAGCGCCAGCGCGCCTGAGAGCCCGGCTGAGATCCTGAATGTCTTTACCATGGTGAACAGCCAGGCGTTACAGCAGCTGGCGATGCAGGTGAATCCGGAGCAGTTGAACAAGGCGGTGAAACTGCTTAACGAGGCCGAGAATATCTATGTGATTGGCCTGCGCCGTTCCTTTAGCGTGGCCTCTTACCTGGTCTATGCGCTGCGTCATCTGGAACGTCGGGCATTCCTGATCGACGGCCTCGGCGGCATGTTTACCGAACAGCTCAGCCTGGTAAATCCAAAAGATGTGGTGATTGCCATCAGCTATTCGCCGTATGCGCGTGAAGCGGTCGAAGTGGTCGAAATGGGTGCCAAGCGCGGTGCGCATCAGATCGCCATTACCGACAGCCAGGTGAGTCCGCTGGCGGCTTTCAGCGACGTCTGCTTTGTGGTGCGTGAAGCACAGGTAGACGGCTTCCGCTCGCAGGTGGCATCGCTCTGTCTGGCACAGACGCTGGCCGTTTCACTGGCGCTGAACAACGTGGAAACGCCCTGATTTGCGGCGTTAATGCTGGATAGCGGCAATAACAAAGGCAGCCGATGGGCTGTAGTGCTGGTCAGTTAAGGTTGAATTTGCAAAGGCTGTCACGGTCAGACGTGGCAGCTTTTTTTCTGCGCGAGTGTGCCGGAGTGCGGGCCTGAGCATCTCTGCTGCTGCCGGGCCGTCCTCGCGCCGCTCACGCGGTACCTTCGGCTTTGACGTCGTGCCGACGAACCGTTCGGGGATCGGCCTTCCCTGGCCGGCCCTAACTCTCCACGCTTCCCGGCGTGGCGTTCTGGCCCAACGTCACGCCTCAGCGCTGCGGATAGCCCTTTCCGCAGCAGAGGCGCCCAGGCCTCCACTCTTGTGCCCTTTTTAACAGCACACACTGAAGCCTCAGAGCAGGCTGGGGCCGATCAGGGGCAGGCAATCCGCAGCGCTGAACATTAGCCAGGAGAGCCCGCAGGACGCGGGCGAAAGGCGGGGCGGCACAGGATGTGCCATCCCCGCCGGTCCGTCAGGCAGACGAATGACGTGAAGGCACCGCGCAGCGGCGCGAGGACCGCCAGCCCCTGAGCGGCACCAGACTGCGTTATCACCGGTCGCTTAACTGACAGGCATTACGCCCATCGGCTGCCGTTTTACTTTTCTGAGGGTTATCCGCTGCTGACGAGAATCAGTGCAGCGGTTACTTCTGACGCGGATAGGCGTCGCTGTTAACCCAGGCGTGATCTTTCTCCCAGGTAAACTTCCACAGCCTCACCGGCCCGGCCATCACGTTCAGGTAGTAGTTGTTGTAACCCGCCAGCGTCGCCACCGGATGATAGCCACGCGGTACCATCACCACATCGCGATTGTAGGGTGCCATGCAGGCATCCAGCGAGCGATCGTCGGTGTAAACCCGCTGCATAGCGAAACCCGGTTCCGGATCGAAACGGTGATAATAGGTCTCTTCCAGATAGGTTTCGTCTTCGCTCTCTTCCTGATCGTGCTTGTGGCTGGGATAAGAACTGGTGTCGCCTTCATCGGTGTAGACTTCCACCACCAGCAGACTGTCAGCGGGTTTATTATCCGGCAGAATATTGTGCACCAGCCGCTGATTACGCCCTTTCCC
Organism: Pantoea sp. USHLN298; assembly: GCF_037149395.1. Taxonomy (NCBI): domain Bacteria; kingdom Pseudomonadati; phylum Pseudomonadota; class Gammaproteobacteria; order Enterobacterales; family Erwiniaceae; genus Pantoea; species Pantoea sp. USHLN298. Next base: position 170,461 of record NZ_JBBCRO010000007.1, read on the forward strand.
GCGATGCTCAACGCCGACATCTTCTGGGGCAATCAGCCGCGCAGGCAGGTTGCCGTGCCCCGGCGCGCTGCATACCGCCAGCTCCAGATCGCTGTCGGCCCGCACTTCCACTTCATCGTTATGCGGCACATAGACTGACCACGGCGGCACGCGCTCAAACGGTGACATGCGCTTTCCGATGCCCGGAAATTCCGCATGGCGGGTTTTCACCGAGGCCAGCCCGGCAACTAATACCAGGCACAGCTCTTTATCACCGCTGCTGAGCCGCAGGGTTTCACCTTTCTTCAACAGATAAGCGTCGAAACCGACATAACGCCAGCCGGCGCGCTCCGGGGTTACGTGCTGAATGCGCCCCTGACTGTCTGGTGCTTGTGCTTTCGAAAGTAAAGACATTCCCTTCCTCCTCTCTGTCATGCTTTACGTGCCCGCCGTGACCCGGATTTAACCGGGCAACAAAACCGGATACCGGCAGGTCAACGCAAGGCGGCCTGCCGGTCTGGCACGTTAAACAGCGTGCATTGAATTAACTGAGCGTTGGCATACTGAATTCAGAAACGGTCTGCTGACCCGCTGGCCAGCGCACCGTGGCGGTTTTCATTCGGGTATAGAAACGCACACCGTCCGGACCGTGGACGTTGAGCGCACCGAACACCGAGCGCTTCCAGCCACCAAAGCTGTGAAACGCCATCGGCACCGGCACCGGCACATTCACGCCGACCATGCCCGCTTCAACGTTCTGGACAAATTCACGCGCGATATTGCCGTTGCTGGTGAAAATGGCGCTGCCGTTACCAAACTCATGGCTGTTGACCAGCTGTAACGCACTGTCGTAGTCCGGCGCACGCATGATGCTCAGCACCGGGCCAAAAATCTCTTCGCGCCAGATCACCATGTCAGAGGTGACGTTATCAAACAGCGTACCGCCGACGTAGTAACCCTCAGCGTGACCCGCCACCTGAACGTTGCGGCCATCGACCACCAGCTTCGCGCCTTCCTGCTCGCCTTTATCGATGTAGCCGAGCACTTTCTTCTGATGCGCCGCGGAAACCACCGGCCCCATCTCATTCTCATCAGCGCCTTTATTGATGCCGGGACCAATGCGCAGCGCGTTTACCAGCGGCGTCAGTCGGGCGATCAGTTTGTCAGCCGTATCATCACCGACCGCGACCACCACCGGCAGAGCCATGCAGCGCTCACCCGCTGAGCCAAACGCACCGCCCATAATGGCGTTCACGGTGGCATCCAGATCGGCATCCGGCATTACGATGGCGTGGTTTTTGGCTGCGCCAAACGCCTGCACTCGTTTGCCGTGAGCGCTGGCGGTTTTGTAGATGTGCTCAGCGACGCCGGATGAACCGACAAAGCTCACTGCCGCGATGCGCGGATCTTTATACAACTGTTCCGCATCGTCATTGGAGCTGTGAACGACGTTGAACACGCCATCCGGCAGTCCCGCTTCGGTCAGCAGTTCCGCCATGCGTACCGCTGCACTCGGATCGAGCGCTGGCGGCTTCAGGATAAAGGTATTGCCGCAGGCCAGGGCGATCGGGAACATCCACAACGGCACCATCGCCGGGAAGTTGAATGGGGTAATCCCCGCCACCACGCCCACTGGCTGCATCAGCGAGTAGCTGTCCACGCCGCTGCCGACGTTTGGTGAATATTCACCTTTCAGCAGATGCGGGATGCCGCAGGCAAACTCAATTACTTCGATACCACGGGTCAGTTCACCCAGCGCATCAGACCAGACTTTGCCGTGTTCCGAAACAATCAGCGCGGCCAGCTCGTCGCGGTGTTGTTCCATCAGCGCTTTGAAATTAAATAGCACACGGGCGCGGCGCAGCGGCGAGGTTTTCGACCAGGCCGGAAAAGCGTTGTGCGCAACCTCAATCGCATGAGCCACTTCATCAGCGGTACTTTGCGTCAGTTCACGTACCACCTGGCCGGTTGCCGGATCGTAAACCGGGATGGTTTCGTTGCTGGCGCTGAAGGTGGTTTTACCGCCAATAAAGTTTCCTGTGATCGTCATGATGTTGCCTCTTTAAAGGGTTAAGTTTCCTGCAGACGCACCGTGCGGCCTGTCCCGCAGTCTGATCAGGCAAACCTGAAAGCGTGTTATGAAGCTATTACAGTGGAACAAATTTTTCAAATAGATATTTTTGGAAAATTTCCTTTTAGCGGCACAGATCGCATTTTTCTGGTCAGTGAGGCAGCGCGGTCTGAAAAGCGGTGAAATCCAGCCAGTAAAGGCGCTGCAACGGCGTTAGCAAACCGGGAAAGAGCGACGAAAATTGACGTTTATTGCAGGCCCGATCCGGTTTTGCTTACACAGGCTGAAACGGAATATGGAATTAATGCGAGGCTGATCTAATAATTACTATTTCATAATTCATAAACAATGAAATAAATGTTCTCTTTAGCGCTATCTCTTACGCTGCCTGCCACCGGAGTCGCCGCATGGCCATCGATCCCACCCGCTTCTGTATTAACCGTAAAATTGCGCCCCGCCTCTCACTGGAGGCCTTCTTCCAGCTGGTACACCGGCTTGGACTGAGCAAGGTTGAACTGCGCAATGACATGCCGGGCGGCAAAGTCACTGACGGCCTCAGTGCCGATCAGCTGCGCGCGCTGACCGACAAATATCATATCGATATCATCACCATTAACGCGCTCTATCCGTTTAACCGCATCGATGATGACCTGCTGACCCGTGCCGAAGCGCTGTTGCAGGAAGCACAACGGATTGGTGCCCGCGCGCTGGTGATGTGTCCACTGAATGAAGGTCTCGCCGTGTCGCCGCAACAGACCCTGGCGGCGATGCAGCAACTGGCACCGCGCTTTGCGCATTACGGCATTCAGGGTCTGGTGGAGCCGCTGGGTTTTCCGGTCAGCTCACTGCGTTCGTCGGTGCAGGCACAACAGCTGATTGCAGAGGCGGATGTGCCGTTTAAGCTGGTGCTGGATACTTTCCACCATCACCTCTATGAGCAGGCTGAACAGGAGTTTCCGGCCAGCATCGATATTGAGCAAATCGGGCTGGTGCATCTCTCTGGCGTGGAAGATTTGCGCCCGACCGCTGAACTGACGGATGAAGAGCGGGTGATGTTAAGTGACAGTGATGTCCTGAACAGCGTGGTGCAGGTGAAGCGGCTGGAGATGCTCGGCTACAAGGGGATTTACGCCTTTGAGCCTTTCTCAAGCCAGCTTGAGCGCTGGACGCCCGCGGAGATTGAACGCCAGATTCGCCACAGTATCGAGCTGCTACAGGCCTGAAACCGGCTACGGGGAAGTGACCTCGTGCCAACCGATTCTTATCTGTGTCTGAAAAGACGTTTGGCCCCGGTCGGGGCCTTTTTTTCAGCGCTGATCCGGCTCTGTCACCGGTTGCCTGAACTGCAGACGCAGGGTGCAGAAAAAAGCCAGACAGACCAGCAGCGCCGTCAGCAGATAGACATGGGAAACGCCGGCATAGCTCATGATCAGTCCGGCGATGGGCCCGGTAATGCCCAGCGACAGATCCATAAAGGCGGTGTAGGTTGCCAGCGCGCTGCCCTGATTCTGCTGCGGCACCACTTTTACCGCGACAACCCCCAGCGCCGGGAAGACCAGCGAGAAACCAGCACCGGTAAGAAAGGCACCCGCTTTAGCCATCCACGGATCGCCCGCGGCGGCCACCAGAAACAGCCCGGCTGCTTCCACTGCCAGACAGAGGCTGGCAACCCGCAAACCACCATGACGGTTGATGGCATTCGGAAACAGCAGCCGCGCCCCGACAAACGCCCCACTGAACAGCGACAGCGCAAAGGCGGCCCCTTCCCAGCCTTTATCCTGATAAAACAGCGTAATAAAGGTGGCGATGACGCCGAAACCGGCCGAGCCCATCGCCAGAATAGCGCCGAATCCGGCAATTTTCCCCAACACCGCGCGGAACGGCAGCGGCCGGCCTTTACTGCCTTTCACCGCCGGACGCGGCACTGCCCCGGCAATCCCCACCAGACAGATGGCAATGATAATCCCTGACAGCCACAGCAGGCCGCCAAGCCGGTAGATCAGCACGCCAAGCGGCGCGCCAATCGCCATCGCGCCGTAGGTGACGATGCCGTTCCAGGAGATCACCCGACCAATGTGCAATGAACCGACCCGCGCCACGCCCCACAATGAGGTGCCGGTGCCGGTGAAACTCTGCCCCACACCGAGGATCAACCGGCCGATGCAGAGCAACGTCAGGCTCAGCAACGGACGGTCGAGCGTCAGCGCCGCCAGCAGGATGCAGACGCCGCTGATCAGACAGCCCACCAGCCCCACCACCACCACTTTCTTGGGTCCCCAGAGATCGGCATAGCGACCGGCATGCGGTCGGCTCAGTAGCGTCGCCACATATTGCAGGCTGATCACTAATCCGGCCCAGAAGGCGCTAAAGCCCAGCGTGTCATGTACCCATCCCGGCAGGATCGCCAGCGGCAGGCCAATAGTGAGATAACTGGCAAAGTTGTAGATCACGATGGAGAGGATCAGCAGGGAGATTTTTACGCTACCGGATGCAGAACCCGGCTCTGCTGCAGGTTGGTCAGGCATGAATCATTGCACTCGTAGTCGGCTGAAAGCTAAAGAGTAATGTTTAACTATACCTGCTTTCGCCGGGCGCGCATCCGTACAGCGCCGCAACCGGCGATATTATCCCGCCAGACAGCAAACGCGCTGCAGCAGACCGCCTGATCTCTGGCACACTCAGCAGCGGCTTTGCGCCCGCCCAGACTGCTGGCCATTTTTACCGTTTCTCTGATAAATCAGTTTGTTAATTTTACTTCAGCTACACTTTCATCAGCCAATTTGCGTGATGGGAGAGGGAATGAGCGAGCTGCAACGGGAAAAAATCGGACAAAATATTTTGATCAAACTGGCGATGCTGGTGATTATCCTCGCTGGCGTGCGGGCCGCGTCCGATATTCTGGTGCCGCTGTTGCTGGCGGCCTTTTTTGCCATTGTGCTCAACCCGCTGGTCACCCTGCTGATGCGGCGCGGCTTCCGGCGTGGGCTGGCAATTACTCTGGTGATCACGGTGATCTTCTTCGTCATTCTGCTGCTTGGCGCGGTACTGGCCAGCTCGATGAGTGAGTTTTACGATCTCTACCCGCAACTGCGCGCCACCATGGAACAGAAAATGACGGTGCTGCAGCATCTGGCGGCCGGTTTTCACCTCAACATTTCCACCGATGCGTTGATTCAGCGCTTCGACCCAAACACCATGGTGAATCTGGCCACGGTGGCCCTGAGCGGCTTCTCAGGCGCGATGACCAATACGGTGCTGCTGATTCTGACCGTGGTGTTTATGCTGTTTGAAGTCCACCACCTGCCCTACAAAATGCGTAACGCGCTGGTTAATCCCAAAATCCGCATTGCCGGGCTGCATAAGGCGCTGAAAGGGGTGACGCACTATCTGGCACTGAAAACGCTGGTGAGTCTGATAACCGGCCTGTCGGTCTGGCTCAGCCTTTATCTGCTGGATGTGAAATTTGCGCTGCTGTGGGGCGTCGTGGCGTTTATCCTCAATTTTATTCCCAATATCGGGCCGATTATTGCCGGCATCCCGCCCTTTTTACAGGCGCTGCTGCTGAACAGCCTGTTTGATGCGGCGATGGTGGCGGCGCTGTTTACGGCCATTCATATGGTGTTCGGCAATATGCTGGAGCCGCGCCTGATGGGCCGGGGACTGGGTTTATCCACCCTGGTGGTGTTTCTGTCGTTGGTGTTCTGGGGCTGGCTGCTCGGCCCGGTCGGGATGCTGTTATCGGTGCCGCTCACCAGCATTACCAAAATTCTGATGGAGACCACGCCAGGCGGCAGCCGGCTGGCGATTATGCTGGGCACCGGACGGCCGAAGCGGGCGCGCGGTTTAACCAAGTAACCGTTGCTGGACGTGGCGCAGATGGTTTTCCATCGCCTGACGGGCCGCCACTTCATCACCGGCCACGATGGCGTTCGCAATCTGCTGATGGTCAGCGTTCATCTCCAGGGCAAAACTGTTGGCGGCGAAATGGCGCTCCAGCCGCTGCACATGCGGAGTGTGGCGCTGATTCCATAACTGCTCCAGCAGCTCGCGCAGCAGATCGTTGCCACTCATCTCACTGATCAGCAAATGGAAGCGCTTATCCTGCGCCAGAAAGGCCGCATCATTCTCCTGGTGCTGTTGCAGCTCAGCAGTCAGCGCCAGCAGGGCGGCACGCTGGTGCGGGCTACCGTTGCGCGCGGCCAGTCCTGCCAGCATTCCTTCGAACGCCTCTCTGGCCTGTAACAGATCCTGCAGGCTACAGGCTTCGCTCTCCGTTGCCGGTGCGGACGCAGGCAGCGGCTGCGCGACAAAAACGCCGGTGCCGGTGCGGATATCGACCCAGCCCGTCATCTCCAGCGCGATCAACGCCTCACGTACCGAAGAACGGCTGACCCCCAGCTGCTTCGCCAGCTCCCGCTCCGGCGGCAGCAGATCACCGGCGACAAAATCACCGCGCTCAATCCCCGCCATAATGGCATTAGCAATCTGACGATAGAGACGTTCAGTTTTTATGACAGGCAGCGTCATCACCTTCTCCTTGTTATCTGGCTGCACCGATCGCGCAGTTTGTCATGCTGCGATCCGGATCACGGCCCCGTTTTGCTGGCTATCATACTCTTGGTCCAGCGGCCTGACCACTGGGCCACATCACAGTTGAGGAGTAAACATGGAACAGACATGGCGATGGTACGGTCCGAACGATCCGGTCTCTCTGGATGATGCCCGTCAGGCTGGCGCAACCGGCATCGTAACCGCACTACACCATATTCCTAACGGCGAAATCTGGCCGGTAGAAGAGATTAAGGCCCGCCAGGCATTGCTGGCAGAAAAAGGCCTGGTCTGGTCGGTGGTAGAGAGCATCCCGGTGCATGAGTCGATCAAGACCCAGCGTGGCGACTACCTGCACTACATTGCCAACTATCAGCAGTCGATACGCAACCTGGCCGCCAGTGGCGTGGATACCGTCTGCTACAACTTCATGCCGGTGCTCGACTGGACCCGTACCGATCTCGCCTGGACGCTGCCGGATGGCGCAAAAGCGCTGCGCTTTGACGCCGATGCCTTTGCTGCGTTTGAACTGCACCTGTTGCAACGGCCGGGTGCCGAACAGGATTACAGCGCCGCCGAGCAGCAGGCAGCGGCACAGCTGTTCGCCGCCATGAGTGAAGACGACAAAAACAGGCTGGTGCGCAATATTATCGCCGGTCTGCCGGGTGCCGAAGAGGGCTACACGCTGGAGCAGTTCCAGGCGCAATTGGCGCAATATGACGGCATCGATAAAGCCCGGTTACGTGAGCATATGGCCACCTTCCTGCGGGCAATCGTGCCGGTCGCGGAAGAAGTGGGAATTAAGCTGGCGGTGCATCCGGACGATCCACCGCGCCCGATCCTGGGCCTACCGCGAATTATCTCGACGCAGGAAGATATGCAGTGGCTGAAAGAGACGGTGGATAGTCTGCATAACGGTTTCTGCTTCTGTACCGGCTCGTATGGCGTTCGCGCCGATAACCCGCTGATTGAGATGGCGGAAGCGTACGCCGACCGCATCAACTTTGTTCATCTGCGCGCCACCAAACGTGAGGCGAATCCCAACAGCTTCCACGAAGCGGCACACCTTGCGGGCGACGTTGATATGGTCGGCGTGATCAAAGTGATTCTGGCTGAAGAGCAGCGCCGCCGTCAGGCGGGTAATCACCGGGCAATTCCGATGCGCCCCGATCACGGGCATCAGATGCTCGACGACCTGCATAAACGCACCAATCCCGGCTATTCGGCGATTGGACGGCTGAAGGGTCTGGCGGAATTACGGGGTGTCGAAGTGGCCCTGAAACAGATCTATTTTAACGACTAAACCTGCGTCACTGGCCCTGCGTCCGGCCTGGTGCCGGCCAGGGCATTTACCTTCCTTCATCGCAGCAAATGACTCTGCCACCTGCTGCGTTTCACTCTGCCACCAGACCCACAGCGGCTCTGTGGTTGCGCTGAACGGTTATGAACCCTATCTGAATGCCAGCAAAAGCAAAACATTGTCAACAAATGCAATCTCTGGTCGATAATTGACCTTAATCAGTTCTGTTGGCGGACAAAACGCTAACCTGCATCGCCCGGAGACATGCTATGCTGCGCCGATTGATTAGCACCTCCTCATAACGTCTATAACATTCAGAGGAATTTGCGGTGCCGCTATTGCAACGAAAACGCGACTACGCCCGGCTGATTATCATCGTTTCCGGCGTGTTGCCCCTGATACTTGGCATCTTTTTTACCGCCCTCGATGCGCGTCATACGGTCCACCAGCAGCAGGTGAGCGCCGCCAATACCCTTTTATCTCAGGCTGAGAAAATGAGCGACAGCGCCTGGGATATGATCACCTCACTCCGCCAGTTTCAGAACCAGCCCTGCAGCCAGATCGAAAATTCCCTGCAGCGACTCGGTACGCTCAACGCCTATTTCCGTGCCATTGGCAAACTGGAAGATGATCACATCGCCTGCTCCTCCGCCTATGGTTTAAATTCTGGCTCGCTATCTGAAATGATGATGCGTGATGTGCCGGTGACCGGCAAAGCCTGGTGGAGTTTGTCGATAGCCGGCACGCACGCTGTCCCGGATCGCCCGGCGGTGCTGTTCGTGCGTGAACTGCCAGGCGGCGAAGGATTCTGGGCGGTGATTGATGGTCAGTATCTGATCGATTTTATGCGTGCCATCGGCAGCGCGCGCGGCTATCAGCTGAGTATGCAGTTCAGCGGTGGCGCACCGATCGCCTATGGTATCCAGCAAACCACGGCGCAAGGCTGGTTTGAACCGCTGGTTTATCACGCCGCCTCACAGCGTTATCCGCTAAGCGTCACGGTGATCGCCCCGCCCGGCGAGCTGATCACGGCCTGGCGTCAGGTGCTGTTTATCTTCCTGCCGATGGCGGCAATCTTTTCCATTCTGCTGATGATCCTGACCTCAAACTGGCTGCAGCGGCGCATTTCATGGCGTGACGAGATCCGCCGCGCCATCGCCGGGGGTCAGTTCCGCGCACACTATCAGCCGGTTTATGACGATCGGTTGCAGCGTTGCAGTGGCGTGGAAGCGCTACTGCGCTGGACCACGCCCGATGGCAATGGCGTCCGTCCCGATATTTTTATCGGTGCCGCCGAAGCGGAAGGGATGATTGTGCCGCTGACCCGTCATCTGCTCGATCTGATCGTGGAAGATGTCCAGCAGTGGCAGGTCCCGGCGCACTTCCATCTGGCCATTAACGTGGCGGCAGACCATCTGCAGCATCCCGATTTTGTCAGCGACATGCTCTATTTTGCCGAGCGGGTGAAAGAGAAGCAGTTTGTGATCACCCTTGAACTGACGGAGCGCAGCCTGATTAAAGATGGCGAAGGCGTGGCGCGTAAACTCGACCAGCTGCGTCAGTTCGGCATGAAAGTTGCGATTGACGATTTCGGCACCGGTCACTGCTCCCTGAGCTACCTGCAGACCTTCGCACTGGATTACCTGAAAATCGATCGCGGCTTTATTAACGCCATTGAATCGCTGGAGGGCGAAACGCCGGTGCTGGACGCCATCATTAACCTCAGCCATAAGTTGCAGTTACAGGTGCTGGGCGAAGGGGTGGAAACCGCCCTGCAGTTTCGTTATCTGCAGCAACGTGGCGTGGTCTTTATCCAGGGTTACTACTATGCCCGTCCCATGGATAACGCTGCGCTGATCGTCTGGCAGCAGGAACAGGGCGATCGGCCCATGCGGGATGATAAACCCGGTTAACATCCGCTGAATCACGCCGGTTCTGCTGCCTGCCGGCGGCGCGCAACGCCACGGCGGCTGGATGGTCCCGCCTTACTGTGTGCTCTGCCCTCACAACCTGCCCGTTGCGGCGTTTGTCGCCAGCGCCTCTGTATCCGGGCAGCCTCAGCGATCAACCCTTTCACCCCTGCCCTTGCGAAACACCCCATGTTACTGAATGTTTCTGTGCCGCGCTGAGCGTCAGCTTGCCGACGGCAAACCGCTGAAAATCTAACCGAAGCGGCTGACAATGCGGACCCACAGTGAGCAATCTGATGAAAAAAGCGTCATTCGTCACGCAGAGTGATTATTTTTTCAGGGATGATATACGGACTAAATGATCGGTCTGATGGCTCAGTTTTAGGCCAAACATGACAGATATCACACAAAAACGGTATACTCTGCCGCTTAACGCACTAATTCCGGCACGAATTATTGTGTTGGCTGGCCGGTAAAACAGGCCTGTTTACGGCTATGCTTTAATTTCCTCAACGCCGCGGTCTGAACCCTTTTGCTCGGTTCGCGCCGTTGAGGACTTTCATGTTCCATTACAGGGTAATTCTATGAAATTGCGTAGGAAGCGTGTAAAACCAATCGGGATCGATGATGTAACCATCATTGATGATGCCCGTTTACGTAAAGCCATCACCGCAGCCTCTCTGGGTAATGCGATGGAGTGGTTCGACTTCGGTGTGTATGGCTTTGTGGCTTACGCGCTGGGTAAAGTCTTCTTCCCGGACGTCTCGCCGGGCATTCAGATGATTGCGGCGCTCGCCACCTTCTCTGTTCCTTTCCTGATTCGCCCGCTGGGTGGCCTGTTCTTCGGTATGCTGGGCGACAAATATGGTCGTCAGAAAATACTCTCCATCACCATTATCATCATGTCGGTCAGTACCTTCTGTATCGGCCTGATACCGTCCTATGCCTCTATCGGCATCTGGGCACCGATTCTGCTGCTGCTCGCCAAGATGGCTCAGGGCTTCTCGGTCGGCGGGGAATATACCGGTGCCTCTATCTTTGTCGCCGAATACTCGCCTGACCGTAAGCGCGGTTTCATGGGGAGCTGGCTCGACTTTGGTTCGATTGCCGGCTTCGTGCTCGGCGCAGGCCTGGTGGTTCTGATTTCCTCCATCATCGGGGAAGAGAGTTTCCTTGAGTGGGGCTGGCGTCTGCCATTCTTTGTGGCGCTGCCGCTGGGAATTATCGGTCTTTACCTGCGTCATGCGCTGGAAGAGACCCCGGCCTTCCAGCAGCACGTGGACAAACTGGAACAGGGTGACCGCGAAGGCCTGCAGGATGGCCCGAAAGTCTCATTCAAAGAGATTGCGACCAAACACTGGCGCAGCCTGCTCTCCTGTATCGGTCTGGTGATCGCTACTAACGTCACCTACTACATGTTGCTGACGTACATGCCGAGCTACCTGTCGCATAACCTGCACTACAGCGAAGATCATGGCGTGATGATTATTATCGCCATCATGATCGGTATGCTGTTTGTCCAGCCAATGATCGGCATGATGAGTGACCGTTTTGGTCGTCGTCCGTTTGTCATCATCGGCAGTATCGCCCTGATGATTTTCGCGATTCCGGCCTTCATGATGATCAACAGCGGTGTGCTGGGACTGATTTTCGCCGGTCTGCTGCTGCTGGCGGTAATCCTTAACGCCTTTACCGGCGTGATGGCCTCGTCGCTGCCGGCGATGTTCCCGACCCACATCCGCTACAGTGCGCTGGCCAGTGCCTTTAACATCTCGGTGTTGATTGCCGGTCTGACCCCGACGCTGGCCGCCTGGCTGGTCGAGACCACCAACAACCTCTACATGCCAGCCTACTATCTGATGGTAGTCGCGGTGGTGGGTCTGATTACCGGTCTGTTTATGAAAGAGACCGCCAACAAGCCGCTGAAAGGGGCGACACCAGCCGCCTCCGATATGGCTGAAGCGCGCGAAATTCTGCAGGAGCATCACGATAACATCGAGCACAAAATCGAAGATATCGACGAAGAAATTGCCCGCCTCGAAGCGAAACGTAAAAACCTGGTGCAGCAGCACCCGGACATTAACGAGTAACCGCCTCCTCTCCCGCCGCCCGGCGGGAGAGTTTTTTTTGCCCCCCGATGACCGCACACAAACCTTCATGCCACGCAGACAAAGGGAGTAAACTGTTGTCACTTTTTTCACCTGCGTAAGAATGAATATGTCTGATTATTCCCTTATCCAGCGCCCAAGAAGATTGCGCGCCAGCGCGTCAATGCGCGAAATGTTCCAGGAATCTACCCTCAGCCTGAACGATCTGGCTCTGCCCATTTTCGTTGAAGAGGGTGCTGACGATTACAAAGCGATTCAGGCGATGCCTGGCGTGATGCGTATCCCGGAAAAGCGTCTTGCCTATGAGATTGAACGCATCGCGAAAGCCGGTATCCGCTCGGTGATGACCTTTGGGATTTCACACCATACCGATGCCACCGGCAGCGATGCGTGGAATGAAAACGGTCTGGTGGCGCGGATGTCACGCATCTGCAAAGAGACGGTGCCGGAAATGATTGTCATGTCCGATACCTGTTTCTGTGAATACACCAGCCACGGCCACTGCGGCGTGCTGTGCGATCACGGCGTGGATAACGATGCGACCCTGATCAACCTCGGCAAGCAGGCGGTCGTGGCCGCAGCAGCAGGGGCTGACTTTATTGCCCCTTCGGCGGCGATGGACGGTCAGGTGCAGGCGATTCGTCAGGCGCTGGACGCGGCGGGCTTCACCCAGACCGCCATCATGTCCTACTCCACCAAGTTCGCCTCTTCTTTCTACGGTCCGTTCCGTGAAGCGGCAGGCACCTCGCTGAAGGGCGACCGTAAGACTTATCAGATGAATCCGATGAACCGTCGTGAAGCGATCCGTGAATCGCTGATTGATGCGGCTGAAGGTGCAGATTCGCTGATGGTTAAACCGGCAGGCGCCTATCTCGACATCCTGCGTGACATCCGCGAGCGCACAGAGCTGCCGCTGGCTGCCTACCAGGTGAGCGGCGAATACGCGATGATCAAATTTGCCGCGCAGGCGGGCGCCATCGATGAACGTAATGTGGTGCTGGAAAGCCTGGGTGCGATAAAACGTGCCGGTGCGGACCTGATTTTCAGCTATTTCGCGCTTGATCTCGCCGAACAAAAAGTGCTCTGATCCCCCCCTCAATAAGACAGTGAATTGAATCGCTTCGATCACTGTCTTTTTTCTTTGCCGTAAGGCTCACACCAGAACCTGGCTCCAGTTAAAAAAATAAAGGGCTCTGCGATGAAAGCACCTGAGATCGCTGCCGATGAGGCACAACGTTTGTCGCAGTTGCGTGCGCTGAACATTATGAATACGCCTGCGGAAGAGCGTTTCGATCGTTTAACCCGTCTGGCGCGCCGCCTGTTTGACGTGCCGATTGCGCTGGTTAGCCTGCTGGAAGCCGATCATCAATGGTTTAAGTCAGCGCAGGGTTTTGAGCCTGCCGGTTCGCCGCGCAACATCTCTTTTTGCGGCCATGCCATCCTGCAGGATGAGATCATGATCGTCGAAGATGCCGCAGCAGACCCGCGCTTTCATGATAATCCGCTGGTGACCGGTGAGCCGCATATTCGCTTCTACGCTGGCTGCCCGCTGCGGGCGCCGGGCGGCGCGAAGATGGGCACGCTTTGCATCATTGGCCGGTCGCCACGCCCGTTCGACGAAGAAGATCGGGCCACGCTACGCGACCTGGCGGCGATGGCTGAAGCGGAACTGGTGGCATTTCAGACCGCAACCTGTGATGAGCTGACGCAGATTACTAATCGTCGCGGCTTTATGACGCTGGGCGAGATGGTGCTGAATGAGTGCCGGATGAAGAACCGCCCCGCCTGTCTGACCTTTCTCGATCTCGACAAGTTCAAGCAGATCAACGATTCACTCGGCCATCGCGAAGGCGACCGCGCCCTGATGGATTTTGCTGATGCGATGAAGGTGGTGTTTAAACACTCCGATCTGTTTGCACGCTTAGGCGGCGATGAATTTGTGGTGCTGTTCAACGGCCTGCAACAGCAGCAGACTGAAGCGCTGCTGCAGCAGTTTGCCCACTATCTGGCGCAGCAGTCGATCAGCCTGAACCGCCGTTATCATCTGCACTTCTCGTGCGGCGTGGTGGAGTTTGATCCGGCCGGGCCGCAGTCGCTGGAGCAGTTGCTGCATGACAGCGATGAGCAGATGTACCGCAGTAAAAAGCAGAAGCGCGCGGCGTTGTAACGTCGGACGCCGCGCGCCTGACCGGTTACTGACGCGCCAGGTCGTCGAGCAGCGTCTGATTAAACTTCGCCGGCTCTTCCATTTGCGGCGCATGACCCATCCCCGGAAATTCGATTAAGCGCGCGCCCGGAATGCGTTTTGCCGTCTCTTTTCCCAGCACCTTGTAATCACCCAGCCGCGCTTTCACCGCCGCAGAGGCGATATCACTGCCGATGGCGGTAGTGTCTGAGGTGCCGATCATCAGAGTGGTGGGCACTTTCAGATCGCCAAACTCATAAAATACCGGCTGCGTGAAGATCATGTCGTAGATTAGGGCGGAGTTCCACGCCACCTTCTGGTGTCCTGGCCCGCTGTTCAGGCCAGCCAGCATATCGACCCATTTGTCATACTCCGGTTTCCAGCGTCCGACATAGTAGGTCTGCTGTTCATACTTCTTAATCCCTTCGGCACTCAGCTTCAGCTCGCGCTGATACCACTGATCGACGGAACGCCACGGCGCGCCTTTGGCCTTCCAGTCTTCCAGCCCGATCGGGTTGACCAGCACCAGCTTCTGCGTCTGTGCCGGATACATCAGCGCATAGCGTGTTGCCAGCATCCCGCCGGTGGAATGGCCAATAATCACCGCTTTTTCCACTGCCAGTTTCGTCAGCAACTGATGGGTATTCTCCGCCAGCTGCTGAAAACTGTACTGGTAATTCGCCGGTTTGGTTGAGCTGCAGAAACCGATCTGGTCGGGCACCACTACGCGATAACCTTGCTGGCTCAGCGCGCGAATCGTCTCTTCCCAGGTGGCTCCGCAGAAATTTTTACCGTGCATCAGCACCACGGTTTGTCCGTTGGCATTTTTTGCCGGTTTCACATCCATATAGCCCATGCTCAGCGGCTGCTGCTGGGAGGAAAAATTAAAATGTTGCAGAGGATAAGGGTATTGAAATCCTTCCAGCTGCTCGCCGTAGACGGTGGCGGCAAGAGCCGGTGCCGTGCTGAGTAAAGTCAGCGAGGTGAGCAAGGCGGCAAGCGGTTTCTTCAACGCGTATGTCGGGCTCATCCAGAGTTCTCCAGGTTAAAGGTGAGGGTTAAGCCTGGCATGAAGCGGCGAAAAGTGTATTGATGGGCTGTGCGATATGATGACTCCATTATCAGCGTCTGGCGTCACCACGGGACAGTTTGAGCGAAAGAAAATCCTTTAATGAAGATTACGGTTTCCGCTTATTCAAACCACTAACCCCACCAATACACTCAACACATCAATAACAATTACGCTATTTATATTATCAAATGATCATTAAAACTGTTTTATCGGAGATAAAGATTCATTTCCTGATAAAACTTTACGCAAGTCATGCTCAGCAAAAGATAAATTATTTTAAACTGCCCGCACAAAAATTAGGGGGCCGATATGAATGAGAGTAAATATAATGAAAGCGTGATCGTCTCTGTCACTGAGTGGATTAATAATAATCTCGACCAGCGATTAAGCGTTGATGATATTGCTGAAAAAGCAGGTTATTCCAAATGGTATTTGCAGAAATTATTTGCGCGTTATCACGATGAAACGCTGGCACGTTATATTCGCAAGCGCAAGCTGGCTGCCTGTGTCAATGATTTAAAAAACAGCCGCACGCCGATAATAAGCCTGGCGCTGAAGTATCATTTTGAAAGCCAACAATCTTTCACCCGCTCGTTTAAACAACTGATGGGCTGTACGCCCAGCGTCTGCCGCCGGCGCGCGCTGGATGAGGCGGCGCGACAGCAGTTAGCCGGGACCGATAATCCCTGCGCATTATGCAGCTATGCTCAGGGCAGAACGCCGGAAAAAAGCTGCAGTGGAATCACTCAGCGTATTGCGATATCACCGCACCACTATCGCCAGACTGAATCCTCCCACAGCCTGTGAGGTTCAGAGATCGTCCGGCTGATAATATTGCACACCAATCTGAATCCGCTCACGACCCTGCGTGACGCGATGACGATTGGTGTCGCGCAGTGAATAAACGCAGCCACAATATTCCTGCTGATAAAAACTCTCGCGCTTGCTGATTTCAATCATGCGCGAAGATCCGCCGCCTTTACGCCAGTTAAAATCCCAATAAAGCAGATCCGGATACGCCGCCGCTGCGCGGACACCACAACGGTTAATCTGCTTCATATCTTTCCAGCGTGAAATACCCAGGCAACTGGTCATTACCGGAAAGCCATTTTCATGCGCATAGAGCGCGGTACGTTCGAAACGCATATCAAAACACATGGTGCAGCGTTCGCCGCGCTCCGGCTCCCACTCCATACCGCGCGCGCGTTTGAACCAGTCATCGCGGTCATAATCGGCATCAACAAACGGCACGCCAAATTTTTCAGCAAAACGAATATTCTCCTCTTTGCGCAGCTCATATTCTTTGAGCGGATGAATATTCGGGTTGTAGAAATAGATGGTGTATTCAATACCCGATGCCAGCATCGCCTCCATGACTTCGCCCGAACAGGGAGCGCAACAGGAGTGTAAAAGCACCTTTTTGTGACCGCCCGGTAAGGGCAGCGGCTGGCGCTGATAAGGCTGAGACATAAGCACCTTCAATCATTAGCAGAAAAACTGCAGTGTAATGGCGCACGCCGGGGGTTGCAAAATTTCCCCGGCTGGCCGGTTTTTGGGTATTCGTGCGCTTGCGCCCACAGCGGTGCTGAGTCGCCGATCCTGTGCCAGCGGGTTCTGGCGGGCAACCACGGCCTTCTGCCACGTCGCTGATGTTTTAAACTGTGACCGGTAACACACTGCCATCGACTATGTTTACATAACATTAACAATACTGACAAAGTCACAGGGCAAGGAGTGAGGCATGGCTGCAACTAACAAATCGCCGTCGGGTCAGAACCGCTTTACCTGGTTCGTCTGTTTTATGGCCGCGCTCTCCGGCCTGTTGTTTGGTCTGGATATCGGCGTTATTGCCGGCGCGCTGCCGTTTCTCGCCAAAGATTTGCAGATCACTAACCATCAGCAGGAGTGGGTCGTGAGCTCGATGATGTTCGGGGCTGCGCTGGGTGCGCTGGGCGCGGGCTGGATGTCATCAAAGCTGGGACGCAAGAAAAGTATGCTGGCCGGTGCCACGCTGTTCGTCATCGGCTCGCTCTGGTCAGCGCTGTCACCGGATGTCGAATCGCTGGTCTGCGCCCGGGTGATCCTGGGGCTGGCGGTCGGCATCGCCTCTTACACCGCCCCGCTCTATCTGGCTGAAATTGCGCCTGAGCGTATTCGGGGCTCCATGATTTCGATGTACCAGCTGATGCTGACCACCGGCATTGTGGTGGCTTATCTCTCTGATACGGCCTTTAGCTACACCGGCAACTGGCGCTGGATGCTGGGGATTATCGCCATTCCGGCGGTGATTCTGTTCATCGGCGTGCTGTTTCTGCCTAACAGCCCGCGCTGGCTGGCGGCGCACGGCCGTTTTAATGAGGCACAGCGGGTGCTGGACCGGCTGCGTAATACCAGCGAACAGGCGCGGCAGGAGCTGGAAGAGATCCGTGAAAGTCTGCAGGTGAAGCAACGCGGCTGGTCACTGTTTCGTTCGAACAGCAACTTCCGCCGTGCCGTGTGGCTGGGCATGTTGCTGCAGGTAATGCAGCAGTTTACCGGCATGAATGTGGTGATGTATTACGCCCCGAAAATTTTCAATATTGCCGGTTTCTCCAGCACCAGCGAACAGATGTGGGGCACGGTTATCGTCGGGCTGGTCAATATGCTGGCGACGCTGATTGCGATCTTCCTGGTTGACCGCTGGGGACGTAAGCCGATGCTCACCACCAGCTTTCTGGTGATGGCGGTGGGAATGGGCGTGCTCGGCACGCTATTGCATCTTGGCGTCGAAACCGACTTCCGCAAATATTTTGCTATCGCCATGCTGCTGATGTTTATCGTCGGATTTGCGATGGCTGCCGGACCGGTGATCTGGCTGCTGTGCTCAGAGATTCAGCCGCTGAAAGGGCGTGACTTTGGCATCACCGCGTCGACCACCACCAACTGGGTCGGTAACATGATTGTCGGTGCGACCTTCCTGACCATGCTCGATCAGCTGGGCAACGCCAACACCTTCTGGTTCTACGGTGCGCTTAATCTGGTGTTCATTGTGGTGACGATGATGCTGGTGCCGGAGACCAAACATGTCACGCTGGAGCATATCGAACGCAACCTGATGAAAGGCAAAGCGCTGCGTGATATCGGGGCGTAACCGCCCCGTCGTCGATTACCATTGCAGCGTTTTACCGGCGTAATCGATGTAGTGATGGCCGCCGCGGCCCTGCCAGGCGGTCAGCTGCTGCACAATACCGGCCGCGCTCTCCTCTGCGGTTAAAGGTGCCGCTTCGCCACCCATATCTGTTTTTACCCAGCCCGGATGGAGCGTCACCAGCGTACCGGCCACGGCTTCCACATCTTCGGCCAGCGTCCGGCTCAGCATATTCAGCGCCGCCTTGCTGGCGGAATAGAGCGGCATGTCGGCACGCGGGTTTTCGCTCAGGCTACCCAGCTGTGATGAGGTGATCGCCAGCACGCCCTTTTGCTTGCTGAGCAGCGGCAGCAGAATCTCGGCACTGCGCACCGGTGCGATCGTATTGGTCATAAACAGCTGCGCCAGTTCCTGAGGGTCACTTTGCGCCAGTTTCTGATGCGCCGGCCCGGAAATTCCGGCATTAATCAGAATCACATCGAAGGTCTGTCCGGCGAGCTGGCCGGCCAGCTGCTGCACCGAGGACGATTCGGTCATATCCAGCGCGTGCCAGTCAACGCCCGACGGGTTGCCCTGCGTCGGGATGCCGCTGCGGTGCGTGGCCGTAACCTGCCAGCCTTGTGCAGCAAACGCCTGTACCACCGCCAGGCCGATACCCCGCGATGCGCCAATCACTAACACTTTCTGTTGCTGAGCCATGTTCATTCCTCGTTGTTAATCTCACTACTAGCTTAACGACAAATCTGCGTTGCCAGCGCCCGGATGTGCGTTTTAGTCGGGTGACCGCACGGCAGGTAAAATGCATCAGCTGATGCGGCTGATCGGCCCGGTCGGCTTCATTGATGGTTTTCCATCAAAGTTTCGCTTTATCTTTTACTTTTAACCGGTTAGAAGATATCGACTGGCAGGCAGGCGGCGCGATGTTCGCCGACTTTTTTCGCGTGGAGTCTGAATGAAAAAGCTCACCTTAGAGACGGTGGCAAAAATGGCGGGCGTGGGCATCGCGACGGTCGATCGGGTATTGAACGAGCGTGGCGGCGTGTCGCTGGAGACCACCCGCAAGGTGTTAAAAGCGGCGCGCGAAGCCGGTCTCAAACGTCTGCTGCCGGAGGAGTATCAACATCCGTGGCAGATTGAGGTCTTCCTCAGCAACAACGGCTCTGCCTTTTTCCAGCAGCTCACCGCCCATTTCAGCGACGTCGCCAGCCAGCTCGGCTACCGGCGCCTTAAACTGCATAAAACGCTGGTCACAGAAGCGCAGCCCGAAAAGCTGGCGCAGAGCATTATTGCCCGCAGCGCCACCCGCGACGGCATTATTGTCTTTGCCCATGACTCGCCGCCGATCTATCGCGCCCTGGCGCTGTGTCGCAGTCGTCACGTACCGGTGATCACCATCGTGACCGATCTGCCCGCCGCCGATCGTCTGTGCCATGTCGGTATCGATCAGTATCAGGCGGGACGGACCGCCGGTTTACTGATGAGTAAGACCGCCCATCAGGCCGGGGATATTGTGATGGTGAGCGGCCGGTTTGATTATCAGGCGCACCGGCAGCGCATCGCCGGCTTCCGTGAGGTGATGACGCAGCGCGCGCCGCAGCGTCACCTGCGTGAAGTGCTGCTCGGCCAGGATGATCGTGACACCATTCGCAGCCTGCTGGCGCGCAATCTGACGCAATCGCAGGCGATAGCCGGCGTCTATAACACCGGGATGGGCAATACCGACGTTAGCGAAACCCTGCGCGCCCACCGGCTGTTGGGCCACTGTACCTATATCACCCATGAGCTCTATCCGGTAACCCGCCAGCTGCTGCTGAACGATGAGGTGGCGTTCACGCTGGATCAGCACGCGCAGCAGCACGCGCGATTGTCGATTGATCTGTTGCTGCGCCATCTGGAAACCGGTTATCAGCCGGATGAGTATCAGGAAGGTAAGGTCGCGTTCCGGCTGTTTACGGCGGAGAATATGGCATAAGGCAGGTTAACTCCCTCAATGTGGCCATCTCATTGAGGGAGGCTGGCAGCCCACGCAGGGGTTATTGCGGCGGCTCCCGGCTCTGATCATCCGGGCTCTGACCGTCTTCGCTGCCCTGGCTTTTCTCGACTTCCTGCGGATGGCCCATAGAGAGCGCCGTCGCGCTGGCCGGGTCGAACAGCGACAGGCTCTCAATCTGATCCACCATGATCACCTTGCGGAACGACATGGCATCTTTGGGCGTCGAGTCCAGCGTGATGTCGTGTTCGGCGTACCACTTACTGTAATTATGCTCCACCGCCAGCTTCAGCGTTTTACTGTCGCGGTAGCCACTGAGCATCGGGATCAGCACGATATTTTTGGTGCTCTCATACTCAAACGTCGAGGCGTGTACCATGCCGATATATATGCGGCGTGACTTGAGGGTTATCCACGCCAGCTCGCCCTCTTCCATGCACTGAAACAGCAGCTGCTCCACACCGTTCGAGCGCGACAGTTGCTGATAGAGATCTTTACGGCCCGAAACGTTGAGTCGTGCGCTGCCCGCCCAGTTCGAGCGATACAGACAGAGCAGAATAGCGAAGGCCAGCATGATGACAATCGGTGCCTGGATGCCAAGGAAGCTCCAGTTCATAAACTCCATCTGCCATTTGAGATGGACGCCGGGGATCATCTGTACCGCATTGGCAATAGCAGAGACGGCGAGCAGCAGTAACCAGACGATGCCGGTCGCAAACACGCCCTGCAGAACGAAAATACAGCCATAAAGCGCAACCAGAAAATAAACATCCCAGCCCGATGAACGGCGAATTTTAAAACGGCTATTTAAATCGCGGCTGGTGTACCAGTAACCACTGACCATTAACACCATGAATATTGCGGTACCCACCTCAGACTCCCTTTAACGTATTCACATGGCGGGCAAAATCTTCGTGTACTTCTTCACTGAGCGTGTTGACCGAAATATTGCCGTTCTCGTCAATAATGATGCGCTCGCCTTCGGCGATAGAGTCGTTGATATCCTGGCGGGTCATGATTTGCAGAAATTTATCGGGGCTGGCAAACAGCGATTTTACAAATTTGAACATGGCGATCCACTTATCTGGCCTAAAAGAGGAAGTATGTGACTGAAACGACACTCTCGCCTGGTTAATTTCAGGTGAAATTTCTTAAAATCAATTAATTAGCGAAGCGGCTGGCGATCATTACACAGCGTGATTGGCTGAAATAGCTAATATAACCAGTAGATTGGCAGTGACAACTCTCCCTTTCCGGCTGCACAGTCTGTGAGCGTGCTTCCCCCCTTTCTCGCCGGTTAGCGCTAAGCTCACTCTTTGTCCGATGACGGTCACCCTGTCTGCAACATATTGAGGAAGATTCAGATGAAACAACGCACGTTAGGTCGTACCGGTCAGCGCGTCTCCGAAATTGGCTTTGGCGCATGGGCGATTGGCGGGACCTGGGGAGAAGTCAGCCAGCAGGATGCCGAGGCGGCGCTGCATGCTGCTCTTGATGCCGGTATCACCTTTATTGATACCGCCGATGTCTATGGCGACGGCCGCTCTGAAAAGATTATTGCCGGAGTGCTGAATCAGCGTGGCGGTGAACGGCCGTTTGTCGCCACCAAGCTGGGCCGCCGGCTTTCGCCGCACGTTGCCGAGGGCTATAACGCCAGCAACCTCAACGCCTTTATTGACCGTTCGCGCGAGAACCTGCAAACCGACACGCTGGATTTAGTGCAGCTGCACTGCCCACCCACCGAGGTCTATTACAACCCGGAGGTGTTTGCGGTGATGGATGAGATGGTGGCTGCCGGCAAAATCCGTCACTACGGCGTGTCGGTGGAAAAGGTAGAGGAAGGATTGAAGGCGCTGGAGTTTCCGAACGTCTCATCCATTCAGCTGATTTACAACCTCTTCCGCCAGCGACCAGCGGAGCTACTGCTGCGTGAAGCGAAGCGGCGTAATGTCGGGATTATCGCCCGTGTGCCGCTGGCGTCAGGCTTGCTGACCGGCAAAATGGGGCCAGACAGCCAGTTTGCTGCCGACGACCATCGCGCCTTTAACCGCAATGGCGAAGCGTTTGATAAGGGCGAAACCTTTTCCGGCGTGCCGTATGAGGTAGCGCTGGAGGCGGTCGAGGAGATTCGCCGCTATGTCACTGGCGACACCACCATGGCGATGCTGGCGCTGCGCTGGATCCTGATGAACGAGGATGTCAGCGTAGTGATTCCTGGCGCGAAAAACCGCCAACAGGCGGAAGCCAATGCCCGCGCCAGCGACGTCGATGCGCTCTCTGCGGATACCATGACGGCGCTGAAGCAGATCTATCAGGAGAAGATCGCGCCTCACGTCCATCAGCGCTGGTAAACGCGCGTTACAACGCCTGGGCGCACGCCCAGGCGGAACTCCACGCCCACTGGAAATTATAGCCACCCAGCCAGCCGGTCACATCCGCAACCTCCCCAATAAAATAGAGCCCCGGTACGGCCCGCGCTTCCATGGTTTTCGAGGAGAGTTGGGTGGTATCGACGCCGCCCAGTGTTACCTCGGCGGTGCGATAGCCTTCGGTGCCGTTGGGCTGAATACGCCAGGCGTGCAGCGTCCCGACCAGCTCCGCCTGCTGCCGGCTGTTGAGCTGCTTCAGCGTGATATCCGGCACCACTTTCAGCGTCTGCAACACTTCCACCAGCCGCTTCGGCAGAATTTTCGCCAGGCTGTTCTTCAGGCTGAGGTTAGGATGCGCCTCACGCTGGACGGTCAGGAAGGCATCCAACGGCGTCGCGGGTGACAGATCGATGGTGACGAACTCACCTGGCAGCCAGTAGCTGGAGATTTGCAATACCGCCGGGCCAGAGAGGCCGCGATGGGTAAACAGCATCGCCTCTTTAAAGCGGGTGCCATCCTGCGCGTCAATGGTGGTCTCCAGCGCCACGCCAGACAGGGTCTGCAGCTGTTCCAGCAGCGGTTTATGCAGGGTAAAGGGCACCAGCGCCGCGCGTGTCGGGAAGACGTTGAGGCCAAACTGTTCCGCGATTTTATAGCCGAACGGCGTTGCGCCCAGGCCGGGCATCGACAGGCCGCCGCTGGCAATCACCAGCTTTTCCGCCTGTACCGTGCTGCCGTTCAGCTGCAGGGTATAACCGCTGTCGTCACGCGCCACGTTCAGCACTTCACTGCGCAGCCGCAGCGTCACGTTGCCCTTTTCGCACTCGGCCATCAGCAGATCGACAATCTGCTGCGCGGACTCATCGCAAAACAGCTGGCCGAGGGTTTTCTCATGCCAGGCAATGCCGTGACGATTGACCAGATCGATAAAATCCCACTGGGTATAGCGCGCCAGCGCCGATTTACAGAAATGAGGATTGTGCGACAGATAGGCCGCCGGTTCAGTATAGAGATTGGTGAAGTTGCAGCGTCCTCCGCCCGACATCAGAATCTTACGTCCCGGCTTTTTGCCGTTATCCAGCAGCAAGACGCGACGCCCGCGCTGTCCGGCCTGGGCGGCACAGAACAGCCCTGCGGCACCGGCTCCAATGATGATAACGTCAAACTGTTCCACGGCGGTTCACTCACTTAATCGGAAAGGCGCAGATTGTAGTGATCTGCTCACTGAGACGCCAGCGTCAAAAATTTGCCGTAAATGTGTCATAATGTAACTAGCTAATATCTGGAGCTTTTTAACCCTTTAAGTCAGGTGCGTTACTGCTAAAGGTCAAATTAAGACTATATTTTCCTTTCCCATACAGCACGTTGTCGCGGATAATGCGCCGCGTTCATGTCCTCCAAAAATGGCGTAACGTTTATGCTACATCTGTTTGCTGGTCTCGACCTCAGTACTGGCCTGTTATTGGTTCTTGCCCTGCTGTTTGTATTGTTTTACGAAGCAATCAACGGTTTCCACGACACGGCCAACGCAGTTGCGACGGTCATCTATACGCGTGCCATGCGTGCCCAGCTTGCTGTGGTAATGGCGGGTGTATTTAACTTCTTTGGCGTGCTACTCGGTGGATTGAGTGTCGCCTATGCCATTGTTCATATGCTTCCCACCGATCTGTTGTTGAATGTTGGATCGGCTCACGGTCTCGCCATGGTGTTTTCTATGCTGCTGGCGGCGATCATCTGGAATCTCGGCACCTGGTATCTGGGTCTGCCGGCCTCCAGCTCCCATACCCTGATCGGCGCCATTATTGGTATCGGTCTGACCAACGCCCTGATGACCGGTACCTCGGTGGTTGATGCGCTCAACATCCCGAAAGTCCTGAACATCTTCCTGTCGCTGATCCTGTCGCCGATTGTCGGCCTGGTGATTGCGGGCGGCTTAATCTT
Organism: Pantoea sp. USHLN298; assembly: GCF_037149395.1. Taxonomy (NCBI): domain Bacteria; kingdom Pseudomonadati; phylum Pseudomonadota; class Gammaproteobacteria; order Enterobacterales; family Erwiniaceae; genus Pantoea; species Pantoea sp. USHLN298. Next base: position 195,061 of record NZ_JBBCRO010000007.1, read on the forward strand.
TATTCTGCGTCGCTACTGGAGCAGCACCAAAAAGCGTGCCCGCATCCATATGACGCCCGCCGACCGCGAGAAGATCGACGGCAAGAAAAAGCCGCCGTTCTGGACCCGTATTGCGCTGATTGTTTCGGCGATTGGCGTCAGCTATTCGCATGGCGCGAATGACGGCCAGAAAGGCATCGGCCTGATTATGCTGGTGTTGATTGGCGTCGCGCCGGCTGGCTTCGTGGTGAACATGAATGCCTCTGGCTATGACATCACCCGGACCCGCGATGCGGTCAATCATCTGGAGCAATATTATCAGCAGCACAACGCCTCGCTGACCCATATTATCCAGATGGCTCCGCCTAAGCTGCCGACGCCGGAAGAAGTGCCGTCATCCAGCCCGAAAGAGTTCCACTGTGACAGCGCTCGCGCGTTACAGGCGGTTCAGCGCGCGCAGGGGCTGCTGAATAATCTGCAAAGCTACGATCAGCTGACGGTTGATCAACGCGGTCAGATGCGTCGTCTGCTGCTGTGTATCTCTGATACCGCCGACAAAGCGGCCAAACTGCCGGAAACCACCCCGGAGGATCAGCGCTTCCTCAATAAGCTGAAAAGCGATCTGCTGGGCACTATTGAGTATGCGCCGGTCTGGATTATCGTCGCCGTCGCGTTAGCGCTGGGCACCGGTACCATGATTGGCTGGCGTCGTGTTGCCACCACCATCGGTGAGAAGATCGGTAAGAAAGGCATGACCTATGCGCAAGGGATGTCGGCGCAGGTAACGGCAGCGCTCTCTATCGGCGTCGCCAGCTACACCGGAATGCCGGTTTCCACCACCCACATCCTCTCCTCATCGGTTGCCGGTACTATGCTGGTTGACGGTGGCGGATTGCAGAGTCGGACCATCAAGAACATCGCCATGGCGTGGATCTTCACGCTGCCGGTTTGTATTGTGCTGTCAGGCTCGCTCTACTGGATTGCGTTAAAACTGGTGTAACACCAGAAACCAGTGATACCCGAGGGCGACGCAAGTCGCCCTTTTTAATGCCAGATGGCCATCGCCACCAGACTGATCACTACCAGTCCGCACAGCGCGCTGGTCAGCATAAACTGTCCACGCACCCGCTCGCAGCGCCGAATAAATTCGTCATCATGATGATCAAGATAGCGTTTCGCCCAGATATAGGTCACCAGCCGCACCTGTTTGCTGGGCTGACCGTGTGAGGTGAAGAATCCCGCACCGTCGACGTACTGATACAACAGCGGATCGCACCCACGTAACACCGCCAGCAGGGCGCGCAGTGACGAAAAATAGCGCGCCATATTCACAATACACACCACACAAAGAGCCCAAAAAAGCGCGATAGTGCTGATCATATTCTCCCCTCCTGGCTGGAGCCGCAGGAACAGACGCAGCGGGAAAACGCTGAGCACGCCCACAGAAATAGCCAACCACTGAATTACCGGACTGCGATAGTGTTATGAACGCCTGGGCGGAAACAAACCAGACCGCCTTTTTTCAGTGTAGGAGAAATGTTTAAATTTTTTCCAGCGATGTTTTTCGTTCGGGGCGAGTAAAATTGCCGCATCGTTGATCTTATTCACAAGCCAGGCGGCAACAGCAGCATTTGCCACCAGAGAAGGCTATACTCAGAGACATAACAACATCGTCACCTGCAGCGCAGGTACACACTTTGGTGGCGCTCATCGCCCGTTCGCGCAAAGGATTTCGCTACGCTGTGACGCGGCAGGAACACCGGATGCCATCCTTAATCTCGTGAAAGGAGTTTTATCATGGCTTATAAACATATCCTGATTGCAGTAGACCTTTCTCCCGAAAGTCAGTTACTGGTGGATAAAGCCGTTTCGCTGGCCCGCCCTTATGACGCTAAAATTTCCCTGATCCACGTTGATGTGAACTATTCCGACCTCTATACCGGCCTGATTGATGTCAACCTTGGCGATATGCAGAAGCGTATTTCCGAAGAGACCCATTCGGCGCTGAAAGGTCTGTCTGATTCCGCCGGCTACCCGATCAGTGAGACGCTGAGCGGCAGTGGCGATCTCGGCCAGGTACTGGTCGATGCGATTAAAAAGTATGACGTCGATCTGGTGGTATGTGGTCATCACCAGGACTTCTGGAGCAAGCTGATGTCCTCGGCGCGTCAGTTGATCAACACCGTGCACATCGACATGCTGATTGTGCCGCTGCGCGATGAAGACGACGAATAACCGCCGATCATAAAGCCGGCGACAATCACCGGCTTTTTCCCGTTACGTCGGGTCCGGCACGGCCCGTGAGTGAATATCGCCAGCCCGCTTCGCCTGTCGCCAGCATTGCGCTTTCCTGATGTTCCCCTGTCAGCACGATTCGCCACAATGGAAAAGGGCCTGTTCAACTGACACCGCCGTGACCGATATTACCAGACATCAGATAATTCGCACTTTCACGATAAAATTGCGCATTTAGCCTCTATAAAAATAATCTTTATATTAGCAATACATTAACAAGCAAAGGTTCCTCTCACGCTTTACGCCGCAATTTCATTTATCAATATTTTACTATAGGCAAGGTTCGCCGGGTTCATTATATTCGTTCTGCTCTCTCAGTCGCCGGGCGACTGATGAAGCACAATAATGTAATTTAACAACAAGATAAGGATATTAATTATGAGAGAAATCAACCAGACTGAAATTGCTGCCGTTAGCGGCGCGGGCCTGACTGAATTTATCGGCAACGTTAATGATGCATTAACTCAGGTTTCTGATCTGTTCGACACCACAATTAAATCTCTGAATGAAACAACCGTTATTCAGGAAGAAATTGGTCTGTCTTATAAAGCCTTTGGCCTGAGCGTAGCGAAAAGTTTTTTAAGCGCTTTCTCAGGTTTTCTGACTAAATTAGCCGCCTGATTAAATATAAGCGGTTGCGTATTTACTACGGCAGGTTGATCGCCCGCTAAATACGCTAATAAAAAGCCTGCCTGATATCATCAGGCAGGCTTTTTCTGGTTGGCGCGGCGGCCGGCATTAAACAGGAAGGGCTGGTCTCCGGTTTGCCAGATGCGCAGATCCGTTACGGTCAGCTGAACAGCGGGGGATAGATATCGAAGCGATGACTTTTGGTGACCACCGCCGCCTGAGTGACGACCCCTGCCAGCGGCGGCGCATAGTCGGGCCGCTTCACCACGATACGTTTCTTTGCCAGACGACGGGCCGGTTCCAGCAGCGCGTCAGCATCCTCATCGGCACCGACCAGCGACTGAAACACCCGCATCTCTTTCTTCACCATGGCGCTTTTCTGACGATGCGGATACATCGGATCGAGATAGACCACGTCCGGTGCTGGCGTGATATCGCTCAGCGCCTGGGCGCTGGCGGCGTGAATCAGCGTCAGACGCTGACGCAACCAGCCGCCGATCTCCGCATCCTGATAGCCACGCTGTAAGCCATCATCCAGCAGCGCCGCGACCACCGGATGGCGCTCCAGCATCCGCACCCGACAGCCCAGCGCCGCCAGAACAAAGGCATCGCGTCCGAGGCCAGCGGTAGCATCCACCACATCGGGCAGATAGTCACCTTTAATGCCGACCGCTTTCGCCACGGCTTCGCCGCGTCCGCCGCCAAAACGGCGACGATGCGCCATCGCACCGGAAACGAAATCGACAAAGATGCCGCCCAGTTTCGGTTCATCGCGCTTACGCAGCTCAAGATGGGTCGGCGTCTGTACCAGCGCCAGCAGCGCGTTCTCGTCGTGCTCCAGCTGCCAGCGCTGCGCCAAAAGTGATAAGGCGCCGTCTCCGGCGCCTGATTCATCGACCAAACAGATTTTCACGTAACGACTTATCCCTGAATGCCGTAATGTTCCAGCATCGCGTCGAGCTGCGGCTCACGGCCGCGGAAGCGTTTGAACAGCTCCATCGGCTCTTCCGAACCGCCGCGCGTCAGGATGTTGTCAAGGAAGGACTGACCGGTTTCGCGGTTGAAAATCCCCTCCTCTTCAAAGCGTGAATAGGCATCCGCAGCCAGCACATCCGCCCACAGATAGCTGTAGTAACCGGCTGCATAACCGCCGGCGAAGATGTGGCTGAAGGCGTGCGGGAAACGGCCCCATTCCGGGCTCGGGACCACTGCAACGCGGCTTTTCACTTCACGCAGCGTCTCCAGAATCTGTGCCCCTTTGGTCGGGTCAAATTCGGTGTGCAGACGGAAATCGAACAGGCCGAACTCCAGCTGACGCAGGATAAACAGCGCCGCCTGATAGTTCTTCGCCGCCAGCATTTTATCCAGCAGCTCTTTCGGCAGCGGTTCACCGGTCTCGTAATGGCCGGAGATAAACGCCAGCGCATCCGGCTCCCAGCACCAGTTTTCCATAAACTGGCTTGGCAGCTCGACCGCATCCCACGGTACCCCACTGATGCCGGAAACGCCTGGAACTTCTACGCGGGTCAGCATGTGGTGCAGACCGTGACCAAATTCGTGGAACAGGGTGATTACTTCGTCATGGGTGAAGAGTGCCGGTTTGCCCTGCACCGGACGGTTAAAGTTACAGGTCAGATAGGCGACCGGCTTCTGCAGGCTGCCATCGGCTTTACGCATCTGACCGACGCAGTCATCCATCCAGGCGCCGCCGCGTTTGTGTTCACGGGCATAGAGATCGAGATAGAAGCTGCCGCGCAGCTCACCGGTCTCATCAAACAGATCGAAGAACTTCACGTCAGGATGATAGACATCCACATCGGTACGCTGTTTTGCGGTGATGCCGTAGATGCGTTTAACCACTTCGAACAGGCCCGCTACCGCGCGCGATTCCGGGAAGTAAGGACGCAGCTGTTCGTCGCTGATGGTATAGAGGTGCTGCTTCTGTTTTTCACCGTAATAGGTGAGATCCCACGGGTTCAGCTCGGTGACGCCATGCTCTTTCTGGGCAAAAGCGCGCAGCTGCTCCAGCTCTTTTTCACCCTGCGGACGGGCGCGTTCCGCCAGATCGTTGAGGAAGTCGATCACCTGAGACGGGCTTTGCGCCATCTTGGTCGCCAGCGATTTGTCGGCGTAGGAGTCGAAGCCCAGCAGTTGCGCCAGTTCATGACGCAGCGCCAGCTCTTCCGCCATGATGGGACCGTTATCCCATTTACCGGCGTTAGGACCCTGATCGGACGCGCGGGTCGCATAGGCGCGATACATCTCTTCACGCAGCGCGGCGTTGTCGCAATAGGTCATCACCGGCAGATAGCTGGGGATATCCAGCGTCAGCAGCCAGCCTTCCTGACCTTTGGCTTCCGCCTGCGCTCTGGCGGCAGCCATCGCGCTTTCCGGCATACCGGCCAGATCGTTTTCGTCAGTGATCAGCTTGCTCCAGCCCATGGTGGCATCCAGCACGTTATTGCTGTAGGCCGATCCCAGCTCAGAGAGGCGGGCCGCAATTTCGCCATAGCGTTGCTGTTTATCTTTTGCCAGGCCGATACCGGAGAGTTCGAAATCACGCAGCGCGTTATCGACCGCTTTCTTCTGCGCCAGATCCAGCGCGGCGTACTGGTCGCCCTCTTTCAGGTTGCGATAGGCCTGATACAGACCTTCATGCTGGCCGACCCAGGTGCTGTATTCAGAGAGCAGCGGCAGCGTCTGCTCGTAGGCTTCGCGCAGTTCCGGGCTGTTTTTAACCGAGTTCAGATGGCTGACCGGCGAGAAAATGCGGCTCAGGCGGTCATCACTCTCTGCCAGCGGCTGAACCAGGTTATCCCAGCTGTAAGGTGCGCCTTGCGCCACCACTTTTTCGACCATCGCGCGGCAGTCGTTCAGTACCTCCGTGACGGCAGGAACCACATGTTCAGGCTGGATGGCAGAAAAAGGGGGAAGCGTAAAAGATGTCAGTAGCGGATTGGTCATAGCGCAGTCCTTTATTGATGTGTGGGGCGCGATGGGTCGCGCAACGCAATCTAAGTAACATGCGGCTAAGTGTAGCGAAAATCAATGGGGCCTAACTTCGCTGCGGAAGAAACGAGCGCAATATGACCATGGCGCGGCAAAAACTAAACGGTGCTTATCGCGGCGCATTTCATGGGCAGCCGGGCGAAAAAAATTTGCGTTACGTCAAGGCAGTGCCGCTTCGGTCAGGGCGTAATGACGCTTTTACTCTGGCTGTGAGATTTTCACCTGCGTCACGCGCGGCAGCGGCTGGATTAGTTATCACGCTTTCGACCCATCAGCGAGGCATCCCTGATATAATCGCGGATTCTCATGCTGTTCCTGCGTCGGTTGCTGTGCGTCGTTCTGTGGGTAATACGTGAGGTAATAATTGGTATAAATTGATTTTCCATCAGTTAAAACCTTATACATTCAACAGGATAAACAATGCTGAGTTATCGTCATAGCTTCCATGCTGGCAACCACGCTGACGTGCTGAAGCACACCGTACTGAGCCTGATCATCACCGCGCTGAAAGAGAAAGAGAAACCGTTCTTTTATCTCGATACCCATGCGGGCGCGGGTCGCTATCAACTGAGCGGTGAGCACGCTGAGCGTACCGGCGAGTATCTGGAAGGCATCGCCCGCATCTGGCAGCAGCCGGACGCGCCTGAACTGCTGCAACCCTACTTCGACGCCATCCGGGCGCTGAACCGTAGCGGGACGCTGCGTTATTATCCGGGTTCGCCGCTGATTGCCCGCCATCTGCTGCGCGAAGATGACCGCCTGCAAATGACCGAACTGCACTCCAGCGACTATCCGCTGCTGCGCAACGAATTCAGCAAAGATAGCCGTGCGCGGGTAGAGCGGGCTGATGGTTACCAGCAGCTGAAATCTAAACTGCCGCCACCGTCACGTCGCGGCCTGATTCTGATCGATCCCCCTTATGAGATGAAAAGTGATTATCAGGCGGTGGTGAAAGGGATTCATGAAGGTCATAAGCGATTCGGCACCGGCGTCTTCGCGCTCTGGTATCCGGTGGTGCTGCGTCAGCAGATCAAACATATGCTGCGCGATCTCGAAGCGACCGGCATTCGCAATATTCTGCAGATTGAGCTGGCGGCCCGTCCCGACAGCGATCAGCGCGGTATGACCGCCTCCGGCATGATTGTGATTAATCCGCCGTGGAAGCTGGCTGCCCAGATGAACGAGCTGCTGCCGTGGCTGCATAAGAAACTGGTTCCGGCTGGCACCGGCCACTTTGTGGTCAACCAGATCGTACCCGAATAACTTTTTCTCCTTTTAAGCCGCACACTGCCGGTGCTGCGGCGTTGTATCAGGTCTTTACCATGTGGATCATACTGGCTGGCGCGCTGGCCGCGCTGCAACCGGCCCGGCGGCTGGCATTACTGTTACTGGCGCTCGCCACGCTGCTGGGTTTTTATCAGGACGTATTAGCGTGGCCCGCGCTGCTGCTGTTCGCGGGCACTGCCGCGGTGGTGGCATTCCGTATTTATGACCGAGACCATCCCCGGCGGCAATTGCTGACTGAAGCGGTGCTGGTGCTGATCGCCATCGGGCTATTCCTCCATCTGTTCCCGGGTTTTGCTAATCCACGCAAAATTGATGATGTGCAGGTCGGTGCGCGCAGCGTGGCGTTCGGCTTCTCGTTTAACTTTGATAAAGCGCTGGTTCCCTTTGTGCTGCTGGCCTGTCTGCCGACGCTGTTTCGCGCTCCGGCCAGTCCGCCGCGTTATAAACTGCCCGCCGCGCTGGCGCTGATCGCCGCCGTTCCGCTGCTGTTATACAGTGCCGTATTGCTGGGCGGATTAGCCGTTGAACGTCACTTCCCGGACTGGCTGGGCGCATTTATGCTCGCCAATCTGTTCTTTGTCTCGCTGGCGGAAGAGGCGCTGTTTCGTGGCTATCTGCAGCAAAAATTGGCGCTGGCGCTGGGCGGCATACCTGCGCTGTTACTGAGCTCACTGCTGTTTGGTCTGGCGCACCTGAGCGGCGGTCTGTTGCTGGTGATCTTCGCCACCCTCGCCGGGCTGCTGTATGGCCTGGCGTGGCACTGGAGCGGCCGGTTATGGCTGTCGACCGCCCTGCACTTTGCCCTCAACATGACCCATTTGCTGTTTTTCACCTATCCCGCACTGCATCACTAAAGGGGAAAGACCGCCAGATCCCAGGCCATCTCGGTACAGGGGAAGATGGTCTGGCATTCAGCCAGCAGGCGGCGCATATCTTTCGCCAGATAGCGTGAGCTGAAGTGGGTGGCGATCAGCCGTTTTGCCCCGGCGCGCTTCGCCACCTCCGCCGCCTGTAGGGTGGTAGAGTGGCCCCGCCCGTTGGCCTTCTCCGTCATCGCCGCCTCCAGCGTGGTTTCATGCACCATCAGGTCCACGTTAGCCGCCATCTGCAACGCCACCTCGGTCGGCGCGGTATCGCCAAAAATCGCCAGCGTTTTGCCTTTGGTCGCCGGACCCAGATAGTCCGCGCCATTGATCACCCGGCCATCCTCCAGCGTGACGGTTTCGCCCAGCTTTAGCTGCTGATACCACGGGCCGCGCGGCACGCCTTCGGCCTTCAGGCGCGGCGCATCGAGGAATCCCGGCTTATCATGCTGCTCAATCCGATAGCCCAGACAGGGCAGCGTATGGTTCAGCGGCCAGGCACTGATGCGGAACTCACCGTCATCCCGCGTCCAGCCCGGCTCAATCTCAACAATATTTAGCGGATAATCGGTATAAGAACCGCTGATCGACAAGGCCGTTTCGACAAAGGTCTTCAGGCCTTTCGGGCCATAAACGGTCATCGGGCTGGTCAACCCGGCCATTGAGCGGCTGGTCAGCAATCCCGGCAGGCCAAAGATATGATCGCCATGCAGATGGGTAATAAAGATGGTATCCAGCTTGCCCGGTTTCAGATCGGAACGCATAAACTGCAACTGCGTCCCTTCCCCGCAATCAAACAGCCAGGTTTCACCACTTTGCGCCCGGGTAAAAGCGATAGCGGTGACGTTACGCTGCAGGCTGGGCGCGCCGCCGCCGGTACCGAGAAAAGTAAGGTGCATGGTATGCTTCCCTGTCAGTGAATGAAAAACAGAACCCTATTACAATCATAGGCGCAAACTTTGCGTCAATTCGACCCGCAGCGTTACACTCTATGCCAATTTTTCATGCAACCGGATGGATACTTCAATGACCCGACATTTCGACTATCTCGCCATCGGCGGCGGCAGCGGCGGCATCGCCTCGATCAACCGTGCAGCCATGTATGGCCAGAAATGCGCCCTGATTGAAGCTAAAGAACTGGGTGGCACCTGCGTTAACGTGGGATGCGTACCAAAGAAAATTATGTGGCATGCTGCGCAAATCGCCGAAGCTATCCATCTCTACGGGCCGGACTACGGCTTCGACACCACGGTTAACCGCTTCGACTGGGCCACGCTGGTAAAAAACCGCACGGCCTATATCGATCGTATCCACACCTCTTACGATAACGTGCTGGGTAAAAACAACGTTGAAGTGATCAAAGGTTTCGCCCGTTTTGTTGATGCGCACAGCGTCGAAGTCAACGGCGAGATCATCACGGCTAACCATATCCTGATTGCCACCGGCGGGCGTCCCAGCCAGCCATCGATTCCAGGTGCGGAATACGGCATTGATTCCGACGGCTTCTTTGAACTGGATGCGCTGCCTAAGCGGACTGCGGTAGTGGGCGCGGGTTATATCGCCGTTGAACTGGCGGGCGTGGTGAATGCACTGGGATCGGAAACCCATCTGTTTGTGCGTAAACATGGTCCGCTGCGCGACTTCGATCCGCTGATCACCGAGACGCTGGTGGAAGTGATGAACAGCGAAGGCCCGACGCTGCATACCGAATCAATTCCAAAAGCAGTGATTAAAAACGACGATGGCAGCCTGACGCTGCAGCTGGAAAACGGCAGCGACTTTACCGTGGATTGCCTGGTGTGGGCGATTGGTCGTGAACCGGCTAACGACAACCTGAATATCGCGGCTGCGGGCGTGGCGCTGGACGAAAAAGGCTATATCAAAGTCGATAAGTTTCAGAACACCAACGTATCTGGCGTTTATGCGGTCGGTGACAATACCGGCGCGGTAGAACTGACGCCGGTCGCCGTGGCGGCGGGTCGTCGCCTCTCTGAGCGCCTGTTCAACAACAAGCCGGACGAGCATCTCGACTACAGCAACATCCCGACCGTGGTCTTCAGCCATCCGCCGATTGGCACCATTGGCCTGACTGAACCGCAGGCGCGTGAGCAGTATGGCGACGATCAGGTGAAAGTGTACAAATCGGCATTTACCGCCATGTACACCGCCGTGACCCAGCATCGCCAGCCGTGCCGCATGAAGCTGGTCTGCGTCGGTGCCGAGGAGAAGATCGTCGGCATTCACGGTATCGGATTTGGTATGGATGAGATGCTGCAGGGCTTCGCGGTGGCGCTGAAAATGGGTGCCACCAAAAAAGACTTCGACAATACCGTGGCGATTCACCCGACCGCAGCGGAAGAGTTCGTAACCATGCGCTAAGCCGCAACGGCAGAGTGCTTCAGACAGGCGACTCCGGTCGCCTGTTTTTTTTGCCTGCGATAAGGAGAGTGCAGGACTGCACCACCGCAGGGCAACTCAGCTCACGCGATCCAGCCAGCGCACATATGCCTGATCCCATAACGCGGCGGGCGTTCCCGCTTTGCCGAGCCCAAAGCCGTGACCGCCTTTACTGATCTGAATCAGCTCGACCGGCACCCGATTACGGCGACAGGTGTCGTGCATCAGTTCGGTGTTAAACGGATTGGAGGTGTGGTCGTCTTCAGCCTGCGCCAGAAAGGTCGGCGGATACTGGCGGGTGACATAGTTCTGTACCGACCAGTTAGCCTCATCCTGCGGCGTGGCATTTTTGCCGACCATCATCAGGTGCGTATTGGTGTGCTGATAAGGCGCTTCCAGCGTAATCACCGGGTAGATCAGGCCAACGCTATCCACTTTTGGCACCACCTCATCCAGCGGATCGATGGCCGGATAGGACTCAAACGTGGGCCGCGCCGCCGCCATGCCTAACAGATGACCACCGGCCGAGAAGCCCAGCACATGCACCTTACGCTCAAAGGATCGCACCAGCCGAATCGCCCGCTGTGCATCCTGCAGCGGAGCCAGCCGGCCCGCCTGCCACTTCTCATGCGGTAAACGATAGCTGAGCACATAGGCGGTGTAGCCGTTGGCGTTCAGCCAGCGCGCGACCGGCCAGGCTTCGCGTCCCATGCCAATCCAGCGATAGCCGCCGCCAGCGGCAATCAGTACCGCTTCACCGTTCGGATTTTCCGGCTTAAAACGCTGGATCGCCGGGCTGACGATATTTGACCATGAACCGCTGGAATTAATATGGAGTTCGCCGGATGGGCCGCCGCCGCCGGGCGGATTGTCCGGCCAGAGGGGAATAATGTCATCGCGGGCAAATAATTTGCCGGCGGTCATGGAGAGCCCAAGCGCTCCCGTGCCGAGAATAAAGCGTCGACGCGTAATCATGATGCCTGTTAAGTGATATCAAAACGCTCAGCCAGCCGTTGCGGCGGGCTACTGAATAAAGTGTGATGCAAGTCCGGTGCCATGGCTGGCGATTATGTACGCAATCCAGTGCCAAAATCCATAAAAAAACGCGCCCGGACGGCGCGTTTTTACCTTGACCAGACGAATTAATCTTCCTGCTGGAACTGTGCCATCACGGCCTGCTCACACTGTTGTTCATTGACCCGCAGTTTAGCGCGCTCATCGTCGCCCAGTTGCAGCCAGGCGCTGGCCACTTCACGCGCGGTATCTTCATCAAAACCGGGCTGGTTCATCGCCGTGGGCGACTGGCTGCGCGCCACGTACGATTTCATCTGCTCAACATACTGGTCCGCACTGGCGACCGATTTTTCGCTGCTGACAATGTGACACAGCTGGCTGGCATAGACATTCTGTTCACTGTCGTCCGCCGCCAGGGCGCTGCCAGAGGCCAGTACGCTCAGCAGCAGTATGTGGGTCACTCTCATTCTCTACTCCTGTTTTTCGGGGTTAAACCTTGCGCTGAAGGGCTTCCAGACGCCTTTGACGCCAGTTTAGCAGGGGTGACACGGTTGTGCCGTGTATAACCACGCTACAGACCACCAGGGTTAACGCCATATTGGTCATGATCTCCATCTGCGGCCCTTCCATGCCGTGCGTCCAGGCGTAGGCGATGTAGTTCAGACTGCCGATGCCGCGAATGCCAAGCCAGCCAATCAGCAGCCGCTGCCCCAGCGGCAGACCGGCGCGCAGCGTGACCAGCCAGACCGCCAGCGGGCGCACCACCACAAACAGCACCAGCCCCAGCAGCACACCATAGAGATTCCAGTGCTGCGCCAGCGTGACGCCCAGCACCACCATCATGCCCGCCGCCAGTAACCGTTCAATGGTGTCACCAAACGACAGCGCATCGCCGACCACAAAGCCTATCGACTTCACCATGCTGCTATCGCCCTGGTGCGCCAGTCGCTTATTCGGGTTGACCAGCGCTTCAGACGGCAGCACCCGTTCATCTTCGGAGAGATCCTCGGGCTGATGGCGACGGAACACGCCCAGCTCGGCGCGGCGCAGGCCCAGACCCGCGGCAAAGGCCGCCAGGAAGCCGGAAGCACCCAGCCACTGCACCAGCGAATAACTGAGTGCAATCAGCGCCAGCGCCAGAAAGTCGTTGGGCGCAACGTCGCCATTGGCGTTACGCAGTCTGGTCGCCAGGATGCCGATCAAACGGCCCAGGCTGAAACCGATGACCAGGCCGCCACCGATCGCCCATATCACCTCTTTCGCGCCCCAGTGCGCCAGCATCGCGCCGTTCAGGCTTTCGCCATTAAACAGCAGCAGGGCCAGCACCAGCAGCGGCAGCGCGGAGCCATCGTTCATCCCGGCTTCGCTGGAAATGGCGACGCGCAGCGAATCGTCATCCTGCGCATCGTTGACCGAGATTAAGCTCGCCAGCACCGGGTCGGTCGGGGCGACAATCGCCCCAAACGCCAGCGCGATCGGCCAGTCCAGCCCCACCAGATAGTGCGCCAGCAGCGTCATTGCGCCCACCGTAAGCAGCATGGCGGGAAAAGCCAGCCGCAGACCGGTATGCCAGCAGTTATTCTGTAACGGTAAACGCAGCTTCAGGCCGGTGATAAACAGCGACGCGGCCATGGTGATTTCGGTGATGTGGGCCACCGCTTCGGAATGGGTGACGATATCAATGTGCAGCACATCAAACGCCCACGGCCCGCACAACATACCAGCGATAAGAAACAGGCCAAACGAGGTCACCGGCCCCCGGTGAATCCAACCGGAAGCCAGTGACATCAGCAGCAGCAGGGCACCCGCTGCACCTGTCCAGGCTAAAAAGCTCATAACACTCCAGATTATTTCGGGTTTATGAATAAGCCTGGCACATTTTTTGACGGCCGCTGAAATCAGTTCTTCAGATGACGGCTGGCAAAGCGCACCGCCAGGCTGGCGGCACCGGCCAGGGTTGAAAGCGCCACCACGCCGTTCCAGCCCCAATGCGCCAGCGCCAGGCTACCCAGCGCCGCGCCGCTTGCCATACCGATAAACACCACGGTAAACAGCAACGCGTTCAGACGGCTGCGCGCTTCCGGCGCCAGGCCATAGACCAGCGTCTGATGCGCCACCAGCGTCGCCTGCACCCCTAAGTCGAAACCGATGGTGCTGACCACAATCAACGCCAGCTGGGCCGGCAGCGGCAGGAGCGGCAGCAGAAACATCAGGGCGAACGAGACGGTGACCAGTGCGGCGCCCGCCTGGGTTACCCTGGCCGGACCGATACGGTCAGCGAAGCTGCCGGCCAGCGGCGCAGCCATCGCACCGGCGGCACCGGCTAAACCAAAGGCGCCGGCCACCGCGCTGTCGAGATGAAACCGATCGCTCAGCATTAACGCCAGCGTCGACCAGAAGGCGCTAAAACCGACCGACAGCAGTCCCTGCGCCAGTGCGGCACGGCGCAGCGTCTGATGATGACGCCACAGATGCGCCAGCGACAGCAGCAGACGCGGATAGCTGACCGACGTACCGGGCGTAAAGCGCGGCAGCACCCGCCACAGCGTCAGGCTGATCAGCAGCACCGCCAGCGCCGCTACCATATACATGGTGCGCCAGCCGAAATATTCGGCCACCACGCCACTGATCACCCGCGACAGCAGAATGCCGACCAGTAGGCCGGTCATCACCGTGCCGACCGTTTTACCGCGGCTGCGTTCCGGAGCCAGCGCCGCCGAAGCCGGTACAATATCCTGCGCCACCGTCGCGGTCAGGCCGGTTACGAAGCTGGCGATCAGCAAGGCGCTCAGCCCGCCAGAGAAACCACACAGCAGCAACGCCGCCACCAGCAACAATCCTTTGATAAAAATAATAGTACGGCGGTCATGGCGATCGCCAAGCGGCGCCAGCAATAAAATGCCCAGGGCATAGCCCGCCTGGGTCAGCATCGGCACCATGCCGACCGCGCCGATGCCGACGTTAAACTGTTTGCTGATGATATCCAGCATCGGCTGGCTGTAGTAAATCGATGCCACGCTCAGTCCGGCGCCTGCCGCCAGGGTAAAAACCAGCGGAGCGGGAAGCGTTTCGTTCGGAGTGGCGATGCTGCGTATGGCTGACATGGTGTGATCCTCATAAGTGCGTAAGGCTATTAGCGCATATCGCGGCCATACGCGGTAGACTACTGTCAGACAAAACTGTTATGCGTGGTGCGTATGAGCAATCCAGCGACCGGCGATCGTATCGACCTGATGCAGACTTTTATTCGTATCGTGGAAAGTGGCAGCCTCTCTGCCGCTGCCGCCCAGCTCGGCACCACCCAGCCGACCATCAGCCGGCGTCTGCAAGCCCTGGAGCAGCGGCTGGGCCTGAAGTTAATCCTGCGTACCACCCATGCACTGAAACTCACTGACGATGGCGAGCGCTGTTACGCTCAGGCGCGGCAATTGCTGGCGACCTGGCATGCGCTGGAAGATGAGCTGACCGGTGCCAGCGACGAGCCGGTCGGTACGCTGCGGGTCCGTGCGCCGCACGCGTTTGGTCAGGATCAGCTGATCGCCCCGCTGGTCGACTACCTTCGCCGCTATCCGCGACTCAATATTGAGTGGATGCTCAATGACCGCACGCCCGATTTTATGGCGGAAAATGTCGACTGTGCCATTCAGGTCGGCGCGCCGACCGATCCCTCCGTGGTGGCGATTCTGCTGGCGGAAGTGCCGCGCATTGTGGTCGCGTCGCCCGAGCTGCTGGACCGTCATCCGCCGATTGAGCAGGTTGAACAGTTGCGCGATCTGCCGTGGCTGGCGCTGACCAGTTTTTATCGTAACGAAGTGGCATTACAGAAGATTGACGACGGCCAGCCGATCAATCTGGCTATCACGCCGCGACTGAGCAGTGACAGTTTATATGCGGTCCGTAAAGCGGCGCTGGCGGGGATGGGCGCGGCGATCGTGTCGTCGTGGGTGGTGCAGGAGGATTTAGCGGACGGACGGCTGATTCAGCTGACGCCGCAGTGGCAGGCACCGCCGCTGCCGATCTGGCTGACCTATCCGTGGGCCAGCTACTATCCGGCCCGGCTGCAGCATTTTTTTACCATGATCAAAGCGGTGATGCCGCAGCTGGCAGGAACCCAACCCGCCACCGCAGCGCGTCGTCAGGCGAAATCGGGGCAATAAAGGCGATGGCGGGCGGGGCAAAAAGCGGGTGCTCTGGCACCCGCCTCACTCAGTGGCCTTTCTTGTCGCCACGCGACATATTATCCAGCCAGCCCATCACAAAGGCAGAGAGCACAAACGTCAGGTGGATAATCACGTACCACATCAGTTTGTCATTGGCGACGTTGCGCGCCTCCATGAAGACCCGCAGCAGGTGAATCGAGGAGATAGCGACAATCGACGCCGCCACTTTATTCTTCAGCGAGCCGGAATCCATCTTGCCGAGCCAGCTCAGCTTCTCTTTGCTTTCGTCGATATCGAGTTTAGAAACAAAGTTCTCGTAGCCCGACAGCATCACCATCACCAGCAGTCCGCCAACCAGCGTCATGTCGACCAGCGACAGCAGCAGCAGGATCAGATCGTTTTCCGCAATGCTGAAAATGTTGGGCAGCAGGTGGAAAATTTCCTGGAAAAATTTGATGGTCAGCGCCAGCAGGCCGAGTGAAAGTCCAATGTAAACCGGAGCCAGCAACCAGCGCGATGCATACATCAGGTTTTCGGTAAAACGTTCCATACATTCCCAATAATAATCAGACAGGTCGGGCAGTATAACTGATCAACTGTGAAGTTATTTCAGCCCTTCGTCAGAAATTTCCGGAACCGGCGGCAGCGGCAGCGAGAGACGAAATGCGGCGCCGCCTTCAGGCCGGTTCTCCGCCCAGATCTGCCCGCCGTGACTCTCAACAATGGTTTTACAGATCGCCAGCCCCAGCCCGACGCCGGGAACCGCCGACTCTTTATCGCCACGCGAGAACTTATCGAAAATCCGGCTTAAATCGGCGTCTGCAATGCCGGGCCCGCCATCCCAGACGGCGATCTCCAGCCGCGTCCCGGCACGCCAGGCACGAATCCCGCGCGGCGCGCAGTTACCGGCATACTTGAGGCTGTTCTCAATCAGGTTGGTAAAGACCCGCTCCAGCAGGGTGCTGTCGCCTTTAATCAGCACGATATCGTCCGGCAGATCGAGCTGGACCTCATGCCCTTTCAGCGACGGTGCCATGCTGCTCAGCGCCCCGCCGATCACCTCTTCCAGCGCCAGCCACTCTTCACGCAGGTTCAGCCCGCCCGACTGAATGCGCGCCATATCCAGCATGTTGCTCACCAGCCGGATGGTGCTCAGCGTCTGCTCACGGATCTGGCTGGCCTGCGGCACATATTTTGAGTTGTCGCTGGCGAGGTCGAGCATCAGCATCTCCGCCTGACCAAACAGCACGGTCAGCGGAGTACGCAGGTCGTGTGACAGGGCAGAGAGCAGCGCATTGCGCAGCTGCTCCCGCTCTGCCGACAGCCGCGACGCCGCCTCGCTGTGCGACAGCGCCATCCGCTCCAGCGCGTTGGCGATCAGCACCGTAAAGGTTTCCACCAGCCGCTGCTGCTCGGGGATCATCAGCTGCCGCAGATTTTGCGGCTCCACCACCAGCAGGCCGCGGCAGTGCGCGCCACTTTTCAGCGGCAGAATCTGGTACGGCACCGCCGGTAAGGTGTCGGTTCCGGCACCGGCCGGCTGGCCTTTGCTGTAGCTCCACTTAGCGATGGCGCGATCCGGTTCACTGGCGGGCAGCGCATCACCCACCGGATGCAGTTCGTCCTGCTCATCCGGCAACAGCAGCAGACAGCGCGCCTGTAACGTCGCATCCAGCACCCGCTGACTGGTGGCGGCAATATCCTGCGGCGTTAAGGCGCTGCCGAGTGATTTCGCCATCTCATAGAGCTGGCGCGCCCGCTGCTCGCGGTAGCGCGCCACCCGCGCCTGATAACGCACTCCGGCGGTCAGGTTGCCGACAATCACCCCGACCGCCAGCATTACGCCAAAAGTCACCAGATATTGCAGGTCAGAGACCGCCACCGTGCCGGTGGGTGCCACAAAGAAGAGATCGAAGGCAAGAATATTCATCACCGTGGCGATCACCGATGGCCAGCGTCCATAGCGCAGCGCCACGATCACCACCGCCAGCAGGTAGATCATCACGCAGTTAGCGGGATCGAAACCGATCAGCAGCGACTGACCGGCGACGGTCACCAGGATGCACAGCACCAGCGCCATCATCACGCCGCGCAGCTGGATACGCCACTTGTCGCTGGTGACCCGCCCGTCCGCCAGCGGATGCGGCGCGTCGTGCAGCGGCTCATCCAGCGCCACCACCAGCAGATCGAGATCGGGGCCGAGCTGGCCCAGCCGCTCGGCAAAACTGTCACGCCGCCAGCGCCGCAGCGGGCGTCGGCCGGTGACGATTTTGCCGAGATTGTGCTCGCGGGCGTATCGCAGCACCGCTTCCGCTTCGTCAGGATCGGAGAGCGTGGCGGTTTCCGCGCCCAGCTCCTGCGCCAGCTGCAACGTACGCAGAATCGCCCGCCGCCGCGCTTCCGGTAGCCGGTTCAGCCGCGGCGTCTCGACATAGACTGCATGCCATTCACTGCCGAGCCGCGCCGCCAGCCGTGCGGCGGTACGCACCAGTTTTTCACTGCCGCTATCATCGCCGATGCACAGCAGAATCGCATCGCGGGTGTGCCAGACCCGATCCCGTCCCTGCTGATCCCGCCAGGCGCGCATCTGGTCATCAACCCGGTCGGCGGTACGACGCAGCGCCAGTTCGCGCAGGGCAAACAGGTTGCCCTTGCGGAAAAAATTCTCAATGGCGCGTTCGGCGCGGTCACCGATATAGACCTTGCCCTCTTTCAGCCGCTGCCGCAGATCGTCAGGCGGCAGATCGACCAGCACCACCTCGTCGGCGCTGTCGAAAAAGGGATCGGGCACGGTTTCGCGCACCTGAATACCGGTGACGCCGCCCACCACATCGTTGAGGCTCTCCAGATGCTGCACGTTGACGGTGGTCAGCACGTCAATGCCCGCCTCCAGCAGCTCCTCAATGTCCTGCCAGCGTTTGGGATGGCGCGAACCCTGAACGTTGGTGTGCGCCAGTTCGTCCATCAGGATCACCGCCGGATGGCGCGCCAGCGCCGCATCGAGATCAAACTCGGCGTGGCGTGAGCGACCAGTGGCGCGGCGCGGCAGCAGAGTTAAGCCGGTCAGCAGCTGCGCCGTTTCCGGCCTGTCGTGGGTCTCGACCACGCCGATCAGCACATCCAGCCCCTGCGCCCGCAGCCGTTGCGCCTCCTGCAGCATGGCGTAGGTTTTGCCAACGCCTGCGCAGGCGCCAAAGTAGATTTTCAGCCGCCCGCGATGGCTGTCGCGGTTAGCCTGCAACAGAGCATCGGGATCGGGGCGCGTCGGTTCGTGGTTCATAGAGTCCTTGTCGGCATTACAGATCGCTGAGCGCCAGGTTGAGCTGCAGCACATTGACCGTCGGATCGCCGAGGAACGGCATCAGCGGCCGGTGAGTCTGCTGATCGATCAGCGCCTCTACCTGGGCTAAGGGTATCTGACGGCTGGCGGCGATACGCGGTGCCTGCCAGCGGGCTGCGTCAGGTGAAATATCGGGGTCCAGTCCGCTGGCCGAGGCGGTGACCAGCTCAACCGGCACCGCGGTCGGCGCCTGCGGATTGGCAGCGCGCAGCGCGGCAACCCGTTCAGCGACCGCTTTATCCAGCGCCGGATTGCTGGCGGCCAGATTGCTGCCGCCCGAGGCCAGCGGATTATAGGGCCGATCGCTGCTGGCAGAAGGGCGACCCCAGAAATAACCGGGCTGGGTAAAGTTCTGCCCAATCAGCGCCGACCCGCGCGCCACGCCCTGTTTCTCCAGTAACGATCCGTTGGCCTGCGCCGGAAACAGCGCCTGCGCCAGGCCGGTGGTGAGCAAAGGATAAACCACGCCGCTGATAACGGTAAGCAGCAACAACAGTAAAATCGCCGGACGTAACTGACTCATTTTCTTCTCCTCAGGCCATGCCTGACAGCACTAACAGCAAATCGATCGCTTTGATGCCGACAAACGGCACCAGCAGGCCACCCAGCCCGTAGATCAGCAGGTTGCGGCGCAGCAGGGCCGCGGCGCTCAGCGGGCGATAGCTGACCCCCTTCAGCGCCAGCGGAATCAGAAACACAATCACCAGCGCGTTAAAGATCACCGCCGACAGAATCGCGCTGGCCGGTGAGTGCAGATGCATCACGTTGAGCATGTTGAGTTGCGGATAGGTGGCCGCAAACGCCGCCGGAATAATGGCGAAATATTTCGCCACGTCGTTGGCGATGCTGAAGGTGGTCAGTGAACCGCGCGTCATCAGCATCTGTTTACCGATGTGTACCACTTCCAGCAGTTTGGTCGGGTTCGAGTCGAGATCGACCATGTTGCCCGCCTCTTTCGCCGCCTGGGTACCGGAGTTCATCGCCACCGCCACGTCGGCCTGGGCCAGCGCCGGCGCATCGTTGGTGCCGTCACCGGTCATCGCCACCAGCCGTCCTTCTGCCTGATACTGGCGGATCAGCGCCAGTTTGGCTTCCGGCGTCGCCTCGGAAAGAAAATCATCCACGCCCGCTTCGGCGGCAATCGCCGCGGCGGTCAGTGGGTTATCGCCGGTGATCATCACGGTTTTGATGCCCATCTTGCGCAGCTCGGCAAAGCGCTCTTTAATGCCGCCTTTGACGATATCTTTCAGCGCCACCACACCCAGCACTTTCGCCCCTTCTGCCACCACCAGCGGCGTACCACCGGTGCGCGCCACCTCTTCAACCCGGGCATTCACCTCGGCCGGAAACGCGCCGTGGCTGGCTTCAATATGGCGACGTACCGCATCGACCGCGCCTTTACGGATCAGCCGGTCCTGCACGTTGACGCCGCTCATCCGGGTCTGCGCCGAGAACGGAATAAAGCTGGCGCCCATGCTGCTGAGATCGCGCTCACGCAGATTAAATCGCTGTTTCGCCAGCACCACGATGCTGCGACCTTCCGGTGTTTCATCGGCCAGCGAGGCGAGCTGAGCGGCATCCGCCAGTTGCTCTTCGCTGACGCCCGGTGCCGGCAGAAACTGCGTCGCCTGACGGTTGCCCAGGGTGATGGTGCCGGTTTTATCCAGCATCAGCACATCCACATCACCCGCCGCTTCCACCGCGCGGCCGCTGGTAGCGATGACGTTAGCACCCAGCATCCGGCTCATCCCCGCCACGCCAATCGCCGACAGTAAGCCGCCGATGGTGGTCGGGATCAGACAGACCAGCAGCGCCACCAGCACCGTGACGCTGACCGGCGTCCCGCCCCACGCCGAGAACGGCCAGAGGGTGACGGTCGCCAGCAGAAACACGATGGTGAGCGACACCAGCAGAATGGTCAGGGCGATCTCATTCGGGGTTTTACGCCGTTTGGCCCCTTCCACCATGGCGATCATCCGGTCAAGGAAGGTTTCGCCCGGATTGGCGCTACAGGTGATCACCAGCCAGTCCGAGAGAATGCGGGTCCCGCCGGTTACCGACGCGAAATCACCGCCCGATTCACGGATGACCGGCGCGGATTCGCCGGTAATCGCGCTCTCATCCACCGAAGCTCCGCCTTCTATCACTTCGCCGTCGCACGGAATGATGTCGCCCGCTTCCACCAGCACCGCGTCGCCTTTACGCAGCTGATCGGCGCTCACCTGCTGCCACTCTGCGCCATAGCGCGCCGCCGTGAGTTTTTTGGCAAAGCTGGTCTTTTTCACCCCTTTCAGGCTGCTGGCCTGGGCTTTACTGCGCCCTTCCGCCAGCGCCTCGGCCAGATTGGCAAACAGCACGGTGAACCACAGCCAGACCGCAATTGCGCCGGTAAAACTGGCGCTGCCGTTCAGTTTGCCAGCCAGCATCGCCAGCGCCAGAAATGAGGTGAGAATGCTGCCAAGGTAGACCACAAACATCACCGGATTACGGAACTGCACCCGTGGATCGAGCTTTTTCAGCGCATCCCAGGCTGAAGTACGCAGCAGCGCCGCGTCAAATAACGCCTGTTGTTGACGACTCATGAGGATTGTCCCTGAACAAGTTGCAGATGCTCAGCCACCGGGCCCAGCGCCAGAGCAGGAATAAAGGTCAGCGCCCCCACCAGCAGCACGGTACCGACCAGCAGCGCAATAAACAGCGGGCCGTGAGTCGGCAGTGTGCCGTTGCCCACCGGCTGCACTTTTTTCACCGCCATGGCACCGGCAATCGCCAGCACCGGAATGATGATGCCGAAGCGACCCAGCAGCATGCAGGCGGCCAGCAGCAGGTTCCAGAACGGCGTGTTGGCGCTCAGCCCGGCAAAGGCGCTGCCGTTGTTATTGGCCGCCGACGAGACCGCGTAGAGCACTTCACTGAAGCCGTGAATGCCGGGGTTAGCCATCGCTGAGCGACCGGCGTCCGTCATCATCGCCAGCGCGGTGCCGATTAACACCAGTGCCGGCGTCACCAGAATCGCCAGCGCGGTCATTTTCATCTCCCATACGTCGATCTTTTTACCGAGAAATTCCGGGGTACGGCCGATCATCAGCCCGGCGATAAATACCGCCAGCAGCACAAACAGCAGCATCCCGTAGAGTCCGGCACCGACGCCGCCGAACACCACTTCACCCAGCTGCATCAGCCACATCGGCACCATGCCGCCCAGCGCGGTGAAGGAGTCGTGCATGGCGTTGACCGCACCGCAGGAAGCCGCCGTGGTGATCACCGCAAACAGGCTGCTGTTAAGAATGCCAAAGCGGGTCTCTTTGCCCTCCATGTTGATGGCGCTGTCGGCCCCCAGCTGGAGGAAGTGCGGGTTGCCGCGCAGTTCGGCCCACATGACGACTGCCACCGCCACCACAAACATCAGCGTCATCGCCCACAGCAGCATGTTGCCCTGACGGCGATCGCGCACGCTTTCACCAAAGGCAAAGCAGAGCGCCGCCGGGATCAGGAAAATGCTCAGCATCTGGATCAGGTTGGTCAGCAGATTCGGATTTTCAAACGGATGAGAGGAGTTGGCGTTAAAGAAGCCGCCGCCGTTGGTGCCGAGCATTTTGATCGCTTCCTGCGAGGCGACCGGGCCCATCGCCAGCGTTTGCTGCGTGCCTTCCAGCGTGGTAAGCGTGTGATAAGGCGACAGCGTCTGAATACTGCCCTGGCTGACAAACACCAGCGCCATCAGCAGGCTGATTGGCAGCAGCACATAGAGCGTGATGCGCGTCAGGTCACGCCAGGCGTTGCCGAGCGTCCCGATGCCGCGCTGGGCGAAGCCGCGAATCAGCGCAAACGCCACCGCAATACCGGTCGCCGCCGACAGGAAGTTCTGCACCGTCAGGCCCACCATCTGACTGAAATAGCTCAGGGTGCTTTCACCGCTGTAGGACTGCCAGTTGGTGTTGGTGACGAAGCTGACCGCGGTATTGAGCGCCAGATGCCAGCTCAGGCCCGGCAGTCCCTGCGGGTTAAGCGGCAGCGTGCCCTGCAGCAGTAAAATCGCCAGCAGCAGCGCAAAGCCGAGCGCATTAAACAGCAGGATCGCCAGCAGGTAGTGCGGCCAGCGCATCTCGCTTTGCTCTGCGCCCAGCAGTCGCCACAGCGGCGCTTCGGCCCGGGCGAACACCGGCTTATCGGCAATCAATGCCGCCAGCCCGCGGCCAAGCGGCTGCGCCAGCACCATTAACAGCAGCAGGTAACATCCGACGAGTAAAAAAGCATTAGCCGCCATCAGAAGGCCTCCGCATTTAACAGGGCATAGATCAGATAGCCCAGTAACAACACCACCAGCACAATGCCGGTTATTACGCCCACGCTCACAGGAACCTCCAGAGGTTTGGATTTGCTGATTAGCTTGCGCGGCGGCGTATAAAGAAGGGGTTAAAATGCAGCGGGCGGGCGTAAAAATAGTGTAAAAATGGCGAAAAATCAGGCGACTTCCAGCGCCCAGATGCGGTTGAGGTCGACATTGCCCCACCGCGTGCTGTCTTCCGCCCCGACGATGCTGTCGGTACAGAAGCTGTCGCCAAGGTCGAGCTCTTCCGGTTTCACTTCGCGCTGGGCGTGCAGCGACCAGAAAACGTGGACACAGGGCTTCATCAGCGATTTTTCACCCGCTTTCACCACCAGTGCCACCCGACCTGAGGCCAGCCGCACCAGTGAACCGACCGGATAAATGCCGATGGTGCGGACAAAGGCGTGCAGCAGGCCGTTATCGAAGTGGCCGCGCCAGCTCAGCATCTGATGCATCGCCTCGGCGGGCGTCCAGCCGGTGCGGTAGGCGCGCGTCGAGGTGATGGCGTCATAGACATCGCACACCGTCGCCATGCGGGCATAGAGCGAAATCTCCTCGCCTTTCAGGCCGTGCGGATAGCCGCTGCCGTCATACTTTTCATGATGGTGCAGCGCAATATCCAGCAGATCGGCGTCGGCATTGGCCTCCATCAGCATCTGCGCGCCGACGATGGGGTGCTGCCGCATGATAGTAAATTCGTCATCGGTCAGCTTGCCCGCTTTGTTCAGGATCGCCAGCGGCACCGCCGCTTTGCCCACATCATGCAGCAAGCCGCCCATCCCGACGCGCCGCAGCTGGATCTCATTCAGCCCGAGCCTTTTACCCAGCGAAATCATCAGCCCGCAGACCGCCATCGAATGCAGATAGGTATAATCATCGTGATTTTTCAGCCGCGCCACGCTCAGTAGCGCAGAAGGCTCACGCCGGATCGATCCGGAGATTTCATCCACCAGATCCATCATATAATCGAGGTTAAGGCTGGTCCCGAGACGCGCCTCGTTAAACATTGCCAGCACTTTCGATTTGCCCTGCTGAAAGATCTGCTGCGCCTGATCCAGCTCCTGGAAAAACGGCGTCCGGGCGATCGACCTTTTTGTCACAACCGGCGCGATCGGCGCCTGCACCGATCGATCGAGGTCGATCCAGAGTTGCTGGATCCCTTCGTTGCGTAGCAAAGCGATTTGTCGTGGATCGGTGATTAGCATCTGGTTGCGAATACGTTTGTCTTTTATCCACCAGACCTCCAGTTTGTGGATAAACATGCCTGGACGTAATTCGTCAACGGTAATCAGCTTTATCACGATATCACTCCTTAATATCAGCGGGGGGTAAGGTGATATCGGCAGCTGGACAAAATTTCTTCAGGCCGTTTTGTGCGGAGTGTGTGGTCGGAGGAGGCAGGATAAATCGCGGGGAAAAGCATCCTGTTCACAGGTTTTCGCTGGCACTACGGCGATGCCCGCCACGGCATCGCCGGTACGTTACGCTACCGGGGTCAGCACCGCTTTACCGCTGGCGAACGCCAGCATATTTTCGAACACCAGATCGGCCATCGCCGCCATGGTTTCTGTGGTATTGCTGGCGATGTGCGGGGTGATCACCACGTTGTCACACTGACGCAGCGCCGCAGGCACCTGCGGTTCCTGCTCAAACACATCCAGCCCGGCCCCGGCGATCTGCCCGCTTTCCAGCGCCGCAATCAGCGCTTGCTGATCGACCACGCTGCCGCGCGCAATATTAATCAGATAACCCTGCGGACCCAGCGCCTGCAGAACTTCGGCGTTGATGATCTGCCGTGTGGCCGCCCCGCCAGGCAGCGTCAGCACCAGAAAATCTGCCTGCTGCGCCAGTGAGACAAGGCTGTCGTGACGGATATAAGGCACATCCGGGCGTGAGCGCGGGTTGTAGTAGTGAATCGTCATATCAAACGCCTGCGCCCGCTTTGCCACCGCCTGACCGATATTGCCCAGCCCGACGATGCCGCACACCTTGCCACCCACTTTGCGGCTCAGCGGAAAACGTCCCTGCTGCCAGTGGCCGGCGCGGGTAAAGCGGTCCGCTTCGCTGATGCGTCGCGCCACGTCCAGCAGCAGCGCCATGCCGAGGTCCGCGACGCACTCATTCAGTACCTCGGGCGTATTGGTCACCACAATGTTGCGCGCCCGGGCCGCCGCCATGTCGATGCTGTCGTAACCGACGCCGTTGCTGCAGATCGCCCTGAGATTGGGCAGCGCCGCAATCAGCGCCGCCGGTGCGCCCATTACCGCATTGCCGCTGGTGACCAGCATGTCGATTTTTGCACCCATTTCCGCCAGAAAAGCCGCTTCGTCGTCCGCTTCCCACAGCCGATAGGCGGTAAAAGACGTTTCGATATTCGCTATCAGCTGTGGTGGCAGAAATTTTCCCTTAATCAGCACGTTACATTGCTTTAATGCCATCTTCTTTCCCCTGTTTTTCGTAGGATACCGGCCGTTGATTCTGTTCGCCGACCCGTTCAATCGGTCCCATCACCAGCAGGAACAGCAGTGCCGCCACCACACAGTGCGCAGCAACGAAGGCCAGCCCGATGCCGTAGCTGCCGGTCAGGCCGACGATGATGCCGAACAGCAGCGGCGTGGTGAAACCGGCGATATTGCCGATGCCGTTAAAAATTGAGCCTGCCAGGCCGACCGCTTCTTTCGGCGCGGTGTCGCTGATCACCGTCCAGGTTCCGGCACCCGCCGCCACTCCTTTGCCATAAAAGGCAAATGACATAATGGCGATAATGCCGACGTTGCTGGGGATGACCGCCGCCAGCACCAGGCTGGCCGCCATCAGCATCCCGACGATATAGGGCGTTTTGCGCGCCCAGGAGACGCTCCAGCCTCTGGCAATCAGTTTGTCAGAGATATAGCCGCCGCTGATGCCGCCGAGGAAGCCGAACAGCGCCGGTGCAATGGTGGCAAAGCCCGCTTCCATGATGTCCATCCCGCGCGCCTGCACCAGATAGATTGGAAACCAGGTAATGAAGAAGTAGCTCAGCGCGATAATGCAGTACTGGCCGAGATAGGCGCACCACAACATGCGGTTAGTCAGCAGCTTTCTGAACATCGCTTTACTGACCGGCGGACGCGCTTTAAGGGTCTGTGCGGCGTCGATATCTACCAGGCCGCCGCCTTTAATAATGTGCTGCAGTTCGCTTTCTGATACGCCGGGATGGTTGCGCGGCTCGCGCATATAGGCGGCCCAGACAAACACCGCCAGCACGCCGATACCGCCCAGCACGAAGAACGGCCATTCCCAGCCGAAGCGCGATACCAGCCAGCCCGACAGCGGCGAGAAGATGGCGACAGCGAAATATTGTGCCGAGCTGAACAGCGACGAGGCGCGACCGCGCTCTGCGCCAGGGAACCACATAATCACCACCCGCGCATTGGCGGGAAAGCTGGGGGCTTCAATCAGTCCCAGCAGAAAACGCAGGCCGAACATCAGCATCAGTGCGCCGCTCAGGCCGGTGGAGAACTCACCGACGAAGCCCATCGCCAGCGTCGAGACCGACCAGAGCGCCAGCGTCACGCCATAGACCTTTTTGGCACCAAAGCGATCGAGAAACAGCCCGCCGGGGATCTGCCCAATGACATAAGCCCAGCTGAAGGCGGAGAGGATCAGCCCAAGCTGGATCGCTGACAGGCCGAACTCCTCTTTAATCGCCGATCCGGAGATCGACAGGATCGAACGGTCGGCATACGCCACCACCGACAGAAACAGGATCAGACACAGGATCCAGATGCGAACATGGGTGGTGCGGGTGGTCGTTTTGTCTTTAACCATGAGGTGAATTCCTTAAAAAGCGGCGGGTTACGTCGCGAGGTTTTTTTCAGGAATACCGCTGAGATTCCCCTGTTGAGCAAATATAGATAGGAGGCTAATCATTGGTCATTGTGCGAATGTTGAGATCGTCGACGCTGATTTGGCTTAATTCTGGCAACCGCCACAACCGCCAGTGCGGCGCTGCACAAAAGCAGAAAAAGCCGCTGCGTTGTGCCGGAGAATGTGCGCCAGATCGAGGAATTAGCGCCAGCCGACAGCTATGGCTTAATGCTCGTCAGTTAAGCGACCGGTGATAACGCAGTCTGGTGCCGCTCCGGGGCTGGCGGTCCTCGCGCCGCTGCGCGGTTCCTTCACGTCATTCCTCTGCCTGACGGACCGCCGGGGATGGCACATCCTGTGCCGCCCCGCCTTTCGCCCGCGTCCTGCGGGCTCTCCTGGCAGACTCATTCTGTTCAGCGCTGCGGATTGCCTGCCCCTGATCGGCCCCCGCCTGCTCTGAAACTTCAGTGTGTATTGTTAAAAAGGGCACAAGAGTGGAGGCCTGAGCGCCTCTGCTGCTGAAAGGGCTATCCGCAGCGCTGAGGCGTGACGTTGGGCCAGAACGCCACGCCGGGAAGCGTGGAGAGTTCGGGGCCGGCCAGGGAGGGCCGATCCGCGAACGGTTCGTCGGCACGACGTCAAAGCCGAAGGTACCGCGCAGCGGCGCGAGGACGGCCCGGCAGCAGCAGAGGTGCTCAGGCCCGCACGCCGGCACGCCTGCCCAAAAAAAGCTGCCACGTCTGACCGTGACAGCCTTTGCAAATTTAACCTTAAATGACGAGCATGAGTCTCAATGGCCTGGCTTGATCAGAACAGCCTGACCACCGTCTGTCAGGCCTCGTGCAGCAGTTTCGCCATCACCACCACGTCATGCAGTTTACCGTCACGCAGTGCCGCCTGACGAAGAACCCCTTCCCGCTCAAACCCCAGACGCTGATAGAGCCGAAGCGCCCGTTGATTGTCGTGAAACACTTCCAGCTGCATACGGCTGATGCCGAGCCAGTTGCGCGAATAGTCGAGCGCGGTGCGGATCAGCCGTTCGCCCACGCCGCGGCCGCTAAAGGCGGGATCGACGCCCAGCCCGAAACTGATGCTGTGCCGGGTGCGCGGTTTATTATCGACAAACAAGGTCAGCTCTCCGGCCATCTCCCCGTCGATTTCCGCCACAAAGGCGATAAACCCTTCGGCATCCATTTTCAGGAACTTTTTCTCCCAGGTCGCGACGCTGGGAAACGGCAACTGTAGCGTCCAGGGGTAGACATCAGGGTGACTGTAGAGCCGCTGATAGGCGGCGGCATCGTGAGGTTCGCGTCCCCGAATGGTAATTTCCATATTTTCTCCTGTTAGCCGGGCGGGTTTATTGCACTAAGCTGTAGCTCTTCATCGGACGGAAAGAGTACTGCTATGTTGTATCGCCGTTTTGAACGCTTTATCAATATTTTTCATGATGCTCCCAGCGATTCGCCACCCACTACGGTCTGGTCCTTTTATGCTTACTACCTGCGCCAGGTCTGGCCGAGTTTTGCCGCGCTGCTGCTGGTCGGGCTGGCGTCCGCACTGATCGAAGTGGCGCTGTTCAGCTACCTGAGCCGCATTATCGACCTGGTGAATCACTCAACGCCCGCCACCCTGTTCAGCGATAACTGGCCGCTGCTGCTGTGGATGGGCGCGGTGGCGCTGATCCTGCGGCCGATTTTTATCGCCCTGCACGATATGCTGGTGCATCAGAGCATCAGCCCGAGCATGACCAGCATGATCCGCTGGCAGCATCACAACTACGTGCTGCGTCAGAGCCTGAACTTCTTTCAGAACGATTTCGCCGGCCGTATCGCGCAGCGGATTATGCAGACCGGCAGTTCGCTGCGCGATTCTTCGGTGCAGCTGGTCGACGCCATCTGGCATGTGCTGATCTACTCAGTCACCTCGCTGGTGCTGTTCGCCGAAGCGGACTGGCGGCTGATGATCCCGCTGGTGCTGTGGATTCTCGCCTACAGCGCCTCGCTGCGTTTCTTTGTGCCACGCGTCAAGGCGCGCTCGGTGGTCTCATCGGAAGCGCGCTCTAAGCTGATGGGCACCATCGTCGATGGCTACACCAATATCACCACCATCAAACTGTTCGCCCACAGCGATCTGGAGCGGCGGTACGCGCGCGAAGCGATTCAGGAGCAGACCGACAAAACCCAGCACGCCAGCCGCATGGTCACCAGCATGGATCTGACGCTGTCGGCGCTGAACGGGATGCTGATTGTCTCAACCTCCGGACTGGCGCTGTGGCTCTGGAGCCAGTCGCTGATTAGCGTCGGGGCGATTGCGCTGGCGACGGGCCTGGTGATCCGTCTGGTGAATATGTCGGGCTGGATCATGTGGGTGGTGAACGGCATTTTCGAAAACATCGGCATGGTGCAGGATGGCCTGAACACCATTTCTCAGCCTCTCAGCGTGCAGGATGCGCCGGGGGCGAAACAGCTGAAGGTGACGCGCGGTCAGATCCGCTATGAAGATGTGCGTTTTGACTACGGCGGCGGCCGTCAGGTGATTAACCAGCTCAACCTCGACATCAAACCCGGCGAGAAGATTGGCCTGATTGGCCCGTCCGGTGCCGGTAAATCGACGCTGGTCAATCTGCTGCTGCGGCTGTATGACCTGAACGGTGGACGGATTGTGATTGACGATCAGGATATCGCCACGGTGACTCAGGAGAGTCTGCGCAGTCAGATCGGCATGATCACTCAGGACACCTCGCTGCTGCACCGTTCGATACGTGAAAACCTGCTCTACGGGCGTCCCGACGCCAGTGAAGCGGAGTTACAGATGGCGATTCGCCGCGCCCGCGCGGACGAGTTCATTCCGCTGCTCTCCGATCCGCAGGGCCGCACCGGGCTTGATGCCCACGTCGGGGAACGCGGCGTGAAGCTGTCGGGCGGTCAGCGTCAGCGGGTGGCGATTGCCCGCGTGCTGCTGAAGGATGCGCCGATCCTGATCATGGATGAGGCGACGTCGGCGCTGGACTCCGAAGTGGAAGCGGCAATTCAGGAGAGCCTGGAGTCACTGATGCAGGGCAAAACCGTTATCGCTATCGCGCACCGCCTGTCGACCATCGCGAAAATGGACCGGCTGGTGGTGCTGGATAAAGGCGGGATTGTCGAGACCGGCAGCCACGCGGAGCTGCTGGCGCGCAACGGCTTGTATGCGCGCCTGTGGCAGCATCAGACCGGCGGTTTTGTCGGCGTCGATTAATCGCCGCGTCGGTAAGGCAAGGCGTCGCGTGCTTCTTCGGCCCAGCCGCGCACGCCTTCCCGCTCCTGCTGCAGGAAATCAGCGACTGCGCTGCGTAAGCCGGGATGCAGCAGATAGTGCCACGAGTGGGTGATCTGCGGCTCGAAACCGCGCACCAGCTTATGCTCGCCCTGCGCACCAGCATCGAAGCGCGTCAGCCCCTGCTCAATCGCGAAATCCATCCCCTGATAAAAGCAGGTTTCGAAGTGCAGCCGATCGAACTCCGCCAGACAGCCCCAGTAGCGACCATATAACGCTTTCTCATCCCGCAGGTAGAACGCCATCGCCGCCGGTTGCTGCTGTAGCCGTGCAATGACCACCATGATGCTGTCCGGCATCCGTTCCGCCAGCAGGCTGAAGAAATCCCGCGTCAGGTAGGGTTGCTGACCGCGCACCGCATAGGTATTGGCGTAACAGGTATAAACAAAATCCCACTGATCTTCGCTGAGCTGGTCACCGCGATAGCGCTCGAACACGAAACCGCTTTGCATCACCTGCTCGCGCTCTTTACGCAGCTGTTTGCGCTTGCGCGACATCAGCGTATCGAGGAAATCCTGAAAATCGCGGTAGCCGCGGTTGTGCCAGTGGTACTGGCAACCGAGCCGCGCCAGCCAGTCGGGCTGGTCAGCCAGCAGCTGGTTGGCCTGCGCATCGGTAAAGTTAATGTGCGCCCCGCTTAATCCCTGCTGCAGCAATCGCTCCGGTAACGCCGCCAGCAACTGCGCCGCGGCCGCGCTGTCACCCAGCAGGCGCGCTCCGCTGACCGGGCTGAAGGGGATCGCGCCCAGCCATTTGGGGTAATAGCGGATGCCGGCGCGCTGGCTGGCGTCTGCCCAGGCGTGATCGAACACATACTCGCCCCAGGAATTGCGTTTGCGGTAGCCCGGCAGCGCGGCGCGGGTCACGCCGCCTTCGCGCCAGACCAGATGATCCGGCTGCCAGCCCGACTCGGGCCGTACGCTGCCGCTCTGTTCCAGGGTAAGCAGAAAGGCGTGGCGTAAAAAAGGCTGATCGTCAGGCAACAGCGCATCCCACTCGGCGGCGGGGATCTCCGCCAGCGAAGTCAGGTGAAACAGCGACATGAAAAACTCCAGACAGCAACGGGCGAACGTTCAGTCAAGCAGGTTTTCTGCGCCAGCGAAAGGGTAAAGGCACGCAATGTGAAGGTCGCGTCGGATGCGCGATTATCTCTTGCTCAATCGCTATCGGAAAAGCATGCTGTCGCTCTCCGGTATCGATGAAAGGCTTAACAGTGTGCGCTGCAGCTGAACGCAAAGGTACCGATCGGGGTAACGGAGTGAATACGGGTGATAACGGCTTTTTCAGAGGAACAATAATGGCAAAAGCACTGGTGATATTTCTGCATGGCGTCGGCAGCAACGGCGACGATCTGGCCCCAATCGGCGATCACTGGGCAACATTATTGCCGGATGTGGCCTTTGCGTCACCTGATGCGCCCGACAGGTTTGATGCCGGTTTTGGCTATCAGTGGTTCAGCCTGAACGGCGTCACGCCTGAGAACCGTCCGGCACGGGTGCAGGCGGCGCGGGCGGCGTTTGACGCCACGCTCAGCGACATCATGACCCGGCACGGCTTCGCCGGACGCTGGCAGGAGGTGGTGCTGGTCGGCTTTTCCCAGGGATCGATTATGGCGCTGGATGCGCTGGCCTCGGGCCGTTATCCGCTGGCGGGCGTGGTGGCCTTTTCCGGTCGTCTGGCGTTTGACGGCGCGCTGACGCCACGGCCCTATCTGCCAGCGATGCTGATCCACGGCCAGGCCGATGAGGTGATCCCGTGGCAGGAGAGCGAATCGGCCGCTGCCCGGCTGAAACAGGCAGCGGTGCCGGTTGAGACGCGGTTTGAACCCGCCACCGGCCACACCATTTCAGCGCAGGGCGCGATGCACGCCGCCGCGTTTATTGCGCAGTGTCTGCAGGATTAACGGCTACGGCCAGTAGCGATTCAGGGCCTGCCACGCCTGCTGTGCGGCGACCTCAGGCGGCAGGCGTTTCAGCGTATCATTGAACACTTCAATGCCAACCGGGCCCTGATAACCGGCACTTTTCAGCTTATCCACAAAGCGTCCGATATCGATAATGCCGTCGCCGGGCAGCAGGCGCTGATGACGCGCGATGTCGATCAGGCTCTGCTTATCCTGCGGCGGAACGGCCGCCATATCACACAGCTGCACCTCGTAAATCCGCTCGGCAGGAATGCCATCGAGCTGGGACGCATCGCCGCCCAGCGCGCAGATGTGAAACAGATCGACCACCAGCCCGATGTTGGGCTGATCGAGACGCTGCAAGCGCTGCCATGCCAGCGGCAGGGTGTTATCGACGCTGCACCACGCCATCGGCTCATACATGATGCGCATGTTGTAACGTGCCGCTTCCGACGCCATCCAGCGCAGGTCATCGTCGATCTGCTCGGCGCAGCAATCTTCGCGGGTGGTGGCGGGTGCCTGAAGGGTGTCGCACCCCAGCGCCTGAGCGATCTGAATAAACTGACGCAGCTCGTCGCGCTTCTGTCCGCGCAGCGCGCTGGGCGCGCCGCTAAAATCACGCAGAACCTGCAGGTTGGTAAAGCCAGGCCCCTGCTGCGCGGCCATCCGGGCCAGCGCCACCGCACCGCCGTCACAGGTATCAACATCTTCGCGCCAGATTTCAACCTGGTCGAAACCGGCGTCACGCGCCGCCTGCAACTTCTGCCCGGGCTCACCGTTTAACAACACCAGGTTAAGGAATGTTGGATTACGACTCATCTCTCTGCTCCTTAATCGTCCGGAATAATCGGTGAAAATCATCAGCTGCAACGCCGCACGCCTTGCGGCCTGCCAGAGCATCGCAGCTGAAACAGTATCTACCTCTAAAGCGTTATGACAAGTCGCGATTACCGCGCCTCAGCCCAGCAGCGTGACCAGCGCGAAACCGGCAAACGCCATCAGCAGTGAGCCAATCACATGCACCAGCGCGCTGGCCATCGCCCAGAGATACTTACCTGATTGTAGCAACCCCATTAATTCCGCCGTAAACGAGGAGAAGGTGGTCAGCCCGCCGCACAGTCCGGTGACGATCAGCAGCTTCCACGCCGGGTCGACCTCCGGATGACGGACAAACCACGCCAGTGCGCCACCGATCACCAGCCCGCCGATCAGATTGACCAGCAGCGTACCGGGCGGCAGATTGGGAAATAAGGCATTGAAACGCACCGCGAATAGCCACCGCAGCACACAGCCAGCAGAGCCGCCAATCATGACGGCGAACAACGGTTTCAACATGTCTTGCTCCTGATTGCAGATGTCACGCCGGGCTGAGGGAGGAGGCAGAGATAAACCGCGCCTGACACCGCAGCTCCCGCGAAAGGATAAACAGAGTGTCAGGCGTCATCAGCCGGGGTTAAGCCCGCCGGCGGTTGGGAAAGGTGGCACGCCATCACCTTGAGCGAAGGATAATACGATGTGGCTATCCGGCTGGCAACTGAGCCGCCGCCGCCGCCGCTGGCGCTGAAAACCTTGACGACGGCGCGGCGGTCAGGGTAATGCTGAGGATTAAGGCGGAGACCTGGAAAGGCTATGCGTACCCTGATTATTGATACTGACATCGGCGTTGACGACGCGTTTGCGCTGGCCTATGCGGCGCGCACCCAGCATCTGCTGGGCATCACCACCGTGTTCGGTAACGTGGCGGTGGGTCAGGCGGTGAAAAATGCCCGGCTGTTCTGCGAGAAAATGGCGATTAAGGCAGAGGTGTATCGTGGCTGTTCCCGGCCGCTGGCGCAGCGTCCGAGTGCGCCCGCCACGCTGCACGGCGAAGATGGACTGGGGGATGCGTTTGACAACCCGTTCAGCGACGCGGCACCGGGTGCGGTGCAGTTCATTATCGACAGCGTACGCGCCCATCCGCAGCAGATCACCCTGGTGGCGATTGGCCCGCTGACCAACATTGCCAGCGCGATTAATCAGGCACCGGAGATCGTTCCGCTGATTAAGGAGCTGGTGATTATGGGTGGCGCTTTCGGCACCGGCGGTCATAGCGGCAACGTGACGCCGTTCAGCGAATTTAACATCTGGAAAGATCCGCACGCCGCCGATCAGGTGCTGACGTCGGCGCTGAAGGTGGTGGTGATTCCGCTGGATGTCACTCATCAGGTGCTGATCACCGGCGATGAGGTTGAGCGGCTCAACCAGCCGGTTCTGAGCGCTATCTGCCGTCCCTATCTGGCTTACAGCCTGGCGAAAGAGGGCTTTAACGGCATGGCGCTGCATGACACGCTGGCGCTGGCCTGGCTCAGCCTGCCTGAGGCGTTCACCTTAACGGAAAGCCCGCTGCGGGTGATCACCGAGGGCATTGCCTGCGGCCAGACGGTGCGCAAACTCAGCGCGCTGGCCTCGCGTCATGATCCGTTCGAGGGGCTGCCAGCACAACGTATTGCGCTGGCGGTGGATGCTGACGCGGTGCGGTCACACTTCTTTCAGGCCCTGACCGCACCCTGAGTGACCTCAGCGATCGAAATGAATCACGCCTTTGATCAGCTCGCGGTTGTTGATCACCTGCGGCTCAAACGTTTCTGCCAGAGATGAAAAATCGAGGTGATGATTGAGCATCATCTCTGCGCGCAGCGCGCCGCTGGCCATCAGCGCCACTACCCGATCAAAATCTTCACGGGTGGCGTTGCGGCTGCCCATCAGGGTGGTCTCTTTTTTATGGAACTCACTGTCCGGGATCACCAGATCGCCTTTATGCAGCCCGACATAGACGATGGTGCCGCCGTGGCGCATCAGATTCACCGCATTGTTCATCGCCGCCGGACTGCCGGTGGCGTCGATCACTTTGAGCGCCAGACGCCCGCCAAACTGCTCGCGTAGCGCAGTGTAAAAGTCCTCTTCCGCCGGATTCAGCGCCGCCAGGCCAAGCTGATCAGCGACGTGCTGACGACGGAAGGCGCTGGTATCGGCGACCACCACCTCAGCGCCGCTGGCGGCGGCAATCGCCGCCACGCCCAGTCCAATCGGCCCCGCCCCGACCACTAACACCTGCTCGCCAGCCACGATCGCCGCGCGTCTTACCGCATGAGCGCTGATGGCAAAGGGTTCAATCAGCGCGGCCGCTTCCGGTGCCACCTGATTGACCGCCAGCAGCGTGCTGACCGGCACGCTCAGGTAGTCGCAGAAACCGCCATCCTGATGCACGCCAATCACCGAGATCTGCTCGCAGCAGTTGGTCTTGCCACTCTGACAGGCATCGCAGCGCAGGCAGGAGATATAAGGCATCAGCGCCACCCGCTGACCCGGTTCGAAGCCGCTGGCACCGCTGCCCAGCGCCACCACTTCGGCACAGAGTTCATGGCCCAGCACCCGCGGATAGCTGAAGAACGGCTGATTACCGGACCAGGCGTGAATATCGGTGCCGCAGATACCGGCAGTAAGAATTTTAATCAGTGCTTCACCGGCGGCGGGCGTCGGTTGCTCGCGCGTGGCCCATACCATCTTGCGTGGCTCGGCGATGACCAGTGCTTTCATTGTTGTCATGGTGATTCTCCGGTTTGTCCTGCACGCAGTTATGGCGAATCCTGACCGCCGCGCGGCGTTGGCTTGCGGGAAGTGTGAAGCACGACGATTTTTTTGGGCTTTGAATGGTTTTTAATGCATTAAAAACCGGAGGGCGACATGAGCCGCAGTCAGAATTTACGTCATAACGTGATCAATCAGATGCTGGAAAGCATCGCCCAGCGCCACATTCTTTCGCCGTTGCCTCCCCAGGCGGCGCTGGCCGAGATGTTCAATATCAGCCGTACCACGGTGCGTCATACCCTGCACTATCTGCATCAGCGTGGCGTGCTGGAAAAAGTGGATCAGACTTACCTGATCGTCCGCGATCCGCAGGAAGAAGATGGGTTCAGCGCGTTAACGCCGCCGATTGAGCAGCAGGCCAGCCACTTCGAGCAGGTCTTTTTTAATATGATTAATCAGCGCCAGCTGGTGCCGGGCGATACCTTCAGCGAACTGCAACTGGCCCAGCAGGTGAAAGTCAGCCCGGTGGTGGTACGGGAATTTCTGCTGCGTTTTATGCGCTACGATCTGCTGGAGCCGGTCAAACGGGGTCAGTGGCGGATGAAGAAATTCACCCAGGATTACGCAGAGAAGCTGTTTGAACTGCGGGAGATGCTGGAAACCCATGCGCTGAGCCGCTTTCTGAATCTGCCCGCCAGCGATGAGCGCTGGGTACAGGCGCGGGATCTGCTGGATCGCCACCGATCGATGCGCGACACCATCGCCAGCAACTACCGCCACTTTGCCGCGCTGGATCGGCAGATGCATTCGCTGATTTTATCGGCCGCCAACAATCCCTTTTTTAATCAGTCGCTGGAGATTATCTCAGTGATATTTCATTCGCATTATCAGTGGGATGAGAGCGATCTGAAACAGCGAAATATCGTGGCGCTGGAGGAGCATATGGCGATTCTGACCGCGCTGATCGGCCGTCAGGATATTGACGCGCTCTGTGCATTACATAACCATCTGGCGACCGCCAAAACCTCAATGGTGCGCTCGATCGGGCAGTACAATTAAAAACCGATTAAAAACCACAAAGCATTAGCTCCCGCACGATTCAGAAACATCTTTGCAACATCCTTCACCCTTTGCTCTTAGTCTCGACAGCAACGTCATGGCGGCCATTTGCCGCCGCGCGAACCCCCTCTTCACCATAACGATAAGTACCCAGCTTCGGGAGAGTGCAATGGAAAAGACATCAGTGACCGGCCACGACAACGTGTCCGGCAGTGCGGCGCCAGGCCAGGATTACGTTCCGATGCGCGGCGATATCGTTCGCTCACCGCGCATCCGCAAAATTCAGGTAACAGCGATGCTGTTGCTGCTGTTCGCCGCCATTATCAACTACCTTGACCGCAGCTCGCTGTCGGTCGCCAACATGACCATTCGTGAGGAGATGGGGCTGAGCGCCACCGAGATCGGCTTCCTGCTCTCGGCCTTCTCGCTGGCCTACGGCCTGGCGCAGTTGCCGTGCGGCGCGCTGCTGGATCGTAAAGGGCCGCGCATTATGCTCGGCATCGGCATGTTTATCTGGTCGCTGTTTCAGGCGGCGTCCGGGCTGGTGCATAACTTCACCCAGTTCATCCTGGTGCGTATCGGCCTGGGCATTGGTGAAGCGCCGATGAACCCGTGCGGCGTCAAAGTGATTAACGACTGGTTCAATATCAAAGATCGCGGTATGCCGATGGGGATGTTTAATGCCGCCTCAATGATCGGCCTGTCGGTGGCACCGCCGATTCTGGCGGCGATGATGCTGGTGATGGGCTGGCGCGGCATGTTCGTCACCATCGGTATCCTCGGGATGTTCCTCGCTATCGGCTGGTATATGGTTTACCGCGATCGCGATAACAACACCCTGAGCGCAGAAGAGATCCACTATCTGCAGGCGGGCAGTGTGGCGTCGCGTAAAGAGCCGATCAGCTTCAAAGAGTGGCGCGGTCTGTTTAAGCAGCGCACCATGTGGGGAATGATGATTGGCTTCAGCGGCATCAACTATACCGCATGGCTCTATATCGCCTGGCTGCCGGGTTATCTGCAGTCGACCTATCATCTGGATCTGAAAAGCACCGGCCTGCTGGCGGCGATTCCGTTCCTGTTTGGTGCCGCGGGGATGTTGCTGAACGGCTATGTGGTCGATTCGCTGGTCCGCCGGGGCTTTAACGCGGTGAAAACCCGCAAGGTCTGCATCGTCAGCGGGATGCTGCTCTCGGCCGGCTTTACCGCCGTGGTGACCCGCGCCACCGATACCACCAGTGCCGTGACGCTGATTGGCATGGCGCTGTTCTGCATTCACTTCGCCGGGACTTCATGCTGGGGCCTGATTCACGCCAATGTGACGGCCCGCATGACCGCATCGGTCGGCAGTATCCAGAACTTCGCCAGCTTTATCTTCGCCTCCTTTGCACCGGTCATCACCGGCTGGGTGCTCGACACCACCAAATCGTTCAGCATGGCGCTGATGATTTGTGCCTGCGTGACGCTGGTTGGCGCACTGGCTTACCTGCTGCTGGTGCGCAAACCGATCACCGACGGCGAGTAATCCCGCCTGACGGCGCAGACATCAGGTCAGCGCCGTCAGGGTCACGCCATGTTTCGAGCCATAGCGCTGGATACCGGAAATCACCTTCTCCACGCTCAGCGGCGGCGGCGGCGGTAACAGCGGCGCCCGTTGCCGTAATGCCGAGTCAAAGCGGGCGAAAGTGGCGAAATCGCGCGGGAAGCGCTCCTCATCCACCCCAATCAACGCTCCCTCCTCCCGCGCATAGGCCAGCAGCGACTGCCAGCGCGTGATCTCTGCCAGCCCGATGCTGTCGGTGCCGTGGGAAAACAGCATCATGTCGATGTTGCGGAACGGCGGCTGTTTTTCGAGGAAACGCTGCAGCGCCGCGGCGGAGGGCTCGGTGCAGAACACCAGCCAGAACGGAATCGCGTGCTGCTGCATACTGCACCAGGGGTCCATCAGCAGGAAGCTGTCCACCGTCAGGCGGGTCGGTAAAATACCGGCGGCCAGATACCAGTCGCGGTAGATCTCCGCCACCACATAGCTCATCGCCTCCGGATCTTCGTAACGAATCTCCATCAGCTTCAGGCCCTGAGCCTCCGCCAGTTTTTTCAGCGGCGAAATCAGATAACCATCTAATCCCCATTCCGCTTCCGGTACGTGGTCAGTGATGGCAGGCGGCGTCCAGCGCTCGCGATCGATGCCGTAGCGCGCCAGATATTCCGCCACCCGCGGGCCACCCTGTAAGTACTCTTTTTCGGTCGCGCCGCCGAGCGCGCCAAACTGAAAGAACGAGCGATCGCTGGTGCGCGTGACCGGCCATTGTCGGGTGCAGTGATTAATAAACAGCGTTGACCCGGCCGGCAGGCTGCCCATCAGAAACTCGTTGAACGCCAGCGGCAGTTCGCGCAGTTTCAGCCGGAAGTAGCGCATCTGATCGAGCATCAGCCGATCCTGATTCGGGTCCTGCATGTGGTGCACCGCCAGCCGCGGCCAGGCGGCCAGCAGCGCGGCGGCAATCTCCTTGCCCTGCTCGAAGCTGGTCTGCGCATCATCGGGATCGTTATTGGCGGCCCGCACCGGGCAGAGGAAGGTCTGGGGCAGCCAGGGCGCGCCCATCGCCGCCGCCAGGTGAATCAGCGCCCCGTTCGATGAACCGATAAAGGCCGCCGGATAATCCTGCTGCGGATATTCACTGACCATCCATTCGGCGATCCCTTCCACATCCAGCTCGCCGGCCTGACGCAGCGTGATGCCTTCTGCCATGCCGCCCAGCGCATAACCCCATTCGCGCAGCCCGGTGGGTAGCCGGTTAA
This sequence comes from Pantoea sp. USHLN298, assembly GCF_037149395.1. Classification (NCBI taxonomy): domain Bacteria; kingdom Pseudomonadati; phylum Pseudomonadota; class Gammaproteobacteria; order Enterobacterales; family Erwiniaceae; genus Pantoea; species Pantoea sp. USHLN298. The sequence goes on from NZ_JBBCRO010000007.1 coordinate 234,857, forward strand.
GCGACGGCAGCAGGCGATCCAGCGTCGGTGACTGGCTGGGGCTGGCGAAAGGCCGATCGTGCAGCGCGTTAGCCAGCGCCAGCAGCATCGCGGCGGACGAGTCGAAGCGGGCAATCCCTTTCGGTGGTTTACTCATGCTGATCCTCCTGCTGGATACGCGCCAGGAACGGGCGAATGGCGTGACAGAAACTCCACGGATAGACGTAGTGCAGGGTGTGCGTGCCGTCACGCAGCGTAAGGGTTTCGCTGTGCGGCATCAGGGCGGCGAGTTCATCCAGCCAGCGCGCCGGACAGACCGGGTCGCGCGAGCCGCGCAGCAGCAGGGTGGGCGCGCTGATGTAGGTCAGACGATGCTCAATATGGTCACGCATCATGGCGCGCAGGGTGCCAAAGGCGCGCCGCAGACCCGCTTTGGCGTAATCGATGCGCGCCAGCGGCCCCGGCGGACGACGGGCTTCCAGTCGGCCATTGCGCCAGTCGCGCCACAGCTGACGTGGCAGGCTACGGGCGTGGCGATCGACCGTCGGCCCCTGCAGCACCAGCCCCGCTACCGCCTGCGGATATTTCACCGCCAGCGCAGCCAGAATCTGACAGCCAAACGAGTTGCCCACCCAGATGGCGCGCTGGAAACCGTTGTGCTGCAGCCACAGCCACAGCGCGTCCGCCAGTTGATCCACCGACATCACCGGTGCTGAGGCGGGCAGCGCACTGGCACCGAAACCCGGCAGGTCCGGCACCAGTACGTGATAATCGCGGCTCAATGCCAGCGCCAGCGGCTCCATTGCCCGGCCGGACAGCACCAGGCCGTGAATCAGCACCACCGGCAGCCCCTGAGTTTCATTTGGCGTCACGCGGGTAAACATCCGCCAGTCGCCAATCTGCTGATAATAACCGGCCAGCCCGGCGTGATGGCTGCGCGGCGAGACCGGCGGCGTCTGTTTCAGCTGCTGCCAGCGTTTCATGCCCCACAGTGTGGCCGCCACACCTAACCCAACGCCTGCCACGATAGCCGCCTGTTTTCGTCGATGTTTCTGGATCATCCGCTGCTCCTGTTTCGGGGGGATAACTCAGTGTAGGACGGGATCAGGCAGCAGGCGGGTTATCCGGTTAACGGCGTGACAAATTGCGCTTCGCACTGACGGGCAATCGCCCACAGCTGGGTGCGGATCACCTGCTTGAGATGCAGCGTGGATTGCGATTGTGGCTGGTCACGGCGGCTGATCAGCATCACCTCAAACGGCAGCGGCTGGGCCACCGGCAGCAGCGTCAGCTGATCGGCATAGCGGCAGGCGGTGAAGAGATCGACCACGCCCACGCCACCGCCCGCCAGCACCATATCGGCAATCACGGAGTAGGTTTTGATCGACAGCGAGTGGGCCGAATGCAGCTGGCGATCGCGCAGCGCCCGGTGCAGCACCCGGCCCAGCGGGTCCTGCTGCTGCATCATCAGCAGATTATTGTGGCACAGCCACTCCAGCGTGACCGGCCCGCGCTGTGTGGTGTTGCGCGGCAGCAGCGCCACCATCGAGGACTGAAACAGCGGCTCAGCCAGCAGATCGGCATCGACCTGCTGACCAAACACCAGCGCGAAATCGAGCTGGTTATCAAGCAGCGCGCCACACAGCGTGCTGAAGTGTTCGGTGACCAGTTCGACGTTGACGAAAGCGGCCTGCTGACGAAACGCCACCAGCGCCGGTGCCAGCACGCTCTGACCAAAGGCGTGGGCTGCGCCAACTCTCACCCGTTGTCCTTCACCGCGCCGCAGCTGTTCCGCCAGCTGGGTGATCGCCTGCAGCCGCTGGTACAGCTCATCGACTTCCGGCAGCAGGCGACGGCCCTCTTCGGTCATCACCATTCCCTGCGCGCGCCGCTCAAACAGCGCAAACCCGAGTTGCTGCTCGGCGTGATTCAGCACCCGGCTGACATTGGGCTGCGAGACGTTAAGCAGCCGCGCCGCGCCACTGATGGTGCCGGTCTGGACAATTGCCTGGAACACTTCAATGTGGCGCAGCCGCATTGTCAGCCGCCCCAGGTGGCGTCGAGGACGCGTAACCAGTTGCCGTAACAGATTTTATTCAGCAGCGCCTCTGAATAGCCTCGCTGTGCCAGCGCGCTGACCAGATGCGGAAAACCGGCCACATCCTGTAAATCGCCCGGCATGGTGGCCCCATCAAGATCGGAGCCAAACCCCACGCCATCCTCGCCCACTTTCTCCAGCAGGTATTCCACATGCCGCACTATCTGGTCAACGCCGGTTGGCGCATCACGATCGCCATCTTCACGCAGAAAAGGGACGGCAAAGTTCACGCCGACAAAGCCGCCGCTCTCCGCAATCGCTGCCAGCTGACGATCGGTGAGGTTACGCGACTGTGCGCTGAGCGCATGGGCGTTGGAGTGGCTGGCCACCAGCGGCGCATCGCTGAGGGCGGCGGCCTGCCAGAAGCCTTTCTCATCCATGTGCGACAGATCGACCAGGATGCGGCGGCGATTGCAGTCACGCACCAGCTGTTCACCGGCGGCCGTCAGACCGTCACCAAGGTCCGGTGAAGAGGGAAAGCGGAACGGAACGCCATAGCCGAACTGATTGTTCCGGCTCCACAGCGGCCCCAGCGAGCGCAGACCGCTGGCGTAGAGGATATCCAGCAGCTCTCCCTGGGTGTCCAGCGCTTCCGCGCCTTCAATGTGCATCACCACCGCCAGCACGTTGTGCGCCATGCAGTGACGAATTTCGGCGGCCGACCGGCAGATTTTCACCTGCCCGCCGGACGCGGCTTCAATGCGTAACAGTAAGGCCAGCATCGAAAAGGTGGCGTCACGGGCTGCGTGGATCATTTCCTGAGGAAAATGAATCGCATCTGGCTCACTTCTTGCAACAACCGGATGGGAAGGCACCCAGACGGCAAAGATGCCGCCCGCCATTTTTCCGCGGCGGATACGCGGAAAATCGAACTGGCCGCTGGCGGTTCCCTGAAAAAAGGCGCCGATCGGGTCCGCCTGATGGTGCTGCCATAAGCGGCTTAACACGTCGTTATGACCATCAAATACCGGGATTGCAGCAGAGTGTGTCTCAGACATATTCATCCATTCCGTTAATGACAGAGATGACGCAAGTGCTGCCAGCCGGCAGGGCGACCGCACCATAAAGAGGCAATTTCAGCGCCGCTGAAACCGCGAGAGTCCTCTATTAATCCTCTGCTCGCGGCGGGATGTCAAGACAATAACGCAGCGGGAATTTCATAATTTACATTTATAATCAATAACTTGGAGATAGCATGGTCACCAGAAGACGTTTTCTTGCAGGATGCAGTGCCGTTCCCGTGGTGTGCTGGCTGAGCCAGAATTCTGCTTTCGCCGCCGCGCCCGCGGGTATGCTGGTGATGGCGATGCAGCTGGACAATATCACCAGCCTCGACCCGCATGAGAGTTTCGAAGCGACCGGCGGGCAGATCTGCGGCAACCTCTATCAACGGCTGGTGATGGCTGACCCGAAACAGGCTGATAAAGTGATCGGCCAGCTGGCGAAAAGCTGGCAGGTCAGCAGCGACAGCCGCGTCTTTACCTTCTTCCTTGACCCGGCCGCGACCTTTGCCGATGGCTCAGCCCTGACCGCTGAAGATGCGGCGTTTTCGCTGCAACGCATCGTTAAACTGGATAAGAGTCCGGCGTTTATTATCAATCAGTTCGGTTTTACCAAAGAGAATGTCGATCAGCGGGTGATTGCCAAAGATGCGCATACGCTGGAGATGACGCTGGAGACGCCAGCCTCAGAGACTTTTCTGCTCTATTGCCTCTCTGCCACCGTCGGCAGCATTGTGTCGAAAAAAGCCTGTCTGGCGAATCAGCAGCAAGACGACCTCGGTAACGGCTGGCTGAAACAGCACAGCGCCGGTTCAGGGGCTTTTACCCTGCGCGGCTGGAAAGCCAGCGAAAGCGTAATCCTCGAACGCAATCCCCACGATGCCAGCCAGAGCACCATTAAGCGGGTGATCCTGAAACATATTGCCGACCCGGCGGCGCAGGCGCTGATGCTGAAAAAAGGCGATGTCGATGTGGCTTACGATCTCACCACCGAACAGCTTAAACCGCTGACCCAGGATGCCAGCGTGGCGCTGGTCAGGCAGCCGCTGTCGGCGATTATGCTGATCTCCTGCAACACCACGCATCCCGAACTGGCGAAACCGCAGGTCTGGCAGGCGATCAAGTGGGCGCTGGACTATGAGAGTATCCAGAAGAATATTCTGGCGCTGACTTACTCAGTGCATCAGAGCTTTTTGCCGCAGGGATTCCCTGCCGCGCTCGACGACACGCCGTTTCATCAGGATGTCAGCAAAGCCAAAGCGTTGCTGGCGGAAGCGGGTTATCCGCAGGGCTTTGAGATCACGCTCGATCACTACTCGATGCAGCCTTACCCGGATATTGCCCAGGCGGTGCAGACCCAGCTGGCCGCGATTGGCATTAAGGTGTCGCTGATCGCCTCTGAAAATCGACAGGTGCTGACCAAAATGCGCGCCCGTCAGCATCAGCTGGCGATGACCTCATGGGGCGCGGACTACTTCGATCCCAACTCCAATACCGAAGCGTTCTGCGTCAATACCGACAACAGCACCACCGCGCGTAACCGCACGCTGGCCTGGCGCTGCGGCTGGTCTGACGATCAGTTTAACCAGCTGACGCAACAGGCGCTGCATGAAAGCGATGCCGCGAAGCGGATTGCGCTCTATCAGCAGATCCAGCAGCTCGGCCGGGAAAAAAGTCCGTTTATTTTTATGATGCAGCAGGTTCAGACCGTGGCCTGCACCCAAAACGTCTCGGATGTGCATCTTAGCGTGCTGGAGCAGTGGCCTTATCAGCAGGTGAAAAAAGCCTGATGCCGGTATTAAAACAGAGCGTCAGTGCGCTGGGCAGCCTGATACTGACGCTGTTTGGTCTGTCAGTGCTGACCTTTTTTATTGGCCGGGTGATGCCCACCGATCCGGTGCTGGCCGCGGTCGGTGATAATGCGCCGCAGGCGGTGGTGGAACGGGTCCGGACGGAAATGGGGCTGGATCAGCCGCTCTACGTTCAGTTTGGTCACTACCTCAATCAGCTGCTGCACGGCGATTTAGGGCGCTCGATACTCACCTCCAATCCGGTGCTCAGCGACATTGCGCGCTTTTTTCCGGCCACCATGGAGCTGGCTACCGCCGCCATTATTATTGCGGCGCTGATCGGTATTCCCCTCGGGGTCTGGGCCGCCGTCCGCCAGCACAGCTGGATTGATCAGACTATCCGCGTGATCTGCCTTGCCGGTCACTCCTTACCGGTGTTCGTGCTCGCGCTGCTGAGCCTGCTGCTGTTTTATGCGGTGCTGGGCATCGCGCCGGGACCGGGACGGCAGGACATTATCTGGCAGGATATGGTGCCGCAGATCACCGGCTTTCTCACCGTCGACTCCCTGCTGGCGGGCGAGTATGACGCCTTTTGGGATGCGCTGGCGCACATGGCCCAGCCGGTGCTGATTCTCGCTTACTTCAGCATGGCGTACATCACCCGGATGACCCGCACCTTCATGCTCAATGCGCTGAGCGGTGAATTTGTCATTACCGCTCGCGCCAAGGGATTATCTTCCCGACGCGTGATCTGGCGGCACGCCTTTCCCACGGTGGCGGTGCAGCTGGTGACGGTGCTGGCGCTGACCTACGCCGGGCTGCTGGAAGGTGCGGTTGTCACTGAAAATGTCTTCTCATGGCCAGGCCTGGGCCAGTATCTCACCACCTCACTGATGAATGCCGACATGAATCCGGTGGTCGGCGCCACGCTGCTGGTCGGCGCGGTCTACGTGCTGCTGAATCAACTGGCTGACCTGCTCTATCGACTTTGGGACCCTCGCGTAAAATGACTTTTTTCTCACGTAGCTGGCTGCTGGCTGATAGCCCCGCTAACCGTCGTCAGGCGGTCTGGGGCCGCCGCTATCGCCTGTGGCTTACCCTGCGCAGCAATCCGCTGGCCGTCGCTGGCCTGGTGGTGATCCTGCTGATGCTGATGCTGGCGCTGTTCGCGCCGTTGCTGAGCGGCTTTGAACCGGGTACGCAGCATCTGGAAAACCGTCTGGCTGCCCCGTCAGCACTGCACTGGCTGGGTACCGATGAACTGGGGCGTGATGTCTGGACCCGCATTATTTATGGCGGACGCACCACGCTGGGAATGGTGATTGCGGTGGTGCTGCTGACCGCCCCGCTGGGTCTGCTGATTGGCTGCATTGCCGGTTACTGCGGCGGCGTGATCGACAAAGCGCTGATGCGCATCACCGACATCTTTCTGGCGTTTCCGCGTCTGATTCTGGCGCTGGCGTTTGTCGCCGCGCTGAAGCCAGGCGTCGAAAGCGCCATTCTGGCGATCGCCCTGACCGCCTGGCCGCCCTATGCCCGGCTGGCCCGCGCCGAAACGTTGCAGTTTCGCCACAGCGATTTCATCGCCGCCAGCCGGATCACCGGCGCGTCGCCGCTGCGGATTATTCTGCGTCACATTATGCCTCTGTGCGTGCCCAGCCTGATTGTGCGCGTCACGCTGGATATGAGCTCCATTATCATCACCGCAGCCAGCCTGGGCTTTCTCGGCATGGGCGCCCAGCCGCCTTCGCCGGAATGGGGCACGATGATCGCCACCGCGCGCCGCTTTCTGTTCAGTGAATGGTGGGTGCCGCTGATGCCCTGCCTCGCTATCTTTCTGACCTCACTGGCGTTTAATTTTCTTGGTGACGGTCTGCGCGACGTCCTTGACCCGAAGGAGCGGTAAATGCTGGTCGAAATTGAAAATCTGCGCGTAGCCTTTCGTAGCCGCAGCGAAACCGTGGAGGCGGTGCGCGGCGTCAGCTTCTGCGTCGGCAAAGAGAAGTTTGCCATCGTCGGCGAAAGCGGTTCGGGTAAATCACTCACGGCGCGCAGCCTGATGCAGCTGTTACCGGGCCAGGCTGAGGTGAGCGCGGATGTGCTGCGCTTTGACGGCATTGACCTGCGCGGCGCCAGTGAAAGCGTGATGCGCACCCTTCGCGGTAAGCGCGTCGGATTTATTCTGCAGGACCCTAAATATTCTCTTAATCCGGTGATGACCATTGGTCAGCAGATCGCTGAAGCCTGGCGGGAACACAAGGGCGGCAGCCGTAAAGCCGCCATGCTGGCGGCCATCGGCCTGCTTGAACAGGTGAAGATTCATGATGCGGCGGCCGTCGCAAAACGCTATCCGCATGAAGTCTCCGGCGGCATGGGCCAGCGGGTGATGATTGCGATGATGCTGGCACCCGATCCCGAGTTACTGATTGCCGATGAACCCACCAGCGCGCTCGATGCCACGGTGCAGGCGGAGATCCTCAAACTGATTGATGAACTGGTCTCCGCCCGCGGTATGGGGCTGATTCTGATCAGTCACGACCTGCCGCTGGTATCGCATTTCTGCGACCGGGTGGCGGTGATGTATGCCGGCCGGATTGTCGAACTGCTGAATGCCGGCGAGCTGCACCAGGCGCGCCATCCCTACACCCAGGGCCTGCTGGCCTGCCTGCCTTCCCTGCGCCATCCGCGTGCGCGTTTACCGGTTTTACAGCGTGATGCCGCCTGGCGCGGTGAGGAGACGCAATGATAGAGATCGCTGATTTACGCATCGCCTTTGCCGGGCAGGATGTCGTGAAAGGCGTCACTTTTCAGGTGGCTAACGGTGAAAGTTTCGGGCTGGTGGGCGAAAGCGGCTCGGGGAAATCGACCATTCTGCGCGCGCTGGCCGGACTGAATCACGCCTGGCGCGGCCGCATGACCTTCGGCGGACTGGCGCTGGACGCGCGCCGTGGCCGGAACTTTTATCGTCAGGTGCAGATGGTGTTTCAGGACCCTTACGGATCGCTGCATCCGCGTCAGACCATTGACCGCATCCTGCATGAGCCGCTGCTGGTGCACCGTATCGATCGCGCTGAGCAGCGTATCAGTCAGGCGCTGAATGAAGTGGGATTGCCCGCCGCGCTGCGTTTTCGTTATCCGCATCAGCTGTCAGGCGGACAGCGCCAGCGCGTCGCCATCGCCCGGGCGCTGATTGCCGAGCCGGAAGTGCTGCTGCTGGATGAGCCGACCTCCGCGCTGGATGTGTCGGTGCAGGCAGAAATTCTTAATTTGCTCAGTGACTTGCGCGCTGAACGCAAACTGACCTACATTATGGTGACACACAATCTGGCGGTGGTGGCGCATCTGTGTCAGCGCATTGGCGTGATGCAGCACGGCAAAATGGTCGAGCAGTTAAGCGCCGATGACCTGCGCGCCCGGCGTATTCAGCATCCGCACACTGCCCAGCTTTTTGATCTCAGCATGACGCTTGAGGAGCCGGCATGACAGCCCACTGGCAACGCGCAGCAGATGTTGCCCAACAGATTAGCCAAAGCTGGCAGCAGCCCGGCGCGCCTGGCGGTGCCATCGTGCTGTTTGATGCTCAGCAGATACAGAGCGCGCACTGCGCCGGACTGGCCGATCTGGCCCAGCAAACCCCCTTCACTCTGGATAGTGTGGTGCGCATCGCCTCGGTCACCAAGCATCTGTTCTGTGCGCTGGTGACCGGACCGGGCCGCCATTATCTGTCGCTTGAGGATAAGCTGGTCGATCACCTGCCACAGTTACAGGGTGCCAACGGTCAGGTTACCGTCGGTCAGGCGCTGGATATGAGCAGCGGCCTGCCCGATACCCGTGAGAGTCTGTCGCTGCTGGGCTTGTCACTCTATAACGCGACCCAGCCTGACGCGCTGCTGCGCTACATTGCCAGCGAGGGCGCGCTGAACTATCCGCCCGGCAGTGAGATCTCTTACACCAATACCGGTTACCGGCTGGTGGAGGCGGCGCTGAATGCCAGAGGCGTCAGTTTTGATGCGCTGCTGCAGCAATATATCTGCGATCCGCTCGGCATTGAGCTGACCGCCGCCGACAGCTGGTTTGACGTGGTGCCGGGGCTGGTACCGGGCTACTGGCATGATGGTCAGCGCTGGCTGCTGGCCAGTGCCGGGCTGCATCTTTCCGCTTCCGGCAGCGTAGCGGGCAGCCTGCGTCATCTGACGCGCTGGCTGCAATCCCTGCTGGCCGACAGCGGACCAGGCGCAGGCGTGCTGCAACGTCTCAGCGCACCCCGCCCGCTGAGTGATGGGCGTATCAGCGGCTATGGCCTGGGGCTGACCAGCAGCCGGATCGGCAGCCAGACGCTGTTTGGTCACGGCGGTTCCCACGCCGGCTATAAAAGCTATTTTCTGCTGCACCCTGAGCGGCGGCTCGGGGTGGCGCTGGTGGCCAATCGCGAAGATGCGGTGACCTCAGAAAGTGCCCTGCAGGTGATGGCCGCTCTGCTCGATCGTGATTTACCGCCAAAGGGGCACGATCTGCTGCCGGGTCTCTATGTAGCGGCGGCCCCGCACGCGGACTGGCTGGAGATTGCTGGCGGCACCGCAACCTGGCTCGGCGCGAGCGATACCCTGCGACGCGACGCGCTGCACGGCGAGGCGGTTTCGCTCTCCAGCACCTTTCCGCTGCGGTTGCGCCAGCAGGGCGCGGCGATTGTCGGTGAGGTGGGCCACGTCGCCCGTCACTTTCTGCCGGTGCAGCCGGATGAGGCTGACATCACCGCGCTGCAGGGCCGCTGGTATGCGCCAGCCCAGCAGGCAGAACTGCAGGTGACCGGCGATCGTCTGACAATGGGCATTGGCCCGGCGGCCCAGACGGCCACGCTGCAGTCGCTGGGAGAGGATCGGGTACTCGCCAGCGGCAAAGAGGGTCCGTGGCAGAAACGCTTTGTGATTCAGCGAGACGGTGACCGCATCCGGCTCCAGCTAAGCCGGAGCCGGGTGGTGACGTTTCAGCGCTCACCGGTGTAAACCAGCGGCCGCTGCCGCCGTCAGGCGATGGTATTACGCAGGCGGCCGATCTGCTCAATTTCTACTTCGACCACGTCGCCGGAGAACATAAACAGCGGCGGCGTGCGTTTCTTACCGACGCCGCCCGGCGAACCGGTGATAATCACATCGCCCGGCGACAGCGGGCTGAAGGCCGAGATATATTCAATAATTTTTGCCACCGGATGCACCATGCTGCCGGTGGTATCGTTCTGCACTTCCCGCCCGTTTAGCCAGGTTTTGATCGCCAGCTGCTGGGGATCGGGGATCGCATCTGCGGTGGTCATCCAGGGGCCGAATCCGCCGGTCTGCGGCCAGTTTTTGCCGGCCGTAAACCAGGTAAACTGCATGTCGCGCACGGTTGCATCCATAAAGCAGCTGTAGCCCGCCACCACCGCCAGCGCATCGGCGGCGCTGACCTGATGTGCCGCCTTGCCGATGATCACCGCCAGCTCGCCTTCAAAGTCGAACTCCTGCGTGGTAACCGGTTTTTGCAGCGGCCGATCGTGTCCGGTGAGCGAGTCGGCGAAGCGCACAAACAGCGTCGGCGCATCCAGGGTTTCGGCGAACTCCTTCCGTTTATCGGCGTAGTTCATCCCGACGCAAAACACCTTGCCCGGATTCTCAATCACCGGCAGAAAACGGATCGCGCTGAACGGATAATCGACCGGCATGGTGCGGAACGCCGCAAGATCGGCCAGCGATGAACGGGTCAGAAAGGTTTTGAGATCGGGGCAGGTGGCACCGAACCGCATCCCCAGATCGATCACGCCGTGCTCCAGCACGATACCGAAACTTTTTTTATCCTGGTCTGGAAGAGAAAAACTGCAAAGCTGCATTGCTGCCTCGTTGTAATGGCGTTTTTTTCAGAATTTACTGAGCAAAGAGGCGCGCAGGGTAACAAATGTCGCGCGGAAAATCGTACAGAGTTCTGCTCATCGGATCTCCGCAGCTTAATTCTGCGTGCTGGCAAGGTAGGAAAAAGCACTGAGCAGGGAAATCAGCGTGGCCATCGCGTCCGCCTGGTACCCTACCGTGACCGCGTCGAGTCGCGTCACGCCGGGGATCAGGCTGAAGAGATCGGCCAGCACCGGTTTACTGGCCTGCAGCCGCAGCTGATAAGGCGCACTCAGTAACGAGACCGGCTGGCGGTGGGCGCGACGCACCGCCTGTTCAGCCGCCGTACGGATTGCCTGCTGCGCCGCCTGCGGGCTGAGTGATTCGGCGCTGGTGTGCGAAATCGCCCGTTTTACCGCCACATAGTCAACCACAGGATAGTGCTCGCCGATCCAGCGTTGCAGACAATCATCGCCGCTCACCAGCCACAACGGCGTCCCGAACTCTGCGCCAACGGCGGCATAGAGATCGCTCTCGCCCATCACCCGACCGTTGACCTCGATACGCCAGAATGCCCGCCCGTTGATGGTGTGTGCCAGCACGCCAGATTCCCCGGCCGCGCTGTGAAAACCAATAAACATCATGCCGTCAAAGCGCTGCTGTTGCAGACCTTCCACCATCGACAGGCCACGCGGTTTACCTTGTACCAGCCGGGCGCGGCTGTCGATCTGCTCTGCCCGCAGATTCGTCATCTGCGCGTGGCTGTCCGCTACCACTACCTCTGTCGCGCCAGCGGCAAAGGCACCGTCGATAGCGGCATTCACCTCCTGCTCCATCAGGCTACGTGCCAGCTGATGCTCGGCGTGGCCTGGCGCGCACTGCTCCGGGCGCATCACGCCGGCAATTCCCTCAATATCGGCAGAAATAAAAACTCTCATCGCTTCGGTTCTCCGTGTGAAACCAGCTGATCCAGCACCTCAGACAACGCCGGACGATGATGACCGCGAAAGCCGGTCACCGCGGTGGCGCTCAGTAAGGCATCCAGCACTGCCTGTTCGGTGGCATCCGCCGCCGCCGCCAGCAGCGGCTCCAGCCGCGCATCGTCAGGCGGCTGGGGTGATGGCTGGGTTGAGAAGGCGACAGCAATATCGCCCGAGCCGTGCCCCCAGTAGCTGCCGAGACGGCCTAAACCAGCCCCGGCCCGACGCGCCACCCGTTTCAGCTGACGCGCATCCAGCGCCGCATCCGTTGCCATGATGATAATGATTGAGCCGGCATCCCGCTGAGGCGCCAGTTCGGGCAGCAGCGGCGCAATCATCTCGCCGAGGCGAACGCCGTCCAGCGTCAGCGCCGTCAGTGCGCCAAAGTTAGCCAGCACCAGCACGCCGAGCTTGGCGTTAAGCGGTTCAATGCGGCGTGAAGCCGTGCCGATTCCGCCTTTGAGGCTGAAACAGCTCATGCCACGACCGGCACCGACGCTGCCACGGGCAAACGCCACGCTGGCACTCGCCATCGCCTGCTGCGCCATCGCTTCCGTGATCGCCAGCGCCTGAATGTCGTTGAGCCAGCCGTCGTTACACTCCAGCGCCAGCGGATTGACGGTGGGTAAACTGCGGCCCAGTTCAGGATTGCGCCCGATAGCTTCTCGCACCAGCGCAGTGAACAGCGTACCGACCGCCAGCGTGTTGCTGAGCAGAATCGGCGTTTGCAGCACGCCTAACTCCTCCAGCTGCACCAGCCCGACCGGCTTGGCAAAACCGTTGAATACCGCGGCACCGCAGGGTAACGGCTGGCTAAACAGATTCTCGCCCGGCGGCATGATGGCGGTGACCCCGCTCTGTTGCTCGCCCTGATCCAGCGTGAAATGACCGACGCGCACGCCTGGCACATCGCTGATCCGGTTGTGTTCGCCCGGCGTGCTGCGCGGCAGACCGAGCTGACGCTCGCTGCGCCAGCGTTGTAGCAGCAGATCACGCTGCATCTGTTGAAAATCCATCATCAGCTCTTGAGTTTCGGGTCCAGCGTGTCACGCAGGGCATCGCCCAGCAGGTTGAACGCCAGTACGGTGATAAAGATCGCCAGCCCAGGAAAGACGCTGACGTGCCAGGCGCCAGCCATCATCATGCTGCGGCTCATGGCGAGAATGTTGCCCCACTCCGGCACATCCGGTTCCGGTCCGAGGCCGATAAAACTCAGCCCGGCGGCGGTCAGAATGCTGGTACCGATGCGCAGGGTGAAATAGACAATAACGTTGGGCAGCGTGCCGGGCAAAATGTGGCGCAGCAGAATTACCCGATCCGGCGCACCGGCGCAGCGCACCGCTTCAACGTAGGCGGCCTGCTTCAGCGACAGCGTCGAGGCACGCACGATGCGGGCAAACACCGGCACGCTGAACACCGCGACGGCAATAATGACGTTGTTCAGGCCAGGCCCGAGAATCGCCACCACCGCAATCGCCAGCAGCATTCCGGGAAAGGCGAACAGCACATCGGAGCCGCGCATAATCAGCATATCGACCCAGCGGCCATAGTAGCCAGCCAGCAGACCCAGTACGATCCCCACCAGCATCCCGAGCGTGACCGAGACCACGCCGACATAGAGCGAGATGCGCGCACCGTAGATAATCCGGCTCATCACGTCACGTCCCAGATCGTCAGTGCCCATCCAGTGCGCAGCGGAAGGCGGCGACGACAGGGCCATCCAGTCCGGCGCCATCGGGTCCCACGGGGCCAGCCAGGGCGCAAACAGCGCCACCAGCAGCAGCAGCAGTACACATCCGCCAGAGACCAGCGCCAGCGGGTTACGCACCAGCGCGTGCAGAAAATCGCGCCAAGGCGAACGAATCGCTTCCGGCACCGCAACAGAGAGGGTTTCGCTCATCAGCGACTCCTATTTCAGACGAATCGCGGGATTGACCACTGCATAGAGCAGATCAACCAGCAGATTAATGGCGATAAATTCGAACACGAACAGCATTACCAGCGCCTGGATCACCGGCTGATCCTGAGACTTGATCGACTCGATCAACAACCAGCCCAGACCGGGCCAGTTAAAGACGCTCTCCACCACGATCGATCCGCCCAGCAAAAATCCAAACTGCAGGCCAAGCATGGTGATTACCGGGATCAACGCATTCCGCATTACATGTTTCCAGGTCACCAGACGCTGACGTAACCCTTTTGCCCTGGCGGTGCGGACATAGTCCTCCTGCGCGACCTCAAGAAACGCCGACCGGGTGAAACGCGCCATCACTGCGGCGACCGACGAGCCAAGCGTAATGGCGGGCAGGATCAAATCGGATGGCTGACTGAAGCCGCTGACGGCAAACAGGCCAAACGGCATGGCGACGAACTGGATCAGCAGCAGCCCGAGCCAGAAGGCGGGCATCGAGATCCCGCCGACCGCCAGACTCATCAGCGCCCAGTCGAGCCACTTTCCACGCCGTAACGCCGCGATAACGCCGAGCATCAGGCCCAGCAGCACGGACCAGGTGAAGCCCGCCAGCGCCAGCCACAGCGTAGGCATAAAGCCCTGCCGGATCACCTCCGTCACCGGCTGTTGGGTGCGATAGGTGACGCCCAGGTCGCCACGCAACAGGCCGGCGATCCAGTGAAGGTACTGCTGCGGCAGCGGATCGTTAAGGCCCAGATGCTGACGGGCGGCCTCTACCGCTTCGATCGGGGCATCCGGCCCGGCATAGATGCGGGCCGGGTCGCCAGGCAGCAGTTTAATAAAACCAAAAACCAGTAATGAAACCACCAGCAGAACCGGGATCATTTCCAGCAGTCGTCGGAGGATATAGGCGAACATGGCGATCCTTTCGATTGGCTCAGAGAGCAGTCAGGCACGGTTGCCCGCCCGGCGACAATCACCCCATCACCGGCGGGCGGCTGCGCACTCACTTATTCAAACGCGGCCTGCGTAAACAACAGGTTACCGTCCGGCAGCATCGACACGCCGTTCAGCCCTTTGCGCTTGCCGACGACGTTATCGGGCGTGCCGAGGAAGGCGACAGGCGCATCTTTCCACAGTAGCCTTTGCGCCTCTGCGTAGGCGGCGCCGCGTTTTGCCGGATCGGCCGTGGCCAGCCCGCCGGCAATCGCTTTATCTACCGCCGGGTTGCTGTAATAGGAGACGTTGTAGGAGGTCGGCACCCAGGATTCGGTGGCGTACAGCGGACGCAACGCCCAGTCCGCATCGCCGGTTGAGGTCGACCAGCCACCGTAATAGAGGTCAAACTCTGCCTGTTTCGGATCTTTCACGCCCCATAACTTCGCGTTGCGGGTGCCGGAATCCATCGGCGTGACGGTGACGCGAATCCCGACCGTCGCCAGCTGCGCCTTGAGGAACTGCGCGGCACGGATGCTGGCCGTGGCGTTGGTGCACCACAATTTGAGATCCAGCCCCTGCCCGTAGCCTGCCGCCTGCAGCAGCTTTTTGGCTTCATCCGGCGCGTAGCGGTAGTTCGGCTCACTCTGCGCCTGATAGAACTGCACTCCGGCCGGCATGGCGGAACGGGCGGGCGTGCCCATTCCGGCAAAACCGACCTTCAGCCACAGCGCGCGGTCGATGGCGTAGTTAATCGCCTGGCGCACCCGCACGTCAGCCAGCGCTTTGTGTTGGGTATTGATCGCCATGTAATAGAGGTAAATGCTGGGATCGCGCTGGATCGCCAGTTTCGCGTCGCTCTGCACCGTCCCAATCAGATCAGACGGCAGCGGATAGATCGCATCCACCTGCCCCGATTTCAGCGCCGCCACCCGGGTCGCATCTTCCGGGCTCGGTGAGAAAATCACCTTGTCGACTTTCGGCCAGCCGGTTTTCCAGTATTTGTCATATTTCGCCAGGGTGACGGTTTTGCCCGGCTGCCACGCCACAAACCGGAACGGGCCGGTACCGACCGGATGCAGCCGCAGCTGCGCCTCCTGCGGATACTGGCTGAGGATCGCCGGGCTCCACATCACCGCCGACGGGTGCGCCAGCGTGTTGATGAAGGCACCAAATGACTGGTTAAGGTCGATCTGCACTTTATCCGCTGCCAGTACGGTGACGGTCTTAATCATGCGATAGAGGCTATTGCGCTTCAGCCCCTTGCTCTGATCGGCCAGCCGATCCAGGTTCGCTTTCACCGCCTCCGCATTAAAGGGTGTGCCATCCTGGAAGGTCACGCCCTGCCGCAGCGTCAGCGTAAACTGCGTGGCATCCTCATTGCTGGTATAGCCGGTCGCCAGCCAGGGCGTCAGCTTCATCTGAGCATCAAACTGGAACAGGCGTTCGAAAATGCCACTCTGCACCGAATAGCTGATGTTGTCGGAGGTGTCGTGCGGGTCCAGTCCGGTAATATCGGCATACATCGAAATGCGTAAATCTTCTGCCTGCGCGGCGGCGGTCAGAGCGAGTAGTAATCCGGTGGCAAGCGCCGTGCGACGTAATAATGGCTTCATGGTTGTCTCCTGGTATTGATGCATCAACGCACAAAAGGGGTTTCGGCCACCCAGTGATCGGGCGCGACCTGGCGGTAACGGTTTTTCTCTACCGTCTCTCCCACCCTGCGCAGCGGCGAGGGAATTTCACCGTCATCAAACTGACGGACCGGACGATTGAGCGGATCGGCAACCGGCACAGAGGCCAGCAGCCGTTGGGTATAAGGGTGTTGCGGCTGGTTAAACAGCGACTGGCGCGGGCCAATCTCAACGATCTGTCCGAGGTACATCACCGCCACACGGTTGGCGATGCGTTCCACCACGGCCATGTCGTGCGAGATGAAAATCCACGCCACGCCGGTTTGCTGTTGCAGATCCATCATCAGGTTCACCACCTGTGCCTGTATCGACACATCCAGCGCTGACACGGCTTCATCGGCGATAATCACTTTGGGCCGCAGCGCCAGGGCGCGGGCTATGGCGATACGCTGACGCTGTCCGCCGGAAAACTCATGGGGATAACGCTGTGCGTGTTCCGGGGCCAGGCCGACACTTTTCAGCAGTGCCTCAACCTGCGGCGTGGCTTCGCGCAGCGACGAGACCAGACCGTGCAGCAGCAGCGGTTCAGCGATGGTAAATCCAACGGTCAGGCGGGGATTGAGTGAGGCATACGGGTCCTGAAACACCATCTGTATTTCACGGCGCAGCGGCTGAAACTGCGCCTCTTTCAGGGTGGTAATTTCATTGCCCTGAAAATAGATACTTTCCGCCTCGCTGGCCAGCAGACGCATCAGCGCCCGCCCGGTGGTCGATTTACCGCAGCCGCTTTCCCCGACAATCGCCAGCGTTTCGCCCGGCCACAGCCTGAAGTCAATCTGCTCCACCGCGTGCACCTGATGGGTTAAGGCGGAAAAAATGCCGCTGCGGACCGGGAAACAGACTTTCAGGCCGCGCACGTCGAGCAGCGGTTTATCCTCGTAACGCGCCGTTTGCTGGCTGGCGGCAGCCGTGGTGGCCGCGCCCAGCAGCGGGAAGCGCTGCGGCCAGGCCTGTTCGCGCATATCCCCCAGCTTTGGCACCGCAGCCAATAAGGCTTTGGTGTAGTCATGCTGTGGCGCGCTGAAGATATCCGCCACCGCGCCCTGTTCGACCACGTTACCCCGATACATCACCACCACCCGATCGGCGACTTCTGCCACTACGCCCATATCATGGGTGATAAACAGCACCGCCATCTGCTTCTGCTGCTGCAACTCACGCAGAATGTGCAGGATGCGCGCCTGAACGGTGACATCCAGCGCGGTGGTCGGCTCATCGGCAATCAGCAGTTGTGGATCGCAGGCCAGCGCCTGGGCGATCATCACCCGTTGCCGCATGCCGCCCGACAGCGCGTGCGGGTAACTTTTCATCACCCGATCCACATCGGCTATCCGTACCTGCTGCAGCAAAGTTCGCGCTCGCGCCGTCGCCTGCGCTTTATCACACAGCTGATGGTCACGCAGCGCTTCGGTCAGCTGATCGCCGACCCGCAATACCGGATTCAGCGAGGTCATCGGCTCCTGAAAAATCATCGCCATTTCGCGGCCACGTAACGTTCGCCGCTGTTCTTCGCTGAGGGTGCTGAGATCGTGCTGTTTTCCGCGACGATCGCGAAACAGGATGGCTCCACGTTCGGTGCGTGCTGAGGCGGCTAACAGCCCCATAATCGCCAGCGAGGTGACGGATTTTCCCGACCCGCTTTCGCCCACCACCGCGACGATTTCGCCGGGATGAATCTCAAACGACACGCCATTCAGTGCCCGATGCACGCCGCTGCGTCCGCGGAAACTGACGCAAAGATCCTGAATGGCGAGCACCGGTGCCGTGGCGGTCGGGGCGGTCGGGCGAAGAGAAGAAGTGTCCGTCATCGTTGCTCCGGGTGCGTTAAAGCCAGATACGGCCTTGCGAATAGGAGAGAAAAGGCGAGCTGTCTGCCGCCAGCCAGATTGGGCCGTCGAGATCGACATATTCGGCGCTGATCGCCACCGGCAGCGCCGCCTCCATCGCCAGCGACGAGCCGAGCATACAGCCAACCATCAGCCGCATTTGCTGCTGCCGTGCAGCGGCGACCATCGCCAGCGCTTCGGTCAGCCCGCCGCACTTATCGAGTTTGATGTTGATCATTTGGTAGCGATCGCGCAGCGCGGCAATGTCCGCCACGCTATGGCAGCTTTCATCGGCGCACAGGGGAATTGGATGGGGAAAATGCCGTAAGTCGCTATCCTGACCCGCCGGTAACGGCTGCTCAATCATCGCGATCTCATAAGCCTGCAAAGCGCTGAACAGCGCGGGCAGGTCGAGGCCGTGCCAGGCCTCGTTGGCGTCGATAATCAGCGTTGTCTGCGGAGCCGCCGCGCGAATGGCCGCGACTTTTTCCACAATCAGATGCGCGTCGAGTTTGATCTTCAGCAGCAGCGCACCGCGTGATACGGCCTCCGCCGCGGCACTCGCCATCCGGTCAAGGCTGTCCAGACTCAGGGTTTCTGCGGTCACCACCGAAGCGGGCTTTTCGCTGCCGGTTTGCTGCCAGAGCGTTTCCCGGTTGCGGGCCGCATCGAGCCGCCACAGCGCACAATCCAGCGCATTACGTGCCGCGCCCGCTGCCAGTCGGGTCTGTAAAGCCGGACGACTCAGTCCGGCTTCGATTTCGTTCTGCAGCGCCGCCAGCTGCGCGCTGACGCTGGCGATACTTTCGCCGTAGCGCGGCGTCGGCGTACACTCGCCAAGACCGATAAAACCGTCCTGCTCCAGCGTCACGCGAATGACCGTGACGGCCGTGCGGGTACCGCGTGAAATCGCGAAGGGTTTCGCCAGCGGCAGTTCAGCCACCGCGATCTGCATACGCCGCATCTCAGCCATGCTCCTGCAATCGCGCGGCGATGGCGTCGATACCAAACCGCACCGGATCGGTGGCCGGCACGCCAAATTCTGCGCTGACCTCAGCGCAATAGTCGCGCGCCTGCTGTTCACTGTAACCGGAAGTATTGATGGCGAATCCGGCCAGCTTCACCGCGTCACTGGTGACGCTGGCCGCCCGCAGATTGGCCTCTACGCACTCCGCCAGGCTGACCATCGGCTGATGCGGCAGGTGGCGCATATGCGGACGCCCCATCTCATGACACATCACCAGCCAGTGCGGTTGCGCCCCGTGGATCAGCCCCATGCTGACGCCAGCATAAGAGGGATGAAACAGCGATCCCTGACCTTCAACGATATCCCAGTGATCCTCTTCATTCGCCGGGGAAAGCGCTTCGGCGGCACCGGCGATAAAGTCAGCAATCACCGCATCGATGGCAATGCCCTCACCGGCTACCAGAATCCCGGTCTGGCCGGTGGCGCGGAAATCCGCCTTCATGCCGCGATCGCGCATCGCCGCTTCCAGCGCCAGTGAGGTGTACATTTTCCCCACGGAGCAGTCAGTTCCCACCGTCAGGACCCGTTTACCGCTGCGTTTTTTACCGCTGCCGACCGTCAACGCGGGCCGCATATGGCGGATGTCGAACAGCGACACGCCATGTTCTGCCGCCAGCGCCACCAGTTCCGGTTCATCGACCAGACGGTGATGCAGGCCACTGGCCACATTCAGACCCGCTTTGATCGCGCCGGTCACGGTTTCCAGCCAGTGTGACGGCAAATAGCCGCCAGCATTGGCGGTACCCAGCACCAGCGTTTTCGCGCCGCGCGCTTTGGCACTGGCGATATCCAGCGTCTCCAGCCCGAGGCTGACGGTACAGCCCGGCAGTGACATTTCACCAACGCACTGTTCCGGTCGCCAGACCTGAATGCCGCGCGCCGTTTTCGCCGCCAGCGGATCGGTGACGTCACCAAGAAAGAGTAAATAGGGTTGAGGGATCAGCATGATGTTTCTCTTTTTCAGACAGGTAATAGGGCCTGAGCTGAATATTTCATGCAGATGACAGCGTGACGAATGCTTGTTTGGTGCCGGGGTATAACCTGAGGGTATAGTCAGACGAGTGGCTTATGGCAGCCGGTGCTGAGCCTGTCAGAACGGGCCAATCGGGCGATGGGAGAGAGGCATAACAGAAGAAAAAGTGATAATCATCGGTCGATCCCTGACCGCGATTATCGAGGGTTGCTTGCGGGGTGCGGTTTAGTACATGGCACCCGGCGGTACGTGTTTGAAGGTCTCGACGTAAGCGCGGAACACGTAGTTAAAAATGCGTTTCATGTGTCACCTGGTTCAAATTTAGTTGAAGAAATACCGTAAAAGTATAACTTCAGCGCGTTTTATCAGCAATAAATTTTGAACCAGATCACAAAATTGCGCTTTTTATGCGCAAAAACCCGTCAGGCGCTGTAGCCGAGGTGTTGCAGCAAAATGGTGGAACCGACGGCAATCAATACCAGACCGCCCAGCACTTCCGCCCATTTCCCCAGTACCGGACCGATAAAGCGGCCCACCAGCACGCCGGTCGTCGCCATCACGGTGGTGGCAGCGCCAATGGTCAGAGCGGTGGTAATAATGTTGACCTGTAAAAATGCCAGGCCGACGCCGACTGCCAGCGCATCCAGGCTGGTCGCGACGGCGGTGGTGGCCAGCACCATAAAGCCATGGCTCTGCGGCGCTTCACAGGGTTCGGTTACCGCAGTCTGACGGAAGCCTTCCATCATCATTCGGCCACCTAAAAATGCCAGCAGAATAAAGGCAACCCAGTGGTCCCACGCCATGATGTACCGACTGGCGGCCAGACCCAGCGCCCAGCCAATCAGCGGCGTTAAGGCTTCAATTGAGCCAAAAATCAGACCGGTGCGCAGCGCTTCTTTAAAACCAGGACGATGCAATGTCGCACCTTTGCCCAGTGCAGCAGCAAACGCGTCCATCGACATACCCAGTGCAAGAATTAAGGTGGCAATAAAGGTCATGATTTATTCACCTGGGGCGAAAAAGCGGCAATTCACGCTGTATTCACCACACAAAGTGTTCAGTAATGAAAAAGTGCGCGCAGTCTACCATGCAACCGCAAAGATAAAAAGACAGTAAAATCATGGATTTAAGTATAGCAAAGGCTATAACTTTTATCATTCGCTATGTTTCGCGCTAAGTCGATGGTGGCAAAGCATTTTCTGGCACTTTTCCTGCGTGATAGCGGGCAGGTTTCGCCTGACCCGCCGCATTCCCTGATTGAACCCAGGCGCGGATTGCCGGAAAATGCCGGGCTTATTATTACCGGATGCCCGTTATGAATAACCCGTTTGAATCTTTGATCGTGCCTGGCGGCATTTTATTGCTGGGGTTTCTCTCTGCCCTGCTGCTGCCTGCGCCAGCCTTCAGCCTGGCGGTGGCGCAACATCTGTTGCAGACATTCCATTTACAGGATCTGAGCCAGCTCTACACGGTGGTGTTCTGCATCTGGTTTTTACTGCTGGGTACGGTGGAGTTTTTTGTGATTCGCTTTGTCTGGCGTCGCTGGTTCAGGAGCTGAGACAGACCCTCAGGGTAAGCTGGCTGAACGGCGATGGTCTATTGCAGACCTGGCGGTTTTGCCGCTTGCCGTTAACGACCACGCACAGGGTTGCCGAGCATTTCATCCTCACAAAAATGTAACATTATTTTTACACTGAGCGCCCGAAACCGCGACTGATGAACTTTTAGACTATTCCTTACCCAACAATAACTGCCTTAAATTCAGTGAATTAAATAATTCCTCCTCGTTACCCCTTCTTTGGACGCTGCACCATAATGGCGCTTTCCTGCAACAATCTATTCAGTTAACTCACTGAGTTATCGATAAAAAATCACTTATACCCTTCGTGCCGCTATGATTAATTCTTATGCTGAATCATTTCTGCATTTAAAAAATAAACAAATGTTTAATTCAGATGCGAGAATGTTATATTCGGATGACAAAGCATAACGTGCAGTTAACCCGTTATCACCGCTTTAACCTATACCTGACTCTTAACCTTTGAGAAATAGCGCAACGCGCTCGAAAGAAGCGTGACTATTTCGCCTGCAAAACTGTTGAGCTTCAGGTCAACAGAAGAGGAGATGTCGCCTCATGTGCAATTCAGCTATAAACCTTGCGCTCGCGATGAGTGCCATGGCAAAGGACACCACTACCGCGCAGGAGCGCAAAGACGTTGACGTGCTGCTGATTGGCGCAGGCGTGATGAGCGCCACCCTCGGCGCATGGCTGCAGGAATTAGAGCCGGACTGGTCTATCGAAATGGTAGAGCGGCTGGACAGCGTGGCAGAAGAATCATCCAACGGCTGGAACAATGCTGGCACCGGCCATGCCGCGCTGGCTGAGCTGAACTATACGCCACAGCAGGCCGATGGCAGCATCGACATCTCCAAAGCGGTGACGATCAACGAATCCTTTATGATTTCCCGTCAGTTCTGGGCCTCTCAGGTGCAGAAGGGCAATCTGCGCAATCCCAAAAGTTTCATTCACAGCACGCCGCACATGAGCTTTGTCTGGGGCGACGACAATGTCAGCTTCCTGCGCAAACGCTTCCAGGCGCTGCAGAAAAGCACGCTGTTCCGTGGCATGGCCTACTCCGAAGATCCGCAGCAGATTGCGAAGTGGATCCCGCTGGTGATGAATGGCCGCGATCGCAGCCAGAAAGTGGCGGCAACCTGGACCGAAATGGGGACCGACGTCAACTTCGGTGAAGTCACACGCCAGCTGATCGCCTCCTTAGAGAAGAAAGCCAATTTCCGTCTGCGTTTGCGTCAGGAAGTGCGTGAGCTGACGCGCCTGAGCGATGGCCGCTGGCAGGTTACCCTGCAGTGTCTGGCAAGCGGTTCCCGCCGGACGCTGACCGCCCGAAATATCTTTATCGGTGCAGGCGGCGCGGCGCTGCCGCTGTTGCAGAAAGCGGGCGTGCCGGAAGCTAATGGTTATGCAGGTTTCCCGGTCGGCGGCTCATTCCTGGTGACGGAAAATCCGCAGGTGGTGGCGCAGCACATGGCCAAGGTCTACGGTAAAGCCAGCGTCGGCGCACCGCCGATGTCGGTACCGCACGTTGACACCCGCGTGCTGGATGGCAAACAGGTGCTGCTGTTCGGGCCGTTTGCTACCTTCTCCACCAAATTCCTCAAGCAGGGTTCACTGCTGGATATGTTCACCTCGCTCAACAGCAGCAACATGCTGCCGATGGTGAAAGTGGGGCTGAAAAGTTTTGATCTGGTGAAATACCTGATGGATCAGGTGCTGCAAAGCGATCGCGATCGGATGGATGCGCTACGCGCCTATGTGCCGCAGGCGAAGCAGGAAGACTGGCGTTTAGTCACTGCTGGTCAGCGCGTGCAGATCATCAAAAAAGATGAGAAAGAGGGCGCGGTACTGCGGCTGGGTACCGAAGTGGTCGCCTCGCAGGATGGTTCGATCTCAGCGCTGCTGGGTGCTTCGCCAGGTGCTTCAACGGCTGCCCCGATCATGCTGGAGCTGCTGCATAAAATCTGTCCTGAGCAGATGGCTTCGCCGGAATGGCAGAACAAAATCCGTGCGGTGATCCCATCCTGGGGACGTAAGCTGAACGGCGACGTGGCGCTGACCGAGAAAGTGTTAGCCGAAACCAGCCGGATTCTGCAGCTCGATTACACGCCGGTGACGCCAATGGCGGCCAACGACGAAGGGCGTGAAACCGCCTTTGTTGTCGGCAAGTAGTTTCCTCTCTGCTTAATCCAGGCCCCGCACTGCGGGGCCTTTTTGTTTGCCTCTTGCCTGGTTGACTGCCCTATTCTCTATTAGGGTTAAGAGATCGTTTAGCTGAACTTTCAGAAGGAAACGGCATGTCTCAACCTAACCTTGCACCGGAATTCGAACTGCTTGACCGCTACTGGCGGGCAGCAAACTACCTCTCCGTCGGACAAATTTACCTCATGGATAACCCGCTGCTGCGTGAACCGCTGCAGCCGGAGCACATCAAACCCCGTCTGCTCGGCCACTGGGGTACCACACCAGGGCTGAATTTTATTTATGCGCATCTCAACCGGATTATCCGCCAGCGCGACCTGAATCTGATCTACGTCTGTGGACCGGGCCACGGCGGTCCCGGCATGGTGGCGAATACCTGGCTGGAAGGCAGCTACAGCGAAATTTATCCCCATATCAGCCAGGATGCCGCCGGCATGCAACGGCTGTTTAAGCAGTTCTCCTTTCCAGGCGGCATTCCCAGCCACGCAGCACCCGAAACCCCCGGTTCGATTAATGAAGGCGGCGAACTGGGCTATTCGCTGTCACATGCGTTTGGCGCGGCGTTTGACCATCCCGACCTGATCGTGCCGTGCGTGATTGGCGACGGTGAAGCGGAAACCGGCCCGCTGGCCTCCAGCTGGCACGGGATTAAATTCCTCAATCCGGCGCGTGACGGCGCGGTGCTGCCGATTCTGCATCTCAACGGCTACAAGATCGCCAATCCGACGCTGCTCGGCCGCAGCAGCGATGAGGATCTGCGCCAGCTGTTCAGCGGCTACGGCTATGAGCCACTTTTCGTCAGCGGCGATCAGCCTGAAAAGATGCATCCGCTGATGGCAGACGCGCTGGATAACGCCTTCAGTAAAATTGCGGCGTTTCAGCGTGAGGCGCGCGCGGGCAAGGTCAGCAGCGGCATACCGCGCTGGCCGATGATTATTCTGCGTAGCCCCAAAGGCTGGACCGGCCCGAAAACCGTTGATGGCAAAAAAGTGGAAGGTTTCTGGCGAGCGCATCAGGTCCCGGTGGCCGCCTGCCGTGAGGATGAAGGGCATCGCCAGATTCTCGAAGCCTGGATGCGTAGCTATCAGCCTGACGATCTGTTTGACGAGCAGGGACGGCTGAAACCGGAGCTGCAGGCGCTGGCTCCGCAGGGCGATAAGCGCATGGGTGCCTCTCCGTATGCCAATGGCGGCCTGCTGCGCCGTGAACTGGATACGCCGGATATCGCTGAATTTGCCTTCGACACCGGCGAGCCCGGATCACAGATGGCGCAGGCCACCGAGCAGCTGGGTCGCTACCTGCGGGTGCTGTTCGAGCGTAATCAGGATAACTTCCGCCTGTTCGGCCCGGATGAAACTGCCTCCAACCGCCTGACGCCGGTGTTTGACGCCACCAGCCGCACCTGGCTGGAAACGATAGAACCTTACGATGAGCAGCTGGCACGCGATGGCCGGGTGATGGAGATCCTCAGTGAACATCAGTGTCAGGGCTGGCTGGAAGGCTATCTGCTCACCGGCCGTCACGGCCTGTTCAACTGCTATGAAGCCTTTATTCATATCGTCGATTCGATGTTTAACCAGCACGCCAAGTGGCTCAAGGTGACGCGCAAGCTGGGCTGGCGTAAACCGGTCTCTTCGCTCAACTATCTGCTCTCTTCCCACGTCTGGCGTCAGGACCACAATGGCTACAGCCATCAGGACCCAGGCTTTATCGATCACGTAGCCAACAAAAAAGCCGATATCGTGCGCATCTACCTGCCGCCCGATGCCAATACGCTGTTATGGGTGGGCGATCACTGCCTGCGTACCTGGGACCGCATTAACGTGATTGTGGCCGGTAAGCAGCCGGCACCGCAGTGGCTGGATATGGCCAGCGCTATTCGTCATTGCGAAGCGGGCATGGGAGAATGGCGCTGGGCGGGTACCACACCAGACGATGAAGAACCGGATGTGGTGATGGCCTGTGCCGGGGATGTGCCGACCATGGAGACCCTGGCAGCGGTCGATCTGCTGCGCGGCTATCTGCCTGACCTGCGCATTCGGGTGGTCAACGTGGTCGATTTAATGGCGCTGCAAACTCAGGATCAGCATCCGCATGGCAAGTCGGACGACGAATTTGATGCGCTGTTTACCGAGGATAAGCCGGTGATTTTTGCTTTCCACGGCTATCCGACGCTGGTGCATCGCCTGACCTATCAGCGCAATAATCACCGTAACTTCCATGTACGCGGCTTTATTGAGGAAGGCACCACCACCACGCCGTTTGATATGACGGTACTGAATGAGCTTGACCGTTATCATCTGGCGCAGGAGGCGATCCTGCGCGTGCCGGGGCTGGCGGATGCGCATCCTGAGCTGCTGGACGATCTGCAGGAGCGCATCGCGGAACACCATCGCTACGTGCGGGTGCACGGTGAAGATGTGCCGGAGGTGCAGAACTGGAAATGGCCCTCAGCCACCGCGCCAGGCGCGCCGGATTAAGCGGCCAGCAGGGCGTCAGTCAGCATCCAGACGGTGGTCGCCACCAGCGACAACGCCATCAGGCTGTTGAACAGCTGACGCTTCCAGGCAATTTGCAGATGGCTGCGCAGGCGATCGCCGAGCGCAGCCCAGATCAGAATGCAGGGCAGGTTCAGCAGCATAAAGCCGATCATCACCGCCAGCACGCCGCTGCTGGCGCTGTACAACAGGGCGACATTGGTGGCCATCAGCCAGGCTTTGGGGTTAATCGCCTGGAAACAGGCACCGCCCAGCAGCGTCATGGGTTGCGGTTTGCTGCGTTCTTCCGGAGCGCCCGCGCGGAAAATCTTCCACGACAGCCACAACAGATAGGCACAGCCTGCCAGCGTCAGCGGCAGGCGAATCGCCGCCATCCAGTGCAGTAACACCTCCAGCGCGACCCCGGCGATCACCGTTTGCAGTGCGCAGCCCACCAGAATGCCAAACACCATCGGCAAGGTGCGGCGCATGCCGAAATTCACCCCGGAGGTGGCCAGTAACAGGTTATTCGGGCCGGGCGTAATGGACATAACGGTCACGTAACTGAAAAAAGAGGGATCGAGCATGATGGCACTCCTGATAATCAACAGAGCTTCATGCTACGGCGAGAAAAGGAATGGTAACAGTGACACAAAATCACTATTGTGATGGTTACAGTTCCGATTAACAGAGATTGTACCCATCACATCCGGAGGCGACTGTGTCCCTTGTTCCTTCTCCCGATCAGCGGCTCTATCAGCAGCTGGCAGACCACTTCGCTGAGGCGATTCATCAGGGCACGCTGAAGCCCGGCAAACGTCTGCCCGCCATCCGGCGCGTGGCACAATCGCACCAGGTCAGCGTCAATACCGTGCTGAACGCCTGGCAGTTGCTGGAAGATCGCGGCCTGATTGAGGCACGTCCACAGTCGGGCTACTACGTGCGCGGCGTATTGCCGGCAGTCACCCGGCACGATCCGCATAAAGCCAGGGTGCGCGATCCCAGCAGTGAAAAGCTCGACCTGATCGACAAAGTCTTCGCGGCACAAAACCATCCCGACTACATCAATATTTCGCTGGCCTGCCCGCAGGACAGCGAACTGTTTCCCGCCGCTCGCATTGGCCGGATAACCGCCGCGCTGCTGCGTCGTCATCCCAACATGATCGGGCGCTATGCGCTTCCGCCCGGTAGTGAGCGCTTACGGGAGGAGATCGCGCGGCGGGCCTTGCATGCCGGACAAACGCTGACCGCCGATGAGATCACCCTGACCCACGGCTGCATGGAGGCGTTGCAGCTGGCGCTGCGGGCGGTGACGCAACCCGGAGACTGCGTCGGACTGGAGTCACCGACCTACTTCTTCCTGTTCCCACTGCTGGCGTCGCTGGGGCTGAAGGCGCTGGAAATCCCGACCGATCCGCAGCATGGCCTGTCGCTGGATGCGCTGGAGATGTTGTTACAGGAGCAGCGTATCAAGGCGCTGATCGCCATGCCGAGCGCCCAGAATCCGCTGGGTTACTGTATGTCGCTGGCAAACAAGAAGCGGCTGGCGAAGTTAGTGAATACTTACCACGTTCCGCTGATTGAGGATGGTCTGTATGACGAACTGCAGTTCGACTGGCCGCTCTCTCCGGCGGTTAAAGCCTTTGATCGCGACGGCTGGGTGATCTACTGCACCAGCTTTACCAAAACCGTGGCACCCGATTTTCGTATCGGCTGGACCGCGGCCGGACGCTTCCACGACGCCATCGCCCGGCTAAAAGCGGTGTCGTCGATGGCGGAGTCGGCGCTGCTGTCGGAGACGCTGGCGGAATTTCTGGCCAACGGCGGCTACGATCACCATCTGCGCACCCTGCGCCGTCGCTATGCCGCCAACCTGGATCAGGCGCGCGGCTTAATCGCCCGCCACTTCCCGCAGGGCACCCGCGCCACGCTGCCACGCGGCGGCTTTGTCTTCTGGGTGGAGTTACCCGGCGGCGTCAATACCACCGAGATGTTTGACCGGCTGTTGCAGGAGCAGATTTGCGTGACGCCAGGCGCCCTTTACTCGCTCAGCGAACGCTACAATCATGCGCTGCGCCTCTCCTGCTGCTATCCGTTTGACGATCGCTACAGCTGGGCAATCCGGCGCGCCGGCGAGATAGCCTGCGAGTTAGCCGGATTATCGTCTGGCGAGGATCAGGGCGTACCGTTGCGGCCCCAGACGGTATAGCCGTGGCGCTCGGTCAGGCGCTCGTAATAGTGGCGCACCGCCGGATAATCGGGATGATCCAGCGGCGTTTCAAACCAGCGGTTGACCGCCAGGCCAATCGGAATGTCCGCCAGGGTGAAGTTGCGCCCGGCGACATAGCGACCGGTCTTTTCCAGCTGCTGATTGAGGATGCTCATGGTATGCGACCAGCCTTTGCAGGCCGCCGCCAGCAGACGCGGGTCCTGATGGGCTGGCGAGTGACGCACCAGTGACATAAACGCGTAGCGCCATGAGGTGTTGAGTTCGGTGGACTGCCAGTCCATCCACTGATCGATCGGTGCCCGCGACTGCGGATGGAGCGGGTAGAGCCATTCCCCGCCATAGGCGTTAGCCAGATAGCGCAGGATGGCGTTGGATTCCCAGATCACCAGCTCGTCATCTTTCAGCACCGGCACCATCGCATTCGGGTTAAGCGCCATAAATTCAGGTGAGTGGGTCGACTGGAAGCCATCGCCCCACTCTTCCCGCAGGTAATCGAGATCCAGCTCATCGCAGAGCCACAGCACTTTGCGCACGTTGATAGAAGAGGTACGTCCGAGGATGGTTAACATTCACAGTCTCCAGTGAAATCTTTAACTTATTCATAGCCCTGTTACCTGCTATAAGCAATCATCCGGCAGAGAAAAGGCCATGCAGACCACAATAAGCAAGGAGTGACAATGAAGGTCGCGTTTAAGCAAGTCGATGTGTTTACCTCCTCCGCCTTTAACGGCAATCCGCTGGCGGTGATTATGGATGCACAGGGGTTAAGCGACAGTCAGCTGGCGGCCATTGCCCGCTGGACTAACCTGTCGGAAACCACTTTCGTGCTGCCGCCTCAGGATGCGCAGGCCGATTATCGGGTGCGTATTTTTACCGTTGAGGGCGAACTGCCGTTTGCCGGTCATCCGACGCTGGGTACCGCCCATGCGCTGCTGGAAGCGGGCTGGCCCACGCGTACGCCGGGGGAAATTGTGCAGGAGTGTGGCGTCGGTCATGTCCGGGTGAAGATAGGTGCAGACGGCTCGCTGGCGTTTGCGGCCCCGGCGGCCACCATCACGCCGTGGCAGGATGCGCTAATGAGCAACGCGTTAAACAGCGACGCCTTCGATCTCACCCAAAGCCCGACGGTGGTAGATATGGGGATTCGCTGGCTGCTGGTGCCGATGGTCAGCGCCGAGGCAGTGCTGGCACTTCAGCCCAACGTCAGCGATCTGCAGCGGCTGCTAAAACATGCTGGAGTGACGGGTGTGATGCCGTTTGGCCGACTGCCGCAGGGCGAAACGGAGCAGTATGAAGTGCGCGGCTTGCTGGTTGAATATGGCAGCCTGACCGAAGATCCAATCACCGGCAGCGCCAACGCCTGTCTGGCCCGTTACTTCGCGGCAGCCGGCCAGACCACCGATTACCGGGTGCGTCAGGGCACCGTGCTGCAACGCGCGGGTCGGGTTCAGGTGACCTTCGCCGAAGGTGAGATCTGGATTGGCGGCACCACCGTAACGGTGATTGACGGCACCCTTTCGCTGTAATCCGTCAGCGGGCGTTATGCCCGCTGACGCTGTCTGCGTTTAAATTGCCTGGCCACCTGACGCTTCGATACGCTGGGCGGTAATCCAGCCGGTTTCCTCACTCAGAATCGCGCTGATGGCATCCCCGATGTCATCCGGTAATCCGACCCGACCCAGCGCGGTCAGGCCAGCAATCTGATCGTTAATCTCTTTGGTGTCGCGCACCCGGCCACCGCCGAAGTCGGTTTCTATCGCACCCGGTGCCAGGATGTTGACGCGAATACGCCGTGCGCCCAGCTCTTTCGCCTGATAGCGCGTCAGAACCTCCATCGCCCCTTTCATTGCTGCATAGGTGCTGGAGCCTGGATAGACCAGCCGCGTCAGACCGCTGGAGATATTCAGGATGCGCCCGCCATCATTGATCAGCGGTAACAGCTTCTGCGTCAGGAAATAGGGCCCTTTGAAATGGACGTTAACCAGCGCGTCAAACTCCTGTTCCGTGGTGTCGGTGAAGGGTTTGTAATGACCATGCCCGGCATTGTTCACTAAATAGTCAAAACACTCACGCTGCCAGTGCTGCTCCAGTACCTGACGAACCTGCGCGACAAAGCCGTCAAACTGACCCGTTTCACCGACATCCAGCGCCAGCGCGACCGCGCGCGATCCCAGCGCCTCAATTTCTTTCACCACCGACTGCGCCTCGTCAGCGTGACTGCGATAGGTCAGAATGATATCTGTGCCTCTGGCGGCCAGTTTCAGCGCGCCATTGCGGCCTAAACCGCGGTTAGCTCCGGTAATTAACGCAATTTTATGACTCATGTTGCACACCTGTTGGAAAATTGAACAGGGTTTAAAGATATTCCTGAATAATTGATCTATAAACAGATCGAAACAGAGATCACTGTTTCAATAACAACAACAATCGGTGCACAACATGGATAAAATTCACGCAATGCAGGTGTTTGTTCGGGTTGCCGAAATGGGCAGTTTCACCCGCGCCGCAGAGAGTTTAGGCTTGCCGAAGGGCAGCGTGTCCCGGCAGATTCAGGCGCTGGAAAATCAGATGGCGACCCGGCTGCTGCATCGCACCACCCGCCGGGTCCAGCTGACGCAGGATGGGCTGGTCTATTACGACCGCTGTCTCGATTTGCTGTCGATGATTGACGATATGGATAGCCTGTTTCAGCACGATCCCGCCACGCTCAGCGGTAAACTGCGGGTCGATATGTCGGTAGCGATGGCCACCGGCTTTATCCTGCCGCGGCTGCCGGAGTTCCTGCAGCACTATCCGGGCGTAGAGATTGAGCTGAGCAGCAGCGATCGTCAGGTCGATGTGATCCGTGAGGGATTTGACTGCGTGATTCGGGTCGGTGAGCTCAAAGATTCAGGGTTAATCGCACGAAAAATTGGCACCTACTCCTTGATTAACTGCGCCAGTCCTGGCTACCTTTCGCGCTTCGGCAGACCGATCCGGCTGGAGGAGTTGTCACAGCACGCGATGGTGCACTACAGCCAGCAGCTGGGCCAGCCGTCGCCGGGCTTTGAATATTTTGACGGCAGACAGTGCCACTATGTGCATACCGGCGGCGTGGTGACGGTGAACAGCACTGAGACCTATCGCGCCGCCTGTCTGGCCGGGTTAGGCATTATTCAGGTACCGGCGATCGGTATCCAGAAACTACTGGAAAGCGGTGAACTGGTGGAAGTGCTGCACCACTTTCCCGCCCGGCCGATGCCAATCCATCTGCTCTATCCGCACCGGCGCAACGTCGCCCGACGGGTGCGGGTATTTATGGAGTGGCTGAGTCAGGTACTCCAGGAGTACGTCACCTGACCGGCTATACTTTGATTTTAATGATAAACAGGACAGTGAAGGTCTATGACAGACAAGCAGGAAAATCCACAGGATACGCAGCCGCCAAAGCCGCTGATCGATATTAAAACCGGCAACCATTCTGTTGACCAATCGATTGTGAAGGTTTCGCGCTTTGCCGCGTGGTTTCAGGCGATACCGGCGGTGGCACATTTTATCCGCGCGCTCGACCGTTTTAACGATCGGCTCGGCAGCCAGTTTGGTGCCGCGATTACCTATTTCTCCTTTTTATCGCTGATCCCGATCCTGATGGTTTCGTTTGCCGCCGTGGGTTTTGTGCTGGCATCGAATCAGGATCTGCTGACCGATATCATCAACAAAATCGTCAGCAGCATCAGCGATCCAACGCTGGCGACTACCCTGAAAAATACCGTTAATACGGCGATTCAGCAGCGCGCCACCGTGGGGATCACCGGGTTATTGCTGGCGCTCTATTCCGGTCTTAACTGGATGGGTAACCTGCGGGAAGCGATTCGGGCCCAGTCGCGCGACGTGTGGGAACGCAAGCCCGACGATAAAGAGAAAATCTGGAAACGCTATATCCGCGATTTCCTGTCGCTGACCGGCCTGATGCTGGCGCTGGTGATCACGCTGTCGCTGACCTCGGTAGCCGGTTCGGCACAGGCGATGATTGTCAGCGCGCTGGGGCTGGATGGTATCGACTGGCTGCGTCCGGCGATGACCATTATCGCCACTTCTATTTCAGTGCTGGCTAACTATCTGCTGTTCCTGTGGATTTTCTGGATCCTGCCGCGTCACAAACCGCGCAAGAAAGCGCTGTTCCGCGGCACGCTGCTGGCGGCGGTGGGTTTCGAAGTGATTAAGTTTGTTATGACGCTGACGCTGCCCAAGCTGGCAACCTCTCCGTCTGGCGCGGCGTTTGGTTCCGTGCTGGGCCTGATGGCGTTCTTCTATTTCTTCGCGCGCCTGACGCTGTTCTGCGCCGCCTGGATCGCTACCGCTAAATACAAAGACGATCCGCAGATGCCGCAAGCGGGTCGCCCTTCCCACCCGCAATAATGACTCGCGGTTAATAACAGCGGAAAATATCACCCCGAGGCTATTTTTTATCCATATAACAGGATGAATAGCTGAGGGGTCACTTTTATTTAGCCCTTTCTTAGAGTATCCCGCCAGTTTTCGCCCGGTTTACCCTGCCATCCGCCGACATTCGCCGGACCTCAGAAATTATCCTCTTTTTGCCCGCCGAAGCCAGTAACGACGCGGGTTTCAGCATTGAATGACGCCTGGCAGGTGCGTAAGATTCTTTATCTGTATTTACAAATAAGAAACAGTTATGCAAGCCTCCATCTCAGAAACACTCGACAAGCAACAGGACCCCACGCCGGTTAATTCACGCAGCAAAGTGGTGATTGCCTCGCTGGTCGGCACGGCCATCGAGTTCTTCGATTTTTATATCTATGCCACTGCCGCGGTGATCGTTTTCCCGCATATCTTTTTTCCGCAGGGTGACGCCACCGTCGCCACGCTACAGTCACTGGCGACCTTTGCCATCGCGTTTATTGCGCGTCCGATTGGTTCGGCGGTGTTTGGTCACTTTGGCGATCGCATTGGCCGCAAAGCAACGCTGGTCGCCTCGCTGCTGACCATGGGGATCTCTACCGTGGTGATTGGCCTGCTGCCGGGTTATGAAACCATCGGCGTGCTGGCCCCGTTGCTGCTGGCGCTGGCCCGTTTTGGTCAGGGTCTGGGACTCGGTGGGGAATGGGGCGGCGCGGCGCTGCTGGCGACCGAAAATGCCCCGGCGAAGAAACGTGCGCTCTATGGGTCGTTCCCCCAGCTTGGCGCTCCGATTGGTTTCTTCTTCGCTAACGGGACTTTTCTGCTGCTGTCATGGCTGCTGACCGATGAGCAGTTCATGCAGTGGGGCTGGCGTGTGCCGTTTATTCTCTCTGCGGTGCTGGTGCTGATTGGCCTCTATGTGCGTGTGTCGCTGCATGAAAGCCCGGTGTTTGCCAAAGTGCAGAAAGAGAAAAAGCAGGTTCGGGTACCGATTGCGGCGCTGCTGAGCAAGCACCTGACCGCCACCATTCTCGGCACCTTTATCATGCTGGCGACCTACACCCTGTTCTATATCATGACCGTCTACTCGATGAGTTATGGCACCACGCCTGCGCCCGCCGGGCTGGGCATTCCGCGTAACAGTATGCTGTGGATGCTGATGTTAGCGGTGATTGGCTTTGGTGTGATGGTGCCGATTGCCGGTCTGCTGGCTGACCGGTTTGGTCGTCGTAAAACGATGATTACCATTACGCTGATGATTATCGCGTTTTCGTTCCTGTTCCCGGCGATGCTCGGTTCCGGATCGCAGGCACTGGTGATGGCATTTCTGCTGTTGGGTCTGAGTATTATGGGCCTGACCTTTGGCCCGATGGGCGCGCTGCTGCCGGAGCTGTTTCCGACCGAAGTGCGTTATACCGGCGCATCCTTTTCCTATAACCTGTCGTCAATTCTCGGTGCCTCTGTCGCGCCTTATATCGCCACCTGGCTGAATGCCAACTACGGTTTGCAGGCGGTAGGCTTCTATCTGGCCTCGATGGCGGTATTGACGCTGATTGCGTTGATCGCCTGTAAAGAGACGCGTAACCAGACGCTATATGAGGTGTAATCCGGTTGGATGAAGGTTAGTGAAAACCCGGCAGCCGCCGGGTTTTTTTATGGGGCAGGCTCACAGAGTACAACGGCTCTCAAAGGCTAAAAAAAGCATCGCCTTATGATCAGGCGACAGGCTCAGGGAGCATTCGCCTTTCGCAAAGATGCAAAAGATGCGATCCATCGCGGGCTCAGCGCGTGCCATTACGCACCTCATCCCAGAGGTGCGCCCGTAAACGGGCCAACGCTTTGCTACAGGCGTATGCTCCCATCGCTTTAAGTGGATTAGTTGTCTGTTCGAAAATGCTCAATGGCGTTTAAAGGCGTAGTGATATTGGCAGCAATGAAGAAGTTTAAGGGCACAGGGAACACGGTCAGAAGAGGAAAGCGTCCCGCGCCATGGACGGCGCGGGCCGAGCATGCCATGGATGGCAGGTTTTGCGTCTTTCCGATCTGACCGTGCTCCCTGGGCATGCACGGTCAGATAGCAGTGAAGGCAGAGTT
Source organism: Pantoea sp. USHLN298 (assembly GCF_037149395.1). Classification (NCBI taxonomy): domain Bacteria; kingdom Pseudomonadati; phylum Pseudomonadota; class Gammaproteobacteria; order Enterobacterales; family Erwiniaceae; genus Pantoea; species Pantoea sp. USHLN298. The sequence goes on from NZ_JBBCRO010000007.1 coordinate 269,911, forward strand.
CTACAGAGAACCGCCCAGCGTTTTTTCACAAAAAAACCCCGGCAAGCCGGGGTTTGTTTTGCTGAAAATTGTGTTGCCGGTAATTAGCCCGCGACAGCGATACGCTTCATGTCGGTCATGTAGCCACGCAGCTTGCGGCCCACGGTTTCAATCGGGTGCTGGCGAACGGCTTCGTTGACGTCACGCAGCTGCGCGTTGTCAACCTGCGTGCCTTCAACCGCTTTACCCAGATCGCCCGGCTGCAGCGTGGTCATGAACTCTTTCAGCAGCGGCACCGCGGCGAAGGAGAACAGGTAGTTACCATATTCGGCGGTATCAGAGATCACCACGTTCATTTCATACAGACGCTTACGGGCGATGGTATTGGCGATCAGCGGCAGCTCATGCAGTGATTCATAGTAAGCTGACTCTTCAATGATGCCGGCATCGACCATGGTTTCAAACGCCAGCTCAACGCCCGCTTTAACCATCGCCACCATTACCACACCTTTGTCGTAGTACTCCTGCTCTTCGATTTTGCCTTCATACTGAGAGGCGGTTTCGAACGCGGTCTGGCCGGTCTCTTCACGCCAGGTCAGCAGGTTTTTGTCGTCGTTAGCCCAGTCCGCCATCATGCCGGAAGAAAATTCGCCGGAGATGATGTCATCCATGTGCTTCTGGAACAGCGGAGCCATGATGGTTTTCAGCTGCTCTGACAGCGCATAAGCACGCAGTTTCGCCGGGTTAGAGAGGCGATCCATCATCAGGGTGATGCCGCCGAACTTCAGTGATTCGGTGATGGTTTCCCAGCCGAACTGGATCAGTTTTTCTGCATAGGCGGGATCGGTACCTTCCGCCACCAGCTTGTCGAAGCAGAGCAGCGAACCGGCCTGCAGCATGCCGCACAGGATGGTCTGCTCGCCCATCAGATCAGATTTCACTTCTGCCACGAAAGACGATTCCAGTACGCCAGCACGATCGCCGCCGGTTGCTGCAGCCCAGGCTTTGGCGATGGCCATGCCTTCGCCTTTTGGATCGTTTTCCGGATGAACGGCAATCAGCGTTGGCACGCCGAAACCACGTTTGTACTCTTCACGCACTTCGGTACCCGGGCACTTCGGTGCCACCATCACTACCGTGATGTCTTTACGGATGGTTTCGCCCACTTCCACGATGTTGAAACCGTGCGAATAGCCCAGCGCAGCACCCTCTTTCATCAGTGGCTGAACCGCCTGTACCACAGCGGAGTGCTGCTTGTCCGGTGTCAGGTTTACCACCAGATCCGCCTGCGGGATCAGCTCTTCGTAGGTGCCCACTTTGAAACCGTTATCGGTCGCTTTGCGCCATGAAGGGCGTTTTTCCGCAATCGCTTCGGCACGCAGTGCATAGGCGACATCCAGACCGGAATCACGCATGTTCAGACCCTGATTCAGGCCCTGCGCGCCACAGCCAACGATAACGACTTTTTTACCTTTCAGAAAGCTGGCGCCATCGGCAAATTCATCGCGCGCCATGAAACGGCATTTACCTAATTGCGCTAACTGGTTGCGCAAGTTCAATGTGTTGAAATAGTTAGCCATGGGTACTCCAGTAAGGTTGTGTTTGCTTTTTTTGTTCAGGAACGGCGTGTGGTGCAGCGCCGCGAATGACCCCATCATATGACAGGAATTCTGTTGCTTAAATTGATATATTAACAACGTCACATTGCAATAAATGCAACATCACGTTAAGGCGACGCGCATATGGATTTACGAGATCTGAAACTGTTTCTTCATCTGGCCGAAAGTTGCCACTTTGGCCGCACAGCACGTGCGATGCACGTCAGCCCTTCTACGCTCTCGCGGCAGATTCAGCGGCTTGAAGAAGATGTCGGTCACGCGCTGTTTCTGCGTGATAACCGCACCGTCACGCTGACGGAAGCGGGTGAACGCCTGCGCCAGTTTGCTCAGCAGACGCTGTTGCAATATCAGCAACTGCGCCATGTGATGGATCTCAACGGCCCGTCGCTCAGCGGCGAGCTGCGCCTGTTCTGCTCGGTGACCGCGGCGTACAGCCATCTGCCGCCCATTCTCGATCGCTTTCGTGCTGAACATCCGCAGGTCGAAATCAAACTGGATACCGGCGATGCCGCCGATGCGGTGGAAAAAGTACACTCCGGCGATGCCGATCTGGCGATTGCCGGCCGTCCCGAAACGCTGCCTGCCAGCATCGATTTTATGCCGCTGGGGCTGATCCCGCTGGTGCTGATCGCACCCGCACTGCCCTGCGCCGTTCGTACCCAGGCAACACAGCCGCAGCCCGACTGGTCAAAAATTCCGTTTATCCTGCCGGTGCAGGGACCGGCACGGCGGCGTATCGATCTCTGGTTCCGCCGTCAGCGCATCCCGAATCCGGTGATATATGCCACGGTATCGGGCCATGAGGCGATTGTGTCCATGGTGGCGCTGGGCTGCGGTATCGCTCTGCTGCCAGATGTGGTGCTGGAGAACAGCCCGGAACCGGTGCGCAACCGCGTGCTGATGCTGGAGAATGTTGAGTCGGTGGCACCGTTTGAACTCGGCGTCTGCGTGCAGAAAAAGCGGCTCGGTGAGCCGCTGATCAGTGCTTTCTGGAGCCAGCTGTAATCAGTTGCCTGACAGGAAGAAACGGAACGCCGGGTTCTGGCTTTCGTCATGAAAGTCGTAACCCAGATCGGTGAGATGCTCTTCAAAGCGCGGCTCATCGCTGCCCAGCTCAAAGGCGGCCAGTACACGTCCGTAGTCGGTGCCATGGCTGCGGTAGTGGAAGAGCGAGATATTCCAGTGAGTCCCGAGCGTTTGCAGGAATTTCAGCAACGCGCCCGGCGCTTCCGGAAATTCGAAGCTGAACAGGCGTTCACGCAGCGGCTTAGAGGGACGTCCGCCGACCATGTAACGAACATGCAGCTTCGCCATCTCATCATCGGAGAGATCGACCACCTGATAACCACTGCCGGTGAGCTCGCTGATGATCTCGCTGCGCTCTTCCAGACCGCGGGTCAGCCGCACGCCAACAAAGATGCAGGCTTTGTCCGCATCGGCGTAGCGGTAGTTGAACTCGGTGATCGACCGTCCGCCCAGCGTCTGGCAGAACCGCAGGAAGCTGCCCTGCTGTTCCGGGATGGTGACCGCCAGCAGCGCTTCTCGCTGTTCGCCCAGCTCGCAGCGCTCAGAGACGTAACGCAGTCCGTGGAAATTGACGTTGGCCCCGGATAATACATGCGCCAGCCGCTCGCCTTTGATGTCGTGCTGCTGGATATACTTCTTCATTCCCGCCAGCGCCAGCGCACCCGAAGGTTCCGCCACCGCGCGCACATCTTCGAACAGATCTTTCATCGCGGCGCAGATCGCATCGCTGTCGACGGTGATGATGTCGTCGATGTAGGCCTGACAGAGCCGGAAGGTTTCGCTGCCGATACGTTTGACCGCGACCCCTTCGGCGAACAGCCCGACGCGCGGCAGATCGACCGGATGGCCCGCCTCCAGCGCCGCCTTCAGGCAGGCTGAATCTTCAGACTCCACCGCAATCACTTTAATCTGTGGCATCAGCTGCTTGATCAGTACCGCGACGCCCGCTGCCAGACCACCACCGCCAACCGGGACAAAGACCCGATCGAGATGCGCATCCTGCTGCAGCAGTTCCATCGCCAGCGTGCCCTGCCCGGCAATCACCGCCGGATGGTCAAACGGTGGTACGAAGGTGTAGCCACGCTGTTCCGACAGCTCAATCGCTTTGGCTTTCGCCTCGTCGAAGTTAGCGCCAAACAGATAAGCCTCACCGCCAAATGCGCGCACCGCATCAACCTTGATATCCGCTGTCGCCACCGGCATCACAATCAGGGATTTGATGCCCAGCTTGCTGGCGGAGAGCGCCACGCCCTGCGCATGGTTGCCGGCTGATGCCGTAACCACGCCGCGCGCTTTTTGCTCTTCGTTCAGCCCGGCAATCATCGCGTAGGCGCCACGCAGTTTGAAACTGTGCACCGGCTGACGATCTTCCCGCTTCACCAGAATGGTGTTGCCGAGCCGCGATGAGATTTTTTCCATAACCTGCAGCGGCGTCACCTGTGCCACTTCATACACCGGTGAACGCAACACTGCGCGCAAATACTCGGCGCCACACGGCGCCTCGGGTAGCGGTTGAGACTCGGCCATTTTAGCCTCCCAGCTTGCTCTTATCGCGGACGGCGCCTTTGTCAGCACTAGTCGCGAGTAATGCGTAAGCACGCAGCGCAAAAGAGACTTCACGCTGACGATTGACCGGCGTATAGGCCGCATCACCGCGCGCTTCCTGCTCTTCACGGCGGGCGTGCAGTTCGTTATCCGGCACGGCGAGTTTGATACCGCGGTTAGGGATATCGATTTCAATGGTATCGCCATCTTTGACCAGCGCAATGGTGCCGCCGTTGGCCGCTTCAGGTGAAGCGTGGCCGATAGAGAGGCCCGACGTACCGCCTGAGAAACGACCATCGGTGATCAGCGCGCAGCTTTTGCCCAGGCCCATTGATTTCAGATAAGTGGTCGGATAGAGCATCTCCTGCATGCCCGGCCCGCCTTTTGGCCCTTCGTAGCGAATGACGACGACATCGCCCGCAACGACCTTGCCGCCCAGAATCGCTTCAACCGCGTCATCCTGGCTTTCGTAAACTTTGGCCGGACCGGTGAAGGTGAGGATCTCTTTATCTACGCCCGCGGTTTTAACGATACAGCCATCTTCTGCGATGTTGCCGTAGAGTACGGCCAGGCCGCCATCCTGCGAGTAAGCGTTTTCGCGGGTGCGGATACAGCCTTCGGCACGGTCATCATCCAGCGTGTCCCAGCGGCAGTTCTGCGAGAACGCCTGGGTAGTACGAATACCCGCCGGACCGGCGCGGAACATATCTTTTACGGCCTGATCTTTGGTCAGCATGATGTCGTACTGATCCAGGGTTTCACGCATCGTCTGCTGCAGGATATTACGCGCGCTGCTGTCGAACAGGCCTGCACGATCCAGCTCGCCGAGAATGGCGAAGACGCCACCGGCGCGATGCACATCTTCCATGTGGTATTTCGGCGTACTTGGCGCGACTTTACACAGCTGAGGCACTTTGCGTGACAGGCGATCGATGTCGGAGATATTAAAGTCGATCTCGCCTTCCTGTGCGGCAGCCAGCAGGTGCAGCACGGTATTGGTGGAACCGCCCATGGCGATATCCAGCATCATGGCGTTCTCGAAAGCGGCCTTGTTGGCGATGTTACGCGGCAGCATGTTGACATCATCCTGCTCGTAATAACGTTTGGTCAGGCTGACGATGCGCTTACCGGCATTGATGAACAGCTCTTTGCGATCGGCATGGGTTGCCAGCAGTGAACCGTTGCCGGGCTGCGACAGGCCAAGCGCTTCGGTCAGGCAGTTCATCGAGTTGGCGGTGAACATGCCGGAGCAGGAGCCGCAGGTCGGGCAGGCTGAACGCTCAATCTGCTCGCTGTCGGCATCGCTGACGTTCGGGTTAGCCCCCTGAATCATCGCATCAACCAGATCCAGCTTGATGATCTGATCGGAAAGTTTGGTTTTACCCGCTTCCATCGGCCCGCCGGAGACGAAGATCACCGGAATATTCAGGCGCAGTGACGCCATCAGCATTCCTGGGGTGATTTTATCGCAGTTGGAGATGCAGACCATGGCGTCGGCGCAGTGCGCATTGACCATGTACTCGACGGAATCAGCAATCAGCTCACGCGAAGGCAGTGAATACAGCATGCCGCCATGACCCATGGCAATACCGTCATCCACCGCGATGGTGTTGAACTCTTTAGCCACACCGCCTGCCGCTTCGATCTGCTCGGCAACCAGTTTACCCAGATCGCGCAGGTGAACGTGGCCAGGGACAAATTGGGTGAATGAGTTGACCACCGCGATAATCGGTTTACCGAAATCGTCGTCGGTCATTCCTGTCGCGCGCCATAAGGCACGGGCACCCGCCATGTTGCGGCCGTGGGTGGTAGTGGCAGAACGGTACTTAGGCATGCTCTATTTACTCCAGTAATAATGTCTCGCGGGCGTCAGATAACGCCCGCGCAGTGTCTGCTTATGCGTTAACCGGATCTAACCAGCCCCATTTGTCTTCGGTTTCGCCAGTGAACAGACCAAAGAAGGCCTGCTGGATGCGGGCAGTAATCGGGCCGCGTTTGCCTTCGCCGACCTGGATACGATCAACGCTGCGCACCGGCGTGATTTCCGCTGCGGTGCCGGACATGAAGATCTCATCCGCCAGATAGAGTGATTCACGTGACAGCGTTTGTTCACGCACTTCAATTCCCATATCGATCGCCAGTTTGATGATGGCGTCGCGAGTGATGCCTGGCAGAGCGGAAGAGGTGAATGGTGGTGTGAACAGAATGCCATCTTTGACTTCAAACAGGTTCTCACCCGCGCCTTCAGAGATGTAGCCGTTGGTATCCAGCGCGATACCTTCCTGATAGCCGTGACGACGGGCTTCGCTACCCACCAGCAGTGAAGAGAGGTAGTTGCCGCCGGCTTTGGCCGCTGTCGGCAGGGTGTTCGGTGCTACACGGTTCCACGAGGAAACCATGGCATCGATACCATTTTCCAGCGCTTCGGCACCCAGGTAAGCACCCCATGGGAAGGCGGCAATGATCACATCGGTGCTGAAACCGTCTGGCGGGTTCACGCCGAGGCCGACATCACCGACAAACGCCAGTGGACGGATATAGGCACTTTTCAGTTTATTGACGCGGATGACTTCGCGGCACGCTTCCATCAGCTCATCAACGCTGCTTTTAATCGGGAAACGGTAGATTTTGGCGGAGTCGTGCAGACGTTGCATGTGTTCGCGATGGCGGAACACAACCGGTCCTTTGTGAGAGTCGTAGCAACGCACGCCTTCAAATACCGACGTACCGTAGTGCAACGCGTGGGACATGACGCTAACTTTCGCCTCTTCCCACTTAACCATCTCGCCATTGAACCAAATAAAGTCTGCTTTCTTCGTGCTCATTTTTCTTCCCTCTCGCGGCTAGGCGCGGATTTGTTGTGTTGTCTGTTGTTGAATCTGAACGCAGGCGACATCGATCAGTTTGCTTAACTGCGAAGACAGTAAATCGACCGAGCGCTGGCTGGCAACGGTCATTTCGATATTAATGTTTTCAGCGTTGGCCACGGAGGCCATGTTCATTGAGCAAACCTGAAAGCCGCGGTGACGCACTACGCGTAAGATGCGCTCCAATATTTCAGGGCGAAAGCGGGCTTCGATAGACAATTGATGCTGATTCATACGGTTTTCTCCATCATTTGTGCATTGCTGGCACCCGGCGGTACCAGTGGCCAGACGTTTTCATGCTCATCAATTGCAACATGCAGGAAGTAAGGACCTTCGCTGTTCAGCAGAGCATCAAGTGCGGCGTCGACCTGTTCTTTACGGGTAATGCGCTGGCCGGGGATATCAAAGGCGCTGGCCAGCGTCAGGAAATCGGGGTTGTCAGACAGATTGGTTTCGCTGTAGCGGCCATCAAAAAACAGCTGCTGCCACTGACGAACCATACCGAGGCGCTGGTTATCCAGCAGCACGATTTTAACCGGCAGCTTGCCGCGTTTGATGGTGCCCAGCTCCTGAATGTTCATCATGATTGAGCCGTCGCCAGAGACACAGATGACGGTGTCCTGCGGGCGGGCGACCTGCGCTCCAATCGCGGCCGGTAAGCCAAAACCCATGGTGCCTAAGCCGCTGGAGGTGATGAAATTCTCTGGCGCGCTAAACGCCATATGCTGCGCTGCCCACATCTGATGCTGACCCACATCGGTGGTCACTACCGCATTGACGGGTTTGCGATCGGACAGTTGCTTCAGCAACAGCGGCGCATAAATGGCGTCACCCGGATGGTCATAGCGCCAGCTGTGACTGGCTTTAAGCGCTTTCACCTCATCACGCCAGGCATCGATATTCAGGGGCTGACTCAGCGCGGGCAGCAGATGGTTAAGATCGCCCTGCAATGAAACATGGGCGCGGCGTAATTTGTTCAGTTCCGCCGGATCGATATCGAGATGAATAACGCTGGCGTGCGGGGCAAAGGTATCCAGCTTGCCGGTCACCCGATCGTCAAAGCGCGCGCCAACCGCAATCAGTAAGTCACAACGCTGAACCGCCAGGTTGGCCGCTTTGGTGCCGTGCATCCCCAGCATGCCGAGATAGAGCTCGCTGTCTGCATCCACGCTGCCCAGACCTTTCAGCGTGGCTACCGCAGGGATGCCCGTCTCTTCAGCCAGCGCACGCAGTGCGGGAACGGCCTGCGCCATACCTACGCCACCACCGACATAGAGCATCGGTTTCTTTGCCTGCGCCAGCAGCGCGCGGGCGTCGATAATCGCCTGATGCGGCAGATCCATCCCCTCTTCTACCGGCACCAGATGCGGCGTGGGTTCGCCCTGCGCAATCTGGATATCTTTAGGAATATCAACCAGCACCGGGCCTGGGCGGCCCGATTGCGCCAGAGCGAATGCTTCAGCCATGATGGCAGGCAACTCGTCTAACGACTCGACCAGGAAACTGTGTTTGGTGCAGGCCAGGGATAAGCCCAGTACGTCGATTTCCTGAAAGGCATCGGTACCAATAAACGCGGAAGAAACCTGGCCGGTTACCGCCACCACCGGTACCGAATCCATCATCGCATCGGCCAGTCCGGTGATCAGGTTCGTGGCACCCGGTCCCGAGGTAGCAATGCAGACGCCGGTTTTGCCGGTTGACCGTGCATAACCAATCGCAGCCATTACCGCGCCTTGCTCATGACGACACAGTAGGTGTTCCACGCCGCCATCGTAGAGCGCGTCGTATACCGGCATGATGGCGCCGCCCGGGTAACCGAATACGGTATCCACACCCTGCGCGCGTAAAGCCTGAACTACCCACTGTGCACCTGTCATCGCTATTCTCCTGTGTCCTGACCGGAACAACAGAATTTTATGCTACTGTTCATTGTTTGTTCCTTGTAGATTTACTGATATTTCGCCTGGTCGAAAAAAAACCCCCGGACCTTTCGGTGCGGGGGTTTTTTCGGATTCGAGGCTTGATTTTTAAGCCTTTCTTTCTCCAAGCGTAGCCCCGCACGGTAGGTTGATAATCACCACCACGCTAATCACAACTAGGCTAATCACTTGTAGAAGGGCTTTCATGTGTTGTTCAATTCTTTTACGTGTTCGAAGTAATGCCTACAGAGTTAACATAGTCAGGGGGGATAGCACAACATTTTTCGTCTGTTTTTTTCCACGTCCGGCATTAAGTATTGGCCTATCAATTTGTAATAAAAAGAATAATTTCCGAATGATAAATATTCATCACTTTCGTGACGTAATAATATTTTGCTGAATTTGCGTACAGCCTCGCTCGCTTTTGTCCCGCTCTGTAACGACTATCGATCCGCTGTGTTCCGCCTCGCATACCGGTGACACTCTCTTCGCTTTTCTCTTTTGCTGACCGCAGACTGGCAGCATTAAGGAGCGATTATGTCATTATCAAAAGTCCTGACCCGGGCTGCGTTGGGGGTAGAGGCGCCACTGGTCACTATCGAGGCGCATATCAGCAATGGTCTGCCCGCGCTGACGCTGGTCGGCCTGCCAGAGACCACGGTAAAAGAGGCGCGAGAACGGGTACGCAGCGCCATTATCAATAGCGGGTTTGTGTTTCCGGCCAAACGGGTCACCATTAACCTGGCACCGGCGGATCTCCCCAAGGAGGGCGGGCGTTATGATTTGCCGATGGCGATCGCCATTCTGGTGGCCTCTGAGCAGCTGCCTGCGGATAAGCTGACTCACTATGAGTTTCTGGGCGAACTCGCCCTTGACGGCGCGCTCTGCGGTGTACAGGGCGCGATTCCCGCGGCCATGGTGGCTATCCAGGCCGGGCGGCAGCTGGTGCTCTCTCGCGAAAACCAGACGGATGTCGGATTAATTCGTCAGGGTTCATCGCTGATTGCTTCACATCTCAGTGAGGTCTGTGCTTTTTTGCATGACCAGCTCACTTTACCGATTGCCAGCTATCCTGACGATCAGTGTGAATCGTCGGGCGACGATCTCGCCGATATTATTGGCCAGCAGCAGGGGCGCAGAGCATTAGAAGTTACCGCAGCGGGTGGACATAACCTGTTGCTGATCGGGCCACCCGGCACGGGCAAAACCATGCTGGCGACCCGACTACCGGGCATCATGCCGCCCCTGAGCGATCAGGAAGCGCTGGAGTGCGCAGCTATTGCCAGCCTGGTCAATGGCAATCCGTCACACCGGCAGTGGCGCACAAGGCCATTCAGGTCCCCTCATCACAGCGCCTCTCTGTATGCCCTGATCGGAGGCGGCTCACTGCCGCGGCCCGGCGAGATCTCGCTGGCACATAATGGCGTACTGTTTTTAGATGAGTTGCCAGAATTTGATCGCAAAGTGCTCGACTCTCTGCGTGAACCGATAGAATCGGGACTGATTGCTATTTCCCGCGCCAGAGCAAAAGTGACCTATCCTGCACGGTTTCAGCTCATCGCCGCGATGAACCCCAGCCCTACCGGACATTATCAGGGTCAGCATAATCGCTGCTCGCCACAGCAGGTGCTGCGTTATCTCAGCAAATTATCCGGTCCTTTTCTCGATCGCTTTGATCTGTCGCTTGAAGTTCCGCTGCTGCCGGGCGGGATGCTGAGCAGACAACGCCACACGGCGGAGAGTTCAGTGACGGTACGTCAGCGGGTCGTCGCTGCACGCGCTATTCAGCTGGCGCGGTCAGGCAAAATTAACGCGCATATGAACAATGCAGAAATTCTGCGCTGGTGTCAGATTGGCAAAGAAGATGCTGAATGGCTGGAGTCGGTGCTGGAAAAGCTGGGTTTGTCGGTACGGGCCTGGCAGAGAATTTTAAAAGTGTCTCGCACGCTGGCCGATCTGGCGGGAGATGAGAAGATAAACCGGGCGCATTTGCAGGAGGCGGTGAGCTATCGCTGTATTGACCGCTTAATGATCCACCTGCATAACAGCCTGCAATAAAAGAAGGGGCGTAAGCCCCTTCTTATTAGTCGTCGCTGTCGCTGAAGTCTTCAACGGTGTCCATCTGCGGCTTCCCGCCAGACAGGGTGTGAAAACGCTTCGGACGCTTAATGCGTGTGATGTATTTGGTCCATACACGCTCAGCTTCTGTTTGCGGCTCACGCTGACCACGACACACTTCAATGAATAACCGTTCTTCTTCTGTTGCAGGTTCACGCTTTGATAAATCAAGCTCATTAAAGGCGAAACCGTGGCGTTCAAGAAGCTGGGCTTCTTTAATCGTAAAATCACCGTGGCGTGAGAAACCTCGCGGGTAATGTTTGTTATCAAAGAAACGATTTTCGGTTAAGAAGCTTTCCGCCATGTTACACGCTCCTGATTCTCTTATGCCTTACTATTTATGGCGCGGAGTATTAGATAGGCTTGACAGAGTGTAAAACAAAACATTTAAATCTATACGACAAATAAATTTTGGGAGAACGCTGTGGATACGGAATTACTGAAGACTTTCCTGGAAGTGAGTCGAACGCGCCATTTCGGGCGTGCTGCGGAAGCACTTTACCTCACGCAATCTGCTGTCAGTTTTCGCATCCGTCAGCTGGAAAATCAGCTTGGTGTCAATCTTTTTACCCGACATCGCAACAACATACGGCTGACGGCCGCGGGCGAACGGCTATTACCCTACGCTGAAAGTCTGATGAGCACCTGGCTGATGGCTAAGAAGGAGGTCTCCCATACTCAGCAACATCATGAGCTCTCTATCGGGGCCAGCGCCTCGCTCTGGGAAGCCTATCTCACGCCGTGGCTGCAGACGCTCTATGAGAACCGGGAGAGCCTGCATTTAGAAGCGCGGGTGGCACAGCGTCATCTGCTGGTTAAGCAGTTGCATGAGCGGCAGCTGGATCTGCTGATCACCACTGAAGCACCGAAAATGGATGAGCTGACCAGCCAGCAGATTGGTCATATCTCACTGGCATTATTTTGTGCACGGCAGAGTGAGAAGCGCGAGAAGTATGATTATATTAAGCTCGAATGGGGTGCAGATTTTCACCAGCATGAGAGCTATCTCTCCGGCGGTGATGATGTGCCGGTTCTGACGACAACATCGGCTCATGTCACGCGTGAGCTGTTACATACAACAGGTGCCTGCGCCTTTCTGCCTGACTTCTGGCATAGCCTCTACAGTGAACTGATGGTGATTCCGGATACGCCGGTTGCGGTGCGCCCGCTTTATGCGGTCTGGTTACAGAACAGCGATCAGCAAGCGCATATACGTCAGTTGCTGAAGTTTCCGGTTCTGGTCAGGCAAAACAGCTGATTTTCGAACACGAAAAGTGGGAGAAAGACGAGGAAAAGGATGAAGAGCCAGCAGATATTAGCTGGTTTTTTGTTCAGTATTGGGTTACAGGCAAAAAAAAATCCTTTGCCGAAGCAAAGGATCGTTTTCTGGCAGGGGCGGAGGGACTCGAACCCCCAACACCCGGTTTTGGAGACCGGTGCTCTACCAATTGAACTACGCCCCTAAATAGGGTGGCGGAACGGACGGGGCTCGAACCCGCGACCCCCTGCGTGACAGGCAGGTATTCTAACCAACTGAACTACCGCTCCACCGATTCTGTACTGCGGCCCGCTTTCGCTGACCTCAGGTGTTTCGCCCGCTCCGCGTCACCGGAGTGGTCACGACCAGCGTGCTGGTCTTAATTTGATGCCTGGCAGTTCCCTACTCTCGCATGGGGAGACCCCA
>NZ_JBBCRO010000008.1:0-269156 GCF_037149395.1 Pantoea sp. USHLN298
CCGGAGACGCTGATATCAATCCTGCGAGTGCCCACACAGATTGTCTGATAAATTGTTAAAGAGCGGTGCGAGCAGCGGGTTAACCGTCTGTCGCGAGGTGGCGTATATTACACTTTCCTCCTTCAGAGTCAACTTCTTTTTCAGAAGTTTTCTCCGGCGGCGCAGTCTCCTGTGCCTCTCAACCCGGCGGCCTGTAAGCCGTTGTTCCGTGTCGATGGAGGCGCATTATAGGGAGTTCGCGCGGGCTGACAAGCGTTTATTGCAAAAAGATTATCGTTCGAAGTAATTTTCATCAAATCGCGTTATTTCGCTACGATTTGCCTGGTAACTGTGCAAAATCATTGGCAAAACGGCTGACCTGTTGCCAATCGGTGTACTCCACTTCTTTAGTAGAATCGGTCTCGCCACCGGTCATTCGCATGATCAACTGAATCATGACGCGGTCAAACCAGCGATAACGCGGATAATAGAGCGCGCCCGCAAATACCGCACAGCAATCTGGCTGCCACGGCGACTGTGTTAAGAACTTCTGGGTATAGGCATTGGTTTCCGGAGAACGCTTCTCGGGTTTGCGCGCTGTCAGGTTCACAGAGAAGAAGCCACTGGTGCGCTGCTGCAATTCGTGCAGGTGCTGCTTAACGAATTTGTCGACTACCGGCTGGAAGTGACCATAACGAATCGATGCGCCAATCAGCACCCGATCGTACTCTGCCCAGTCAGGTGAAGTGGCCTCCTGAATATTCAGCACATCACAGTTCTGCTGCTGACCGATCTGCTCAGCAATATAAGAGGCGATTTTTTGCGTTTGTCCGTCACGGGTCGAGTAGAGAATCAGCGCTTTCATTTCAGCATCCTTTTTAATTACTCACGCCAGAAGGTCGGCGTGAACAGCACCAGCAAGGTAAAGACCTCGAGACGCCCGAATAGCATGGTGGAGATCAATATCCACTTCGCCACATCATTCATTGAGGTGAAGTTATCCGCGACCACACCCAGGCCGGGGCCGAGGTTATTGAGCGTGGCAGCGACAGCAGCAAAGGCCGAGAAGTCATCCACGCCGGTAGCGATAATGGCCAGCATACTGATCAGAAACACCAGCGCATAAGCGGAGAAGAATCCCCAGACCGCCTCAAGGATACGCTCCGGCAGCGCCCGGTTACCCAGCTTGATGGTGTAAACCGCATTCGGGTGGACCAGACGTTTAAGTTCCCGGTTCCCCTGCTTGCACAACAGCAGGATGCGGATCACCTTCAGGCCACCACCGGTTGAACCGGCACAGCCACCAATAAAGGCGGAGCAGAGCAGCAGCACCGGCAGGAACAGCGGCCAGCGTGCGATGCTGTCGGTGGTGAAACCGGCAGTGGTCGCCATGGAAACCACCTGGAAGAACGCCTGGTTCAGCGTCTGCCAGCCACTGGCGTAGACATTGTGGAACCAGAGCACCAGCGTGCAGATCAACACCAGCGTCAGCTGGACGCCGATAAACATCCGTAACTCCGGGTCACGCCAGTAGACGCGCAGATTACGGCCACTCAGCATGGCAAAGTGCAGACCGTAGTTACAGCCGGAGATCAGCAGAAACACCGCCACGATGGTATTAATGGTGCCGCTATTAAAGTAGCCGATACTGGCATCGTGAGTGGAAAAGCCTCCGATAGCGATAGTCGAGAAGCTGTGCCCTATCGCGTCAAAGGCTGGCATCCCCGCCAGCCACAAGGCCAGCGCACAGGCCACCGTGAGCAGAACGTAGATCAACCACAGGGTCTTGGCTGTTTCGGCAATGCGCGGCCGCATTTTGTTATCTTTCAGCGGTCCCGGCATCTCCGCGCGATAAAGCTGCATTCCTCCGACACCCAGTATCGGTAATATCGCTACCGCTAATACGATGATCCCCATACCGCCGAGCCACTGCAGCATCTGCCGATAGAACAGAATCGCCTTTGGCAGCGAATCGAGTCCGACCAGCGTTGTTGCGCCGGTGGTCGTCAGGCCAGAGAACGATTCGAAGAATGCGTCAGTTACCGACAGGTGCGGCTGTTCAGCAAAGATAAACGGCATCGCCCCCACGCTGCCCAGCACCGTCCAGAACAGCACCACAATCAAAAATCCTTCGCGTGGCTTGAGTTCGGTCTTCTGTTTGCGGTTTGGCCACCACAGCAGCGAGCCGATCACCAGCGCCATCATAAAGGTCTGGCTAAAGGCCCGACCGGCACCGTCACGATAAATTAATGCGACCAGGCCGGGCAAAATCATCGTCACTGAAAAGAGGATCACCAGCAGACCGACTATGCGGGTAATGGCGCGAAAGTGCATTCAGCCGTTCCTTTAAATAAAAGAGAAGAACATCAAGGTGTGAGCGGGATAAGCGATAACGCGCCCCGACTAAAGTCTGACAGATTTTGCTGGAATCCGTCGATTTGTCCATAAGGCAGAGCCAGCGTCAGTACGATGCGGTCCTGGTACTGGCTGTCAGTGACTTTGCCTTCGACGCGCTGCACCAGCCGTTCGATATCGCTGAGCTGCGCATAGTCGCATTGCAACGTAAAATGTTTCATCGGCACTTTACGCTGTCGCGGCAGTTGCCTGAGGCCCTGCTGCACGCCGCCGCCATATGCTTTCACTAATCCGCCCGTGCCCAGCATGATGCCTCCGTAATAGCGCACCACCACCGCGGTAATTTCACCGATACCGGCCCCCATCAACTGCGCCAGCATCGGTTTGCCTGCAGTACCCGACGGCTCACCATCGTCAGAGAAACCCAGCTGTTGTGAATCATCTGGCGCACCGGCCACCCAGGCCCAGCAGTGATGCCGGGCAGCGGGATGCTCATTTTTAACCTGCTGGACAAACGCGCGCGCCGCCTCAACGCCGTCGGTGTGGGCCAGCAGCGTAATAAAGCGGCTCTTTTTGATGGTCTCCTCACTGAGGCTGACAGCCACAGCGGGAATATCAAAAGCGTCCATCAGGCCAGATGCAGGTCGCGGGTCATGTTCTCAACGCGATGCGCATGGATCACCACGTTATCCTCAATGCGAATCCCGCCGTAAGGCCTGAGCGCATCAATGGCCTGCCAGTTGAAATGCTGGCTGAAGCGGCCTTCACGCAGCGGCGCCAGCAGAGAATCAATAATATAGAAACCTGGCTCGATGGTTAATACCATGCCGGGCTGCAGCACGCGGGTGCAGCGCAGATAAGGATATTGCGCGGGCGCCGCAAGGTGGGTGCCCTGCTCATCCTGCATAAACCCGGCGACATCATGCACCTGCAGACCGAGCGGATGTCCTAATCCATGCGGCATGAACGGCCCGGTCAGATCTTCCGCCACCAGCGCCTCTTCGCTGATACCCTGCACCAGCTCGAACTTCAGCAGCATCTTAGCGATACGCTGATGCATCTGCAGATGATAATCGGTGTAACGCACGCCCGGCTTCAGCGTGGCGATCAGCGCCAGCTCTTCCGCATTCATCGCCTCGACCATCCGGGCATACAGCGAACCGCTCTGCGCCGCGTAGCTGCGGGTCAAATCCGCGGCATAGCCAAGATATTCGGCACCCGCATCAATTAAGAAGCTGTGGCGCTTTGCCGGCGGCTGATGATCCAGACGGGTGTAGTGCAGCACCGCCGCGTGTTCATTCAGCGCAATGATATTGCCGTAAGGCACATCGGTATCGCGGTGGCCGGTAGCGGTCAGATAGGCCTGGTTGATATCAAATTCACTTAAACCGGCAGAGAAGGCCTCTTTGGCGGCGCGATGTCCGGCCACGGCCAGCTTCTGCGCCTGGCGCATACAGACCAGCTCATACTCGGTTTTGATGCTGCGATGGTAATGCAGGAAATCGATCACCGCTTTGGGATTGATATTGCCGGAGCTGATGCCAAGTTGCGCTGCCCGCGCATTTACCGGACCGATATAGGCGACATTCTCACGCTGAGCAGGGAGCAGCTGCGCAATCTGATCGGCATTTTTCAGGCCGATGACCTCAATATCTGCAGTCCAGAAACTTTCCGGCAGCGGCTCAACGTTGTGCCAGTAGTCCACCGGCGAGTAAAACCACAACTTCGGTTTATTTACGCCATCAACCCACAGCCAGCAGTTCGGCACCTGGGTCACCGGCACCCAGGCCTTAAACTGCGGATTGACCTTGAACGGATAGGTGTGATCATCCAGAAACACCGTCAACAACTCACCGGAATGGATCAACATCGCATCCAGTTTATTGAGTGCCAGCACCTGCTGCGCCCGTTGCTGCAACGTGGCGATATGCGCGTGATACAAGGTCTTCAGTGAATCCATTGACGTCTCTCCAGTGTCGCGAAATGGCCGCAGTTTAGCATACCCCTTAATCGGATGCCGCGTTGAGAGCGGCTGTGATCTTGTTAGCAAATAAGCAAAGAGCCGTTTGCAAAAAATTAACATCACTCCCACACTCTCGATCATCTGGTATGACCAGATCACTTTTCCGCGGTTTCAGGAGACGCACATGCTCTACCAAGGCGCTAACCTTTCTCTTCGCTGGCTGGACGATGGCATCGCCGAGCTGGTTTTTGATGCCCCTGGCTCGGTCAATAAACTTGATACGCAAACCGTCGCCAGCCTGGGCGAAGCCATTGCGGTGCTGGAGCAGCAGTCTGACCTGCGCGGCGTGCTGCTCAGCTCAGCTAAACCGGCGTTTATTGTCGGCGCTGACATCACCGAGTTCCTCTCGCTGTTTGACGCACCGACCGAAAAACTCAGTCAGTGGCTGAGCTACGCCAACTCTATTTTTAACCGGCTGGAAGATTTGCCGGTGCCGACACTGGCCGCTATCGATGGCTACGCGCTGGGGGGCGGATGTGAATGCGTACTGGCCACCGATCTGCGTGTCGCCACTGCCGACGCCCGCATCGGCCTGCCGGAAACGAAACTCGGTATCATGCCAGGCTTCGGCGGCAGCGTGCGTCTGCCGCGTCTGTTAGGAGCCGACAGCGCCATGGAGATCATCGCCGCCGGTAAAGACGTCGACGGAAACGCGGCGCTTAAACTCGGTCTGGTCGATGCGGTGGTGCACCGCGATAAACTGCGCGAGGCGGGTATCACTATGCTGAAGGCCGCGGCGCTCGATGGCAGCTGGCGCGCGCGCCGGGCACCGAAACTGGCACCGCTGAAACTGAGTCCGATTGAAGCCGCCATGAGCTTCACCCTGGCCAAAAGCATGGTGATGCAGACCGCAGGCAAACATTATCCGGCACCGATGATGGCGGTAAAAACCATTGAAGCGGCCGCCGGTCTTGGCCGTGATGATGCACTAAAACTGGAAAATGCCGCTTTTGTCCCGCTGGCGCAGTCTGACGAAGCGCGGGCGCTGGTCGGTATCTTCCTCAACGATCAATATGTTAAAGGGCTGGCGAAAAAACGCGGCAGCGAAAGCGGCGCGCCAGCGCAGGCGGCCGTGCTGGGTGCTGGCATTATGGGTGGCGGCATCAGCTACCAGTCAGCGTGGAAAGGTGTGCCGGTCAAAATGAAGGACATCAATCCACAGGCGCTGACGCTCGGCATGAATGAAGCCAGCAAGCTGCTGAATAAGCTGCTGGAGCGCGGCAAAATTGACGGCAACAAGCTGGCCAGCGTGATTGCGACCATACAGCCTACGCTGGATTACGCCGGTTTCGAGCACGCCGACGTGGTGGTCGAAGCCGTGGTCGAAAACCCGCAGATCAAAGCGAAGGTGCTGGCTGAAACCGAACAGCATCTGCGTGACGATGCCATCCTGGCCTCTAATACTTCCACCATTCCCATCAGCCAGCTGGCCCAGGCGCTGCAGCGTCCGGAAAATTTCTGCGGCATGCACTTCTTCAATCCGGTGCCGCGTATGCCGCTGGTTGAAGTGGTGCGTGGCGAGAAAACCAGTGAAGCAACTCTGAGCAAAGTGGTGGCCTGGGCCAGCAAAATGGGTAAAACCCCGATTGTGGTCAATGATTGCCCCGGCTTCTTCGTCAATCGGGTGCTGTTCCCCTACTTCGCCGCCTTCAGCCTGCTGCTGCGCGACGGTGCCGACTTCCGTCAGATTGATAAAGTGATGGAAAAACAGTTTGGCTGGCCAATGGGACCGTCATGGCTGCTGGATGTGGTTGGCATTGATACCGCGCATCATGCGCAAAGCGTAATGGCGGAAGGTTTCCCGCAGCGTATGAAGCACGACTATCGCGATGCGATCGATATGCTGTTTGAGGCCGGTCGTTTCGGTCAGAAAAATGGCAAAGGCTTCTGGCGCTGGGAAAACGACAAAAAGGGCAAACCGAAAAAAGTGGCGGACAGCGAGGTCGACACTCTGCTGCAACAGGTTTGTCAGCCTAAGCGGGTCTTCAGCGATGAAGAGATCCTGAATCGCATGATGCTGCCGATGCTGAATGAAGTGGTGCGCTGCCTGGAGGAGAAGATCATCGCCTCGCCGGCCGAAGCGGATATGGCACTGGTGTACGGTCTCGGCTTCCCGCCCTTCCGCGGTGGCGCCTTCCGCTATCTCGATACCTTAGGCAACAGTAACGTGGTCGATCAGGCCCGGCGCTACAGCGCACTCGGCGGCCTGTATGAATTGCCTGAACTGCTGGTGCAAAAAGCGCATCAGCATCAGAGCTGGTATCCCGCCGCCAAACCAATTGACGAAGCCGCGCTGAAAAGCGCCTGAGGGCATGAATATGGAAAATGTGGTGATTATTGATGCGGTACGCACGCCGATGGGACGTTCAAAAGGCGGTGCTTTTCGTCATGTACGTGCCGAGGATCTTTCCGCCCATCTGATGCGTGAACTGCTGAGCCGCAACCCGGCGGTCAATCCTGCCTCGCTGGACGACATTGTCTGGGGCTGCGTGCAGCAGACGCTGGAACAGGGGTTTAACATCGCGCGTAACGCCGCGCTGCTGGCTGAAATACCGCACTCGGTTCCGGCGACGACCGTCAACCGCCTGTGTGGCTCGTCGATGCAGGCACTGCACGACGCGGCGCGCGCCATTATGGTCGGCGATGCGCACAGCTGCCTGATTGGCGGCGTGGAACACATGGGGCACGTACCGATGAGTCACGGCGTCGACTTTCATCCGGGCCTCGGCCGCACCGTGGCCAAAGCGGCCGGAATGATGGGCCTGACCGCTGAAATGCTGGCGCGTATGCATCATATCAGCCGCGAGCAGCAGGATGCGTTTGCCCTGCGCTCGCACCAGCGCGCCTGGCAGGCCACCCAGCGCGGTGATTTCAAATCGGAGATCGTCGCCACCGCTGGTCACGACAGCGACGGCATTCTCAAACGCTACGATTACGATGAGGTGATCCGTGAAGAGACCAGCGCCGAAGGCCTGGCGGCACTGCGTCCGGCGTTTGATCCGGTCAATGGCACGGTAACAGCGGGCACCTCATCAGCCCTGTCTGATGGCGCGGCCGCGATGCTGGTAATGAGCGAATCCCGCGCCCGTGAACTGGGACTGACGCCACGCGCCCGTATCCGGAGTATGGCGGTAGTCGGCTGCGACCCGTCGATCATGGGCTACGGTCCGGTGCCAGCCAGCAAGCTGGCGCTGAAACGTGCTGGTCTGAGCGTCAATGATATTGACGTGTTTGAACTCAACGAGGCGTTTGCAGCACAAACGTTGCCCTGCATAAAAGATTTAGGTCTGCTGGATCGGCTCGATGAGAAGGTCAATCTGAATGGCGGAGCCATTGCGCTGGGTCACCCGCTGGGCTGCTCCGGGGCGCGTATCAGTACCACGTTGCTTAACATCATGGCGCGACGCGATGCGCAGTTTGGTCTGGCGACCATGTGCATTGGTTTAGGTCAGGGTATTGCCACCGTATTCGAGCGTCTGTAATACGTTGGGTCACTTCTTTGTCCGATTTACCCGCCCGTGATGGGCGGGTTTTTTCTTTCGGCCTGTTGTCGATCAGATGAAGGCGAAAGCATCACCATACATCTGCGACTCCAGCGCACCGCGCTCGGCACAGAAGCGATCGCGTGCGATCTTAGCCATCTCGAAACGGCCAGCAATGTAGATCTCATGCTCGCTCAGAGTGCTGAAATCCTGCATCACCGCGGTCAGCACCGTACCCGACCGTCCCTGCCAGCCCGCGTCCGGCTGCTCGACCACCGGAATCACCTTCAGGTTGGGGTGTTTCACCGCCAGCGCATCCAGCTCATCCAGGTCATACAGATGCTTCAGCTCACGTCCGCCCCAGTAGATGGCGATATCACGCTCCGGCTGCTGCGCTAACGCGGTCAGCAGAATGGAACGGGCATAGGAGAAGCCGGTACCGCCCGCGATCAGAATCAACGGTTTGCTGCTCTCTTCGCGCAGCCAGGCATCACCGTGCGGCATGTCGACGGTGATCTGACGATCGTCACGGATGCGATCCATCACCGCCATCGCGTACAGGTTGAGATCGGACGCGCCGATGTGCAGCTCAATGATATCCTTTTCCATTGGCGTTGAGGCCAGTGAGAACGGGCGCTTATCACGCTCATCCATCACCACCATCAGATACTGTCCCGCGCGAAAACTGAAATCCGCTTCCGGAATCAGGCGAACGCGATACACCGTGTCGGTAATCGCTTCAACTGAAGTTACTTTACAGCTTAACGTTGTCATGCGTTCCCTCTGTCGGGTCGTCTTTATGGTTGTGCTCGCCATCAACGCTGTGGCGGCTGATCAAAAATACCTAACTCATCCCAGATAGCGTCAATGCGCGCGGTAATCGCAGGATCTTTTACGATCGGGGTGCCCCATTCGCGCTGCGTTTCGCCCGGCCATTTGTTAGTGGCATCCATCCCCATCTTCGACCCCAGCCCGGAAACCGGTGAGGCGAAATCGAGATAATCGATCGGCGTATTTTCCACTAACACGGTGTCACGCGCCGGATCCATGCGGGTGGTAATTGCCCAGATCACATCATTCCAGTCACGCGCATTAACATCATCGTCACACACAATAACAAATTTGGTGTACATGAACTGCCGCAGAAACGACCAGACGCCAAACATTACCCGTTTGGCATGTCCCGCGTACTGCTTTTTAATGGTCACAACCGCCAGCCGATAGGAGCAACCTTCCGGCGGCAGGTAGAAATCGACAATTTCCGGGAACTGCTTAATCAGAATCGGCACCAGCACTTCATTCAACGCCACACCCAGCACGGCGGGCTCATCCGGTGGACGGCCGGTATAGGTGGAGTGATAGATGGCCTGATGTCGCTGGGTAATGTGCGTCACGGTAAATACCGGGAAGCTATCTACTTCATTGTAGTAGCCGGTGTGATCGCCGTAAGGCCCTTCCGGCGCCATGTCGCCCGCTTCGATGTAGCCTTCCAGCACGATCTCCGCGCTGGCGGGAACTTCGAGATCGTTCGACAGGCATTTCACCACTTCGGTTTTGTTGCCGCGCAGCAAACCGGCAAACGCATATTCTGACAGCGTATCCGGTACCGGCGTTACCGCACCGAGAATGGTGGCAGGATCAGCACCGAGTGCCACCGAGACCGGAAAACGTTCGCCCGGATGCGCTTTGCTCCACTCCTGAAAATCGAGCGCGCCGCCCCGATGCGACAGCCAGCGCATAATCAGACGATTTTTGCCGATGACCTGTTGGCGATAGATACCGAGATTCTGCCGCTCTTTATGCGGACCACGGGTGACGGTCAGACCCCAGGTAATCAGCGGCGCGGCATCGCCCGGCCAGCACTTCATCACCGGAATGCGCGACAAGTCGACCTCATCACCGCTGAACACCACTTCCTGGCAGGGCGCATTACGCAGGCGTTTGGTCGGCATGTTGAGCACCTGCTTAAACTGCGGCATCTTATCGAACAGATCGCGAAAGCCTTTTGGTGGCTCCGGCTCTTTCAGAAACGCCAGCAGTTTGCCTACTTCCCGCAGTGCACTCACCTCTTTCTGGCCCATCCCCATGGCGACGCGCTTTGGCGTGCCAAACAGGTTACACAGTACCGGCATGTCATACCCTTTCGGGTTTTCAAACAGCAGCGCCGGGCCGCCGGCACGCAGCGTACGGTCAGCGATTTCGGTCATTTCCAGAACAGGATCAATCGACTGCTTAATTCTTTTTAACTCACCGCGCTGTTCGAGCAGCGCGAGAAAGTCTCTTAAATCGTGATATTTCATGCGGCTTTAGCTTTCCGGCCAGAGTGAATCGGCCATTATAGAGCTGATTATGCGGTTGTGTTGAGGTTTATACGGCAACCTTAATCACAGCGAAAAGGGACCAGCGGCTGCAGCGCGCGGGTATCGTGGTAAGCCTGAATCGGCTCGCCGTGGCGGAATACCTTAAAGTCTTCGTTGCGGACGCTGTGATAGCGTAGCCGATCGTCATGCAGATGCAGAAAACTGCCTTCACGCAGGGCAATGACCGATTCGGCTGGATTAACGGCACAGAACTCCGCCAGCCGCTCGTCGCGTGTTTCGCCCATATGACCGCTGGCGCTGGCATCCAGGTAGTGAGGATTGATCTGCACCGGGAACAGCCCCAGCGCAGGCAGCACCACGCTGCTCCGCACCGGCATATCATTGGTGGTGCGAATCGACGGCGTCGCCACATTACAACCGGCGCTCCAGCCGACGTACGGCACCTGCCGCTCACGCACCGCACGCTGTATCGCCACGATCAGCCCCTGTTCATGCAGCATCTGATTCAGTAACCAGGTATTGCCGCCGCTGACCAGAATCAGCTCCGCCTGGGCGATGGCCTCAGCAGGCGAGGCAAACGCGTCCAGAGTACGCACCGGAATGCCCAGCGATGCACTGAGATCGGCGGCGCGCTGCGTATGATCGCCACGAATAATGGCGTAAGGGATCAGGACTGCCGAACGGATAGCGCGTCGGGCAATCATGGCGTGTAACTGCGGCTGTGCATAACCCAGCAGCGGCGCATCATCCGCCAGCTTGCCGTTGCTTAACAAAAAGAGTTCCATCAGATGATCCTTTTCGCCGGTATGATGGCCATCGAGTCTGATACAGAGCAGGGTGAAACGTCAATTTCCAATCGCCTTTTCTGTCGCTATCCGGCATCTTAAGAAAAGTCTCAGTGTATTTTCTGCGCGGTGCGCTTTTCCCCTGCCCGATGCGCTATAACTCTGGCAGCAGGTTTGCTATTCTTAGCGTCCATTCGATGGGAGCGGTTATGGAATCCTGGTATTTACTCTATTGCAAACGTGGTCAGCTATTGCGCGCGAAGGAGCATCTGGAGCGGCAAGAAGTGAATTGCCTCAGCCCAATGATCGCTCTGGAAAAGATCGTGCGCGGTAAACGCACCACGGTGAGTGAACCGCTGTTTCCTAACTATCTGTTTATTGAATTTGATCCGGAAGCGATTCATACCACCACCATCAGCAGTACGCGCGGCGTCAGTCATTTTGTGCGGTTTGGCACCACGCCCGCCACGGTGCCGCCAGCGGTGATTGAAGCGCTGGAAACCGACGTGCCGCAGATTATGCTCGATCCTGAAACGCCACAAATCGGTGATGAAGTGGTCATCACCGAAGGAACGTTTGAAGGACTGCGCGCCATCTTTGCCGAACCGGATGGCGAAACCCGCTCCATCCTGCTGCTCAATCTGCTGAATAAGCAGGTGATGCGCAGCGTGGATAACAAGCAGTTCCGCAAGATTTAAGCCAGTCTGAACAGCGTACGCGCATTCTGATCGACGCGGGCCGCCAGCGCCTCGCTACTCTCGCCACGCCATGTCGCCACCTGATTCACAATATGCGGTAAAAAGCAGGGCTCATTACGACGAGAGGTTGGCCGCGGGCGCATGTCGCGCGGCAGCAGATAGGGCGCATCGGTCTCCAGCAGCAGCTTGTCAGCCGGAATCAGCGGCAGCATTTCACGCAGTTCAAGTCCGCGGCGTTCATCGCAGACCCAGCCCGTAATCCCCACCGATAACCCCATCGCCAGGCACGCTTCCAGCTCTTCGCGCGTGCCGGTAAAGCAGTGGATCACCGCCCCCGGCAGTTTTGGCAGCCAGGGCGCAACGATCGCCGCAAAGCGCGCATGGGCTTCGCGACAGTGCAGAAACACCGGCATATTCAGTTCGGCTGCCAGCGCCAGCTGCGCCTCAAACGCATACTCCTGTTGCTCATGGGCTGACAGGTTACGGTTAAAATCGAGCCCGCATTCACCGATAGCGACCACTTCCGGTTTCTCCGCCAGCCGGCGCAGCGTGCTGGCGATCTCCGTTGACCATTCACTGGCGTGGTGCGGATGGACGCCCGCGGTGGACCAGCAGAAGCCCGGCTGATCTTCAGCCAGTTTCTGCGCCTGCTGGCTCTCCAGCGCATTGGTGCCGGTAATCAGCATCCCGGTGACGCCCGCTTCGCGCGCGCGTTTAACCACCTTTGGCCGGTCGGAGGCGAATTGCGTGCTGGTCAGGTTTACACCGATATCAAACATAATTTTTCCCACAGTTTACTAAACAAAAACCGCCCCTGAGGGCGGTTCGGATTGATCTCTTCCCGCCGGTGCGGGGCGTAAAGATCGCGTCAGGATTCGGAGTGATGCTCTTCATCCTGCGCCCGACGGCCTTTCCCCACATAGTAACGGGAAAAGAATACGCCGACTTCAAACAGGCAGTACATCGGAATAGCGAGCAAAGTTTGGGAAAAAACGTCCGGCGGCGTCAGTAACATGCCGACCACAAACGCCCCGACCAGAATATAGGGACGTTTCTTTTTCAAATCGTCCGGGCTGGTAATGCCGGTCCAGCACAGCAGGACGATGGCCACCGGAACTTCAAACGCCACGCCAAACGCCATAAACAGGGTCATGACGAAATCGAGGTATTTGGTGATGTCAGTCGCCATGGTGACGCCAATCGGCGCGGTTTTGGTGAAAAAGCCAAACGCCAGCGGGAAGACGATAAAGTAGGCAAACGCCACGCCGACATAGAACAGGACGGTGCTGGAAAACAGCAGCGGCATCACCAGTTTACGTTCGTGACGATAGAGCGCAGGCGCGATAAACGCCCAGACCTGATAAAGGATCACCGGCACCGCCAGAAACACCGACACAATAATCGTCAGTTTGATCGGGGTGAAGAACGGTGAAGCCACATCGGTGGCAATCATGCTGGAGCCAATCGGCATCTGACTGATCAGCGGCGCCGCCACCAGTTGATAGATATCGTTGGCAAAATAGACCAGCGCCAGGAATATCACCAATACGGCGATGATGCAGTTCAGCAGTCGCTTACGCAGCTCAATCAGATGACTGATGAGCGGTTGGGTATCTTCAACGGCCATTATCGTTCATCACTTGCAGAAGAGGGAGAGGCGGAAGTGCGTGTGGTGGAGTCAGGTTTGTTCACCGGAGCGACGTCAGCGCTCACCGGCGCCTGGGCTGGCGCGCTGGCTACCGAAGCCGGGGACGGATTCCCGGCTGAAACAGCCGGCGCAGCTGGTTGCTGTGCCGGTGCCTGGGCCGGTGCGCTGGCCTGATGGTCAGCCGTCGCAGGCGTCGGCGCCGTTTCTGCCGATGCAGGATGATTTGCCGCCGGCTGCGGCGCGCTGTGCTGTGGCGAGTGGATGGTGTTGGCTTCGTCTTCCTCTTTTTCAATGTCGATGCTCTGACTGACCGAGCGTTTCATTGAATCCGCGGTTTTACGCAACTCTTCCATCGACTCTTTCAGCTCAGGCGATAGCGTGCCGCGGCCCGCTTCTTCCACCTTTTTCAGGCTGTCCTGCAGTTCCTGCAGTTTCAGCTCCTGCGCCAGTTCGTTTTGCACATTGGCTGCCAGCGAACGAATCGCCCTGATCCAGCCGACCACGGTTTTCACCGCAACCGGTAAACGTTGCGGGCCGAGTACAATCAGCCCGATCACGAACACCAATACCAGTTCACTAAAGCCAATGTCGAACACGGTTTACACCTGCTTGTCGTTCTTAACGTCTTCTTTGGTCGCCGAAGTCTGCTGTTTGTCCGCCAGCGTTTTGGCGTTGAAGTCAGCGTCCTGCTCTTTCGGTTGATCCTTTTTGTCATCCTCGTCGCCCATGGCTTTTTTGAAGCCACGAATCGAGGAGCCTAAATCTGAACCCAGATTACGCAATTTATTGGTACCGAACAGAAGTACAACAATCACGGCAATAATTAACAATTGCCAAATACTGATACCGCCCATGAGATAGCCTCTAATATTCTGTGAAAAACGATGCGGTAATGCACCACAGAGCGCCCTTTTCAATTCGGGACTGAGCCAGCGACATTACCGTGTTTTAGGCTGAAGTGACAATCAGTTTGTCTTACGCCAGCCGATTAACCATGAGACGATGCCCGCCGCCATCAACACCGCCGGGAACAGGTCCCAGTCCGGTCGTGAAAGCAGCACTGCCGTGCCGCTGAGCAGCAAGGTCGCACCGACACCAAACAGATAGCGTGCCTGATGATGCCGGGTACGCTGCGCATTAAGATCGCCCACTAATTTGTCAACGCTGTGCCGCAGAAGTTTATGCTGACGCATGCTGTCATAAAACAGTTCCGGCAGTTCTGGTAACTTTTCAGCCCAGAACGGTGCTTTCTCTTTCACTGCCCGGATAATGGCGGGCAGGCCGACCTGATCTTTGATCCAGTCTTCCAGGAACGGCTTGGCAGTCTTCCACAGGTCGAGCTGCGGATAGAGCTGACGACCAATCCCTTCCACATACAGCAGGGTCTTTTGCAACAGCACCAGCTGCGGCTGAACTTCCATATTAAACCGACGCGCCGTATTGAACAGATTCAGCAGCACGTGACCAAACGAAATTTCGGCCAGCGGCTTTTCAAAAATCGGCTCACAGACGGTGCGGATCGCAAACTCAAAATCTTCAACGTTGGTATCGGGCGGCACCCAACCTGAGTCAACGTGCAGCTCCGCCACCTTGCGGTAGTCGCGGTTGAAGAAGGCGATGAAGTTTTCCGCCAGATAGCGCTTATCTTCTTTGTTAAGCGAGCCGACAATGCCGCAATCGATGCCGATATACTGCGGATCTTCCGGATGCTCATAGCTGACGAAAATGTTGCCCGGATGCATGTCCGCATGGAAGAAGCTGTCACGGAACACCTGGGTAAAGAACACCTGCACGCCACGCTCTGCCAGCAGCTTCATGTTGACGCCGTGCCGTTCCAGCGTGGCAACATCTGAAATCGGAATGCCGTAAATACGTTCCATCACCATCATGGTTTCGCTGCAGTAGTCGGAATAGACTTCCGGCACGTAGAGCATCCGGCTGTCTTCAAAATTGCGGCGTAACTGAATGGCGTTGGCGGCTTCGCGTAACAGGTTCAGCTCATCAAGCAGAGTTTTTTCATAATCGCGTACGACTTCCACCGGACGCAGACGACGACCGTCGGGCAGCAGACGCGGCACCCAGCGCGCCAGGCGGTAGATCAGCTTCATGTCCGCTCTGATCACCGGCAAAATATCGGGGCGAATGACTTTAATCACCACTTTCTTGCCGGTCGATTTCAGCGTGGCGGTGTGAACCTGGGCAATCGAGGCTGACGCCAGCGGTTTGATGTCAAAATCATCAAACCAGGTTTCAATCGGTGCGCCCATAGAGGCTTCGATCTGTGCTTTGGCTTTGACGCCATCAAACGGCGCAACCCGATCCTGCAGAATTGCCAGTTGATCGGCGATAGCTGGCGGGAACAGGTCACGGCGGGTCGACAGCATCTGACCAAACTTGATCCAGACCGGTCCCAGCTGCTCCATCGCCATGCGCATACGCGCACCGGTCGGTTCGTGCGGATGCAGATTAGGTAACCAGAAAATGCAGCGACGCCACAGGCGAAGCGGAAGAGTAAGGCGCGTGTTGGGAATCAGTTCATCAAGGCCATAGGACAAAAACACCTTCATGATCAAATATAAGCGGCGGATCTCTCCAAAACTCATTTTGCCTCCAGCTGCGCCAGACGCGCATTAAGCGCCTCAAGCGAACGTTCCATCGCGTCTACCTCCTCAGAAAACCAGGCTAATTCGAGCGAGCCTGGCGCGACACGCCACTCTTCGGTCAGTACCTGACCGAGGTCATCCTGCCGACGCCCGACTTCGCCTTTCACCAGCCGGAATGCCCGCTGCGCGCCCTGACTGATGCCCTGGGCCGCGATATCACCAACCCAGGGCGCCAGATACTCTGCCGGGTCCAGCTCGGCCAGATCCATCAGCGCGGAAAACTGCTGTACCACCTGCAAATCGCCTTCCACCTGCAGCTCACCGCTGCGAATCAGCGGCGTCAGTTGCTGGCGGTCACGCAGCTTCGGCAAGGTTTTCAGAGAGGTAATCACCGTACAGTCACTGTTGTCCTGCCAGTCAGCCAGCACATCCAGTTGCTGTTCACTGAACACCAGCACCAGCGGATAGGAAAACTCGCTCAGACGCAGCGTCAGGACCTTACCGGTCAGACGCTGCCGTGCCGCCTTCAGGCCGCGATCGCGATACAACATGCGGTTCAGCGCGGTTTCCAGGCCCGCGGTAATCAAGGGCGTTAGCTTCATCACCATCTCACTCAGAACTTAAATCCACGGTGTAAGGCCACAATGCCGCCGGTCATATTGGAGTAAGTGGTATTTTCAAAACCGACGTCGTTCATCATCGCTTTCAGGGTTTCCTGATCGGGATGCATACGGATCGATTCGGCCAGATAGCGATAGCTCTCAGCGTCCTGCGCCACCAGTTGCCCGATGCGCGGCAGAATATGGAAGGAGTAAGCATCATAGGCTTTGCTCAGTGGATCGATCACCGGTTTGGAGAACTCCAGCACCAGTAAGCGTCCGCCCGGCTTCAGCACACGGAACATCGAGGCCAGCGCCTTCTCTTTTTCCGTTACGTTGCGTAAACCAAAGGAGATGGTGATGCAGTCGAAGTAGTTATCCGGGAACGGCAGGGCTTCTGCATTGGCCTGGACGTAATTGACGTTACCGACCACGCCAAGATTGCGCAGTTTTTCGCGGCCCATCTTCAGCATCGAACTGTTGATATCAGCCAGTACAACCTGGCCGGTTTCGCCCACCAGGCGAGAAAATTTAGCCGTCAGATCGCCGGTACCGCCGGCCAGATCCAACACGCGCTGTCCGCGACGTACGCCGCTGCTGTCAATGGTAAAACGCTTCCAGATACGATGGACGCCAAAGGACATCAAATCGTTCATCAGGTCATATTTTGCCGCTACGGAGTGAAACACATCCGCAACTTTGTCGGCTTTTTCGCTTTTGGCGACCGTCTGAAAGCCAAAATGGGTGGTTTCCTGCTGTGATTCATCTGCCATCGGTTTTACCTGCTCCACAAACAATACTTCCCGAAGTGTATCAGAGTCACGGAAGTCAGGCACGCTACGCCCATACTATTCGTGGAGGCGTCTCACACGCATGTCACTGTCATCCGTATCGTCGTCATGATCCGGCTCTTCGGCAGCCGGATGTTCCGGCATTGCCCGCTCCACCAGCTGAGGATTAATCGAACGTTTAACCTCGACCCCCAGCGCACGAAAACCTTCCGTCTGCGCAATCAGGTTGCCGCGCCCTTCGGCCAGCTTTTTCATCGCTTCACGGTAGCTGATTTGCGCCTTATCCAGACTGTGACCAATGCCGCTCATGTCATCGACAAACAGCCGCATCTTGTCATACAGCCGGGTCGCCCGATCGGCGATACGCTGCGCATTGCGACTCTGATGCTCGTAACGCCACAGATTATTAATGGTACGCAGCGCCACCAGCAGCGTGGTCGGGCTGACCAGCATAATGTTTTGCTGCAGCGCCTCGCCAATCAGCTCTGGCTGGCGATCGATCGCCAGCAAAAAAGCTGGCTCGACCGGGATAAACATCAACACATAATCGAGCGATCGTAAACCGGGCAATTGTTGATAATCTTTACGTCCCAGCAGGCGAATGTGGCTGCGCATCGCGCTGACATGTTCCTGAATCGCCTGCTCACGCTCAACCTCATCTTCCGCGTTGAAATAACGTTCGTAGGCGACCAGCGTCATTTTGGCATCCACCACCACATCTTTTCCCTGCGGCAGACGAACAATCACATCCGGCTGCATCCTGCCCTGCTGCTCCGACTGAATGCTGACCTGGGTTTCATACTCATGACCTTCACGCAACCCGGAGGCTTCCAGTACCCGGCTGAGCACTACTTCACCCCAGTTGCCCTGAATCTTGTTGTCGCCTTTCAGCGCTTTGGTGAGGTTGAGCGCTTCCTGCGCCATTTGCGCATTAAGCTGCTGTAACTGGCGGATTTCGTGGGTCAGGGTATGCCGTTCACGCGCCTCCGCGCCGAAGCTCTCATGCACCTGGCGGCGGAAGCCATCCAGCTGTTCGCGCAGCGGACCAATCAGGCTGTCCAGGCTCTGGCGATTCTGCTCATCGACGCGGCGGCCGCTGTTTTCAAAGATTCGGTTGGCAAGATTTTCAAACTGGGCGCTGAGGCGTTGCTCGCTGTTGGTCAGCAGACGCTGCTTCTCTTCGGCAGCGAAGCGGGTCTCTTCAAGGCGGATGGTCACTTCTCGCAGTTCTGCTTCCTGGGCACTGTTAACCTCCAGCTGGTTGCGCAGTTCCCGATTAAGCTGTTCGCTTTCGTTGCGCCAGTAGTCGAGCTGTTGCAGACGCTCATTGGCGCCGCTCAGCGCGCCATGCAGCTGACGTAACTCCTGTTCACGCTGCTGTGCCTGCTGCTGAAGCTGATCCATCTGCTGCTGCTGGCGCTGCTGCGCCTCTTCCAGCAGACGGCGTTCGGTTAAGAAACTGGCGGCCTGATGCCCGGCACGTAACTGTGCCAGCATCCAGCCAATCCCTGCTCCGGCGAGCGCCAGGCAGACGCTGATAATGATGTGCTGATCCATGATTTCCCCGCGACTCAAGCTGCTGAGGGAAAAGGTAGAGTCGCACTGTATGAATGTCCAGATATATTTACATGCCCTCAACCACTTAGCGCACGGTCACCGTCAGCTTTCCGGCCTGCCACTCATCAATCAGGAAATAGGGCATCGGCAGCAGCCATTGGCCATTTTTCACCTGAGCCGGGTAGTGCCAGCTTTTGCCGTCACCGCTCATTTCTATCTGCTGACGGGCACCGTCGGCGGCATGGGATTGACCGGTGAGGCTGGCAAAGCCGACATTACTGCCGACGTGAAATCGGGGCATCTGCCAGCGCACTGGCGGATGTGCTGGCCACGGCTGCGCCTGATGAAAATGAAACAGTTCATCATGGTTGAGAACACTTTCACGCACCGTTGGCCACAGCGCCGTCTTGAGGAAAGACTGATCGGTAAAGCGTTCGCTGCCGCGGTATTGCGCAATAAATTCGCGCATGGTCTGTTCGACCTGACGAAAAACACCGTGACAGCCGCCCCACATGCCGGCCAGCAGCAGTTCGGTATGGGAGAAGTAGTCGCGCATATGATGGAACCAGTAAGGCGACGCCAGCCAGGCGTTGACCGCCGCCACCTCGCGCTCGGAGAGCAACGAGTCGGCATCGCGGACGATAAAGCGTTTCACGCCGGGATCGTCCATCACCAGAAAGCGCCACAGCGTCGGGAACAACGTTTTTTCGTGGGACATATCGATCCGCTGAACGTGCGGTTGATCGAGCCGTTGCCAGACATGCTGCGGCACGCTGTCATCCAGATAGATGCGACACACCCAGCCCGGATAGAGCTCAGGCGCCACCTCAACGTTTTTAATCAGGGTTTCGCAGTAACGCGGCTGGTCACCATACAGGCTGAAGGCGATCACATTCTGCTGCGGCTGGCTGAGGTCGATCGGCTCGGGCTGCGCAGCGGGAAACGCAACCCGCGCGCCCTGCCGGAAACGGGCGTCCGATTGCTGCAACGATTCCAGGCCGTAACGCGTCACCTCATCCTGCTTATCCAGCCAGCCACACACTTCGGTCAGGCCATCCAGCCAGGTGTCTGACGCGGTAGCGCGCACCGCCGGTGGCGACTGGTAAATTTTCTGGTAGGTTTTGTAGGCTTTGTGATGCTGACCGAGACGCATCAGACAGAGCGCGTAGTCGCTGAGTACCTGCATCTGATGGGGCTGATAGCGCAGCACCTCTTCGCAGTAGCGGGCTGCCTGCGCATAATCACCCTGCTGCATGGCGGCGCGAAACTGTGCGGCACTGCTCTCAAGACGGGCATTGAGCGCAACGGGATTCAGGTTAACGGCGGGACGACGAACGGGAATAGTCTTGCGCATCAGGCACTCTCAGCTTCCGTTGAAAGGCTGCGCCGGGGCTATCCGGCAGCAGGCTGGCCTTATGTCCGGCCGTTAACCTGCTGCCTGACAGTAAGGGTTATAACAAGCGGCGAGCCGCTTCAACCACAATTTTTACCGCATCGCTTTCGGTCTGTTTCATCGTCACCGCATCCGGGATCTCTTTCTGGGTACGGTTAACGATCACGCCCGCCACCATGCCGGCTCGCAGCCCCTGGCTGGCGCACATGGTTAACAGTGTAGCGGATTCCATCTCATAGTTGAGGACGCCCATCTCCTGCCACTCTTTCATCGATCCCTGGAAGCGATTCACCACTCGCCCGGAGAAGGTGTCGTAGCGCTCCTGGCCTGGATAGAACGTGTCAGAAGAGGCGGTGATGCCGATATGAGTCTTCGCGCCACAGGCTTCTGCTGCGGCCACCAGCGCCGTGGTACAGGCAAAGTCGGCCACGGCCGGGAACTCCATCGGCGCGAAATGCAGGCTGGCGCCGTCAAGACGCACTGACCCGGTGGTCACCAGCACATCGCCAACGTTGATGTGCGGCTGGATAGCGCCGGTGGTGCCCACGCGCAGGAAGGTGCGTACGCCAAGCTGCGCCAGCTCTTCAACCGCAATAGAGGTGGAAGGGCCGCCGATGCCGGTTGAGCAGACCACCACCGGTTTGCCGTCCAGCTTAGCCAGCCAGCTGGTAAATTCGCGGTGTGAGGCCAGATGCGTGGCATCCTCCATCAGTCCGGCAATCTTCTTCACGCGCTCCGGATCGCCGGGCACAATCGCCAGGGTGGCGCCCTGCAGATCGGCTTTCGTCAGGCCCAGATGGAAAACGTCAGACTGTGTCATTTCAGACTCCTGTTAAGGGAAGGTAGCGCGTCACTCTACGTCAGCACGCCCGATAAATATGTGACAGCATTCACCGAAGAAAATGAAAGTTACATTTATCACCAAAAACAATGTGATGTTTATCACAATATCACATCGGTTTCGCTGACATTGGCTTCGCCGGGGCTGTGTCGGCCTCATCTCAGTGTTAAAGAGGTGGATGGTATTGTCCGCTGCTGACTCTGTTACCCGACGTCTGGCTCGCACGGTGTCCGGCCAGGCTATAGTTACGTGATTGCGCCATTGCTTGCACGGAGAGAATAATGAAAACCAGTGATAATATGACACAAAAAGCCGCGGCAGGGACCTTTGCGCCTGCCGTTCTGCCCACCGCTTCTACCACCATTATTACCGACAGTCCGGCGATTCACGCCGGTGAGACCTCAGTGCCAAGCCAGGGCGAAAATATGCCCGCCTTTTATGCCAGACCGAAATCTGCCGACGGTCCGTTACCGGTGGTGCTGGTGGTGCAGGAGATCTTTGGCGTCCATGAACACATCCGTGATATCTGCCGCCGTCTGGCGCTGGAAGGCTATCTGGCTATCGCTCCGGAACTCTACTTCCGCGAAGGCGATCCCAACGATTACCACGATATCCCGACCCTGTTCAGCGAGCTGGTGAGCAAAGTGCCCGATACACAGGTGCTGTCCGATCTTGATCATGCGGCCAACTGGGCGGCGCGTAACGGCGGCGATATCCGGCGTATGGGCATTACCGGGTTCTGCTGGGGCGGCCGCATCAGCTGGCTCTATGCGGCGCACAATCCGCAACTGCGCGCGGCCGTCGCCTGGTATGGACGTCTGACCGGCGATCGGACCATGAAGCAGCAGAAGCATCCTATCGATGTCGCCGTCGATCTTAGCGCCCCGGTGTTAGGTTTATACGGTGGCCAGGATGAGGGGATTCCGCTGGAGAGCGTTGAGCAGATGCGTCAGGCGCTGCACGCGGCCAATGCCACCGCGGAGATCATCGTCTATCCCGAAGCCGGACATGCCTTTAATGCTGACTACCGTCCGAGCTACCATGCTGAATCTGCCAGTGATGGCTGGGCGCGGATGCTGGCCTGGTTCAGGCAGTATGGCGTCGCATCGCAATAAGCAAAAAAAGGGGCGCTGTGCGCCCCGATATCGTATCAGCCTCGCCGTTCTGACCCGTTTTTATGCTGTTTCATCACGCAGCTTCTTCGCCGCCGTCACCATGTTTGCCAGCGCCTGCCGCGTCTCGGTCCAGCCGCGCGTTTTCAATCCGCAGTCCGGGTTCACCCACAAACGCGCTTCCGGAATCCGCTTCGCCGCTTTCCGTAACAGCGCTTCCATCCACTCGACGCTCGGTACGTTAGGCGAATGAATATCGTAGACGCCCGGACCGATTTCATTCGGATAGTCAAAGTGTTCAAACGACGCCAGCAGATCCATGTCGGAGCGTGAGGTTTCAATGGTAATCACATCCGCATCCAGCGCCGCGATAGAATCCATGATGTCGTTAAACTCGCAGTAACACATATGGGTGTGAATCTGGGTTTCATCCCGCGCCACCGCGGCATTCAGGCGGAAAGCCTCGACCGCCCAGCTCAGATAGGCAGCCCAGTCAGACTGATGCAGCGGCAACCCTTCGCGCAGCGCTGGTTCATCAATCTGGATAATGCCAATACCGGCTTTTTCCAGATCGGCGACTTCATCACGCAGCGCCAGCGCAATCTGTTTCGCGATGGTTTCACGCGACACATCTTCGCGCGGGAAAGACCAGCACAGAATCGTCACCGGGCCGGTCAGCATCCCTTTCACCGGCTTGTCGGTCAGCGACTGGGCATATTTCGCCCATTCAACGGTAATCGCTTCCGGCCGGCTGACGTCACCGATGATCACCGGCGGTTTCACGCAGCGTGAGCCATAGCTCTGTACCCAGCCATTCTGGGTAAAAACAAACCCATCCAGATGTTCGCCGAAGTATTCCACCATGTCGTTGCGTTCCGCTTCGCCATGTACCAGCACATCCAGCCCCAGCCGCTCCTGCTCAGCGATCGCCTGTCTGATGTGCTCAGCGATGCCGGTGCGGTAATGATGGCTGTCGAGGCGGCCCTGTTTAAAATCGAGACGCAGGCCGCGAATTTCCGGCGTCTGCGGGAAAGAGCCGATAGTGGTGGTTGGCCAGGCAGGCAGATTAAAGCGCTGGCGCTGTGCTTTTGCCCGCTCGCTGTAACGGCTGTGACGTTCGCTGTCCTGCGGCGTGATGGCCTGCAAACGCTGACTGACCGCGGCATTATGCACGCGACTGGAGTGCGCACGGGCCCGAATCGGCGCGCTCCAGGCCTCCAGTGACGCGGCATCGTTGCGGTTGAGCGCCTGCGTCAGCAGTGAAAGCTCGGTGCATTTCTGCAGCGCGAAGGCGAACCAGCTTTTCACTTCCTCATCCAGCCGCGTCTCGACGCTCAGGTCGATCGGACTGTGCAGCAACGAGCAGGAGGAGCCAATCCACAGCTGCGCGCGCTGGGCGATCAGCGGCTGCAGACGCGTAAACCAGCGGCTCAGATCGGCACGCCAGACGTTACGTCCGTTGATCACCCCCAGCGACAGCAGCCAGCTGGCCGGTAATTGCTGATTCAGTTGCTGAATATCATCCCGGCCGTGTACCAGATCGACATGCAGCCCCTGCACCGGCAGCTCACGGATCACCTCAATGTTCTGTCCGATGCTGTCGAAATAGGTGGTCAGCAGCAGTTTACTCTGCCCCTGTAGCGCATCAAAGGCGGGCCTGAACGCCTCACGCCATGACTGCGGCAGCTCCAGCGCCAGCGCCGGTTCATCAATCTGCACCCATTCGATGTCACGTTTCGCCAGTTCCGCCAGGACCTGCTGGTAGACCGGCAGAATCGCCTGCAGCAGCGAGAGGCGGTCAAACGGCTCGCCTTTCACCTTACCCAGCCACAGATAGGTGATCGGTCCCAGCAGCACTGGCTTGATGTTGTGGCCCAGCGCCAGCGCCTCATCGACTTCATCCAGCAACTGGGTCCAGGCCAGTCTGAAAGTCTGGCCCTGGGTGAACTCAGGCACGATGTAGTGGTAGTTAGTGTTAAACCATTTGGTCATCTCAGCCGCCGCCGCCGGCTCACCGGTCGGTGCCCGGCCACGGCCCAGACGAAACAGCGTATCCAGATCAACCGAAC
Organism: Pantoea sp. USHLN298; assembly: GCF_037149395.1. NCBI lineage: Bacteria > Pseudomonadati > Pseudomonadota > Gammaproteobacteria > Enterobacterales > Erwiniaceae > Pantoea > Pantoea sp. USHLN298. Next base: position 24,257 of record NZ_JBBCRO010000008.1, read on the forward strand.
CGTCTTTATTCTGATGGCGCGCCGGCACGTTGCCCAGCATCAGGCTGGTGGTCAGCACATGGTCGTACCAGGCGAAGTCACCCACCGGCAGCAGATCGATGCCCGCCTCTTTCTGTTGCTGCCAGTGACGCGCCCGCAGCTCACGGCCCACCGCCAGCAAATCCTGCTGGCTGCTGTTACCGGCCCAGTAGCTCTCCTGCGCTTTTTTCAGTTCGCGACGCAGGCCAACACGGGGAAAACCGAGGGTATGGTTGAGGATTGTCATTCGCTGTTCTCCAGATAATCTTTCACTTTGGCTGACAGCCAAAGATGTTTAGCCGTCCAGATGTTTACACCGCTATAATCTGCGGGTACTGTATGTTCCTCAAGCGCAATATGTTCATTTTCGATGTGAAGGACTCTCATGATCGAACTCAAGCACCTGCGGACGCTTCAGGCTCTGCGTAATACAGGTTCGCTGGCGGCGGCGGCATCCCAGCTTCATCAGACGCAATCGGCGTTGTCCCACCAGTTCAGCGATCTGGAACAGCGGCTGGGATTCCGCCTGTTCGTGCGTAAAAGTCAGCCGCTGCGCTTCACGCCACAGGGCGACATCCTGCTGCAGCTGGCCGAACAGGTGCTGCCGCAGATCCAGCAGGCGTTGCAGGCCTGCCATGAACCACAGCAGACCACCTTACGAGTGGCGATTGAGTGCCATAGCTGCATCCAGTGGCTGACGCCAGCGCTGGATAATTTCCGTCAGAGCTGGCCGCAGGTGGTGATGGATTTCAAATCAGGCGTCACCTTTGATCCGCAGCCTGCGCTGCAGCAGGGCGAGCTGGATGTGGTGCTGACCTCCGATATCCTGGCGCGCTCCGGGCTGTTCTATTCGCCGATGTTTGATTTTGAGGTGCGACTGGTGCTGGCACCGGATCATCCGCTGGCGCAGGTTGAACATATCGCACCCGAGGATCTGGCCGACGAGGTGCTGATGATCTATCCGGTGCAGCGTCAGCGCCTCGATATCTGGCGTCACTTCCTGCAACCGGCTGGCGTCAGCCCGGCGCTGAAAAATGTCGATAACACCCTGCTGATGATCCAGATGGTCTCGGCGCGGATGGGCATTGCGGCGCTGCCGCACTGGGTGGTGGAGAGTTTTGAGAAGCAGGGACTGGTGGTGACCAAAACGCTGGGCGACGGGCTGTGGAGCCGTCTTTATGCCGCAGTGCGCGATGGCGAGCAGCGTCAGCCGGTGCTGGAAGCCTTTATCCGCTTTGCCCGCCAGCACGCCTGCGAACATCTGCCCTTTGTGCGGGATGCGCTGCAGCCTGCCGCGTTAATGCAGCGGTAAGTCGCGAGGTACAAACCTGCGCGAGCAACAGTAAAATCCCCTATAATGCGCAGCCTGTCGACTGACCATGAGAAGATCTCACCATGACTAACAACGATATTCTGCGCAGCGTGCGCTATATGCTCGATCTGAGCGATGCCAAAATGGTGGAAATTTTTGCGCTGGCGCAGTGTGAAGTCCCGCAGACGGATATCCAGGCGTGGCTGAAAAAAGATGAAGATGCCGCGTTTCGTCCCTGCCCCGATGTGCTGATGGGCTACTTTCTTAACGGCCTGATCTTTTACCGTCGTGGCAAAAGTGAAGAGATGCCGGCTCCTTCCATTGAGCGCAAGATGAATAACAACATCTTTATGAAGAAGTTGCGCATCGCCTTTGATCTGAAAACCACGGATATCCCTGAAGTGCTGAAACGCGCCAGTTTCACCGTTTCGCAGGCAGAAATCGGTGCGATTTTCCGCAAACCTGACCACAAAAATTACCGTGAGTGCGGCGACCAGATTCTGCGTAACTTCCTGAAAGGCCTGGCGATGATTCAGCGCCCTAAGAATGGGAAGCCTGCCTGATATCGTGTCATCCCGTCGGCAATAGAGCGCTGCTGCGTAAAGCCGGCGTCAATGCATCTCTGGAGCGCCAGCCGCCGTTTTTGTCCCGGCGGCGGACGCTATACTTCTCAGCCCGCCCTCTCCTCTTTCATGTTCGCTCTGATCCCCGGTTTAACCGCGATGATGCTGTCACCCCTCCAGGGCTGGCGCGTCAGAAGAGCGAAGCGTCCGGGCCGGATGGCCCGGCCGACCCACAGGGAGGTGAGATTCCTTGCGATCAGGCGCGCCAGCCCGGAAGGCCGCACCTATGCAACAGCCGCTATTTACCGGTATCAGCGCACCCATTTCACCTTATAACCGGTCACTGCGCCCCACCACCCAGCGCTTATGCACCCACAGCGAGGCGAGGATCACCAGCGCGCCGGCGATAAAGCTCGGCCAGTGCGGCTTCTCCTGCCAGATCGCCAGGTTAACCAGCAGTCCGGCGGGGACGTGCATGTTATTCATGATGCCCAGCGTGCCGGCATCAACCTGGGTCGCACCATAGTTCCACATAAAGTAGCCGAGACCCGAAGCGGCCACGCCCAGCCAGACCAGAATGCCCCATTGCAGCGAGGTGGTCGGGAGTTTCTGCGGATTGCCCCAGATGAACCAGGCGATGACCGCAATCACCACTGCGCCAAGGTAGAACCAGGAAAAGGCGGTGTGCTGCGGCATCGGACGGGTCTCCTGCAGACGCTTGTACCCCACCATACCGGCAGCAAAGCAGATGTTCGCCAGCTGCACCAGCAGCAGGCCAACCCAGAAATTATCGCTGACCTTGTCATAGCGGATAATGGCCGCCCCGGCGACCGCCAGCAGCGCGCTGAAGATATAGCCGATCCGCAGCGGACGACGGCTAATCAGGTCATAGATCAGGGTCACATAGAGCGGCGTCATCACCGTAAACAGCAAAAATTCCGACACGCTGAGATAGAGGTAGGCTTCAAAGCTCAGCAGATACATCACTCCTAACTGCAACATCCCGACCAGCATATAGAGCAGCAGAGTTGAGGGACGGTAACCGCGCCAGCGCAGAAAAGGCAAAAAGACTATTGCGGCCAGCGCCAGGCGCATCAGTACAGAAAACCAGCTGTCCACCTGGCCGGCAAGATACTCGCCAATCAGGCTGAACGAAAAAGCCCACAGAATAGTGGTGATGATCAATAAGAACACGGTAACGACCCCGAAGTTAACAGAGTGTCAGTGTAAACAATGTGCTGTCGATCGGCTGCACTATCTGGTTTACATCCGATTACTTTTAAAGCAAACAATGCGCAACTGCTGCAACAGCTCAACCCCGCTGTAACATCCCCGTCTCCTGCTGGCGACGTTTTTCCCCGAATGCGCGAAATAAACCATATGGTGATCACTTTCGCTCGGCGCTGTAATAAAACTGTAACAAATGTGTCACGCATCACAGTAACGTCAGGTCACTAATTTTATTCTTTGCGCGAAATGGAACATCACGTCGCCATTTCTTTTTGTCTTTTTTTGACCCCACCGCTGGGAATGTAAAAAACCATAATGTGCCCTGGAGGGCCTCACTGATGCTGAGTATTTTTAAACCTGCACCACGTCAGCCGCAGGTAGCAGCGGATCGCGTCGATCCGCTCTACCGTCGTCTGCGCTGGCAAATTTTTATTGGGATCTTTTTTGGCTATGCCGCCTACTATCTGGTCAGAAAAAACTTTGCGCTCGCGATGCCCTATCTGGTCGAGCAAGGCTTTTCACGTGGCGATCTCGGTTTCGCCCTGTCAGGCATTTCGATCGCCTATGGCTTCTCGAAATTCATCATGGGCTCAGTGTCCGATCGCTCGAATCCGCGCGTCTTCCTGCCAGCCGGACTGATCCTGGCCGCGGCGGTGATGTTGTTTATGGGATTCGTGCCCTGGGCCACCTCCAGCATTATGGTGATGTTCGTGCTGCTGTTTGTCTGCGGCTGGTTCCAGGGCATGGGCTGGCCACCGTGCGGTCGTACCATGGTGCACTGGTGGTCGCAGAAGGAGCGCGGCAGCATTGTCTCGGTGTGGAACTGCGCCCATAACGTCGGCGGCGGCCTGCCACCGCTGCTGTTCCTGCTTGGCATGGCGTGGTTCAACGACTGGAAAGCGGCACTCTATATGCCCGCCTTTGGTGCCATCCTGATTGCGCTCTTCGCGTTTGCCCTGATGCGCGACACGCCCCAATCCTGTGGCCTGCCGCCGATCGAAGAGTATAAAAACGACTATCCGCCAGATTACGATGCCAGTCATGAAGAGGAGTTAACTGCTAAGCAAATCTTCATGAAATATGTGCTGCCTAACAAACTGCTGTGGTACATCGCGCTGGCGAACGTTTTTGTCTATCTGCTGCGCTACGGCATTCTCGACTGGTCGCCGACCTACCTGAAAGAGGTGAAGCACTTCACGCTGGATAAGTCCTCCTGGGCCTACTTCCTGTATGAGTATGCCGGTATTCCGGGCACGCTGTTATGTGGCTGGATGTCAGACAAAGTGTTTCGCGGTAACCGCGGGGCCACCGGCGTGTTCTTTATGACGCTGGTGACGATCGCCACGGTGATTTACTGGCTGAACCCGGCGGGCAATCCTGGCGTTGATATGGCCTGTATGATCGTGATTGGTTTCCTGATTTATGGTCCGGTGATGCTGATTGGCCTGCACGCGCTGGAGCTGGCACCCAAGAAAGCCGCCGGCACCGCCGCAGGTTTTACCGGCCTGTTTGGTTATCTGGGCGGTTCGGTGGCGGCCAGCGCCATTGTCGGTTACACCGTTGACTACTTTGGCTGGGACGGCGGTTTTCTGGTGATGATTGCCGGCTGCGTACTGGCGGTGATCCTGCTGTTGCTGACCATGGTCAGCGAGCATAAACACAAGCAGAAACTGGCCTGACGGCAATAAAAAAGGGCCGGTTAACCGGCCCTTTGTTTGCGCGATATCCTCAGGAAAGGTAGAGCGTGCGCAGCGTCTGTGGCACCGCATCATCGGCATTCGAACCGATCACATCCAGCTCCGGCAAGGTATCTTTCAGCCGCTGATGGGCGTTCTGCATGATATAGCCCTTACCCGCCATGCTCAGCATCTCCACATCATTCATGCCGTCGCCAAAGGCGATACAGCTATGCAGCGTATGGCCCAGCTGCTTCGCTACGGCCTCCAGCGCATGCCCTTTCGATACGCCACCCGCCATCACTTCGAGGCAGGTCGGCAGTGAAAAACTGACGTTAACCCGATCGCCCCAGCGCGCTTCAATCGCCTGCTCCATCGGGATCAGATGCTCAGGATCTTCACAGGTAAAAAAGACTTTACTGATGTTATCGGTCGGCAACAGACCCGGTTCATAGACCTGATAGTTGAATACCGATTCACGGAAGTAATCCTGCTCAGCGGGACGGGAACGGCTGACAAACCACTCATCATCACGGTAAACATGGGTCAGAATATCGCTGTGATGATACTGCAGACCAAACAGATCATTCGCGATGTCTTCGTCCAGGTTATGGCTGAACACCAGCTCGCCCTGAGCATTATGCACCCGTGCGCCGTTGGAAGTGATCATGTACGCCGGGATAGCCAGGCTATCGCGCATCTGTCCGACATCAATATGATGGCGGCCGGTGGCAAACACGAAATGAATATCCTTTGCGACCAGCTGTTGCAGCGTTTCGCGCGCAAAAGGCGTCAGGCGATGTTCGGGAGAAAGCAGCGTGCCATCCAGATCGGATGCAACGATGTGGTACATGAAAACCTCGGGTATCTGATTCTGCTGGCCGGAGCCAGTCGGATAATGAACGTCAGCGATGCGATGAAAAAAAGTCGATCACTGCATTAAGCGCTTCGGCGCGCATGTTGTCTTTTTCAAACAGGATCTCATGACGCGCACCGTTAATCACGCGCGGTTTATTCCCTTCGCACGGATGACCTGCCGCCGCCATGGCAGCACAAAAGAGATCCTGCGAGCGGTTATCCACCACCTGATCATCACTGGCCTGCAGCAACAGCAGCGGCGTAGTGATTTTATCGGCCTGGCTGATGATGTTGCGACCCGCATGAATGCCTTCGCGCACCCAGTGATACGTCGGGCCACCCACGCGAATCGCCGGATCGTCCGCATAAAAACGCAGGCTGCGGCGATAACGCTCGGCGCTGTGCGTCAGCCGGTTGATGCCAAACGGATGCGCACGCCAGCGTCCGGTACCCAGCGCGTAGCCATCACGCAGTGCCGGCCGTTTCTCAGCCCAGTCGAGGATCCGGTGCGCCAGGAAAGAGGGCAACGGCAGCGCAATGCCAAACATCGGTGCCACCAGCGCAACCGCATGGAAAGCCTGCGGCTGGCGCGCCAGAAACAGCGTTAAAATCGCCCCGCCCATAGAGTGGGCCAGTGCATAACGCTGCTGGTAGTGACCGCTGACAATCTCTTTTAGGTAGAGCGTTTCCAGATCGTCGACGTAGTGGGTAAATTCAGCCACATGACCACGGTGTGAATCTTCCAGCAGACGATCGGATCGGCCCTGACCGCGATGATCGAGGATCACCACGTCGAAACCACAATGAAACAGATCGTACGCCAGCTCAGGATATTTTATGTAACTCTCAATGCGGCCAGGCACGATCAGGATGACACGCCGATGTTGCGGGGAGGTGAAACGCACATAGCGCAGGGTGAGATTCCCGACGCCGATAAACTCACGTTCCTCACGGCGGTGCCAGAAGTCGAGCAGCGGCCCGGTGGCAAAGGCAGCAAAGGCTTTTTCTCGTTGCAACCAACTGGCTTTATGTTGATTCATTCGCCCCCCTGATGGCCGGAAAAAAGAGTCTTTAATGCGGTACGTCGGCCATAGCGCCGCGCTTATTTCTGGCGTATTGTGTCACAATTCTGCCGCCAAAGAGAGCGCAACCCATGACCATCGAATGGTGGCTGACCTATCTGCTGACCACCACAATTTTAAGCCTGTCGCCCGGTTCCGGCGCAATCAACACCATGAGTACCGGCATCAGCCACGGCTATCGCGGCACGGTGGCCTCTATTTCCGGTTTGCAGGTCGGCCTGGCGTTGCACATCGTGCTGGTGGGTATCGGTCTGGGGGCGCTGTTTTCCCAGTCGCTGCTGGCGTTTGAAATCCTGAAATGGGCCGGTGCCGCCTATCTGGTGTGGCTCGGCATTCAGCAGTGGCGGTCCGCGGGCGGCATCGATCTTGATGCGGTGGCTAAAGCGATGCCACGCCGTCGCCTGTTCAAACGCGCGGTGCTGGTCAACCTGACCAACCCGAAAAGCATCGTTTTTCTTGCCGCGCTGTTTCCGCAGTTTATCCAGCCACACCAGCCGCAGCTGATGCAGTATCTGGTGCTGGGCGTCACCACCGTGGTGGTCGATATTATCGTGATGATTGGCTACGCCACGTTAGCGAAGCGCATTGCAGGCTGGATCAAAGGGCCGAAGCAGATGAAGCTGATGAACCGTATTTTTGGCGGGCTGTTTATGGCGGTGGGTGCGCTGCTGGCCAGCGCCAGAAAAATCGCTTAATCCCTGACGCGCCGACGCACTCAGGTCGGCGCGAAAGATTATCCCTTCTTCCCCTTCTTCGCTACGGCGCTGTCAGTGGCACCGCACGCAGTACCATCATGCCCGGTTTTGAACGCATATATTCCCTGAATGGCGTATCGACAACTTTGCGATTGGCGGCCAGGGAGGAGGCGTTCCTGAACCACAACTGACCATCATGCCGGACAGCAATCCCCACATGGGAGACATCCAGCCCCTGCTGTGTGGCGTAAACGCCCACATAATCGCCGGTTTGGATCTGCTCCAGCACCTGAGGTGTGATTGCCTGGGCCGGGATGTAGGTAATGTGGCGTGATATCACACCCAGGCCCGGCACCCGTTCTGTTCCGTTGGCCTGATGATTGAGTTGCTTCACTACCGTCACCGCCTGTGGGCTGAGGGTGCGGGTGATGTCATTGGCATTGCGCGGACGGTCAGCGAACCAGTCGGAGAAAAAGTGGCGTCGCTTCAGATAGCTGACCTCACCGTCAACGTAGCGGGTTCGAATCAGGTTAGCCTCAAAGCTGGCGCGATCGTGGCTGCGGTTCAGCGCCTGCACGTAATCCAGCAGCGTGAAACAATCGACACCGTTGAAATTGATCACCAGCACTTCAGGGGTATCAGGCGAACCTGTCAGCATATTCGCTTGATAGGGTGTCCCGAGAAAAGCAGCAGAAATCTGGCTAATCCTTTCACCCTGCTGCTGATCTGACGTCGGAAGCCCCTGCGCCAGGATCACCGACACTTTATCCGCTTTCGCCGATTCAGGGGCTCGGTAATCGGCAGCATCGTGCGAGGCGCAGGCGCTGAGACAAGCCGTCACTAATAGCAATAACGCGGTGTTGACTCTCATCATCCTCTCCATGAAAAAACAGTCCGCAGACCTGACCTTACCGGAGGTGATGGTTTCATTGATTAACCAATAGTGACTATTTATCTGCGGTTACAACAGCGCGCCATCGGCAGACGCCGAGCGTAACAGCCGTCACTCAGATGAAATATCGGGGAGAGGAGAAGTGAAGTGTATGCCGGATGCGCCACGCGCGCTCCGGCATAACCTGGCGTGATTAGCGAGAGATGATCAGATGAAGACCAAAGCCAGCAAACAGCACGCCTGCCATGCCATCCACCCACTTGGCTAACCGCTGATACTTATTGCGCATCCACGGCATCGCGAAAATGGCAGCCACCAGCGCGAACCAGGCAAAGGTTTCGCCGACAATCAGTAAAAACAGCCCCCAGCGCTCCGCTGCACCGACGTCGTCACCGACAAACAGGGAAAATACGCTGCCGAAGTAGATGATCGCTTTCGGATTCGACAGATTGGTCAGCAGCCCTTTGATAAAGCTCATGCCGCGTTTCGGCAGCTCAACCACCGGCTCATCCTGCTGCGGCTGTTTGTGACGCTGACGCGCTGAGCACATCAGCTGCCAGCCCATCCACAGCAGATAAAGGCCGCCGCCGACCATAATGATCTGATGCAGCCAGGCCATTTTCTCCAGAATCAGATGCAGGCCCATCAGCGCCACACCGGCCCAGACTACAATCCCGAGCGTAATGCCCAGCACGCCCATCATCGCCTCTTTGCGCGAACGGCTGGCGGCAGTCTGAGACACGAAAAAGAAATCGGGGCCGGGGCTCATCAGAGCCACCAGATGAACCAGCGCCACGGTAGCGAATAACATCAGCATATGCAGTGTCCTTTACTCTTCATCATCAAGGTGCTCTTTGATCATCACCAGGAAAGGTTTGCCAAAGCGCTCCAGTTTACGGTGGCCGACGCCATTGACGCTGAGCATCTCTGAGGCGCTGACCGGCATCTGCTCGGCCATTTCGATCAGCGTGGCGTCATTGAACACCACGTATGGCGGAATATTCTCTTCATCAGCAATCGCTTTGCGCAGCTTACGCAGCTTGGCAAACAGTTTGCGATCGTAGTTACCGCCGTGAAACTTCGCCGGACTGTTGCTTTTCGGCCTGGCGGTAATCAACCGCGGAACCGCCAGCATCAGCGGCACTTCACCACGCAGCACCGGCCGTGCCGCTTCGGTCAGCTGCAGCGCCGAGTGCATGGCGATGTTTTGCGTGACCAGCCCCAGATGAATCAGCTGGCGTAACACGCTGACCCAGTGCTCATGGCTCTGATCTTTGCCCAGCCCGTAAATCGGCAGTTTGTCGTGCCCGAGCTCGCGGATTCGCTGGTTATTGGCTCCACGCAGCACTTCGACAATATATCCCATGCCGAAACGCTGGCCGACGCGATAGATACCGGAGAGCGCTTTTTGCGCCTCAACCAGACCGTCGTAGCGCTTGGGCGGATCGAGACAGATATCGCAGTTGCCGCACGGCTGCTGCCGGCCTTCACCGAAGTAGTTGAGTAGCACCAGACGGCGACAGGTCTGCGCTTCCGCGAAGGCCCCCATCGCGTTGAGCTTATGACGCTCAATATCCTGCAGCGGACCCGGCGCTTTCTCTTCGAGACATTTGCGCAGCCACGCCATATCCGCCGGATCGTAGAGCATCATCGCCTCAGCCGGCAGGCCATCACGCCCTGCTCGTCCGGTTTCCTGATAGTAGGATTCGATGTTGCGCGGAATATCGAAATGTACCACAAAGCGAACGTTGGGCTTGTTGATGCCCATCCCGAATGCCACCGTGGCGACCACGATTTGCAGATCGTCGCGCTGAAACGCTTCCTGCACCCGGGCGCGCTGCTCGCTGTCGATTCCGGCATGGTAGGCACCCACGCTCAATCCACGGCTTTGCAGGCGTGCGGCGGTGTCTTCGACCTTCGCCCGGCTGTTGCAGTAAATGATGCCGCACTTACCGCGCTGATCCTGCACGTAACGCAGCAACTGCTCGGTAGGTTTGAATTTCTCGACCAGCGTATAGCGAATATTGGGGCGGTCGAAACTGCTGATCTGAATCAGCGGGTCCTGCATATGCAACAGATTAACGATATCGTTGCGGGTGGTTTCATCGGCGGTAGCGGTCAGCGCCATCACCGGCAGCTCCGGGAAGCGCTGACGCATCCGTCCCAGCGCACCATACTCCGGACGGAAATCGTGGCCCCACTGGGAAATACAGTGCGCTTCGTCCACCGCCAGCATGGCGGGCTGCCAGTGCGCCAGATTTTCGAGGAAGTTATCCATCATCAGGCGTTCTGGCGCGATATAGAGCAGCTTAACCCGACCGGTGCGGCAATCCGCCATCACCGTCTGCTGCTGCTCACGCGTCATGGTCGAATTGAGGTAGGCCGCCGCCACGCCGTTGGCCAGCAGTTGATCCACCTGATCTTTCATCAGCGAGATCAGCGGCGAAACCACCAGCGTCAGCCCGTCGCGTACCAGCGCCGGGATCTGATAGCACAGTGATTTACCGCCGCCGGTCGGCATCACCACCAGACAGTCGCGCCCGCTCAGCGCCTGGTTAATGATTGTCTGTTGACCGGGACGAAACTGCTGGTAGCCGAAGGTATCCTGCAATACCTGCTGCGCCAGCGCTTCCTGATTAAGGACTGCCGAGGTTGCCACGCTATTCCTGTCTTACGTAATTGATTAGAACAAGTCGTTCAGCGTTACGCCGACACCCAGACGGGTCTGACGATGGTCGTAATCGATCAGCGATTCGCCATAGCCGCTAAATACCTGCGTATAGAAGCGAACGTGCTCCGAGATCGGATAGCTCCAGCCAAACGTCGCGCCGCCATAACCGCTGTTCCAGTTATAGTTGCCTTCTACACTGAAGATACTATCGCCGAGCATGTAACCCAATTTGGCGCGGTAGTAACCCATATATTTGGTGATATCGGGATTATCATCGCTGCTATCCCCTTCCGGAATGCGGTACCAGGGTTTGATCTCCGCCATGAAGTTGCCGTTCTGCGCCATCAGACGCGTATAGACGCGGTTCCAGCTACGTGAAGTGGGGTCGCTACGGCCATTGGATTCATGGTTGAGACCCACCTCAACATCACGCAGGGTCCAGCCCGCGAACGAGTAATCGGTCGCCCAGCCCAGGAAAATCTGCGGCTCATAGTTGGTTTCACGAAACGGGGATGACTCACCGCGATTCGACAACTGCCACCAGGAACGCTGCGTATAAGAGGCCGCCAGCACCGAATTATCACCCAGGATACCGCGCCACAGCGGGAACGCCAGGCTGAGCTGGAATTTTACCTCATCCTTACGGGCATTTTCAGCCCAGTTATAGGAGGAGATCGCCTCTTTATTGAGATCGCTGGTATAGGTATAGAGAAGATAGTTGTTCTCATAAGGATAGAGAACAAACGGGTTGTCATGCTTCTCCAGCAGGTTAGCGATAATGCTGCCACGCACCTGCGGCGCGTCATGAACATCTTTAACCTGAGCTTCGTCCGCCTGCGCCAGTGCAGGAAGTAATACCATAGCCGCCAGCAAGGCGCGATGCTTACGCATAAAATTCTCCGGTGAGCGCTGCGTAGTAAAAAGTACCGAAAGGGTGTGTTAAAAAGCAGGCCATTCTACACACAAATGGCAATGATGATGAGAGCTGATTTCTTAAACTGGAAACCCCCTCGCGAGCGGCATAGAATACACAGCTCATTAACATTACGCGCCCCTCTGGCCCGAATTTTTCAGGACACCGCATCATGTCATCACTCGTGCTGACGCAGCAGGAAGCTCGCCAACTGGTTGGCGAAATTTTCGTGTATCACATGCCGTTTAATCAGGCGTTAGGCCTGGAACTGACGCGGCTGGAGGCTGACTATGCCGAAATCAGTTTTGCCAACAAAACCATGCTGGTCGGCAACACCGCACAGCAGATTTTGCACGGCGGGGTGATCGCCTCGGTGCTGGACGTCGCGGCGGGCATGGTATGCGTCAGCAATGCGCTCACCCGCCAGCAGAGCATCAGCGAAGAGGAGTTACGTCAGCGTCTCTCCCGCATGGGCACCATCGACATGCGCGTTGATTATTTACGGCCGGGACGCGGTGAACGCTTTACCGCCACCAGCAGCCTGCTGCGCGCCGGCAATAAAGTCGCGGTGGCCCGCGTCGAATTACACAACCAGCAGGGCGATTATATCGCCACAGCAACCGCCACTTATCTGATCGGCTAATTTTGCCTGACAACGGAACTGACATGGATACGCAACAAACTCGCCAGGGCGTCGGCTTTGCACTGGGTGCTTACTTTATCTGGGGTATCGCCCCGGCTTATTTCAAACTGGTGAAAGCCGTTCCGGCAACCGAGATCATGACGCACCGGGTTATCTGGTCAGCCCTGTTTATGCTGATCCTGATCTCCCTGACCCGCAGCTGGCCTGGCGTACGCAGCGTGCTGCGCCAGCCGAAAAAAGTACTGTTGCTGGCGATCACCGCGCTCACTATCGGCGGTAACTGGCTGCTGTTTATCTGGGCAGTCAATAACCAGCATATGCTGGAAGCCAGCCTCGGCTACTTTATTAACCCGCTGATTAACGTGGTGTCCGGCATGCTGTTTTTGCGCGAGCGTTTTCGCCGCTTACAGTGGCTGGCGGTGTTGCTGGCTACCGTCGGCGTGCTGGTGCAGCTCTGGCAGTTTGGTTCGCTGCCGATTATCGCGCTGGGTCTGGCGCTAAGCTTTGCCTTTTATGGCCTGCTGCGTAAAAAGATTCAGGTGGATGCGCAGAGCGGGATGCTGATTGAGACCCTGTGGCTGTTTCCGCTGGCGGCCATCTACCTGTTTGGCTTTGCCGACAGCGCCACCAGCCACTTATCCGCCAATCCGCTGAGCCTGAACCTGAAGCTGGTGGCGGCCGGTATTGTTACCACCATTCCGCTGATGCTGTTCGCCGCTGCCTGTAGCCGCCTGCGTCTCTCCACCGTCGGTTTCTTTCAGTACCTGGGCCCGACGCTGATGTTCGTGCTGGCGGTGGTGTTCTACGGCGAGACTATCACGCCAGACAAAATGGTGACCTTTGGCTTTATCTGGCTGGCGCTGCTGGTGTTCGTCTGTGATGCGGTGGCATTTTCATTCCGTGGCCGGCCGCGCATAGCGTGAGATAAAGCGCGCCATCGCCGGGCCGGTCAGCAGGATGGTGAACAGCCGCAGCGTCTGTAATGCCATCACAAATGCCATGTTGACCTGGGTGCCGGCAGCAATAATCGCCACCGTGTCCAGCCCCCCGGGACTGGTGGCGAGATAGGCCGTCATCAGATCGATATGCAGTACCCGCGTCAGCATCCACGCCAGCCCACCACAGAGCAGCATCAATCCAAAGATTGACGCCAGCATCTGCGGCAGCGTACGTAATGCCAGCAAAAAAACCGGTCGGGTGAAGCGCAGCCCGACGCTCCAGCCGATCAGGGCGTACGCCAGCGCCAGCAGCCATTCCGGCACCTGCAAAACCGCTATTTCACTGCTGTGCAATGCCGCACCGGCCAGCGCCGGCAGCAATAAGGCACCGGAAGGAATACGCAGCCGGGTGCCGAGCCATGCCCCTATCAGCATGACCGCCAGCGTCACCGCAAAACCGCGATTCAGCGGCGGGAACCAAATCGTCGAAATGCTGTGGGCTGCATCGCCCAGCCCGATTCGCGCCACCATCGCGGCCGCCGTCGCGACAAACAGCACCCGCAGATACTGCATAAACGCCACCAGCCGCACGTCAGCACCAAAATCACCGGCCATCGCCACCATCGCTGAGGCACCGCCCGGTGACGATCCCCATGCGCCGGTCGGGCCGGGCAGATGACTGAAGCGAACCAGCAGAAAACCCGACAGCCCGCTGGCGGCCAGCGTCAGCAGCAACACCGCCAGCACCACCGGCCAGTCCTGAATCAGCGGCGTCAGAATTGAAGGCGAAAGGCTCTGCGCAATCATGCAGCCCAGGATCGCCTGAGCCAGCAGAAACAGCCGTTTATCAATTCGCAGCGTGGCGCCGGACAGCCCCATCACCACTCCGACAATCATCGGCCCCAGCAACAGCGCGGCGGGCAGGTGAAAAAATTGCAGCACGCCGCCCAATAGCACCGAGCTTAATAACAGCAGTGTCCATTGTGCGCGCAACGAGAGAGCGTCCATAAGAAGTTAATAATTTGTAAAAAGAGGGGAGTAGATTACGCAGAAATGCAGACCGGGACCAGCAAAACGGGCCGTATCAGACGACCCGTTGCACGCTTTATAACCAGTTTTTACGTTTGAAGTAGAGGTAGGGTGCCAGACCCGCCAGAATCATCAGGCCGATGGCGGCCGGATAACCAAAGCTCCACTTCAGTTCGGGCATAAACTCAAAGTTCATGCCGTAGCTGGAGGCGACCAGCGTTGGCGGCAGGAACACCACCGATACCACCGAGAAGATCTTGATGATGCGGTTCTGTTCGATGTTGATAAAGCCCATCGCCGCCTGCATCAGGAAGTTTACCTTCTGGAACAGCGACTCGTTGTGCGGCAGCAGCGATTCGATATCGCGCAGGATTTCACGCGCCTGTTCCAGCTGATTGCCCGGCAAACGCGCTTTACGCACCAGGAAGTTGAGCGCGCGCTGGGTATCCATCAGGCACAGGCGCACCTTCCAGCCGATATCTTCCAGTTCGGCTAAGCGGGACAGCGCCAGATCGTACTCTTCGCCCTGCTGACCTTCCATGATCACCCGGCTGAGTTTTTCCAGCGCGCTATAGATGTTTTCAATCTCATCCGCCAGCTGTTCGATTTTGGTTTCAAACAGGTCGAGCAGCAGTTCGAACGCATTGCCGTCAATCAGGGTCTGGTTGCGGGCACGCATACGATAGAGCCGAAACGCCGGCAGTTCGCGTTCACGTAGCGTGTAAAGGCGGCCTTCACGAATGGTGAACGCCACGGTGGAGTTACCGGCGTGATCTTCCGCATCTTCATAAAAGAAGAAGGAGTGGATATGCAGGCCATCTTCATCTTCGAAGAAACGTGCTGAGGCCTCGATATCTTCCAGCTCAGGTCGGGTTGCCAGGCTCTGACCCAGCTCCGATTGCACCCGTTCACGCTCACCCTCTTCCGGTTCGATCAGATCGACCCAGACGGAGGTGGTCAGTTTGTCGTTTTCGTCTTCCAGCTCCAGACGCGTCAGGCGGCTGTGATCCAGTTTAAATGCGCTCAGCATAGCAATACTCCCCATTGCAGACTAAATGGGACAAGGCCGTTCGCCGTTCCGCAAAGCGGAACGGGCAACCTGAACACGGAAACAGAGTTTCAAGGGTAAATCAGTGCTGACTCGTGCGACGGGATTAGTAAAGGGAGGTCGCTGATAACCGCTAAGGCTACCCGCGTAGAGAGGTAGCCTTAGATGTTATTCCTGTTATCCAGGTTAGTGAGCCAGCATCGACTGGGCGTGTCCAAGGCATTGTCCTCTCATGATAATAGTGGGCGCATGTTACGCTGAGACGAAAAAGTCGTCAACCGCAGCTAAAGGGTTTCCAGTTTGGCGTAAGCCGCCACTAACCACTTGATTCCCTGCCCCTGAAAGGCCACCTGCAGGCGGCTGTGCTCACCGCTGCCTTCCAGATTAATGATGGTGCCTTCACCAAATTTTGCGTGGTGAACCCGCTGGCCGAGCGCGAATCCGCTGTCGTTTTTGCTCACCGGCGCGCCCATCCGCTGGTGGTTCACCGGCCGGCTGACGCTGGCGCGTAAGCGCACCTCTTCGATGCACTCTTCCGGCAGTTCGCCGATAAAACGGGAAGGCCGGTGATACACTTCCTTACCATAGAGTCGGCGGGTTTCGGCATAGGTCAGGGTCAGCTTGATCATCGCACGGGTGACGCCAACATAAGCCAGACGACGCTCCTCTTCCAGCCGGCCGCCTTCATCCAGCGACATCTGGCTTGGGAACATCCCCTCTTCCATCCCGACGATAAACACCTGGCTGAACTCCAGCCCTTTTGCCGAGTGCAGCGTCATCAGCTGCACCGCATCCTGCCATTTGTCCGCCTGGCCTTCGCCCGCTTCCAGCGCCGCGTGCGATAAAAAGGCCTGCAGCGGCATTAAATCTTCATCTTCATCCTGATAGCTGAACTGGCGCGTGGCGGTCACCAGTTCCTCAAGGTTTTCGATACGAGCCTGGCCTTTTTCGCCTTTCTCCTGCTCGTACATCAGCCACAGGCCGGAATCTTTGATCACCCGATCGGTCTGGACGTGCAGCGGCAACTCTGCGGTTTCGGTAGCCAGCGAATCAACCAGTTCACAGAAGCGTTGCAGCGCCGAGGCAGCCCGACCAGCCAGCGCCCGGGTCTGCAGCAGTTCACGCGTCGCCTGCCACAACGTCATCTGCCGTTCACGCGCGGTCTGACGCACCACGTCGAGCGTGCGATCGCCGACGCCACGCGTCGGGGTATTCACCACGCGCTCAAATGCCGCGTCATCATTGCGGTTGGCCATCAGACGCAGATAAGAGAGCGCATCTTTGATCTCCTGACGTTCGAAGAAGCGCATACCGCCATAAATCCGGTACGGCATACTGCTTTGCAGCAGCGCCTCTTCCAGCACGCGCGACTGGGCGTTGCTGCGATAGAGAATGGCGCAATCGTTCAGCGCATTGCCGTTTTCCATCCACGTCTTGATGCGGTTTACCACAAAGCGCGCTTCGTCCAGTTCGTTAAAGGCGCAATAGATGGAGATAGGCTCGCCGTCGCTGCCGTCGGTCCACAGCTCTTTGCCCAGACGTCCGTTGTTGTTGGCGATCAGGGCGTTGGCAGACTTCAGAATGTTATTGGTGGAGCGATAGTTTTGCTCCAGGCGGATGGTTTCCGCGCCGGGAAAGTCCTGCAGGAAGCGCTGAATATTCTCAACCTGCGCGCCGCGCCAGCCATAGATAGACTGATCGTCATCACCGACGATGATCACCCGGCTGCTGTCACCCGCCAGCATACGGATCCACGCATACTGAATGTTGTTGGTATCCTGGAACTCGTCCACCAGCACATTGGTGAACCGTTCGCGATAGTGATTAAGAATGTGCGGCTTGTTGAGCCACAGCTCATGCGCGCGCAGCAGCAATTCAGCAAAATCGACTAAACCGGCGCGGTCACAGGCTTCCTGATAAGCCTGATAGATGCGCAGCCAGGTCTGTTCGACCGGGTTACCGTAGCTTTCGATATGCTTTGGCCGCAGGCCTTCATCTTTTTTGCCGTTGATGTACCACATGCCCTGACGTGCCGGCCACTGCTTCTCATCCAGGTTCATCGATTTGATCAGGCGCTTGAGCAGGCGCAGCTGATCTTCGCTGTCGAGGATCTGAAAATCCTGCGGCAGGTTAGCGTCCAGATGGTGCGCACGCAGCAAGCGGTGCGCCAGGCCGTGGAAGGTGCCGATCCACATCCCGCCCTGACTGGTACCGATCAGTTGCTCAATACGGTGACGCATCTCGGCCGCCGCTTTGTTGGTAAAGGTCACCGCCATGATCGAGTAAGGTGAGCAGTTCTCGACCGACAGCAGCCAGGCGATGCGATGCACCAGTACCCGCGTTTTGCCGCTGCCCGCGCCTGCCAGCACCAGCAGGTTACTGCGCGGAGCCGCAACGGCCTCGCGCTGTTTGTCATTCAAACCGTCGAGCAGTTCAGAAACGTCCATAAGCCCCGTTTACCAAAGAAGAGAAGCGTCGTCGTCCGGTCTGGTCCGCCTGATGGCAGGCCGCGCGTTGCGGCAGCCGGTTGATGCAGCCGGCGGGTTTAAACCCGGCGACCGTCACAAGCGCAGCGCGAAAACTGGGAAGACGACTGGATAAATTTACAGCCATTATAGCAGTGAGGTGAGGGATGCCAACTGCGAAATTTCGACGTGCGGCAGCAGGCGCGCATCCGCGATCTGCATCAGGTTGCCCTGGCGCAGGTTAATCCAGCAGGCCTGCATCCCACAACGCAGCGAGCCCGCCACATCGGTAGTGAGATCGTCGCCGACGTGCAGAATGTGTTGTGGCGCAATGTTCAGCCGCTGCGCCGCCCGCTGATACATATCCTGCCACGGCTTGGCGCGCCCATCCGGTCCGGCCCGCAGCGTGAACTGAAAGTAATCAGCCAGCCCCATTTTTTCCGGGCAGGCATTACCGTTGGTGACCGCCACCAGCGGCACTTTTTCCGCCAGTTTTTTCAGCGTCTGATGGGTCTCATCCGGCATCTCAACCTGGCTACGCCATTGATGAAACACCGCCATCACCTGCTCTGCACCCGCCGTCGCTTCAGCAGCCGACAAGCCAATATTCAGCATCGCCAGCTCAACAGAACGCCGACGCCATTCCGACACGTCGTGATAGATCTCCGGCTCACGCTGTAACAGCTCATCACGCAGCGCCTGATAGGCCTGCGGCGTAAAATCGCGCAGCGCCGGATGAAAGGCCTGCAACGCCGCATGTGACTCAGCGGTGGTCCGGCGGATCACCGGATAATTATCATAAAGCGTGTCATCAAGGTCGAAGGTGATCGCTTTGATGGCAGCCAGCGGACGATAAAACTTCATTCGTTCTTTCCTCGTTTGGCCCGGGGATGCGCAGCATCATAGACCGAAGCCAGATGCTGGAAGTCGAGATGGGTATAAATCTGGGTGGTCGAGAGGTTAGCGTGGCCCAGCAGCTCCTGCACGGCGCGCAGATCGCCGCTCGACTCCAGCAAATGAGTCGCAAAGGAGTGACGCAGTTTATGCGGATGAATATGGCTGGTGACGCCCTGCTTAATACCCCATTCGGCGAAGCGCTTTTGCACGTTGCGCGTCGATATCCGGTTGCCGCGCGTAGAGAGGAACAACGCGTCATCTTCAGCGTTAAAGGCCGCTCGCAGCGGTAACCAGTGCTGGACCCAGCTGACAGCGGTGCGGCCAATCGGCACACGACGCTCTTTGCTGCCCTTACCCACCACCCACACTTCGCCGGAGTCGAGATCGACGTGGCGACAATCCAGATTCACCAGTTCAGAGAGACGCAGCCCGCCGCCGTACATCACTTCCAGCATGGTGCGGTCGCGCACCGCCAGCGGGTCGCTGGGATCGATCTCCAGCAGTTGGTTGACGTCATCCACATCAATATTTTTTGGCAGATGGCGCGCCTTACGCGGCGTCATCACCCCTTTAGCCGGGTTGGCGCTGAGTAAACCCTGGCTGACCTGCCAGTCGAGAAAACTGCGCAGCGCGGAAAGGCGTAACGCGAGGCTGCTGGCGGCCAGGCCGGCGCGACGACTGCGCGCGGCCATGCTGCGCACCTGCGCCGGCTCCAGCTGCGCCCAGCTACTGAGCTTCATCTCATCGGCAATCGCCACCAGCGCCGCCAGCTGGCGGGCATAGCTGCTCTGGGTCAGCGGACTGAGCTGGCGCTCCACTTTCAGGTAGCGCAGAAATCCGTCGACGGCCTCCTGCAGCGCGCTGTTCATGCGCGTTCAACCCAGCGGGCCAGCAAATCAGGCATCATCTGCGACAGGTGCTGCAACAGCAGCGTTCCCATGCCGGATTGATAATGCTGGCTGTCGCGGCTGCTGAAGATCAGCACGCCCAGATCGCCCGCTTCGCCCATCAGGGACATTGCAACCGAACCGATTGCTTTGGCCTGCGGCAACAGCAGCAGTAATTCCGGGCCATTGATATTACCCAGATAGTGATGCTGATTACCGAAGCGCTGAATCCGCAGCGGCTCAAACGCCTGACGTGACAGGCTAAGCTGGAAGAAATCAGAGGGCGCGCCGAGCTGCCATTTATCACTGAACAGGCGCACGTTAGCACCGGCCAGGCCAAGTTCACGCGCCCAGCGATGCAGACGATTAAGCATCTCCTGCAGCGAATCGGCCGCCGCCAGATGGCTTTGCAGCGCCAGCAAGCGATCAAACAGCTCGTGATTGGCGGTCGCCTGCTCCATCAGCAGGGTGATCTCTTCTTCCAGCTGCTGAATGTGGTTACGCTGCCGCGCCATGTGCCACTCAACCAGTGACACGCTGCCGCGCACCGGATGCGGCACCGCCATCTGTTCAATCTGGCGGGCGTTGCGGATGAAGAAATCGGGATTTTGCCGCAGATAATCGCTGACGGCCTGATCGTCCAGCAGAACGGTAGTGTCGGTCTGCTCTTCGATATTTTTCATAGATGAATAAACCCATCGTAGACGTGTGTGGCAGGTCCGGTCATATAGAGCGGCTGACCCGCCCCTTTCCAGGCGATATGCAGCGTTCCACCGGGCAGATCGACGCGCACTTTAGGCGCCAGAATACCCTGCTGAATGCCGCACGCAACGGCAGCACAGGCACCGCTGCCGCACGCCTGCGTTTCCCCTGCGCCGCGTTCATACACGCGCAGACGAATATGTTCCGGACTGATGATTTCCATAAAGCCGACGTTAACGCGATCCGGGAAGCGTTCATGGCTTTCCAGAATCGGGCCCAGCAGTTCAACCTGCGCGGTTTTCACGCTTTCGACCTGAATCACGCAGTGAGGATTGCCCATTGAAACCGCGCCCAGCATCACCGTCTGTTCGGCAACGCGCAGCAGATAGAGATTTTCAGCTTTATTGGCGCGAAACGGCACCTGCTGCGGCTCGAAATTGGGCTCGCCCATGTTGACGCGAACCTGATCGTCCGGCGTAACGCTCAGCACCATCCGGCCGTTTTGGGTACTGACGCGGATGTCGCTTTTGTTAGTCAGCCCTTTCAGCTGAACGAAGCGGGCAAAACAGCGCGCGCCGTTGCCACACTGGGCGACTTCACTGCCATCGGCGTTGAAAATGCGATAGTGGAAATCGAGATCGGGATCGTAAGGCGGCTCAACAATCAGCAGTTGATCAAAACCGATCCCCAGATGGCGATCGGCCAGCCGGCGGATCAGTTCCGGCGAGAAAAAGACGTTTTGCGTCACCGCATCGACCACCATAAAGTCGTTGCCGAGACCGTGCATTTTGGAGAACTGCATTTTTTGCTCCGCCGGATAAGCCATGATATTAGTTCGCTTGCGCGCTCGAATCGCCGGTCACCAGACCGTTCACATCCGCTTTAGATGCATCGGCTTTCTGGCGTTCAGTCGGCGCTTGCTGTTTCTTCGGCTGGTCCTTTGGCGGGAAGTAGAGCGGCCCTTTCAGACCACAACCGGCAAGGCTGGTCACGGCCAGCGCCATCGCCAACAGGCTTATCACTTTCTTCATTCTTTATGCTCTTCATGTCCTTTACCTGGATGCTTATCATCGCAGTTGAAGTTGGAAAAGCAACAGGAAATGCCCGCAAATAGCGTGAGCAGAGTGTCAGGCCAGGAAGATGATGGCCGCCTGCACAGGCAGGCGGCCGATCGCTATTAATGCACCTGATAGCGCGGCTGATAGTCGCCGTTGTCGTTGTCAGGCTGCGAGGCGCACAGCTGGGTCAGCGTCTGGCTGCGGAATGGAATCACCTGGAAACGTTCGCCAGTGTTCACGATCTGATAAAACTGCGGCAGGTTGAAGTTGATAAAACTGGAGCCGTAGGTGAAACGATCGTGCGATGAGGAGTAGAAGCGGCTGACGTCACGCACCAGCTCCTCTTTGCTGCCTTCACAGTGGTGATACACCTCGACCCGATTGGTCTCATCCAGAATGTAGATATTGAAACCACGCTCATCGGTGGTGTTTTCAAAAAAGAACTGGATGATGCCTTCGCTGGCATAGCCGTTCACCACCGGCGGCAGCGGCGTCTGGTTAGTTTCAACCTTGATCGACAGGCCGTGCAGCTTGTTGTTGGAGATGGCACCGTAAAATTCAACCGCGTTTTCCAGCTTCTGTACCGACACACTCATGCGTTCAAAGAACAGTCCCCAGGTCTGGCCCGCCATGCGCAGCGCCTTAAAGCGGCCCGGCTCCTGACGCGTACTGGAGAGACGCAGCTCAATGCATTCCGAGACCAGCTGCTGCACACGGGTGCGGATCAGGCCGCGCAGATGCTGACTGTAGCAGAACACTTCGACCGTATCGGGTGGCGCAGCATCCTGATGCATTTTGCCAAGGATGGTTTTCAGCCCTTCAATCATCGCCTGTTCGCCGCTGAAGTGCAGCGTACGCACCTCATTCCACGAATTACGGTAGAGCAGGTCGATACTGCCGATCAGGCACTGTTGCTGCTGGCCAAAGCTGAACACATCCAGCTTGCGGAAGTCGAAATGCACCACCTGATTGCGAAACGCCGAGGTCGGATCGTGCTCAAGATTGACGATAATCGCGAGGTGGCGAATTTCACACGGACTGTAGAGCGCTTTCGGCGTCGGTGCCGGCAGACGCAGCGGGAAATGACTGGAGACGTCATTGACCAGCTCCTGCAGGCGCGCCAGATCGCAGATCTCATTGCCTTTAATGTGCAGCCGGGTTTTGCGGGTCAGCAGACCGTTAAACCACGCCCACGCCACCAGCTTATTCAGGTAACGGTTATATTCCAGCGGCTGATGGCTGATGATCGAATCCATGTCCGGTGCCTGATTATACAGATACCAGCCAGAGCGATTGGCCCGGCCAGGCGGCACGTGGATAAAGGTCAGATTCGGTTCAGAAAGGTCGGGCGAAATCTGCGGGTTCACCAGCGTCACTTTGCCCGGCAGTGCTTCAAACGCGGCGTACAGTTTACGGGTCAACACACCGATATCCTGCGGACTCGCGCTGACGCTTAAATTGTTGCGGCGGGCGAAGCGGATCAGATTGCGATAACTCTGCATCATCGCATCCAGCAGTTCGTTGTGCGCTTCACGCACCCGCTCGATTTTCCACTCGGCGCGGTTATCCAGGATGGCAATTTTCTCTTCATCCCAGCCCCACTCTTTCACCAGCTGCAGCAGAATTTCACGCCGCCAGCCGGTGCGATGCTGATGTTCTTCGGTGCTGAGTTTTTCGCACACTTTGAGATAGAAGCAGCGGCGCACCAGATCGAGACGTGGCTGATCGTCCACGCTGGTCAGATAATGGGTGACGCGCTCCAGCATCATGCAGTAGGGATCAAGCCCGAAGCAGATGATTTCGCCGTCGTGCAGACGCTGTTTGATGTCCATCGCCAGCAACTGCGTATTCGGGTATTCCCAGCTGTAGGCTTCCAGCAGCAGCGTTTTCAGCACCGCTTTGTAGGGTGAGTCGATGCTTTTATAGAGCTGCCACAGGCTGGCGCCGAAATATTCTTCCGCCGACAGCGTACCGAGGCCGCCCAGATCGAGCCACTCATTCGGCGTCAACACGCCTTTGGCATACAGCGACATCACGTAGTCGTCGTAATGGTGCTCTTCTTCGCCCGGCACCATATTC
Source organism: Pantoea sp. USHLN298 (assembly GCF_037149395.1). Taxonomy (NCBI): domain Bacteria; kingdom Pseudomonadati; phylum Pseudomonadota; class Gammaproteobacteria; order Enterobacterales; family Erwiniaceae; genus Pantoea; species Pantoea sp. USHLN298. Next base: position 47,913 of record NZ_JBBCRO010000008.1, read on the forward strand.
CACAGGATACGTTTACCCGCCATGCGCACCGCAGTACGGTAAAACTCATCCAGCAGCAGAATGTGTTGTGTCGAGCCGCAATCTTCCCCGCCCAGATTACCGCTTTCGTTATGCCGGAAACGGTTCTCATCGATCAGGAAAAAGCTCACTTCCACGCCCATGGAGACGCACCACTTCTGCAGCATGGTACATTTACGCTGCAGATTAAGGCGCTCTTCATTGTCCAGCCAGGATTGATGGCAGACCCAGATGTCGAGATCCGACACGCTGTTCTGACCCACAGACGAGGTGCTGCCCATCGAATAGATCGCCGTGATCGGCATTTCGCCTTTTGGCGTATCCGCCAGACGCAGGTCGCTGTCGCCGGTCAAATCGGCCAGCAGCTGACGCTGATTTTCATCAGGCGTGAAGAAGCTGATGCCATGTGGAACGCTACCTTCAAGGTAACCCGGCATCTGCGGATGTTGATAATGTAATAAGGTTGGCAGCAGACTGTAGACGCGCTGAAAAGCGGGTCCCATGGCAGCCAGTGCACGATCGACGCGCAGCTGGTTGATTGCATCCAGTCTCTGTTTCAGTGTCTCAATGTAGAGGTACAAGACGTTTCGCCTGATTGTCCCAGTGTTTAAGCACCCTGTTTCCACCATCTGCCGCTTATGAAGTGTAAAAGTGGGCAGATTATTGCTGGAAACGTGATCAATCTAACACCCGGCAGATTGACCGTAAAGAAAGTTGCGCTACTTAACAGTTTAGCACGTTCTTACTGGCTTCCCGCCTTTTCAGCACCGGTATCAAATGAGGCTTGATAAATCGGGCCTAATCCGCGAGCAGGCCGTTTTCAATCCGTTGAAACTGACAGCATTCCCCCATAGATGATAGGATATTCAGTGAACGATCAAAATGGTTAACAGCATGTTAGACAAAATTTTCAGAATTGCTACAAGACAAAGTCCGCTGGCCTTATGGCAGGCACATTATGTACAGCAACGTTTGATGAGCGCCCATCCTGGCCTGCGCGTTGAGCTGGTGCCGATGGTCACCAAAGGTGACATTATCCTTGATACCCCGCTGGCCAAAGTGGGCGGTAAAGGGCTGTTTGTCAAAGAGCTTGAACAGGCGATGCTGGACGGCCGTGCCGATATGGCGGTGCACTCGATGAAAGATGTGCCGGTCGATTTCCCGCTGGGGCTGGGTCTGGTCACCATTTGCGAGCGCGATGATCCGCGCGATGCGTTCGTTTCTCATCATTATGATTCGATTGATGCCCTGCCGCACGGCGCGGTGGTCGGAACCTCCAGCCTGCGCCGCCAGTGCCAGATCAGCGCGCGTCGCCCCGATCTGGTGATTCGATCGCTGCGCGGTAATGTCGGCACCCGCCTCGGCAAACTCGATGCCGGTGAATATGACGCCATTATCCTGGCCGTCGCCGGTCTCAAGCGTCTGGGCCTGGAAGATCGTATCCGTCAGGCACTGCCCGCTGAGATTTCACTGCCCGCCGTCGGCCAGGGCGCGGTCGGCATTGAATGCCGCGTGGATGACAGCACCTTAATCAGCCTGTTACAGGCATTAAACCACGATGATACTGCCGTCTGCGTCAAAGCGGAACGGGCCATGAACACCCGCTTAGAGGGCGGCTGTCAGGTTCCTATCGGCAGTTTTGCCGTGCTGGAAGGCGATGAGCTCTGGCTGCGTGGCATGGTCGGCGCACCGGATGGCAGCGTGATGGTCAGCGGCGAGCGGCGTGGACCGCGCGCGCAGGCCGAACAGATGGGCGTTTCACTTGCGGATGAACTGCTGAACGGCGGCGCGCGTGAAATTCTGCGTGAGGTCTATCAGGGGCAGCCGCCGGCATGACGATCCTGGTGACGCGTCCGGAACCCGCCGCAGCAGAGCTGGTGTCACGCCTGCATGCGCTGGGTAAGCAGGCCTGGAGCCTGCCGCTGATTGAGTTCGCGCCGGGCGTCGATCTGCCTCAGCTGCCGCAAAAGTTAGCGGCGCTGCAGCCTGGCGATCTGGTTTTTATCCTGTCACAGCAGGTTATCCACTACGCTCAACACGCGGTCACAGCGTGGCCCGCCGGGCTGGACTATTATGCAATTGGTCGTTCTACTGCACTGGCGTTTCATACCGCCAGTGGCCATCAGGTGACCTGGCCGCATGCGCAGGAAACCAGTGAAGAATTAATCCGGTTAAACACGCTGCAACAGGTTGCCCACAAACGTGCCCTTATTTTACGGGGCGACCCTGGCCGCGAGCTGCTGGCGGACACGTTAACTCAGCGGGGCGCAGAGGTAAGCTTTGCGGCCTGCTATCAGCGCTGTCAGAAGCAGTACAATGGCGCGACAGAAGGCCGGAGATGGCGCGATCGTGGCGTCTCCGTGCTGGTGGTCACCAGCGGTGAAATGTTACAACAGCTTTTTTCGCTGTTCCCCGCAGTTGATCGCGAGGAATGGCTGCTCAACTGCCGACTGATTGTCGTCAGTGAACGTTTGGCTACCCTGGCCGCAGGATTGGGTTGGCAGGATATTCAGGTAGCCGATGGTGCCGATAACGATGCGCTGTTGCGCGCGTTACGCTGAACTTTAACAATGGGATGTGCCACATATGACGGAACAAAAAGACTCCTCCGCCATGGTTGAAGAAACCACCCCAGCGGTTGACCGCTCTGCTGCCAGCAACACCACCCCACCCCGTAAAGCAAAAAACGGTGGCATGGTGCTGGGTGCGGTTGCGATCGTCATTGCGCTGGCGATTGGTGCGGGTTTATACCTTAATGGGAAACATCAGGCTGATTTACAGGCACAGACCAACCAGCGCCTGAGCGAGCAGCTTAGCGCGCTCCAGCAGCAGGCCAGTAGCGATAAGCAGCAGCTCACCCAACAGCTGAGCAGCACCGAAACGGCCCTGCAGAAAGCCGAAGCACAACAGGGCGCATCCACAAAAGAGCTGGAAACGCTGCGTGAGAAAGTCGCCGTAATTTCAGGCAACGATGTCCGTAGCTGGTTGCTGGCACAGGCTGATTATCTGGTGAAACTGGCCGGTCGCAAACTATGGAGCGACCAGGATGTCACTACCGCTGCCGCGTTGCTGAAAAGCGCCGATGCCAGTCTGGCCGATATGAATGACCCGAGCGTAATGAATGTTCGTCGCGCCCTGACTCAGGATATCAGCACGCTCTCTTCGGTCACTCAGGTCGATTATGACGGTGTGATCCTGAAACTGAACCAGCTGTCGAACAACGTCGATAACCTGCGTCTGGCCGATAATGACAGCGATGATGCGCCAATGGATAGCGACGGCGGTGAACTGTCAGGTTCGGTGCGCGAATGGCGGCAGAATCTGGTGAAGAGCTGGCACAATTTTATGGATGACTTCATTACCATCCGTCGCCGTGACAACACCGCACAACCGCTGCTGGCCCCTAATCAGGACGTTTATCTGCGTGAGAACATTCGTTCTCGTCTGCTTATCGCCGCCCAGGCGGTGCCACGCCATCAGGATGAAATCTACAAACAGTCGATCGACACCGTTTCTGCCTGGGTTCGCGCCTGGTACGACACCAATGATGCCGCCACCAAAGCGTTTCTCGCCCAGCTGGATGAGCTGAGCCAGCAGAGCATCAATATGGACCTGCCAGATAATCTGGAAAGCCAGCCGTTACTTGAGCAGCTGATGCAAACCCGCGTGCGGAACCTGTTAGCGCAACCCTCTGCCGCTGCTAATCAGCAGGGAGGCTAAGCATGCTTAAGGTATTTATCCTCTTTATCCTGCTGATTGCGGGCGTGGTGCTGGGACCGATGATCGCCGGTCATCAGGGCTATGTGCTGATTCAGACCGATAACTGGAATATCGAAACCAGCGTTACCGGCCTGGTGATTATCCTGATCATCAGCCTGCTGGTGATTCTGGCGGTGGAGTGGCTGCTGCGTCGCGTGCTGCGTACCGGTGCCCGTACCCGCGGCTGGTTTACCGGCCGTAAGCGTCGTCGCGCCCAGCGTCATACCCAGTCGGCGCTGATGAAGCTGGCAGAAGGCGACCATCGTCAGGTTGAAAAGCTGCTCTCTAAGGATGCCGATCATGCGGATGTGCCGGTCGCTAACTACCTGCTGGCGGCGGAAGCGGCGCAACAGCGCGGTGATGAAGCCCGCGCCAATCAGCATCTGGAGCGGGCAGCTGAGCTGTCAGACAGCAACACCATTCCGGTAGAAATTGCCCGCGCGCGAATTCAGCTGGCGCGTAACGAAGATCACGCCGCCCGTCACAGCATCGATCGATTACTGGAAGTCGCGCCGCGCCATCCTGAAGTGCTGCGTCTGGCCGAACAGGCGTATATCCGTACCGGTGCCTGGAGCGCCCTGCTCGATATACTGCCTGCGATGCAGAAAACCCAGGTCGGCGATGACGATCATCGCACTGCCCTGCAGCAGCAAGCCTGGCTGGGCCTGATGAGTCAGGCGATGGCCGATCAGGGTAGCGATGGACTGAAGCGCTGGTGGGGCAATCTGAGCCGTAAAACCCGCCAGGAAACGACGCTGCAGGTGGCGATGGCTGACCACCTGATTGAGTGTGACGATCACGATACCGCGCAGTCAATCGTGCTGGAAGGGCTGAAACGTCACTATGACGATCGGCTGGTGCTGCTGATGCCGCGCATTAAGAGCGGCAATCCGGAAGCGCTGGAGAAAGCGTTACGCCAGCAGATCAAACAACACGGTGCGACGCCGCTGCTGCACAGCACGCTGGGTCAGTTGTTGATGCGTCATGGTGAATGGCAACAGGCGGCCGAGGCGCTGCAGCAGGCGCTGGCGCAACGTCCTGATGCGTTCGACTATGCGTGGCTGGCGGATGTGTATGATCGTCTGCATCGTCCGGAAGAAGCGGCGAAAATGCGTCGTGAAGGGTTACTGCTGACGCTGAAGAATAATCCCGGCGCCTGATCGGGCTTAACAGAGTATGAAAGCCGGGCATGCCCGGCTTTTTTGTGCCCGTCATTTACCGTCCGTTGTCAGTAACACGCAGATAAAAAAACACCTGCCATTGGCAGGTGTAAGATCAGGTCGATAAGACAACCGGGAGGTACCTGACTCAACGTGGTGTCCGTTAACCCTGTAAGACTTATGCGATACAGGCAGGCAGACAACAGGTACCTAAAAATTGGCTCTGCATCATTCCCAGGTTTATGTTGCATCAGCAAACATAAGAGGTGGAATGAGCATCTACAAAATCATTATTGCATAATTCATGCCAGGTTTATGAGTCTTTTTAAAACCTCAATAAATCAGCAGGTTAAAGAATTAACTGAAAGCATCTTCCGGGCGACCTGCCGGGAAGTGTAGGTATTTAGCGACAGCGGTGACTTTCTCTGTCTCTGAATAGAGACAGTTAAAATAAACTGACTGTGAACGCAATAATAACAATGACTTATCTGTCGGCAATTCACGACGCTGCCGATCCAGTTCATACTGCTGGCGAAATCAAAGTGGGATGAATCTGGCTACACGCGCAGACACGCTTCTACCATTGGGCAGGCTTCAGGAAGCATACGCCTTTCGCAAAGACGCAAAAAACGCCTTCACTGGCGGGCTCAGTGCGGGCGATTACGCACCTCATCCCTGAGGTGCGCCCGTAGCCAGGCTAACGCTTTGCGTTGTTTAAAAACGTTCCCCGCGGTTTTGTCTCTGGCCCGCGATGCTTTGCTACAGGCGTATGCTTCCTTCGCTTTACGTCTGGCAGACACATCAGGTACTTAGATTAGCACTCCAGACGGTTGCCAGCCCAAACCAGAGTCAGTCTGCCCGCAATGCAAATGCTCAACGCGCAGGGAATAGGGTCAGAGGAGGAAAGCGTCCCGCGCCAGGGACGGCGCGGGCCGAGCGGCCATGGATGGCATTAGCGCCTTTCCGATCTGACCGTATTCCCTGCGCAGGCTCGAACTTACAGCTACGCTGTTCCTCTGCACCCTACCCCAATCTCCCGAAGAAATTCTCATCCTCTTTTTATTCAGATGAAAAAAACCTGTCTTTTCAGACAGGTTTCTAAAATGGTCGGCGAGAGAGGATTACCCGGCTCTGCGAGCCACGCCCTGCGGGCCGTTGCTGAAGCAACGTTGTCTCGCTACGCTCGGCTCAAACCTCCTTCGGAGGTTCTCATCCTCTTTTTTACTCAGACGAAAAAAAACCTGTCTTTTCAGACAGGTTTCTAAAATGGTCGGCGAGAGAGGATTACCCGGCTCTGCGAGCCGCGCCCTGCGGGCCGTTGCTGAAGCAACGTTGTCTCGCTACGCTCGGCTCAAACCTCCTTCGGAGGTTCTCATCCTCTTTTTACTCAGACGAAAAAAAACCTGTCTTTTCAGACAGGTTTCTAAAATGGTCGGCGAGAGAGGATTCGAACCTCCGACCCACTGGTCCCAAACCAGTTGCGCTACCAAGCTGCGCTACTCGCCGATTTTTTTAACTGTTTTGCCTGGTGCGAAGAGAGGGACTTGAACCCTCACGTCCGTTAAGACACTAACACCTGAAGCTAGCGCGTCTACCAATTCCGCCACCTTCGCGTATCCCAGCAAAATCTGGGGTGGCTAATGGGACTCGAACCCACGACAACTGGAATCACAATCCAGGGCTCTACCAACTGAGCTATAGCCACCACAATACTTAATGTTACAAGTTCAAAACCTGCAGCATCTGAATCTTTACTGCCAACTAACGCGGTAAATCAAACCACCGAAGCTCATGCGCACAAACGATATGGCGCGCCCGACAGGATTCGAACCTGAGACCTCTGCCTCCGGAGGGCAGCGCTCTATCCAGCTGAGCTACGGGCGCGTAGCGCCGTTGCGGATGTGCATACTAGAGATAAGCGCCCATCGTGTCTAGTGCTTTTTCAATAAAAAAACGCGTTTGATTACGCTTTGTGCATTTCGTCGACAAATAGTGCACTTCTCCCGCCGTAACGGGTAAAAACGCGGCATTAATCAGCAATATCAGAGATCGCCCCGCCAGTGATAGCGCAAATATTTCAGCAGTTTTAATTGCCGCCGCAGGCGACTCGGTTGCCTGATCAGCCGGTAGAGCCACTCCAGTCCGAGCCGCTGCCAGATTTTAGGCGCACGCTTCACATGACCGGTGAAAACATCGTAGGTGCCACCAACACCCATATAGAGCGCATCAGGCCATTGAGCACGGCACGCCAGCATCAGCAGCTCCTGACGAGGAGAACCCAGCGCCACCGTCACCAGCTTCGCGCCACTGGCAGCCACGCGAGCAAACAGTGCGTCCTGTTCGGCTGGGGCAAAGTAACCATCCTGCGCCCCGACAATATTCACATTCCACTGGCGACGCAGCTTGTCGCAGGTTTCATCCAGCACCGCCTGACGTCCGCCGATCAGAAATACCGGCGTGCCTTCGCGTCCGGCCCGCTCCATCAGCGCTTCCCATAAATCTGCGCCCGCAATGCGCTGCACCGACGCCTGCGGGTATTTTTTACGAATCGAACGGACGATGCTGATGCCGTCCGGGTAAGCGAACTCCGCCTGCGCTAACAGGTTACGCAATCCCTCATCCTGTTCAGCAGTCAGAATCTTTTCTGCATTAATAGCCACTAAGATGCCGCTGCGCACGCCCTGCGGCGGCATTAAAAAATCCACCGCCGACGGCATACTGTCGAAGCCATACAAGGTAACGCCGCGAATCAGGTACTGCGGCGAGTCAGGTAACTTTGTCATATCTTCCGTCAATCCCAGAGGTTATTCAGGAGGGGCTATGTAACACCCGCCTGCTGCGGTCGCGAATTAAACCAGCGCGATCCAATAACCAGAATAGTAATTTAGCCAGGCCCAGGCAGGCGGCAAAAATAATCGCGAAGAACACCACGCGTGAGCCAAACGCATCCAGCCCTTCACGGGCCAGCACGATCATGTTGAACACCGCACCAAAACAGAAACTTTGCAGGATCGCCCCGCTGTAGCGATTGGTTTCCTGGCAGCCGCGCGCATAGAGCGCATCGAAGGCTTTAATAATCATCCCCACCGCCACCGCGCCAACAGGGATCGCCCAGACGCCACCCATTACCACCAGCGAGCCGATCAGCGTCGGTGAAATGGCCAGTCCCGAGTGGTTGTTCAGCACTTCCCAGGTGAAGTAGTTTGCGCTGTTCAGCACCGCCAGCGGACGATCCGGCCACAGCCAGCTGGGGATAAAGACATAAAAGTCACGCCACAGCGGCGCCAGCCCCTGGAACTCAATACGGGCATAGTTATCCAGCAGTAACGCCAGATTCTCCCACGGCGAGAAGGTATCACGCGTCAGGTAAAGGAAGGTGTAAAACGCTTCATCGCCCATGACGTCGAGGTTGTAACGGCGCAGCGCCAGCCAGAACATTCCGGCAATCGCCATGATGCCTGCGGTCGCCAGCATCCACAGCGTAATCCAGCCGCGGGTGATGCCGATAAACAGAAACAGGGCGAAGGCGATAATAATATTGGCCCGGGTCCCGCCGACCAGCGCATAGGTCAGCAAACCAAACGCGACTGTCACCACCAGAAACAGCAGCCAGTTGCGCTGCGTCGGACGCAAAAAATAGGGGATCAGCATCGCCGGAATAAAGAAATAGAAGAAGCGTTTCAGCGCCACGCCAGAGACTTCACTGGAAAAAATCTGGTTATAGGCGGTCAGGCGGAACAGCAGAAACCCATTGTGGATGAAAAACACCGTCACGGTGCCCAGCGCTACCAGCGCCAGGATGACACAGGTCAGATGGGTTTCGACCCGATTCATCTGCAGCCAGGGTTTAGCGGGCGGAGCATTAGCGGGCCTCAGCCGTACCTTATAGCTAACGTAGTAGATGGCATAAAAACCTGTGGCCGACAGCAGCGCCTCCAGCAGTGAGGGCACCGGCACGACCCCGACATTGAAGCGGAACACCAGTATGCTGGTCAGCGGAAAACCAAAGTAGAAGGTCAGTAAAAACAGCAGAGTGAAGAACAGGTGAAAGTTAAAACGCACCCGCTTAAACTCCCGCCAGGTCAGGGTCAGAATAAACCCTAGCGACAGCAGATAAACCATCAGCAGACCGCTAAACTGCATAAGGCTCATGACAACTCCCCTTCGCTGAGGCGTAATGCGTTGCGCCATCCCGCCAGATAGCCGGGGGCAAAAAAGGCGATCGCCTGCTTATCGCAGCCAGCCAGCTGACGGCGTGCTTCGGCAACGACCGCTGGCGTCAGCGCATCCTCACTGAACAGCACCGGCAGCTGCTGCTCCGCTACATCCCGCCAGAACGGATTTTTACGACTCAGAACAAACGGCACGTTGGCCTGAATCAACAGGCATAAAGTCCCGATGCCTTGCTGGCGTTCAAACATAAAATAACCGACATGGCAGCGCGCCAGCAGCGCTAAATAGTCATCAAACACCATTTTTTCAGTGATCAGGTTCACCTGACCCTGCGGAAACAACGCCTCAGCCGCTGCCTGCACCTGACTGATATAAGCCTGATTGTTCGGCGGATAACCCAACGGCACCTCGATGCGCACCTGGTCGCCAAACTGCGCGCGAATCGCCTTCAATCCATCAATGTGCCGGTTGCTGGGATCGCCTGAATTTCCCAGCAGCAGAGTAAACGTCGGATCGGGCGCAGAGTGAACCGCGACTTCCGGCATGCGGGTCGGGAAATAGAGCAACGCGCCCGGCACCCGACGATGGCGCTGCTGGTAATGATGCAGATCGCCGCGGGTGGCAAAAACCTGCGCCACCCGTCCCTGCGCCATCCGGCGCAGAAAATAGAACAGGCGAAACTTCAGGCTGCGTGAATCTTCATACAGATCGGCGCCCCAGACGTGCCAGAACAGCTGGGAACGCTGCAGCTTACCGCTGAGTAGCGCCAGCCAGATCCAGGGATTGAACTGGCCGTGGCAGAAAAAGCGTTGCTGACGATTGCTGGCCCGCTGCAATACCGCCTGCGCCAGCGCCTTTTTACTGGCAAAGCACTCAATCTGTAAGGCACCGAACGGCGCTACGCTCTCAGGCTGCTGCGTCACTACCATAAAGTGGCGAGGTTTGGCCACAGGCTGTTCAACGCTCAGTACGTCGTTGAAAAAGCGCAGCACCGTAAGGTTGTGGTGGGGAATATCCGATCCCAGAACGTGAATTAAAGTCATTTTTTCCGGCAATAAATCATAAAGGCGCCACAACACAGGGCGAAATAAGCCATATAGGTAAACATGTAGGCCTGCGCCGCACCCGTTGCGCCATGTAACGGGATCAGCCAGCGTGAGAACAGCGTCAGCAACACAAACTGGCTGATCTCAGTCAGAACATAAAAGCGCAGCGAGGCTTTGGCGATCACCAGATATCCGAAAACGTAGGCGCCCACTTTAAAAACATCGCCACACAGTTGCCAGATAAACAGATCGCGCATGCCGCGAAACGCATCGGAAAACAGCAGGCTGATGGCAATATCACGCAGAACCCAGACGCCAAAACTGGCCACCGCCACCGCCGGCAGCACAAAGCGCAGAGCACGCCCTATTTCCAGCGCGATATCGCGTTTGTTATCCAGTCGCGCCAGCGTCGGCAGCAGCCAGACGCTGAAGGTAGCGGTGATAAATTGCAGGTAGGCATCAGAGATGCTGGTCACGCCCTGCCAGAGACCGACCTGCGCCCAGCCCTGCTGCGCCGCCAGCAGGTTACGCATCATCACCCAGGCCACCGGCAGCGTTACGGTGGTAATCAGCGCCATCAGGGTATATTTGGTCAGGTTACGGGCCAGTTCAGGCTGCCATTGCGGACGCAGCCAGCTGAGCGGCAAAGGGATGCGGCGTTTCAGCAGCGCCATCGCCGGTAGAAGCAGTAACGCCGGTACCAGCGCCAGCCCGATCAGTGCGCCCTGATAACCGCCAAACCACCAGCACAGCAGATAGCCAGCGACCCCAATCAGGCTGCCGAGAATCAGCGCCAGCGCATTGCCGCGCGCATCACGATAGCCTTTCAGCAATGCCAGACTAAAGTTCGCCCAGGCAATGCCGAGCTGAAGAAACGCCACCACGCGGATCACGTTCTGATAGCGATCGTGACCAAACAGCGCATGGCTGATCGGCCCAGCCGCCAGCAGGAACAGCAGCGCCAGTACGCCGGAAAAGCCCAGCACCATGGTCGACGCGGTACCGACCAGCGCCCGCAACTGCTCCGGCTGCTGCTGATACTGCGCCACATAGCTGGTCACGCCGTTGAAAATGCCGGCACCGGCCAGCACGCCCAGTACGGTGATCAGCTGACGAAAGTTTCCAGCCTGACCGACGCCTTCCGGCCCGAAGCTGACCGCCAGCAATTTGACCACCAGTAACCCGGCAACAATTTTTACCAGCGTGGACGAGGCGGTCCACACCGAGGCTCTGGCGAGTGACATCAGGAAAAGAAGCTCAGCAGCGAGCTGATAACCGTGCTCTGGTTATTATCCGACAGGTTGTAAAACAGCGGCAGGCGCAGCAGACGCTCACTTTCCACCGTGGTGAAACGATCGACGCCAGCAAACTGCGAAAAGCGCTGACCGGCGGGTGAACTGTGCAGCGGAATGTAGTGGAACACCGTCAGTATCTCGGCTTCTTTCATCCAGTTGATCAGCGCCTGACGATCGTTTTGATCGCGCAGTTTGATGTAGAACATATGCGCATTGTGCTCGCAGCTGGCGGGGATCACCGGCAGATCGATGCGCCCCTGCTCCGCCAGCGGCTGAAGCGCATCGTAGTAACGCTGCCAGAGACGCAGCCGTTGCTGATTAATACGTTCGGCCGCTTCCAGCTGCGCCCAGAGATAGGCCGCCTGCAGATCGGCCATCAGGTAGCTCGACCCCATATCGCGCCAGGTATATTTATCCACCTGACCGCGAAAGAACTGACTACGGTTAGTGCCTTTTTCCCGGATGATCTCGGCGCGTTCGACCAGGCTGGCATCATTGATCAGTGTCGCGCCACCTTCGCCGCCGGCGGTGTAGTTTTTGGTTTCATGGAAGCTGAAGCAGCCAATATGGCCGATGGTGCCCAGCGCACGGCCTTTGTAGCGTGACATCACGCCCTGCGCCGCATCTTCTATCACAAACAGATTATGCTTCGCCGCCAGCGCCATAATGGTGTCCATTTCACAGGCCACGCCTGCGTAGTGCACCGGCACGATGGCGCGGGTTTTTTCAGTGATCGCCGCTTCGATCAGCGTTTCATCAATGTTCATGGTGTCAGGACGCACATCGACAAACACAATGCGCGCGCCGCGCAGCACAAAGGCGTTGGCAGTAGAGACAAAGGTGTAGCTCGGCATGATCACTTCATCGCCAGGCTGCAGATCGATCAACAGCGCCGCCATCTCCAGCGACGCGGTACAGGAAGGCGTCAGCAGCACTTTTTTGCTGCCAAAGCGCTGCTCCATCCACTGCTGGCAGCGACGGGTAAAACCGCCGTCTCCGCACAGCTTGCCGCTGTTCATTGCCGACTGCATGTACTCAATTTCGGTGCCCACAACCGGGGGTGCGTTAAATGGAATCATGACCTTTCCTGTAGAACCAGTAGGCGGTGCTGTCGATGCGGGCACCGCTGCGTAAATAGAGGCGCATCGCCGTAAGATTGCTGAGCTGAGTGGCGACATGGAGCTGCGCCAGCTGCCGCGCCCGCGCCCAGTCTGCTGCCGCCAGCATCAGCCGCTGACCCAGCCCCTGGCCCTGCGCGTCAGGCAGCACCGCCAGCAAGCCGATGCGGGCATCACCGTCCACTTCACGCAACGAGACGAAACCCTGCAGCTGGCCTGTGGCATCCGCAGCTACCAGGCATTGGTGATCAAAGGTGCCACGCACCGCATTTTCAATCCACTGGGCGTAGAAACGCCCGCTGGCGTCGGGCGCATACCAGGGCGCGCGGAAACGGCTCTGACTGAACAGCTGCGAGGCCGCCTCGCGCAGTGACGGAATCTGCGCCTCGCGCGCAATGCGAATGCCGCTCTGTCGTTCGGTCTGTTTAATCGCCAGCGTCAGGTCCGCTTCGCCTTCCACCAGCTGGAACCGGTGCTGCTGCAGCGTATCAATCAGTGCGGTCTGGCTGGCAGGTACTTTAATCTGCAGCAGCGCGCAGGGATGCTGCAACGCTGCGTCCAGCGCAGTATCACCGTTAAGATCCAGCCGCACGGTGTCGATACCGAAGAACTGGCTCTCCCAGCTAAGGGGATTAATATTGACGTGGACGGGCATGTAATAAATCCAGCAGGTATTGGCCGTAGCCGGTTTTCGTCAGCGCTTCGCCGGCCGCACGTAGCTGGTCATCACTCAGCCAGCTGTTGCGCCAGGCGATCTCTTCCAGGCAGGCGATTTTAAAGCCCTGGCGCTTTTCGACCGTCTGCACAAACATGCTCGCTTCCACCAGGCTGTCATGGGTGCCGGTATCCAGCCATGCGAATCCCCTTCCCAGCAGTTCGACAGTCAGCTCACCGCGCTCAAGGTACATCTGATTAATAGCAGTGATTTCCAGTTCGCCGCGTGACGAAGGTTTCACCTGTCTGGCGAAGTCGACCACCTGATTGTCGTAGAAATAGAGGCCGGTGACCGCCCAGCGGGATTTCGGTTGCGCTGGCTTTTCTTCAATAGAAATCGCTTTAAAGTCATCATCGAATTCCACCACACCAAAGCGTTCGGGATCCATTACCTGATAACCAAACACGGTTGCGCCGCGGTTCTGCTCTGCGACTTTCTTCAGCTTCGGACTGAAGCCCTGGCCGAAGTAAAGATTATCACCCAGTACCAGGCAGCAATTGTCGTCACCAATAAAAGATTCACCGATGATAAACGCCTGCGCCAGCCCATCCGGATGAGGCTGAACCGCGTAACTCAATCGAATACCAAATTCCGTCCCGTCGCCAAGCAGGCGTTCAAACTGCGCCCGATCTTCTGGTGTAGTAATCAGCAAAATATCGCGAATACCCGCCAGCATCAGCACTGACAGCGGGTAATAGATCATCGGTTTGTCATAGACCGGCAGCAGTTGTTTTGAAACTGCACGGGTGATGGGATGTAAACGTGTGCCCGATCCTCCGGCTAAAATGATGCCTTTCATCGCTGCTCCTTTCGCTGTTTATTGCGATAAGCCGAGGCGCTCACCACGGTAGCGGCCATCGAGAATGGCTTGCCACCAGTCGGGATTCGCCAGATACCAGGCGACTGTTTTACGCATGCCGCTTTCAAACGTTTCCTGCGGCGTCCAGCCTAATTCGCGCGCGATCTTACTGGCGTCAATCGCGTAACGCTGGTCATGGCCGGGCCGATCGGTAACGTAGGTAATCAGGTCGCGATAATGGGCCAGCCGCTGCGGTTTTTGATCTGCCGCCAGCTCTTCCAGCAGGCTGCATACGGTTTCCACCACTTCAATATTACGCCGCTCATTATGGCCACCAATATTATAAGTCTCACCGGGCTTGCCCTGGCTGACCACCTGATACAGTGCGCGGGCATGGTCTTCTACATAGAGCCAGTCACGTATCTGTTGTCCGTTGCCGTACACCGGCAACGCTTTACCCGCCAGCGCGTTAATGATGGTGAGCGGGATCAGTTTTTCCGGGAAATGGCATGGACCATAATTGTTTGAACAGTTGGTCACCAGCGTCGGCAAACCGTAGGTTCGGCGCCAGGCACGGACTAAATGATCACTGCTGGCTTTACTGGCAGAGTAGGGGCTGCTGGGAGCGTAAGGCGTGGTTTCGGTGAAGTAATCCTCGCTGCCATGCAGATCGCCAAACACTTCGTCAGTTGAGATATGGTGGAAAATAAACGCCGCTTTGCGTGTAGCATCCAGCGCTTGCCAGTAAAAGCGTGCAGCTTCCAGCAGCTGGTAAGTTCCAACGATGTTGGTTTCGATAAAGGCAATCGGCCCATCAATAGAGCGATCAACGTGGCTTTCCGCAGCCAGGTGCATCACACAATCTGGCTGATAGCGGTCAAAGATCTGATCGAGCGCCGGGCGATCGCAAATGTCAGCCTGCTCAAAGTTAAAACGTGGCGAATCGGCGACGCTGCTTAGCGAAGCCAGGTTGCCAGCATAGCTGAGTTTATCGACCACCACGACCTGATGATCAGTTTCGGCAATCAGAAAGCGCACCAGTGCCGAGCCGATAAAACCGGCACCGCCAGTGACCAGAAAACGTTTCATCGCCAGACGCCTTTGGTATCAACCACCCACTGCTGACGGACTGCGGCGGCATCCACTGCGCGGAAAGCGCGGTGATCAACCAGCATCACCAGAATGTCCGCCTGTGCCAGCGCCTGCTCGCTGGAGACCAGCGTGGCTTTGTCATTCAGCACCTCCGGAATCTGGTCGATGTGCGGTTCAACCACCCAGCTGGTGCCGCTATGCCAGTCAGCAATCAGTCGCGCAACGCCCATTGCCGGGCTTTCGCGCAGGTCATCAATGTCAGGCTTAAAGGCCAGACCGAAACAGGCAATGGTCAGATCGCTGGCACGCTTGCCGGTTTGCGTCAGGCTGTCCGCCACCGCCGTTTTGACCTGATCCAGTACCCATTGCGGCTTGGCGTCATTCACTTCGCGCGCGGTCCGAATCAGACGGGCCAGTTCAGGATTCTGCGCCACGATGAACCAGGGATCGACGGCGATGCAGTGCCCGCCCACGCCCGGGCCAGGCTGCAGAATGTTAACGCGCGGATGACGATTGGCCAGCGCAATCAGTTCCCAGACGTTAATCCCCTGAGCGGCGCAAATCAGCGACAGCTCATTTGCAAAGGCGATATTAACGTCACGGAAGCTGTTTTCGGTCAGCTTACACATCTCAGCGGTGCGGGCGTTGGTTTCCACACATTCGCCTTTCAAAAATAGCCGATAGAGTTCACTGGCGCGTGCCGAACAGGCTGGCGTCATGCCGCCAATCACCCGATCGTTATTGATCAGCTCTACCATCACCTTGCCCGGCAGCACCCGCTCCGGACAGTAAGCGATAAAAATATCGGGCGTCTCACTCTGCTGCGGGAAACGCAGATCGGGACGCGCAGCCGCCAGCCACGCGGCCATCTGCTCGGTGGTGCCGACCGGCGAGGTGGATTCAAGAATCACTAAATCGCCCGGTTTCAGGACCGGCGCGATCGACTCTGCTGCGGCTTTCACAAAGCGCAGATCGGGCTGATAGCCCGCCTGGAAAGGCGTTGGCACCGCAATCAGAAACGCGTCAGCGGCTTCCGGCTGGGTGGTCGCCCGCAAATCGCCGCGCGTCACGGCAGCGTGCACCACCTGGTCTAAATCGGGTTCCACGATATGAATCGCGCCACGATTAATGGTGTCAACCGCACGGGCATTGATATCAACGCCCACCACTTTTTTTCCCTTTGAGGCAAAAACGGCTGCCGTTGGCAGCCCAATGTATCCCAGTCCAATCACGGAAATGGTTTCAAAACTCATAAGTCGGCTCGGTTTTCTTTTAAGGCTTGTAAAATACGGCCACAGGCTTTGCCATCGCCATACGGATTATGGGCATGGCTCATCGCCTGCCAGGCGTTATCGTCAGTCAGCAGGGTGCTGACCTCAGCCACGATTCTGGCAATATCCGTCCCCACCAGTTTTACCGTACCGGCATCGACCGCTTCGGGCCGCTCGGTGGTATCACGCATCACCAGTACCGGCTTGCCCAGCGATGGCGCTTCCTCCTGAATCCCTCCCGAATCGGTGAGAATCAGCCAGGCGCGGTTCATCAGCCAGACAAAAGGCAGATACTCCTGGGGCTCGATCAGAATGATATTTTCAATGCCGCTAAGTATACGATTAACCGGCTCGCTAACGTTGGGGTTCAGGTGCACCGGATAGACGATTTGCGCTTCCGGATGCTGACGCGCAATCTGCGCCAGCGCGCTACAGATGCGCTCAAATCCGTCGCCAAAACTTTCACGCCGATGGCCGGTGACCAGCACCAGCTTCTTGCTGTCGTCGAGGAACGGATAGCGGGCCGCCAGCTGAGCATTCAGATTGGTGTCATCCAGCACCCGATCGCGCACCCATAACAGCGCATCAATCACCGTGTTGCCGGTCACCACGATGCGCGCATCCGGCAGATTTTCCTGCAGCAGATTCTGGCGCGATCGCAACGTCGGTGTGAAATGGAGACGGGCAAGATGGCCGGTGAGTTTGCGGTTTCCCTCTTCCGGCCACGGCGAGGCGAGATCGCCGGTGCGCAGTCCGGCTTCAACATGACCCACAGGGATTTGCTGATAAAACGCCGCCAGGCTGGCCGCTAAGGTGGTGGTTGTGTCGCCGTGAACCAGCACAATGTCCGGTTTGAAGTCGAGCAACACGTTCTTCATGCCCTCTAAAATGCGGCAGGTGATCTCGGTCAGCCCCTGCTCTGGTCGCATAATATTGAGGTCGTAGTCCGGCTGCAGCTGAAACAGGCGCAGCACCTGATCGAGCATCTCGCGATGCTGTGCCGTGACGCACAGCCGCGATTCAAAAGCCGGATCCTGCGCCAGCGCCTGAACCAGCGGTGCCATTTTAATTGCTTCAGGACGGGTACCAAATACTGTCAGAACTTTCACACTGTTTCTCTCAATGACGCTGGTCTGAGATCAGACGCGGACGACGTGTCAGCGCCACACCAGCACCCACCAATGCCCCTACGGCACCCCACATAATCATCATGAACAGGCGGCGCGGACTATCACGCGACACCGGCTCTTCCGGGGTACGCAGGTAACGGTAAGTCTGGAACTTGCTGTTCAGTGTCGGGCCGGCTACCAGCGTGGTCAGCATGGCTCTGTTCTGATCATAGCTTATATCGAAGTTGGGTCCGGTGGCGCGCAGGGTATCAAGCTGCCCCTGTAACACCGGCTTGCCCAGCAGAAACAGATCGCTGTCCGCCAGGTTTTCCCCGGCTTCGCGCGCCTGCTTTTCATTAATCCCCTGCTGGCTGGCGATCTTCAGCGCCTGCTCCAGGCGATGTTGCTGACGCTGAAACACCGCGTTAGCCACATCTTCCTGCCGTTTGACCTGCGCCTGAAGCTGCGCCGTCCGTGCCTGCCAGGCACCTTTAAACTCTTCATTCAGATGGCGTGCCGCCCGCTCGCTGGCGTAAGCAATGTACTGGCGCAGCAGGTTATTGGCATCGCTGGCGGTTTCCGCTTTAAGGCGGACATTGTCCGGCAGGTTATGTGCTGCATCGGCTGGCGTGAACACAATATTGCTGATCATATCGTCGAGCAGCGCGGCATCGTTGTGCGCGTTACCGGTTTTACGGCTTTTATAATAATCGGTTTGCTGCCAGAACTCGCGGCGCGTATCCCACGAGGCGAGTTGCATGGTGAACTCCTGATAGACCTCATCCATCACCGTGGGCGAGGGAGCAGAGAGCGTCAGCGCGTTATTGCGCACATCCAGGTTGGCAAGAAACTGCTGCTGCGCATAGTAAGAGCCCAGCATGTTGACGGTCGGGCGATCGGTAACCGCGGTGGTGCTCCAGACCTGCCTCATCAGCAGGGTCGCCAGCCAGGCGACCAGAGCAAACAGCAGCGCCAGCCCGACAATCCAGCGCTTGCCTTGCCATAAACGGCAACACAGGCCGCGAATATCCAGTTCGTTGTCCACAATCTCAGCAGGCATGGCAGCGTTATCCTTTATCAGCGCTTAGCGGGGTAAATTGTTTTTGGCGTTACGGTAATGGCTCAGACGGCGTTTAAGACGCCGGACACGTCGCGCCACGCGCCAGGCATGCTTCAGGCAGTAGCCGTAAACCATGAAGGCCACCAGGAACAGCAGCAGCATGACCCATTCCGGGATGAACGCCAGGTATTCACCCAAGACACCGATACCGGCAAGAATCGCGGCAGCAACGGTGATCAGCACAAAGGCCTGACGTGAGCTAAAACCAGCGCGCATGATCAGATGGTGGATATGCTGGCGGTCAGCAGAAAACGGGCTCATGCCTTTACGCAGACGGCGGTACATAATCGCCACCATGTCCATTAAAGGAATGGCGATCAGCCAGAGTGCGGTGACGGGAGTGATGGGATGGCTCAGACCCTGCGTCGTTTCCAGCAGAATCCAGATGATGGTGAAGCCGATCATTGTGCTGCCGGCATCGCCCATAAACACTTTAAAGCGGCGGCCGAGGAAGCCGAGGTTAAGCAGGATGTAAGGTAACGTGGCGGCGATCATCGCAAAACACCACATGGCGAGGCTGGTCTGGCCATCAAAGTAGAGGATGATGCCCATCGCCGCGAAGGTAACCGAAGAGAGTCCGCCGAGCAGGCCGTCAATGCCATCAACCATATTAAAGGCGTTAATCGCCGCCCAGACGGCAAACAGCGTCAGCACATAGCCAAACGGGCCGACAATCAGTTCAAAGGGGCCGACGATAAACCCAAGGCTCAGCAGATAAAGTTTGGCGCCGGTCATCATCACCACCGCGACGATCGCCTGCACCACGGCACGGATTTTCACGCTGATATCGAAACGATCGTCCAGTGCGCCAACCAGCACCAGCACCCCGGCGCACCCCAGATAGAGCAGCGCATGGGGCAGATAATAATTGGTTATCGCGAAGGTGAAGCAGATACCTGCAAACACAGAAATGCCGCCCACCAACGGAATCGCGCCATGATGGCGTTTACGTGAGTTAGGCTTATCAACCAGACCAATTTTTTTAGCTGCTTTTCGGGCAAAAAAGAGGAAAGCCAGGGAAAAGAGAAAAATTAAACCAAGCTCAGTACTCATAGTGAGTAAATTCACGTTAAACGCTCTCAGCTAACATCACGGGCAACAATACGCGAAACAATGCGCTTATCGCTGCGTCGGATTCCGAATTCTGCATAAAGAGATGCACGAACGGTCATTTATTCGCCACCACTACCACAGTCATTATTAATGCTCCTGCCAGTGTTCAATCCTATAGCTCAGAAATGAAAAACGCCACGTTGAGACGTGGCGTAAGGTCGATTTTCTGCGCATTTAGGCTAAAAAAGCCGAATCTGTGGTTCGGCTTTGCAGTATCGGATTAGGAACGCTTCATCATGTCGAAGAATTCGTCGTTGGTTTTGGTCATCGCCAGCTTGTTGATGAGGAACTCCATCGCGTCGATCTCGCCCATTGGGTGAATGATTTTGCGCAGGATCCACATCTTCTGCAGCTCTTCCTGAGAGGTGAGCAGCTCTTCTTTACGCGTACCGGAACGGTTGTAATCGATCGCCGGGAAGACGCGTTTTTCAGCAATTTTACGTGAGAGATGCAGTTCCATGTTACCGGTACCTTTAAACTCTTCGTAAATCACCTCATCCATCTTCGAACCGGTATCAACCAGCGCGGTCGCGATGATGGTCAGGCTGCCGCCCTCTTCCACGTTACGTGCTGCGCCGAAGAAACGCTTAGGACGGTGCAGGGCATTGGCATCGACACCACCGGTCAGGACTTTACCTGAAGCCGGGACCACAGTGTTATAAGCACGCGCCAGACGGGTGATGGAGTCGAGCAGGATGATCACATCTTTCTTGTGCTCAACCAGACGCTTGGCCTTTTCGATCACCATTTCAGCAACCTGAACGTGGCGCGAAGCAGGCTCATCGAAGGTCGAGGCGATAACTTCGCCTTTCACCAGACGCTGCATCTCGGTCACTTCTTCCGGACGTTCGTCGATCAGCAACACCATCAGGGTGCAATCCGGGTAGTTATACGCCAGGCTCTGCGCGATATTCTGCAGCAGCATGGTTTTACCGGCTTTTGGCGGTGCCACGATCAGACCACGCTGACCACGACCAATCGGTGACGCCAGATCCAGCACACGTGCCGTCAGATCTTCCGTTGAGCCATTACCCCGCTCCATACGCAGACGTTTATTTGCGTGCAGCGGCGTGAGGTTTTCGAACAGAATCTTATTACGCGCATTTTCCGGCTTGTCGTAGTTAACTTCGTTAACTTTCAACAGCGCAAAATAACGTTCACCCTCTTTAGGCGGACGAATTTTGCCAGAGATGGTATCACCTGTGCGGAGGTTAAAACGGCGAATCTGGCTGGGGGAAACGTAGATATCATCAGGACCGGCGAGGTAGGAGCTGTCTCCGGAACGGAGGAATCCAAATCCGTCCTGTAATATCTCCAGCACGCCATCACCAAAGATGTCTTCGCCGCTTTTCGCGTGCTGCTTCAGGATGGAGAAGATAATGTCCTGCTTGCGCATACGAGCCTGGTTTTCCAGCCCCATATTTTCGCCGAGAGTAATCAGCTCAGCAACCGGCGTATTCTTTAATTCGGTAAGATTCATAGTGATGGGTTCTTAAACTCGGGGTAATACTCGAAATGTTTGTCGTGAATGGTATGGCAATTAATCCATGCCGTTAATGGCTCTTTTCGACTCTTCTCGACGATCATCGTCTGGGATGGCGACCTGGAAGCGAGGAGACGGTCGATTGCGATGCCAGAGTTGGAGCTAACCGTCAGATTGCTAAACCGTTCTATCTTTATAAGGTACAGTGCGACAGGGTTTAACAAGGGAAAACTTTAGATGCTAACTACAAGGTAAGTTCGTAATGCAGTGTTGGTAACTTAGCACGCCTGAAAGCGAACGTCCAGCAGCAGGAGATAAATTCACCACTGCCAGACGTTCAGCCCTGAATTACGCCAGGTTGGCGTTCAGGAACTCTTTCAGCTGGCCTTTAGACAGCGCGCCCACTTTGGTCGCGGCGACTTCGCCATTTTTAAACAGCAGCAGCGTCGGGATACCACGAATGCCGTATTTCGGTGCCGTGCCTGGGTTATCATCAATATTCAGCTTAGCGATGGTCAGTTTGCCATCATACTCTTCTGCAACTTCATCAAGGATTGGTGCGATCATTTTGCAAGGACCACACCATTCAGCCCAGAAATCTACCAGTGTAACGCCGTCGGCTTTCAGCACGTCGGTGTCGAAACTGTCATCAGTCAGATGAACGATTTTATCGCTGCTCATGTTTTACTCCACAAGATTATGCCTGGCGAATTGGCGTAATATAAACCAATGTAGGTTGACTTTATTTCATCGGATACGCTTTCGTAAAGCGATAGTAAGCTGATATTCTACCACACTATGAGCAAAACACACTTAACTGAACAGAAGTTTTCCGACTTCGCCCTGCACCCAAAAGTCGTTGAAGCCCTTGATAGTAAAGGCTTTCAATACTGCACGCCGATTCAGGCGTTAGCCCTGCCCTTTACGCTTTCCGGGCGTGATGTTGCAGGCCAGGCGCAAACCGGTACCGGCAAAACGATGGCGTTTCTGACGTCAACGTTTCATCATCTTCTCTCTCATCCTGCGCCTGAAGGTCGTCAGGTTAACCAGCCACGGGCATTAATTCTCGCGCCAACGCGTGAACTTGCCGTGCAGATTCATGCCGATGCAGAACCGTTAACCGCCTCAACCGGCCTGAAACTGGGCCTCGCCTACGGCGGTGATGGCTACGATAAACAGCTGAAAGTGCTGGAGCAAGGCGTCGATATTCTGGTCGGGACCACTGGCCGTCTGATTGATTACGCGAAGCAAAACCACGTTAACCTCGGTGCCATTCAGGTGATGGTGCTGGACGAAGCCGACCGCATGTTCGATCTCGGCTTTATTAAAGACATTCGCTGGCTGTTCCGCCGGATGCCGGCAGCGACCCAGCGTCTCAGCATGCTCTTCTCCGCCACGCTCTCTTATCGGGTGCGTGAACTGGCGTTTGAGCACATGAACAGTGCTGAATATGTTGAAGTGGAACCGGAACAGAAAACCGGCCACCGCATTCAGGAAGAGCTTTTCTATCCGTCTAACGAAGAAAAAATGCGCCTGCTGCAAACCCTGCTGGAAGAAGAGTGGCCGGATCGCGCCATTGTGTTCGCCAACACCAAGCACCGTTGCGAAGATATCTGGGGCCATCTGGCTGCCGATGGTCATCGTGTCGGCCTGCTGACCGGTGATGTCGCTCAGAAGAAGCGCCTGCGCATTCTTGACGACTTCACCAAAGGGGATGTGGATATTCTGGTTGCGACTGACGTTGCCGCCCGGGGCCTGCATATTCCTGCCGTGACGCACGTGTTTAACTACGATCTGCCGGATGATTGCGAAGATTACGTACACCGTATCGGTCGTACCGGTCGTGCGGGCGCCAGCGGACACTCCATCAGCCTTGCCTGTGAAGAGTACGCGCTGAACCTGCCGGCGATTGAAGAGTATATCGGTCACAGCATTCCGGTCAGCAAGTACAACAGCGATGCATTACTGACTGACCTGCCGCCGCCTAAGCGTCTGGCACGCAGCCGTACCGGCAACGGTCCGCGTCGCGGAGGCAACAACGCTAATCGTCGCGGTGCGCCACGCAACAACAACCGTAAACGTTCGGGTTAAGCTCACCATGCTAAGCGCATCGTCACTTTATGCTGCGATTGATTTAGGTTCTAACAGCTTTCATATGTTGGTGGTGCGCGAGGTGTCTGGCAGTATTCAGACCATCGCGAAAATTAAGCGCAAGGTACGCCTTGCGGCCGGTCTGGATAAAAGCAACCATTTGTCAGCTGAGGCGATGACGCGCGGCTGGCAATGCCTCAAACTGTTCTCTGAACAACTGCAGGATATCCCTCTCGATCAGATCCGCGTGGTGGCAACCGCCACGCTGCGTCTGGCAGCGAATGCGCAGGAATTTCTCGATACGGCGCAACAGATTCTCGGCTGTACCATCAACGTCATCAGCGGTGAAGAAGAGGCTCGCCTGATTTATCAGGGCGTGGCGCACACCACCGGCGGTTCCGATCAGCGTCTTGTGGTCGATATCGGCGGCGGCAGCACCGAGCTGGCGACCGGTGATGGTTCGCATGCCACCGTGTTATTCAGCCTGTCGATGGGCTGCGTGACCTGGCTGGAGCGCTTCTTTAGCGATCGTCACCTGGCGAAGGAGAACTTTGACCAGGCGGAACAGGCGGCGCGCGAGATGATCCAGCCGATTGCCGCGCAACTGCGTGAGCAGGGCTGGCAGGCCTGTGTCGGCGCGTCGGGTACGGTGCAGGCGCTGCAGGAGATCATGGTGGCGCAGGGTATGGACGAGCGCATTACCCTGAATAAACTGCAGCAGCTGAAGCAGCGCGCTATTCAGTGCGGTAAGCTGGAAGAGCTGGAAATTGAAGGGCTGACGCTGGAACGGGCGCTGGTGTTTCCCAGCGGCCTGTCGATTCTGATCGCCATCTTTCAGGAACTCGCTATTGATAGCATGACGCTGGCGGGCGGCGCGCTGCGTGAAGGGCTGGTTTACGGCATGCTGCACCTGCCGATCGACCGCGATATCCGCACCCGCACGCTACAGAACGTCCAGCGTCGTTTTAGCATCGACGTAGAGCAAGCCGATCGGGTCCGCCAGCTGGCAGAACGTTTTTTCCGTCAGGTCTCTACCCTGTGGAAGCTGGATCAGCGCTGCCGTGACCTGCTGCTCAGCGCCTGCGCCATTCATGAGATTGGCCTGAGCGTCGACTTCCGCCATGCGCCGCAGCACGCCGCTTATCTGGTCCGTCACCTCGATCTGCCCGGCTTTACCCCGGCGCAGAAGAAGTTGCTGGCCTGTCTGCTGCAGAATCAGAGCGGCAGTATCGACCTGGCGTTACTGGCGCAGCAGAATGCCCTGCCGCCGCGTCTGGCGGAACGGATGTGCCGTCTGCTGCGTCTGGCGATCATCTTCTCCAGCCGCCGTCGCGACGACACCCTGCCGGCAGTCCGGCTGCAGGCTGACGATGACGCGCTGCATCTGACTTTACCTGATGGCTGGCTGGAGGCGCATCCGCTGCGCAGCGAGCTGCTGGAGCAGGAGAGCCATTATCAGTCCTATGTGCACTGGTTACTGACCCTGTCGTAACCGGCACCCGTTAAGGTAGCCTGAGGCGCGCTGTCGTCGCCTCATCCTCTCTTCCACCGGCTTAGCCTTTCTTCGCCTTATCCAGCATCGCGCGCAGGCCCGCAACCCGACTCTGTCCGGTTTTCATCCGCTCTTCGGCACTCACCACTTTGCGCTCCGTCTCCCACTGCAGATCGTCCTGCGGCAGTTCCAGCAGAAAACGGCTCGGCTCCGGTCGCACCAGTTCGCCATACTGCCGACGTTCACGGCAGAGGGTAAAGGTCAGCTCTTTCTGCGCCCGCGTGATGCCGACGTAAGCGAGACGCCGCTCCTCTTCGATATTGTTCTCATCGATGCTGCTCTGATGCGGCAACAGTCCCTCTTCCATCCCCACCAGAAACACATAGGGGAACTCCAAACCTTTAGACGCATGCAGCGTCATTAACTGCACCTGATCAAGCTCTTCGTCGCTTTCCCCGCGCTCCATCATGTCGCGCAGGGTAAAGCGCGTGACCACCTGCGCCAGGGTCATCGGCTCATCCAGATCGCTGCCTTCCAGCATCTCCGTCATCCACTGAAACAGCGTGTTGACGTTCTTCATCCGCATCTCTGCCGCTTTCGGACTGCCGGAGGTTTCGAACAGCCAGCTTTCATAGTCGATACCGCGAATCAGGTCGCGTACCGCATTCACCGGCTCGCGTTCGGTCAGCTGGATAATCTCGTTCAGCCAGTGGGTGAAGCGTTGCAGATGTTCCAGTCCGCGTCCGCCCAGCGTCTGTCCCAGACCGACATCAAAGCTGGCGTTAAACAGGCTCTTGTTGCGCAGGTTGGCCCATTCGCCCAGTTTTTGCAGCGTCGCCGGGCCAATCTCGCGGCGCGGCGTATTGACGATGCGCAAAAAGGCGCTGTCATCGTCGGGATTGGTCAGCACACGCAGATAGGCCAGCAGATCTTTGATCTCCGGGCGTGAGAAGAACGAGGTACCGCCCGAGATGCGATAGGGAATACGGTTCTGCATCAGAAACTTTTCAAACACCCGCGACTGATGGTTGCCGCGGTAGAGAATGGCGTAGTCTTTATACTGCGTCTTGTTGATAAAATGGTGGGCAATCAGTTCGCCGGTCACCCGCTCCGCCTCGTGCTCTTCACTGTTGGCGGTGACCACCTTCAGTTCACTGCCCAGACCCAGTTCAGAGAACAAGCGTTTTTCAAATACGTGCGGATTATTGGCGATCAGGATATTTGCCGCTTTCAGGATGCGCTGGGAGGAACGGTAATTCTGCTCCAGTTTCACCACCTCCAGCGCCGGAAAATCTTCTTTCAGCAGCACCAGGTTTTGTGGCCGTGCCCCGCGCCATGAGTAGATCGACTGATCGTCGTCGCCCACCACGGTAAAGCGCGCCCGCGCGCCAACCAGCAGCTTCACCAGCTCGTACTGACTGGTGTTGGTGTCCTGATACTCATCCACCAGCAGATAGCGAATGCGCTGCTGCCAGCGCTCACGCACCTCCTGATTACGCTGCAACAGCAGCGTCGGCAGCAGGATCAGATCGTCAAAATCGAGCACGTTACATGACTTGAGATGCTGGTCGTAAAGGGCGTAGCAGTGGGCAAAAATTTTATCGCGCTCTGAACTCGCCCGTGCCGCTGCGTGCGGCGGATCGACCAGATCGTTTTTCCAGTTCGAGAGGGTCGAGATCAGCTGCTGCAACAGGGTCTTATCCTCTTCCAGCCACTCTTTCGTCAGCTCTTTCAGCAATCCGAGCTGGTCCTGGTCATCAAACAGCGAAAAGTTGGACTTCATGCCCAGCGCCGCCGTTTCACGCTTGATGATCTCCAGCCCCAAAGTATGGAAAGTGGAGATCATCAGGCCGCGCGCCTCTTTGCGGCCCAGCGTCTGCGCCACACGCTCTTTCATCTCACGAGACGCTTTATTGGTGAAGGTGACCGCGGCGATATGGCGCGCCTGATAGCCACACTCCCGAATCAGATGGGCGATTTTATTGGTGATTACGCGGGTTTTGCCCGATCCCGCGCCCGCCAGCACCAGACAGGGACCGGTAACAAATTCGACGGCGCGTTGTTGGCTGGGGTTTAAACGCATAGGAAAATCGCTCAGTTGAATCAAAAGAAAGGGGTTTATACTGGGCGGCAATTATACACAACCGAGATAGCAACATGGCGAAAACCGCGGCGGCTTTACACATCCTGGTGAAAGAGGAAGCACTGGCAAAAGAGATTCTGGCGAAACTGGCAAAAGGCGGGAATTTCCAGCAGCTGGCAAAGAAGCACTCAACCTGTCCCTCCGGCCGTAACGGCGGCGATCTGGGGGAATTTCGCCAGGGACAGATGGTGCCGGCGTTTGATAAGGCGGTCTTTACCTGCCCGCTGTTAACGCCATACGGGCCGGTAAAGACCGGTTTCGGTTATCACATTATCAAAGTGCTCTATCGCAACTAATTACTTCTTCTGCTTCATCTGCTGCAGGACGGTGCTGCACTGGTTGTCTTCGTTATCACTTGGAGAGATCAGTGCCAGCAGCGCCGCTGCCGGACCCACGACCGCGCCCAGCGCCACGGCAGCGGCACCCCGTGCCAGCAACGGCCCCGTTTTCACGCCCGCATCCGGATTTTTAAAGGTGCCACGCACGTAGAGCGGGGAGCGCAGCGTCACGATGCGGATGCCTTTACTCTCCGGATTCACCGAAAGATCCAGCCGCTCACTGGCGAAGTTTGCATTGCCTGACACATTGATAATCGCGTTCTCGGTATCAAACACAAACAGGTTAGGCGTCGCCACACCATTCTGCAGTTTGAGATCGGTGGCGGCGCAGTTGATGCGCACCTGATCATCACCAAACAGCTTGCCCACCACATAGTTACCAACGTTGAGTCCGGCAATTTCCATCAGGCTGCGGCTAATCAGCCCATCATTCATCAGCAGTTTGAGCTGCCCGTTACTGGTCGCCAGCAGATCGGCCACTGAGTTACCGGTGCCGGTAAAGCTGGCATCGCCATTGAGCTGGCCACGGCTGTTCTTCATCGCCTCGACATTCGGGAAGAGCTGACGCAGCTGCAGCTTACGTATATGAAGGTCAACCCGACCGCGCATCGGCGAGTGATCCCCCTCCAGCCGGATGGTGCTGTTGAGCGCACCGCCCGCCACACCAAAGCGCAACGGGTCCAGCAGCAGATCGCCGTTTTTCAGCTGCAAATGGGTATAAAGATCGCTTAACGGCAGCGAATTGCTGTGTTCGATACGTTTACCGCTGAACTTCACGTCGGCATCCATCACGTCCCAGTTTTTGGTATCAAACTGGTCATGTGGCAATACCCGATCGGCGGGCTGGCTCGATTTCTCTCCGCGCCGGGCTTTTGCCTGCGCGGTTTTGTCGCTGCCTTTGCCGGAATCGACGCCAATCAGCGGACCCAGATCCGCCATCCGCAGCTGGTCTGAAGTCAGTTCACCGCTGAGTCTCGGCCGCGGTTTGCCCTGGCTATAGATCAGCGAACCGTGAATATCGCTGTCACCAATGTGGCCGTTGAATTTTTCATAGCGGTAGACCGCGCCTTTCTCACCACTGAACTTCGCGATCAGGTGACCGTCCGTTTCATACGGAGGAGTGTCAGGCAACAACACGCCGGTCAGCCCGTACAGATTCGCCAGTGTGTCACCCGAGAAGCGCAGCCGCACGTTGAGTCCGCCGAGGTTCATCGGGTCCTGAACTCCGCCGGTGACCTGGACCCGCGTGCTGCCGTTACGCAGGTCAGCCTGCACCGGGAACGGTGTGTTCTGACTGCGCAGCGACAGCATCCCGCCTATTTTGCCCTGACCACTGAGTTTCTCGTCGTTATAGGTGCCATTCGCCTGCCAGCCGAAAACAAAATCGCCCGCGCCCTGCTGCTTATCATCTCCGCCAGCGATCTGCGCGTAAGGCACCGGTTTACCCAGCGGGTTAACCTGTACCGTTACATCGGCGTGGTTGATGGCATCGCGATAGCGGATCTGGCCCTGATCGAACAGGATGTTATCGAGACGGAATGACCAGGCGGAAGGTGCCGCATTCTGATCTTTGCTGTCGCTGTTAGCGAGGTTAAAGGTCCAGTTATTTTTCTTATCCGCGGTCTGAATCAGACGCGCATCGGGTCGCTGCAACTTAATCCACGGAATGAACAGCTCTTTATGCAGCAGCGACAGCGGTGACAAGGTGGCATCGACCCGCTGCAGATGTACCATTGTGACGTCAGCAATATCAGGCGGATTGCCCAGCATGATATCTTCCGCATGCAGTTGCGGCCACGGTACCCAGCGTCGCCAGCCCGGTTCCTGCGGATTGCGCGCCCAGTTAACGCCCAGATCGCCGCGTATTGCAAAGGGCCGATTGAGTTCGGTTGAGACTTTCTGATTGATGGTGGGTTTCAGGCGATTCCAGTCAAAGGTGGCGATCACCACGATGATGACCACGATTAACAACAGCAGAATCCCTACTACCCAACTGACTATTTTCCCGGTACGCGACATTGCGCTTTCTCCTTGCACGTTCACTGTCTCCGTTAAAGATAGTCGAGACCGTGAGCAACGGCGTCAGGGAAGCTGGATAGTGAGATGATTCAATTCAGAAAAGGGAAGCGGGCGCGAAAAGAAATAGCCTTGAGCGGCGATGGCGGGTGAGCGTCTGACCTGCTGCCACTCCTCTTCCGTCTCCACGCCTTCAACGATGACGCCATTACAGTAACGGTTGATCAACGCCAGCAGCATCGAAAACAGGCTGCGTCCTTCGTCGGAATTGCGCAGCAGGATAAACAGTTCACGCGACAGTTTAATGTAGTCATATTTCAGTTCGGTCAGCGCCGAGAAATTGGCCATGCCAGAGCCAAAATCATCCAGCCACAGTGGCCCCAGCTCCGGCATCTGCGCCACCATCTCTTCCTGCGGCAGCACATGGTGCTCTGTGAGTTCAAAGCGTACCCAGGGCAGACGAGCAATCAGGCTGCGGATCGCCGGATGATGCTGCAGCGCTAACAGAGACGGACCATCAATGTTGACCGAAGCGACCACCCCATGTTGTTCGAAAAAGGGTGTCCACTGCATTAACAGTTCGAGTTGTTCATGCACCACATGCAGCCGCTGGGGGATATCCAGCCCGGCAAAATAGGCTTCCGGCGACAGGCTTTTTTCAGGTGCCAACGGATGCGTAATTGCCGTCAGCAGCTCGATTGCCAGCAACCGTCCCGTCACCTGATAAATCGGCTGGAAGCGATAGCATCGTTGGCACTGGTGCCAGAAATGGGGTGTTTCCGGTTGGGCGTTGAGGTCAGTTGAAGATGGTAGCCATTGACGAATACTCTCCATCACCATGGTGTTTTCCTGGTTGGTAACGAGCGCTCAAAATGGGCGACTCAACGGTGATTATCGACCATGCCTGTGATCGCTTGATGAAATGTCCAGCCACATCAAAGCGGGAAGTCTAACAACCTTTGAGCTGACACAATCGCCAAAACAAGCCGAACATAGCGCGCTTTATCTGCCAGATCGGTGCTATTCGTCACCTTAAGTTAAATTAAAACACCGTTTTAAAAGCATTGACGTCTGCCATACCAGACGCGAGACTATGGCGATATTTCACTACAGGTCTAAAACCATGACGCAGAAAAAAATTGCCATTATTGGTGAATGCATGATTGAGCTGTCCGAAAAAGGTGAGAACATTAAACGCGGCTTTGGCGGTGATACGCTGAATACTGCGGTCTACATCGCCCGTCAGGTGGATCAGCAGCAGCTTCGGGTCGATTATGTTACCGCGCTGGGTGTTGACTCGTTCAGCGATCAGATGATCGCCGCCTGGCAGCAGGAAAAGGTCAATACCGATCTGATCCAGCGTCTCGACAATAAAATGCCTGGCCTGTATGTGATTGAAACCGACGCTGAGGGTGAGCGCACCTTCTGGTACTGGCGCAGCGATGCCGCCGCCCGTTACTGGCTTGACAGTCCTCAGTCAGAAGCGATCTGTCAGCAGCTGGCGCACTATGACTATCTCTATCTGAGCGGGATCAGCCTGGCTATTTTAGCCCCAGCCAGCCGCGATAAACTGATGCAGTTGCTGGATCGCTGTCGCGCCAATGGCGGTAAGGTGATATTTGATAACAACTATCGTCCGCGCTTATGGGCCGATCAGGCCAGCGCCCAGGCCGCTTACCGCGCCATGCTCAACCGCACCGATATCGCTTTTCTGACGCTGGATGATGAACATCTGCTGTGGGGCGAACAGCCGCTGGAGGCGGTAATTGCGCGCACGCGTCAGGCCGGTGCCAGCGAAATTGTGATCAAACGCGGCGCAGAATCCTGCCTGGTTGCCATCGGCGACGATCCCCTGATTGATGTGCCAGCGGTCCGTCTGGCAAAAGAGAAGATCATCGACACCACCGCCGCTGGCGACTCGTTCAGTGCCGGTTATCTGGCACGCCGTCTGACCGGTGCTTCAGCAGAAGCGGCGGCACAGCGCGGTCACCTCACCGCCAGCACGGTGATTCAGCATCGCGGCGCGATTATCCCGGCCGGGGCGATGCCCGACTAAACGACGGCTGCGGGCCGGTTATTACAACCACGGATAACCCGCCCGACGCATTATTCCTTCTTAACAGCCCGCAGCGAAATATCCGGTAAATTTCAGCTAACAAAGCGGGCTGTATCGGCCATTTACCTTAAACAAATAAATCATCGTTAATCGCCGGCCCCGCACCGCTAGCGCCTCCAGAACATCTTATAAATTATGTTTTAAAATTAGTGAGTTACTCTCAAAATCCCGCCACCAGGCATAGTCCGAATCTGGCCATTTTTGTCGTTTTCGGATGGACGTCCGCCGGAAAAAAGACCATCTTTTAATCAACAACAGCAGGACGCTGTGCTCTCCGGCCGCGAAAAAAACAATTAAAACACTCCTCGCATCAGGACATGTTATGCACACAGAAATTATTAATATCTGGCCTCAAGGTGATGCGCCAGGCGCCAGCGATTCACGCGCGCAGCCACAAATCATCGATATGGCGAAACAGTATGAGCCTTACGATCGGGCCGCCACTGGCGTACGCTGCCCGGAAATGGCGATCTGGTATCCGGTAGAGTCGAATGGCATTACCCTGCTGGTCGCGCCGGGCGGCGGTTATCATCGCGTGATGATCGACCGCGAAGGAAGCGCGCTGGCGACCTTCTTCACCTCAATGGGCTACACCCTGGCGGTGATGACCTACCGGCTGCCTTATGATGGTCATCACGAAGGTCCCGATGCGCCGCTGGCCGATGCCCAGCGCGCGGTGCGGGTGCTGCGTGAACGGGCGCAGCGCGGGCTCAACGGCAAATATATCGTGATGATGGGCTTTTCGGCGGGTGGTCACGTCGCCGCCAGCCTGGGTACCCGTTTCGCCGAGAAGCTCTATCCGGTGCAGGATGGTGCTGAAAACTTCTCGCCGCGTCCGGATGCGATGGTGCTGGTCTATCCGGTGATCAGCATGCGTGACGGCATGGCGCATGAAGGTTCACGCACCCGCTTGCTCGGTGCGTGGCCGGATCAAAAAACCATTGAAGCCTATTCACTGGAAACGCGGGTACACCCGCTGGTGCCACCGACGCTGTTGATTCACGCTGCCGACGACGAATCGGTTTCGGTGAACCATAGCATGGCGTTTTTCGGCGCGTTACGGCAGCACAATGTCCCGGCAGAAGTGCATTTCTATCAGAAGGGCGGCCACGGATTTGGAATCCGCGGCGTGGCAGATTTGCCCCTCGCCAGCTGGCCGATGTTAGTGACCGAGTGGCTCAGGGCGAAAACCTGATTATGCGGCTGGCGGCTGGATATCGCTGGCGCTGCTGTCCGGCTGGCTGGCATCGTTGCCGGTCGCCGGCGCCACAGGCGGTGCCATCACCTTTTCCCACTCACTTTGCAGGCTTTTGACGTTGGTTTCGGCTTCGCCTTCCGGCTGAATCAGCACCATCATCAGCTCCTGGCTCAGTTGCTGACGCAGCTCCTGATTCAGCTGTTCACGGGTCAGACCGGCAAGAAAGGTCTGACGCAGTTTCTGGTACTGCTCCGGCGCGATATCCACCACCGAGTTCCGCTGCGAGCGCAGTCGCTGGCTCATCAACACATCGGTATCGGTGCGGGCATAGGTGGTGAACAGCTTATTCAGCTCCAGCAGCTTCTGCGCCATCAGCGCATCAAACTCCTCCTGCGGTAAACCTTTGTCGCGGACTGCCGCCAGTTCACGCGCCACCAGATTCATGTTCTGCGCCAGCGTCTCATTGCGTGCATCGAGATTGATTGAGCATTGCGCACGCTGGTAAAGCACGCGGCAGTCAAAACCGACCTGCACGCCCTGCGCTTTGCTGTCGCTCAGCGTGCGCTGCACATGCCAGAACAGCGCTTCACGCGCCAGATCGCCCTGCCAGTAACGCTGCAGGTTCTGGGAGTCGCGAATCGGTTGCCACGGCGTATCCCACACCAGCGACAGGCGATCCTGCGTCATTTTGCCGCTGACCAGGTTAACCGGCTCGTGCGGCAGCGGCGATAAGGTTGGCAGCGGCGCAGGGGTTTCACGTTTGCCGGTCAACGGCGAAAACGCTTTGTTGATCTGCTCGGAGAGGCTACGGCTTTCGACATTACCCACCACGTACAGCGTCATCGCATCAGGGGTATACCACTGACGGTAAAAATCATTCAGCTGGGTTAAATCGACCGGGGCACGCGGTTGCGCTGCGGGATCGTGCGCCAGCAATGCCGAACCTTTCAGACGATAGCGCCACCAGACATCCTGGGTATCTTTCGGCCAGGTGGCGACCGGATCGGATGCGGACAGGGCGGTATTCACCACCTGCTCGGTAATCGCCATGTTGCCTGCGGTGGCCGCCAGCCAGTTCAGGGCTTCTTTCAGCAGTTCGGGGCGATTGTTGGGCAGGCTGAGGTTGTATTGCGTGAAGTCATAGGAGGCGATAACGGGCGGCAGCGGATGCTGGGGGTCCATCGCCTGTTGCCATAACGCCCGCTGCTGGTTGGTGTCGAGCGCGGTGTTATGCACCATCGCCAGACGTGGCAGCAGATGGCTGAAGCCCGCCTGTTGCGCACTTTCGACCAGCGAGCCGGTATTCACCACCATACGCAGTTCGATGCGGTCACTGGGACGTTGCGGTGTGGCCAGTAACTGCCAGTTAAATCCGTTATCCAGCTTGCCTTCCTGCCAGGCCGGATCCGGTTGCAGCGTTTCTGCCTGGAGACCATAGCTGGTGGCTGCCAGCACTAATCCACCAACCAAAAGCCGAATTCTGGTGCCCTGCATGTGAACCCCTACTCAAATAATTCAAATATCGTTATCGCTGGCACGTTTTGCCGCTGTTATTAGCGAACCGGCTGGACGCCGAATCGCGCTGTTATCCAATAACAGAGTGTTTGACCACAGGAAGCTCAGGATGTCGCGCAACGAAGTGAAAAACGTCAAAAAAAACAAGTAGGGTTTATTATCCAAATGCCCGCTGTCAGGGCAAGCGACAGCGGGCATTTGTCGGGATTTAAGTGAAAATCAATGATTAAACGGAAGGTTCAGACGCTTTTTTCGCCTTATTCCGGCCAGCAAGCGTGTCATTCAGCTGTTTTTGATCCAGCTGGTCGACCCATTTTGCCACCACCACGGTCGCCACACCGTTGCCCACCAGATTGGTCAGCGCACGGGCTTCAGACATAAAGCGGTCGATACCCAGAATCAGCGCAAGACCGGCCACCGGCAGATGTCCCACCGCGGAGAGCGTTGCCGCCAGCACGATGAATCCGCTGCCCGTCACCCCGGCTGCCCCTTTCGAGGAGAGCAACAGCACCACCAGCAGCGTGATCTGATGGAAGATATCCATGTGCGCATTGGTAGCCTGGGCGATAAACACCGCCGCCATGGTCAGGTAGATCGAGGTCCCGTCCAGGTTGAAGGAGTAACCGGTCGGTATCACCAGTCCCACCACCGATTTCTTGCAGCCGAGCCGCTCCATCTTATCCAGCATACGCGGCAGCGCAGACTCGGAAGAGGAGGTGCCCAGTACGATCAGCAGCTCTTCTTTGATGTACGCGATAAATTTGAAGATGCTGAAACCGGCAAACAGACGCGCAATCAGCCCCAGCACAATCACCACGAACAGAATACAGGTGATGTAGAAGCAGATAATCAGCTGGCCGAGCTGCACCAGCGAACCCACGCCATACTTACCGATAGTGAACGCCATGGCACCAAAGGCCCCGATAGGCGCCAGCCGCATGATCATATTGATAATGCCGAAAATGACTTTCGAGAAGTTTTCAATCACGTTGAAAATCAGCGTGCCGGTGTTGCCGAGGCGATGCAGTGCGAAACCAAACAGAATGGCGAACAGCAGCACCTGCAGAATGTTACCGCTGGCAAAAGCACCGATCACGCTGTTAGGGATCACATCCAGCAGGAAGGCCACAACGCCCTGCTGTTCCGCCTGCTGCGCATACATGGCCACCGCTTTGGCATCCAGCGTCGCCGGATCGACGTTCATCCCGGCACCCGGCTGCACCACGTTGACCACCACCAGACCGATAATCAGCGCGATAGTACTGACAATTTCAAAATAGAGCAGCGCCACCGCACCGGTGCGGCCGACCGCTTTCATACTTTCCATCCCGGCAATGCCGGTCACCACGGTACAGAAAATCACCGGGGCGATAATCATCTTGATCAATTTAACAAAGCCATCTCCCAACGGCTTCATCTGGGTCCCGAGTTCCGGATAAAAATGGCCTAACAAAACGCCGATGCCAATCGCCATCAGCACCTGGAAATAGAGGCTTTTAAAAAGTGAGGTTTTCATAAACAGGTGTCCACTAACGCCGTGAGGTGATGTTGTCGGATTCGTTATTGTGACTGACGGGCAACACAGGCGGCGCCTGACAGTAACCCGAAAATAACACTCTGTTTACGTGATTAATACAGGCTGACAAACCAGCGGGAAATGATACCGACGTAATTCTGAACTGAAACGCTTCAGCATGGGGTTTTGTAACTAAAATTCTCGCAAAATCAATGAATCAGGCAATTATTCCGTCAGTGAGGGGTTTTCAATCCATGCCTGATTGAATCGCGCTACCGGCAGCGCTTCAGCATAAAGGTAACCCTGACCGATGTAGATACCGCGCGCCAGCAGCCAGTCGCGCTGCTCAGCGGTTTCGACCCCTTCAGCAATCACGTCCAGGTGAATAATGTCAGCGATCGCTGCCACGATGCGCACCATGGTGTCATCAACGGGCAGCGCCGCCACAAAGCTGCGATCCATCTTGAGCTTATTGACCGGCAGAGCTTTTAACTGATGCAGCGAATTGAGGTTGGAATAGCCCATGCCAAAATCATCCAGCGCCACCGCGACGCCGGTTTGTTGCAACATCCGCAGCAGCGAGATCGCCTGCTCGGCATCACCGATATGGGCGGTTTCCGTCATCTCCAGCACAAAGGTGCCGGGCGCAATCTGATGGCGCGTCAGCAGCGCCTGCAGATGGGAGACCATCGCGGTATCGCGCAGCTGAACGGCAGAAATATTGACGCTAAGCGGCAGCATGATGCCCTGTCGCTGCCAGCCTGCCAGAATCCGGCACGCCTCTTCAAATACCCAGCGGCCAATCGCGGTAATGACGCCAATCTCCTCCGCGCTGGCGATAAACTCTTCCGTCAGGCCAAAACTGCCGTCCGGCTGACGCATACGCAGCAGCGCTTCCGCGCCAGCCAGCTCGCCGGTTCGCATATCAATCTGCGGCTGCAGGTAGAGCGCGAACTGATCGTCATGCAGCCCCTGCAAAATATCGTGTTCCTGGGTCAGGCGTTTCTGTGCCCGCTCGGTTAATGCCGCATCGAAGAACAGAATCTGATTTTTCCCCTGATGACGCGCCGACATCATGGCGGAGGTCGCGCGATCGAGCAGTTCATTGGCGCTCAGCGGCTGGTCGTCGCGCAGCGCCAGCCCGATGCTGGCGTTAGGTCGCAGCTGCAACTGATGCAGATTGACCGGCTGGTTAAGCCGAATCATCAGGTTGCGCGCCAGCCGCAGCGCGCGGAATGGATTACTGGCGCGCTTCATCAGCAGCACGAAATCGCTGGTGCCGGTCTGAGCCAGCAGCGTGTGGTCATCCAGCGTGCTGCGGATCTTCTCGACCAGGGTCAGCATCAGCGTGTCGCGCTGCTCATCACTCAGCACGCCGTTGGCTTCCTGCAGGGTCTCAATACGGATCACCATCAGGCCGAGTGGCTGGTCAGGGTTGCACATATACTGATCGACCAGCGCCAGAAACAGCGCCCGGTTGGGCAGATCGGTGACGTCAAAATGGGTGGTCAGCCGGCTCATCTCGTCGTGTACCGATTCCAGCACCTGCTGATTACGGTTGTAACTGCGGATCAGCATGCCAATCTCATCGTCGCGATGGCTCGGCGGCAGCGTCAGTTTGTGGGTCAGAATCGACTGTGGCGGCAGCTCCTGCAGTTCACGCGAGATATTACGCAGCGGATGCACCACCAGCCGGTTAATGCACCAGCTGATCGCTACCGACAGAATCAGCGCCAGCAACAGATAGGTGGTGATCATGGTCGACAGAGTACTGAGGATGAACTGGTAAACGCGGGTCGAGTTAGCCTGCAGCACCAGATAGGCGAGAGGTTTCGGCAGGCCGGTATTCTCGACCGAGTAGAGCGGCAGCGTTATCTGCACCGGCAGCTCAAACAGGCGCGCCACCAGCCGCGGCACCGGTTTTTCGTTTTCAAAGTCAGCGTGCAGCGCCTGGAAGGCGTTGGGCAGCACCACATCGGCACGCGATAAAATCCCGGCGGGCTTCAGTGAGTGAAGAATGCGTTCGGCCTGCGGAATATCGGCTCTCAGTACCGCTTCCGAGAGCGGCTGACGCACGGTATGAGCGATATTCTCCATCTGCTGGGCGTAGTCAATCCTGCGCTGCTGCACAAAATGAAACAGTTGGATGACGATAAAGATGCTGATGGTGATAACCGCAACCAGCGAAACCGTCGCCATCTGCTTTATCGTAAGTGACCGGCTTACCCGCAAAAATTCTCTCCTGACGATGAAAAAAGCCCAGATAGCAGACAGTACAATGCCCGCCAGTATATCCCATAAACTGACTTTTTTACCGTCTGAAAAGTCCGGCTTTTTCCCGGTCAGGATTATTTGAAATCCGCATAAGGGGTCAGCGGCTGTGGCGGCATATCCAGATCCCCTTCCCAGCCAGCGGCAGAGTAACGCACGTAAATAAGCCCGTGACTTGGGGTATAGTCTTTCGCCTGTTGAATATCGACGCCCACCCCGATAAACCAGTCGGGCGTGATACGACGTTCAACCACGCCCTGCAGCGTATACCCGGTGCCGCTACCGGTGCTGCTGGCGGAAACGGGATTGCTGGCAAGGGTAAAACCGGGATTGACCGGATAGCGCTGCTGCGCATCGGTTTTCGAATGTGACCAGGAAACCGAGCCGCCCAGGTCGAACGACCAGTTTTCCGTACGCTGTCGCCAGGTGACCGGCACGGAAAAGGAGAGATACTGCTGCGGACTGTAGTAGCCGCCCTGACCGAAGGTGTAATCACTGAGATCCTTCTGATAGTGCCAGAGCATGCTGTTCAGCCCGACGGTGGCCCGGCGATTATCGCTATTAATGAGCTTGTAGTAGTAGCCAGCCATTAAGCGCTCGCGACTGTTATCCGCAACGTTTTTACCGGTGATCTGATGCGCGCTGATGTCGCCCCAGACACCGTGCGCCCCACCCTGATCGTAACTCAGCCCGATGCTGCCACCCGTTGCCACTACGCCGCCCCAGCTTTTTCCACCGTTGGTCGCTGGATCGCGCGCGCCCGAATAGGAAAGCAGCGAACTGGCGATCGGCCGTCGCGAGGCGGTCAGCGTCACGCCAAGATCCCTGACGTCAGTTTTCCAGCTCAGACCGCCGGTCCAGTTGGTCACCTCAAAGCCCAGCGGCGTGGTACCCAGATCCGCTGACCAGCGGTCATTATGCCAGCCGACGCCCAGCGCGGTGCCCTCGGCGCGCTGACTGGCATCGCGGCTGCATCCGCCGGAACTGGCGTCGTCGCAGCTACCAAACTGCTCGTTGAAGCTGCCGTTGCGGGTGGAAAAACTCCCTGCCGAGACGTCCACCCGGTCGAGACGGAAAAAACCGCGTCCGTCGGCAAACGGACTTTCCGCCTGTAGCATGGTGGTATGGGCTGTAAAGTCGGAGACCCCAGCCGTACCCTTATTGCGCGAATAATCCTGCTGCACCGTCAGCGTGGTCTCACGCTGACGATAGAGATCGGCGGTGTCGCTGCGAATACTGCGCTTTAGCCAGTCATCCTGGGCCTGAGTGCGTGTCGCGCGGCTGATACTTTCGCCGCTGCCGATACCGCTGGCTGTCATCGCCTGACGATAATCCGCCAGCGCGATCTCTGGCTGCTGCTGTGTGCGCTCCAGCCGTGCCGCATCACGAAACACCAGTGCCTTATCCTGTGAAGGCGGCAGTGACGCAGCGCGCTGCTTCAGGCTGGCAAAGCGCACGGCAGCCTGTGTGGTTTCGCCCACCGCCTGCCATGCCAGCGCGGCGCGGCGATCGGCATTAAGAGTGTTGGGCTGGGCTGGCTGCTGCTCAAGTGCCTGCCGTGCTTCACCGGTGCGCTGGAGCGCGACCAGCGCTTCGATTCGTCCCAGCGCTGCGTCGCCGCTATCCGACTCGCGCGACAGCACCTGCTGATAGGTCTCCAGTGCCTGCTGCGCATCCCCGCGAGCCAGCGCCCAGTCGGCCAGCGTCAGGTCGCGTCGGCTGGAAACCGGCTGCTGGTAAAGCAGCATCACCGCTGCCCGCTCCTGCCCTGCCGCACGAAGCGCTTCAGCGCTGGCAAAAATTTTATCCTGCCCGAGCCGGTCAGCCAGCTCATGCATATTGCTGTTCCACTGCGTTTCAGGCAGGCGATGCAGCGTTGCCAGTGCGGCGTCATCATTATCCCGGCTGGAAAGGTAGAGTGCGGCGGCGTAGACCGCAGTCGCATCTCCGGGATGCTGCTGTTGCAGCGTCGCGATCTGCGCATCCGCCTGTTGGGTGGCCCCACCGTCGCGTAGCGCGCTCGCCAGCCGATAACTCAGCCAGACGTCATCCGGCTGCAACGCCAGCGCCGCCCGATACTTCTCTGCCGCCTGCGGCCATTTATTCTGCCGGGCGAGCGCATCGGCCTCGGCGCGCAGACTGTCACTGCGCAGCGCGCGCAACGTTCCCGCCATCTCGCGCTGCTGCGCGGCAGGTAGCGTACTGATAAACTGCATTACGCGGGCAGGCGACTCGGCCTGATAAAGCCCGGCCAGGCGACGCACGGTGGTGGTGTTGGTCGCGTCAAGCCGCAGCGCATGCTGCCAGAACAGTTCGGCACCTGCCGCATCTTTGCGCGCCATCGCCACATCGCCCAGGCCAATCAGGGCATAGCTGTCGGTGCTATCAATTTTCTGTGCGGCGCGGTAAGCGCGTTCGGCCCCCTTCACGTCATGCTGCGCCAGCGCCTTGTCGCCCTGTTCGACCGCCAGCCAGTAACGGTTAGTCTGCAGCAGCGACTGCCATTTGCCGATCAACGTGCTCTGCTTGCCCGCCTCAACGGCGCGTTCCAGCCAGAGCACCGCCACATCACGATGGCCGGCGCGTGCCTGAGTCTGCCCCATTGCACCCATCAATTCGGCGTCGTTGGGGTTATCCTTCACTGCCCGGCTAAGCGCTGCCATTGCATTATTGACATCGCCCGCCTCGACCAGCGCCAGGCCACGCATCCGTTCGCGATAGGCGGGATCGGCGAGCTGCACCTGCTGCTTCGCCAGCACTTCGGCGCCCTGCTGGTGCGCGTCGCCGTCGGTAAAAACAGCCAGATAAGCCTT
Organism: Pantoea sp. USHLN298; assembly: GCF_037149395.1. Classification (NCBI taxonomy): domain Bacteria; kingdom Pseudomonadati; phylum Pseudomonadota; class Gammaproteobacteria; order Enterobacterales; family Erwiniaceae; genus Pantoea; species Pantoea sp. USHLN298. The sequence goes on from NZ_JBBCRO010000008.1 coordinate 88,693, forward strand.
CAACTGCGCCACGCTGCTGTCGCTGACCGGCTGATCGTTGATTTGCTGCAGCCAGAGATCGGCGGCGGCGGCGCGTCCGCCGTTGCTGTTTGCCAGCTTTTTCAACTGCGCTATCGCCTGCGCCGGCTGCTGTTGATCAAATGCCATGCGTGCAATTTGCAGCTCAACCCCGATATTGCCCGGGTAGCGCTGCTCCAGCGCCTGCAGCTGCTGGTAAGCGACGCTCTCCTGACCGGGAATGCGTGCCAGCAGCCGCCAGTATTCCAGCGCCGTATTTGCATCCGGAAAAACCCCGCCGAACAACGCATCGTAAGCACTTTTCGCCTCCGCCAGGTGCCCCGAAGTGGCGAGCAGGCGCGCCTGCTGTAGCTGCTGCCGCCCATCCGACGACATCAGCGTCAGGCCGACGGCTGATTCACGCGTTGCGGCCGAGTCGGGCGCAACCTTTTTCAGCTGCTCCAGTAGCATCTGCGCTTTAGGGATATCGCCCTGACGCAGCGCCAGCCGCAGGCGAGCCGCCAGCACCTGCGGATTATCGGGATCGATCTTCTCAAGCCGGTAGAGCGATTGCTGCACCAGATCGTATTTGTTGGTCGACTCGCCGGTGCGTACCTGTGACAGCAACCATTCGACCGGCGACACCTCCGGTCCGTCGACCGGTGCAGTCAGCCCCGGCAGCGCACTCAGTGCGCCGAGCAGCATGCCTGCCCGCAGCACCCGGGCGTTATTCATCTTCATCCAGTAAACGACGACGGGTAATAATTCGCATCAGACGCCAGGTCATCAGCGCGAACAGCACCACCACAAAGAGTGCGCAAAGTGCCAGCCAAAAGGGATGGATTGAGAGTAGCGACCAGAGACGCTCCCACCACGGCAGATGACCAACGTAGTAGCTCTCTCCCACGCGCAGACTGTTAACCCCTGACTCGCGGATCACCACGGTGGAGCCAGACATCGTGCCACGCTTGCCGCTGTCACCCATCGCCTCGTTGAGCAACTGCCAGCTGCGCGGCGTGCCATCGGCGAGCAACGCGACAACGCTGCGCTGATCGTAAAAAGGTGACTGGAAGCCAATCACCGTTGCCAGCGGGCCGCGGGAGCTGATAGTCGTCGTGCTTTCTGCCGCCTGCTCGCGCTGACTTTGTGGGTTCACCTCCGGAGTGATCCGTCGCACAGGCTCTTTCAGCCAGCTGGCGGTAGCGTCAACCAGCGCAGGGATCTGCTGGTCATCCTGAAGATCTTTGGGGATGACGCCGATCATCAGCAGATCAACATCCTGCTTCTTCGCCGTGTCCCAGTCATCGGTCAACTGAACGCGCAGCGCCGGATAGCCGGTTTGCGCACCCATATTGCCCAACGTATTCAGCAGCGTGCTGACCTGTTCTGCATCGGGCTTTGGCGGCATCAGTACCAGGGTTTGCGCCAGATCGGCGTAGCGGCTGAACGGAAAGCCCGCATTCGCCCAGGCGCGCAGCGACGGCATTTCGATGTAGTGGCGATAGCCGGAAAAATCGATGCTGGAATTGTCGTCCACCACCACATGATGCGTAATCGGCGTTGCGGTTTCGCAGCGCCCATCCGCGTTGCCGCTGATGGTGATGTTGGCGTAATCAAAATCGAAGCGCAGCTGATTCACTACCCCGAGGCGCAGCGCCGGAATCAGCAGCTCATGGCTCTTGTCCAGCATTCCCTGTATCAGCGGAATATGCAGCAGCTGCTGACCCGTGGTGTTTTTCGGCGGCAGCGGATAATCCTGAATGAACTGATTATTCAGGTTGACCGCCAGCCGTGAGCCATCCGACTGGAAAGGCGCGGTATAGCGATAGCTCAGATCCATATCGATACCGCGCGCGCGAACCAGGAAGAGATCGGGCGGCAGATTGAGGGTCAGACTAACGGGATTAGGCTGCACCCCATCAGACTGCAACTGATTCTCATATTGCGTCAGTTCGGCGAAAGTGGTGCGGCGATCGGTTCGCACCCAGTTAGGTGCGTCATAGGCCTGGCGCGGGGAGAGCAGCTTAACGCTGTCGATGGTTGAGATATCGCCGCGCAGCAGCAGCTCACCCTGGGCGATACCCTGAACCGCCGTCAGCAAGTCCTCATCATTGCGTCCCAGAATCAGCAGCATTTTTTCATACGGATTATCGGGCTGGCTGACAATCTCTACTGTGGGTTTCGCCACCGGCGGCAGATCTTTCAGAAAATCCGGGCGCGCATCGTTGGTGGCAAACACCACCGCATGCTGCTGTTGCGGCAGCTGATTGTAGAGCACCGGAAAGCGCTGCCCGCGCCAGCCCGTTTTGCTGCCAAACCAGGAAGCAAGAATGGCGGCGGCCCGCTGCTGCGTGACATCCGGCTGGGCGCTAAACACCATCGGCAGGGTCAGCGGTCGCGTATCCCGCGAATCAAAAAAGGGTTCCGGGAAGTGAGAGAGGTCATTTTTCAGCGGCAGTTTTTGCAGCGTCAGATCGATGCCGCTCTGTTTGCCGATATCCAGCCAGATTGCGCTATTGGCAGGATTTTCACAGACGTTGGCGTAGTGGCCCACCAGCTCGAAACGCACGCGGTTAAAGTCGGCAATGTAACGCGGATCGATCGACAGCTGCGTCTGGGTCTCTTTACCCAGCTGTTCCGGCGTCAGGGTGATCAGACCGACCAGCTCATCATTGAGATAAACCTTCAGCTGCGACAGCGTCGGCAGCAGTGCGGGCGAAGGCCGAAAGCTGAGGTTCAGCAACGCGCGCGTCACCACCTCATCGCTGCGCACACCGAACTCAATCTGTCCGGTGGTGCGGGTGCCACGCAGCGTCATGCTGCCAGGCGGCGGTGCCAGCTGGGCAAAGCTCAGCTGGCTGTTCCGCAGCGGTGCGCCGTTATCCTGAGGTAAAGATTGCACAGGCGTTACACCATTGATGTTTGCGGGCACGTCCTCCTGCGCGGCGGCACAGCTTAACGTTGCACTGCCCAGCAGCAGAGCGGCAAACCACCTGTTTACTCTCGTTATCGTCATATCATCAACTCAATGCGTTTTTTGAAGCCGGCACACGTCCGATGCCTTGTGGCAACAGCGAGGCCAGCCAGCTCACCCCAACGGTAAGCAGGTTAAACAGCCGACGTAACTGCGGTGGGCCATATTCCGCCAGGCGCAGGTAACCTTTGAAACCGAGGATCATGATATCGGCGAGGCTTTGCACCGGTTTATCTTCCGGAAAACCGTCCTGCCACAGCGCCCAGGTATCGGCGCGGGCGAAGGTACACTGGATAAATTCAATATGCTGCTGGGTGGTCAGCTGATGGAGACGCACGCCAGCACGGTGGCCAAAGACACGCTGCACCTGGCACGGGAAGCTGAACTCCTGCTGTCCACGACGCAGCAGCAGCCACACTTTTTCATTCTCCCGCAGCGCATCCGGCTCGCGCATCTCCAGCCCGACGCCGCCGTCAGAGTAATCACGCAGCGTACAGGGCAGCATATGACCATCTTCGCGTGCAATGGCGGCCGGCATGGCGATCTCCACCCGGTGCGCCTCACGGATCTGCCGTGCTTCAACCGAAACCGCTACCGCACCGCCAAGAATAATCATGTTGTAGAGCACCCAAATCAGGCTCACCCATACCGTCAGTACCTCATTGGCCGGACCGTGCTGCATGCGCCAGAACGCCATCAATACCCCTGCGAGGTTGAGCAGCACCAGCAGCATATAGGGCTTGGTTATCACCCAGTCCAGATGCTGCTCCTCCACCAGCCCGCCTTTTGCGGTGACGTTAAACTTCCCTTTATGAGGATTGAACAGCGCCACGGTGGTAGGCCGGGCGATATACCAGGCCAGCACCGTCTCGTAGACCTCGCTCCAGAAAGAGTGTCGCCAGCGTCCCTGAATACGCGAGTTGGTGAGGCTGGTATGCAGCATATGGGGCAAAACATAAATGGCGATCGCCAGTGCAGGCGCGTAGATGATGTAGGCATGACAGAGCAGAAACGCCAGCGGCGCCAGCAGGAAGACCAGCCGCGGAATGCCAGAGAGAAAGTGCAGCATGGCGTTGGCATAACAGAGCCGCTGTACCCACTTCAGCCCCTTACCAAACAGCGGGTTATCAAGGCGGAAGATCTGCACCATACCGCGTGCCCAGCGGATACGCTGTCCGATATGCGCTGACAGACTTTCGGTCGCCAGTCCGGCCGCCTGAGGAATGCGGATGTAGGCCGAAGTGTAGCCGCGCCGGTGCAGACGCAGCGAGGTATGGGCATCTTCGGTAACGGTTTCCACCGCAATACCGCCAATTTCATCCAGCGCGCTGCGGCGCAGCACGGCGCAGGAGCCGCAGAAAAAGGTGGCATCCCAGGTATCATTACCGTCCTGCACCAGCCCATAAAAGAGCGAACCCTCATTGGGCGTACGACGAAACCGCCCGAGATTGCGCTCAAACGGATCAGGCGAGAAGAAGTGATGCGGCGTCTGCATCATCGCCAGCCGGGGATCTTTAATAAACCAGCCCATGGTCATCTGCAAAAAGGCGCGCGTCGGTACATGGTCACAGTCGAAAATCACCACAAATTCGCTGCGGCAGTACTTTTTCAGCGCGTGATTGATGTTGCCGGCCTTGGCGTGCTCATGGGTGGGACGGACGACATAGTTGATACCCACGCTGGCGGCAAAGTCGCGGAATTCTGGCCGGTCACCGTCGTCGAGCAGATAGATATTCAGGCGGTCTTTCGGCCAGTCGATGCCCATGGCAGCGTAGATGGTGGGTCTGACCACGCTGAGCGGTTCGTTGTAGGTTGGCACCAGCAGATCGATGCCTGGCCACTGATCCCGATCGACAGGCATCGACACCGGCTGACGGTTAAGCGGCCAGAGCGTCTGAAAATAGCCCAGCACCAGCACCACCCAGGCGTAGGTCTCAGCCGCAATAAGCAGCAGACCAAACACCAGACTCAGCGGATCGTCCCAGTTCAGCGTCGAGGTATAGCGCCACCAGAGGTAGCGGCACGATACGGTCAGCGACAGCACAATCAGCATCATGGTCGGGAAACGCCCCGGGACGCGTCGTACCAGCATCGCCAGGCTCCAGAGCAGTACCACAAAGATAAACTGCGTCATCAGACCAAAGGGCTGGCTGATACAGAGCAGCGCCAGCAACGTGGCAAACAGGGCGGTGACGGCGAAGAGGCTGCGTCGCACCAGCGGCGACAGCCGCTTCAGCCACTGTTCGATGCGCACATCGATTCCCTGGGTCTGTGAGTGGGCAACGGCCCTGTCCAGCCAGCGGTAGCCATGGTGGCGCCAGCCAGACAGCGCACCGAGGCCGCGGAAACCGCCACGAGCGCGATCGCTCTGCGGCAGGATCACCAAAAGCCACAGCGTCTGGATCAGATAGCGCAGGATATCCAGTGGTCGCGGCCGCTCCGGCGAAATGTGCGGATAGAGCCGGCGGCGCTGCTGAATAATCCGCTGCCAGCCCGGCGTTTCGAAGCGAAGCAGCATCAGGCCCAGCACCGACCAGAACAGATGGAGCGCACTGGCGAAGCGGGACGCGCCATTGCCTCGCGCGGTGGTGTAGCCCCTGTGCAGCGATTGCCAGGCGGGCGCGGTTAACAGCCAGCACAACGGATTCAAGAGCTCACTCCATTCAGATTGAGCAGCAGCCAGCTTGCCAGCGTGATGATCTCTTCACTGACCAACGCATGTGGCCGGTATTCACCGACCGGCTGCTTCATCATCAGCGCTTCTGCCAGCGCCTCATCCCGGTGGATCAGCAGCGGGATCAGCGGATTCAGCGAGGCCATCCAGAGCTGATGCAGATCCTGCTGCAGACGGCTGTTGGCATTAAACTGATTGATAATAAAACGGGTGCGCGCCGGAAACTGGCGCTGGCTAAGCCGCAAATGGCAATTCGCGTCTGGCTGAGTGACGCACAACAGGCTGTCCAGCATCGGATAGAGCGTTTCATGCCAGGGCAGGGTATCGGCAGGCAGATCGAAAATAATCCACTGATAGCGCGCCCGCAGGTCCGGTAATGCCTGGAGCAGCGGCGCGGCGATCGCCTCATTCTGTCTGGCAATAGTCAAAGCATGCTGATGGGAAAGCACCCCATGAGGCAGCAAATCAGGACCATCGGGATAGCGAAGCCCGCTGTGCTGCCAGTCACCGCCCTCACACAGTGCTTTCATCCAGCCATTATCCTGCTGAGCGGGCAGATTAAAATGCACGCCGAGCTGGCTGACCGGGGAGCCATCGATCAACAATACTCGCTCGCCGAGTGCCGCCAGCGCCCAGCCCAATCCGGCACAAAGAGAAGTCGTGCCGACGCCGCCCCGTACGCCCTGAAGCGCGATCTGCGGCATCAGCGATCGGTCTCAGACTGGCTGGCAAGGGTTTCCGCTAACAGCGGCCAGCGCGACACGATCGCTTTCAGGCGCTCTTCCCGCGCAATGTCGACATAGCGGAAAGAGTGCAAAGAAAACGCATCACGCAACGCACTAATATCATCCTGACGATCGCCATCAGCGGCAACAGGGTTATAGAGATTGTGGTTTTTCATTACTGTTCGCCAAAAATAAAACAACGTCACACTCAGGATGACGGACTGGGCGTAAAGGAAAGTTGAAAAACATTTCCAGAAACGCGGCAATTGCAGAACAATGTGAGCCGGCCTGTGATTAGCAATGTTTAAATTTCTCAGGTTACATCCCGGCCTGTCTATAATAAGCTAGCCTGGACTGGAAAAATAACGAATTCAATATGAAAAATTCTTTTTCGCTGGGGCTGTTGCATGTTCAGCCTGAATTAACGGCATTGCAAACGCCTGGCTGTTATTGGGTGACCTGTGCGCGGCAGGATGACGCCCGCACTTTTATTCGACAGGTAATTTCACATCAGCAGGCCGTAACGCTGATCGGCGCTGACCAGCCGCCGCGTGATTTACTGACGCCCGATCCCATTGGCGGACCCGATCGTATCCCGCTGTTTTCTCTTTCCAAAAGCAAAGGCAGTTTGTTGCAGCTGGAAAGTGATTTTCTGCGCACGCTCGGCAGTAAAAATGGGTTAGTGATATTTAATAGCAACGCAGCGCAATGGGATAAGCTTGATGACGCAGAATTATCCCGCTGGATAAAGGGCATGCGTCAGACGCTGCATAAAAGAAAGCTCACCCTTTTAATCGTGACCTCCGGCGCCACAATAATAAATCTGAGTAATCATCTTCAGCGTTATTTTCGTCAGCTGGATGGCGTTGCGCATTTGAGCTTTCAGCAGGATAGCTGGCAGTATCGAATTAACTGGTGGTATACCGCGGAACGCCTGCTTGCCGATCGGGCAATACGTCTGGGCTGTGAAAATGAACGCTTTTTTACCTTAAATGAAAAGCAGGAACCGCTGAGCCTCAACGACGAGCAGCATTATCTTGCGGACAACATCGTGCTCGAGGGCGCGCCGCCGCTTTCACGCCAGTGGCAACTGTTCGAGGATAATGAGCAGGTCTGGTTGCGGGCGCAGCAGGCCAATGCCGCAACGGTGATTTTCAGCCTGACCCGCAGCGAATATATCAACGAACTGGCGAAGATGGTGCACAGCCTGCGTCGTACACGCGGCAACGGCCTGAAAATTGTGGTACGCGAGATGGGTGCCAGCCTGCGTTATAGCGACGAACGTCTGCTGCTGGCCTGCGGTGTGAACGCCATCGTCCCGACCAACGCCACACTGTCGCGCTTTCTGACCACGCTGGAGGGCCTTCAGGGACAGGTGTTTAACCGTCGCGTTCCCGCCAGTCTTGAGGCGTTAACCGCTTCGTTGCAGCCTCTGCATGAGAAAGGCTACCTGCGTCTCGACGCCTTCTGTCAGTCAGTCGGCCAGTTGATCAGCAATACCCTGCTGCCGGAAAATGATAAGGGCCTGCTGGTCGCGTTGCGGCCGGTGCCACAGCTTAAGCCTCAGCAAATCCTGACGCTCTGTAAACCGCGCCGCTTTGGCGACCTGGTCACGGTGCTGGAAGATCGTGTCATCCTTTTCCTCTCTTCCTGTCGCTATAACGACCTTGATAAAGCATTGAAATATATCTTTTCTCTGCCTCACGACGAGCTGTTTGCTAACCGGATGGTCTGGTTTGAGGATAATCAGATCCTCGCGGAAGTCAGCAATATTAAGAAACTGACGCCGATGGCAATTCAGGATCTGACTCCGGTATCAGAGACGGTCCGCGCCACCGTTGAGAGCCGGCCTGAAACAGATGAACGCGCTGCACCGCAGCCCATCACTTTATTGCCGGAGAACAAAGCCTGATGAATCTGATGGACTGGGTACAAATTGCGCTACTTATTCTGGTTATCCTGCTGTTTTTAAAGCCGTTATATCAAAAATGGCTACCCCGTCGCTGGAACGGCATCATGAATCGCCTGTTGCCGGCGCGCGCGCTTAAATCGGAAGGTCACTGGCAGCGTCAATCCTCTGAAACGGATAGAAAAAATTAATGAATACTGATCAACCTGCGGCGGCCTCCTCTTCCCGCTTCTGGTCCTCCTGGCGCGGACTGGGCGGCTGGAATTTCTACTTTTTACTGAAGTTCGGCCTGCTGTGGTATGGCTATCTCAATTTTCACGCTCTGAGCAATCTGGTGTTTCTCGCCTGGCTGCTTTTTCCGTTACCCTCGGCGCGCCTGCATCGCATCCGCCAGTTGATCTCGATTCCGGTTGGCATCGCGCTGTTCTGGCACGACACCTGGCTGCCAGGACTCAGCAGCATACTCAGCCAGGGCGATCAGCTGGCGGGCTTCTCTGCGGCCTATCTGCTCGACCTGGCCGATCGCTTTATTAACTGGCAAATGGTGGGGGCCGCCTTTGTGCTGCTGGTTCTCTATCTGTTTGTTTCACAATGGATTCGCATCACGGTGCTGGTTTCCCTGATGCTGATCTGGCTTAACGTGCTGACGATTGCTGGCCCGGCGATGTCGCTGCTGCCGACCCGGACGGCCACGCCACAGGTGGTATTGAATCAGACGCCCAGCGGCGGCCAGCCAGCCGCCACGCCGGACGGTCTGGAGCAGTCTGCGCCGCCGACCAGCGCGAATCTCACCGCCTGGCTGAACCGCTTTCATGAAAGTGAACGCCAGCGCGTGACGCATTTTCCCGACAATCTGCCCGCCGATTCGCAGCCTTTCGACATCCTGGTGATCAATATCTGTTCGCTCGCCTGGTCTGATATGGATGCTTCTCAGCTGCGTAACCATCCGCTGTGGCAGCATTTCGACATCATGCTGAGCAATTACAACGCCGCGACCAGCTACAGCGGACCGGCAGGTATCCGACTGCTGCGTGCCAGTTGTGGCCAGACCTCGCATAGCGATCTCTATAAACCTGCCGATCCGCGTTGCTATCTGTTCGACAATCTGGCGAAGCTGGGCTTTAAAGAGCAGTTGATGATGGATCACACCGGCGTATTCGGTAACTACCTGAAGGAGGTGCGCGAAGGCGGCGATATTCAGGCACCGCTGATGTCTCAGGCGGGTATCACACCAGAACTGACATCATTTGACGGCTCGCCGGTATTCAACGATGCGCAACTGATGCAGCGCTGGCTGGACGACCGCAGCAAAAGCAGCGATGCGCGCAGCGCCACTTTCTACAATCTGATCCCGCTGCACGACGGCACCCGCGAACTCGGCAGCACCAAAACCGCGCCGTGGAAGCCGCGCGCGCAACTACTTTTCGATCAGCTTGATGCCTTTATGACGCAACTGGAGAAGTCGGGCCGACGGGTGATGGTAATGGTAGTGCCTGAGCATGGCGCAGCATTGCAGGGAGATAAGATGCAGATGTCCGGCCTGCGCGATATTCCCAGCCCGGATATTACTCACGTACCGGTAGGCATCAAGTTCGTCGGGATGAAGGCGCCGCATCAGGCTCAGCCATTGAACATTGATGCGCCAACCAGCCTGCTGGCCTTATCAGAGATTGTGTCGCGCGTCGTAGATGGGCAGGTATTTAATGCCCCGAATGTGAATATGTCGGTGCTGACTGACAAGCTGCCACAGACGCCGGTGGTGTCGGAAAATGACGGTGCGGTGGTGATGATGTATCAGGGCAAACCCTGGATCAGGCTGAACGGCGGCGACTGGGTCGCCTATCCGCAGTAACGCGTAACCGCCGGGCTGCAGAGCCGTGACCCGGCAGTTAAAGGCGGAGCAGGCGCGGCTGAGCGCCTGCTCCCTGTTGACGCGTGGCTGTCGGTGGCAGAACAGCGGCCAGTGCCGCCATTCTGCCGGTTATCAGCGCTTCTCCTGAAACGCCTGCCAGGTCAGCAACTGCAGACTGGCAGAAAAGTAGTTCTGATCCGCAGCCAGCTTATCGCTCAGATAGCCGGTTTCATTCAGCGTCAGGTCACGTACCGCCAGCAGTCCGCCCTCAAGATGGTAAGGTGCAGGGGCATTCGCCAGCACGTCGAACCAGGCGGGTGTCAGCATGCGGCTGTAACCCTGCCAGACGCGCTGAAACGGCACCAGTGCCAGGCTGTGCGGGTCATACCACCAGATGTTCAGCGGCACGCGAATCGCATCGTAACTGAAGCGGTTCGAATAACCGACGGCCGGGGCAACCGAACCGTCGGCATTCAGTGCGACCCAGTCCATTGGCAGCCCGGTTTTACCAAAGCTCAGCTTACCCAGCAGATCAAAGCCATCGTTAATCAGCTTATCCCAGACCTGAAGATGGCTGTGTTCACCAAACTCGCGCCACGCCTGAAACAGGAAGTAAGAGGGATTGAGCACCACATAACTGACTTTGTTAAAGCCCTGCGCACCCGGCAGCATCACGGTGTGGCCGCCAAAGCTTGTGACATCCAGCCTGATAATGGCGCGCTGAATACGGTCAGATTCCTGCTGGTAGCTCTCCACCTGCCATTTCTGTGCAGCACGCTGTAGTGCCCAGGCCAGCAACACATCGCCATCCGAGGCGTTATTTTTGTCGGCGACCGGGTTGTCACTGCCTGGCACGTAGCGCCAGTAGAAGAGATCGGTCTGCGGATTACGCAGCTGGCTGCGCGTCCACTGCCACAGCCGATCGAAGGTGGCGCGATCGTTGTTGGCCACCGCCAGCAACATGCCATAACCCTGACCTTCGGTGTGGCTGACGTTGTTATTGGCGGTGTCAGTGATCCGCCCTTCTGAGGTCACAAAGCGACTTTTAAAAGTCTCCCAGCCGCTGGCATTGGCCTGCGCGCTGCAGGCCAGCAGTAAAACAGAGCAGAGCCAGACCCGCCAGAGTGGATTACGTTTCATTTCCGATCCTATTGATATCGATAGTGCAGCGTGCTGCCATCGTTGAGTTCAAGCGTAACCGGCACAATGCTGCTGCCGCCCTGGCCCTGCAACCAGCCCGAAAAAAGTCCGGCCATCACCGCACCAAACGCCGCCTGCCAGTCAGCCGGAGAGTGGGTGTTGTCGCCTGCCGGTAAGGCGTGATACGCAATCAGCAGCGCCTTCTCTTCCGGCTGAAGCTGCACAAAACCCCAGTTAAACCGCGCCAGTTGCAGATTGCACTCGCGCTCCAGATCCTGCACGGTACGCGACTCTGGCAAAGGATAGCGGGTCGCCAGCGACTCCCCCATCTTATAGAGAAAGGCTTCCGCCTCCTGCTGACCAGCGTTGGCGATCATCCCGTCAATCAGCACGCTGACCAGGTCAAACCAGCCCGGCTGATAAGGATGCGATACCCCCGAATGCTCACTCATTACTTCTCTCCGAACAGGTAACGGACATAGAGCTGCGCGCTGCTTTCGTTGTAGTCACCAAAGGTGTCATAACCCAGCTGGCCGCCAATCGTCACATCTTTATTGAGTTTGTAGTCCGCCCCGGCGTGCAGGTTGTAGCCGATGCCGTTTTTGCTGCTGCCTGAATAGTAAGCGTCTTTCACGCTGCCGCTGGCGGCAAGGGATTCCAGCTCTGATTGCAGGCTGGCATCCGCCGGGAAGTACGCGCTTTTATCCTGACTGTAGGTCTGATAACCGGCTGCACCGCCAATATTGACTTTCAGATCGTCAAATGTGCGGGAGAACTCAATCGGGAAGGAGACCGACGCATAGTTCTGCGGGCTGAAGTAGCCGCCCTGACCGTAGCTGAAATAGCTGAGGTTTTTCGAGAAGTCCATCCATGACAGACTCATGCCCACTTTCAGCTCGCGATCGTCAGTGTGGAACGGACGGAGGTAGGCGCCGGCCGTCGCCTGCAGGTTGTTGTTGCTGGCGACATTCTCGCCAAGGTAGCTGTACGCGCCCGCACCGGCGTAGAAGCCCGCATCGCCATTGTCGTAGCTTAACAGGGCGTTAGCGCCGTTTTTGGTGACGCGTCCCCAGCGTTTGCCGCTGGCTTTATCTTCTGCGCCGACGTAAGAGAGCAGGCTGTCGGTAATCGCGCGACGTTCACCGGTCAGGATCAGCGTCAGGAAGTCGGTGAGTTTCGGTGACCACTGCACGCCACCGACCAGGGTACTGAGATCCTGGCCCAGCGGCGTACTGCCGATATCCACTTTATAGCTGTCGCCCTTCAGCGCCAGATTCAGCTCCACGCCCGAAGCGGTTTGCGAATCGGTGGTGGCGTTCGGCAGGTCATTCACCGTTGCACCGCCTGCGGCCACTACCCTGCCCTGACTCAGCGCATTGGTGCCGAAACGACGCCAGGCATCGGCTGCGCCACTGCCCGCCGTAAGTGACACCGGCGTGGCGGTAAAGTCGAAGCGCGCCGTTTCAAACGGCACGGTAGAGAAGGTCAGCGGCGCTTTGGCTTCCGTCAGCTTGCTCAGGCCCGACTCGCCATCACGCCCGCGCACCTGCACCATGCCCTGACTCCAGCTGCCGGTTTTCTCCTGCAGCGAATCCATCATGGTGTCGACATCGTGCAGAATCTGTGACTGCCGGGAAACAGTTTCGCTGCCCGCGGCCGGTTCACCCTGCGTTGTCACGCCAGCGGCAACGCCCGCAGGTGCCGCCTGCCACGGCAGCACGGTGCCGTAGCTGGATGGTGAACGTCCCACCGGCGAAGTATCACGGTTGATAAACGGATTATCCGCCAGCGCCAGTCCACCCACGGTCGGCACGCTGCCAGGCTGCGCGCCCTGCAGGCCAATCAGCTGACCGCGCGCTGAACGCAGATAAGCCATTGCCTGAGAATGCTCGCCATTGGCTTCCGCCACCCGCGCCAGCAGCAGCAGACGATCCGGTGTCTGAGTCGTACTGTTAAGGCCGCGACTCAGCTCATTAGCGCGCTGCACATTGTTCTGCGCCAGCGCGACGTTGATGGCCCCGACGCGCGCATCCTGCGTCGGCGTATCCTGGGTCATCAGGTAGTCATAGACCACGCCCGCATCCCGGTTCATCTTGCCGTCCTGATAGAGACGGGCCATCGCGAACATCAGATCGCGGTTCTGCGGATCCTGCTGCAGTGCACCAATCAGCTTGTCATACGCCACCGCGTACTGACGCTGCTGCCGCAGGCGATCCACTTCGTTAATCAGATAGCCATTGCGAATACCGGCCAGCTGCGTCGGCGTACTGCGCGCCTGCAGTTCCGGGTTGCTGAGGAAGCGCTGCGCTTCACTGCCGAGGCCCGCCTGATTCAGCACCGTCATCTGCGCGGCATAATCGCCCGCATTGCCCTGCACGCCACGCTGCAGGTTAGTCCGCACCACCGAAACGGCGCTGGTGAGATCGCCCGCCTGCGCCAGCTTCTGCGCCAGGTTTCCGGCATCAACCGGGTTGGTGGGTGGATTAACCGTGAGCGCCTTCAGGGTATTGGCGGCGGCAGCCGTCGCGCCCTGCGCCAGATACTGGTCGGCCGTGCTCATCTGCAGATTGAAATTAACCCGCTGCGCCAGTTCACGCATCGCCGTCGTCTTCGCGTTAGCGGGAATGCGCGACAGCAACGTGCTGGCCTGTTGCCAGCCGCCGCTTTCGCTGGCGTTAAGCGCACCGGCATACAGTTCGCTGGTGCTGGCCCCGTTACGCATCACCGGCTGCATTACGTTGGCCGCCTGCAGCGTGTCGCCCTGCTGACGGTAGAGCCGGGCTAAATCGAGCCGCAGCCAGCCATCCGTGGGATAGCGCTGAATACCCTGCTGCAGCGTCGCGATGGCAGCGGCATTGTTACCGGCCGCCAGTTGACGCTTCGCCTGCTGACGCAGCGCATCGGCTTCATTGGCCCGTGGCGTGACGCTCTGGCGCACGCTGTCCGGCAGTGCCCCCAGCAGCGTGTTAGCTTCGGCGCCCCGATTCTGCTGACGCAGAACGTAGAACAGCCCCTCTTTGGCGCTGCGGTTATCCGCATCGCTTTGCAGAATAGTGCGATAGAGTTGCTCCGCCTGCTGCGGCTGATTGGTGCGGCGCAGCACGTCGGCGCGAAACAGTCTGGCGGCCAGCCCTTTTTCGCCGTCAGCCTGCACCAGCGGTTCGCTTAATGTCAGCGCCTGCACCGTGTCTCCGCTTTTCAGTGCCTGCTGGGCGCTGGCCAGCTGTGCATAAAAACGCGCATCGTCAGCCTGCTGCTGACGCGATGAACCCTGATCGCCGCCGAGCTGAGCAGACCGCTGCAGATAATCCGCCGCTTCCTGATAACGTCCGGCTCGCTGGGCCACATAGCCCATGCCCGCTAACGCATCGGCATCCTGCGGATTCGCGCTCAGTACTTTTTCAAAGCTGGACTGCGCACCGCCGACGTCACCGCTGTTGAGCGCGCTGAATCCGGCCCCTTTTTCTGCGCCGCCGACGTTTTTACGGTAGTAGTCGATCACCGCTGAATCCTGCGGATGACGTTGCTGCCAGGTCTGATAGAGCGCCGCATCTGACGGCTGTGGACCGAGCCACAGCAGCGCCTGACGCAGTGAGCGGTCGGCATCCTGATTACCGCTCGCCAGCGAACTCAGCACCTCAATGCCTTCGCGACGGGTCGGTTCCTGATAGGTCAGCGCTTTACCCAGCGCCAGCCGCGCGCCGGTGTCCTGCGGATGCTGAGCCGCAAACTGGCGCAGTGCCTCAACCGCCTGCGGCAGCAGCGTACGGTCGCCCGCCATAGTGAGGTAATATTCTGCCGCGACGCTGGGTGGCGGCTCATTGCCGCTGAAGGTGTTGCGCCAGGTCTGTAACGCCGCCGGAATGTTGCCGCTGCGCGCCTGCTGACGCGCCAGCGCAAGCTGCGCCTGCGGAATGGTCTGCATCTGGCGCGCATTATCCAGCTCGCCGAGGTGTGGATCGTTGGGGGAGACATGGCTCAGCCGGGCGCGATACTGCGCCGCCGCCGCAGTGTCGCCGCCCTGCTGTGAATAGAGCGCCAGCTGGTAGAGCGCCTGAGTGTTGTTGGGTTCAACCATCAGCACCTTTTGCAGTGAGGCTGTCGCCAGGTCGTCATGCGCTTTCTGATGCCAGTAAGAAGCCTGATCGAACAGCGCCTGCAGCGCCGGGTTGGCGCTTTCCGCCGCCAGCAGCGGCTGTGACAGGGCCAGCGCGCTGCCCAGCAGCACCGCCTTACGGATACCGGCACTTAACAGATTTTTTTTCATTGTTATTATCCTTACTTCCTGCCGGAATCACGATCGGGCTTCGGGTTCAGACGCCGCCAGGCATGACGCTTCAGCATCACCCAGGCCGCACTGCCCACCAGCGCGGAGAGCAGCATCGCCGCCACCGCCAGCAGCACCGAGTGCTGGTTGGCATACCACACCACCATCATGTACCAGGGCAACTCACCGCTGGGGAACTGCGCGCCGACGCGGAAACTGCGAATGCCGTTTTCATCGGTAATAATCGCGGTATCGCCACGAATGCCGGCGTTAATCTGCGCCGAACTCAAATCGTTATGCAGTCGCAACAGCTGATCGTCGCTGGTTGCCACCGTCATCACCACCAGCCGATCGCGGTTCCATGGCGATCGGTAGCTGAGGAAGCCTCGCCACGCTTCGTTGGAGGAGAAGTAACGATCGGCATCCAGCTGCTGACGACTCCAGTCACCGGTCAGCCAGCCGCGTAATTTTTCCAGCGTGTCGGGCTCTTTCACCCCAAAGGTGCTGCTGGTGGCGTCATAAGGGGAAGCCGCCAGCATCGCCTGATTAAAAGCGCTGTTGCCGGTGGTGCTCACCGCCAGCAGATCGCTCTGCTGTATGCGCGCCAGATGGGTGCCGCCGCTGGGCAGGCCAAACAGTACCTGATTCTGTGTCAGCGCCAGACCGGTGGCTTTACCAGCCCGCGCCGCCAGATCCAGTAGCGTTGACAGTTCAGCATCGCTGGGCGTTTCCGGCAGCAGCAGCGTGGTCTGGCTGAAATCGGCCAGACGTGAGAACGGAAAAGAGGCACCCACAAAGTAAGAGAGGTTCGGCAGCATGCTGAAGTGACGGGTATGGCTCAGATCGATCCATGAGTCCTCTTCAATCCGGCTTTTGATGTTGTTGTTCAGTAACACACCGCAGGGCGCATCAGCCCGCGGTTTGATATTGAAGTAGAGCGCCAGCTGGTTATCGCCATAGATCAGGTAGGGTTCGAGATTAAGCTGATACTGCTCCTGACGCGCATCACCGCCCAGACGGTGCCAGGCGTTCTCCAGCAGGCCGACTTTGTTCACCGTCAGATTGCGCAGAAAAGTACCGTTGAGCATGACGTTAAGGAAAGAATTATCCTCATCGATCCAGCTTTCGGATGGGAAGCGATAGTGCAGATTGACCGGCACTGTGTCGCCATCCCACAGGAACAAATCAGGCGCGGCGCGGAAATTAACACGCAGCGCATCATGCCAGATGCCGCTGCTGGTCAGACTCTGATCTTTACGCAGCAGTTCGCTCAGCCGTACCGGGCGGTCAGTGTTAATCCAGCGTGGAGCATCGTAAGGTTTGCGGTTTGCAATAGTCTGCGCAGGGACCTGCAGTTGACTCTCATCAGTCGTCAGTGGCTGCCTCGTCAGACGGTTCGCCGCCTGACGCAACTGCTCCTCATTGTTGCCACTGACCAGCAGCAATTTGTAAACCGGATTATTGGGATTATCCACCACCTGCAACATCGGACCGTTACTGGCCGGGAAAGTCAGGGTGCCGATCCGGTCACCAGGATGACCAAACAGGATGCCGTTTTGTTCCGGCAGTTCGCCGCGCACCACCGGGAAACGGATGCCGCGATAATCACTCTGAATGCCAAGCCAGGATGCCACCAGTGCCGCCGCGCTGACGGCATCGGCTGAAACATTGCTGGCAAAGCCCACCGTCACGGTGGACGCCGTCATCCGCTGAGGATCCAGGAAGGGGCGCGGGAAATTACGCAGGCTGGTGCCGATATTGAGCTTCTGGCCCTCAAGGTGCAGCGACGTGTTCGGCAGAATGGTGACCTGATACTGCTGTGCGCTCTCTCTTTCACACAGCAACTTGTCCGCATCATTGATTTTAAAACTCAGGTTATTCGCCGACACCACCATCGCCGCCGGAATATCCAGCTCATAGTCGCTGACATCGCTGTCCGTCGCACTCAGCGGCAGCGTGCCGAGCGGCTGACCATTCAGCATCAGCTGCAGCGACGTATTGCGTGCCGCCAGCGCAGCAGAGACGCGCAGCGTCAGATTAAGTCGCGCATTGGTGATGACTTCATCGCCGGGCAGGGTAAAGGTGATACCCGACTGAAGCTGACCGCCGGTCAGCGTGATGCCGCGCGACTGGCCCATCTGGGCCACTGAAATAGCACTACTGATCGGCTGATTGATGGCAGCCACGATCGGCGGCTGCGCTTCTGCAACCGGCGCAGCTAACTGACCTGGCGCGTAGGGCAGCGCACTGGCGGCCGCTTCCAGCGCGGGATCGGCACTGCTCAGGCCTTGCGGCAGGGGCACCGCGGACAGCGCGCTGCTGTCCTGCGTCACCGCGCCGGTGGCGGCCATCGGCGCGGTGGTCTGGGCAGAAGCCGCCGCCTCACCGGTCGATGACGCGGTCTGAGGCGTTGAAGTCGCGTCACCGGTCACTGAAGATGGCTGAGTTTGTGATGTCGCCTCGCTACCTGGAGCGTAAGAGGCGTTCACCGCGGGTGCCACGGCATTGGGTGATGCACTCTGTGGCGCCGATACCGGTGCAGATTCTGCGGACGGTGTCGCAGATGGCGCATTTGCCGCTGGTGACACGGACGGCATTGCAGACTCTCCACCGCTGACCGGGACCGCTACCTGGTCTGAACCTGCCGTCTGGCTGGAACCCTTATTCATGGCTGCCACAGATGCCGCATCGCTGGCCGGAGCCTGATTTGTCGCGGGTGCAATGACGGTGGCATCGGCAGGCTGCGTGCTGGAAGCAGCATCAGGCGGCGTCGGGGCTGAACTGTTTACCGGCGCAGCACTGCTGTTATCAGTAGCAACCGGCGTTTCCGCGCCAGCGGGCGTCAGCCATAACGCTGCGGTCAGTGAACTGACCAGCAAAGTTTGCGTCAGGATCTTCATGCCGCCCCATCCTTTTTCGCCGCCGCGGCAACCGGGTCGACATTTTTACGTTTATCGTGGCGGCCTTTCCAGGTCAGCCAGAACAGCTCAAAGACGGTACGGATAATAGTGCCTAGCGAAATCAGCGGGTTGTCCTGCTTATACTCCGGCTGAATCCAGGCATCCGCACGAGCCAGCACCACACGGACCAGTTCGCGACGTCGCGCCAGCGGCATCGCCTCAAAGCGCAGACGGATGCTCTCATCATCGCCGGAAATCTGACTGACCGGGATAGTGATCGCGCCGGATTTCAGCAGCAGATCAATCTCTTCAATCTCATCAGTTTCATGACGTCCATCGGGTGCATCAAGCTGCGCGCCGCCCATCGAAAGGTTGCTGGTCTGGGTGCGCGATGAAATGCCGCTGGCGTAATGAATAATCGCCGGGATTTGCACCTCAACACGGATGGTTTTTCGCACCTGCTTGGTTTCGCGCGCCACGGCAATCGCCGCCATCAGAATGATCAGGCTGAAGATCGCCCAGCCGACGTTGAGCGCGATAACGTAAGGATCGACGCCAAAATAGTCATGCATCACGGCACGCACCACGCCGGCTACAATGCCAATGCCCAGCAGCAGCGCCACAATGACGTGCGGACGCACGATGTGGAAATCGAAGAAGCCCTGATCCAGCACGCCGCCTTTATCGGTCACGTTAAACTTGCCATGTTTTGGCGACAGCAGGGTCAGAATGGTCGGGATCACCAGATGGAAGCACATCACCGTCTCATAAATCTCACCCCAGAAGGTGTAGCGGAAACGGCCATTCATCCGCGAGTTAACATAAAGCGACATCACCAGATGCGGCAGCACGTAAGCAAAAATCAGCGACGCGGAGGAGTGGATGATATTGAGATTAAACAGCAGATAGGCCAGCGGTGCCGTCAGAAAGGCGACACGCGGCAGACCAAACTGGAAGTGCAGCATGGCGTTGAGGTAACACAGGCGCTGCTGCCACTTCAGGCCACGGCCAAACAGCGGGTTATCGACGCGGAAAATCTGCGTCATGCCACGCGCCCAGCGGGTACGCTGAATGATATGCAGGCCCAGACGTTCTGTTGCCAGACCGGCAGCCAGCGGGATCGACAAAAAGGCTGAGCCCCAGCCCAGTCGCTGCATTTTCAGGGCGGTGTGTGCATCTTCGGTCACGGTTTCAACGGCAAAACCGCCAATCTCTTCCAGCGCTGAACGACGGATAACCGCACAGGAGCCACAGAAGAAAGTGGCATTCCAGTTATCGTTACCCTGCTGCACCGGGCCATAAAACAGCGAGCCTTCATTTGGAATGCTGCGTGCGGCGCGCAGGTTACGCTCAAAGGGATCGGGAGAATAGAAGTAGTGCGGCGTCTGTAGCAGCGCCAGCTTTGGATCTTTCAGGAACGGTCCGACCGTCGCCTGCAGGAAGGTGCGCGTCGCCACGTGGTCGCAGTCGAAGATGCAAATCAGCTCACCTTTGGTGATTTTCATCGCATGGTTGAGGTTCCCGGCTTTGGCATGTTTGTTGTCGTCACGGGTGATATAACCCACGCCGACATCCGCCGCAAAGCGGGCAAACTCGCTGCGCTTGCCATCATCCAGCAGATAGACCCTGATTTTGTCACGCGGGTAGTCGATACACTGCGCCGCGAGTACGGTGTCGCGCACCACATCAAGACTTTCATTGTAGGAAGGCACATAAATATCGACCGTCGGCCACAGGCTGGTGTCGTCCGGTAAGGGTTCAATCGTGCGTTTTAATGGCCAGGTGGTTTGCAGGAAGCCAAGAATTAAGATCAGCCAGACGTACAGCTCCGCCAGATACAAGCCAATGCCTAAGATAGCTTCAACTTCGGAATTAAAGTGCAACGTCTCGGTGGTCCGCCACCAGATATAGCGGCTGGACATCAGCGCAGAGAGAATCACCATCACCACAGTTATTTTGCGGCTCTTGCTGAAACCCAATAAAAACATCATGCCGATGCTGATCAGACCAAAAATATACTGTTTCTGGCTGTCCATTGGCGTAATGATGATCACCGCGGCAACGGGTGCAAGCACCAGCAGCAGCAGGTAAAACCCGATTTTACTCATGATTCACCCTGAGAAGAGCTGTGTAAGTCAGTCGCCTGGCGGAAGCCGACTAAAAGTGGTTTGTGCGGATGGGAGCCTGAACTTCGCCATTACCCACGGTGATATTCAGAATGCTGCTGACCCTTTTCGCGATCAGTTCAATATCAAATGCCGCTGCGGAGGCGGGACTGAAATCGTAAACAGACTGCTGCGAAGCATTGGCTTCACCCACACTTTCATCACGGTGAACCACGCCCAGTAAATTATCGCCCAGGCGCTGCTGCATAAATGCGGTGACATCGCGATTGATATTCCGGCGGTTGTCACACTGGTTAAGGATAAAATAGTGACCCTGCTTATTATTGAGAGGTTTACCGATCATCCGGTTCTCTTCAATCTGCGGTAATAGCGAGACTGATGCGGTATCGGCTAACATCACCACTAAATGCATATCGGCCAGCGCCGTCATTGCTTTAAGGGCGGGGCCTGGGCCAGGCGGGAAATCAGCCACGATCACCAGGCCGGGATAATTGAGCACCGTATCCAGACCGCGCTTAATAAAGTGGGGATCTTTCATCAGGTTCTCTTCGAACCGTTCACGCTGCGGCTCCGTGACGTCGCCATAGGGCAGCACAAAGATATTGCCGCCGGTGGTAAGAATCGACTGGCTCCAGTCCGCCTGCTCTTCTGAGCGCGCCACAAATCCGCGGCCATCATGAAGCGGCACGCCAAAGTGAAGACGCAGTGCATTCTGCACATCAAAATCAATCGCCAGAACTTTGCTACCGGAACGCGCCAGACTCCAGGCCAGATTCGCCGCCAGCGTGGTTTTCCCCACGCCCCCCTTCGGCGAGCACACACAAACTAATGGCATAGCGCAATCTTCTCCAGTAACGGTTTGAGTAAGGTTTCTTTCGGCAGATTAATCTCGCGCGAGCGGAACAGCGCACCAAATCGTCCTGGCTCAGAATGGGTGGCGGTGGGTGCGACGACGGGCTGAAGATCCGCCACGGTGGCAGGCCGGACCGGCTCAGCACGCAGCATGGTCGCAGGCTCAGCCACAGCCACTTTTTGCAGCGGTGGCGGTGGCGGAAAGAGTGATGAAGGGCCGCGTTCAGTCGTGCTGGTTGCTGGCAGGTTATTGCCTGACAGGCTATCGAGAATCGAGGTGCGGGCTGCCATTGCCGGTTGCGCAGTGAGTGCGGCATGTCGTGCCGGTGTCCCAGCCGGTGGAGCCGTGAACTCATCACCACGCAGCGGCTGAGGTTGCGGCAGGTCAATACGCTCGCCGCCGCCAAACGGAGTCTGATGTTCTTCTTTCGCCAGCTGGCGAATCAATGCCCATTTACTGTGTTCCGCCGCCTCCTGCGTCTGGCCAGACATATCTTTAAAGTCGATGTCGAGCGTTTGCGTTTTCTCTTTAAAACGCTGCAAATCATCGTAATTATTCTTCATTGGCCATGGCCTGCAACAAGGTGGGAATTTTCCTGGAATATAGCACATCCGCTTAAACTCGGTGAGAAAAATCTGATTACAAAAACAGCAAATTCAATAAAATAGTTTAATCAAAAAGATTCGATCGGGGCGGTAAATAGCCGGTGATGGGTGCTTTTTCTCAGAAATTAATAAGTCAGGCTTACGTGAAATTGTTTCGCCCGATTGTTACATTCATTCGATCCGGTTAACTCATCTTACGCATGGCACAACCAGCGTGGTTAAGATGAGATTAATCCCCGTTGCTGACGAAACCCTTCATCTGATCTGACGCTGACTTCAGCATGAAAAAAGCCGGTGAAGCGTTGAGGATACTTATCGGTTTCTGCCGGAAATATCATCAGAAAAATCATTGGTTAATGTCGGTAACGAAACAACAGCGGCAGAGAAAGGTGGCGAGGAAGAGGAGGCAGCAACGGCAAGCGCTGGCGGGCAAGTTGCGTTAAAAAAAGGCTCCAGCAGGAGCCTTTTGGTGAGTTAACCGACTTTTTCAGCCGCGCCGACCGGCTGATTTTCATCCTGGTCAACGGCAAAGCAGGCGATCTGCTGTCCGCCGTAGCTTTTCAGCTTCGGTTGCAACTGAACGCAGGTGCCAAAACGGCGGCGGCAGCGCGCGTTGAAAGCACAACCCGGTGGCGGACTGAGCGGGCTCGGCAGTTCGCCGGTCAGCTTGATCCGCTCACGGCGATCATCCGGATTGAGACGCGGCGTGGCCGACAGCAATGCCTGAGTGTACGGATGGCGCGGGTTGGCAAAAATCGCCTCTTTGCTGCCCTTTTCGACACAGCGGCCGAGGTACATCACCATCACTTCATCCGCAATGTGCTCCACCACCGACAAATCGTGCGAGATAAAGACGTAGGAAAGTCCCATATCCTGCTGCAGATCCATCATCAGGTTCAGCACCTGGGCGCGCACCGACACGTCGAGCGCCGAAACCGGCTCATCGGCAATCAGCACGTCCGGATCGAGCATCAGCCCGCGGGCAATCGCAATACGCTGGCGCTGACCGCCGGAAAACATGTGCGGATAGCGGTCATAATGCTCGGTCTTCAGGCCCACTTTCGCCATCATCTCCAGCGTCTTCTCGCGGCGCTCGGCTTTGGTCAGCTGGGTGTTGATAATCAGCGGCTCTTCCAGAATCTGACTCACTTTCTTGCGTGGGTTCAGTGAGCCATAAGGGTTCTGAAAGACGATCTGGATTTTCTGACGACGCAGTTTCTGCGCCTGCGGATCGTGCTTCAGCAGATCCTGCCCATGCCAGTAAAGCTGCCCTTCGGTCGGGGTTTCAATCATCGTCAGCAGGCGGCCCAGCGTGGATTTCCCACAGCCCGACTCGCCAACGACCGCCAGCGTTTTGCCGCGCTCCAGATTAAACGAGACGCCATCCAGCGCTTTCACCAGACGTTCCTGACCAAACAACCCTTTCTTCACCGGGTAGTGCTTTTTCAGATCGATTGCCTGTAACAAATATTCATGCTTGGTTGTTTCATGACTCATAAGTCGGTCTCCCGGCATCGTCCAGCGGATAGTGACACTTGGACTGGCGGCCTGGAATGGTGCGCAGTTCCGGTTCTTCCTTGCGACAATGGTCCGTCGCGTAAGGGCAGCGTGGGTTGAGCAGGCAGCCAACCGGGCGATCGTATTTGCCCGGTACCACGCCCGGCAGCGAGGCCAGACGGGCTTTATCAGCCGCGAACTCCGGCAGCGCACGCAGCAGCGCCTGGGTGTAAGGATGACGCGGCGCCTTAAAGATATCGGTCGCCTTGCCGCTCTCCACCACCTGACCGGCATACATCACAATGATGTGATGCGCGGCTTCAGCCACTAACGCCAGATCGTGGGTAATCAGGATCAGCGCCATATTCTCCTGCTGCTGTAACTCCAGCAGCAGTTCGATGATCTGCGCCTGAATAGTCACGTCGAGCGCGGTGGTCGGCTCATCGGCAATCAGCAGTTTGGGTCGGCAGGCAATCGCCATAGCGATCATCACACGCTGGCTCATCCCACCTGACAACTGGTGCGGATAAACATCGAGTCGTGACGCCGGATCGGGAATCCCCACCTGGTTCAGCAGGTCGATCGCCCGCTGACGTCGGGTGCGTTTATTGCCGCCCTGATGCACTTTAATCGCTTCCATAATCTGGAAACCGACGGTGTAACAGGGATTGAGGCTGGTCATCGGGTCCTGGAAAATCATCGCCACTTCCGCGCCCACCAGCTGGCGGCGCTCTCGTTCGGAGATGCGTTTCAGGTCGCGTTGGTTAAACTCCAGCTTTTCCGCCATCACTTTGCCAGGGAAATCGATCAGCCCCATGATCGCCAGTGAGCTGACCGATTTACCGGAGCCGGACTCACCCACAATGCCGACCACCTGGCCCTGCTCAACCTGATAACTGATGCGGTCGACCGCCCGGAACGGTGCTTTTTCGTCGCCGAAATGCACCGACAGTTTGTCTACATTTAATAACGCCATCTCGGTGCCTCTTTACTGCTTGAGTTTCGGGTCGAGTGCATCACGCAAACCATCGCCCATCAGGTTAAATGCCAGCACGGTCAGCAGAATGACTAATCCAGGGAACGTCACCACCCACCAGGCACTTTGCGCATACTGCAATACGTCGGAGAGCATGGTGCCCCACTCCGGCGTTGGCGGTTGCGCACCCATACCGAGAAAGCCCAACGCCGCCATATCGAGAATGGCGTTGGAGAAACCTAACGATGCCTGCACGATCAGCGGTGCCAGACAGTTAGGCAGAATATTTACAAACATCTGACGCAGCATACCGGCTCCGGCGACGCTGGAGGCGGTCACATAGTCGCGGTTTACCTCCACCAGGACCGCGGCGCGGGTCAGACGGATGTAGTGCGGCAGCGCCACAAACGTCAGGGCGATAGAGGCGTTAACGATCGACGGACCGAAAATAGCCACCAGTACCAGTGCCAGCAGCAGGCTGGGCAGCGCCAGCATGATATCGACCAGACGCATAATGGTGGCATCCACCACGCCGCCGAGATAACCGGCCAGCAGGCCGAAGATCACGCCGAAAATCAGCGACAACACCACCACCAGACAGCCAACCAGCAGCGACAGGCGCGCGCCGTACATCAGACGCGACAGCACATCGCGGCCGACATCGTCGGTGCCAAGGATATAACTCCAGCTTCCGCCTTCCTGCCAGACCGGCGGATGCAGCAGCGCATCACGGAACTGCTCAGCTGGCGCATGAGGTGCCAGCAGATCGGCGAACACCGCCACCAGTAACATAATGATGATGTACGCCAGGCCCACCACGGCGCCTTTGTTACGCTTAAAATAGTGCCAGAATTCCTGAAACGGGGTCATCGGCTTGGGTGCAGCGGTTACGCTGGCGGGATCAACAACAGACATGATGCCCCCTTATTTCTTATGACGTATGCGCGGGTTAACCACGCCATACAGCAGATCAACCAGCAGGTTGACCAGGATAATCAGTACCGTCGTCAGCAGCACGCCGCCCTGCACTACCGGATAATCGCGGCGTTGCAACGCTTCGATCAGCCAGCGACCCAGACCTGGCCACGAGAAGATGGTTTCGGTCAGGATCGCGCCGGCCAGTAAGGTGCCGACCTGCAGACCAATGACGGTTACCACCGGCAGCATGGCGTTACGCAGCGCATGTACCACGATAACCCGCATCCGCGTCAGCCCTTTGGCGCGTGCGGTACGGATGTAATCTTCCCCCAGCACTTCCAGCATCGCCGAGCGCGTCATACGTACAATCACCGCCAGCGGAATGGTGCCGAGCACGATGGCAGGCAGAATCATGTGCATTACCGCATCGTGGAAATCGCCCGCTTCGCCCCAGAAAAAGGTATCGATCAGCATAAAGCCGGTCAGCGGCATGGTGTCATCAAGGAAGACAGTGTCGCCGACGCGACCAGAAACCGGCGTCAGGTTGAACTGCACCGACACCAGCATGATCAGCATGATGCCCCACCAGAAGATCGGCATTGAGTAGCCGGTCAGTGAGATGCCCACCGCGGTGTGATCGAAGATTGAGCCGCGTTTCACCGCCGCCATCACCCCGACCGGAATGCCGACCGCGACCGCAAACAGCATGGCGCAGACGCCCAGCTCCAGCGTGGCTTTAAAGCGCGGCACAAACTCATCCCATACCGGGATGCGGCTCTTGAGTGAAATACCCAAATCGCCGTGTAATACGCCGTTAATGTAATGCAGATACTGTTTCCACAGCGGCTGATCAAGGCCTAACAGCGCCATTAACTGTGCATGACGTTCAGGGGAAATACCGCGTTCGCCCGCCATGATCAGCACCGGATCGCCGGGGATCATGTGAACAAATGCGAAGGTGAGTAATGTAATACCGATAAACGTTGGGATGACAAGGCCCAAACGTCGGAGTATGAACTGCAGCATAATCCGGGTTCTCTCTTGTCCGCGCGACCGTCGCCGCGAGGGTAGTTATTGCTTACATCTGACGATCGGGTAGGCCCGACCGCGACGCAGACAGGCTGCGCCTCTACCGTTTCCAGTAAAACAGGGAGATAAAGCCGGAGCGACGCGCAGCCGCCCCGGAAAAGGCAACAATTATTCCTGAATGTCTACCTGGGCAAAGTAGTGTCCGCCAAGCGGATCGACTTTGTAGCCGGAGACTTTCTTGCTGACCGGTTCATAGACCGTTGAGTGCGCGATCATCAGCGCCGGTGCCTGGTCATGCATGACAACCTGTGCCTGCTTGTAGTACTCGATGCGCTTCGCCTGATCGGCGGTGGCGCGGGCTGGCTGAATCTGATCCTCGAAGGATTTATCGCACCAGCGCGAGTAGTTAGAGCCATCTTTCGCCGCTGAACAGCTGAACAGCGTGGCGAGGAAGTTATCCGGGTCCCCATTATCGCCGGTCCAGCCCATCATCACGGTCTGGTGTTCACCGGCTTTGGCACGCTTCAGATATTCGCCCCACTCGTAGGTGACGATTTTGGCTTTCACGCCAATCTTCGCCCAGTCGCTCTGAATCATCTCCGCCATACGGCGCGCGTTCGGGTTGTAAGGACGCTGTACCGGCATCGCCCACAGGTCAATGGAGAAGCCGTCAGCCATGCCCGCTTCTTTCAGCAGCGCTTTGGCTTTTTCAGGATCGTAAGCGTAATCTTTCACCGCGTCGTTGTAGCCCCACATGGTCGGTGGGATCAGGTTTTTAGCCGGCTGGCCAGCACCCTGATAAACGGCATCAATGATCGCCTGTTTGTTGACCGCCATGGTCAGGGCCTGACGCACTTTCAGGTTATCCAGCGGTTTTTTCTCAACGTTGTAAGAGAGATAGCCGACGTTCAGGCCCGCCTGCTCATACAGGTTGATGTTTTTGTCCTGCTTCATGCGCGCAATGTCAGCCGGGTTTGGATACGGCATCACCTGACATTCACCCTTCTGCAGCTTGGCGTAACGCACCGAGGCGTCAGGCGTAATTGAGAAGACTAAGCGATCGATTTTTGGTTTGGTGCCCCAGTAATCCGGGTTGGCTTTATACAGAATGCGCGAATCTTTCTGATACTGCAGCAGCTGGAACGGGCCGGTACCGACCGGGTTCAGGTCGACCTTCTGCGGCGAGCCAGCTTTCAGCATGTTGTCCGCGTACTCTTTCGACAGAATAGAGGCGAAGTCCATACCGAGATCCGCCAGGAATGGCGCTTCAGGACGGGTCAGCACAAAGCGCACGGTATGATCGTCCACTTTTTCAATTTTGCTGATCAGGTTCGGCATATCCATGCCTTCGAAATATTCGTAGCTGCCGCCGGAGACGCCATGATAAGCGTTGTTTTTATCCAGCTGGCGTTCAAAGGTGAACACCACATCATCCGCGTTAAATTCGCGCGTCGGTTTGAAATCTTTGGTGGTTTGCCACTTCACGCCTTTACGCAGGTGGAAAGTGTAGGTTTTGCCGTCGTCGCTGACATCCCACTTCTCGGCCAGCGCTGCGTGCAGCTCGGTGGTGCCGATGGTGAACTCAACCAGACGGTTGTAGATCTGGCGTGAGCTGGCGTCGTAAGTGGTACCTGAAGTGAACAGCTGCGGGTTAAAGCCTTCCGGAGAACCTTCTGAACAGTAAACCAGGGTTTTTGCCTGAACACCGGCGGCGACAGTCATAGCAATCAGGCTCAGACCGACCTTCAGCATCCCGGATTTAGCCAGGGAGTTGATCATGCTTTTGCTCCATTGTGATGTGATGTTGTGTGCATTGCCCGACCTCTGATTTTTTTATGCGGTTCAGGCGTACCACCGAACGGGTGGTTAAAGTGCGCTACGTTTTTTTTGTTTTTTCTGATGCCATGGAATCACTCAGAAAATTCCGTAACTGCGGCTTTATTGACGCATCAATTTGTCAACAGTTGCAATGAACGTCAATACAACGGTTAGTTATTTACACAGAGTGTGAGGGATAGCAAGCAACGGTAAAAAAAACCCTTTCCGGATAAAAGCCATACAATGCACAGCGCCGGTCGCTTATTTTCCAGACATTCTGCTGGAAGCGTGGTTTATCGCTAGTGATTCTCACCGCTAAAAAACTTAAAACTTTTACCGGCAAATGTTGAATAACTGAACGATTCACCGTGCGTTATGACGTTCAGCCAGCGGAATATGCTGGTCCCGAAGCATAAGAAATCAGCAACTTGCCGATTTCGGTCATAAGAAGAACGTGTCACGAATTATGATTGCATCTCTTGCATGGCAAGGCCTGCCAGAGGGAAAGCGGCGATAACAACGGCGGATGAGCGGAATACGTAGCGGATGGGATTTATTGGAACTTTCTGGAAGATGGCAGCCAGAAGCTGAAGTTTGTCAGCGCTCTGAAGCGTCTGCCAGTCGTAAGCGAAGGGAGCATACGCCTGTAGCAAAGCATCGCGGGCCAGGGACAAAAACCCCGGGAGCGCTTTTGCGTCTTTGCGAAAGGCGTATGCTCCCTGAAGCCCGCTCAACGATAAATCCGTACCTTTCATTCTCTTTTCTACAGACGAAAAAAAACCTGTCTTTTCAGACAGGTTTCTTAAATAGGGTCGGCGAGAGAGGATTACCCGGCTCTGCGAGCCGCGCCCTGCGGGCCGTTGCTGAAGCAACGTTGTCTCGCTACGCTCGGCTCAAACCTCCTTCGGAGGTTCTCATCCTCTTTTTACTCAGACGAAAAAAAACCTGTCTTTTCAGACAGGTTTCTTAAATATGGTCGGCGAGAGAGGATTCGAACCTCCGACCCACTGGTCCCAAACCAGTTGCGCTACCAAGCTGCGCTACTCGCCGATGGGGGCGCATGTTACTGCGACCCCCGATCAGCGTCAACCGCTTTTTGCGCTTTTGCCGCCGATCGCCTGGAAAGCACGCGGTTAGCGGCAATCCAGCCGCCGTCACACCCTTTCGCTGTTGTTATTACAGCGGTTTAGCCGGATGGGTAGCCGGTGCCTGACACCAGTTATTGGCTGGGTTGATGCCGCCATCGGGTGAGGTATAGCCCAGACAACCGAGAATGGTATCGAACAACTCCACATGACGATGGGTTTTGCCGACGCGCTGCTGCGCCTGCAAGCGCTCAAAGTTGCTGCGGTTCTGGCTGTCGGCCAGATACTTATCAGACGCCCACACGATCATCGGCACGCGGAACTGCTCCGGTGGTGCCATTTCACGCGGTGTGCCGTGCAGATGCATGTTTTCGCTGATCGATTCACCGTGGTCAGCGGCATAGAAGACAATCGCCTTCTTATCACGCAGCTGATCCAGCACGCTGTCGAGCATACTATCGACATACAGCACTGAGTTGTCATAGGCATTAATCAACTGCGCCTTGCTGCAGGTTTCATCCACGCCCATACATTCCGGCTGATACTTCGCAAAACTGCGCGGATAACGCTGGGAATAGAGATAGTGCGAACCTTTGGTATGCAGCACCACCAGATGCTTACCTTTCGGGAAACGATCCAGTGACGCCTTCATCTCCGGCACCAGCAGCATGTCGTCGACTGCTTTACCCTGGTTACGCTTCTCTGAACCAATCTGCTCACGGAAGGCAAAGTTATTGGCGTTGATATTGTCGTAGAACCAGACCTCGCTCTGCATCGCAAATAGCTCAGAGGTAAAGCCCAGCTCTTTCATCACCGCAAACACGTTCTGCTCTTTCAGCGTGCGACCCGGATTATCCATGGTGCCGCCTTCGCGTACGAACATGCAGCGCAGCGACAGTTTGGTCGCGGTATCGCAGGATTCACCGCGGAACGCCACCAGGTTTTTCTCTTTCGACAGTTTAGGTGTGGTATCGCGATCGTAGCCCAGCATCCCCATGTGATCCCAGCGGGTGGTTTCGCCAATCACAAACACCACATAGGTGTCGTCCAGCCCGGCAGGCGCGACGTAGGTAAATTTTTTCGCCGGATCGAGCAATTCCTCGCTATTCAGCGACTCATCTATGCGGGTCCAGGCAAACAGCCCCACCGCCGCCAGCCAGTTCGAAGGCAGATAAGAGTGCGCCACTACACCGCCGTAGCTCGGCAAATCGATGTTGGTGATCTCTTCGTTATTCTTCTGCTGCTTGTCGAAAAACCGAATTGGCAGCCAGACCAGCGCCACGCAGAGCAGCATAATCAGGGTGGGTTTCAGGCGCTGTCCTGGCGTACGCAGCTGTTCATTCAGCGTCATACTCAGTTTATTACGCCAGATCATTAACAGCGGCAGTGCGCTGACCAGCACCATCCACAGGATGAAATGGTAGCCAATCACCTCTTTGGAGAGATCGGTATCGGTGGTCATCACCGATGCCACAATGCCGTAGCCAATTACGACGTTAAAAAATGCCATGTAATAGGCGGCAGCAACAGAAATCAGCACAATCAGCGTGGCCAGCACGCGATAAAACCACTTTCCACCCAGCGACAGCAGCCGCATCAGGAAGAAAGTCAGCAGCACAATTGCTACCACTTCGGTTACAGCAGTCAGCCAGTTGGTCACCGTCGATTTCGTCAGAAAACCGTCAAAACGGCGATAAAAAATCGGTAAATTCAATAATATACCGAGATAGAGCGCAAGCAGGAGCGACAACTTTTGCTGCGTTAAGGTTTTAATATAATTCATGAAAAATGGAGTTTCCCCGGAATGAAGCGCTTTACCAAATCTTTAATGTGACTACCGAAACGCGGCAGAGTTCGCTGAACAAGCGGACCGGACCAGATGAAGGAAAATTCTGAACGGATTTATGGGCTATAACGCGAGGTGGCTCAGTAAAACATGATGGCAGTAGTTAGACCAGAAAATAATCTTTGTCGAGCCGATTAGCACATTTTTTGTACAATCGATATAATTGGTCAGATTTCAGACTGCAAACGGGGTTAAAAAGCGGGTACGGCGCGACGGGCGGGAAAGAGAGCGGGCCGGAGAAGCGGCCCGCTGCACGCTTAGCGAATAATATTCAGCGTCACGTCGATGTTATTACGGGTTGCGTTTGAGTACGGGCAAACGATATGTGCCGCATCAACCAGCTTCTGCGCTTCCGCTTCATCCATCTCTGGCAGGTGAATGTTCAGGGTCGCTTCGATACCAAAGCCGTTGGGAATCGGACCGATGCCGACTTCGCCTTCAATCCACGCCTCTTTCGGCAGGGTGATTTTGTCGCGGCCAGCCACAAATTTCATCGCACCCAGAAAACAGGCTGAGTAGCCCGCTGCAAACAGCTGCTCAGGGTTCGTCACTTCACCACCTGCACCGCCCATCTCTTTTGGTACGCCCAGCTTCACGTCCAGCACACCGTCAGAGGAGGTTGCACGGCCATCACGACCACCGGTTGCTTTGGCTTTTGCGCGGTAAACCACTTGTTCTAAAGACATGACATTTCTCCGTTACGCTATTTAATCGCTCACTACTTGTAACGCCGTAATGAGGCGGTGAGGTTCAACGGGCGCGGGACGCCCGTCAGTAAGATTTATCGTGATCGGTTCAGGTTGTCGCGTAAGTCATCCAGCTGCCCTTTCAGCGCCAGCAGCGCATCATCGTCACAGGCGGTGGCACATTTGACCGCTTCCGGAATCGCTTCCGCCTTGCTGCGCAATGCCCGGCCAGCCTCCGTCAGCGTGACCGCGACCTGACGCTCATCCTGTCGGGTACGCTGCCGCATAATCAGGCCCGCACTCTCCAGGCGCTTCAGCAGCGGCGTCAGGGTGGCTGAATCCAGGAATAGCTGCTCGCCAATCTCTGAAACCGTAAGATCGTCCTTCTGCCACAGCACCAGCATCACCAGATATTGCGGATAGGTGATGTCGAGTTGGGTCAGCAACTGGCGATAGACCTTATTCATCGCCAGATTGGCGGAATAGAGGGCAAAGCAGAGCTGCTGATCGACCAACAGTGGCATCGTTTTCACTTTTTTGTCATCTTGATCACTGTTCATAAGATTCAATATAGATAGCGCGCTAGATAATTGCAAGCAAACTTTTTTAATCCGGAGTAAACGCATGCAGAATTCACTGGAAGAACAGGCGCGACGTTACGCTACGCAGGCCCACGCCGACGCCGGTCAGCGCCGCAAATATACGGATGAGCCTTATATTGTTCATCCGGCGGCAGTGGCGGAATTAGTTCGCAGCGTCAGCGATGATGATGCGCTGCTGGCCGCGGCCTGGCTGCACGATACGGTGGAAGATACGCCGACCACGCTGGGCGATATCGAAAATCTGTTTGGGCCGCGGGTTGCCAGCCTGGTCGGGATGCTGACCGACAGCGCACCGGCGACGGCTAAGAACCGGGCGGCGCGTAAACTGGCGCACTTTCGCCATACCGCCGATGCCAGCCCGGAGGCGCAAACCATCAAGCTGGCGGACATCATCGATAACACCCGCGCGATTGTGCGCTTCGATCCCCACTTCGCCCGCATCTATCTGGTGGAAAAAAAGGTGCAGATTGCCTTGCTGAAACAGGGCGATGCACAGTTATGGCAACAGGCATCGACCATTATCGAAGCGGGTATCGCCCAGCTGGGACAGCCGCCCTACAACGTGCCGGACAGCTGGTTTGAGAAACAGGCGGCTAAATACCGCGAACTGCGCTAAAAAAAAACCCGCCATGGCGGGTTCCTTTGGATTTTTTCTTCATTATTCCAGCAGTTGCCGACCCAGATAGGGGTTGGCATGCAACAGCTTCATTAACTTCTGTGCCGTAGCGGAAGGACGGGTACGTCGGGCTTCCCAACTTTTTACTGAAGAAACGCTTACGCCCATCACTTTTGCAAATTCATCAACCTGCATGCCGGTCATTTCGCGCAGACGCTGTGGCTCTGGCACGGCAGGTTGGCGTTGAATAGATAACTCAGCGGGACGGTTGTCACGTGTCAAAACAATCTGCTCAAGGCTGCTGAGCAATTCAAACATCGGGTCTTTTAATTCCATAGAGAACTCCTTAAAAACTCACTATGAAGCACGTGAAAGTAGAGAGGTACGAGTCTGAAGTCAGACTCTGAAACCGGGCCTGGTCAGGCTGTATCCCGCAAGGGTTTGTTTTTGTTATGAGAGAAACCACTACGGGACACAGCCTGCTGTGCACTGCTTGTAAACATGTCAGGTCAATGCAACAAATGCCGGGAAGCTAAGTATGGATAGAGACCTGACGATTTGCCGCGCAATTTATAATTATTTTTTTATCTTTTCTTAGCCGAAAAAGTTCCAGCGCCACTAAATAGTTGAGGCTATTATCTTTTTGCCTCAGCAAGCGGTAAAAAAATCAAATTATGTTTGGTAGTAATGTGGCTGCCGTCATGCTTTGTGGCAGCATATTGTCGATTCTGTAAGGAAATACACTTCCTCATGAATGATTGCAAAATATACGCCAATGGCTCACTTCTTAAACATTTATATTCACTCTATTAATCAAATTAAGAATAGTCCTGGGGCGGCAGACCCGGTCTGCGCGGCACAGCTCACATCCACAGTCTGCCGATTCTTCTACTCTGCCCGGACCCGCTTCAGCGCCGGTGGCCGCAACCAGCGCGAAAGCGCCTTTTACGGGTGCGGATGCCGGGCAGCAGGTGAGCCCGTTGCGCTGCCGTGGTGCGTCTGCTGGCAGGCAGCCAGCTAATCAATCAGAAGGAACAGCAATGAGCGATATCGATTTCAATGTGAGTTATGCCTCTCATCGGGTGCCGATGATGGGTCGTCATGCTGTGGCCACCTCACAGCCGCTGGCCGCCCAGGCGGGTATGCGCATGTTGCAACAGGGCGGTAATGCGGTGGATGCCGCAATTGCCACGGCGATGGCGCTGACCGTGGTCGAGCCGACCGGCAATGGCATCGGCAGCGATGCCTTTGCCATCGTCTGGGATGGCCGCGAACTGCACGGGTTAAACGCATCAGGCCGTTCGCCAGCGGCATGGAACCCACAGCGCTTTGCCGGTCATCACGCCATGCCGGAAACCGGCTGGGAGTCGGTGACGGTGCCTGGCGCGGTCTCGGCGTGGGTCACGCTGGCGCAACGTTTTGGCACGCTGCCGCTGACAACCTTAGCCCAGCCGGCGATTGACTATGCGCGCCACGGTTTCCCGGTTTCGCCATTGATTGGTCATCTCTGGCAGCGCGGCTACGACAAACTTCGGGATCAGCCCGGCTTCAGTGACTGCTTTGCGCCACAGGGCCGTCCTCCGCGCACTGGCGAGTTGTTCCGCAACCCGGCCCAGGCCCGTACGCTGCAGCAGATTGCCGATACCCAGGGCGAGAGTTTTTATCGCGGTGAACTGGCGCAAAAGATGGTGGCTTTCGCTCAGGAGCACGGTGCAGCACTGAGCCTCGACGACCTCAACAAACATCGCGCTGACTGGGTGACATTACTGTCGCGCCCGTTTGCCGGCG
Source organism: Pantoea sp. USHLN298 (assembly GCF_037149395.1). Taxonomy (NCBI): domain Bacteria; kingdom Pseudomonadati; phylum Pseudomonadota; class Gammaproteobacteria; order Enterobacterales; family Erwiniaceae; genus Pantoea; species Pantoea sp. USHLN298. Next base: position 123,576 of record NZ_JBBCRO010000008.1, read on the forward strand.
GTTCGGTGCAGGAGCTGCCGCCCAACGGGCAGGGCATCGCCACGTTAATCGCCCTTGGCATCCTTGAGGCGTGGGACATTGGCCGCTATGCGCCCGATTCACCGCAGTGGCTGCATCTGTCGATTGAGGCGATGAAACTGGCTCTGGTCGATCTTGAGCGTTACGTCACTGATGAAGACCACCTTGAATTTCCGGCAGATCGCCTGTTAAGCGCCGACTATATCCGTCAGCGGGCAGCACTGATCGATCCGGCACAGGCCGGTGACTTCCGGTTTGGCTCACCGCAGCAGAGCGGCACTGTCTATCTCTCCACCGCCGATGCCAGCGGCATGATGGTGTCGTTTATCCAGTCTAACTATATGGGGTTTGGATCGGGCGTGGTGGTGCCGGATACCGGCATCAGCCTGCAAAATCGCGGCGCCGGCTTTTCCCTCGATCCGCACCATCCCAACGTGGTAGCGGGCGGTAAGCGGCCGTTCCACACCATTATTCCCGCCTTCGCGCTGGATGGTCAGGGTCAGCCGCTGATGTCGTTTGGCGTGATGGGCGGCCCGATGCAGGCGCAGGGGCATCTGCAACTGGCGCTGCGGATTATGCTGCATCGACAGAATCCGCAGGCGGCGATCGATGCGCCACGCTGGCGCGTGGTGCAGGGCCGTGAAGTGGTGTTTGAATCGACACTCGATCGCAATACCCTCAGCACCCTGCGCCGCATGGGACACCATGTGGTACTGGAAGATCCGCTGAGTAACTATAATTTTGGCGGCGCCCAGGCGATACTCCGCGATCCGCAGGGCTTCTATATTGCGGCGACCGAAAGCCGTAAAGATGGACAGGCGCTGGTCTTCTGACGCCGCGCCAGGCCGCAGCGGTGCGCCGATTCAGCCGTTATCGGGTTGACGCGCACCGCGCCCGGCGGCGCGCCGGACAGTGCAGCCGCATCTCACTGATGGTTTCACATTGTGCCGTGACGCGGGTTTGTTCTATTCTTTAGGCCATTCTTACCTGGACATCAGCCAGTTTCACCGACAGGAGTTGAACGTATGGCTTTAGGACTCACACGCCTCTGGGCGCGCGGCGCTATTGTAGTCGCTGGCGCGCTGATCGTGCTGCAACTCACCGCTTGCGGTGATAAAGAGGGCGAGCAGCGCAAAGCATTTACCGATTTTCTACAGAATACCGTGATGCGCAGTGGCGAGCACCTGCCGAGCCTGAGCGAAAATCAGAAGCAGAGCTTTGGTAAATTCGCCAGTGATTACGCCATCCTGTATGGCTTCTCACAGCAGGCAAATAAGGCAGTCGATCAGGGGATGCGTCCGGTAGTCGATGAGCTTTCAGCCATTCGCGTGCCGCAGGATTACCTCAGCCGTCGCGATTCGCTGCGCCAGGCGAACAGTGCGCTGGTGATTGTCACCCAGCAGATCGAAAGCGCCAAAATGCAGGCAGACAGCAGTAAAGCCGCGCTGAAGCAGGAAGACGAACTGAAAAAAGTCTACGATACCGCCTATAACAAGGTGGTCACCGTGCCGGCGAACCAGCTGATCCCGCTGCTGCCACAGCTGCAGGCGCTGAGCCAGGCGGCGGTGCAGACCGGTGATTTCCTGCAAACTCAGGGCACCCGCGTCAGCTTTAATGAGGGCGGCGTGCAGTTCCCGACCCAGGAGCAGGCGTCCCAGTACAATGCGCTGATGAGTACCTTATCAGCCAATGCCCAGGCGCTGACCCAGGCGCAAGCGGCCGTTCAGGGTGGTTTACAGTAAGCACATCAAGCGGCAGGCGTTGATCGCCTGCCCTTTTCCCTTCCGGTTTGCCGCCTTTCTTTCCCTGCTTTTCTGTGGCCTGACGAAACTGTGATCGGGCGCATTTTTGACCAAAAATAGTTTGTGATCTAAGTCACATAGTTATAACAAACTGCTGCCCGCCATTTGTGACCAGAGTCACAAACAGACCGGTTTTGCGGTTAAAATCTGCCCACCTACAGATTATTCTGAGTTAATTTTGTGACATCGATCACTAAAAACACCCCCGCACCCACCTGGATTACGTGATCTAAATCACACTTCTTCTGACCGCTACGCAGCGTCATATTCGCGTGATAGAGTCCGGCTGCATACAGTAATACCACCGGCTGACTGTCGGGGTGGCTAAACAAAAACAAGCGCGCTCTCCTATTGCAGCGCGTCTCAATAAGGGGTGGGTTTATGTCCTCATCAGTGAAGGTCAAAGTACAAAGCTTTGGTCGCTTTCTGAGTAATATGGTGATGCCGAATATCGGGGCGTTTATCGCCTGGGGTATCATCACTGCACTGTTTATTCCAACTGGCTGGATCCCTAACGAAACGTTAGCCAAACTGGTTGGCCCGATGATCACCTATCTGCTGCCGCTGTTGATCGGTTTTACCGGTGGACGTCTGGTGGGCGGCGACCGCGGTGGCGTGGTCGGTGCTATCACTACCATGGGTGTGATTGTCGGTGCTGACATGCCGATGTTCCTTGGCTCGATGATTGCCGGTCCGCTGGGCGGCTGGGCGATCAAGTCGTTTGACCGGGCCGTTGACGGCAAAATCAAAAGCGGCTTCGAGATGCTGGTCAACAACTTCTCTGCCGGCATTATCGGTATGCTGCTGGCGCTGCTGGCGTTCCTGGCTATCGGTCCGCTGGTTGAAGGTCTGTCACACATCCTCGCGGCGGGCGTCAACCTGATGGTGCAGAATAACCTGCTGCCATTAACCTCGATCTTCGTTGAACCGGCGAAAATCCTGTTCCTGAACAACGCCATTAACCACGGCATCTTCTCGCCGCTCGGCATTCAGCAGGCCAGCGAAGCGGGCAAGTCCATTTTCTTCCTGATTGAAGCGAACCCAGGTCCGGGCATGGGCGTGCTGATGGCCTATATGTTCTTTGGTCGCGGCAGCGCGAAACAGTCGGCCGGTGGTGCAGCCATTATTCACTTCCTCGGCGGCATCCATGAGATCTACTTCCCGTATGTGCTGATGGCACCTCGTCTGCTGCTGGCAGTGATCCTCGGCGGTATGACCGGCGTCTTCACCCTGACGCTGCTCAACGGCGGTCTGGTCTCCCCTGCTTCACCGGGCTCCATCCTGGCGGTGCTGGCGATGACGCCAAAAGGCGCTTACTTCGCCAACATTGCGGCCATTGTGGCAGCCTTCGCCGTCTCCTTCGTGGTCTCTGCCATCCTGCTGAAAACCAGCAAGGTGAAAGAGGATGACGATATCGAAGCCGCGACGCAGCGCATGCAGGATATGAAAGCCCAGTCTAAAGGTCAGTCTGCAGCAGGCGCCGCGGTTGCCAGCGATGCCATGAGCGTTGAGCTGAACCATGTGCGTAAAATCATTGTCGCCTGTGATGCCGGTATGGGTTCCAGCGCTATGGGTGCTGGCGTACTGCGTAAAAAGGTGCAGGATGCCGGTTTAAGCAACGTATCGGTGACCAACACGGCAATTAACGCCCTGCCGGGTGATGTTGATCTGGTGATTACTCACCGCGATCTGACCGAGCGCGCGATTCGTCAGGCACCTCATGCGCAGCATATCTCGCTGAATAACTTCCTCGACAGCGCGCTCTACAGCACCCTGACCGAGCGTCTGGTGGCGGCGAACCGCAGCGAAGTACACCGTGAAACGGTGAAAACGGCGCTGTCAGACAGCTACGATGAAGGTAATGCGCACCTGTTTAAACTCGGTGCTGACAACGTCTTCCTCGGCCTGAGTGCCAGCAACAAAGAGCAGGCGATCCGTTTCGCCGGTGAACAGCTGGTAAAAGGCGGCTATGTTGAGCCGGAGTATATTGAAGCGATGCTGGCGCGTGAAAAACTGACGCCGACCTACCTTGGAGAGTCAATTGCGGTGCCGCACGGTACGGTCGAAGCGAAAGACCGCGTGCTGAAAACCGGCGTGGTGTTCTGCCAGTATCCGGCAGGCGTGCAGTTCGGTGATGATGCCGAAGATGTGGCACGACTGGTTATCGGTATTGCCGCCCGCAATAACGAGCATATCCAGGTGATTACCAGCCTGACCAACGCGCTGGACGATGACCGCGTGATTGAAACGCTGGCTAACACCACCAGCGTACAGGAAGTGCTGGATCTGCTGTCAGGCAAACCGCTCACCGCGTAAGCTAATGGTATTTTCCCTGGGGCGGTCAGGCCCGTCCCGATTCCTGGGGCGGGCGTGCCCGCCCCATCGTCATTTGATATGGGTCAAAAATTATGAAAGCGTTACATTTCGGAGCAGGAAACATTGGTCGGGGCTTCATCGGTAAATTACTGGCGGATGCAGGTATCGAACTGGTTTTTGCTGATGTGAATCAGGCAGTGCTGGATGCACTCAACGCGCGTCATGAGTATCCCGTTCATGTGGTTGGCGAGCAGGCCAAAGTGGAAATGGTCAAAGGCGTCAGCGCGGTCAACAGCACCAGCGACGACATCATTACCCTGATCGCTGAGGTGGATATGGTCACCACGGCGGTCGGCCCGCAGATTCTGGAGCGTATTGCAGGCAGTGTGGCTAAAGGTCTGGCAACACGCAGCGACAACGGCAACACCCGTCCGTTAAACATCATCGCCTGTGAAAACATGGTGCGCGGCACCAGCCAGCTGAAACAGCATGTGCTGAAGGCACTGCCGCAGCAGTATCACGCCTGGCTGGAACAGCATGTCGGTTTTGTGGATTCGGCGGTCGATCGCATCGTACCTCCCTCTGAGGCGGGCAGCAGCGATCCGCTGGAAGTGACGGTAGAAACCTTCAGCGAATGGATTGTTGATAAAACCCAGTTCAAAGGCGATCTGCCAGCCATTCCGGGCATGGAGCTGACGGATAACCTGATGGCGTTCGTCGAACGTAAACTCTTTACCCTCAATACCGGTCATGCCATCACCGCCTATCTCGGCCAGCTGGCGGGTCATCAGACCATCCGTGATGCGATCCTGGATGAAAAAATCCGGGCGACGGTTAAAGGCGCGATGGAAGAGAGCGGCGCGGTGCTGATTAAGCGTTACGGTTTTGACGCGGATAAACATGCGGCCTATATCCAGAAAATCCTGGGTCGCTTTGAGAACCCTTACCTGAAAGATGACGTTGAGCGCGTTGGTCGCCAGCCGTTGCGTAAGCTGAGCGCAGGCGATCGCCTGATTAAACCGACGCTGGGCACGCTGGAGTACGGTTTACCGCACGCCTGTCTGGTGCAGGGCATTGCCGCCGCGATGCACTATCGCAGCGATCAGGACCCGCAGGCTCAGGAGCTGGCTGCCCTGCTGGCAGAAAAAGGTCCACAGGCCACGCTGGCGGAAATTTCCGGGCTGGATGCCAACAGCGAAGTTGTGACGGCTGTGGTGAGCGCCTGGCACGCTATGGCATAATGCGCGCGTGTTAGTGACGCAAGCCGGGCGCAGTTCGCCTGCGCCCAACGGCGGTATCAACCCTATGCAGGCAATAATGGAAGAGAAGCAAGCTTTTGAAAACCGGGTGCTTGAGCGCCTGAACGCCGGTCGCTCGGTGAGAAGCTTTCTGATCGCCGCTGTTGAGCTATTGGCTGAAGCGGTCAATTTGCTGGTATTGCAGGTATTCCGCAAAGATGATTATGCCGTCAAATACGCGGTGGAACCGCTGTTACTGAGCAATGGTCCGCTGGGTGAACTGTCGGTGCGGCTCAAGCTGATTTACGGACTCGGCGTCATCAGCCGGCACGAGTATGAAGATGGTGAACTGCTGCTGGCGCTGCGTGAGGAGCTGGATCACGACAGTGGCGATTATCGTTTTACCGACGATGAGATTCTCGGTCCGTTCGGTGAGCTGCACTGCGTGACGGCCTGGCCGCCTGCGCCGGTATTTAACACCGACGACGCGGAGCTGCGCAGCATGCAGCAGCAGCGCTACCTGCAGATGGTACGATCTACCATGGTGCTGTCGCTCACCGAACTGATTTCCCGCATCAGCCTGAAGCAGGCGTTCAAAAAGTCCGCCAGTTAAATCCTGTCAGGTGCCGGGCCGGTGCCTGACATCGCCATAACCTAACCGGGAACATACGCCAGATTTGGTGTATCCTTTGCCTGTTTTCCTCAACGAGTTGTTGTCATGAAAGAGCAAGAAAAAAACGAAATCAAACTTCTCAGCGATAAGCTGGACGCCCTGAACCGCAAAGAGCCGCAGTTACTGGAATCGGGTGATGTCGAGAAACTGGGCGCGCTGCTGAAAGAGAAAGAGACGCTGGTCATTGAGATTGAGCGTCTGCGCGGTCAGCGAGTTGAAAAACTCAGTGCCGAGGCGCAGAAGCTGCAAAAAATGGGCTTCAGCCGCGAAATTACCAAGAAAGAGCAGGCAAATCTGGGCGCGCTGAAGAAAAGCGTGCGCGGCCTGGTGGTGGTGCATCCAATGACCGCGCTGGGACGTGAGATGGGGCTGACCGCGATGACCGGCTTCGCCAGAACCGCCTTCTGATCGGCCGATCAGGCAGCGGCCTGATCGACCCGTTGCTCGCCGGCGGTGGCATACACCTGCTCCGCCAGCGCATCCAGCATCTCATAACGACGGCGGTATTCTGCCCGCTTCTTACTGGCAATCTCTTCCAGCGTTTTACGCGGCAGTCTCAGTGGCAGCGTAAACATTCCATCCTGTCGCGCTTCACCGTTCAGTGACAGCCAGAACTCGCTGTAGCTGGCAAAGAACTTATCCCCCTTGCTGTGACGATAGCGCAGGCTTCGGAAAACGTGGGTCTCATCACCGACTGCCAGAATATTTTCCACACCGCACTGCTGCGCAACAATAAATACCACTTCCATCAACAGACGCTTCGGAAATAGACCGTGTGCCGCTTTGGTCGCCTCGCGAATAACATCATTGCTGATATGTTTTCGCGGACCCTGTAATCCACCAATTAATAAGGTGCGTTTTTTATTCTCGTTAATAATAGAGAATGAAAGCGAAGCAATAATTTCATCGTTATAACGCAGCACCAGCGTCACCTCGCCTTCCCGGTCAAAATAACCTGAACTGCAGGAGAGTAAAAACGCTTCATCATGTTTACCGTTCAGCGAAGCCAGCAGATTATCACCGGCGCTTTGCAGCAACTGGCGCAACATCGGATTCGGCAGGTTATTCATCAGGGTATAGTGATCCAGTATCGCCTGAGCGCGCGCAGCGATGCTGATACCGGAACGCAGATAGGGCCGATGCAGCTTGGCGGGCAGCAGCCCCTGGGTGCTCATCAACAGTCCGATCTGCGGCAATTGCGACAGCTGATGTAAATAATGGGTGGTGGTCAGCGGCGATATCAGGCTTCTTAACACAAATTTCAGCCGGAAACGCTTACTCAGCCACAGCTTGTCAGGAATATATTTCCCGCTGATTAACTGAAAAAACAGCGATGCAGAAGAATCCGTGGTGGTTTCGTGAGTAGTTATAATTGACATAGTTATCGACACGCAGTGAGCAGGAATGTCACTGAGGATAAAACAACCAATGTCAACGGCAGGTTAATGTGCCATAAGGTTAAAATTCACCGTGGTCAAAAAGCACCGTTTGTTGATTTTTGGTTTAATTTGGGGCAACGCGAATTAAAGATAAAAAAAACCGGTGAAATAAATTTCACCGGTTTTTTGTTAACGCGGGATTAACTTACTGAGCAGCAGCAAAGCGGGCTGCCGCTTCGTCCCAGTTAACCACGTTCCAGAACGCTTTGATGTAGTCAGGACGTTTGTTCTGATACTTCAGGTAGTAAGCGTGCTCCCACACATCCAGGCCAAGGATCGGGTAACCTGAAACGCCGGCGATCGCTTCGCCCATCAGCGGGTTGTCCTGGTTAGCAGTAGAGACCACCGCCAGCTTGTCGCCTTTTTTAACCAGCCACGCCCAGCCTGAACCGAAACGGGTTGCAGCCGCTTTCTCAAACTCTTCCTGGAATTTTTCTACGCTACCGAAATCTTTTTCGATCGCCGCTTTCAGGTCGCCCTGCAGCGTGGTGCCGATTTTCAGGCCTTTCCAGAACAGGCTGTGGTTAGCGTGGCCGCCGGCGTTGTTGCGCAGTGGGCCTTTTTTGTCAGCTGGCAGCTGATCCAGTTTGGTGATCAGCTCATCGACCGGCAGATTGGCAAATTCAGTGCCTTCCAGCGCCGCGTTCGCGTTGTTCACATAGGTCTGGTGATGTTTAGTGTGATGGATTTCCATCGTCTGCTTGTCGAAATGCGGTTCCAGTGCGTCGTATGCGTAAGGCAGGGATGGCAGTGAATAACTCATGTTCTTCCTCTCCATTTAGTATTTGAGCAGCACGACGAATTCGGGACGTGCCGCGTAAGCAGTCGAATCATTATAGTTAAATTCATGTAGCGTAAAAGGGTAATCAATGCCCTATTAACCATAAGGATTTGAGGAATATGGCAAAAGCAACCCGTTGTTTTTACTGACTGCCGCCTCAGATGCGCCTTTTCAGGCCGCCCGGCTCGTCTCTCTCAGGGCCGTAACAACGGCGACAGCGCCCCTTTTGCCCGCCAGGGATCAGCGCCCCAGCTCGCGCAGCGCGCTATCCAGCGCCCCGACCAGCCAGTCGATGTCGCTCTCCTGAAACGCCAATGGCGGACGCAGTTTCAGCACATTCCCATACGGACCGGCCACCGATGTCAGCACCCGATGCTCACGCAGTTTCTCAATCAGGTCCAGCGCCAGCGCTTTGTCTGGCGTTTTGCTGTCACGATCGGTCACCAGTTCAAAGCCGATAAACAGCCCGGCGCCACGCACATCACCGACGCAGTCATAACGGTCCATCAGGCTGCGCAGTTCGGCCAGCAGTTTCGCGCCCACCACACGGCTGTGTTCCTGCAAGCCCTCTTCGGTGATCACGTTCAGCACCGCCTGCGCCGCGGCCATCGCCACCGGATTGCCGCCAAAGGTATTGAAGTAAGGAATCGAATCGCTGAAGGCGGCCAGCACCTCACTTTTTGCCAGCAGACCCGATACCGGAATGCCATTCCCCATCGGTTTACCGGTAGTGATGATATCCGGCACCACATCGTGACGACCAAAGCCCCAGAACGCATCGCCGGTGCGACCAAAGCCGGGCTGCACTTCATCGGCGATAAAGATACCGCCGTTGGCATGAACGACGTCCACTGCCCGCTTCAGGAAACCGCGCGGGTCAGGCAGTACGCCGTCAGAAGAGAAAATAGAGTCTGCCAGAAAACCGGCGAATTTAATGCCGTGCGCCGCCATGTCATCAATCTGCTGCTGAATCTGGTCGGCAAACCATTCGCCCAGATCGGGCGCATCAACCCGATAAGCATCCGGCGGCATCACCAGCCGGGTGGTAGCCGCCAGCGGCTGTCCGCTGCCAAGCGCCGGTGAAGCGCCGGAGGTGAGCTCACTGGTGCCGTGATAGGCCTCCTGACTGACGATAATGCCGCTGCCGCCGCTAAAAGCGCGCGCCACGCGGATCGCCAGATCGTTCGCCTCAGAACCGGTACACATGTACATGGCGCGATCGATCGCCGCAGGAGTGGTGGCCAGCAACGCTTCACTGTAATCGAGAATATTTTCATGCAGGTAGCGGGTATGGGTGTTCAGCATTTTCATCTGCTGCGTCACCGCCTCAATCACCGCCGGATGGCAATGACCAATGCTCGCCACGTTGTTATAAACGTCAAGATACTTGTCGCCTGCCGCATCCCACAGATACTGCCCTTCACCGCGCACCAGGTGCACCGGCTTGCGATAGAACAGGCGATAAGATTCGCCGAGCACTTTGCTGCGTTTTTCGGTCATCCTGCGCGTGTCGCTATCCAGCGCATCCGCATGTTCAGCACGAAAACTGTTGGTATCCATAATGGTGGAACGCGTGGCCATGGTAACTCCCGTTGCGAGGTGAAGTGGTTGAGGCTGATAACCCATCATGCCTGCCTGCGCTAAAAATGCAACCAAATACACAAATACAACCAAATACACATGACGACATCCGGGTACTCAGGTAAGCTTAGTCACTGATTCAGCCGACTTTCGCACTGCGCGCAATAAGGAATGACCATGCTGCAGGAAACGCGCCTTCAGCGCATCCGGGCGCTGCTGACCCACTTAAATCAGGTCAGTACCGAGCGCATCATCCGGGAACTGGGCGTATCACGGGAAACCGCGCGCCGCGATATTATTGAGCTGGAAGCGCTGGGGCTGGCACGCCGCGTTCACGGCGGTCTGGTGGCGATCGAGACGCCGCCTGAACCGCCGCTGACCGTGCGGCGTACGGTTCAGGCGAGAGAAAAACGCGCCATTGCCCGGGCGGCGGCAGATCTGTTGCAGCCGGGTCAGACGCTGTTTCTGGATGCAGGCAGCACCACCACGCTGCTGGCGGAGGAGCTACGCGCCCTGTCGGGCCTGACCATCCTCACTAACAGCCTGCAGGCTGCGCTGGCGCTTAGCGCCGGAGAGGAGCATGACGTGCTGGGGAATGAGATTATTTTGCTGGGCGGGACGTTGTCAGCCGGCGCGCAGCAGACGCGCGGCGAAATAACCGTGGCGGAGATCGTACGTTATCGTGCCGACGTTGCGCTGCTGTCGCCGGTCGGGATTGAGGCGAGTCGCGGCGCCACCAGCTTCCATCCACACGAAGCGGCGATTGCCCGGGCGATGGTGCAGCAGTCCGCCGCGACGATCCTGCTGGCCGATCACAGTAAGCTGGGCGTGGTCAGCCGTACGGTTTACGCCGCACCGCAGGCGATCGCCACGCTGATTACCGATGGCGGCGCTGAGGCCTCCACTGCGCTGGCGGCGCTGCAACAGGCACTGCCGCAGGTGATAGTGGTTTAAATCAGGCGCTGTGGATGGCTGTAAATAGTGGCGCGTCCCGGCTTGCTGAAGCCGACCAGCGTCAGGTTGCAGCGCTCAGCGACCTCCACCGCCAGCCGGGTGGCGGCCGAGACGGCAAACAGGATTTCGACGCCGCACATGGCGGATTTTTGCACCATTTCGTAGCTGGCGCGGCTCGATACCAGCACCGCGCCCTCGCCCCAGGCGGACTGGCTGCGATAGCCCAGCAGCTTATCCAGCGCCACATGGCGGCCCACATCCTCACAGCCGCCCGCCAGCTCTCCATCCGGCTGGACCCACGCGGCGGCATGGGTACAGCCGGTTTTCTGTCCAACCGGCTGGTAATCTTTCAGTTGCCCCAGCGCCCGATCCAGCTGCGCCAGCGCGAAGGTCTGAGTAAACGGTAACGGCGCCAGCGGTTTACCAATCTGATCCAGCTGTTCGACACCGCAAACGCCACAGCCGGTACGGCCAGCCAGCGCACGACGCTGCGCTTTCAGCGCCATAAAGCGACGACTGGAAAGCTCAATCTGCACCTCGATACCGTGACAACCCGGCACCACATCCATGCCGAAAATATCCTCTGGCGCGTCAATAATGCCTTCCGATAGCGAAAATCCCAGCGCAAAGGCCTCCAGATCTTTTGGCGTGGTCATCATCACAACGTGGGAGATGCCGTTATAGACCAGCGCCACCGGCACCTCTTCCGCCAGCCAGTCAGGCTGAGCCACCGCGAGGTCTGCGCGCTGCCACACCAGCGTTTCGCTGATACCTGCCTGAGTTGTTAAATCTTCGCCGGGAGTTTGCAGAATAGCTTTCAAGGAGTACGACCTGTTGTTAACAAATAATGAAATGCGGCTGATCGCGCTGTCGGGTTAAACGGCAACGACAGCCACTAATTTTGCCCTCACACCGGGTACAGCGCAAATAAACCACAAGGCATTTGATGCGGTTATTTATCGCCGGATCGCCCCAGCCACGCCCGCTGGCGGCAGAATGCGAATGATTATTTCTCACGATTTAACATTCGTGAGCATTCAGGAGCCGTAATTTTGGCCCGCCGCTGAAAATTGTCTTGCGCAGTAAATCCGTTGCTAAAAAATTTTAACAAAATGTAAATGCCGGATTACTAATGCCTAACCTCTTGACCCTGGTCAACTTACAGGCAGATAGGGCTGCTATTTTGCAAGGCTTCGCAATGGAGCCAATAAAGAAGAACGAAAATGCAAATTAACAGACGGAGTTTCTTTAAACTCTGCGCCGGCGGTTTAGCGGGCACCAGCGCAGCATTATTAGGTTTCGCCCCGGCAACGGCGTTAGCCAGCGTCCGGGAATATAAACTGATCCGCGCCAGAGAGACGCGTAATAACTGCACCTACTGCTCGGTGGGCTGCGGCATGCTGATCTACAGCCTGGGCGACGGCGCGAAAAACGCCAGCGCCTCGATTTACCACATTGAAGGCGATCCCGATCATCCGGTCAGCCGCGGTTCTCTCTGCCCGAAAGGCGCGGGCGTGCTCGACTTTATCCACAGTGAGCAGCGGCTGAAGTACCCGGAATACCGCGCGCCAGGCAGCGATAAATGGCAGCGCATCAGCTGGAATGAGGCCTTTGAGCGCATCGCCCGGCTGATGAAGCAGGATCGCGACGCCCATTTCCAGACCACCAACGCTGCCGGCGTCACGGTTAACCGCTGGCCGACCACCTCGATGTTATGTTCTTCGGCCGCCAGCAATGAGACTGGCCTGCTCGACCACAAATTTGCCCGCGCGCTCGGTATTCTGGCGCTGGAAAACCAGGCCCGGCTGTGTCACGGTCCGACGGTTGCCGCGCTGGCACCCAGCTTTGGTCGCGGTGCAATGACCAATAACTGGAACGACATTAAGAACGCCAATGTGGTGCTGATCATGGGCGGTAATCCAGCCGAAGCGCATCCGGTCGGGTTTAAATGGGTCATCGACGCCAAAATCCACAATCAGGCGCAGGTGATTGTGGTCGATCCACGCTTTAACCGTTCCGCCGCCGTGGCCGATTTCTACGCGCCTATACGCGCCGGTAGCGACGTGGTGTTCCTGATGGGGGTGATCAACTACCTGCTGCAGCATGACCACATTCAGCATGAGTACGTGCGGGCCTTCACCAACGCCGCGCTGATTGTTGATGAGGGCTACAGCTTCAGCGACGGTCTGTTCAGCGGTTACGATGCCGCCACCCGCCAGTACGATCGCCAGAGCTGGCACTATGCGCTGGATGAAGCGGGTCATGCGCAACGCGATGAGAGCTTCAACCACCCGCGCTGCGTGCTCAACCTGCTGAAAGCCCACGCCAGCCGCTATACCCCGGAAATGGTGGCACGCCTGTGCGGTACGCCGCAGGAGAGTTTCCTCGCGGTCTGCCAGCAGCTTGCTGCCACCAGCGTGCCCGATCGTACCACGACCATTCTCTATGCGCTGGGCTGGACCCATCACACCAACGGCTCGCAGATTATCCGCACTGCCGCGATGATCCAGTTGCTGCTCGGTAATATTGGTATGCCTGGCGGCGGTATCAATGCGCTGCGCGGCCACTCCAACGTGCAGGGTTTTACCGATCTTGGTCTGCTGTCGCAAAGCCTGCCGGGCTACCTGCCGCTGCCGTCAGAAAAAATGACCACTCTGGCAAGCTATCTGCAGAAAGCCACGCCGGCGGCGTCCCTGCCGGGCCAGGTCAACTACTGGCAGAACAGCGATAAGTTTTTCGTCAGCCTGATGAAGAGCTTCTATGGCGATAACGCCACGGCAGAAAATCAGTGGGGCTACGACTGGCTGCCTAAGTGGGACAAAAGCTACGACTGCATGGCGCAGGCTGAGATGATGGAACAGGGCGAGCTGAACGGCTGCCTGATTCAGGGCTTTAACCTGCTGGCCGCCTTCCCGGATAAAAATAAAGCGGTTCGGGCCCTTTCCCGACTGAAATATATGGTGGTGATCGACCCGCTCAGCACCGAAACCGCCAGCTTCTGGCAACATCATGATGAGTTTAACGACGTCGATCCGGCCAAAATCCAGACCGAAGTGTTCCGTCTGCCCTCTTCCTGTTTCGCCGAAGAGTCGGGATCGGTGGCTAACTCGTCGCGCTGGTTACAGTGGCACTGGGCTGCCGCTGAGCCGCCGGCTGAAGCGCTGCATGATGGCAAAATCCTCGGCAATCTGTTTTTGCGTCTGCGCGACCTTTATCGCCAGGAAGGCGGGACCGCACCTGAACCGTTGATGGCGATGCGCTGGGATTACCAGGACCCCGCGGACCCCTCACCGGAAGAGGTGGCGCAGGAGAGTAACGGCCGCGCGCTGGCGGATATCTACGATGACAGCGGTAAGCTACTGCTGAAGAAAGGCCAGCAGCTCAACGGCTTTTCGGAACTGCGTAATGACGGTACCACCGCCAGCGCCTGCTGGATCTACGCAGGCAGCTGGACGCCGCAGGGCAATCAGATGGCGCGACGCGATAACGCCGATCCTTCCGGGCTGGGCGCGGTCTCCGGCTGGGCCTGGGCCTGGCCCGCTAACCGGCGCATTCTCTACAACCGCGCCTCTGCCGATAGCCAGGGTAAAGCCTGGGACCCGCATCGCCGCCTGATTGAGTGGGACGGTGCGCGCTGGCAGGGCATCGATGTGCCGGACTATCCGGTAACCCTGGCACCGCAACAGCAGGCCGGGCCCTTTATCATGCAGCCCGATGGCCTGGGTCATCTGTTTGCGCTGGATAAAATGGCGGATGGCCCGTTCCCGGAACACTACGAACCGATGGAAAGCCCGCTGAGTGACAATCCGCTGCATCCGCAGCAGCGCCACAGCCCGGTTGTCCGACTGTTCCGCAACGATGCTGCCAGTCTGGGTGAGGCCGCGGATTACCCCTGCGTGGCGACCACCTACTCGATCACTGAGCTGTTCCGCCACTGGACCAAACATGCCTTGCTGAACGCCATTGCCCAGCCGGAGCAGTTTGTCGAAATTGGCGCTGAGCTGGCCGAAGAGAAAGGGATTCGCGCCGGTGACCGCGTTAAGGTCTCTTCACGCCGCGGCTACATCAAAGCCAAAGCGGTGGTGACGCGCCGACTGCCGCGTCTGATGATTGACGGTAAGCCGGTCGATACCGTGGGCATTCCCTGTCACTGGGGCTTTGAAGGCACAACGCGCAAAGGCTTTCTCGCCAATACGCTGACGCCTTCGGTTGGCGATGCCAACTCACAGACCCCGGAATACAAGGGATTTTTAGTGAAAGTGGAAAAAGCGTAACGGTGGATGACAATGGCTTACCAGTCACAAGATATTATTCGTCGCTCAGCGACCAATGGATTTACCCCGCCGCCACAGGCGCGCGATCATCAGCGCCAGGTCGCAAAATTAATCGACGTCACCACCTGCATCGGCTGTAAGGGCTGTCAGGTCGCCTGCTCCGAATGGAACGACATTCGCGATGAGGTCGGACATAACGTTGGGATCTATGACAACCCCACCGATTTAAGCGCCAAATCCTGGACGGTGATGCGCTTCTCCGAAGTGGAAGAGAACGGCAAGCTGGCGTGGCTGATCCGCAAAGATGGCTGTATGCACTGCGCCGATCCCGGCTGCCTGAAGGCCTGCCCTTCGGCGGGCGCGATCATTCAGTACGCCAACGGCATTGTCGATTTCCAGTCAGAACAGTGTATTGGCTGCGGCTACTGCATCGCTGGCTGCCCGTTCAACGTGCCACGGCTGAACAAAGAGGATAACCGCGCCTACAAATGCACCCTGTGTGTCGATCGCGTCAGCGTCGGCCAGGAACCGGCCTGCGTGAAAACCTGCCCGACCGGTGCCATTCATTTCGGCAGTAAAAGCGACATGCTGACGCTGGCCGCCGAGCGGGTTGCTGAACTGAAAGCACGCGGTTATGCCCAAGCGGGCGTCTACAACCCGGCAGGCGTGGGCGGAACGCATGTGATGTATGTGCTGCATGACGCCAGTCAGCCGCAGCGTTATCACGGGTTACCTGCCGATCCGCATATCAGCCCAACCGTCACCTTCTGGAAAGGCATCTGGAAACCGCTGGCCGCCGTCGGCTTTGCCGCCACCTTCGCGGCTTCGCTGTTCCACTATGTCGGCGTGGGCCCGAATCGGGTCGAAGAGCATCACGA
The DNA here is from genome assembly GCF_037149395.1 of Pantoea sp. USHLN298. Classification (NCBI taxonomy): domain Bacteria; kingdom Pseudomonadati; phylum Pseudomonadota; class Gammaproteobacteria; order Enterobacterales; family Erwiniaceae; genus Pantoea; species Pantoea sp. USHLN298. The sequence goes on from NZ_JBBCRO010000008.1 coordinate 139,530, forward strand.
TGACGACGACGATCGTCCGGAGGAGCGCAAATAATGAAACATTCCGATCGCCTGGTGCGTTACCGCGCTGTGGAACGCATTAATCACTGGATTGTCGCCTTATGCTTTGTCATGGCGGCACTGAGCGGGTTAGGTTTTTTCTTTCCCTCATTTAACTGGCTGATGCAGATATTTGGCACGCCACAGCTGGCGCGTATCCTGCATCCGTTTGTTGGCGTAGTGATGTTTGCCGCCTTTATGCTGATGTTTTTACGCTACTGGCGACATAATCTGATCAACCGCGATGACCTCTACTGGGCGAAAAATATCCACCGTATTGCCCTGAATGAAGAGGTCGGTGATACCGGTAAATATAACTTTGGTCAGAAGTGTGTGTTCTGGGCTGCTATCATCAGCTTAGTATTGCTGCTTGTCAGCGGCATTGTGATCTGGCGACCTTACTTCGCGGGCGCGTTCACTATTCCGCTGATCAGACTGGCGTTAGTGGTGCATTCGGTGTCGGCTACCGCACTGATCGTGGTCATCATGGTGCATGTCTATGCCGCGCTGTGGGTCAAAGGCACGCTGACGGCGATGATTGAGGGCTGGGTCAGTTCAGACTGGGCCAGACACCACCATCCACGCTGGTATCGTGAGCAGCGTAATCCGCCTATAAAACAGGAAAAACGCCCCTGATGAGCATTCGCATTATCCCGCAAGATCAGCTGGAGAAGAGCGAAAAAACAACGGCGGAGATGATTCCGCCGTTACTTTTTCCACGGCTGAAAAACCTGTATAGCCGTCGTGCTGCGCGACTGCGTGACCTGGCGGCTAAAAATCCTCTGGGCGACTACCTGCGTTTTGCTGCGGTGATCGCCGAAGCGCAGGAAATTGTGCTGTATGACCATCCGCTGCATATGGACCTGCGGGCGCGGCTGGAAGAGAGCGCCCGCGAGGGCAAGCCGCCACTGGATATCCACACGCTGCCACGCGACACGCACTGGCAGCGGTTACTGCACTCGCTGATTGCGGAACTAAAGCCTGAGATGAGCGGCCAGGCGCTGGCGGTGCTGGAGAATCTGGAGAAAGCCTCTGCCACGGAACTGGAAACGCTGGCCAGCGCCCTGTTTGCCGGCGAGTATGCCAGGGTGAGCAGCGACAAAGCGCCGTTTATCTGGGCCGCGCTGGCGCTGTACTGGGCGCAGATGGCCGCGATGATCCCAGGCAAAGCGCGTGCTGAGATGGGCGATCAGCGGCAGTTTTGTCCGGTGTGCGCCAGTATGCCGGTCGCCAGTGTGGTCCACATGGGCAACCACGACGGCGCGCGGTATCTGCACTGCAACCTGTGCGAAAGTGAGTGGTACGTGGTGCGCAGCAAATGCACCCAGTGTGAACAGACCCGCGACCTGCACTACTGGTCGCTTGACAGTGAACATGCGGCGGTGAAAGCGGAGAGTTGTGGCGAGTGCGGCACCTATCTGAAGATGCTCTATCAGGAAAAAAATCCGGCTATCGAACCGGTCGCCGACGATCTGGCATCGCTGGTGCTGGATGCCCGGATGGAGCAGGAAGGCTTTGCCCGTAGCAGCCTCAACCCCTTTATGTTTCCTGGCGAATCGTAGCTAACCTGGAGGAACCCGATGAAACTGATTGGCAGCTATACCAGCCCGTTTGTGCGTAAGATTTCGATCATTATGCTGGAAAAAGGCATTATCTTTGAGTTCGTTAACGCATCGCCTTACAGCGATGACAGTCACGTTCCGCACTACAATCCGCTGGGAAAAGTTCCGGCGCTGGTGGCTGACGATCAACAAATCTGGTTCGATTCCAGCATCATCGCGGAGTTTCTCGAACTACGCGGCGATGCGCCCGCCCTGCTGCCTGCCGATCCCCATCAGTCACTGCAGATCCGTCAGCTGGAGAAGCTGGCAGATGGCGTCAGCGACGCCGCGCTGGTGATTGTGCGTGAGCAGATGCGGCCTGGCGATCAGCAGTCGGAAGAGGTGTTGCTGCGTAACCGCGAGAAGATCCAGCGCAGTCTCGATATGCTGGAGAAAATTGCCGCAGAGGGAAAATGGCTCAATAACGGTCAGCTCAATCTGGCTGATATCGCCACCGGCTGTATGATCGGCTACCTCAATTTCCGTCGCGTAGTGCCGAACTGGTGCGTGGAACGACCTGCGCTGGTAAAACTGGCTGAGACGCTGTTCCAGCGCGAGAGCTTTGCACGGACAACGCCGCCTGCGGCGTGACGGATTGCTGAGCCAGAACCATTAAGAGGGACAATGGTGTCTGGCTGCATGTCAGGGTAATGACTTCATTAAGGGCAGCAGAGATCTGGAGCCAGGCTATAGTTCAGTAAAAGCCAACGAATATTACTTTTACTGGATTATCTTCATTCCTGCCTCTGGACTTTCCTCGCAGAAACTTTAACTATCACCCAGCCAACCTGAAATTATAAAAATAATAATTAATGCGTATAGCTTTTTTAATTAATCATAAGTGAACTGATAATTTATAATGTAAGAACCTATTTTATTAGTATGAGCCGTCACCCATACTTTAGTCATACCTTGCTTCCTGTCATTGTATAAATTCTTACGATTTGTACAAAGTTGAAGCCATCTTTTTGTGTGCGCATCTTTAATCCACAAGCCAGCTTCACAATGGCTATTTTTCCCAACTGCCGGACCTGGAAACGTAACCTCGTATTCAGACTCATACTGAACAATCTTACCAGGAGCGACATAAACATAGACACTGTAACAATTTAGAATGCAAATAATACCAACAGAAAACCCACATCCAAAAGCTTTCAGTACATAGATAGCTGATTCAACAACTGGTCTAAAATAAACAACTCGCCCCGAAAAAACAAGACCTACTATTGATGCAACAGTAATGTATGTTGTCCACTCGGGAACATTCTTCATTAATACAACACGTCTTGCGACGCCATTTGACCACATCAGATACCATAGCCATGCTGCAAATATGACGAAAAAAACGGAGAGTAATAAATAGAACTTAACCTTGCCTTTATCATAGCCTGAAACAAAACGGCTTCCATGCATTTTAATCTCTCCTTGTATCACACTAAGCCTTATTTTAACTTCTGGTTACTTAGTGAGTCACCTTCTCATAAATATATTTTTAATCACTTCAATTTTCTAATAAAATCAGAAAAACTTCAATTTCGCTTTGCTAATTGACTATAGGTTTTAGAGCGTATTTTATTATACTTTGTCACTGACACTGTCCGGTGCGCCTATCAGCTTCAGGTTGCAAGAAGCATACGAGGTTACCGCACCCAGCACCGCATGCGCCACGTTCCCGCCCGAAAGACCCTGCACCGCCGTCACCGCGCTGATGGCCCGCTGCACCTTACCGCCGGCCCCGAATCCGCTGTCAACGAACGCCTGATTGTAGAAGTTGCTGTAAACCTGCTTACTGACGTCGTCTGCGCTGTACTGCTTCGTCGGATCCTTTGCTTTAAGCTCAGCCAGCGCCCTGTCGCGGTCGGTCTGCGTGACGCCGGACATCTTCTTGTTCGCCTCGCGGGTTGCGATGATCCCACCCTGCGTCCGCGCAATATCCCCCGCCTGGCTGCCGATTTCGCCGTGAGCTGCGCCGCCCTGCAGCAGAATGTCCCGCGACGCATTAAGCCCCAGGTCACCGCCCGCCTTCAGCTGGCTGCCGGTGGGGCTGATGTCGCCGCTCTGCGCCGTACCGTTTTTGCCGGTTGCCGTGACGGTCAGGTTCCGGCCCGCCGTCAGCGTGCTGCCCTGCGACTGGAAGCTCGCGGTACACGTCTCGCTTTTCGACGACTGGCTGCCGTACGAGGCGCTGATAACGTCACCCTCCCGCCCGATCACCGTCACGCTCTGCTGCCCGCTGAAGGTGCTGCCGGTACTGGCCTCACTATCCTGATCGTGCAGGCTGCGCATTTTATCAGCACTGAGGATCCTGTCATTACCCGTTAAGGTAAAGAGGCGATAGGGATTTTGCAGACAGATTAAAAGCTGACTGATGTGGATTCAAAGCAGGAAAATCAGCCCTCTTATGGGTGTAAATAACATCGGGAAGAAGGGATATATACCAATCAGGCAAAAGGAGAAAACAATTCGTTTTTCAAAGACGCCTCGCAGTTTATTACTTAGCTTTCAGCGAGCTTGCAGGGCAGACGGTGTATATTTGAACAGGAGAAAACAGAAAAGGAAGAACGTAACGAGAGATTTTTAGCGCGTCTGCTACGGGTTGCACCCCGTAACAGACGCTGACCACAACCAACTAGCAAGGAGTTGATCATGGCTGCACACGATACTAAGCCAGATGTGAGTATTTCCAAAGCATTACGCCGCTATAAAGTCGGATACACCAGTGTCCAGCATATTAAGCGGGCTACCGGTACGACCACTTACTACAGCCGCACGCCCAGCCTGCACCTGAAGGGTGACTGGCTGACACAGGCGGGATTCGGGACCGATACGCCGGTTACTATTACAGTTGAACGCGGGCAACTGGTGATCCGGCCTGCTGAGTGACAGGCAAAAAGCTCCCGGCTCTGAGGCCGGGATCTTTAGTTATTTAGGTAACCATTTTTTGTCCTTACGCTATTGTTACCTGACTTTTTCAATCAGGTTCACTATAACGATCCGGAAGTTTGTACCCTTCTGGTATTTCGGGCCAAGATTCTTGCTGATTTATCGTTACAACGTCATCAATAATATCTTGGTAAAGATTAGACATATTTAAAGATGCCATTCTCACCCTTGTTAATGCACACCTAATAGCCACCTGATCTTTTTCTTTTATAGTTTTTTCAAGCAGCTTAGTCGCCTTGAAAAAATCGGCCACATAGTTCTCATAATTTTCTACGACACCCGACTCAATGTTTATACCAGATGCTACTTTTTTCTCTGCCCACAGTGTGAGCAAACTACTTTTAAGCCTACTTAAAGTTGATATCATTTTAATTTCCGTCCTTCGGCTTCTTGGGTTTTTCTTTCGTTTATAGAACCATCCAAATTCAGAACGGCCCTGAAGTTTCCTCGTTTATCAAAAACTTCAATATGATCCTTATGTAAACCATCCAGATAAAACTGGTCGCCTTTTTTTATATAATTTCCAACATCATCAGTGGCTTTGTAAATAGTTTTCCCCTGATACTGCTGATTGGTTTTTTGGGTATTATCCTTAACTGTACTACCGAATCCCGATTGTTTCAGGAATTCACCCATATTTCCAACAGCGTTTTTATTTGGTTCATAGCCATGACTTTCCATGTAATTTGGTAAATCAGGAAAACCTTCAGTGTTACCTGTATTGTTCGGCAACTGCTCTACCGACTGATCCCCACCAGTGTGGTTTGGTCCGGTATTAATCTGACTGCCACTATTGCCGGTATGATTCCGTCCAGCATCAACCTGACCAGCATTGTTCCCTGTATGATTTGGCCCGGCATTAATCTGAGCATCATTATTCCCTGTATGCGAAGGCGCATATTTATCCTGCAACGAACTCAGATATTTACCGGTGATCTCATCGTTACCCATCATTTCCAGGGTAACAAGATGATCCAGTTCATCAGACGTCATCTTATCGGCAACGTCCTTCATGGCAACCCCGGCAAGGCCAGCTATTCCGGCTTTTGCGCCGATCTCCAGCAGTTGCTCTGCAACCTTCGTCCGGCAAGGAGCCGCTACCGCACATCCTTCAATCAGAACCTTACCCAGCAGGTTATTCTCAACAGCATTTTTACCCGCCTGCGCGCCCGCCACCGCATCCGCCGTGCTGTCACCCGCTGCGCCGCCCGCAAGGCCAGCCGCCAGCGTACCCAGCGCAATGACCGTCTGCTTCTCTGTTTCCGACAGATCGCCGACCGCTTTACCCGGATACAGCTGCTTCATCACCAGATGCGCCATCAGTTCACCGCTGACGCCGCCCGCCGCGCCCGCCAGCGCTGAGTTGCCGGATGCGTAAGACGCTACCGCCCCAACAACCGCGTGGGCCATCGCCTGCGTTTCCGGATTGTTTTCGGTCAGCTCGTGTATCTTTTCCGCCAGGTACGGTGCCGACGCGCCGCTCACCGCCTGCGCCACGTTCCCGCCCGACAGGCCCTGCACCGCCGCCGTCACCGCGCTGATGGCCCGCTGCACCTTACCGCCGGTACCGAATCCGCTGTCAACGAACGCCTGATTGTAGAAGTTGCTGTAAACCTGTTTACTGACGTCGTCTGCGCTGTACTGCTTCGTCGGATCCTTGGCTTTAAGCTCAGCCAGCGCCCTGTCGCGGTCGGTCTGCGTGACGCCGGACATCTTATCGTTCGCCTTCCGGGTTGCGATGATCTCACCCTGCGTCCGCGCAATATCGCCCGCCTGGCTGCCGATTTCGCCGATGAGCTGCGCCGCCTTCGTGGTGCTGTCCGCGCTGCCGCTGTCGTTTACCAGCACAGGCCTTGGTAAGAGAAGATTATTATTTTCTAACGCGTTCTTAACCCCCTGCGCGCCCGCGCCCGCAACCGCATCCGCCTTGCTGTCACTCACTGCGGCTCTGCGGTGGCATCTCGTCCAGCGTTTTCATCAGCACTCCATGCGCCAGCAGGTTTGCCAAGGCGATATCGCTTTTCTGGACCTCAATGTACTCAATAACCGTGTCCCGATGCATTGTGCGTTTCACCTCACACTGGTACTGGTGCAGCAGCGCCGCCGTCTGGATTAACGTCAGGTATTTCATGTGGTCGTGCCGGGTGCGCGTCTTGTCACTCAGAAAGATCAGTTGCTCCGCTAACGGGTTAACCACTTTACAGCGGCAGCAGCAGCCGCTGCACGTTCTGGTGCAGCGTTGCCTGGTAACTTTTTTCATTTGACTCCAGCAGCCCTTCCAGCTGCTGCCCATGATTCAGAAGGCGTTTTGTGGGACGGCCACAACGTGGCGGTTCAACAAAACATACCCTGTCCCACTGTTGGTTAGTGAAAACGGTCACAGACCCGACAACGGCATGGCAGACAGTAGGCGAAAAAAATCCCGGCTCGGTGGCCGGGACTTTTGTACTCAGGCAGGCAAATTAGCCAGTAAACCGTTCACCTTTTCGGTATCTTCAGGATGAAGTTTTAAATACCTTTCACATGCGAGTCGAACATACCGATAACAGGTTTCTTCACTAACGATAGTAGTGTCTGCTTCAGAGGGAGGATAACCAACAGAAAACTCAACCCCTTCAAAATATTCACTTTCGTCATAACTGTCCATATCTGGAAAATTACAATAAGCACCATCAACATTTAACGTCCATTTTTTAGATAGTAATTCTAAAGCGTCCAAAAACTTACCATCTTCATACATTCTATCAAAATAGGATATAACGACCAAATTAAGCCCGTTATCTACATCCTGTTGACTAAATAATTCTTTCCTCATCGTTCACCTCAGTTGGGATGAAAGTTACGCACAGTCCCTGTGGTTTTATCCACGTAAATTCTGAAATTAACTCCATCAACCGATACGTTAGCCTGACCATTCTTGCTAGCCATGGCATCTTTGTAGCCTTTAACTGCTGCTTGTTGACCAAGCTCTAATATTTACTGGTCAGAGAATATTTTAGGATCGTAGATAGTTTTTGTTTCAGTTACCGCTTTGTAATTTCCGGTCAAATGTCCAGCCCGATCTTTAGTCGGTATTAAATACTTCACTTCAGTAATACCTTTTACGCCGGTAGGTGTCTCACTGACGATTTTTACATTGTATTCCTTAGCGGCGTCGTAAAATGCATTGGAATTATGACCACCCGAGATCCCATTTTTCTGTGTAAACCCATCGACGGTTGCCAGGTGCTTTGGCTGATCGATTCTGAAATTAATACCCGATGGATAAACAACGACTTTTTCAGCCAGCTTACTGAGTTTACTGACAGCCGCAGCCCCCAACACTGGTGTCATCGAAGCCGCAACGGTCTTCATCCCGTCATAGGTTTCGATATAGTTCTCAGCCGTCGCCTTGTCCACACCAAGCTGAACCATGGCGTAGTTCACCATCGCATCCTTCACCTGCTGCTGATTCTGTGCATCAACACTGGTGATATTCAGCAGGTTTACGATGTTGCCATAGGCATCAGCGTACTGTTGGCTATATTTCGAGTTATAAGGGCCATCTTCATATCCCTCTTTTGTCGCAATGACTTTTAGTCTTGCACCTGCACACGCTGAGCTACCCACATTACCATTACCGCAGGCATCAATAACTTCCTTATCACTGGCGATATCCTTCTCACGCAGCGCGTCATATTTCTGCTGGGCTCTCTCACGCTCTGCCGGGTCTTTACTGTTGAGCTTCTGCTTCGCTATCTCCAGTTCCGTCTTATCCGACACACTCAGATAGTTATTCTCAACAGCATTTTTTCCCGCCTGAGCCCCCGCCACCGCATCCGCCGTGCTGTCACCAACCACGCCGCCCGCCAGACCCGCCGCCAGCGTACCCAGCGCACTTATCGTCTGCCGCTGCTCCTCAGACAGGTCACTGCGCTTAACCCCCGGATACAGCTGCTGCGCGATATACTCACCCATTGCCGCGCCCGAGGCGCCCGCCAGCGCCGAGTTGCCCGCCGCATACGAGGTTACCGCACCCAGCACCGCGTGCGCCATCAGGTTCGCTTCGGTATTAACCTTGCCGTTCGCGTCCGTGGTCAGCTCGTGTATCTTTTCCGCCAGGTACGGTGCCGACGCGCCGCTTATCGCCTGCGCCACGTTCCCGCCCGACAGGCCCTGCACCGCCGCCGTTACCGCGCTGATGGCCCGCTGCACCTTACCGCCGGTACCGAATCCGCTGTCGGCGAACGCCTGATTGTAGAAGTTGCTGTAAACCTGTTTACTGACGTCGTCTGCGCTGTACTGCTTCGTCGGATCCTTGGCTTTAAGCTCAGCCAGCGCCCTGTCGCGGTCGGTCTGCGTGACGCCGGACATCTTATCGTTCGCCTTCCGGGTTGCGATGATCTCACCCTGCGTCCGCGCAATATCCCCCGCCTGGCTGCCGATTTCCCCTATCAGCTGAGCCGCCTTCAGCCGGTTCTGCTCCTTCTCCTTGTCGAAGATGGTCTCAAGACCCGGATTCGCATTTTCCACGTCGCGGCTTAAATCTGCAACGTCCTGCGCCTGTTTTTCCTTATCGCGGATAACGATGGTGCCTTCGCTCACCGCCGCCTTCGTCACAGAGTCCGCGCTGCCGCTGTCGTTCAGCCCCGCCAGCATCCCGTTCGCCATGTTGCCGGCGAACTGACCGCCCACGCTGCCGCCGGTGCTGATGCCCGCGCTCTGGTGCTCCACCTTATAGTCCGCGTGGTTCTCAATGTTCCCGAAGCCCAGCGTGCCGGTGTCCAGCTTATTCTTATCGGCGGCAGCAGTGGAAGCGATGACCGCCCCGTTGAGCTGCGTGTGCTCACCCACGGTCACGTCAAAGCCGCCGCTGCCCGCAAATATCCCGGTCTGCTCCGCCACGCTCTGCCAGGTGCTGTGCATCTTATCCCGGCTCACGTTCGCCGACCCGGTCATTGAGCCGAAGGTGACGCTGCCGCCCGAGTCCAGCGTGGTCTCAATGTGCGTCAGGCCGTTGCCTTATGCTAGCTGTGCGACCGGTGCTGTCGGTGATCTCACTTATCGACGACTAAACCCTGTTCTAATGGATTGTTTCACCCTCGCAGAGCAGGGCAGGCCTTGTCTTTGTGCCAGCTCTCGCTATCTTGCCGGGACTGTAAACTTGTGGGCGATTAAATATAATTTCACGGTTAAACAATCAAATCCCAGCCTTGAAGGCTGGGATTTGATTACCTGACTAATGGTTCAAGCTTAAGAAGATGGTTTTTTGCTTTTTCAATAAGCGCTATAAACTCATCATATCTAAATTCCATTATATTATTATCATTTGGATAAATAATAATACTGACAGACTTCTTGTCTTCGGATAATGAAATTTCACCCCATTGAACTTTATTAAATGACAGTTCAGCATAAAGATCATCCCTGCCCATTGAACTCCCTACACTGTATTCCAACATTAGGTTAACCCTCATTATTTAGTTGGCGGTTCACGGAACCCTACCAGCTTAGAACCATCAGAGGTGAACCTGAGCGCGCGACCATCAGGTGCAGTAGCTTCAACAACTGTAATTCTTTGCTTATTCTCAAAAATAACTCTATTTTCAATTTTAGTATTGGGATTACTCAAAATTTCGTTGACTATAGTTTGTGCTTCCTGATTCAAAACAGAGGCTTTCTGGCTAGAATACGTATAGACGGAACCTTCTCTTCCTCCATGCTTTTGCAAGGCCCGTCCAGCATCTGTTAATCCATTTCGATTTGGTGAAGAGGCTGCCTGATTTAACTGGGCCTTGGAGGGAGTATCCGAAGATGCATTATTGCGCGCATTCTCCTCATCCTGAGGTTCCCAGCCGCCCGGCGTACCCGACCCTGCTCCACCGTATTCAGCCTTCTCTGCATCGGTCAGATTTGCTCCCACATTTGGCGCTGAGTCACTGTCAGAACCATACTTATCCTGCAAAGAACTCAGATACTTCCCGGTGATCTCATCGTTACCCATCATTTGCAGGGTGACAAGATGCTCCAGTTCATCAGAGGTCATTTTATCAGCTACATCTTTAATGGCCAGTCCGGCAAGCCCTGTGATTCCGGCTTTCGCACCAATCTCCAGCAACTGCTCTGCAACCTTATTCCGGCAAGGTGAAAGTGCGGCACAACCACGCGCAACCAGTGCAAGATTATTGTTTTCAACCGCGTTCTTACCCGCCTGCGCGCCCGCCACCGCATCCGCCGTGCTGTCACCAACCACGCCGCCCGCCAGACCCGCCGCCAGCGTACCCAGCGCACTTATCGTCTGCCGCTGCTCCTCAGACAGGTCACTGCGCTTAACCCCCGGATACAGCTGCTGCGCGATGTACTCGCCCATCACCGCGCCCGAGGCGCCCGCCAGCGCCGAGTTGCCCGCCGCATACGAGGTTACCGCACCCAGCACCGCGTGCGCCATCAGGTTCGCTTCGGTATTAACCTTGCCGTTCGCGTCCGTGGTCAGCTCGTGTATCTTTTCCGCAAGGTACGGTGCCGACGCGCCGCTTATCGCCTGCGCCACGTTCCCGCCCGACAGGCCCTGCACCGCCGCCGTCACCGCGCTGATGGCCCGCTGCACCTTACCGCCGGTGCCGAACCCGCTGTCAACGAACGCCTGATTGTAGAAGTTGCTGTAAACCTGTTTACTGACGTCGTCTGCGCTGTACTGCTTCGTCGGATCCTTGGCTTTAAGCTCAGCCAGCGCCCTGTCGCGGTCGGTCTGCGTGACGCCGGACATCTTCTCGTTCGCCTCCCGGGTTGCGATGATCTCACCCTGCGTCCGCGCAATATCGCCCGCCTGGCTGCCGATTTCCCCTATCAGCTGAGCCGCCTTCAGCCGGTTCTGCTCCTTCTCCTTGTCGAAGATGGTCTCAAGACCCGGATTCGCATTTTCCACGTCGCGGCTTAAACCGGCAACGTCCTGCTTCTGCTTTTCCTTATCGCGGATAACGATGGTGCCTTCGCTCACCGCCGCCTTCGTCACAGAGTCCGCGCTGCCGCTGTCGTTCAGCCCCGCCAGCATCCCGTTCGCCATGTTGCCGGCGAACTGACCGCCCACGCTGCCGCCGGTGCTGATGCCCGCGCTCTGGTGCTCCACCTTATAGTCCGCGTGGTTCTCAATGTTCCCGAAGCCCAGCGTGCCGGTGTCCAGCTTATTCTTACCGGCGGCAGCAGTGGAAGCGATGACCGCCCCGTTGAGCTGCGTGTGCTCACCCACGGTCACGTCAAAGCCGCCGCTGCCCGCAAATATCCCGGTCTGCTCCGCCACGCTCTGCCAGGTGCTGTGCATCTTATCCCGGCTCACGTTCACGTTCGCCGACCCGGTCATTGAGCCGAACGTGACGCTGCCGCCCGCGCTGGCGATCTGCTGTCTGCTGTCGTAGCGGTCGCTGTCCTGCTCCGAGGCCAGCGTCAGGTTGCGGCCCGCGTCCACCTTCACGCTCTCACCGCTGGCCTGCGCGCCCCTGAGCGTGGTGTCGCGCCCGCTGGTCAGGCTGAGCCGGTTGCCCGCGTCCAGCGTGGTCTCGCTGTGCGTCAGCCCGTTGCCTTTTTCACTGCCCTTCGCCGCGTTGACGCTCGCCGACACGCTGATGCCGTAGCCGCCCGACCCCGCGCCGATACCGACGCCGAGGCTGCCGCCTTTGCTGCTGTTTTTGCTGTCGGTGCTCTGCGTGTTCTGCCCCGACTGCAGCAGGATGTCCCGCGACGCATCAAGCCCCAGGTCGCCGCCCGCCTTCAGCTGGCTGCCGGTGATGCTGATGTCGCCGCTCTGCGCCGTACCGTTTTTGCCGGTTGCCGTGACGGTCAGGTTCCGGCCCGCCGTCAGCGTGCTGCCCTGCGACTGGCTGCTCTCGGTACGCGTCTCGCTTTTCGACGACTGGCTGCCGTACGAGGCGCTGACGCCGATGGTGTTGCTACCGCCTTCTCCGCCGTTCTGCAGCCCGTCCATCTGAGCCGCCTGTGCCGCCTGCACCCCGTTCAGCGCCGCCTGGGTGTTCTGCAGCGCGCTGACCCGACCGTCGCCCGACTTCCTGGCCTGCTGCGCGCTGCTCACCGCCGTGTTGAGCGCGCTGCCCGCCGTGCCTGACAGGGCGATGCTCAGACCGCTCTGTTTCTGCTCGAAGGTTTCCTTACGGCTGCGTGAATCAACGCCCGGGTCGACAGTTACGCTGTCGCCTGTCAGGTTCAGGTCCTGACCCGCCACCAGGTCTGCGCCGCCGACGTGCAGCCGGTTGCCCGCCGTGATGTCCACGCTGCCCTGGCTGCTGCCGACGGTGCTGACGCTCTGGCTCTGGGTCGTGCCCTTCTCATCGATTTCATGGCGGGTGGACTGCTTGCCGATAGTGAAGCCGATGCCGCCGCTGCCCAGCAGCCCGCTCTTTTTATTCTCCTGCAGCTGATAATGGCTGTCGGTCTCGGTTGCCGCGCCGATCTCCACGTCGCGCCCGGCCCGCAGACTGACGTCCCGATCGGCAGCCACCGCCGATCCGGTCACCGTCAGGTCGCGTCCGGCGATGACCGTGACGCTTTCGCCGCTCAGCAGGCTGTCGTTCTCGCGGGTGGTAACGTCCCGAGTCACGCTATGACCGCTGCTTTTTTTCAACAGACTTTTATTCTCTGAGCGCTCTTCGCTGTAAAACGACTCACGTTCGGTGGCGCTGTTCAGCACCACGTCCCGCTTCGCCTGCAGCCCGACAGCGCCCTGTTCGCTGTGAAGCGTACTGCCAGTGACGGTAACATCGTTCTCCCGCCCGATCACCACCACGCCCTGCTGCCCGCTGAAGGTGCTGCCGGTGCTGCTCTCACGTGTGCTTTCCTCCTCGCGGTGGCTGCGGGTATTGCCTTCGCGCTTGTTCTCGCTGTCCTGAGCTAACAGGCTGGCGCGCGCATCTTTAATGGTGACGTTCTGCGCGCTGACGCCAATGTGGCCCCCGGTGCTGTCGACCTGCGCGCCTTCGGCCAGCAGGTTATTACCCGCCACCAGCGTCACACCCTGAGCGCCGCTCAGGGTGCTGAGCAACAGACGATCTTCCTGGCGACTGTTGCTGACCGACGAGGTGCGGCTGTCAGCCTCAAGATGGGTGGTATTGGTGGTGGTTTCAGCCCTGATAGTGATATCGCCCGCTGCCTGCACATCGAGCTGGCCGCCAGCATTGGCCTGACTGCCGGTGAGTGTGACGTCCCGCCCGGCTGAGAGAAGAAGATTGCCTCCGGCGTTGAGTTCACTGCCGAGCGCCTGCTGCCATTCACCACTAACATGCGCCAGCCGTGAACCAGCCTCTTCCATGCCGTCGCGGGTACGGTTCCCCATCGAGCCCGATATGAAAGCAAGATCCGCGGTATGGCTGCTTTTCGCAGCGGTAATGGTCAGGTCGTTGCTTGCCAGCAAGCTAAGATTATCGGTGGCATCCAGCTTCGCTCCAGCGAGCGTAATATCAGTACCGCTGAGACGAATATCATCGGCGCTCATCGTCGCCTGACGCAGCGCATCCTGCAAATTAGTGCTGATTGTCAGTTGGTCGGCCCGCACATTAATGCTGCCCGCCTTGATATCGCCGCTTTGATGCAGAAACTCTCCGGCATCGATGGACAGCGCCTTGTCAGCAAACAGGTTAGCGGCATTGGTCACGCTGTCGGCCGAGAGTTGCAGGTTGCCTCCACCAATCACTGCCCCATCCCCGGTTAACCGCAGCGTGGTCTGTGCCAGATAAACTTTCGGCACCCACACTGTCTGAGGGCCGTCTGCCGTATCAACAGTTTCGCTGACCAGCCAGACGATATCCTGTTGCAGCGCCGCGATTTGTTGCGGCGTCAACGCCACGCCCGGCACCAGATGGAAATCCTGCGCCACTTTAGAGCCGTTGTTCATCAACTCCTGATACTGCGCCATCGCATCCCAGCCGTTAACGGAAGGCCTGCCGGTCAGTTTCAGCACCTGCTCGCGCACCAGTCGCTGCTCGTAGAAACCGTCACCCAGGCGCTTATGCACCTGTGACGGATCGTAACCCACCTGTTCGAGCAGATAGTCGCTGCTGATAAATTTGCTCTGGCTGGTAAAGCGCTCGTCAGTCACCACCAGATACGGGCTGCCCGCCGCGGTATGCTGACTGAACAGGCCGTTATTGGGGAGGGTTGTGGCGACTCTTTCCAGTTGTTGCAGCGCCGTCAGGGCCAGCTCTGCCGGTAACAGCGGCCGTCCTGGCTGAGATGGGGAGCTGAGGCCGGACTGCGTAAGCTGGCCGCCCGCTGCAAGTTCTGTGTCGCCGTCATGACGGGCAATGCCGTCTACAGCAAAGGCCAGCGGATTTCGTTCATACTCCGCACGCTCAGCGTCCACTGCCTGCAGCGCCGCTTCAAGCTGGCTTATCTGCGCCTGATTGACCGTGGTGTTGGTGATGCTGAATCCGTTTATCGTGACGTTTCCGTTGCCGGTAATGATGCCGTCAACGGTTGCCAGGGCGGTGGTCTCGTCACGATTAAAGGTCGGATACCAGTGATGGGTATCCTTGTCATAGTGGTCGACAATCACTTCCTGCCGTCGCTCATTGACCGAATAGCCCCGGTTATCTACGCTTCCCCCACCTTCATGTGTCAGGTTGCCATTGGCGGTAATAACGCTGGCGTCATTGAGCAACTTATCCGTGATGCGCAGGATCATGTTGCCACCCGCCAGAATACGGGCTCCGATGCCTTCGCTTACCAGTTGGTCGCGTGTAACCGTGCCAGTAGCAGTACGCTCACGCAGATTATTGTAATCGGAGACAAACGGCGCACTATCGATGTCGATGTGACGTTCCGGGTCCCACTGTTCAATTTGCCCAATGTTATGTTCGCGCCAGAAGGTATTGTGATAAGGCGTCGGGGCACCCTTCTGGCGGTATCCACGGGTCTCATAAAAAGTCATGGCATAGCTGCCGTCGGCGTTGGGTTTAAGCGCCAGATAATTTATCCACAGCTCAGTCAGTTGACCTTGATTGTTTTTGACACGCACCTGAGCGCGTTTGCCCGCCGCGTCAATCGCCAGCAGCGTGCCGTAAGGATTACTCTGCGCCGCTGCCTCATCCTGGAAAGTCAGTTGCTGTGTGGTCGACGCCATGGTGCTGAGATCGGTGCTCACTGCTGAGCCGTAAGATCGCCAGTAGTAGTTATATCGATGCCACTTGTAGTCGCTGGTCTCAGCCTCACGCTCTATCACCAGCCCTTCGCGCAGGTTATCGAGCCGCCGCGCCTCAATCGTTGCATCACCGTCCGTTTCGATAAAACTTGCCCGATTCTCAATCAGGTCATCACTGTGAAGGTGCATCCGGTCGCCGCTATAGAGTAGAGCGCCGTCCCGGTTGGTCAGGCGCTCACCGGTCTGCAGCGTCAGACTTTCAGTCGCCGCGATGACTGCAGGCTGTCCGTGGTTGTCAATCACCCGGCCACGCACGATGACCTCATCGCCCATCACGGTGGCGCTGTTATCCAGCGAGTCGACATTCAGCGTCAGGGCATCAGCTTCAAGACGCCCGCTGTTCAGCAGCGCACCGGTAGTGAGCTGAACTGTTTTGCCCACCAGCATCGCAGGATTGGTTATGGCCGAGGCATTCAGCACCAGATTACCCGGCAGCAGCCAGTCAACCAGGTTAGTCAGTGCCCCGCTTAGAGAGAAGGTTACCGTCCCGTTACTGCTGATAGTTTCGCCCGCGTTGTGGGTATAGTCCTGTTGCGCGGTCAGCGTCAGCGCCTGCAAGCCCAGCAGCGTGCCGTCCTGATTATTGAAAGAGTGTGCATGGATGCTCAATGCGCCAGCACTCTCCAGCCTTCCGCTCTGATTGAGCAGCACCAGCGGTGAATCAGTCGGTGAGAGATCACCGTTGATGGTGAGGTCGCCATTCGCCAGCACCCGTCCCTGCCGGTTGTCCAGTTGTGCAACACCGCGCAGCATGAGCGTACCAGCGCTTTGCAGCCGTCCGGCGCTGTTATCGATATCACGGACAGAAATGTCGGTGTAGGTGGTGCCGAGTAACAGGCCACCGTCGCGGTTGATAAAGCGATCGGCCTGCAGTGAGAGTCCCGCCTGGCTGCTGATCATGCCCTGTGAACGGTTATCGATCGCCGTGGCGTTCAGCACTAAATCCTGAGTGGCGACCATCTGTCCGCTCTGGTTGTTCAGCTGAGTGGCATTCAAAGTCAGCACCGCCCCGCTGTGAACTTTGCCCTGCTGATTATTGAGCGTGTCGACATGATAGAAGCCCGCGCCCTGGCTGATCAGCGTGCCGCTGGCATTCTCCAGCAGCCCGGTAGTCAGGTTTATCGTCTCAAGACTGCTGAACACGCCCTGACGGTTATCGATCGTCGCGGCATTGATTTGCTGTCCGCCGTTGCTGCGTACCGCACCGCCACTGTTATCAATCTGACCAGACAGCTGCAGGGTAAGCTGTTGCTGACTGTCGATGTTGCCGCCTGCGTTGTTCAGCACCTGCGCATCCAGCTGAAATACTTCGCCGCTCTGCACTTTACCGGCCCGGTTATCCAGATCACCGGCCAGGTTCAGCCGTGACTGCCGCTGGCTGTAGAGCAGACCGCCCTGGGTGTTATCAAGACGCGCAGCGGTGATAGTCAGCGCCTCACCAGCCAGCCACTGGCCGCCCGTATTGTTTATGTTACCGGCGCGACTACCGTCGGTCTGACCTTGCACCGTCAGTTGCTGCTGGGCAGAAATCTTACCGGCAAGGTTGTTGATGTCCTGAGCAACACGTAACACCATGCCAGCTGCCGATTGCAGCACGCCGCTGGCGTTACTGAGCCAGTTCGCCGTGAGTTCCGCCTGCTGCTGACTTTGCACACTGCCCGCCGTGTTATCGAAACCGGCACTGGTGGCAGTCCAGCTCGCCTGGCTGCCCATCCAGCCCTGGGCATTGCCCATCTCCTGCGCCTGGAGGGTCTGGTTTAACCGGCTGAAAATTCGGCCATTGCTGTTATCCAGACGGCCGGAGAACTGCATATCCAGCGTGTCCAGCGCATTGATCGCGCCCTGAGCATTCAACAGATTCGCGGCGCTGGCCTGCGTGCGGCCATTGCCGGTAAGGCTGCCGCCCTGATTGTCCCAATCGCC
This sequence comes from Pantoea sp. USHLN298, assembly GCF_037149395.1. Taxonomy (NCBI): domain Bacteria; kingdom Pseudomonadati; phylum Pseudomonadota; class Gammaproteobacteria; order Enterobacterales; family Erwiniaceae; genus Pantoea; species Pantoea sp. USHLN298. Next base: position 157,218 of record NZ_JBBCRO010000008.1, read on the forward strand.
CGTCAGATTGAGCGTAAGTGCCTGCTGGCTAAAAATCACTCCTGACTGGCGATTGGTCAGCGATCCACCCTGCAGGAGAAGATCGCCACCGCTTTGCAACGATCCGCCATCGTTATTAAATAGCGTCGCTGCGGTGCCACGGATCGCGAGCGCGTTTTGCGCCGTGAGTTTGCCACCCTGGTTGAGAATAGTGCCGTGGCTGGTAAGGGCGAGATCACCGCCAGATTGCAACCGGCCGCTGCCGTTATTGAGCTGGTCTGCCGTCGCCGTCACCCGCTCACCGCCCTGCGCCATACCGTCACGGTTCTGCCAGAGTCCGCCGCTGTTGAGGGAGAGATGATGACCCGCTTCGATCCAGCCGCCGCTGTTATCCAGGCCCTGTGGCGTCGCCAGACTCAGATCTTGCAGCGCAATCAGTTTGCCCTGGGCATTATCGATCTGGCTGGTGTTAAGCAGCAGTGATTTACCGCTGATTTCACCTGAACGGTTGCTCAGCTGGCCCGAGGTATTCAGGGTCAGCTGCTGGCCGCCGAGAATCTTACCTGCCTCATTCTGCATCTCACGCGCCGCCAGTGTGGTCAGATCGTTACTCTGAAGCGTTCCACCACGGTTATTGAGTTCGCCATCGGTACGGATAGTCAGTGCGTCACCCGCACCCAGTAGCCCCTGTGTGTTGTCAATCCCCTGACCGGCAGCGAGATCCAGCGTCTTCTGGCCAATCACTTTGCCCTGAGTATTGTCGAAGCTGCTGCTGTTCACCTTCAGCGCGGTGCCGCTGATTTCACCTGTGCGGTTGCTGATCTGATCGTGCACGGAGAGGCTTAATTGCTGGCTGGAGAGCAGTTTGCCGTCGTCGTTATTGAGGCTGCTGGCTTGCGCGCTGAGCTGCGTTTCGCTTTGCGCCGTGCCGCCACGGTTGTTCCATTCACCGGTGTGAATATCCAGCGCTCCGCGCGCTACGATCTGGCCAGCCTGATTGTCCAGTCCACTTACTGTCAGGCCGAGGTCGCGCTGGCTGACGATCTCGCCCTGCGCATTATTCAGATGCTGCACATTCAGCAACAGCTGACCGCCGTTCAGGGTGCCGGACTGATTATTCAGGTCAGCACCCGCGCTGAGCGTCAGCGCATCACCGGCCAGCAGCTTACCCTGACTGTTGTTAACAGCCGCGCTGGCATTCATAGTCAGTGCCGCCTGGGTTTTGACGGTACCACCCTGGTTAGTCAGGCTGCCTGTTTCAAGCGTCAGATCGCCGTTGTTACCCAGCTCACCCGCGGTATTGTCGAGCAGACCGTCAATCCGCCAGGTTTGCGCCACGTTGTCGAGTGCGACCATGCGCCCACGCTGGTTATTCAGGGAGGCGGCCCGGAAGCTGAGCTGCCGGCTCTCAATCGTTCCGTCGCTGTTATCCAGACCACCACTCAGTGTGAAGCGGCTTTCGCCACTTCCGGTCTGTGACCATCCGGCTTGCTGGCTGAACAGGCTGCGTCCATCGATCTGCCAGCGCCCGGCGCTAATCTGCGCCTGCTGCGCCTCAATATCACCTGCCGTGTTAATCACCAGCTCATCACCATTGATCACCGCCTGACGCACGGCAACACCCCCTTCCTGAGCCGTCAGCGTTGCGCGGCTGGCCGCGATCTGAGCGCCACTGAGATCGACCCGGCGTCCACGCACGCTGACCTCTTTTTTGCTCAGCAGGCTGCCGCTGGCGCGAATGACATCCTGGCTCTCAAGCTGCAGATTAGCTTCCTGCACAACCTGGCTGCTGGCATCGCTGCCTGCCAGCAGGTGTCCGCTGCTCTGTATGCCGCGGGCCGCGGTCAGCCGCACATCACCTGCCGCCGCCAGGGTGCCGGACTGAGTGATTCCGCCTTCGCGGCTCCGGACCGTCAGCTGACCACCACTGTGGAGTTTGCCCTGATAGTCAATATCCTCTCTGGCCGCCAGGCTGATGTCGCCTCCAGCCTGCGTCACGCCATCCTGTGCCGCCGATTGCCAGACGAGCTTACCTTCGCTACTCACCACCAGCGTTTTGCCCGCCTGAACCTGGGCATTCTGATTACGTACGCCAACGCCCGCTTCGGTGCCAATCATGCGGATCTGGCCGCTGTACATGCCGCCCATCTGCCCCATGTCGATCGCCAGTTCAGGTCTGGCGCTGCCGTCGTCAGCCAGCGGTGTGACCGTCTGTGCGTCTGCGCTTACGCGGTTGCGACCGGCCACCACCGCCAGCTCTTTTTTGGCCCAGACGCCCGCATTGATCTCCACCGCGCGGGCCAGTACGTCAACGTACTCAGTATCGTGACGGGGATCGCCGTTGAGTCCGCCGCCTTCAATGCGCACCACGCCACGTTCGACCTGATAACCCGCCAGGCTGCCGTCAGCATTGAGTTGTGGCTTGCCAGTGGTCAGCGTCATGCGGCCGGCGTTGATGGTGCCGCATCCGTTACAGACGATCCCGGCCGGGTTGGCAACGATCACCTGCGCCCGTCCGCCCGCCACTTCCATATAACCGCGTAGCTGGCTGGGATTATTGCTGTTTACTTCGTTGATGATCACCCGCGCCGCTGGGGCGTTTGGGTTGAGTTTCGGGTTGCCCTGAATCATTCCGGCCAGTTGTGTTGAGGTCATCACTGCGGAGTTATTCAGGATGGCGCCGTTCTGCGCGACGTCGAATTGCTGATACTGGTTATGCGAGATACCCGCCTGATTGGGGGCCGTGATATTGACCTGTGGCAGCCCGTTCTGGGTAGCGATGATATCCGGCCGCTGTCCTGGCGTAGCATTACTATCCGCTACAATGCCGTTCGCCATTGCTGGCCCGGCAAACAGGGCCAGTCCAAGCAGCCACGTCGCACGGCGTAGAGTGACCCAGAGGCGCGCCGAACCGTTGCCACCACTCTGGCCCGGTTCAGTGCTGCAACTGCGGGCCAGTTCCGATACCACGCGGAGTTCCCCATGGGTACGGCTGAAGATAATACGATAGCAATGTTTATTCATGGGTCACATCCGTGAGAAAAAGCGGTCCATTCAAATCGTTAGCGAAGCGGGAAAGCGGGCTTTGCCGATCAGATTTCCAGATTAATGCTAAAACCTGCCGTTGCGCCTGAAGTATGAAAACCTGCAGGCTTATAGAGCGGCATACCAGCAAACAGGTCATAGCTGAACCGTTGCCATAGTGCGCCACGCACGCCAAGTGCGCTGCCAGCCAGTTGATGTCCAACCAGGTAGTGCGTGCCGGGTCCGCTTACCCGGCCATAATCGGCAGCCAGATAGAGCTCATGCCCGCGCGAGAAAAGATTCCAGCCGATTTCATTACGCCATAGCAGTCCTTTTTCCCCCGACAGCATCTGCTCACCGTCGAAGCCGCGTACCGTATAACGGCCGGCAATTGCCATTCGCTCCTGTGGCGTCAGGGCATTCGGACTCCATTGTCCCCGCACACTGCTGTAGACCCGCCAGGGCTGCTCGCCCACGGCGAAAGGATGGTTGATGCCGAGGTCGCCCAGCAATATGCCGGTACGCGCGCTGCCCTGATGACGCGACTCTTCCGGCGCAGGAAGCGCATTAAACGCCCCGGTACCGCGCCGCCAGGCGATACTGGCGTCCAGCGTGCTGCTCCCCAGATAGCTATGCTGATTCAGGCCCAGCTCCCAGCCTGCGGTGCGCCGCTTTTGCTGCTCAATGTTGATATCGTTGACGGCGTTGGTGGCGTGCTTTCGATAGCCGCGCAGGTTAAGCGTGGTTTTGTTCGACTGATCGCGGTAGAGCAATCGGGAGACCGTGAGCTGGAAATTATCGCTCTTGCCGCTGTAGCGCAGCACCTCATTGGCATTGGGGATGTTCTGGTGATAGGTGTAGTCGTTATAGTTGGCGGAAACGGCCCAGTATCCTATCGGGAAAAAGTAATTCAGGGTGTGCGAGCGGTTGCCGAAAGGCCCATGCTCAAACAAATTTTTGCCGATGTTGGCGTAGAACAGATCGTTTTGCGCAAAAGGCGCATCCACTGCGAGGGTGGCGGAACCGAGATAGCGCCCGGTAGTTCTGGAGCCGCTGTCATCCAGTCCCAGACTGAGCCGCACCGGGCGGCCTTCCTGCCAGTTGACCTGCAGATCGCTGGTGGCTTCCTTGTCGCCAGGCACGATTTTAATGTCGGCACTGGCACTCGGCACCCGCTTAAAGTTCTCCAGACCCTGCTCAATATCCCGCAGATTCAAAATATCGCCCGATGATGCCGGAATCGCATTCCACAACCGTCCGCGCCAGGACACCGGTTCATCAAAGCGGATCTTGCTGATACGGCCCGGCTGTAACGTCAGCGTTAACACACCTTTGGTCAGATCCTGCTCCTGCGCCATTACGCGCGTGGTGACATAGCCTTTGGCGAGAATCGCATTCTGCACTTTGTTGATGGCGAGGACGATCCCCTGGCTGCCCAGGCAGCGGCCGGTGGCGTCTGCGGCGGCATTGAGCGCCCACTGAAACTGGCTGGCTGCCTCGCCAGTCAGTACAAGGCGATCAACGATAAAACAAGGGTGCTCACTGACAGGATAATCGGGCAGCAGTCTGTCGGGCCGGGGAAGATGCTCATTAGCCTGCGGCGCATTCTGCTGTTGCAGCGCACGTTCACGCGCCTGCTGACGCAACTGCTCGCGAGCATCAATCGCCTGACTTTCCTGTTGGCGGGTGTCTGCTGGCGTGGCCGCCAGCAGGGGTAAAACGCAGCTAAACAGCGATCCCGCCAGCACGACGAATAAACGCGTTAGCGATAACCTGAGGAATAAAAAAATTCGTTTCATGAAAATCCGTTTCATTAATTTTAACCGGCTGTAATTACTGGCGAATTATCTACCTGAAAATCAGAAAAACAATAGAATATCTTTTTTTCAGGCGGTTTCTTAACAGGAGGATTACCGAAATATATTACGTGTAATGCGGCCATTTAATTTTTGTAATAATCTGATATGGATGGGCCGTTTAATTTAAATTTATGTTGGCAAAGGGCGTTATAACGATTATTTATTGCTTTATGAGAATTGAGGTTATTTAAAGGTTGAAAACAGTTGCCGTCAGATAACAGGCAGAAAAGGCTTTAGAGGCGGGAAAATTTAATAAAAAAGGGACGATATCTCGTCCCTTTTCCATACTGCACTGAAAGGTTTACTGCAGCAGCGAGATATCCGCCACCTGCAGGAACAGTTCACGCAGTTTCGCCAGCAGCGTCAGGCGATTAACCCGCACCGCCGGATCATCCGCGTTGACCATCACCTTATCGAAGAAGTTATCTACGGCTTCACGCAGCTGCGCCAGTTCAATCAGCGCATCCTGATAACGGCCTTCGGCGAAGTAAGGCTGCAGCTTGCTGCTCAGCGCGGTGACAAAGGTCGCCAGCTGAATCTCTTCATTCTCTTTCAGCAGCGACGCCTGCACGCTGTCATTCAGCGTTTCGGTCGATTTTGCCAGAATGTTAGAGACGCGCTTGTTGGCGGCGGCCAGCGCAGCGGCGGCATCCAGCGTACGGAAATGCGACACCGCTTTCATGCGGGCATCGAAGTCTGCCGGACGGGTCGGACGACGCGCCAGTACCGCCTGCAGCGTATCAATGCTGTGACCTTCTTCCTGATACCAGGCGCGGAAGCGGCCCAGCATAAAGTCGATCACATCATCCACCACGCGAGCGTTGCTCAGCTTGCTGCCATACAGACGCACCGCTTCTTCGGTGAGGGTTTGCAGGTCGAGCGGCAGGTTCTTCTCAACAATAATACGCAGCACGCCCAGCGCCGCACGACGCAGTGCGAACGGATCTTTGTCGCCTTTTGGATGCTGACCAATGCCGAAAATACCGGCCAGCGTATCCATTTTATCGGCAATCGCCAGCGCACAGGCGACCGGGCTGGAAGGCAGCGCATCACCGGCAAAGCGTGGCTGATACTGCTCATTCAGCGCCACCGCCACATCTTCGGCTTCGCCGTCGTGGCGCGCGTAGTGCATCCCCATCACGCCCTGAGTGTCGGTGAACTCGAAGACCATGTTGGTCATCAGGTCACACTTCGACAGCAGGCCGGCGCGGGTGGCGTGATTCACATCGGCACCAATTTCACCGGCAATCCAGCCCGCCAGCGCCTGAATACGATCGGTTTTATCGCGCAGCGTGCCCAGCTCTTTCTGGAACAGCACCGTTTCCAGCCGTGGCAGATGATCTTCCAGACGCTTTTTGCGGTCGGTATTGAAGAAGAACTCCGCATCGGCCAGACGCGGACGCACCACTTTCTCGTTACCCCAGATAATCTGGCGCGGATCGCTGGATTCGATATTGGTGACAAAAATGAAGTTCGGCAGCAGGTTGCCGTCATTGTCATACACCGGGAAATATTTCTGATCGCCTTTCATGGTGTAAACCAGCGCTTCAGCCGGCACCTTGAGGAATTTCTCTTCAAAGGTGGCGGTCAGGACGACTGGCCACTCCACCAGCGACGTGACCTCTTCCAGCAGGCTGTCGCTGAGATCGGCATTACCGCCCAGACGGCGCGCGGCCGCTTCGGCATCAGCCTTGATCATCGCTTTACGGGTCTGGTAGTCGGCGATCACTTTACCGCGTTTCTCCAGCACATCCGGATACTGATCGGCATTATCAAGGGTGATGTCCTGTTCGCCCATGAAGCGGTGACCACGAATAGTCCGCGCCGAGTCGATGCCCAGAATGGTGGCCGGGATCAGCTCTTCGCCGAGCAGCAGGGTCACGGTGTGAACCGGACGGACAAACTGCACATCGCTGTCGCCCCAGCGCATCAGTTTTGGCACCGGCAGTTTGCTCAGCGCGGTAGCGATCATCGCTGGCAGCAGGGTTTGCGCAGCTTCACCCTTAACCTGGGCGCGATAAACCAGCCATTCGCCTTTATCGGTGCTCAGACGTTCAGCCTGATCAACGGTGATACCGTTACCGCGTGCCCAGCCTTCTGCGGCTTTGGTGGCGTTACCGTCGGCGTCAAACGCCGCGCTGACCGCCGGACCGCGTTTTTCCACTTCCCGATCGGGCTGGGAAGCGCTGAGGTTAGCGACTTTCAGCGCCAGACGGCGCGGCGCGGCAAACCAGGTCACCTCACCGTGGTTCAGGTTAGCGGCATCAAGTTCCGCAGTAACCTGCGCAGCAAAGGCTTCAGCCAGGCTGCGCAGGGCTTTTGGTGGCAGCTCTTCGGTGCCGATCTCCACCAGGAAAGTTTTGTCAGTCATGGCTGCCTCTTACTTTTTGTTATTGCACATCGGGAAGCCCAGTGCCTCGCGAGAGGCGTAGTAAGCTTCAGCCACGGCTTTCGTCAGGGTGCGGATACGCAGAATATAGCGCTGGCGCTCGGTGACCGAGATCGCTTTGCGTGCATCCAGCAGGTTAAAGCTGTGTGCGGCTTTCAGGATGCGTTCGTAAGCGGGCAGCGGCAGCGGTTTTTCCAGCGCCAGCAGATGCTGCGCCTCTTTCTCGTACTGCTCAAAGCAGGTAAAGAGGAAATCGACGTCGGCGTATTCGAAGTTATAGGTGGATTGCTCCACTTCGTTCTGATGGAACACGTCGCCGTAGGTGGTTTTACCCAGCGGACCGTCGCTCCACACCAGATCGTAGACGCTGTCGACGCCCTGGATATACATCGCCAGACGCTCCAGGCCATAGGTGATCTCACCGGTGACCGGCTTGCACTCCAGGCCACCGACCTGCTGGAAGTAAGTAAACTGCGTCACTTCCATGCCGTTGAGCCACACTTCCCAGCCCAGTCCCCAGGCACCCAGCGTCGGGTTTTCCCAGTTATCTTCCACGAAGCGAATGTCATGCACCGTCGGGTCCATACCCAGCTCTTTCAGCGACCCGAGATACAGCTCCTGAATGTTGTCCGGTGACGGTTTAATGATCACCTGGAACTGGTAATAGTGCTGTAAGCGGTTCGGGTTCTCACCGTAGCGACCATCGGTCGGACGGCGAGACGGCTGCACGTAAGCGGCGGCGATCGGCTCCGGGCCGAGTGCGCGCAGGCAGGTCATCGGGTGTGAAGTGCCAGCGCCTACTTCCATGTCCAGCGGTTGAACAATGGTGCAGCCCTGACGTGCCCAGTAATCCTGCAAGGTCAGGATCAGGCCCTGAAAGGTCTTGGTATCAAACTTTTGCATGTTGAATTTGCACGCGATTGGCTAGATGAAAAAAGAGGGCAACAGTATACCCTTTGACCGCGCGATGTGCAGCCGGAAATCCTGTGCGGTTGCGGCGCGGTTTCACCGTAATCGCCTGTTGCAGCCATACAGAGGTCTCTGAATCCTGCGGCCAAAGGTTGTTGCCGTCGCCGCGCCTGGCTACCCTTCTTCGCACGGACGCTATGCGCAAGAGGACGCCATGCCGCAGAAGATTTACTGGATCGATAATTTACGCGCGGTTGCCTGCCTGATGGTGATCGTGATCCACACCACCACCTGGTATATCACCGGCCCCATGGCGGTAACCGGCGCCAGCTGGGATGTTGCTAACCTGCTGAACTCCGCCTCACGGGTCTGCGTACCGCTGTTTTTTATGATCTCCGGCTACCTGTTTTTTGGTGAGCGCAGCGCGCAGCCGCGCCACATGATACGGCTGGTGCTCTGCCTGTTATTTTACAGCGCCGTGTCGCTGGCCTACATCACCTGGCTGACGCCGATCAGTGAAGGGCGCTCGATTCTGAAAATGCTGCAAAAGCCGGTTTTTTATCATCTGTGGTTCTTTTTTGCGCTGATCGGCATCTATCTGATGTCGCCGCTGATACAGGTGAAAAGCGTGCAGGCGCGTTATGTGGCGCTGCTGGTGCTGGTGCTGGCGGTACTGGCCAATCCCAATACCGTCAGCCAGTCGCTGGGGCCGTTTCACTTTCTGCCGGTCAACCTCTATGTCAGCGGTGACAGCATCTATTATCTGCTGTATGCACTGTTAGGACGGGCGATCGGCACCATGGAGACGACAAGACGTGGGCTGACGCCTGCCGCCACTGGCGTATTTATCGCCTGCGTCATAGGCATTGCGCTGGGCACAAAGCAGGCGTTACGGGTCAACGGGGCGTTTAACGACACCTGGTATCTCTACTGCGGGCCTCTGGTATTTATCGCGGCGATCAGTCTGCTGATGGTGTTTAAAAACGCGCTTAACCAGCGCGCGCTGCCGGGTTTAGCGCTGATTGCGCGCTATTCACTGCCGATCTACGGTTTTCACGCGCTGTTTATCCACTATCTGCGTACCCATCATTACGACGATATGTCACGTCCGTGGCTCGATCTGCCGTGGGTATTCGGCGTCACGCTGGGCGGCAGCCTGCTGCTGGCGATGGTGCTTAAACGCGTCGATAAACGTCACTTCGTCAGCTGACGGGCTGCGCGCACTGCTGACACGACAGGCCGGGCACGGCTGAAGCCTGTTATACCAGGTCCCAGCCGCGGGCGCGCCACAGCGCGGGCAGCTCCGCCATGTTGTCGAATCGCGTTACCAGCGGATGATCCAGTTCCGGGTTATGCGCATCGGCGCAGTAGTAGAAGACCGGAATACCGGCGGCAATGCCGGCACGCGCGCCCGCTTCAGAGTCATCCACCAGGATGCAGCGCTCAATCGCGACCTGCATCTGCTCGGCAGCGTGGTACATCAGTTCCGGATCGGGCTTCCAGTGCAGAATGTCATAACCGCTGTAGAGACGATCAGCAAACCGCGGCAGCATGCCGGTTAAGCCCAGCGAGTGCTGCATCTTCTTCACCGTTCCGTTCGACACCACGCACATCGGCACTTTGATCTGCTCAACCAGCGCTTTCGCGCCGTCGATCGGCTTGAGATGCTGGTCAAACAGCTGTGCCACTTCGGCACGGTAGGCGGTTTCCACCTCTTCCATCGGTAACGACGTCTGATGCGCTTCACCGACGTCGCGGATGATGTCGTACAGTTTGACGCCTTTATACTGCTCAAACATCTGCTGCAGCGACAGGTCGATGCCATAGCGGGCGAAGGTATTGACGTAGGCCTGGGTACAGAGCAGTTCGCTGTCCACCAGCGTGCCATCGCAATCGAAAAAGACGCATTCTACTGACATCAGACTCTATCCTTTGATTTTATGGGCGTCCCTCACTCTACCGTACTGAGCGAAGATTGCGAGAGTGGCAATCGGTTGCGAAAAATCATTGTATTGGCCTGGTAAAATCGCCAGGATACGCGCCGATGATTTTTTCTTCTGGATGGATGGCATGAGCAAGCAAGGCCTTTTGCAGCGCATCTTTAAACTGCAGGAACATGGCACCACGGTGCGCACCGAAGTGATCGCAGGGGTAACCACCTTTCTCACCATGGTTTACATCGTCTTTGTGAACCCGCAGATCCTTGGCGTGGCCGGTATGGACACCCAGGCGGTGTTTGTCACCACCTGCCTGATTGCCGCCTTCGGCAGTATTCTGATGGGGCTGTTTGCCAATCTGCCGGTGGCGCTGGCACCGGCGATGGGGCTGAACGCCTTTTTCGCCTTTGTGGTGGTGGGCGCGATGGGCTATTCCTGGCAGGTCGGCATGGGCGCGATCTTCTGGGGTGCGGTGGGCCTGCTGATCCTGACGCTGCTGCGGGTGCGCTACTGGATGATTGCCAACATTCCGCTGAGTCTGCGCGTCGGCATCACCGCCGGGATTGGTTTGTTTATCGCCATGATGGGGCTGAAAAATGCCGGCATTATTGTGCCCAATCCCGATACGCTGGTGGCGGTAGGCAACCTGACTTCGCACAGCGTACTGCTGGGCGCGCTGGGTTTCTTTATTATCGCTATTCTGGCGTCACGTAATATCCATGCCGCCGTACTGATCTCTATGGTGGTCACTACCGCCATTGGCTGGATGCTGGGTGACGTGAAGTTTGTTGGCCTGTTTTCCGCGCCGCCGGCCATCAGCTCAGTGGTGGGCCAGGTCGACATCAAAGGTGCATTCAACATCGGCATGGCTGGCGTCATCTTCTCCTTTATGCTGGTCAATCTGTTCGACTCCTCCGGCACGCTGATCGGTGTCACTGACAAAGCCGGGCTGACCGATGAAACCGGCACCTTCCCGCGTATGCAGCAGGCGCTCTATGTTGACAGCATCAGCTCGGTCAGCGGCGCGCTGGCAGGAACCTCTTCGGTCACCGCCTACATTGAAAGCACCTCGGGCGTCGCGATTGGTGGCCGCACCGGTTTGATGGCGGTGGTCACCGGCGTGCTGTTTTTGCTGGTGATGTTCCTGTCGCCGCTGGCGGCCATGGTGCCAGGCTACGCCGCAGCCGGTGCGCTGATTTATGTCGGCGTTTTGATGACCGCCAGCCTGTCGCGCGTGCGCTGGGATGATTTGACCGAAGCGGTGCCCGCTTTCGTCACCACCGCGATGATGCCGTTCAGCTTCTCTATTACCGAAGGCATTGCGCTGGGCTTTATCGCTTACTGCGTGATGAAACTTGGCACCGGCCGCTGGCGCGAAATCAGCCCTTGCGTGGTGATTGTCGCACTGCTGTTTGTGCTGAAGATTGTGTTTATCGACGCACATTAACCGCCGCGATAGCCGCATCAGGCCGCTCCCGTCAGGGCAGCGGCCTTTTTTATTTCAGCACCCCAAGCTGACGCAGATGGGCAAAGCTGGCGTCCGTTGTGCCCTGCGGATGAAACTCCAGGCTGACCCAGCCGTCATAGTTGAGGTTATCCAGCAGCGTGAACAATCGCCCGAAATCGACTTCGCCGCTGCCGGGCTGGTGACGACCGGGAACGTCCGCAATCTGGATATGCGCGATACGGTCGATAAAGGCGGGCAGCACGCGATACGGATCTTCACCGGCGCGCAGCGAATGCCAGAGGTCATATTGCACCGCCAGATTATCACTGCCGATCTGGTCAAACAGTCGCACCGCCTGCTCCACGCCGGAGATCACTGCGCCGGGCACATCACCGTGATTAATCGGCTCCAGCACCAGTTGAATGTCATGCGCCCTGAGCGCGCTGGCCGCCAGGGCAAAATTTTCGCGCAGGGTAGGCAGAGGATCGCCCTGTCCCGCGGCCGGTCCTGACGGGCAGTTAATACGTGGCGGTTTCAGCTGCTGCCCATAGCTCACCGCCTGGTCGATAGCACGGCGGAACTCCTCACGCCGCGCCGGTTGCGCCGCGAATCCACGGTCACCGGCATCCCAGTCACCCAGCGGCATGTTAAACAGCACCAGCTGCTGCTGATTGCGATCCAATGCCTGCTGGATATCGGCGCTCTCCAGGCCATAGGGGAAGAAAAATTCGACCGCCTCAAATCCGGCTTCAGCGGCGCGATCGAAGCGTTCATAAAACGGATATTCGGTGTAGAGCATGGTCAGATTAGCGGCAAAACGAAGCATAGTCTCTCCTGTAAGGTGTCGCCCGGCAGCCTGACCGCCAGGCGAGAGCGGTTAGCTGATTTGGGTGCTGCCGGTTGGCAACGGCGCGGCCGGCGGCGCAAAACGGATAAACAGCGTGCCGATCACGTAGAGCGCGGCGCACAAGGTAAAGAAGGTCAGCACACCGCCATAGCCGCCGGTGAGCTGCAGGATCAGGCCAGCGAGGATCGGCACCAGAATGCCGCCCACGCTGCCCGCCATATTCATAAAACCGCCGACCAGACCGGCGCGCGCCGGATGGGCGATCAGCGCCGGAATGCTCCAGTAGATACTGCCGCCGCCGGTCAGGAAGAAGGAGGCGACCGACAGCATCGCCACCGCGGTAATCGGGTTAGCGACATCCGGCAACGCAAAGAAGATCAGCAGCGTAACGCCGCCCGACAGCGCAATCAGGCTCTTCACCACCGTTCCGTGCTGAAAGCCACGCTTCACCAGCGCATCGACGGCGAACCCGGCACCGAGTGATCCTGCTGCGCCCAGCATAAAAATCACAAAGGTGGCGTTACCGATGGAGCGCAAATCGAAGCCGCGTGCCTGCGCCAGATAGCTGGGTCCCCAGGTCATCAGGCCAAAGTAGATCATCGCCCAGGTCGCCCGGCCAAACATCAGACCGCACAGCGATCGCCAGTCGACGCCCGGACCGGCTGGCGGCGGCGCATCCGGCTGCGCACCCTCGTCACGACCCTGTCGTATCTGCGCCAGTTCGGCGGCGTTAACCCGTGGGTCCTCTTCCGGACGATCGCGCAGCTTGTACCACGCCAGCAGCGCCAGCGACATGCTGAACAGGCCGGCGACGATAAACGCCAGCCGCCACGAATCGAGCATGTCGATCAGATAGGCGATGATCAGTCCACCAAACGCCACACCCAGCGGGCTGCCGCAATCCATGATGGCTGCGCCGCGGCCGCGTTCCGATTTCGGCATCCAGCTGGCATTCATTTTGCCGCCGGAGGGCGAAATCGGCGTTTCGGCAACGCCCAGCGCAATGCGGGCGAAAATCAGCGACAGTCCGCCCGTCGCCAGCGCCAGCCCAATCTGGCTAAGGCCCCAGAGTATGCTGGAGAACGTCAGTACCTTACGCGGACCAAAGCGGTCCAGCGCCCAGCCGCCCGGCACCTGCAGCAACGCGTATGACCAGAAAAAACTGCTGAGAATCAGTCCCTGCATGGCAGGCGACAGGTGAAACTCATCTTTGATAAACGGAATGCCGATGGAAAGCGTGATGCGATCCATCAGATTGACCGCCAGCAGGACAAAGAGTACGGCGAATATGCGCCAGCGAACCCGGGTGGGCTGGGCCGCGGTATCGGAATCAGGGTGTAACGCTTGCATAACTTTCTCCCGCTTGTCAGTGGCGATGCCGGAAGCATTCCGGACACTGAACATATGTTCATTAACATATCTTATGTATAGCCATTAAAGCGGATTCTCAGAGAAAAGATTTGCGACAGCTCACACTTCCGTAAATGCAGTCAAAAAGGGCTGCAACAGGACAATAATCTGAATAATAGCGCCATATCATTGATACCGGTGACTAACCAGTCGTGCAAAAAATCCCGTCACGCCGTCAAAAATGTGAAGTCAGCCGCATTAATCCCGGCAACATTACGCTTTTCTTGATGAACAAAAGTTTTCATTAATAACTTATGAATAAATCAGGAGGCAGGATGAAAAAGACCGCGCTGGTGCCCTCAGCTCATATTGCTGAGCTGTTCTTTCCGGATATGCAGGATGAAAGCAAAGTCGTCGATATAGCTGAGCACCTCAGTCAGCAGCCATTTTATCGTTTCATTGAAACCGGCATGGTGATGCAAGCGGCGCAGGCCCGACGACTGCGGGATATCAGTGAAACGCAGCAGGTGAAGCTGACACAGTGGATGACCTTTGTGTTGAATCAGCAAGGTCTGAACCTCAGCAGCCCTGATCCGATTCAGCGTAAGCGCAGCATGAAACGGGCCTGCGAACTGGTGCATCGTGCTGCCGACTGTGGCGCAACCCGGATTGCCTTCGTCAGTGGCAGCGATCCCGGCGAGGCACTGCGCGAAGCGGCCAAAAGTGCACTCGGCGAGACGCTGGAACAGATCGGTGAAGTGATGAGTCAATACCCGCAGATGATCATGCAGCTGGAGCCGCTGGACCGCTTCGCCCATAAATGCCAGCTCATCGGCCCCACTGACGAAACCCTGAACTGGATGAAGCCGCTGCGCCGGACCTGTCCACGGCTCTATCTCGCCTGGGATAGCGCGCATGTGGCATTGAATCAGGAAGATCCGATCGCGGCTCTGCGTCAGTCCGGATCGCTGATCTCACAGCTGCATTTATCCAATGCCATACTCGATCCGCACGATCCGGGTTACGGCGATCACCATATGCGTTTTGGCGCGCCTGGCTTCCTGACGCCCGCCGTGGCGGCGGAGATTGTGGCCGCAGCCCGTCAACTGCCGGACGATCCGCTCTTAGAGGAGCGCAGCATTGCAGTGGAGATGCGCACCACCGATCGGGACGATCGCTGGCAGACCGAGCTGGCGTGCCGGGATTTTCTGCAACAGGCACTCGTCGGGGCAGCGCAGACAGCCTGACACCGCCGGTACGCCGCGTGCGTACCGGCTAAGGAACGGTCCGTTAGTGGTCTGCAGCCAGCCGATAACCCAGCATCTTTTCCAGCGCCAGCCGCGACCGGATTAGCACTTCAAGGCTGATGGCCGGATCAACCGGCTGGTCAGCCCGCTGCGGCCAGCTGTCGGGCTGGCGGTACATTCGCAGAGGGATCTCCAGGCTGGCCGGGATAGCATTTTCCGCCAGCGCCTGAAGCAGCGGCGCATAATTGAGTTCACCTTCTCCCATCGGCGGGAAATGATATTCTCCATTCTGCCGCATCACATCTTTAAGGTGGCAATGCCGGGCGCCAGGCAGCATCGTCAGCGCCTCGGCGATCGGATCCTGCTGCGGACAGAGCGACACCATGTTGCCGGGATCGAGATTAAATGCCACCGCCGGATGGCTGACGGACTCCAGCAGCGCGAAGCCATCCTCCGCCAGCGCAAAGGCGTCATAGTCAGGATCGCCCCCATTCTCGATACACAAAATGCAGCCCGCCTCTTCGGCAATCGGTGCCATGCGTCGCAGGTTATCTATTAATGCCGCACGATCATCGCGTCGCGCGGTGCAGGCGTTAAGATAGCGGGCACCAATCTGCTGAGCAAAAGCCACCCGCAGACGGAATTGCTCCACCGCATCCGGGGCTGCCAGATTAATGGTGCAGCCAAGTGCATGCATCTTCAGACCATATTGCTGTTTAAGATCGTTGATGCGTGCGACATTCTCCCGGCCAAACAGGGCCGGATCGAGTTGCCCGACATAGCCCTGATTGTAAGCCAGCTCAATGTAAGCAAAACCCGCGTCGCGTACGGTACGAAAGGCAACTTCCGGCGGATGCCCATCGAACATGGCGCTGTTCACGCCCAGCTTCATTTTTTCCATCATCCTCTCCTCAGGCGCGGCCATTGACGGCAGCGCTGGTGATCCTCTGCTTAACAAAAGCTCATCTTGATTACTTATGTTCAACTTTATAGAAACAAACAGCGCGGAATGAAGTGATGACGGTCACAAAAGTCTGCATCAAGCCCACGAGGTAGCAGCGTTGCGGTCGGGATCACAGCCAAAAATATGAATTTTTTCAGCGGGATTGTCACAGATGGGTCAGCGCAGCGGCCGCATGAACAGATGAACCACTTACTTTCTTGTGATCGTAATGTTGGGGTTTTACGCGATATGCAGGTGGTGCTCAGCCGCTAGATTTCGGGATGCAGACTGCGTTCGGTAGGCAGGCTAGTCAGCCGCAGAGCGCGGGGACCAATATTGGGTTTACTCATTTCCACTTCGCGTAAAACGATCCACTGGTGGTCATTATCCATCTCCCACAGATGCAGGCGCTGGGTCGCCGGTGAAAGCGCACAGGACCAGACCAGCGTCGGCTCAGCATCGCATACCACCTGAATATCCGGAAAGAGTGATGAGCGCAGGCGGCCTGCGCCTGGCAGCAGACGCAGTGAATCCAGCCCCTGCTGGCGCTCACCTGTCAGCTTGAGAATGCTCTGGCGCAGCGTCCAGATTTGCGTCACGGCTTCGACAAAATCCTGCTGGGCATTAATCCAGGCGATCTCGCCGGAGGTTAATCCCTGCATCAGCTGCTCCTGAGTCTGGCGGCTGCGCGCCCGTACAATTTCCATATCCAGCCCGGCTCGTCCGCCCTCTTCAGCCAGCAGCACGCCGACCATATTACCGGCATAGGCAATGCTGAAATCAGGCAGATCGCTGTCAGCAAAAGCGGGTCGCCCGTTGCTGTCGGTAATCAGGCGCGGCAGCTGATTAATGCCATAAACCCGCAGCATCAGTTGCGCCAGCAGCGTCCGCGCGGCAAGAAAACGTCCACGGCGCTTATCAGCAAACTGCTGTGCCGTGTCAACGATATCCTGGGGAATGCGCATATCTTCTGCAGAAAAGTCGGGATTGCCCGTCCAGCGTACAAAATGACCAGCCATCTGTCGCTCCGTGAAAATGGTCAGATAATCATCAGCTGCATTGTAAGAATTTTCTTAGCTTAATGCACCCGGCATCACACAGATTGGGGTAAATTCGGAATAGGACGAGCCATCAGAGAGAATTTGCGGCGCTGAGTTTTCAATCGCGCCACAAGAAGCGTCGCGACGGGCATCGCGACGCTGAGCGCATCAGGCGAAACGGCACGCCTGCTCAAAACTGAGGCGCGGCAGACGCGGGTGCAGTTTTGATGCTTCACCATAGCCGAGGTTAATCAGCAGGTTAACCTGATACTGACCGTCGGGGAAAAAGGCGTCATTGACTTTGGCCGGATCAAAACCGGACATCGGGCCGGCATCCAGCCCCAGCGAGCGGGCCGCCAGAATCAGATAACCCGCCTGCAGGCTGCTGTTACGGAAAGCGGTCTCTTTCGCTGCTTCCGGGCTGCCGGTAAACCAGCTGCGGGCGTCAGCATGCGGGAACAGCGCGGGCAATTGTTCATAAAATTCGCGGTCCCAGGCGACAATCACCGTGACCGGCGCGCTCATGGTTTTTTCGAGGTTGCCGGAAGAGAGCGCCGGTTTCAGCTTCTCTTTGCCTTCCGCCGAGGTCACGAAAACAAATCGCGCGGGCGAGCAGTTTGCCGAAGTCGGGCCCAGCGCCGTTAAGGCATAGAGCTGCTCCAGCAGGGCGTTATCGACTGGCTTAGCCTGCCAGTAACTGTGGGTGCGGGCGTCGGTAAACAGCGTGTCCAGTGCGGCAGTGTCGAGCGGTGTACTCATGCAACTCTCCTGTTTCAGGCGAAAAATTTCGCCCAAGGGTATCCACGTATAGGGTTTGCGTCCGGTCCGGCGGAATGAGGCGGGGATTGTTCACCGCAATCCGTAGCCGCACGTCAGATCGGCGCTTCAACCGTTATACGGCAATGCCGGGCCGCCGCAAAATAACATATCAGCAAGAATCACCGCAGGCAGGATGCAAAAGGATGGCGGTGGCGTGATTAGCGAGAGGAAGGATCAGGCCCGACGGCGGGAGGCCGTCGGGCCGGCAAATCAGCGGTTATTTACCGATACAGAAGCTGGAGAAGATGCGGCCCAGCAGATCGTCAGAGGTGAACTCGCCGGTAATCTCGCTTAGCGCCTGCTGTGCAAGGCGAAGCTCTTCTGCCAGTAACTCACCGGCCCAGGCACCCAGCAGCTGCGCTTTGCCCTGAAGTAAGTGAGTCGCCGCTAACTCCAGCGCCTGCAGATGACGACGACGCGCCAGGAAGCCGCCTTCCATATTGCCGGCGAACCCCATGCTCTGCTTGAGATGGTCACGCAGTTGATCAACGCCCGCGCTGGTCCGGGCCGACAGCCGAATCAGTGAGTGACCATTTACTTCAGTCAGCCCGAGAGGTTCGCCAGTGACATCCGCTTTATTCCGCACCACGGTAATCGGCAGTTCAGGCGGCAGACGTGAGACAAAATCAGGCCAGATGGCGGCGGCTTCGGTGGCGTCGGTGGTGGTGCCATCGACCATAAACAGCACGCGATCGGCCTGCTCGATCTCCTGCCAGGCGCGCTCAATCCCGATACGTTCCACTTCGTCGCTGGCCTCACGCAGACCGGCGGTGTCGATGATATGCAGCGGCATGCCATCAATATGAATATGCTCGCGCAGCACGTCACGGGTGGTACCTGCGATATCCGTGACGATGGCGGCATCCCGGCCCGCCAGCGCATTCAGCAGGCTCGATTTGCCCGCGTTAGGCCGTCCCGCAATCACCACTTTCATGCCTTCGCGCAGCAGGCTGCCCTGACGCGCCTCAGCCCGCACGCCATCCAGATCGGCCATCACCGCATTCAGCTGCGCTTCGATTTTGCCGTCAGAGAGGAAATCGATCTCCTCGTCCGGGAAGTCGATGGCGGCTTCAACGTAGATGCGCAGATGAGTCAGCGCTTCCACCAGTTGATTGACGCGGGTAGAGAAGACGCCCTGCAGCGAATTGACCGCCGAACGGGCCGCCTGCTCTGAGCTGGCATCAATCAGATCGGCTATCGCCTCGGCCTGCGCCAGATCGAGCTTATCGTTGAGAAAGGCGCGCTCAGAAAACTCACCAGGCTGGGCGATGCGTACGCCGGGCAGCGCCACGATGCGCTTCAGCAACAGATCGAGGATCACCGGGCCGCCGTGGCCCTGCAGCTCCAGCACATCTTCACCGGTAAACGAGTTTGGCCCCGGAAACCACAGCGCAATGCCCTGATCCAGCACGCTGCCGTCGGCATCGGTGAACGGCAGATAGTCGGCATAGCGTGGCTTAGGCAGTTTACCCAGCAGCTGCTGCGCCACCTCGGCGGCTCGTGCGCCAGAGACGCGCAAAATGCCGACGCCGCCGCGTCCGGGCGGCGTGGCCTGGGCAACAATAGTATCGCTGTGGCTCATAAATTCTCTCTCGCTACAAAAAACAAAGGCGGTCGCTTTGACCGCCTGAGGATAGACCGTTTAGGGCGGGATCGCTCCCGCTTTACATCGCTTAGGCTTTCTTCTTGTCGCGGCTATGCAGACCGCGTTTTTCCAGGCCGCGATAAATCAGCTGCTGCTGGAGAATGGTCACCAGGTTGCTGACGATGTAGTACAGCACCAGACCTGACGGGAACCACAGGAAGAACACGGTGAAAATCACCGGCATGTAAGTCATGATCTTCTGCTGCATCGGATCGGTCACGGTGGTCGGTGACATCTTCTGAATGAAGAACATGGTGATGCCCATCAGAATCGGCAGGATGTAGTACGGGTCCTGCGCAGAGAGGTCATGGATCCACAGCACAAACGGCGCGTGACGCAGTTCTACCGAACCTGACAGCATGTAATAGAGCGCCAGGAAGATAGGCATCTGAATCACCAGCGGCAGACAGCCACCCAGCGGATTGACCTTCTCTGCTTTATACAGCGCCATCATTTCCTGGCTCTGCTTCTGCTTGTCATCACCCAGACGTTCACGCATCGCCTGAATCTTCGGCTGCAGCATACGCATCTTGGCCATCGAGGTGTACTGCGCTTTGGTCAGCGGGTACATGATGCCGCGCACGATGAAGGTGATCACGATAATGGAGAAGCCCCAGTTACCGATAAAGCTGTGGATAAATTTCAGCAGTTTGAACAGCGGCTGAGAGATAAACCACAACCAGCCGTAATCCACGGTCAGATCAAGGTGCGGCGCAATCGCTGCCATCTTGTCCTGAATTTCCGGGCCGACCCACAGAGTCGCACCGAGGTTCTGCTGTGCGCCCGCGGCAATCGTCACCGGCGCAGATTTGTAGCCAATCGCCGCCACGCCATTACCCAGGTTACTGGTATAAAGGGTGTTAGTGCCTTCGGTACGCGGAACCCATGCGGTTGCGAAGTACTGCTGCAGCATCGCCACCCAGCCGTTGCTGGTGGTGGTGCTCAGGTTCTCGTTATCGGCGATGGTGTCGAATTTGTACTTCTCATATTTCGACTCGCTGGTGGAGTACGCCGCACCACGGAAGGTATGCAGTGCAAAGTTGTTGCTGCCGGTATCACGGTGCTTAGGCAGATCAATGGTCTGCTTCAGCTGGCCAAACAGCGACACTTCCAGCGGCTGCTGGGTGGTGTTGTTGACGTGATAGTCGACGTTAACCGCATATTCGCCACGCTTGAACACGAAGGTTTTGGTGTAAACCACGCCGTTCTCAGCGGTATAAGTCATCGGCACACGCAGCTCGGACTGGCCTTCAGCCATCTCGAAGTGATCCTGCGTGGTGGTGAACAGTGGACGTGCGCCATTGTTCGGGTTGTCCGGGCCATTACGGCCGGTCAGACCACTCTGTGCCTGATAAAGGAACGATGGCGTCGTTTCAAGCAGCTGGAACGGCTGGTCGGAACCCAGTTTGTCCGGGAAAGTCAGCAGCTGTGCTTGTTCAACATCACCGCCGCGGGTGTTGATATTTAATGACAGGACATCAGTCTTAACGGTGATCGTCTGGCCCTGACCGCTGGCCGGTACACCCTGACTGGCGGCATCACCCGCTACGCTGTTTGTGTTTTGTGTGGTCTGCGTCTGCTGTGGCTGCGGAGCGTGGTCCGTC
Source organism: Pantoea sp. USHLN298 (assembly GCF_037149395.1). Taxonomy (NCBI): domain Bacteria; kingdom Pseudomonadati; phylum Pseudomonadota; class Gammaproteobacteria; order Enterobacterales; family Erwiniaceae; genus Pantoea; species Pantoea sp. USHLN298. The sequence goes on from NZ_JBBCRO010000008.1 coordinate 178,257, forward strand.
TGCCAGGCTTGCCAGATCATAAAAGACACGAACAGAAAAGCGATGAGAAAGAGATTGCGTTGCGAATCCATCGTTAATGTTCTCTGGTATCAAAGGTTTTTGGCGGCACAGGATCGTCACCACCCGGGTTCAAAGGGTGGCATTTTAATACGCGTTTTAACGTCAACCAACTGCCTTTTATCACGCCGAACCTGCGTAATGCCTCAATTCCGTATTGAGAGCAGGTCGGATGAAACCGACAGTGTGGTCCCAGTAATGGACTGATGCCGCGTTGATAGACGCGTATCAGGACGATCAGGAGCCGCGCGCCAGGCGACAGTGACGACGCCATAATTTCTCCAACGCTTCCGCCAGCATACGGTTATCCAGATCGGCAACCCCCTTCTTCGCGACCACCACGAAGTCCATCGACGGCAGTTCATGTTGACGCAGACGAAAGCTTTCGCGGGTCAATCGCTTGATCCGGTTGCGTTCGTGGGCGCGTTTCACATGTTTTTTAGCGACGGTGAGACCGATGCGGGGATGCCCCAGCGCGTTAAGGCGGCCGAGAATAGTAATTTGCGGCGTGCCAGCCCGTTGTGGCTGCTGGAAGACGAAAGTGAAATGAGTGGGAGTTAACAAGCGTAACTCCCTGGGAAATGCGAGCTTACCCATCAGGGTTAGCTTTATTACTTAGAAACGGTCAGACGAGAACGGCCTTTAGCACGACGACGTGCCAGAACCTGACGACCATTTTTTGTAGCCATACGAGCACGGAAACCGTGTGAACGGTTGCGCTTCAGTACGGACGGTTGAAAAGTGCGTTTCATGGCGGTTTCTACCTAAACTTGAAAATTTTCACTGGGTGACGCGTTTCGGGCCAATAAATCGACCGACGCCTCAATGTGTCTTTAATAAAGAGGCGGGATTGTAATAATTGTACAGTCCCGAGTCAATTTACTTCGCGTGCAGCAGTACCTGAAAACACGGATACAGCCCGCTGAGTCCGGGCATTGGGCTTAACGCGACAACGCCGGGTGACGAATTATACGGGCTCCCGGTCAAAGCGCAAGGATCGCACCGGATCTTATTGCGATCAAATTGGCGGATCGTGGGGATAAAACGAGAAGTCGCCCGAAAATCTGACGCATTCAGCCAGATTCCTGCTGGTTTTTCCTGCAACTGGCGTAAACTTCTCTGCGCGCCTTTCGCCTGTGGATAAAAAGGATCAAAACTGTGTAGAAAGGGAAGATCTCTGTCTCGCTTTGCGCTATGATCCGCCCTTCCGCTGACGATCCTCCGGTGATTGCAGGATGGAAAACCGCTGATAGCGGTCGCAGGCGCTTTCTTACGTCTGTGTCAAAAATGAACGTTTCTTAGAGTAACGCCTACTATTCTTATCGAATTTGTACGAGTGGAGTCCGCCGTGTCACTTACGCTTTGGCAACAGTGTCTTGCCCGTTTGCAGGATGAGCTTCCTGCCACCGAATTCAGCATGTGGATTCGTCCACTACAGGCTGAGTTAAACGACAATACGCTTGCCTTGTATGCTCCAAATCGCTTCGTACTCGACTGGGTTCGGGACAAATACCTCAACAGCATTAACGCATTACTGAATGAATTTTGCGGGCCAAACGTACCGTTATTGCGTTTTGAAGTGGGGACACGCCCGGTTCAGCAAACGGCCGCTGTCAGCCAGCCGGTGATGGCCAGCGTGAGCGCGCCTGCTATTCCGGTACAGAGCCACATCCGTCCGGCCCCGACGCAGATTATGCGTCCAAGCTGGGATAACGTGCCGGCGCCCGCTGATGTGACCTATCGCTCGAATGTGAATAACCGCCATAACTTCGATAACTTCGTTGAAGGTAAATCTAACCAGCTGGCGCGCGCGGCGGCACGTCAGGTGGCCGATAATCCAGGCGGCGCGTATAACCCGTTGTTCCTTTATGGCGGCACCGGTCTGGGGAAAACTCACCTGCTGCACGCGGTGGGTAACGGCATTATTGCGCGTAAACCCAATGCCAAAGTGGTTTACATGCACTCCGAGCGCTTCGTCCAGGACATGGTCAAGGCGCTGCAGAACAACGCGATCGAAGAGTTTAAGCGCTACTACCGTTCGGTCGATGCGCTGCTGATCGATGATATTCAGTTCTTCGCCAATAAAGAGCGCTCGCAGGAAGAGTTCTTCCACACCTTTAATGCCTTATTAGAAGGCAATCAGCAGATCATCCTGACCTCGGATCGTTATCCAAAAGAGATCAACGGGGTGGAAGATCGTCTGAAGTCACGTTTTGGCTGGGGGTTAACGGTGGCGATCGAGCCGCCTGAACTGGAAACGCGCGTGGCGATCCTGATGAAGAAAGCGGATGAGAATGACATTCGTCTGCCTGGCGAAGTGGCCTTCTTTATTGCTAAGCGGTTACGCTCCAACGTGCGTGAACTGGAAGGCGCACTGAATCGCGTGATCGCCAACGCCAATTTTACCGGTCGGGCGATCACCATCGACTTCGTGCGCGAAGCGCTGCGCGATCTGCTGGCGCTGCAGGAAAAGCTGGTCACCATTGATAATATTCAGAAGACCGTGGCTGAGTACTACAAAATTAAGGTCGCGGATCTGCTGTCCAAGCGCCGCTCGCGTTCCGTGGCGCGTCCGCGCCAGATGGCGATGGCGATGGCTAAGGAACTGACCAACCACAGCTTGCCAGAAATTGGCGATGCCTTTGGCGGTCGCGACCACACGACGGTGCTTCATGCCTGCCGCAAGATAGAGCAGCTGCGTGAAGAGAGCCACGATATTAAAGAAGATTTCTCTAATCTCATCAGAACATTATCTTCCTGACGCTATGAAATTTATTGTTGAACGTGAGCAGTTACTGAAGCCGCTGCAACAGGTAAGCGGCCCGCTAGGCGGTCGCCCGACGCTGCCGATCCTTGGAAACCTGCTGTTGCAGGTGACGGAAGGAACGCTGTTGCTGACCGGTACCGATTTAGAAATGGAGATGGTGGCGCGGGTTGCCCTGACGCAGGCGCATGAGCCTGGCGCAACCACCGTGCCGGCACGGAAATTCCTCGATATCTGTCGCGGATTGCCGGAAGGCGCGGAGATCACCCTGGCGCTGGAAGGCGATCGCATGTTAGTGCGTTCCGGCCGCAGCCGTTTCTCGCTGTCGACCCTGCCCGCCAGCGATTTCCCGAATCTCGACGACTGGCAGAGTGAAGTTGAATTTACCCTGCCGCAGGCGACGCTGAAACGGCTGATCGAAGCGACCCAGTTTTCCATGGCGCATCAGGATGTTCGCTACTACCTCAACGGGATGATGTTTGAAACCGAAGGGGAAGAGCTGCGCACCGTAGCCACCGACGGTCACCGTCTGGCGGTCTGCTCAATGCCGATCGGCCAGGCGCTGCCGAGTCATTCGGTGATTGTGCCGCGTAAAGGGGTGATTGAGCTGCTGCGTCTGCTGGATGGCGGCGATAATCCGCTGCAGGTCCAGATTGGCGGCAGCAATATCCGGGCGCACGTCGGTGACTTTATCTTCACATCGAAGCTGGTTGATGGTCGTTTCCCCGATTATCGCCGCGTATTGCCGAAGAATCCCGATAAAGCGCTGGAAGCGGGCTGCGATCTGTTGAAGCAGGCCTTTGCCCGCGCGGCGATCCTGTCGAATGAAAAATTCCGCGGCGTTCGCCTCTATATCACCGAAAATCAGCTGAAAATCACCGCCAATAACCCTGAACAGGAAGAAGCGGAAGAGATGCTGGACGTCAGCTACAACGGCACCGAACTGGAGATTGGCTTCAACGTCAGTTACGTGCTGGATGTACTGAACGCACTGAAGTGCGAAAACGTTCGTCTGCTGCTGACCGACTCGGTATCGAGCGTGCAGATTGAGGATGTGGCGAGTCCGGCGGCGGCCTATGTCGTGATGCCCATGCGCTTGTAGAATATATCGGCCTGGCTTACTTGCCATTCTGATTCCGGGCAGTGCTCGTCCCTGGTCACATACTTCAGTATGCTCCCAGGGCCTGCGCGCTGGCCGGAACCAGACTGGCTGCGACGCCGACGGCCTGGTGACTGGGATACCGGGCAAACTGGCTTCGACGTTAACGCCCTGGATCGGCAGGTCAAATCCCAGGCCCAAAACTTTATTGCCCTTCACGCTGGACTGATTCATGGCTTTAACCCGCCTCCTAATCAAAGATTTTCGTAATATCGAACAGGCTGACCTGGCATTAGCGCCCGGCTTCAATTTTCTGGTCGGCGCCAATGGCAGCGGTAAAACCAGCGTATTAGAGGCGATTTACACCCTGGGCCACGGCCGGGCGTTTCGCAGCCTGCAGGCGGGCCGCGTGATCCGTCATGATGAGGCAGCGTTTGTGCTGCATGGCCGGCTGGAAGGTAAAGAGCGGGAAATCGCTGTCGGACTGACCAAAAACCGCGCCGGTGACAGCAAAGTACGTATCGACGGCAGCGATGGCCACAAAGTAGCCGAACTGGCGCAGCTGTTGCCGATGCAGTTAATCACTCCCGAAGGGTTTACTTTGCTCAACGGTGGCCCCAAATACCGTAGAGCCTATGTCGACTGGGGCTGTTTCCATAATACGCCCGGTTTTTTCAACGCCTGGAGCAACCTGCGCCGCCTGTTAAAACAGCGTAACGCCGCGCTGCGCCAGGTGTCACGCTACAGTCAGATCCGTCCCTGGGATCAGGAGCTGGTGCCGCTGGCAGAACAGATCAGCCTGTGGCGCGCCGAATACAGTGCGGCGATTTCGGCGGAGATTACCGCCACCTGCAGCCAGTTCCTGCCTGAATTTGATCTGCGCTTTTCGTTTCAGCGCGGCTGGGATAAAGAGAGCGATTACGGCGAGTTGCTGGAACGTAACTTTGAGCGCGATCGCGCCCTGACCTATACCGCCAGCGGTCCTCATAAAGCCGATTTTCGTATTCGGGCTGAAGGGACGCCGGTGGAAGATTTACTCTCACGCGGGCAGTTAAAACTGCTGATGTGTGCATTGCGTCTGGCACAGGGCGAGTTCCTGACAAGCCAGAGCGGACGCCGCTGTGTTTACCTGATTGATGACTTTGCCTCGGAACTGGATGACAGCCGTCGACGCCTGCTGGCGGAGCGGTTAAAAGCGACCCAGGCACAGGTGTTTGTCAGCGCAATTTCTGCCGAGCATGTAATCGACATGACCGATGAAAAGGGCAAGATGTTCCGCGTGGAACAGGGTAAAATAGCGGTTCAACCTGAAGATTAAAATGAGCGAGAAACGTTGATGTCGAATTCTTATGACTCCTCAAGTATCAAAGTCCTGAAGGGGCTTGATGCGGTACGCAAACGCCCGGGCATGTATATCGGCGATACCGATGACGGTACCGGTCTGCATCACATGGTATTCGAGGTCGTGGATAACGCAATCGACGAAGCGCTCGCTGGTCACTGTAGTGACATCGTGGTTACCATTCATGCGGATAACTCCGTTTCGGTGCAGGATGATGGACGCGGCATTCCAACCGGTATTCACGAAGAAGAGGGCATTTCCGCCGCTGAAGTGATCATGACCGTGCTGCATGCCGGCGGTAAGTTCGACGATAACTCCTATAAAGTCTCCGGCGGTCTGCATGGCGTCGGTGTCTCGGTGGTGAACGCCCTGTCACAGAAGCTGGAGCTGACCATTCGTCGCGAAGGCAAAGTACACCAGCAGGTCTACGTCCATGGCGTGCCGCAGGCACCGCTGTCGGTGACCGGCGAGACCGATTTGACCGGTACCCGTGTGCGCTTCTGGCCAAGCCACGAAACCTTTACCAACGTGCGCGATTTTGAGTATGACATTCTGGCGAAACGCCTGCGTGAACTCTCATTCCTCAACTCAGGCGTGTCGATTCGTCTGGAAGATAAGCGTGATGGCAAGTCTGACCATTTCCATTATGAAGGCGGCATCCGGGCGTTTGTTGAGTACCTCAACAAAAACAAAACCCCGATTCACCCAACCGTGTTCTATTTCTCTACCGAGAAAGATGGCATCGGTGTGGAGGTGGCGCTGCAGTGGAACGACGGCTTCCAGGAAAACATCTACTGCTTTACCAACAACATTCCACAGCGCGACGGCGGTACCCACCTTGCCGGTTTCCGTGCTGCGATGACCCGTACCCTGAATGCCTACATGGATAAAGAGGGTTACAGCAAGAAAGCCAAAGTCAGCGCCACCGGTGATGATGCGCGTGAAGGCCTGATCGCCGTGGTTTCGGTAAAAGTACCGGACCCCAAATTCTCTTCACAGACCAAAGATAAACTGGTCTCGTCTGAGGTGAAATCGGCGGTTGAGCAGCAGATGAACGAACTGCTGGCGGAGTATCTGCTGGAAAACCCGTCAGACGCCAAAATCGTGGTCGGCAAAATCATCGACGCTGCCCGTGCGCGTGAAGCCGCGCGTCGTGCGCGTGAAATGACCCGTCGTAAAGGCGCGCTGGACCTGGCGGGTCTGCCAGGCAAACTGGCGGATTGCCAGGAGCGCGACCCGGCGCTGTCAGAAATTTACCTGGTGGAGGGTGACTCCGCTGGCGGCTCGGCTAAACAGGGCCGTAATCGTAAGAACCAGGCGATTCTGCCGCTGAAAGGTAAGATCCTCAACGTTGAGAAAGCGCGCTTCGACAAAATGCTCGCCTCGCAGGAAGTGGCTACGCTGATCACCGCGCTCGGTTGCGGCATTGGTCGCGACGAGTACAACCCGGACAAGCTGCGCTATCACAGCATCATCATCATGACCGATGCCGATGTCGATGGTTCGCACATCCGTACGCTGCTGCTGACCTTCTTCTATCGTCAGATGCCGGAAATTATTGAGCGCGGCCACGTTTATATCGCGCAGCCGCCGCTGTATAAAGTGAAGAAAGGCAAGCAGGAGCAGTACATCAAAGATGATGACGCGATGGATCAATACCAGATCGCTATCGCGCTTGATGGTGCCACGCTGCACACCAATGCCAGCGCCCCGGCGCTGGCCGGTGAGCCGCTGGAGACGCTGGTCTCTGACTTCAACAGCACCCAGAAGATGATCAAGCGTATGGAACGCCGTTATCCGCTGGCCCTGCTGCGCGCGCTGATTTATCACGATACGCTGAGCGATCTGAGCAATGAAGCGGAAGTAACCGGCTGGCTGAACAGTCTGGTGAGCTACCTCACCGAGCGCGAAGCGCACGGCAGCACCTACCTGGCGCAGGTGCGTGAAAACCGCGAGCTGAACCTGTTCGAACCGGTGCTGCGCGTCCGTACCCACGGTGTGGATACCGACTATCCGCTGGAAGCCGATTTCATTCAGGGTCCTGAGTACCGCAAAATCTGCGGCCTCGGCGGCAAGCTGCGTGGACTGCTGGAAGAGGATGCTTACATTGAACGTGGTGAGCGTCGTCAACCGGTGGCCAGCTTCGAGCAGGCGATTGAGTGGCTGGTTAAAGAGTCACGTCGTGGCCTCTCAGTACAGCGCTACAAAGGTCTGGGCGAGATGAACCCGGAGCAGCTGTGGGAAACCACCATGGACCCGGATAGCCGTCGTATGCTGCGAGTGACCATTAAAGATGCGATTGGCGCTGACCAGCTGTTTACTACCCTGATGGGCGATGCGGTTGAACCGCGCCGCGCCTTCATCGAAGAGAATGCGCTGAAAGCCGCCAACATCGATATCTAATCGGCTGCTGACGTAACAGGCCATCACGCGAGTGATGGCCTTTTTTTTTGCGCAGCCGTCTGAAAACCACGGCGATTGCCCCATGTTGCCTGCAGGCTGCGATCGCGATCACTTTTTAGCCTGCGTCCCTCTCTTACTCTTGTCTCTCTTTGCGCCTCTGTGGCGCACTATTCTGTTCTGACAGGGAGTTAAACCATGATTATTTGCGATCGTCGCGATTGGGCCAGAGAACGTCACGCCTTTCATCCGGTGGTTGACCAGGCGATAAGCTGGATTGCTGAGACCGATTTCAGCCAGCTCGAAACCGGCAAATATGCCATTCTGCCGGACGATAAAATGTTCTGTCTGGTGCAGGAGATGATGACCGAGCCGGCCAGTGCGCGTAAGGCTGAGTCCCATTTTAGCTACATCGATATCCAGTATCTGCTTGAAGGCACTGAAAATATCGGCGTGGCCCGGGCGCATCCGGATCAGCAGGTGACCGAAGATTTTGCCCAGCAGCGCGACGTGGTTTTTTATCAGCAGACGCTGAACGAATCGATGATCACCCTGACGCCCGGTATGTTTGCGCTGTTTTTCCCGCACGACGTGCATCGGCCCTGCTGCGCGCCCGCCGAACCAGCCCGCATCCGAAAAGCCGTGATTAAAATCCACCGCGATCTCTTTACCGGCTAAGCTCCGGGTGTCAGTCATTTGTCATCGCTTGCCACTAAACTGGTCAATGTGAGCTGAATCGCGCTAGCATTGAGTAAAACCCAGACGCAACGAGGACCCTATGGCTATTAAATTGATCGCTATCGACATGGATGGCACCCTGCTTAATCCGCAACACGAAATCACGCCGGGCGTGAAATCCGCCCTGGATCGCGCCCGCCAGCAAGGGGTTTCGATTGTACTGACCACCGGCCGGCCGTTTGTCGGTATCCAGCGCTATCTGATGGAGCTGGATATGCAGACGCCGGGGCAGTATGCGATCAGTAACAACGGTGCGCTGGTCCATCAGGCCGAAGACGGTGAATGCGTGGCGGAAGTGACGCTGACCTTTGACGACTATCTCTACATTGAGCAGCTGGCGCGTGAGCTGGGCGTGCATTTCCAGGCCTTCGACAAATCTCACCTCTATACGCCGAACAAAGACATCAGTGAATACACCATCCACGAAGCGAGCCTGACCGGGATTCCGGTGCGCTACCGCGCCGTTGACGAGATGGATCGCGCCACCCGTTTTCCCAAACTGATGATGATCGATCGCCCTGCTCTGCTGGACGCGGCGATTGCCCGTCTGCCTGAACAGGCGCGCCAGACCTACACCATCCTGAAGAGTGCGCCTTACTACCTCGAAATTCTTGATCGCCGGGTTAACAAGGGCCAGGGCGTAAAAATGCTGGCGGAGAAACTTGGGCTGAAGCAGGAAGAAGTGATGGCGATTGGCGATCAGGAAAACGATCTGGCGATGATTGAGTATGCCGGCACCGGAGTAGCGATGGGTAATGCCATTGATTCGGTTAAGAAAATCGCCCAGTTCGTGACCAAAACCAATATGGAAGATGGCGTCGCACACGCGATTGAAGAGCTGGTACTGTAAATCGTCCGTTTTGTTGCTGACAGGCTACAGCGCAACAGATTGTCTGTTTTGTGATCAGGATTGTAGTACAACCTTGATAGGTGGTACTACAATTTTTGCTCAGGCATGGGCCGGGCAAAGGAACACAGACAGTGGAAAAGCAGGATGTCAGCAAAACCGATCGGATTCTTTTAACGCTGGGCGAAGAGATTGTCTCCGGCCAGTTTGCGGCAGGCCAGCCTTTGCCCGCCGAGGCGGACCTGTGCGAACGGTTCGCTACCTCCCGTAATATCATCCGCGAAGTCTATCGCTCCCTGACCGCGAAACGCCTGATTGAAATTAAGCGTTACCGCGGCGCCTTTGTCACTCCGCATCAGCAGTGGAACTTCCTCGACAGCGACGTGCTGCAATGGTCGTTAAAGCACAATCACGACCCGAAGCTCATCGCCGCGATGAACGATGTGCGGGTGCTGGTCGAGCCACAGCTGGCGCGCTGGTCAGCCGAACGCGCGACCTCACAGGATTTAGCCGGTATCGAGCAGGCGCTCAACGATATGATCGCCTGGCACGACGATCGTGATGCCTTTAACGAGGCCGATATGCGCTACCACGAGGCGCTGCTGGCCTCTGTGCACAATCCCATTCTGCAACAGCTCAGCATCGCGCTGGTTCAGCTACAGAAAGCAGTGTTTGCCCGCACCTACCGCGCCGATCGCGACAACATGCCGCAAACCCTGCGTGAACATCAGAACCTGTTCGATGCCATTCGTCATCAGGATGCTGACGCCGCAGAAGCGGCGGCACGCGCCATGATCGCCAGTTCAACCCAACGCCTGAAGGAGATCGTGTGAGTCACTATATCGCGCTCGACTGGGGCTCGACCAACCTGCGCGCCTGGTATTACCGCGACGGTGAGTGCCTGGAGAGCCGACAATCTGAATCAGGCGTGACGCGCTTAAACGGCCGCAGCCACCAGCAGGTATTTGACGAAATCACTCAGCACTGGCCGGTGGATGCGGTGCCGGTAGTGATGGCGGGCATGGTGGGCAGCAACGCCGGCTGGCTGCCCGCGCCTTATCTTTCCTGCCCACAGGCGCTGGACACCCTCGCGGCGCAGCTGACCGTGGCCGGTGAAAAGCGCTGGATCGTGCCGGGATTAAGCGTCAGCCGCCGCGATAATCACAACGTGATGCGCGGTGAAGAGACCCAGCTGCTGGGGGCGCAAACGCTGGCACCGGCGGAACTGATCGTGATGCCCGGCACCCATTCCAAATGGGTGCAATGTGAAGGACGTTACGTCACCGATTTCCGCACTCTGATGACCGGCGAACTGCATCATCTGCTGCTGAACCACGCCCTGATCGGCGCCGGTTTACCGCCACAGCAGCCGGATGCGGCGGCCTTTCAGCGCGGGCTGGAAACCGGCATCAACGATCTGTCCCTGCTGGCGCGACTGTTTGAAGTGCGGGCGCAGCATCTGCTGGGCGCGCTGGCCCCCGAGTCGGTCAGCGATTTTCTCTCCGGTTTACTGATCGGCCATGAAGTCGCCAGCCAGCAGGTGTCCCCGACGCTGAGCGGTCCGGTGACGCTGATTGCCAGCGAGTCGCTGGCCCGGCGTTATCAGGCGGCGTTTGCCCTGCTGGATATCCCGCTGCAATGGCTGGAGGGCGATCGCGCCTTCCAGCATGGAATAAGGAGAATTATCGATGACCTTACCCTTTAACCTGCCGCTGATTGCCATTCTGCGCGGCATCAGGCCGGACGAAGCCGAAGCACACATCAGCGCCCTGATTGAGGCGGGTTTTGACGCGATTGAAGTGCCGCTCAACTCACCCGACTGGCAACAGACCCTGCCGCAGATGGTGCGTCAATTTGGCGATCGGGCGCTGATCGGTGCCGGAACGGTGCTGAATGTCGCTCAGGTCAATGCCGTCGCGGCGGCGGGCGGCCGCCTGATTGTGACGCCGAATACCGATGCAGAGGTGATCGCCGGGGCGGTCAGACAGCAGATCTGGACGGCGATCGGCTGTGCCACCGCCAGTGAGGCATTCACCGCGCTGAACGCCGGTGCGCAGGCACTGAAAATTTTCCCGGCCTCGGCCTTTGGTCCGGCCTATATCAGGGCGATCAAAGCCGTGTTGCCGCCGGAAGTCCCGCTGTTCGCCGTCGGCGGAGTAACGCCTGAAAACCTGGCGGACTATCTGGCGGTCGGCTGCGTCGGTGCCGGACTGGGCAGCGATTTGTACCGCGCCGGTCAGCCGCTGTCGCGCACTGTAGAAAAAGCCCAGGCTTTTGTTGCTGCTTATAAGGACGCCGTACGATGAAAATTACTAAACTCACCACTTATCGCCTGCCGCCGCGCTGGATGTTCCTGAAGATTGAAACCGATGAGGGCGTATGCGGCTGGGGCGAGCCGGTGATTGAAGGCCGGGCGCGCAGCGTCGAAGCGGCGGTACAGGAACTGGGTGATTATCTGATCGGCCAGGACCCGGCGCGCATTAACGACTTGTGGCAGGTGATGTACCGGGGCGGTTTCTATCGCGGCGGCCCGATCCTGATGAGCGCCATCGCCGGTATCGATCAGGCGTTATGGGATATCAAAGGCAAAACGCTGGGCGTGCCGGTCTGGCAGCTGCTCGGCGGGCAGGTACGTGACCGGATGAAGGCCTACAGCTGGGTGGGCGGCGATCGTCCCGCTGAGGTGATTGCCGGTATTGAAACGCTGCGCGCCATCGGCATCGACACCTTCAAGCTCAACGGCTGCGCCGAGATGAGCCTGATCGATAACAGCCGTGCGGTGGATGAGGCGGTTAATACCGTGGCGCAAATCCGCGAAGTGTTCGGTAACCAGATTGAGTTTGGTCTCGATTTTCATGGCCGGGTCAGTGCGCCGATGGCGAAAATATTGATCAAAGAGCTGGAGCCTTATCGTCCGCTGTTTATTGAAGAGCCGGTGCTGGCCGAACAGGCAGAATACTATCCCCGTCTTGCCGCGCAAACCCACCTTCCGATTGCCGCTGGCGAACGCATGTACTCCCGCTTCGAGTTTAAGCGGGTGCTGGCAGCGGGCGGACTGGCCATCGTGCAGCCCGATCTTTCCCATGCTGGCGGCATCACGGAATGCGTAAAAATTGCGGCGATGGCGGAAGCGTATGACGTCGGGCTGGCGCCTCACTGCCCGCTCGGTCCGCTGGCGCTGGCCGCCTGTCTGCAGGTTGATTTCGTATCGCATAACGCCGTATTCCAGGAACAGAGCATGGGCATTCACTATAATCAGGGCGCAGAACTGCTTGATTACGTAGTGAATAAAGCGGATTTCGCCATGCACACGGGCAGCTTTGCCCCACTGATGAAGCCGGGTCTCGGAGTCGAGATCGATGAAGCGCTGGTGATCGAACGCAGCCGCGACGCACCTGACTGGCGCAACCCGGTGTGGCGGCACGCCGATGGCGCCGTTGCCGAATGGTAACCTTCGCCGCTTTACCGTAGTCGCCACCCGCTTCACCCCATAATAAGAAACACTCGCCAGGTCCCGCGTGATGCGGGATCCGGGTCCGCTATACCCTACGTGAGGATCTCCCGATGAGTGAACATCTGCATCTGAGTACCGTGAAAAAAATGAACCGGCGCATCATGCCGTTTATCATGCTGCTCTATCTGATTGCCTATATCGACCGTGCCAATATTTCCGTCGCCGCGCTCCAGATGAATGCCGATCTGGCGATGACCGCCGAGATGTACGGCATCGCCGCCGGTATTTTTTACGTCACCTACATCATCTTCGAAGTGCCGAGTAACGTGCTGCTGACGCGGGTGGGCGCACGGCGCTGGATCGCCCGCATCATGGTGAGCTGGGGCATCATCGCCGCCGGCATGAGCCTGGTCCAGACGCCCACCCAGCTTTATGTGATGCGCTTTCTGCTCGGAGCGGCAGAAGCGGGCTTTACGCCCGGCATTATCTTCTATCTCTCCTGCTGGTATCCGCGCAGCGATCGCGCACGCGCCATGTCGATGTTCTATATCGGTGCGGCGCTGGCGTCGGTGATTGGCCTGCCGCTCTCCGGCAGCCTGCTGAACATGCACGGGATGTTAGGCGTGGAGGGCTGGCGCTGGCTGTTCCTGCTGGAAGGCATTCCCGCTTTCTTCCTTGGGATTGTGACCTGGTTTTATCTCGACGATTCACCGGCCAAAGCACGCTGGCTCTCCGGCGAGCAGCGTAGCTGGCTGCAACAGACCATTGAACGTGACGAGAAACATTCTGCGATTCACCACCATAACTGGCGGGTGGCGCTGAAAAGTGGCCGCGTCTGGGCGCTCAGCCTGCTGTGGCTGTTGCAGGCGTTTGGCACCATCGGCGTCACGCTGTTCCTGCCGCTGATCGTCAAGGGCGTGGCGGAGGAGCGCAGTAACCTGATGGTCAGCCTGCTGTCGGCGGTACCGTTCCTGTTTGCCTGTCTGTTTATGTATTTTAACGGCCGGCATTCCGACAAAACCGGCGAACGCGCGCGCCATCTGGGATTGCCGCTGATTGCCGCGGGCCTGCTTTTGCTGGGCGCGATGGCGGTCTCGCAGCAGTGGCTGGCCTATGGCCTGCTGGTACTGATGGTGGGCCTTAACTGGGCAATCACGCCGGTCTTCTGGGCGGTCACCACCGAAACCATCTCCGGCGTCGCCGGGGCCGCCTCTATCGCCCTGATCAATGCCGTGGCGAACATCGCCGGCCTCGGTTTTCCGCCGATCATGGGCCGCATTAAAGATGCCACCCACAGTTACCATGATGGTTTGCTGATTGTGGCGGGCGCGCTGGTACTGGGTGGCCTGCTGGGTCTGCTGCTGGGACGAAAAAAAACCGTCGAGGGTGAGGAACGGGTAATCAGTGAGGTGAAATCGAAGCTGCATCTTTAGCCCGTTTGGCGTAGCGTGTGGGGCAACATTTTTATCAGGTTGCCCCCATGCGCGAAAAACAGATCACCTTTGCTGCCCGCCAGCATCAGCTTACCAATATCAATGTCTGGACCGCCGACAGCCAGTGGCTGGCGTTTGATCTCCGTCCGTCCGGCGCGTCGTTTACCAGCCAGACCATTGAGCGGGTCAATGTCATGACCGGTGAGGTGGAGGTGCTCTATCAGGCGCAGCACGGTGCGCATGTCGGTGTGGTCACCGTCAGCCCCGATCTGCCGCCGCGCTATGTCTGCATTCACGGGCCGGAACATCCCGACGCCACCTGGCACTATGACTTTCACCATCGGCGTGGGGTGATCGTTCAGAACGGCGAGGCGGTCAACCTGGATGCCTGCGATATCACGCCCCCTTTCACGCCCGGCGCACTGCGCGGCGGATCGCACGTCCATGTCTTCAGTCCGGATGGATCGCGCCTCAGCTTTACCTACAACGATCATGTGATGCATGAATGGGATAGCCATCAGGATTTGCGTAACGTCGGCATTGCTGTGCCGCTGGGCGCGGTCAGGCCGGTGAAGCAGCATCCGCGCGAATATGACGGCAGCTATTTTTGCCTGCTGGTCAGCTCGACCCATCCGCAGCCTCTTCCCGGCAGCGACCAGATTAATCGCGCTTATGAAGAGTGCTGGGTTGGCGATCGCGGTTATCAGAAACCCGACGGCAGCTGGCAGCGCTGGGCCATTGCCTTTATTGGTGACACGCTGAACGCGCAGGGAGAAAAGCGGCCGGAGGTGTTTATTGTCGATCTGCCGGCGGCGCTGGAGGATTACGCCCGGGCGGGCGACGCGCCGCTGGAGGGCAGTGAGCGGCAGCTTCCTGCACCGCCGGCTGGCGTGCAGCAGCGTCGTCTGACGGTCAGCAACGGGTTGGCGCTGCAACCGCGCCACTGGCTGCGCGCCGCGCCGGACGGCAGCCAGATCGCTTTTCTGATGGCGGACCGGCAGCAGGTGATCCAGCTGTGGAGCGTGTCGCCCAACGGCGGCGAACCGCGCCAGATCACCCGGCTGAGCCACAGCATTCAGTCGGCGTTTAGCTGGCACCCCAGCGGTGAGGCGATCGCTTTTGTCTGCGATAACAGCGTGATGCGATGTAAGATCGCCGATGGACAGTGCCAGCGGCTGACCGACAGAACGGAAGCGGCTCCGTCGGGCGACGCAGTGGTCTGGTCACCCGATGGACGTCAGATTGCTTATATGCGAGAGGTAAACGGCTGGCGGCAGCTGTTTACGGTTGCGGCGACGGTGGCTGCATAGTCGGCAGCGGCTGGGCCTGTGCCAGATGTTCCTGGGTATGCGCCAGCTTCTCGCTTTTCAATACCCGTTCACGCGGAGAATCGATCGATCTGTCACTGTCGTTGCGATAGTAGTCCCACGGCAGCAGCAAGGTATCCAGCACAGCGGAGAAAGGCAGATCGATCAGCGCCAGCGGTTTCAGTGCCCAGCTGGTGTCGTCATCCACCAGCAGGTCGGCGCTGGCGCGCGTGCCAGGATAGTAGCCCTGACTGGCACCGGTATGTGACATGACGCTGGAGCAGCCGCTTGCCGCAACGGCGCAGCAGACGACACCCGCCAGCGGTAAAGTTTTCATCAAATTCATTATTATCATCCCTTCAGCCCCGGCAGAAGCCTGACTGAGTTGGCTTGCCAGACAACGTCATCGCTCTGGGGCAATGTCCGTTCTGGTCCGGCAAAGGTAGTCCTGAGTGTATGTCATTTCCTCAATTTGGCGAAAAAAATTGCGTTTTTCCCCCTTGAAATCTGACGTCCGGCACCCATTTTTAGATTACGGACGCACTCACCGTTGCCGCAAGGGACAGTGAGGTGCCGTATACAGCCTGTCCCGTAGTGGAAGGTTGCCAAAACTTGCTGAAACTCAGGAGTCTTAATATGCGTAATTTTGATCTCTCTCCACTTTATCGTTCTGCCATCGGCTTTGACCGCCTGTTTAACCTGCTCGAAGCGAACCAAAACCAGAGCAACGGCGGCTATCCTCCGTACAACGTCGAGTTGGTCGATGAAAACCACTATCGCATCACCATCGCGGTAGCCGGTTTCTCTCAGAGCGAACTGGAGATCACCGCCCACGATAACGTGCTGATCGTGCGGGGCGCCCATCCGGAAGAGCAGACCGAGCGTAAATACCTGTATCAGGGTATCGCCGAACGTAATTTCGAGCGTAAATTCCAGCTGGCCGACCATATCGTGGTACGTGATGCCCGCCTGGAAAACGGTCTGTTAAGCATCGATCTTGAACGCCTGGTCCCGGAAGAAGCGAAACCACGCCGTATTGAGATTCTGAAATAATTGATGAAAAGAATAAACGCCGCGTCAGCGGCGTTTTTTTTGCCTTCAGGATTGGGTTCGCATCGCTAAACGCTGGCCCACTACCCCGCCAAATACGTTCACCAGCAGTCCGAAGATAATCACCGTCGCACCCAGCATCTGCTGTCCCGACAGGTGCTCATCCAGCACCAGCACGGCGGTTACGATCCCCACCACCGGCACCAGCAGCGACAGCGGCGCGACGCGCCAGGTTTCATAGCGGCTGAGTAAATTTCCCCAGATCGCATAGCCCATAATGGTGGCGACAAACGCCAGATAGAATAGCGCCAGCACCGTCTGTAGTCCGATATGCAGCAGGCTGTTGAGGATAGCGCCCTGGCCGTCGAACAGCAGCGAGCAGGCAAAGAAAGGGACGATCGGCACCAGCGCGCTCCACACCACCAGCGACATGATCGGCACCTGGCGGTTGCGCATAATGATCTTGTTGGTGATGTTGCCCAGCCCCCACGACAGCGCCGCCGCCAGCGTCAGCATCATCGTCGTCAGGGTAATGCCAGCGGTGGTCTGGCCCGCCATACCGGCTGTGGCCAGCATAAACATCCCCAGCGTGGCGATAATAATCCCGGCGATGTGATTCCAGCGCAGCTTCTCCGCCAGCAGCAACGCGCCCAGCAGCAGCGTAAAGAACGCCTGCGCCTGCAGCACCAGCGATGCCAGGCCGGCGGGCATTCCCAGCTTAATCGCCAGAAACAGAAACGCGAACTGACCAAAACTGATGGTCATGCCGTAGACCACCAGCCAGCGCAGCGGAATAGGCGGACGGCGCACAAAGAAGATGGCGGGAAACGCCACCAGACTGAAGCGCAGCCCGGCCAGCAAAAAAGGCGGCATCCCCTGTAGTCCCAGCTTAATCACCACAAAATTGACGCCCCACGCCACCACCACGCACAGCGCTAACAGCATATCTTTTACCGACATCAGTTACTCCTTGTGCCGCCTCAGGCGGTGACCGCCACCGGCGTCGCGATATCCACACAGCAGTCGTCACCAACAATGCGAAAATAGTCCTCTACTGCCAGCGCAATCGACTTCTCCAGCGCGCCCGCGTTAAACCACAAGGTCCCGACCTGTTGCAGCCGCGTATCGACCCGCAGCGCCAGCCGGTCATCAAAACTAAACGGCGGCACCGCGCCCATGACGCAGTCGGTCAGCGCCTGCGCCGTCTCCGGCGCGGCGAAGGCGGACTTCTTGCCACCGATAGCGCGCGCCGCGCTTTTAAAATTGATCCGGCAGTCGCCCGGCACAATGGCCAGCAGGTAACGCGCTTCCGCGCCTTCCGGCATGCTGACCTCCAGCACCATCGCTTTGGCCGCCTGATTGAGCGCGTTACCGCGCATCTGACTGATCAGATCGGTCTGACCCACCGCCTCATGCTCCACCACGCGGTAGTTCGCCTGATGCTGATCCAGCAGCGCGATAATTTTTTCAAACGTCGTCATTTCCCTCTCCTTCTCTGGCGCAACCTGAATTAACTCCAGGCGATAGCGTGCTTCATTTTTTTATCGGTCAGGCCGAAAAAGAAGCCCATAGTGATGCGGGTATCGCCTTCAACCCGGTCGATTTCGTGATAAAAGGCGGGGTTAAACAGGTAGATATCGCCGCTGCGTGGCGAGAACTCACAGGTTTCACTGCCCGCGATCACGCCGCTGCGGTAGCCCAGTTCACCAGGCGTTTTGAACTGCTCATCCTCCGGCGACCATTTTTTGTTGTAGATGCGCAGCGCGCCGCCCGCGTTGCACTCCTGCAGGCAGACCACGCAGCTGAGCTGATGCAGGATCTGCGTCACCACCAGACCGCTGCTGGCGGCATCGCGCACGATGTTGTCGTTATGCAGCGGATTCGCCACGCCGTTGGCATGAAAGCGCACGATTGAACCGGCATAGTCACCGCGGCCCGGCTCGTGCGCGGTGCGCAGGCTCTCCAGCCGCAGCGCATGTTGCACCCAGTGGTAGATCTGTTCGCGCAGAACGCTCAGTGACGGCGGCAGCGACGGCTGAATATCGCGCAGTTCCGTAAAATAGTTGTCCGGCGCGGCCGTGTGTTTTGCCAGATAAGGACCCAGCGTCGTCAGCGCGCCGTTGGGATAGTGAGAGACTCGAATCTTCTCCCGGCAGCGCTGGAGATCCGCCACCACCGACTCGCGGACGTCCGGCGTGAGGAAGTTACGCAGCACCAGCAATGGCACCCGTGCCGTCACGATGTCATCCAGCCAGGTCGACTCCACAAACATGTTGGGATTAATCACGCGGAACTGATTGAAAATAGCCATGTTTCTCACTCCCTAAACGGTATTTCATAGAGTTCATGATTGTTCATGCGCCGCCAGTTGCCAGCGCTGCCTGGTATTGCCACCGGTTCAGACGCGATCAGCGTACAATCGTCCTGTTGCCGAAAATGCATCGTGAAATAGTCGGGATACGGCGTATCGTCGGGATGCCACTGCCACGCCCAGGCCTTGTCGCGGGTAACCACAATGGCATTGCCGGCGCTGCCGCCCGGCTCAACCTGCGCCATTTTTGCCCGCAGGTAGTCGCGGGTGAAATCGGCCGGGGTGATCTGATCCACCAGATAGCGCAGATACTCTTCCGAATCGAAGCGTGATTCCGTCAGGCCAAGCTGGCGATAAACCGTCGGCAGGTAGCCGTTGTGCATCATGTACCAGCAATGTTCCGCGCTGTTGCGCCACAGCGGATGAGAAAATTCCAGCCCCTGATTTTTACTCAGCGTCGCGTGGCGCACATGTACCGCCAGAAAGCGGCTGCGCAGCCGATCGACATCAATGCCCGGCAGCGCGTCGGCGAATGCGCCGGTGCCGTGTAGCGTGCGGATCTCGCCCTTCTCCAGCCACAGACAGCCCCAGCCGTTAGGATGTTGTTTAATCGGGCCATCATGAGTGGCGCTCTCGCCGCAGCTCATGGCACGCGCCGCTTCCAGAATCGCCGCGCTATCGAACCGGCCATGCGCCAGAATCATTCTGCACATACAATATTTCTCCCTGCCGCCGCGGGCTGCGCGGCGATCACCTGATGAAAGGCCGCCAGAATCGGCTCACGCGCTGCCGCCGTCAGGCAAAAGGTCGCCAGAATGCCCGCGTGACGGGTCAGATCGGCGTACAGTGACGATCGCGGTGACACCTGCAGCGTCGGCAGCCTGAGGGTCGGCATCAGCTGGCCCTGCTGGTGCTGCTCAATCCAGCGCTCAGCCGCCTGCAACTGCGCCGGCTGCCGCAACCGCAGCTGACCCACCGCCCGCGGCGCGGTGAAGGCAAAGGCCGGTAACACCGCGCCCGCCTCCAGGCCAAAGGTCACCTCTGCCCAGTCGATGCCGGTTGCCTCCTGCACCAGCGTCGCCACGCCCATACCGGAAAGGCGGAAGCCCATCTCCAGAAAGTGCGGAATACCGTTCACCAGAATGAAATCGATATGAAAAGCGCCCTGACGATAGCCAAAGGTTTCACAGCAAAAGGCCATCAGGCTGGTGAACGACGGCGGCAGCGTGGCGGCGGCCAGCGCCACATGCCCCGACTCACAGAAGCTGACGCAGCCGTCGGCGTCACGATGCTGCTCAATCACCTTATGACAGCAGGTCAGCGCCTGCGGATGTCCCTGATGCACCACGCCCTGTAGTGAAAACTCATCGCCCGC
The DNA here is from genome assembly GCF_037149395.1 of Pantoea sp. USHLN298. Classification (NCBI taxonomy): domain Bacteria; kingdom Pseudomonadati; phylum Pseudomonadota; class Gammaproteobacteria; order Enterobacterales; family Erwiniaceae; genus Pantoea; species Pantoea sp. USHLN298. The sequence continues at coordinate 198,434 of NZ_JBBCRO010000008.1, forward strand.
TAATCCGCTTTCCACAATAAAACCGCTGAAGCCGCGTCCGCCGTAGTTCATGGTCTGAACCAGCTTGTTCACTACGCTGCACAGCTGCTCAGCCCGCTCAATCAGCCAGATCCCCAGGCCGCCGCCGCCATCCACCGGTTTCACCACACAGGGATAGATCAGCGCCTCTTTCGCATCCAGAATGCTGAGCGGCGAGGCGAAAAAGCGAAACTCCGGCTGCGGAAAGGCGGGCCAGGCTTTTTTCAGCGCCATACGCTGTGCATATTTATCCAGCGGGATAAACGCGGCGGGCGCATCGGGTCCGGCCAGCATTTCCCGGACCCGTCCGGCACTGGCGTTGTAGGCTTCAAAGCCAGCCAGCACCACCTGCGGATGCGACAGCAAACCGGCGTGCAGATAGGCCTGCATCACCTCCCACGGATTTTCCGGCCGATCGAGGCGAACGATCAGATCAAACGGCAGCGTCAGACTCAGCGACTGGTAATCGACAAAGTCACCCATCTCCGCCAGCACGGTAAAATATCCCTCGCGCTTCGCCACCGCACAGTAGGGATTCTGTCCGTCACGGGTCGCGCCAATCTGCAGAAAAATCTTTTTCATCGCCTCGCCTTACCGGACTATCGCCCGGAAATGATTTCGGTCACGGTATCGTTCAGCACACCGTTGTTCACCTGAATCACTGCTTTGTGGGGATCAAAACGCAGTACGCGCGACAGCGGATCGGCGCTTTTGCCGTCCAGCAGCGAACTGACCGGCAGGCTCTGCCAGCAGTGCCGCATCTGCGCCAGCGTCATGCCGGAAAGCCGGGTTAACTGCTGCGCCAGCGCGCTATCGTCGCTGCGGTTCTCCAGCAGATCGCGGATTGCCGCCTCGTCCAGCGTCAGTTGCTGCTGGCTCAGCCAGTGGCCGAGCTGTTGTCCCTGAGCGAGAAACGGCGAGTAAATCATGCAGACCAGCTGCTCTTCACTGAGATCGAACGCCTCGACGGCGAAAGCCGCCGCCCGCTGGCGCTGGCGCTGGATCGCGGCATCATCCTGATAACGCGCCGCCATTTCATCGATTAGCGACGGTGGAAAATCTTTCTGCACCATTAAGCCAAGGGCAAAGCGCACATATTCACGGATGCCTTCGGCGTAATTGCGCTGCAACAGGGTTTCCGCCCGCAGCCCGCGCAGGTGGGCCATCAGGGTCGGGTTACCGCAGTCTGATTCGGAGAAGCTGAACATCAGCTCATCAAAACGGAAGCGCATAAATTCACTGAGCAGCGCCCAGTGCGCGCCCGCTTCATAGGCGGTGTCCTGATAGATATTGAAAAACAGCGGATCGCGCGCCAGCTGATGGGTGATGCGATGCGCCGGTGTCAGTTGATCGGCACCATAGATTCGGCTGCCATAGCGTTCGGCGACGCCATCCAGCGTCTGCAGGAAACCACTGAAACCGCGGCTTTTGTCGGCCACCGGCGCATCAAACAGCCGTGACAGATGCCGCGCCCAGGCCACATAGGCCGCCTGTTCCTGGGGTGAATCGCCAGTGATGATCACATCCACACCCCCGTCGTAATCCGCCGCCAGGCCAAAGGAGTTCACCATGCTGAGGTTGCAGGCGTTACAGAATGTGGAGCGCCCATCCGCGCGAAACCGGTGGCCGTTCATCAGCACATCGCTGCGATTCTGCTGCCGCACGGCATCCGGCATCGGCAGATGCCGGGCAAACGGGCGAATCTGTAAGCCATCCACCACCAGACACTCCGCCAGCGGATCGTCATGCATCGCCAGCGATTGATAAACCCGGTTGATGTTCTCCATCACGCTGTCATTCATCGCCGCATGGCGGTTGGTGCTGACGCGCAGGCGAAAGGTAGTCCCGCGCTGTTGCCAGAGAATGCCCTGGATATAACGAACATAGGCCACCATGTAGCTGCTGTCTTTTCCTCCGCCATAGGCGAGCAGGACACGATTATTTTCAAGCTGCTGCCGATCGGGTAACGCCGCCAGCAGACGAGCAGAACAGCGCTGAGCAGAGTCGATGATGGCGGGCGAAAGGTATGCTTCAATCTCCTTCATCATGGTGGTCAGATTATTCATTTTTCACTTTTTCCTTACGCGAATAGAATCACTCAATGGCCTGAACGTCTGGGATCACAGCGGTCGGCCTGGGCGGATGACGATCACGCTCAGCACACCTCTCAGACGCACGCCAGTCCTGGCGAGAGGTCCGTTTAGCGTCATGAATAATTAAGAGATGCAGCCTAAAGTACTTTGAATGTACTCTGTTGAATATGCACAGATCAGCGCGATATGGGGTGGAACAGATGGCCGAAGTTGTCGGGGAACAGGAGAGTCAGAGCAGCCGTTACCGCCAGATAGCAGAACAGATCAAGCAAGCTATTCATGCCGGTACGCTGGCACCCGACAGCCGTCTGCCGTCGGTGCGGACGCTGGCAACGCAGTATAACGTCAGCCTCACCACCGCCCTGAAAACATTACGTACGCTGGAGGATGAGCGCTACGCCGTGGCCCGGCCTAAATCGGGCTTTTTTGTCGCACCACAGCGCCATCGGCCGCCTCAGTTGCCCGCCGTCAGTGAACAGCCGCGCGCCATCGCCCCGCTTGATGAACAGACTGAACTGCATCTGGCGATGCTCGGTTCCGACTGCCGGGTACGGCTCGATCTGGCCAATGGCGACAGCGCGCTCTATCCGGTGAAGAAGCTCGGCTTACTGATGCGTCAGATGGGCTACAGCAAACCTGCGCTGCTCGGTAACACCGTCAAAGGCACCGGCTATGCGCCGCTAAAAGTGGAGATTGCCCGGCGGGCGGTCGATTACGGCTGCAATATCAGCACTGACGATATCCTGATCACCAACGGCTGCATTGAAGCGATCTCGCTGTCGCTGCGCGCCACCACCCAGCCTGGCGACGTGGTGGCGGTCGAATCGCCCTGCTATTTCGTGCTGTTGCAGATGCTGCATAACCTCAATCTGCGGGTGATCGAAGTCGAAGCCGGGCCGGAAGGCTATGTGAATGTCGCGAAGCTCACCGGACTGTTTCAGCGCAAAGCGGTGCGGGTATTTCTGACCCTGTGCAACATCAATAATCCGCTGGGCAAAAGCATCCCAAACGAGCAGAAAGCCTATATCGCGCGGCAGGCGGATGAAAACGATGTGGTGATCATTGAGGATGATATCTTTGGCGATACCGCTTTTGGCGAACGTCGCCCTTTCCCGATGCGCGCCTTCAGTCCAAACGCCATTCTGTGTAGCGGCTTCTCCAAAACCGTGGCGCCCGGCATCCGCATCGGCTGGGTACACAGCGTTAACTACATGCGCAAAATCGCCTCGCTGAAATATACCTCAACCATGGGCACCTCGGTGCTGTCGCAGGCGGCGGTGGCCGAGCTGCTGCGCAGCGGCGGCTACGACGCACATCTGCGTAAACTGCGGCGTGAGCTGGCGCAGCAAATCAGCGCCATGCGTCAGTCGGTGCTGCGGGAATTTCCGGCGGGAACCCGGGTTTCTGAACCGGAAGGCGGCTATGTGTTATGGGTAGAGATGCCGCCACAGGCGCTGAACGTGCGCGCGCTGTTTCTGAAAGCGCGCAATGCGGGCATCGGCATTGCGCCGGGCCATATTTTTGCCACCGATCAGCGCTACGATCACTGTTTCCGGCTCAACGCCGGTTTTGGCTGGAATGCGGAAGTGGAGCAGGCGATACAACAGCTGGCGCAGTGGTGCCAGCTGTCGTTAACCGGGCCGCAGGATTAGGCGTCGCGCCAGGCGATTTCAACCTCTTCGGCCAGAATCTGCACCGCCCGTTCGATGTTCTCCGCATCCGGCACGTAGTTCATGCGCATACATTGATGGGTGTGCGGCCATTCATGTTCCAGGCCCGGAAAGAAGAAGTGGCCCGGCACCATCAATACGCCGCGCGCTTTGAGCCGCTGGTAGAGCATTTCGGTGCTGATCGGCAGATCGCGGAACCAGAGCCAGAGGAAAATCGCCCCTTCCGGTTTGTGGATCAGGCAGCGCTCTTCCGACAGATAGCGGCGCAGGATAGCGATCGTCTGCTGCACCTTCTGCTGATAAAACGGCTTAATCACCTCTTCCGACAGGCGCAACAGATCGCCCCGGCGGATCATTTCACCGGCAATCGCCGGTCCGATGCTGCCAGGTGCCAGGCTGATGATGCCGTTCATATTGCTCAGCGCGCCGATGGTTTTCTCATCGGCGATGATAATGCCGCAGCGCGCGCCAGGCAGGCCGAGCTTCGACAGGCTCATGCAGAGAATAATGTTGGGATTCCACAGCGGGCGAACCTCACTGAAGATGATGCCGGGAAACGGCACGCCATAAGCGTTATCGATCAGCAGCGGGACGTCATGCTGTTGTGCCAGCGCATCGAGCTGCATCAGCTCATCGTCAGTGATCACGTTGCCGGTCGGATTGGTCGGACGCGACACGCAGATCAGTCCGATATCGTCATTCATCGGCAGATGATCGAAATCGACGTGATATTTAAACTGGCCAGCCGGCAGCAGTTCAATGTTCGGTTTGGCCGACACGAACATCCCCACTTCCAGCCCGGCATCGGCATAGCCGAGATATTCCGGTGCCAGCGGGAACAGCACGCGCTTTTTGCTGCCGTCAGCCCGACGACCAGCGAACAGGTTAAACAGATAGAAGAAGGCGCTCTGGCTGCCGTTGGTCAGCGCAATGTTCTGCGCACTGATGGGCCAGCCCAGCCGATCGCGCAGCAGCTCTGCCAGCGACTCCAGCAGCGTCGCTTTGCCACGCGGGCCATCGTAATTGCAGAGCGCCTCGCTGAGCTTGCCTTCCTCGTGCATCTGCTGCAGCAGTTGCTGAAAGTAGTCGTTCATGGCCGGGATTTGCGCCGGATTGCCGCCACCCAGCATGATGGTGCCGGGCGTGCGCAAGCCCGCGCCCATATCTTCCATCAGACGTGAGATGCCGGAATGTTGGGTAAATTTGTCGCCGAACTGAGAAAAGGACATAGCGGTTAAAAATTTGTGATAGCGAATCGGGGGTCCACCATAACGCCCGCCATCGGCGGGCGCAATGGAAAGGCGCAGGGATTACTTCAGCGCCTGCGGGTTAACACAGTTTTTATCGACCTGACCGCTGAGCGCAGCGATCAGATTATCCACCGCATCCAGCATCATGCCGTAGCGGGTTTCATGCGTGGCGGAACCGATGTGCGGCAGCGTCACCACGTTAGGCAGCGACAGCAGCGGCGAATCAGTGGGCAGCGGCTCTTTCTCGAACACGTCCAGCCCGGCGGCGTGCAGTTTTCCCGCCTGCAGGGCCGCGATCAGTGCGTTTTCATCCACCACCGGTCCGCGTCCGGCGTTGATCAGCACCGCTTCCGGCTTCATCAGGGCGATTTGCTCTGCCCCGATCAGGTGGTGAGTCTGTTCCGTCAGCGGCAGGCTGATGCAGACAAAATCACTCTGTTTCAGCAGCGTCTCCAGCTCACAGCGTTCAGCGCCGAACCGCGACTGCGCCTCCTGATGTTCCCGCCGTGCGTTGTAGAGGATCTTCATGCCAAAACCAAAGTGGGCGCGCTGCGCCAGCGCCATCCCGATGCGACCCATGCCGAGGATACCCAGCGTTTTATGGTGTACATCGATGCCAAAGCGCTCCGGACCGATACTCTTCTGCCAGTTGCCCGCTTTCACCCAGGCATCCAGTTCCGGTACCCGACGTGCGGTGCTCAGCACCAGCGCCATGATGGTATCGGCAACGGTTTCGGTCAGCACGGTCGGCGTATGCATCAGCACGACGTGGCGCTGGTTCAGCGCGTCGACGTCAAAATTGTCATAGCCAACAGAGACGCTGGAGCAGGCGCGCAGTTTTGGCATTTTCGCCAGCAGCTCGCCATTCACTTTTCCTCCTGAGCCCAGCAGACCTTCCGCCTGGGCCAGCGCCTCAGCGTGCTGCTGCTGGCTGGCGGGTGACAGGTCACTGATTTCAGTAATCTCAGCGTGCGCCGCCAGGCGGGCGCGCAGATCATCAGGCAGTTTTTTATACAGAATCACAGCGGGTTTCATTCAGTGGCTCCCGGTCATTAAAACAGTGACGGGCGGCGCTCGGGCCGCCCGGAAGATGAGGGCTAACGTCTGGGCTTACGCTTTCAGGCGTGTTTCGCGCCGTGCAGCGGTGGCGTCGTCTTGTTCTGCGCCGGTTTAACAATCAGTGTCAGCCACACCGACACCAGCAGCGCCGATCCCATAAAGATGTAGGACGCCGACGGGCTGCCGGTGGCACCATTAAGATAGCCGACAATCCACGAACCGATAAACGAGCCGAGCGCACCCATGCTGTTGATCAGCGCCATCGCCCCGCCGGAGACATTGCGCGGCAGCATCTCAGGAATGATGGCGAAGAACGGGCCGTAAGGGGCATACATCGCCGCACCGGCAATCACTAACAGAGTATAAGAGAGCCAGAAGTTGCCCGATCCCAGCAGATAAGAGCCGAGGAACGCCAGCGCGCCGATCAGCAGCAGTGGCCAGACAAACAGCTTACGGTTTTGCGTCTTATCAGAGGCCCACGACACCACCACCATCGCAATGGTCGCGGCCAGATAAGGCACCGCTGACAGCCAGCCCGCTTCGACCATCCCCATCTGGGTGCCGTTACGCAGAATTGACGGCAGCCACAGCACGAAACCGTAAACGCCAATGCTCCAGGCAAAATATTGCAGGCAAAGAATGATCACGTTGCGGTTACGGAACGCTTCGCTGTAGTTACGCACCGCTTTGATGTTGTCCTGCTCTTTCTGCAGTTCCGCCTGCAGTGCAGCTTTCTCGGCATCGCTCATCCAGCGCGCCTGCGCCGGTTTGTCCTGCACCATAAACCACCAGGCGATGGCCCAGACAACGGCCGGAATCCCTTCGAAAATAAACATTTCACGCCAGCCGAAGGATTCGATCAGGTAGCCTGACACCACGGACATCCACAGCACCGTCACCGGGTTACCGAGGATCAGGAAGGTATTGGCGCGGGACCGTTCAGATTTGGTGAACCAGTTACTGATGTAGATCAGCATCGCCGGCATCACCGCCGCCTCAACCACCCCGAGGATAAAGCGGATCGCCGCCAGCATCGGAATGTTGCTGACCACACCGGTCAGCGAGGCACAGCCGCCCCACAGGATCAGGCACCAGAAAATCAGTTTTTTAACGCTGCGGCGTTCGGCATAAATCGCCCCGGGGATCTGGAAGAAGAAGTAGCCGAGGAAGAACAGCGCGCCCAGCAGAGAGGACATGCCTTTAGTAATGCCGAGATCGTCGTTAATTCCCGCCGCCGAGGCAAAGCTGAAATTGGCGCGGTCGAGATAGGCCAGGCTGTAGGTGATAAACACGATGGGCATGATGAACCACCAGCGTTTTGGCGCGATTGTCTGCGTTTTCATCGAGAACTCCTGTGTCAATATGTGAGGCGCGGGCTACGCGTCGCCAAGTTGCTGACGCGTCGGCAGACCTTCGCTGTCGCCAATCACCTGAATCGCCATCGAACCAATTTTGTTACCGCGCTGAATCGCCTGCGGCAGGCTCAGGCCTTCCAGCAGCGCACTGATCACCCCAACGGCAAACCCGTCGCCAGCGCCCACGGTGTCGACCACGTTATCGACTTTAACCGCGGCAACCTGACCTTTTTCGCCTTCAGCGGTTTTATACCAGGCACCGTCACAGCCGGTTTTAATCACCACTGCTTTCACCCCTCTATCGAGGTAGAAATCGGCAATGGCTTCCGGCTGACGATAACCGGTCAGAATCAGCCCCTCTTTTTCGCCCGGCAGCACCCAGTCGGCGTACTCCGCCAGCAGATTAAGCTGCTTACGCATCTCCTCTTCGCTGCGCCACAGCACCGGCCGCAGATTGGGGTCGAAGGAGATCGTTTTCCCGCGCGCGCGCATCTCTTTGGCCGTATGTTTCAGCAGTGCCAGCGAACTGTCGGAGATCGCCGCCGCAACACCGCTAAGATGCAGATGGCGGGCTGAGCCAAAATAGTCCGCGTCGAAATCCTCAACCGACAGATGGCTGGCCGCCGAGCCCTTACGGAAATACTCCACCAGCGGATCGGAGCCGTCATCGACTTTGGATTTAAGCTGGAAGCCGGTCGGATAGCGGTTATCGACCGTCACCTGGCGGTGATCGATACTCTCTTTCTCCAGTTGCTGACAGATAAAACGGCCAAAGGCATCATCGCCAACGCGACTGACCCAGCCCACTTTCAGACCAAGACGCGCCAAGCCGGTCGCCACATTCAGTTCGGCACCCGCTGCGCGTTTAATAAAAGTTTCTGCCGCTGCCAGATCGCCGGTTTCACGGGCGATAAACATCGCCATCGCTTCTCCGATGGTGACAACATCAAGCGGACCGTTGTGATGCGTAGTGTAATGCGTCGTCATCTTCACTCCTCAAACGTTGCGCAGCAGCGACACATAGTGGCGGGTGACCGCTATCAGATCGTCGCCTTCCAGCGGAAATTCAATGCCGCGCGGTGCCGTGGCGGGCAGCTGTTGCAGCAGCGCACGCCACGCATCACCGGCCTCATCAAGCGCAATCGCCCGGTAGCTGTCATGGTGTGGGATCGCCGCTTTCACATGCACATAACTGACCTGCGACGCCAGCCGTTGCGCGGCCTGCATCGCATCTTCGCCGGTCCAGCACCAGTTGCCCATATCAAACGTCATGCCGATCGGCAGCGCCGCCGCGCGGACCGCCGCAAAAAACTGCTCGCTGGGATCGAGCCTGCCGTGCTCCGTCTGATCATTTTCCACCGTCAGCGGCAGCGGCTGGTCTGCCAGCAGCGAGTGCAGCGACGCCGGAATCGTACCGTTGAAAGGGCCCAGCGCCAGTTTCAGACGTTGTGCGTTTAACTGGCGTGCTTCTTCAAAGTAGTGAGTTATGCGCGGATTTACGTCACCGCCGTCACAAAACAGCGTATCCGGCACCGAATAACTGGCGTGCAGCTGATGCTGCGCCACTGCGGCGGCCAGCGCCGGCAGATCGGCCAGCGTGGCGTCATCGAACAGTTCACGACGGATTTCGACACCGTCAGCGCCTGCCTGCTGGATAATCGGCAGCAGTGCGGTCTGACCGCCGAGTGCGGCAATCTGCGGATGGCCGTAAGCGGCAGTCACCACGATAATGTCAGGCTTCATGTTGTGCTCCATCGGGGCTTTTAGCTTAAGTTCTGTAAAAACCCTAGATGGAACCGGTTCCAAAGCAAAGCAGCAAAGGATGAAATTATGATCGTGCTCACGAAGCGAGCACGCAGTTGACGCGTAAAAGTCTGAAAATCAGATTAGCGGAGCGGCTGGCTGGAACCGCGAACGATCAGTTCACCCGAGAAGACCTGCTCGCTGACCGGCAGATCGCTGCCTTCAATGCGGGCGATGACTCTTTCCAGCGCGCTGTAGCCAATCTGCCAGGTGGGCTGTTTCAGCGTGGTTATGCCGACGCCTGCCAGCGCGGCCCACTCCAGCTCGTCGAAGCCGAGCAGACCGATGTCGCGGCCCCAGTGCAGATTGATGCGCTGCAGCGATCGCGCAACCTGCAAAGTCAGCGCACCGTTCGCCACCATTACCGCGCTGCGTTTGCCCGCATGGCGCTGGTGAAAGTCACGCAGCGCCTGATCCAGCGCGGCAGGCTGATGCAGCGCCAGCTCGGCGTTTTCATGCTGCACCTGCGGATGGGTCGCCAGCACCTGGCGGAAAGCCTGCAAACGTTCACGACGCGTATTGACGCTGCCCAGCGGCTCGCTGAGAAACAGCAGCGCCTCGTAGCCGTTATCGACCAGATGGCGCGTTGCTGTCTCCGCCGCTTCGGCATTATTCAGGCCCACTACGTCGCAGGGAAAATCGGGGATTTTGCGGTCAATCAGCACCATCGGCAGCAGGGATTGTTGCAGATGACTCAGCACCTCTTCACGCATCCCCACCGCGTTAACCACAATGCCTTCCACCTGATAGCTACTCAGCAGCTGCAGATAGTGCTGTTCCAGGTCCACTTCATTGTTGGTGTTACACATCAGCAGGGTGAAACCCTGTTCGCGGCAGGCCGCTTCAATACCGCTCATCACATCGACCGAATAGGGATTGGTAATGTCGGCGATGATCAGCCCAATCAGTCGGGTACGGCCACGCTTCAGGCCGCGCGCCATCTGGCTTGGACGATAGCTGAGGTCAGCAATGGCCTGCTCAATCCGGGCTTTGAGATCGGCTGACAGCAGATGCAGCTCGCCATTCAGATAGCGTGAAACGCTGGTTTTTCCGGTTCGTGCCGCGTGAGCAACATCGCTGATGGTGGCGCGAGGCGGCCTGATTTTCATGAAATATCCTGCAAAAGTAGAAACCAGGCAGAGACTAGCACAGCAACGTCCAGTCGCAAAAAAGCACGCCCGCTAGGCTGGCAATTGCAGCCAGGGCTGCCACAGCATCTGTAATTGCGACGGCGGCGTGCCATCCAGCAGCTGTAATACCATCTCCGCCAGCTGCTCGCCCACCTGTTGCTGCGCCGCCTGCCGAATGGTGATCAGCGGGTAATCGAGAATCGCATCCTGCGGTAGCCCGTCCCAGCCAATCAGCATTATGGCATCGTCGCCCTCTGCCCGTCCGGCCTGCTGCAGTGCGACCACGGCACCTTCCGCCAGCGGGCCGCAATCGGTAATGATGGCGTCGGGCGGATTCTGCTGTGCCAGCCAGGCACGGGTCTGCTGGTAGCCGGCACGCCGCGTCGCGGGTACCGCAGCCTGCGCATAAGGCGCGGTGGTACCGAGCGCATCCAGATAGCCCTGACGACGATCGCGTACCCCGGTGCGGGTTTCATTGCTGCCGAGCCAGGCAATCTGCCCTTTTTCCTGTGACAGACAATAAGCAACTGCCAGTTGCGAACCGGCCGCATGGTCAACATCGAACCAGGCATAGTGTGGCGGCAGATCGCTGCGCCCCAGCGCCAGAAAGCGAAAGTCAGTCTGCAGCAGCGTGGAGAGCCGCCTGTCCTGCGGGGTGATATGGGTAACAACGATGGCATCCACGGCGCGACTGCGCAGCAGACGGGTCAGGAAGGGCTGGCTCTGCGGCTTATCCGCCAGCAGCAGCAGATCGATTTCATGATGGGCAAGGCGTTGATCCAGCGCCAGCAACATCTCACTGAAGTGACCGTCGCTCAGCGGCGATGTCCCGATGGGATAGAGCAAACCAACCGCATTGGCGCGGCCGGTTTTCAGACGACGGGCGGCCGCGTTAGCCCGGTAGCCACGACGTTGCGCCTCTTCTTCAATCCGTTTACGGGTCGCCTGCGCGACATCCTGATACCCATTGAGCGCGCGACTGACCGTGGTGACAGAAAGCCCTAATGCCGCAGCAATCGCTTTAAGTGACATAAGACACGACCCGCTGATCAATTTTTGATCAGACTACCATAAAGCCTGAAGTGGCTCTATGGATAGAAACCTTACTGGAACCTTTAACGTGCATCTTTACAGAAAAGGTCAGTCGTGTGAATGCGCCCCCGTTCGGGGGCGACAGCCATCAGCCGAGCGGGCTGAGGGTAATTTCTACACGACGGTTTTGCGCTTTTCCGGCCTCGGTACTGTTGCTGGCGACCGGATTATCAGGGCCTGCGCCCTGAGTACGCAGACGATTGCTGGCAACACCCTGGACGATCAGGGCGCTGGCGACGCTCTCGGCACGCTGCTGTGACAGACGCATATTCAGGGCGCGCGTTCCGGTGCTGTCGGTATAACCCACCACGTTTACCGCGGTTTTCGGATACTCTTTCAGTACCATTGAAACGCCGGTCAGGGTATTCGCGCCCGCCGGTTTCAGGTTGCTGCTGTTGGAGTCAAACGTCACGTTGTTCGGCATATTAAGAACGATGTTATCGCCTTCACGGGTCACGCTGACGCCAGTACCGCGCATCTTGTCGCGCAGCTTCGCTTCCTGCACGTCCATGTAATAGCCGACACCGCCACCCAGTGCTGCGCCGCCTGCGGCACCAATCAGCGCACCTTTGCCGCGATCTTTCTTCGAGGAGGAGAGTACGCCAACGCCAGCACCCACTAAGGCACCCAGACCGGCGCCCACGCCTGACTTACCCGCCTGCGATTCGCCGGTGTAAGGGTTGGTGGTACAGCCGGACAGGGCCAGGCTTCCGCTTAATAACAAGGTGACCGCGATTAATTTCTTCTGCATTTTTGTTCCCTTACGTTCGACACACAGGGGAAAAGCTCTCCCCATAATCGGCACGATTATGCCGCGTAACCGTCAGGAAAGGATAAGGGAAAGTCTTAAATTGCCCGCCGCGGCGCTTAAAGATTGTCAGGATGGCAAAAACAATCGGTCTGGTGATCGTTTATCAGCCCGCACGCCTGCATAAAGGAATAACAAATTGTCGGGCCGATGAATTTAAAACCACGCAGTTTAAGCGCCTTAGAGAGCGCAATGGCGTGCGCTGAGGTGGTGGGCGCCAGTTTGTAGTCAGGATAATGGTGGACAATTTGCGCGTTATCGACAAATTGCCAGACGAAGCGGGCAAAATCCTCGCCTTTCGCTTCCATCGCCAGAAAAGCCCGGGCGTTGGCGATAATGGCGGCAATTTTGCCGGGATGACGAATAATACCGCTGTTCTGCAGCAGCGCCGCAACGTCCTGCTCGTCCATTAACGCGATCGCCTGCGGGTCAAAATGGTGAAACGCCGCACGGTAATTCTGCCGCTTTTTTAATACCGTGATCCAGGATAACCCCGCCTGCTGCCCTTCAAGGCAGAGCATCTCAAACAGCGCGCGCTTGTCGGTTTGCGCCACGCCCCATTCGGTATCGTGGTAGGTCAGATAGAGGGGATCCTGGGTTACCCAGCCGCATCGTTGCATTTTCGGATTCCTTATCGCAGAAAAATTTTATCGGGCCGCTTGATCTTAGAAACAATCGGTTAATAGTTAAACAACTGACAACAATATGATGATCGGTACTCTCACGACGAGTAAACAGGCTCACAAACCGGTGGTTAATCCAGACGCCCGGGAATAACTTCAGCCTCCGACTGGAGAGGGTATGGTGCAGAAAAGTGGGTGGAGAGGCCAGCGCTATCGGATACGCGCCTGGTGTGGTGCAGGACTTTTATTTTTGACGCAACCGACCTTTGCCTGGGGCGGCGACTTTGCTGCGCCCGCAATAACCGTAGCTCAACCCGATTACGACACTATTCTGGCAGAGAAAATCTCCCGCACGTCGCTCGACTTCAGCGATGAGAATCGCGCCCTGTTCGAGGCCGCGCTCAATTCACCGGCCAGCCTGCCGGTAGAACTGCACAGTGAAACCGGCACCGTTGGCAGTACGCCGCTGGGAAAACGCTATCGGGCCGGAGTGGAACTGCCGGTCGGCGAATCCCTTACCACCGGTCCGGTGGCGCAATATGCGGTCGATCCGCAGCAGATGGGCTGTCTGCAATGCGACTACAGCGATCAGCAGAGCCGTGAGCAGGTTGCCAGCGTCGGCTGGCGTGTCGATCTGCAGCAGGGATGGATTACGCCGTGGGCTCAGCTCAGCTACAGCCGTCCCCTGAACGAGTCGTCACAAAACGATCGGCGTGAGACGGCAATCGGTCCCCATCAGGAGAGCGGAATTGATCTGAGCGTGGGGGCACAGCTGCCGCTCAACCGTAATCTGGCCGCTTTCGCCTCGTTTTCACAAAACAGCGCGCTGAATAGTGATGAGCCGTTGCTGTATAGCCTCGGCCTCAGCGCCAGCTTCTAGGCGGGGCATAAAAAGAGAAAGGACGTCAGTCGTTTAAAATATAATGAGTCCGCTAATCATTATACTGGTAACACTATGCGCAACGATTTGACAATTATTGGCCGTGAAATCACGGTCTTCGTACTGGCAGCACTCTTTCTCGCCCTGATGATTTTGCCCATCTATATCGATGTGGCCTGGATGAACGATGCGCTGCACGAAACCTCTTTTACTGAAACCACCCAGGAAATTATGCTGGCGGTGATTGCCGCCCTGTTCTTTATCACTGCCCATCGCCGTCCGGCACAGCGCGGCGCGCTGACCTTAGTGGCGGGCTTCTACAGCTGTATGCTGATCCGCGAACTCGACTTTGTGTTTGATGCTATCCAGCACGGCAGCTGGATCTGGTTCGCGCTGGCGGTGACGGCCGGTTGTCTGGCCGTCGCGCTGCGGACGCCGAAAAAAACCCTGCACGCGCTGGCCAGGCTGCTGCAACACCGCAGCTGGCCGGTGATGGCCTCCGGCTTTCTGGTGGTGCTGGTCTTCTCCCGCCTGTTTGGCATTCATGCGCTGTGGCAGCATCTGATGCTGGGGGATTACAACCGCGTGGTGAAAAACATGGCGGAAGAGGGTACCGAGCTGCTGGGTTACGGCCTCTGCTGGCTGGCATCAGTACGTTATTTATGGCAAACGCGCCCGGCGGCTGTCACCGTCAGTGCGACCCAGCCCGCCGCTGCCCGTCATACCTCTTCTCCGGTAACCTCTTACTGATAATGCTCGCGCTTTTTGAGCGATCCGCACCATTAAAAAAGGTACAATAAACACTTCTGCGTCGGCGGCTGTGCCCCGGCGCAAGGTGTTTGTTAACCTCAGGTCTTTTCATGTCAGTCAAAATCTTAACTTCAACGCTCATTGGCCTGGATGCCTTCCGCCAGGACCCGCTGACTGCACTGCAGCAGGCGGAGAACGGTACGCTGGCGGTGTTAGAGGATTACGCGCCGGTGATGTACGCCATCACCCCGACGCGCCTGGCACAGCTGCTGGCGCTGGAAGCCGCTGCCCGACAGCCGAATGATGTGGCGCTGGATGACAGCCTGTATGACGATGCGCCTGCGGCCATCTCTGCGCCGGTCGGTAAGTTCGCCATGTATGCTGGCTGGCAGCCCGACGCCGACTTTACCCGCCAGGCCGCCATCTGGGGCGTGGCGCTGAGCGAACCGGTAACCGCCACCGAGCTGGCGGCCTTTGTCGCCTACTGGCAGGCAGAAGGCCGGTTGTTTCACCATGTGCAGTGGCAACAAAAACTGGCGCGCAGCATTCAGATGAACCGCGCCGCCAACGGCGGGCAACCGAAGCGTGATATCACGCAGTTGCCTGACCCTGACCGTACCATTCCCGATGGTTTCCGAGGTGAGTGATGAAAACGCCGAACGATCTCTTTAGCCGTCTGAAAAGAATGATGCCTGCCGGCACCCGACCGAAATTTGCTAATGGCGAAGAGCTGCTGGCGTGGAATCAGGAACAGGGCCGCCTGCGCTCTGAAGCGATTGTGCGTGAAAACCGCGCCATGAAAATGCAGCGCATTATGGGCCGCTCCGGCATCCGTGAACTGCATATGAACTGCTCGTTTGATAACTACCGGGTGGAAAATGAGGGCCAGCGCAAAGCGCTGGATCTGGCGCGGCAGTATGCCGCCGAATTTGATGGCAGCATCGCCAGCTTTGTTTTTTCAGGCCGTCCCGGTACCGGCAAAAACCATCTGGCGGCGGCGATTGGTAACGATCTGATCCTGCGCGGTAAGAGCGTGCTGATCGTCACGGTCGCCGATCTGATGTCGAGCATGAAAGGCACCTTCAGCGGCAGCAGCGGCATTACCGAAGAGCGTCTGATTCAGGACCTCAGCAGCGTTGATCTGCTGGTAATTGATGAGATTGGCATGCAGAGCGAATCCCGCTACGAGAAAGTCATCATCAATCAGATTGTGGATCGCCGATCCTCCTCCAAGCGTCCGACCGGCATGCTTTCTA
The DNA here is from genome assembly GCF_037149395.1 of Pantoea sp. USHLN298. Taxonomy (NCBI): domain Bacteria; kingdom Pseudomonadati; phylum Pseudomonadota; class Gammaproteobacteria; order Enterobacterales; family Erwiniaceae; genus Pantoea; species Pantoea sp. USHLN298. The sequence continues at coordinate 214,221 of NZ_JBBCRO010000008.1, forward strand.
ACCTCGACCATGCCGGTATGAACGCGCTGCTCGGTGAGCGGGTGATGGACCGGATGCGGCTGGGTAACAGTCTCTGGGTGCGCTTCGACTGGGAAAGTTATCGCAGTCGGGTACGCGGCGACGAATATTAATTCCCTACCCGTCCCGCCGGGCTGTCCACACGGCTGAGCCGCGTCTCCGCACTCAGCCGGCGTAACGCCGCCGGACCGATTTATCATCAGTCGCCCTGCTGTTGACCTGCCTGCGCCGCGTTGCGCGCCAGGCGGCAAACCGGGTGGAGTCCGCCATGAACCTGCTTGATTACGCTGTAATTGCGCTCTACGCGCTGATGATTGTGCTGATCACGCTGTGGGCGATGCGCAGAGTCGGCAATACCCGTGACTTCTTTACCGCCGGTGGCCGCATGCCCTGGTGGCTCTCTGGCATTTCCCACCATATGTCTGGCTACAGCGCCGCCGTCTTTGTGGCTTATGGCGCGGTGGCGTACAACATGGGCATTACCATCTGGTTCTGGTGGGCGCTGCCGATCTCGCTGGCGGTGTTGATCGGTTCTTCGCTGTTTGCCCCGCGCTGGGCCCGGCTGCGGGGTTATATGCAGATTGAATCTCCCACCGAGTATCTGCTGACCCGCTATAACCTGCCGACCCAGATGGTGCTGGCCTGCAGCGGCGTGCTGTTAAAAACGGTGGATGTCGGGGCGAAATGGGCCGCCATTGCGGTGATTATCAACGTCTTTACCGGCCTTGAACTGCCGGCTGGCATTGCCATTGCCGGCGGGCTGAGTCTGTTTTACAGCATCATCGGCGGCCTGTGGGCCGATGCCTGCAACGATTTTGGTCAGTTTCTGGTGCAGTTTGTCGCCGCGCTGGTGATGCTGGTGGCGGTTGGGCTGCAGCTCGGCGGCGCTGGCGCACTGTTGACGATCTGGGATCGGCTGCCGGCCAGCCATCTGCAAATCGTGCAGGGCCCTTACACCACCGGCTTTATCTTCTCCTGGCTGCTGATCCACACCCTGAGTTACAACGGCGGCACCTGGAATCTGGCGCAGCGGTTTATCGCCGCACCGGACGGACGCGAAGCGCGCAAGGCGGCGCTGCTGTCGGCGGCGCTCTATCTGATCTGGCCACTGATCCTGTTCTGGCCGATGTGGGCCGCACCGCTGCTGTTTCCCGACCTGGCCGACCCGTCGCGTGCCTGGTCGATGATGGCGATGCAGTTACTGCCCAACGGTCTGATCGGACTGATGCTGGTGGCGATGTTTACCCATACGCTTTCCATGACCTCTTCTGACGCTAACGCCATTACGGCGGTAGTCACCCGCGATATTCTGCCTGCCGTCTGGCCGCGTGCTTTCCCGCGCGGCCAGAGTTCACTGCGGGTGGCGCGCTGCATTACCTTCCTGTTTATTATCACTACGCTGCTGATCGCCCTGAATGCCAGCCGGTTCGGCGGCGTACTGTCGCTGCTGATTATCTGGTTTGGCGGGCTGGTCGGCCCGATTTCAATTCCGATGCTGCTGGGCCTGCTGCCCGCTTTCCGTCGCTCTGGCAGCACCGCGGCGCTGGTCAGCTGGGCGACAGGCGTTGGCACCTTCTTCTGCGTACGCTTTGTAATCGACGACGCCAGTCTGGCGACCCAGGTAGCGGCGCCGGTGTTTTCCTCGTTGCTGTTGTTTACCCTGATGGGCTGGCTGCGTCGCTCGCCGGTCAGCCCGCAGGTTGATGCGCTACTGGAGGCGCTTAATCAGGATCGCCCCCTGCCGGCTGCCGCCCAGGAGCAACAGAAAATCCTGCGTTAAGCCTTTCTCGCCCGGCCAGCCAGCGGGATCTCACCTCGTTGTGTGAAACAGCGCGCAAAAGTGTGGGATGACGAACCGGCACAGGCTGATACACTGAATTATTCCTCCTCTGTTGGGTGAATCCGCCATGAAAGCAAACGGCAAAGGTCCCGCCTTACTGCGACTTAATAACCAGAAACGGGTGATGACCCAGTTGCGGAGACTGCGCGTCACTTCGCGCCAGGATCTGGCCCAGGCCTTATCGCTCAGCAAAAATACGGTCTCACTGATCATTGATGATTTGCTGGAGCAGGAGCTGATCGAAGAGCTGGGGCCGGTCAGCGTGGCTGCGGCCGGACGGCCCAAAATTGAAATTAGCCTGCGGCCAGAGAAGCTGAAAAGCGCAGGCGTGATGGTGGAACGCAATGTGATCCACTGGCGGGTCTGTGACTACTTTTCCCAGGTGCTGGCGGAACAGACGCTGCGTACCGATACCGAAAACCCGACCCGTCTGCTGGCCGAACTGGCGATGCTGTGCCGGGAACTGGCCGAAGGCTATCCCGATTTACTGGGTATCGGCCTGGGTTTTCCCGGCATTGTCGATCCCCGGCGCGGCTGGATGCATCTCTCTTCGCACCTCAACTGGCAGGATGTGGATCTGCTGACTGCGCTGCGTAAGCACGTCCGGTTACCGATCCGTATCATGAATAATGTGAAAGCGGCGGCACTGCTGGCGGTGCAGCAACGAGGTCTGTCAGTCGAGAGCGGTCATTTTTATCTGCGTATCTCTGAGGGGATTGGCGGGGCACTGGTGCAGCACGGCGAAGTCTTTACCGGACACAGCTGGACCGCCGGTGAAGCGGGCCATCTGACGGTGCAGCCTGATGGCCCGCGCTGTAGCTGCGGCCGCCGCGGCTGCCTTGAGGCGTTGATCAGCCAGCCGGCAGTAAAACAGCAGCTGGCGCAGCGCCAGCCTGGCCTGAGCTGGCAGAACCGCGACAGTGCGCCGCGGATAGTGGATGAGGTGATGGCGCAGGCGGGCAGCTATCTGGGCCTGGCGCTCAGCCAGATTATGCTGCTGCTCAATCCGGCGACCATCATGATTGATTGTCCGTGGAATGCCAGCCCGGCCTTTTGCAAGGCGGTACGCGATAACACCCAGGCCAGCGCCCTGGCCTTTACCGCCGCGCACACCCAGCTGCTGTTTCTTGATAACCGCATCGATCCGGCCAACGGGCTGGCGCTGGCGGTGATTGAGCAGACCGAGCAGCGGGTCGGTTAAGCCGGATGATCAGGCAGCGTGAGCTGCCTTTTTTTATGATCGGACGTCACTAACCGGCACGCTGATCGCCTTATCCGCTTCGCGCGGGTCGATATTAAACTTCTCCAGTACGCGCGCATGGATTTTCTCCAGCGGGAGTCCGGCCGTTTCTGGCAGATAGCGAAAAGTGAAGAAGTACATACCCAGTGAAAACAGCGCAAACAGCAACAGAGGGAAACCGCCGTGGAACATTTCGAGCAGGAAAGCGTTGCTGTTGAGGATTGGGAACGTGGTACTGATAACAAAGTTTGCCATCGACATGGCGCAGATGGAGATGCCGACGCAGATTGATCGAATTTCGGTGGGAAACAGCTCGCCAAGTACGGTCCAGACGATCTGTCCCCAGGTCATGCCAAAGAACACCATGTAGGCAAACAAGCCCACTACCGCCAGCAGCCCCGGCAGTCGGTAATAGAACGCGATAAAGGTATAGGCGAGGAAAATGGCGGAGGTAATTGCACCCAGCAGCAACAGCTTACGCCGCCCGACCTTATCGATCAGCGCCATCCCCATCAGCACGCCGACAAACTGGCAGACCGACAGCCAGAACGTCTGCAGCAGCGCCGAATCAGTGCTGCCAGAGACATTTTTCAGCAGCGTCGGGCCGAAATACTGAATCACATTGATGCCGCTGATCTGGTTGCCCACCGCCAGACCAATACCGATGATCAACAACGGCAGCGTGGTTTTATTCAGACGGAAGCGGGATTGATGACGGCTGGCGGCTTCATCAGAAAACGACTGTTTAATCTCATCGAATACGCTCGCTGCGTGTGCCGGGTTAGAAATTTTACTCAGGGTATCCAGCGCCTCTTTGTCTTTGCCTTTCAGTACGTTCCAGCGTGGCGACTCCGGGATAAAGGCAATGAAAAAGATGAACAGCGCGCACGGCACCAGCGCGGTAGCCAGAATGTAACGCCAGCCGATATCAACCATCGCCTCGGGCAGCATCGATTTATTGATGAAATAGTTAGTCAGCAGCACCACCGATTGTCCACCGACGCAGCAGACGGCGTAGAGCGCGCTGGTGCGACCGCGAAACTTCGACGGAGACAGTTCTGCCAGATAGATTGGCGAGATCACCGAGGCCAGGCCAATCGCTAATCCGCCAAGGATACGGAACGCGACAAAGGTGAAAAAGTTGTGGGCGATAGCGGTGCCGACCACCGAGGCGGTGAACAGCAACGCGGTAATGGCGAGTGATTTTTTGCGGCCAAATTTATCACTGAGCTTCGGGGCAATAAAACAGCCCACCAGGCTGCCCAGCAGGATGTTTGACACGGCCCAGCCGGTTTCAGCCGGGGTGAGTTGAAAATAGTCACTGAGCGGTTCGATGGCACCAGAGATAATCGATGAGTCGTAGCCCATCAGCAGACCGCCAAAGGCGGCGACGGTGCAACAGAGCATGACATATTTCATGTTGTAGCGTTTTTGCCGGGTTTCCATTTTTCAGGCTCCTGTTCTCTACTGCCTGAACCGGATCGGTTCAGAAAGAGGAGGTATGATTGTCCGTGGTTTAAGTGTTTCAGCGCTTGGGTACTGGTGAAATATATTTTCTAAATAAGAGAATTTGGATTAATTCTTTCGGAAGTGTGAGCCGCGTTGGAATTTTTTTGCGCGCGATGAGGAAAAACCATCATTAAATCTATTAATAATCAATGTCATAAAACATAACTGCGCTATTCACCTCACTATACGCATGATTGCAGCGGCGACGGTGGGTGCCGATAAGAAAGTGAAAAAGAGCAAGTCTGGTGAAAAAGCGCGCGAAATGAGACCGGAGAAGGCTGTTGCCATCCGGCTGATTTTTAAGGGTATGCGGGTCGGTGCAGAGAGCGGTTTGCGGCCGCCGGGCGGGCGGCGTCTCAGAATCAATGTCCCTGCCCGGCTGATGAAATATAATTTTCAGTCATGATACTTTCAGAACGAAAAACCGTTCTGGCTATTGGCGGTCTGTTTAAAAAAAGAGCTGCTCCTACAAAAATGTCCTAAAGCCTTACCGCGCTCAGAAAGGTGAGGATGAGAGGTAAACCGGAACGGAATAGATTGCTCCGCCTGCCCGATAATCCGCAGGACTATGAAATGCATAAACGGTTCCTTTCACCGCCAAAAAGACCGCGTTATTGCTGATCTTCTTCAGGGCCTCTTTATCCGTGGTGATGATGAAAGGTGCATTATCATCATCGTTCAGACTTGCCATAAACGCGTTGTCATCTTTGGAGGCATCATACAAATAGAAGCGATACGAGAAGCCGGTAGTGGCACCGGCACTGGCTTGTGTGATGTAAAGATTCGCCAGATTGTTTACCTTCTCTTTCCTGACCAACTCTTGCTTAAGCGGTGAGAAGTGCCACATCCGGTAAGCGCCGAAAACGGCCGCGACCAGCAGCATCAGGAGAAGGTATCGCTTCTTAAAAGCCCGCACGTTTTGCATAATCAATGCCCGCCCTAATCCAATACTGATCATCAGGATCATCACCGTAAGGCGCTGAGCCTGGCCAGTTCCCCCAGGCTGGGTCAGCTGTTCCTGCCCTGCTTTGTGCCCATCCTGCGCCTCTGAGTAACACCTCATCGGTAATCCCGGCAGCATGACCAACAGCACCGTAATGAAAGTTACCGAAGTTTTCGAATTGCGGGCCGCGCTGTTTGTAATCCCATGGGCCATGTCCTCTCACCTGCTGATAAAACCATACATAGGTCAGCGCTGAGGGTCCGCGATGAAATCGCGCCATCATCATGTTATTGACAATGCTGACTCCAGAAGGTGTAAAAGAGGCGACATCATAGGGAGGATGAGGTGATGCAGCTAAAGTTGGGTATCTCACGCCTGCACTCTCTCGTTCCAGCTATCAGTAAACATGATGTTGCCGTCGCAGTGCTTCCAGGTGATTTTTTCGTAGCGAAGTTCTACACACTCAAGGTGGTTATGTTTTTCTTTGGTCGGATCTTTCGTGTCATGCATCACAGGAGAGATGCCGACAATCCTCACACCTTCAAGCAGCATGTTGAAGTATTCCCTTTCCTGTCCAGCGTCATCAATGCGATACCATTTAAACTCTGCTGACCTGAGGGTTTGTCCCGTGGCAACGGCTTTATAGAGCCAGGGGCTGGACCTATCAAACTCTTTTTGAATAATCACAGCGGAATGCCTGCGAGTCCCGGTAATCTTTCCGGTCATTCCATCTGTCGGGATGCTCAGGTTATGGGAAAAACCGTTGATCTCAATGCTGCCATCGCGGTCCTGAACATCCACCGATCCTTGAATGTGAGTGCCGCCGTCGTCTTTGAGCCATAAGTAGGCAGGAATAGCCATGTTCCTTCATCCTTGTGTTGTGATTAAATCCCTACAAAAAGTGTATGTAATTGCCATTGCTGAGTAAATAACCAAATTGAACGGCACGCTATTATGAAATAAGGTTGCCCGGGAGGGCGACGGGGCAGGTAAACCCCCATTGAGCCGGTTCATAAAACACGCTTTTCCAGGGCTATCTCCTGATTCCCAGCCTCTTCCTATCGATTACCCTGATCAGGCCTGCCGCGCTGTTACAACACATTTTCACCATAAAGCTGGCGATATTCTTTCGGCGTAGTGTCATAGCCTTTCCTGAATACCGAATAGAAATACTGCAGCGACGGATAGCCGCACATCTGTGAGATTTCGTTGATATTGAGTGACGACGACGCCAGCAGTTCACGGGCTTTTTCCAGCTTCTCGCGGTGGATCATCGCATGGATAGTGTCGCCGGTTTCATCGCGAAAGCGTTTTTCCAGATTGGATCGGGACATACCGATAGCATCCAGCACCTGCTCGACTTTGATGCCCTTGCAGGCGTTAAAGCGAATGTAATGCATCGCCTGGATAACCGCGGGATCGCGCAGTGAGCGGAAGTCAGTAGAGCGGCGGGCAATGACTTTCACCGGTGGCACCAGGATGCGCTGAAGCGGCAGTGACTGCTTATCCAGCAGGCGATGCAGCAGTTTGGCGGCCTGATAGCCCATCTGCCGCGATCCCTGCGCCACCGATGAGAGCGCAACGCGCGACAGATAGCGCGTCAGCTCTTCGTTATCAATACCGATCACCGCCAGCTTTTCCGGCACCGGAATTTTCAGATGCTCACAGGCCTGCAGCAGATGGCGCGCCCGTGAATCGGTGACGGCGATAATGCCGGTTTGCGGTGGCAGCGTCTGCAGCCAGTCGGCGAGCCGGTTCTGGGCGTGTTGCCAGTTTTCCGGTGCGGTCTCCATGCCCTGATAGACCACGCCCTGATAGCGCTCACGCATCACCAGCTGACGAAACGCCTGTTCCCGCTCCTGCGCCCAGCGCTTACCGCCTGAGGCGGGCAATCCGTAGAAAGCAAAGCGGTTGATGCCTTTCTCTTTGAGATGCATAAAGGCCCGCTCCACCAGCGCCGCATTATCCGTGGCGATGTAATGCACCGGCGGATAATCCTCCTGGCGGTGATAAGAGCCACCGACGCCAACGATCGGCACCGGCACATTCGACAACAGGGTTTCAATGGAGCGATCGTCATAATCGGCGATCACGCCGTCACCCAGCCACTCGCGAATGTTGTCGATACGGCAGCGAAAATCTTCCTCGATGAAAATGTCCCAGTCGGTTTGCGACGCCTGTAGATATTCCCCGACGCCTTCGACAACCTGGCGGTCATAGACCTTGTTGGCGTTGAACAGCAAGGTAATGCGGTAACGTTTATCATGCATAGTGGCGCGTTCCCTTAGATTCTCAGCGCATTGCATAGCACGGCTGACAGCGGGCATAAAAAGGGTTTGCGCCACAATGTGATCGTCCGCGCGATTACACCCGACGCCGCGTGGCGGTATCCATCCACACCGCCAGCAGCAGAATGGCGCCCTTGACGATGTACTGCCAGAAGGTCGGCACATCCATCATACTCATGCCGTTATCCAGCGAGGCCATGATAAAGGCGCCCATCACCGCGCCCGCCACTGAGCCAACGCCGCCAGCCAGGCTGGTGCCGCCAATCACACAGGCGGCGATGGCGTCGAGCTCGGCAATGTTGCCCGCCGAAGGCGAACCGGCACCCAGTCGCGAACTAAGGATCAGCCCGGCAATCGCCACCATCACGCCGTTAATCGCAAACACCGCCAGTTTGGTGCGCGCCACGTTAATCCCTGACAGCCGCGCCGCATCAATATTGCCGCCAATAGCATAAATGCGACGGCCAAACGCGGTACGCGTCGCCATAAACATCCCGGCCAGCAGCAGCAAAGCAAGCAGTAACACCGGAGTCGGTACGCCGCGATAATCGTTCAGCAGCCAGATCGCGCCCAGCACCAGAATGGCGGTGATCGCCTGACGCGCGACGGTGCCGCTGGCGGCGCTCTGTGTCAGCCCGAGTTGCTGACGGCGCAGACGCAAACGCCATTGCCACAGCATAAACAGCGCCAGTCCGGCAAAACCAAACCCAAACCCGACGCCGCCCGGCAGATAACTCTGCCCAATCTGCGACATGCCCGGCGTGATGGGCGCTACCGTGGTGCCGTCGGTAATGCCGACCAGGATGCCGCGAAAAGCCAGCATGCCGGCCAGCGTGACGATAAATGACGGCACTTTGCGGTAGGCGACCCACCAGCCGTTCCAGGTGCCGAGCAACAGCCCCATGACCAGCGTCACCACAATGGTCAGCGGCAGCGGCCAGCCCAGCCAGACGTCAAAAATTGCCGCAGCACCGCCCAGCAGCCCCATCATAGAGCCGACCGACAGATCGATCTCCGCTGAGATAATCACAAATACCATTCCCACCGCCAGGATGCCGGTAATGGCGGTCTGGCGCAGCAGGTTAGAAACGTTACGCGGGCTGAGCCAGGCACCGTCGGTAGTCCAGGTGAAGAACAGCGCCAGCAGCACAATCGCCCCCAGCATCACCAGCACCTGTAGGTTGGGCAGGGAGAATTTGCCGGGCGACGGCTTACCCGGCGTGCCGGACAGGCTGCTTTGGGTACTTTCACTTTTAAGCATAATGTTCACTCCGCAGGGCGGCTTCCATCACCTGCTCCTGAGTCAGGTTATCGTTGATCAAATCAGCTTTGATTTGTCCTTCATGCATCACCAGCACCCGATCGCTCAGGCCCAGCACTTCAGGCAGCTCGGACGAAATCACAATCACCGCAATGCCCTGCTGCACCAGCGCATTAATCAGCAGGTAGATCTCCTGACGCGCGCCCACATCAATGCCGCGCGTCGGTTCATCCAGAATCAGGATTTGCGGATTCAGCAGCAGGCATTTCGCCAGAATCGCCTTCTGCTGATTACCGCCACTGAGCCGGCCAATCGGCAATTCGGATGAGGAGGTCTTCACCCGTAAGCGGGTGATCGCCGCGTTGATCGCCTGCTGCTCCTGCGCTTCATCCAGCGTGGAGAGCCGATGGCTGAACTGGTCCAGCGCCGCGAGGGTAATATTTTTCCCCACCGCCATCAGCGGCACGATGCCATCCTTTTTACGATCTTCGGGCACCATGGCGATGCCGTGCGCGATGGCGGCACGGCAATCGGTGATGTTGACCTGTTTGCCATTAATCCAGATATCGCCCTGCCAGCGTCCCGGCCAGACGCCAAACAGACACTGCACGGTTTCGGTCCGGCCCGCACCGACCAGCCCGGCGATACCGAGAATTTCGCCGCGCTTCAGGCTGAACGAGACGTTGCTGACGCGGCGGATATGGCGGTTAACCGGATGCCAGGCCGTCAGGTTCTCCACCTTCAATACCGTGTCGCCAATCTGATGCGGCGCATGAGGATAGAGCGCGGTCAGTTCACGTCCCACCATCATGGTGATGATGTCATCTTCGCTCAGGCCCGCCGCCGGACGGGTAGCGATATGCTGGCCGTCACGAATCACGCAGATGGTGTCGGAGATCGCTTTGACTTCGTTCAGCTTGTGGGAGATGTAGATGCAGGCGATGCCGTGTTCACGCAGGTTACGGATGATGCCGAGCAGCACCTCCGTTTCCTGTTCGGTCAGTGAAGAGGTCGGTTCATCCAGAATCAGTAACCGCACCTGTTTGTTCAGCGCACGGGCGATCTCCACCAGCTGCTGCTGCCCCAGGCCCAAATCCCCTACCCGAGCGGCGGGCGAGACGTTCAGCCCGACCCGCGCCAGCAGCTGCTGGCAGCGTAGCGTCATGGTTTCATCGTCCACCAGGCCGAAGCGGCCCAGCTCGGCACCGAGGAAAATGTTCTCCATCACCGTCAGCTGCCGCACCAGCGCCAGCTCCTGATGAATGATCACAATGCCTTTGCGTTCGGTATCCCGAATGGTCTGCGCCTGAATTTCGTCACCGGAGAAGTGAATCTGGCCGCCAAAATCGCCGTGCGGGTAGAGTCCGCACAGGATTTTCATCAGGGTCGATTTACCCGAGCCATTTTCGCCACACAGTGACATCACTTCACCCGCATCCAGCCGCAGGCTGACATCGTTCAGCGCTTTCACCGCGCCGAAGCGCTTAGTGATGTTGTTCATTTCCAGCAGCATCGACTGTTCTCCCTCACGCCAGGCGCGGTCAGAGTTCGCTCTGTTTGTGGAAACCGTCTTTCACCACGGTGCTTTCGATATTGTCTTTGTTGACCTGAATTGGCGTCAGCAGCCGCGACGGCACCTCTTTAAGTCCGTTGTTCAGCTTGCTGTTGCTGGCCGGCGTTTTGCCATTGCCCAGTTCGACCGCAATTTTTGCCGCCTCGGTGGCGAGTTCAGTGATCGGCTTATAGACCGTCATGGTTTGGGTACCGGCTTTAATCCGTTTGATGGCGGCCAGATCGGCATCCTGACCGGAAATGGCGACTTTGCCCGCCAGCCCCTGCGCGCTCAGCGCCTGAATCGCACCGCCTGCTGTGGCATCATTCGAAGCCACCACCGCATCGATATGGTTACCGTTGGCGGTCAACGCATTTTCCATAATTTTCAGTGCGTTTTCCGGCAGCCAGGCATCGACCCACTGATCGCCGACAACTTTAATGCTGCCGTCATCAATAAAAGGTTTTAAAACTTTCATCTGGCCGGCGCGGAACAGGCGGGCGTTATTATCGACCGGTGAACCGCCCATTAAAAAGTAGTTACCCTTAGGCACCTGTTTCACAATGCTTTCGGCCTGCATTTCACCCACTTTTTCATTATCAAAAGAGAGATAAAAATCGATGTCGGCGTTATTTATCATGCGGTCGTAAGCCAGAACTTTAATCCCTTCCCGTTTGGCTTCTGCCACGACATTACTCAGTACCTGGCCGTTGTAGGGAATAATCACCAGCACATCGACGCCGCGGTTAATCATATTTTCAATCTGCGACATCTGCGTCTCTTCATTGCCGTTTGCCGACTGAACGAACACCTGCGCGCCCAGCGATTCCGCCTGTTTGACGAAAATATCGCGGTCTTTTTGCCAGCGTTCCAGACGTAAATCATCAATTGCCATGCCGATCTTCACTTCTTTGGCCACGCTGGTCTGGCTAAACAGAGCCAGCGCAGCGCAGGCAGCTAACAGCGCATGTTTTATCTTCATTGTGTTCATCCTGTAGGTTGAGGCTATTGTCGTTGGCCCATGAACCAGGCGGATGAATTGTTGCCCTGATTTTCCCGCCACATCAATTACTGATTTTTATCCGGCTATTACGTTTTTTGGTTTATTTCTTTTTTTATGAGCGCGATCGATATTTCATCTTTTTCGGAGTAACCAATATCGCTGGCCCGGCGGCGTGAAAAAGTGGGTTATTTTGCGAGCCAGCCCACAAATAATAATTATCTGACCGTCAGTGTGAAATATCGTAATTGAGACGCGCCGACAGCCATTATCAAATATCGCTTCAATAGACCATTCGGGTCCTGATGCTAAGGAGCAAACCATGCACGCTTATTTCGATCAGATCGATCGCGTCCGTTATGAAGGCACCAAATCCACTCAGCCTCTCGCCTTTCGTCATTACAATCCTGACGAGGTGATCCTCGGCAAGACCATGGCCGAACATCTGCGCTTTGCGGCCTGTTACTGGCACACCTTCTGCTGGAACGGTGCGGATATGTTTGGCGTCGGCGCGTTTGATCGTCCATGGCAAAAGAACGGGGATGCGCTGCAGCTGGCGAAGCAAAAAGCGGACGTCGCCTTTGAGTTCTTTCACAAGCTGAACGTGCCCTATTACTGCTTCCATGACGTTGATGTCTCGCCGGAAGGCGATTCGCTGCGCAGCTATCAGGATAACTTTGCCGTGATGACCGATAAGCTGCTGGAGAAGCAGCAGGAGACCGGCGTGAAGCTGCTGTGGGGCACGGCGAACTGCTTTACCCATCCGCGCTACGGTGCCGGGGCCGCCACCAATCCCGATCCGGACGTTTTCGCCTGGGCCGCAACTCAGGTGTGCAGCGCGATGCAGGCTACCCAAACCCTCGGCGGTGAAAACTATGTGCTGTGGGGCGGTCGCGAAGGGTATGAAACCCTGCTGAATACCGATCTGCGTCAGGAGCGTGAGCAGATTGGCCGTTTTATGCAGATGGTGGTTGAGCACAAACACAAGATTGGCTTCCAGGGCTCACTGCTGATTGAACCTAAGCCACAGGAGCCGACTAAACATCAGTACGACTACGACGTGGCTACCGTGTATGGCTTCCTCAAACAGTTCGGGCTGGAGAAAGAGATCAAGGTCAACGTCGAGGCGAACCATGCCACGCTAGCGGGTCACTCTTTCCATCACGAAATTGCGACCGCCATTGCGCTGGGCATTTTCGGCTCGGTCGATGCCAACCGCGGTGACGCGCAGTGTGGCTGGGATACCGATCAGTTCCCGGTCAGCGTGGAGGAGAATGCGCTGGTGATGTATGAGATCCTCAAGGCAGGCGGTTTCACCACCGGCGGCTTAAACTTTGATGCCAAAGTGCGGCGTCAGAGCACCGACAAATACGATCTGTTCTACGGTCATATCGGCGCGATGGATACCATGGCGCTGGCGCTGAAGGTCGCGGCCCGGATGATCGGCGATGGCGAGCTGGATAAGCGCGTGGCGCAGCGATACAGCGGCTGGAATGGTGAGTTCGGCCAGCAAATTTTAAAAGGTGAGTTTTCCCTCGCCTCGCTGGCGGCGCATGCTCAGCAACAGCAGCTCAATCCACAGCATCAGAGCGGACGCCAGGAGCAGCTGGAAAACCTGGTGAATCACTATCTGTTTGATTTCTAAAAATTCAGGAGCAGAGCATGTTTATCGGGATCGATTTAGGCACCTCCGGCGTCAAAGTGGTGCTGGTGGATGCTGCCGGTCAGGTGATGGCGACAGAAACAGCGCCGCTGCAGGTTTCACGTCCACAGCCACTGTGGAGCGAGCAGGATCCCGAAAGCTGGTGGCAGGCGCTGGATCACGCCATGCAGGCGCTCAGCGGGCAGCACGATCTGCACGCCGTCGAGGCGATCGGGCTGAGTGGCCAGATGCATGGCGCAACCCTGCTGGACAGCGCCGGTCGCGTTCTGCGTCCGGCAATACTGTGGAATGATGGGCGCAGCGAGGCGCAGTGTCGTGAGCTGGAGCGGAAGGTGCCGGACGCCCGGGCGATCACCGGTAACCTGATGATGCCCGGTTTTACGGCGCCCAAGCTGCTGTGGGTGCAGCAGCATGAACCGGCCATCTTTAGTCAGATTGCCCACGTGCTGTTGCCGAAAGATTACCTGCGCTGGCGGATGAGCGGCGACTTCGCCACCGATCTGTCAGACGCGGCCGGCACGCTGTGGCTGGATGTGGCGCAGCGTGACTGGAGTGATGAGATGCTGCGAGCCTGTGACCTCAGCCGCGCGCAGATGCCGCAACTCTATGAAGGTAGTGCGTTGACCGGCACGCTGGATGCTGACCTGGCGGCGCGCTGGAAGATGAATCCGGTGCCGCTGGCGGCGGGCGGTGGCGACAACGCGGCGGGCGCGGTTGGCGTCGGCATGACCGAGCCGGGTCAGGGCATGCTGTCGCTGGGCACCTCTGGCGTCTACTTTGTGGTGAGTGAAGGCTATCTGAGTAATCCAGAGCGGGCGGTTCACAGTTTCTGTCATGCCTTACCGCAGCGCTGGCATCTGATGTCAGTGATGCTCAGCGCGGCCTCCTGCCTCGACTGGGCGGCTGCGCTGACCGGCTGCAATGATGTGCCCACGCTGCTGGATGAGGCGGCACGGGCGAGAGAGGATGTGCCGCCACTGTGGTTTTTGCCCTATCTCTCGGGTGAGCGCACGCCGCATAACAACCCCAACGCCCGAGGCGCTTTCTTTGGCTTTACCCACCAGCATGGTCGGTCGGAACTGGCGCGGGCGGTGCTGGAAGGTGTCGGTTTCGCGCTGGCGCAGGGCATCGACGTGCTGCACGACTGCGGCGTACAGCCGAAAAGCATTATGCTGATCGGTGGTGGCGCGCGCAGTGCAATGTGGCGTCAGATGCTGGCGGATATCAGCGGCCAGACGCTCGATTACTGTCACGGTGGGGAAGTCGGTCCGGCGCTCGGTGCGGCCAGGCTGGCCCAGCTGGCGCTGGACCCACAGGCGGTCGCGCCCGCGCTTCACCTGGTGCAGCGCCACCAGCCAGACGTCGCGCGCACTGCGCACTATCAGCCGCTGCGGCAGACGTTTGCCGCGCTCTATCAGCAGTTACTGCCGCTGATGAACTAAACAGGCATGGACGTTCTCGCCAGAAACCGGCTTTACCCTGGCGAGGCGTCCTGTTTGAAGGCGGGTGTAAAACAGCAACGCCGGGCGGATATTTCGCTTTGGTTACCTTATTTACCAGGAAAGCAGATAAATAGATTTAACGCTTCATCATTCTTAATAAACTTATTTAATCAACCTTGCTCGACTGAGTATTCCGCTTTAATAAAGACAACTACCTTTAATAAAAATAAATTGACTTAATTCTGAATGTCTGTGCAGCCTGAAAGAGAATAAAATGGATATTTTACTATGCCGCCTCACTACGAATTAGCGATTAATGCTAATAAACTGAATGATATTTTGTTTCTTATTTACTTATTTTCTTATTGCGCTATAAATAAGCCACCCCAATTCAGGGGCTCACGTAAATAAGGACATAACAATGAAAGAATTAAACAGCAATGAAATCCAGTCAGTCAGCGGTGCCGGTCTGCAACAGTTTCTGGCTGGCCTGAACAACGCCCTCAGCAACGTCAACACCGCGCTGACGGAGACCACCTCAGCACTGGAAAGCTCCACCAGCAAGGGCGAAACCATTGGTCTGACCCATAAGCAATTTGGCCTGAACATCGCATCAGGTCATATGACCAGCCTGTATAACTTTTTATCTTCATTCAGCAAAAGCGCATAATTTATTTTAACTGCCGCGTGAGCTGAAAAATTAATTAATAAGGTTGTTATAGGCTGACTATAACAACCTGATTTGCTATTTGTCCGCTCCGGTTAATATCTTTCTAAATCCCCACTTCTTTATTAATCCCTTGCACCGTCACCAGACCTTTCCCTCTCCTGACACCCTAAATAACGTCACATTGAACAAACGTTAGCGGCGTAATAATAAATCCGTTTTCACTGCATCTCTGCACGCAAAGGATGGTGCCTGCAACAGCCATGTTATTGCTCGCTGCTGAAAATGAATAAACGTCGACAGGATTCAGGTTGCCGGCTTTCTGGCGGGCAGTGGCTGGGATGAGCGGCAACGTCGTCATCCCAGCCATTCAGGCGGATACAATCAGCCAATTGCGCCCAGCGCATCTTCCTGACTCTGCTTTTTCGGCAGCAGGAATAACGTCGCCACGATATCCAGCAGGTAAATCAGCGCCAGCAGCGTAATCGCCGCGGCAAACGAGAACTGGCTCGCCAGCAGGCCTATCACCACCGGGCCAAAGCCACCGACGCCACGTCCAAGGTTAAACAGAACGTTTTGTGCCGTGGCCCGCACCTGCGGCGGAAAGGTATCGGAGATCAGGGCGCCGTAGCCGCCAATCATGCCGTTGACGAACATCCCCATGATCGCGCCGGTGAACAGCATGATGTTCGGGTCGCGCAACTGAGCATAAACCACCACCATCACCACCGCGCCAAACTGATAGAGCAGGAAAATCTTCCAGCGCGCAAAGCGGTCAGCCAGCACGCCAAACAGCCAGATACCGAAGGTCATACCCACCACCGTCACCGCCGTCCACAGCCCTGATTTAGTCAGGCTGAAGCCAAAGCTGGAGGAGAGGTAGCTTGGCATCCAGATCATCAGCCCGTAGTAGCCAAAGTTCTGCACCGAACAGAGAATAAAGATGCCGAGGCTGGCTTTCGCGGTAGCCCGATCGCGGACCAGCAGTTTTAGCCGGGCCGGAAAGGAGAGCGACGGCACGTTTTTCACCTGAGCCTGAAAGGCTTCCGGTTCGCCCATGCTGCGGCGAATAACAAACGAGACCAGCGCAGGCAGCAGCCCCACCAGAAACATGCCGCGCCAGCCGATCACGGTCAGCAGCGGCGGCGTAATGAATGCCGCCAGCAGCACGCCCAGTTGCCAGCCGATACCGACCCACGCCGAGGCGCGGTTGCGCTTCTCCGCCGGCCAGGCTTCGGCAATCAGCGCCATACCGATACCAAATTCGCCGCCCAGGCCGACGCCTGCCAGCGTGCGCCAGGCCAGCAGATCCCAGTAGCCCTGCGCCACCGCGCATAAGCCGGTAAACACCGAGAACACCAGAATCGTGACGGTCAGCATACGGATACGGCCAAAGCGATCGCTGAGATGACCAAACACAATGCCGCCGATCACCGCGCCAATCAGCGTCCAGGTGACCAGCGATCCCGCCTGCGAGGGATCGAGCGCCAGCGACACGCTGATCGCGGGCAGCATAAAGCCGAGGATCAGCAGATCAAAACCGTCCATCGCATAACCGCTGACGGCAGCCAGCATCGCTTTACCGGGCGTGACGCCGGGTTTAGCCTGGGGAGAAGGAGACATTATTCAGCACCTCAGAAAGAAAAGTGCCGCAAGTATAAAGAGTGTTGCTGGAGGGACCAATCGAAAACGCGCAACCGTACGCCAGCGCGGCGTACGGTTGAGGTCATTCAGGACGGTTTGTTGCTGCCGTCATCACCTGACAGCAGTTCGTCGAGCCGATCACCGCCAACGTGGCGGAAATCCTGACCTTTGACGAAATAGAAGATGATTTCACAGATGTTCTGGCAGCGGTCGCCGATGCGCTCAATCGCCCGGGCGCAGAACAGTGCCGTCAGTACGCTGGGAATGGTGCGCGGATCTTCCATCATGTAGGTCATCAGCTGACGCACAATGCCTTCGTACTCTTTATCGACCTTCTTGTCTTCGCGGTAGATGGTAATTGCTTCGTTGAGATCCATCCGCGCAAAGGCATCCAGCACATCGTGCAGCATCTGCACGGTATGGCGTCCCAGCGACTCCAGGCTGACCAGCAGCGGCAGATGTTGCTGGCCAAACTTCTCCAGCGCGGTGCGGCTGATTTTCTCCGCCACGTCACCAATCCGTTCCAGTTCAGAGATGGTTTTGATGATCGCCATCACCAGCCGCAAATCGATCGCGGTTGGCTGACGTTTGGCGATGATGCGCACGCAGGCTTCATCAATCTCCACTTCCATCATGTTGACCTTCTGGTCACCGTCGATCACCCGCTGTGCCAGTTCACCGTCCAGGTTATGCATCGCGGTGATGGCATCGGTCAGTTGCTGCTCAACCATGCCACCCATGATCATCACCTGGGTGCGAATGTGCTCCAGCTCGGCGTTGAACTGACCGGAGATGTGTTTGTTCAGATTCAGATTATCCATGGCGATCTCCTGTCAAATCAGCCGTAGCGGCCAGTAATGTAGTCTTCAGTTTGCTTCTGTGCCGGCTTGGTGAACAGCGTGTCGGTATCG
Organism: Pantoea sp. USHLN298; assembly: GCF_037149395.1. Lineage (NCBI taxonomy): Bacteria > Pseudomonadati > Pseudomonadota > Gammaproteobacteria > Enterobacterales > Erwiniaceae > Pantoea > Pantoea sp. USHLN298. The sequence goes on from NZ_JBBCRO010000008.1 coordinate 232,199, forward strand.
CTAAATTCAATCAGTTCGCCCAGATACATAAATGCGGTGTGGTCGGAACAGCGTGCGGCCTGCTGCATGTTGTGCGTCACGATCACCACGGTGTAATCCTGTTTCAGCTCGGTAATCAGCTCTTCAATACGCCCGGTGGAGATGGGGTCGAGCGCCGAGCAGGGTTCGTCCAGCAACAACACTTCCGGGCGAATCGCGATGCCACGCGCGATGCAGAGACGCTGCTGCTGACCGCCGGAGAGACTGTAACCGCTCTGATGCAGCTTGTCTTTGGTTTCATTCCACAGCGCCGCTTTGGTCAGCGCCCACTGCACTCGCGCGTCCATATCGGCACGGGACAGTTTTTCAAACAGGCGGACACCAAAGGCGATGTTGTCATAAATCGACATCGGAAACGGTGTTGGCTTCTGAAACACCATGCCGACCCGGGCGCGCAATAACGCGATATCCTGTTGCGTCGCCAGAATATTGTCGCCATCCAGCAGAATATCGCCTTCCGCCCGCTGATCCGGGTAGAGCGAATACATTTTGTTGAAGGTGCGCAGCAGGGTCGATTTACCACAGCCGGATGGCCCGATAAAGGCGGTCACCTGATTTTTGGCGATATCCAGATTGATATTCTTTAACGCGTGAAACTTGCCGTAATAGAAGTTCAGATTACGGACCTGAATTTTATCGGCTGGTGCAGTCGCGATACTCATTGCTCGTCTCTCTTATACGGCGCCGCGCAGGGCAGCGCCGGAAGTTAACCGTGTTTACCCTTGGCGAAAATCACCCGCGCTACGATGTTCAGCAGCAGCACGCACAAGGTAATAATCAGTACGCCAGCCCAGGCCAGGCTCTGCCATTCGGCGAACGGGCTCATGGCGAACTTAAAGATGGTGACCGGCAGGTTCGCCAGCGGCTGCATCATGTCGGTGCTCCAGAACTGGTTCGACAGCGCAGTAAACAGCAGCGGAGCGGTCTCACCGGCGATACGGGCAATCGCCAGCAGTACCCCGGTGATAATGCCGGAAACGGACGCCTTCAGGGTGATCGCCGAGATCATCTTCCACTTCGGCGTGCCCAGCGCGTAAGCTGCTTCACGCATACTGTCCGGCACCAGCCGCAGCATGTTCTCGGTGGTACGAATCACGATCGGAACCTGCAGCAGCGCCAGCGCAATCACACCGGCCCAGCCGGAGAAGTGCTGCATCTGCGACACCACAATGGTGTAGACGAACAGCCCGACCACAATGGACGGGGCCGACAGCAGGATGTCGTTGATAAAGCGGATCACTTCCGACAGAAACGACTTGCGGCCATATTCCGCCAGATAGATACCGGCCATGATGCCCAGCGGCGTACCGAAAAAGGTGGACCAGAAAATCAGCAGTCCGCTGCCCGCTAAGGCGTTGGCCAGACCGCCGCCGGCGGTATTCGGTGGCGGCGTTGATTCGGTAAACAGCGACCACGACAGCCCATCAAGGCCGCGCGATACGGTGGTAAACAGGATCCACACCAGCCAGAACAGGCCAAAGGCCATGGTCAGCAGCGACAGCGTCAGCGCTATCTTGTTTTTGGTGCTGCGCCAGGACTGCATCTTACGCCGGGATGCGTCCAGTTCGGCGCGCGCCTGAACTTCAATCGTGGTCATGATCGCGCTCCTTCACTTTTCGCCAGCCGCATAATCATCAGTTTTGAAATCGCCAGCACGATAAAGGTAATCACAAACAGAATCAGGCCCAGCTCCATCAGTGCCGCTACGTGCACGCCGGACTCCGCTTCAGCGAACTCATTGGCGAGGGCGGAGGTGATGCTGTTGCCCGGCATAAACAGCGACGGGCTGTCGAGCTGGTAGGTGTTGCCGATAATGAAGGTCACCGCCATGGTTTCACCCAGTGCGCGGCCCAGACCCAGCATCACGCCACCAATCACGCCATTTTTGGTGAACGGCAGGACGATGCGCCAGATCACTTCCCAGGTGGTGCAGCCGATGCCGTAGGCAGACTCTTTCATCATCACCGGCGTCTGCTCAAACACATCACGCATCACCGAAGCGATGTAGGGGATGATCATGATCGCCAGAATCACGCCGGCTGCCAGAATACCGATGCCGAACGCCGGGCCGGAGAACAGCTCACCGACAATCGGAATACCTGACATCACGTCGTTGACCGGCGTCTGGAAATATTCGGCAAACAGCGGGGCAAACACGAACAGGCCCCACATGCCGTAGACGATGCTGGGGATCGCAGCCAGCAGCTCGATGGCGGTGCCCAGCGGACGTCGCAGCCAGCCTGGCGCCAGTTCGGTCAGGAACAGCGCGATACCAAAACTCACCGGCACCGCAATAATCAGCGCGATGATTGAGGTGACGAGGGTGCCGTAAATCGGTACCAGCGCACCAAACTGTTCGTTGGGTGCATCCCAGGTTTTGGTCCACAAAAAGGAGAAACCAAACTTCTGAATGCTTGGCCACGAGGAGATGATCAGGGAGACGATAATGCCGCCCATCAGTAACAGCACAATCAGCGCAGCCAGTTTAACCAGCGCACCGAAAATTCTGTCACCTTGCTTGCCTGGGGCTTTGAATGCCGGCTTGGTTGCAGCCATAGAAGTCTCAGTCTTCAGGAGTTATCAGGGCGGCAGTGCGCCGCCCGTTGGGTCTGACCGAACCGCAGTCCGGTCAGGGTCGGTCAATTACTGATAAAGCGCCTTACCAGAACTGTCTTTGATATTGGCTTTCCAGGCAGCGCGAATCTGTTCGGTCACGCTCTCTGGCAGGGCGGCATAATCCAGCGCGGTGGCGGTTTTGCTGCCATTTTTGTAAGCCCAGTCAAAGAACTTCAGCACTTCGCTGCCTTTGGCCGCATTAGCCTGATCTTTGTAAACCAGGATAAAGGTGGTTGAAGAGATTGGCCAGGCATCCGCGCCTTTCTGGAAGGTCAGGTCCTGAGCAAAAGATTGGCTCCAGTCAGCCCCTTTCGCCGCGTTGCTGAAGCTGGTTTCGCTTGGTGCGACCGGCTTGCCGTCGGCATCCATCAGTTTGGTGTAGGTCAGGTTGTTCTGTTTGGCGTAAGCGTATTCCACATAGCCGATTGAACCTGGCAGACGCTGAACAAAGGCGGCCACGCCGTCATTGCCTTTACCGCCCAGACCGACCGGCCAGTTTACGGTGTTGCCTTTACCAATTTTGCTGTTCCAGTCCGGGTTCACTTTCGCCAGGTAGCTGGTGAAGACAAACGAGGTGCCGGAACCATCGGCGCGGCGTACCACGTTGATGTTGGTGTCTGGCAGTTTCACGCCCGGATTGAGCTTAGCGATCGCCGGATCGTTCCACTTTTTGATGGTGCCGAGGTAGATGTCGCCGACGGTTTTGCCATCCAGCGTCAGTTCACCCGATTTGATACCCGGCAGGTTAACCGCCAGTACCACACCGCCGATCACGGTCGGGAACTGGAACAGGCCATTTTTCTGCAGATCTTCATCTTTCATTGGCGCATCGGACGCACCGAAATCGACGGTTTTGGCGATGATTTGTTTCACGCCGCCAGATGAACCGATGCCCTGGTAGTTAATCTTGCTACCGGTGGCTTGCTGATACTCTGCTGCCCACTTGGCATAAACCGGCGCCGGGAATGTCCCGCCTGCGCCCGTCAGATCGGTGGCCGCAAAAGCAGATACCGCGCTGACTGCAAAGGTGGCGGCGAGGATTCGGGCTACGGTGCTACGCATCAGTGTCATGTTCCCTCCAGGGGAGAAAATTCAGGCTCGGGGCCGTTTTAGTAAGAGTCAGTGATTGCTGCAGGAGGGAAAATAGGACAGTTTGATGACAGTGAAATGTACGAAATATGACAGTTATATGACAGTGGGCGAAAATGAAGCGGGCCCGCGACGGGGCCCACTTTGTTATTCCACGGTAACCGATTTCGCCAGGTTACGCGGCTGATCGACGTCGGTGCCTTTGATCAGGGCGACGTGATAGGAGAGTAACTGCAACGGCACGGTGTAGAAGATTGGCGCAATCACCTCTTCAACGTGCGGGAGCGGGATAATCTTCATCCCGTCACTGTCGCTGAAGCCCGCATCCTGATCGGCAAACACATAGAGCAGACCGCCGCGCGCGCGCACCTCTTCGATATTGGATTTCAGCTTCTCCAGCAGTTCGTTGTTGGGCGCGACCACGATCACCGGCATATCGGCGTCAATCAGCGCCAGCGGGCCGTGCTTCAGCTCGCCGGCCGCATAGGCTTCAGCGTGAATGTAGGAGATTTCCTTGAGCTTCAGCGCCCCTTCCATGGCGATCGGGTATTGATCGCCACGACCAAGGAACAGCGCATGATGCTTATCCGAGAAGCCTTCCGCCAGGTTTTCAATCAGCTTATCCTGCGCCAGCATCTGCTCAATCCGGCCTGGCAGCGCCTGCAGCGCATGGACAATCTCATGCTCTTTTTCCGCCGCCATGCCTTTCAGCCGACCCAGTTTCGCCACCAGCATCAGCAATACCGCCAGTTGGGTGGTAAAGGCTTTGGTTGAGGCGACCCCAATTTCGGTGCCCGCTTTGGTCATCAGCGCCAGATCGGATTCCCGCACCAGCGAAGAACCCGCCACGTTACACACTGCCAGCGAGCCGAGGTAGCCCAGCTCTTTGGAGAGGCGCAGCGCCGCCAGAGTATCGGCGGTTTCACCCGATTGCGATAAGGTGATCAGCAGGCTGTTTTTCCGCACCGCGGATTTGCGGTAGCGAAACTCAGAGGCGATCTCAACGTCGCACGGGATGTTTGCCAGCGACTCAAACCAGTAGCGTGACACCATGCCGGAGTTGTAGGAGGTGCCGCAGGCGATGATCTGGATATGCTCCACCTGGCTTAGCAGCGTTTCCGCGCCTGCGCCCAGCTCGCTGAGGTCAACTTTGCCCTGACTGAAGCGCCCGCTCAGGGTGCTTTTCAGCGCAATCGGCTGCTCGTAGATCTCTTTCTGCATGTAATGACGGTAGATACCTTTATCACCGGCATCATATTGCAGATTCGACTCGATTTCGGCGCGCGTGACCGGCTGACCGGCGCGATCCACAATCGTCACATCGCGACGGCTGATTTCCGCGATATCGCCCTCTTCCAGATAGATGAAGCGCCGCGTTACCGGCAGCAGCGCCAGCTGATCGGAAGCAATAAAGTTCTCACCCACGCCGCGGCCAATCACCAGCGGGCTGCCGGAACGAGCCGCCACCAGCAGCGACGGATCGCGGCTGTCCATGATCACCATGCCATAGGCACCGCGCAGTTGCGGAATGACGCGCAGCACCACCTCACGCAGCGTACCGCCCTGTTTCTGCTCCCAGTGCACCAGGTGCGCCACCACTTCGGTGTCGGTTTCCGAGACAAAAACGTAGCCACGCGCGATCAGCTCAGCGCGCAGCGGCTCATGGTTTTCAATAATGCCGTTGTGCACGATAACGATGTGCTCTGAAACGTGCGGATGCGCATTGGCTTCCGACGGTTCGCCGTGCGTTGCCCAGCGCGTATGGGCGATACCGGTTCCGCCAATCAGCGGCTGCTGTTCGGCAGCCTCGGCCAGCTTCTGCACTTTCCCTAAACGTCGCAGGCGCGTAACGTGCCCCTGACGATCGACCACGGCCAGACCGGCCGAATCATATCCGCGATATTCAAGACGACGCAGGCCTTCCAGCAGAATTTCTGCGATATCGCGTTGCGCTACTGCACCAACAATTCCACACATAATGATGTTTTCCTGACTACATGGCTGTTCGCCACTTTCGTTGTCATGCGACCTGATATCCGGCTTTGCCGGTTCCCCGAGCCTTGTAGAGAGTGGGGATTATAGTTTTGGCACTGCATCGGCCCGCGCGAAGCGGGCCGTTAAAATTATTTTTTCTTCTGCGGACGCTGCCACGCTGCTTTGTGGTTCTGCTCTTTGCGGTTATAGACCAGACCGGCTTCGGTGACATCTTTCATGATGGTAGTACCGGCGGCAATCGTAGCGCCGGCCGCCACGCTGACCGGGGCCACCAGCTGCGTATCGGAACCGACAAACACGTTATCGCCGATCACGGTTTTGAATTTGTTGGCGCCATCATAGTTGCAGGTGATAGTGCCGGCACCGATGTTAACGTTGGCACCGATCTCGGCGTCACCCAGATAAGAGAGGTGGCCCGCTTTCGAACCCTCGCCCAGACGGGCTTTTTTCATCTCAACGAAGTTGCCAACGTGGGCGGCGTGCGCCAGCTCGCTGCCGGGACGCAGCCGGGCGAAAGGTCCGACAGTACAGGCGGCCGCCAGATTCGCATCCTCGATCACCGAATAGGGGCTGATTTCGCAATCGTCGCCAATCACGCTGTTTTTGATGATGCAGCCGGCACCGATTTTTACCCGGTCGCCGAGCGTCACCTGGCCTTCAATGATGACGTTGGTGTCGATTTCCACATCCCGGCCGTGGGTCAGCGTGCCGCGTAAATCAAAGCGGGCCGGATCGCGCAGCATCACGCCCGCCAGCAGCAGGCGCTCAGCCTGTTCGGTCTGATAAGTGCGCTCCAGCGTGGCCAGTTGCAGACGATTATTCACGCCGTCGGTCTCACTGATGCGCGTTGGATGAACCGCCTCAATCACCCGGCCTTCCTGATGGGCCAGCGCGATGATATCGGTGATGTAATATTCACCCTGCGCGTTGTTATTGGTGAGCTGCGCCAGCCAGCGTTTCAGATCGCCGCCGTTGGCGATCAGAATGCCGGTGTTGATTTCGGTGATTTTCAGCTGCTCTGGCGTGGCATCTTTCTGCTCGACGATGCCAACAATGGTGCCGTTCTCACGCACGATGCGGCCATAACCGGTGGGATTATCCAGTACCACGGTGAGCAGGCCGATGCCGCCCTGCGGTTTGGCCTCACGCAGGCGCTGTAACGTCGCCTCCGCAATCAGCGGCACGTCACCGTAAAGCATCATAATGTCTTCGTCATCCGCGAAGCAGGGCGCCGCCTGCTGCATCGCGTGGCCGGTGCCGAGCTGCTCGGCCTGCAGCACCCAGTTGAGCGTGCTGTCAGTGAGGGTCGCCTTCAGGCGATCGCCGCCGTGACCATAAACCAGATGAACCTGCTGCGCGCCCAGCCCTTTGGCGGCGTCAATCACATGCTGCACCATCGGTTTGCCTGCCAGCGTATGCAGAACTTTTGGCAGATCGGAATACATACGGGTGCCCTTGCCGGCAGCAAGGATCACCACACTCATCGCACTGTTAGACATAACTATCCTGAGTGAATTTTTACGGGTGAAAGTAAAACGGTTTGAGGGTGAGATTACTACATTTTTCTCAGGCCGAAATTAGGCGGAAGGGCGCAGATGATCGGAAAGACAAAAAAAATGCCAGCCCGAAGGGCTGGCATTTCGTGACGCATAAAGCTGGATTACATCGCTTTTTTGGTCAGTTCGATCACGCGCAGTTTGGCAATGGCTTTCGCCAGCTCGGCAGAGGCCTGAGCATAGTCCACGTCGCCGTGGCTGCTGTTCATGTGCTCTTCTGCTTTGCGTTTCGCTTCCAGGGCGCGGGCTTCGTCCAGGTCGGTACCGCGGATCGCGGTATCGGCCAGAACGGTGCTGCTGCCCGGCTGCACTTCCAGCACGCCGCCAGAGAGGTAAATAAACTCCTCTTCGCCGTGCTGTTTCACGATACGGATCATTCCAGGCTTAATGGCAGTCAGCAGCGGCGCATGGCCAGGGAAAATCCCCAGTTCACCTTCGCTACCTGACACCTGAATTTTCTGTACCAGACCAGAGAACAACTGCTTCTCTGCGCTGACCACATCCAGGTGATAAGTCATAGCCATAATCTTCCTCCCGGGAAACCGTTATTACAGTTTCTTCGCTTTTTCCACGGCTTCTTCGATGGCACCAACCATGTAGAAGGCCTGCTCTGGCAGGTGGTCAAACTCACCTTCCATGATGCCTTTAAAGCCACGGATAGTGTCTTTCAGCGTAACGTACTTGCCCGGTGAACCGGTGAAGACTTCCGCAACGAAGAACGGCTGAGACAGGAAGCGCTGAATCTTACGCGCACGTGCCACCAGCAGTTTATCTTCTTCAGACAGCTCGTCCATACCGAGGATGGCGATGATGTCTTTCAGTTCCTGATAACGCTGCAGCAGTGACTGAACGCCACGCGCAACATCATAGTGTTCCTGACCGACAACCAGCGGATCCAGCTGACGGCTGGTAGAGTCCAGCGGATCAACGGCCGGGTAGATACCCAGAGAGGCGATCTGGCGGCTCAGCGTTACCGTTGAGTCTAAGTGCGCAAAGGTGGTTGCTGGTGACGGGTCAGTCAGGTCATCCGCAGGGACGTAAACGGCCTGTACGGAAGTGATTGAACCGGTCTTGGTGGAGGTAATACGCTCCTGCAACACACCCATCTCTTCGGCCAGCGTTGGCTGGTAACCTACCGCAGATGGCATACGACCCAGCAGTGCCGACACTTCGGTACCGGCCAGGGTGTAACGGTAGATGTTATCGATGAACAGCAGAACGTCACGGCCTTCATCACGGAATTTTTCCGCCATGGTCAGACCGGTCAGTGCCACGCGCAGACGGTTACCCGGCGGCTCGTTCATCTGGCCATAGACCAGCGCAACTTTATCGATAACGTTAGAGTCGGTCATTTCGTGGTAGAAGTCGTTACCCTCACGAGTACGCTCACCCACACCGGCAAACACTGAGTAACCTGAGTGTTCAGCCGCGATGTTACGGATCAGTTCCATCATGTTGACGGTTTTACCTACACCCGCACCACCGAACAGACCCACTTTACCGCCCTTAGCGAACGGACACATCAGGTCGATAACCTTGATGCCGGTTTCCAGCAGTTCCTGCGAGTTAGACTGATCTTCATAAGAAGGGGCCGCGCGGTGAATAGAGGCGATCTCTACTGCGCTGCCATCTTCTTCTTTCAGCTCGCCTTTCATGTCGATTGGCTCGCCGAGAACGTTCATGATACGGCCCAGGGTCGCTTTACCGACCGGAACCTGAATCGGTTTCTGCAGGTCGTTGACGCTCAGACCACGCTTCAGGCCGTCAGACGTACCCATTGCAATGGTACGGACCACGCCGCCGCCCAGCTGCTGCTGAACTTCCAGCACCAGACGCGCATCACCATTCATAACCTCGAGGGCACTGTACACTTGCGGTACCGCGTCCTGAGGGAATTCGACGTCAACAACGGCGCCGATAATCTGGACAATCTTTCCAGTTGCCATCTTGAATCCTCTACCTAATTCCAAACCTGGTTAAACCGCGGAGGCTCCACCGACAATCTCGGTAAGTTCCTGGGTGATGCTGGCCTGACGAGCTTTGTTGTACACCAACTGCAGCTCTTTGATCAGATTTCCGCCGTTATCGGTTGCGGCTTTCATCGCCACCATACGTGCGGCCTGCTCACTGGCCAGATTTTCCACCACACCCTGATAAACCTGCGATTCGACATAACGACGCAGCAGGGTATCCAGCAGCGCTTTCGGATCGGGCTCATACAGGTAATCCCAGGTCTTCGCCTTCATCTCTTCTTCACCTTCCGCTGGCGGTAACGGCAGCAGTTGGGTAATGGTCGGAGTCTGAGACATGGTGTTATTGAATTTGTTATTGACGATCATCAGCTTGTCGATGCGGCCTTCATCATAAGCCTGCAACATCACTTTTACCGGGCCAATCAGATCAGACAGAGCAGGTTTATCGCCCATGCCGCTGACTTGCGCCACAATGTTGCCACCCACAGCATTAAAGAATGACGCCCCTTTCGAACCGATAATCGACAGATCGCTCTGCACGCCTTTATCGGACCAGGACTTCATATCCGCCAGTAACTTTTTGAACAGGTTAATGTTCAAACCACCACAAAGCCCGCGGTCAGTTGAAACGACCAGGTAGCCGACGCGCTTCACGTCGCGCTCTTCCAGGTAAGGGTGCTTGTATTCCAGATTACCCAACGCAAGGTGACCAATCACTTTGCGCATGGTTTCTGCATACGGACGGCTGGCCGCCATGCGTTCCTGCGTTTTACGCATCTTGGAGGCGGCGACCATTTCCATCGCTTTGGTGATCTTCTGCGTGTTTTTCACGCTTCCAATCTTGCTTCGTATCTCTTTTGCGCCGGCCATTAGCTTCTCCTCAAAGCCTTGCGGCCTGCCTTTTCAGACAAGCCGCCAGACATTACCAGGACTGGGTTGCTTTAAACGTCTCGACCAGGCCTTTCAGCTTGGCTTCGATATCGTTATTAAAGTTACCCGACTGGTTGATTTCAGCCATCAGCTCAGCGTGGTCGCGATCGGCGAAGGCCAGCAGTGCAGCTTCGAAGCTGCCAATTTTTGCCAGTTCAACGTCGTTCAGATAGCCACGCTCTGCAGCGAACAGAACCAGACCCTGCTGCGCAACAGACATCGGCGCATACTGTTTCTGCTTCAGCAGCTCGGTCACTTTCTGACCGTGGCTCAGCTGTTTGCGGGTTGCATCATCCAGATCAGAGGCGAACTGCGAGAACGCCGCCAGTTCACGATACTGTGCCAGCGCGGTACGAATACCACCGGACAGTTTCTTGATGATCTTGGTCTGTGCAGCACCACCTACGCGGGATACCGAAATACCTGGGTTAACCGCCGGACGAATACCGGAGTTGAACAGGTTCGATTCCAGGAAGATCTGACCATCAGTAATCGAGATTACGTTGGTCGGAACGAACGCAGAAACGTCGCCCGCCTGGGTTTCGATGATCGGCAGCGCGGTCAGTGAACCGGTTTTACCTGTCACTGCGCCATTGGTGAAACGCTCTACATAATCAGCGCTTACGCGTGATGCACGTTCCAGCAGACGGGAGTGGAGATAGAACACGTCGCCAGGGAATGCTTCACGACCTGGTGGACGGCGCAGCAGCAGAGAAATCTGACGGTACGCGACAGCCTGCTTAGAAAGGTCATCGTAAACGATCAGCGCATCTTCACCGCGGTCACGGAAGTATTCACCCATCGCACAACCCGCGTACGGAGAGAGATACTGCAGTGCAGCAGATTCAGAAGCAGACGCCACAACAACGATGGTGTTCTGCAGTGCGCCATGCTCTTCCAGCTTACGAACCACGTTAGAGATGGTTGAGGCTTTCTGACCAATCGCAACGTAGACACACTTGATGCCTGAGTCGCGCTGGTTGATGATCGCATCGATCGCCATCGCGGTTTTACCGGTCTGACGGTCACCGATGATCAGCTCACGCTGGCCACGGCCGATTGGAATCATCGCATCGACCGACTTATAACCGGTCTGAACCGGCTGGTCGACTGACTGACGATCGATAACGCCCGGTGCAATCACTTCGACCGGTGAGAAACCGTCGTTGTCGATGGCGCCTTTACCGTCGATAGGTGCACCCAGGGTGTTCACCACACGGCCCAGCAGGCCACGGCCTACCGGTACTTCCAGAATACGGCCAGTACACTTAACCTTCATGCCTTCGGCGAGGTCAGCGTAAGGACCCATTACCACTGCACCTACTGAGTCACGCTCGAGGTTCAGGGCAATAGCGTAACGGTTGCCCGGCAGGGCAATCATCTCACCCTGCATCACATCGGCCAGGCCGTGTACGCGGATGATACCGTCACTTACAGAAACAATCGTACCTTCGTTGTGAGCTTCACTCACGACATTGAACTGAGCAATGCGCTGCTTGATCAGTTCGCTGATTTCGGTGGAATTCAGTTGCATATGCTCCAGTCCCCTTAAGACTGCAAGACGTCAGCCAGACGGTCAAGACGGCCGCGTACGCTGCCATCAATAACCAGATCACCCGAACGGATGATCACGCCTGCCATCACAGACTTATCAATTTTGCAATTCAGCTTAACTTTGCGTGACAGACGTTTTTCCATCGCGGCGCTGATTTTATTCAGCTGGTCGTCACTCAGCGTACTGGCGGAGATAACATCAACTTCTGCGGTGGCTTCATGAGCGTCACGCAGTTCGATGAATTGGGCCAGTACTGCCGGAAGCGCTGTCAAACGTCCGTTTTCCGCCATCACCTTAATCAGGTTCTGCGCGGGTTCATCCAGTTGATCACCACAGACTGCGTTAAACGACGCTGCCAGCGCTTCGGGTGCTAATGCACCTGAGAGAAGATCAGCCATCTGTTCATTGCGAGCCACTTCTGCGGCAAACGCCAGCATCTGTTGCCAGCGTTCTATACCTTGATGCTCAACAGCAAAGTCAAAAGCTGCTTTGGCGTAGGGGCGAGCTACAGTAATCAGATCAGACATCAGCCCCTCCCTCCTTACAGTTCAGCGACCAGTTTATCAACGATGTCGCTGTTAGCAGCTTCATCCACGGAACGTTCGATGATCTTCTCGGCGCCGGCCATAGCCAGCAACGCGACTTGCTTACGCAGTTCTTCACGAGCACGTTTGCGTTCGGCGTCAATTTCAGCCTGCGCTTGTGCCACGATGCGAGTACGTTCGTTTTCAGCTTCGGTTTTGGCTTCGTCCAGAATCTGCGCGCGACGCTTGTTCGCTTGCTCGATAATGACCTGAGCGTCTTCTTTGGCTTTTTTCAGCTGGTCGGTCGCATTAGCCTGCGCGAGATCCAAATCTTTCTTAGCACGTTCAGCAGAAGCAAGGCCTTCAGCAATTTCTTTCTGGCGCTTTTCGATAGCAGCCATAAGCGGCGGCCATACGTACTTCATGCAGAACGCGACAAACAGGATGAACGCGATAGCCTGGCCGAGGATTGTTGCATTAATGTTCACAGCACAATGCCTCTAGATTGAGTATTTAACTTTTCTGCCGTTATCAACGATAAGCGGCAGAATCCGTTCACCCTTGCACACTGTGCGCTGAGTGAACACAGGGCTTTAGGCGACAGCAAACATCACGTAGAGACCCAGACCAACAGCGATCATCGGGATTGCATCCACCAGACCCATTACAACAAAGAACTGCGTGCGCAGCAGAGGAATCAGGTCAGGCTGACGAGCAGCGCCTTCCAGGAATTTTCCTCCGAGGATGCCGATACCGATCGCAGCACCGATTGCCGCCAGGCCCATCATCACAGCGGCAGCCATGTACAGCAGATCCATATTCAGGTTTTCCATGACAGTCTCCAGTTTGTTTCAGTTAAATGCTCCCTTCATCTTCCGGGCTGCAGCCGGCTGGCTGTGACCCGGAATAGAGAGGGAAAGTAGTGTTGAGAAAAAAATCAATGTTCTTCAGATGCCATCGACAGATAGACAATCGTGAGGACCATGAAAATGAAAGCCTGTAGCGAAATGATCAGGATGTGGAAAATGGCCCACGGCACATTCAGCACCCACTGCGACCACCACGGCAACAGACCGGCAATAAGGATAAAGATCAGCTCACCCGCATACATGTTGCCGAACAGTCGTAAACCGAGAGAAACCGGTTTAGACAGCAGGCTGACACCTTCCAGAATCAGGTTGATCGGGATGAAGATCGGGTGGTTAAAAGGCTGCAGCGTCAGCTCTTTCGTGAAGCCGCCAATGCCTTTCATTTTGATGCTGTAGAACAGAATCAAAATAAAGACGCCCAACGCCATAGAGAGCGTGATGTTCACGTCTGCAGACGGCACAACGCGCAGCGCCGGCAGGCCCAACCAATGCTCACCGATATACGGCAGCAGATCGATTGGCAGCAGATCCATGAAGTTCATCAGGAAGACCCAGACAAAAATTGTCAGCGCCAGCGGGGCGATAAGTTTGCTCTTACCGTGATACATGTCGCGCACGTTGTCATCAACGAAACCGACAACCAGTTCGATAGCCGCTTGTAATTTCCCTGGCACACCGCTGGTAGCTGTTTTAGCCACTTTACGGAACAACACCAGGAAGATAAGTCCCAGCACCAGAGAGAAAAACATGGAATCGATATTTAATACCCAGAACGTCGCGGGAGCGTCGTGCGGATTCACTAACTCGAAAGTACGCAGGTCCAGCTGAAGGTTGTTCAGATGGTGCCCTATGTATTCTTGCGGAGTAGAGATTTCTCCTGCAGCCATGATGCCTCTTACCCTTTGTTGTTAATTACCGCCGGTGCCAGCATTTGTACCACCAGCACCGATAACCAGGTTATTCCGACCGGCCAGAAAACCGCCCCGAATAGACCCAACGCCACAATGAGCAAAATGATGGTCGCGAACACTTTGGCTATTTCACCCAAAGCGAAGCTCCACGCGACTCGTCCCGAAGCGGGGGTTTGCCCCTGCAGGCGCCAGGCTAAAAACAAAAACAACACGTTTGGCAGCCAGGCTGCCGCGCCGCCTGCCAGAGCAGAAACGCCCCAGGTGACATCTTTCAGAGCAAAGAGTGCACCGATGATGACAATCGTCACCAGCTGAATCATCAGCACTGTCCGGGCGAATTTTACACTGTAAAGAGACACTGACATGACGCTGATACTCTCCTGCCCCATTAGGGGTATGTCGCGTGTCGTATAAGACTGCCTTTACGCATTTGAGTCAAGCAGCAAAAGCCGTGCAAATTATACGGGCCGCACCTGCGATTTCAATCGGTAAGTAGCGAAAAGGTGAACAATTATTTAAATTTCTTTCCGGAGGGCTATTTTTCCAAAGATTAGCCCGCAGGGATTCGTCGTTTCCTGCCTGAAAATGGGCTGGCGACTTGCTTTTAAAGCGTGCTTTAGATCACATAATAAGCATTCGCACCGTCTCAACTTTTCTCTCAGGGCTAATTCCGGGCTTTTCCTTCTCTCAATAAACCTTTCAAAATCATAACATTGAAAATATAAGCGCAATCGGGGAAGCCTATTTTCCCGGAAAACACGCTATTGACATCGAAGGGTGCATGAGAAACGTTAAATTCATATTACGCACGCCGAGTTATTACCCTGATATATTTTCTGGCGTGACTATTTTTATTCCGCCAGTCCGCTATACAAGTGATCTTTCTGCTAACTAAATGTGAATTAAACGTTAAATGTAACAGAGCTTTTCGGATAATTTCCGTCGGCTTTGTTAATCCTCCACCGCATGTTGCAGAATGAAAATGCCGTTTTTTAAACGCATCAACTGCACCTTTTTTCACCAGCAATCGGATGAAGACCGACGGCTGGCGCAGAGTAAATCCTTACCCGTTTCAGGCCTGGTGCTGACGAATAATCACCAGGTGACGGTCACCTTCCAGCTGTGGAATCTGCAGTTTAACCACCGCATCACAGTGATAGCCCGCCGGTAAGCTGGCAATTTCATCATCCGGACGGACGCCTTTGAGGGCAAAAAAGCGCCCTTCTGTTCCCGGTAAATGATGACACCAGTTCACCATGTCGGTCAGTGAGGCAAATGCGCGGCTGATGACGCCATCAAAAGGTGGCTCGGCCGGGAAGTCCTCAACCCGGCTCTGTACCGGAGTGATGTTAGTGAGTCCTAACTCATGCTGAACCTGGCGCAGGAAGCGCACTCGCTTACCCAGGCTGTCGAGCAGCGTGAAGTGCGCATCGGGCATCACTATCGCCAGCGGAATACCTGGCAGGCCCGGTCCGGTTCCCACATCAATAAAGCGTGAGCCGATCAGCTGGGGTGCCACCACAATGCTGTCGAGGATGTGGCGCACCAGCATCTGCTGGGGATCGCGTACTGACGTCAGGTTGTAGGCTTTGTTCCACTTATCCAGCAGCCCGACATAGGCAACCAGCTGCTGTTTTTGTTGATCGGAGAGGGAAATATTGGCTGCCTGCAGCAGCGAGGTGAGTCGGTTAATCACAGCGTAAGTCCAGTCAGCGGGGGCGAGTCGCCTCGCCCCGTTTCAGGTCAGGCGCTTTTGCGCAGCAGACCCTGTTTTTTCAGATAAATAAGCAGAATAGAGATGGCCGCCGGGGTGATACCGGAAATACGCGTCGCCTGGCCAATAGAGGTCGGCTTGTGGTCATTCAGCTTGGCGATCACCTCATTTGACAGGCCGTTGACCTGGCGATAGTCGAGGTCAACCGGCAACAGGGTGTTTTCGTTGCGCAGCTGACGATCGATCTCCTCCTGCTGGCGTGCGATATAGCCTTCATATTTGACCTGAATCTCAACCTGCTCAGCCGCCTGCTCATCAGTCAGCGCCGGACCAAAGGCGTTCAGCGACATCAGCTTCAGATAGGTCATTTCCGGACGACGCAGCAGATCTTCGCCACTGGCTTCTTTGGTCAGCGGCGCACTGAGAACCGTGTTCACCTCCGACACGTGATCGGATTTTGGATGAACCCAGATATCGCGCAGGCGCTGACGCTCCTGTTCAATCGCTTCCAGCTTCTGATTGAAGCGCGCCCAGCGGGCATCATCGACCAGACCCAGCTCGCGGCCGGTTTCGGTCAGACGCAGATCGGCATTATCCTCACGCAGCATCAGACGATACTCGGCGCGGGAGGTAAACATGCGGTACGGCTCTTTGGTGCCGAGCGTGCAGAGATCGTCAACCAGCACGCCGAGGTAAGCCTGATCGCGACGCGGCGCCCAGCCCTCTTTGTCGGCAGACTGGCGCGCGGCGTTGAGGCCAGCCAGCATACCCTGCGCAGCCGCTTCTTCGTAGCCGGTGGTTCCGTTGATCTGTCCGGCAAAGAACAGACCGTGAATAAATTTGCTCTCCAGCGTCGGTTTCAGATCGCGCGGATCGAAGAAGTCATACTCAATGGCATAACCCGGGCGCACGATCTTCGCATTTTCCAGACCCTGCATCGAGCGGACGATCTGAATCTGCACATCAAACGGCAGGCTGGTTGAGATGCCGTTCGGATAAATTTCGTTGCTGGTCAGTCCTTCCGGTTCGAGGAAGATCTGATGCGCATTACGATCGGCAAAGCGCATTACTTTATCTTCGATCGACGGGCAGTAGCGTGGCCCGATCCCTTCGATGATCCCGGCATACATCGGGCTGCGATCGAGGTTGTTGCGGATCACCTCATGGGTTTTTTCATTGGTATGAGTGATCCAGCACGGTACCTGCTGCGGATGCTGAGCGGCATTGCCCATGAACGAGAACACCGGCATCGGGTGATCGCCATGCTGCGGCGTCAGTACTGAAAAATCGATGGTGCGCGCATCAATGCGCGGCGGCGTACCGGTCTTGAGGCGGTTAACCCGCAGCGGCAGGGCACGCAGTCGTTTTGCCAGCGGAATGGAAGGCGGATCGCCTGCACGGCCGCCGCTGTAGTTATCCAGTCCGATATGAATTTTACCGTCGAGGAAGGTACCCACGGTCAGCACCACGGTCTTCGCCCGGAATTTGAGCCCCATCTGAGTCACAGCACCCACGACGCGATCGTTTTCCACAATCAGATCGTCAACCGCCTGCTGGAAGATCATCAGGTTGGGCTGGTTCTCCAGTGCGGTGCGTACTGCCTGACGATAGAGCACGCGATCGGCCTGAGCACGGGTTGCCCTGACGGCTGGACCTTTGCTCGCGTTTAGTATCCTAAACTGAATACCGGCCTGATCGATTGCGTGGGCCATCAGACCCCCCATGGCATCCACTTCCTTCACCAGATGTCCTTTGCCAATGCCACCGATCGCCGGGTTACAGGACATTTGTCCAAGCGTATCAATGTTATGGGTGAGTAACAGGGTTTGCTGACCCATTCGGGCTGCCGCCATTGCGGCTTCGGTGCCCGCATGACCACCACCAATTACGATGACGTCAAAAGGATCCTGATAAAACATGAAGTGGTACCTCGATTGATGAACAGGCAGGATCGTCGTCCTGGGGCGTGGATTCTACTCAAATTCCGCCTGGGGTGAAAGCTGCGGGATCCTCAGGTTTTAAAAGAAAGGATCTTAGATCTGTATATGATCTTTCTGTTAGATCTCTTATTAGGATCGCCGGTTTCTGTGGATATGTGCCAGAACGCCAGTCACAACAAGCGATTAGCAAGGATCACTAGCTGTTAATGATCGGTGATCCTGATCCGTATAAGCTGGGATCAAAATGGCTACTTATACACAGCTCAAAAAGCATACTGCGGTTACTCTTTGGATAACTACCGGTTATACGCAGTAAAAGAGGGTAGTTATCCACAAAATAAACGGCTTCAAAAGGACAAAATCAGCATCTTCCACTGGGGATCGTCACTATTTCACGATCCCCGACCAGATTCAGATCGCGCTTTTCCAGTCCATCACCCATACCCCGGCCGGATCTTCAGGGATCTCATGCTCAAGGACATCGATTTCCAGACGATCGCCGATCCGCTGAGCGCCCTGGGCAACTAACAGCGTCTCTATCTGACGGATCGCCCCGCAAAACAGATCGTATTCGTGATTACCGAGGCCGACCGCCCCAAACCGGACCTGAGAGAGATCGGGCTGCTCTTCATTAATTGCCTCGAACCACGGCAGCAGATTATCGGGAATTTCGCCTGCGCCATGCGTTGAGCAGACCACCAGCCAGATGCCTTCCAGCGGCACTTCATCCAGCGCCGGGCCGTGCAGCAGCTGCGTTGAGTAGCCTGCTTCCTGTAATTTTTCTTCCAGATGCTCAGCAACATACTCGGCACTGCCCAAAGTACTGCCACTGATTAAGGTAATATCGGCCATCTTGCTCTCCCGGACATTAAGGCGGGCATTGTACGCTGTGATCAAGCGGTGATCCACCTGTGGAAAACAGGGTTAATGGATCGGGTGATGTGAACGCAGCCGTTGTCAGCCGCTGCATTCGTCCGGGATAAGGTTGTACACAGGGGAAGCGCGATCAGGGCTTGATGGTGCGCATGATCGGGTTTTGCAGGGAGATCAGGGTTTCTGTTGATTGAATTTCATCAATTGTCTGGATCTTGTTGATCAGCACCTGTTGCAGGGCATCAATCGAGCGGCACATCACCTTGATAAAGATGCTGTAGTGACCGGTGGTATACCAGGCTTCCACCACCTCATCCAGCGCTTCCAGCTTGCTCAGTGCCGCCGGATAATCGCGTGCGCTCTTGAGAATAATGCCGATAAAACAGCAGACATCAAAACCCAGCTGGCGCGGATCGATATCGACACGGGTGCCCAGAATAATGCCGGCCTGTTTCATCTTTTCCACCCGCACATGGATGGTGCCGGGGCTGACATTAAACTGTTTTGCCAGCTCGGCGTAAGCGGTACGCGCGTTATCCAGCAGGGCATTCAGAATGCCGCGATCCAGGTTATCGAGCTGCAAATGTTCGGCCATGACCATCCTCGTTAGGCTGCGTTGTGTTCACAAAGGGAGAATGTGCAGCAAAATAGCGAGACAGGCAACAACCGGCAGCGACGGACGCCGCTGCCGGCTCACTTAGCGTTTGCGCCAGACGGTAACCTGGGCCAGCGTGTGCTGGAACTTGCGCGCTGTTTCGCGGATCACAAACGGCTTATCGATTGGATCATCCAGCAGTTCAAAGTCGGCTGCCAGTATCCGTTGCAGCGCCTGCAGCGTGGTCAGCGCCTCGCCATTTTCCCGTACGCCGCCCAGCCAGTTCTCTTTCGGCGTGTATTCTTCCAGCCAGGTGTAAGGCGAGGAGAGCAGCAGGATACCGCCCGGCCGCAGCATCGGCGTCACATCCTGCAGGAAGCGCGCGGGCTGACGCAGGCGATCGATCAGGTTGGAGGCCAGCACCAGATCGTAGCGGGCCGGTTGCGGCTTGAGGTTACAGGCATCGCCCTGCACGAACCGGATGCGCTGCGCCAGATCGCCATCCAGCGCGAAATCTTTCAGGCGCACCTGGCGATACTCCACCAGATCGCCCTCCTGCGGCACCACATAACGGAAATCTTCTCCGCTGGTCAGCTGCAGCGCCACGTCGATGAAGCGCGCCGAGTAGTCCATGCCGGTGACGCGTTCAAAGTGGCGGGCCAGCTCAAAACTGGCGCGTCCGGTGGCGCAGCCGATATCCAGTGCTTCAGTCTGTGACGTGGTGTACTTCAGCGCCAGCTTCACCAGGCTTTCAGCATAATTATCCACGCCGAAATAGCGCGGGCCATACTGGAAGTCGAGATACTGCGACACCATGGCGTCAGTTTCATACGGGTTCAGCGTCATACTTTCCTGATGGCTGGAGACCACGTAGCGGAAACCGGCGTGCTGGAAGAAATGGCGGCGGAACGCATAGCGCGCCGATTTCAGCGCTTCGTTGCCGGTTGAGATCCAGCTGCCGCCTTTGATCAGCGAATGCTTGCCATCAAAGGTCGGGGTAGAGAAATCATCGTAAAGCGGGTGGACTTTGAAACCTTCAAAGCCGTTGGTCGGTGTCGTGGTCCACTGCCAGACGTTACCGACGATATCGAAAAAGTCGCCCTGGGCGAACTGATCGACCGGAGAGGAGGAAGCCCAGTACGCCAGATTGATATTGCCTGGTGCCTGTTCCCACTGCGGCTGATCGCCCGCCACCTGCTCGCGCAGCTGATACCATTCGGCTTCGCACGGCAGCTGAATCGCCATTCCGCTCTGTTCGGCTTTCCAGCGACAGAAGGCGGCCGCCTCAAGCTGGTTCACTTCCGCCGGCCAGTCCCACGGCATCGCCACTTCTTCACACATCAGACGCAGTTTAAGCTGATCGGGCATCGCTGGCGTGCCGACCCAGAACGTCGGCATCTCAGCCTGAGCAAATTGCCGCCAGCCCCAGCCTTCATCATCCCACCAGCGGGAATCCTGATAACCGCCCGCACGGACAAACTCAAAATATTCGGCATTGCTGACCAGCATTTTGCTGGCTTTGAACGGCTGCAGCGTAACCTGCTGGCTGCCGTACTCATTATCCCAGCCGTAGGTATCGTCGGTTTTCCCCAGCGTAACCGTACCGCCGGGCATCGCCAGCAGACTGTTGGCCGGCACATCCTGACGCTGGTGGCGCGCCAGCGGACAGATCGGCCAGGCGGGCTGCGGCGTTATCCAGTCAACCGGTAGCTGGCGGATCAGCACGCTGGAGGTTTCCAGATGAATACGCTCATGCTCGATACCCATCAGGATCACCCACGCCGGGCTGTCCCACGCGATCGGCAAGCTCAGCGGCAGGGTCTGGATCAGGTCGCTGACCAGCGCTTTCACCCGGCCACGGTAGTCACGTACCTCATCAATGGTCGGCCACGCGTAGTGGTTGTCGTTGAGATCGTCCCAGCTCATTTCATCGACGCCAATCGCCATCATCGCTTCAATCCGGTCGTCGAGGCGCGCATCAATATAGCGTCCGGCCATCAGCTTATTAATGTAGAAGGTCGCCGTGTGGCCAAAATAGAAGATCAGCGGATGGCGCAGCGGAATCGCTTTGGTAAACCAGGCCTGCGGATCGGCCAGGCAGGTAAACAGGCTTTCGTACTGTTCCCACGTCTGGTGAAAATAGCTCAGCAGCTCGGCTCGTTTTTGTTCAATATTCTGGCCGGAGAGCAATAACGTACGCGTCGGCGCAGGCAGATCGCGATGAGGATGGACGGTGGTCACAAGGTGCTCCAGATTGCTGAGTAAGTGAAACGGTAATTCACTATAGCAAAGAAGCATTTCTGCCTGATGACTTAACGACGCCAGTGGCGCAGCAGGCGGCTTTTCATGCCGGTATCGAAGCGCCAGATATGGTCGAAGATGCGCATAATACCGGGCTTTCCGTGCGTCGACATCGCCACGGCGTGAAAACGTTGCTGATTATGTCGCTGGCGGTGTTTGATGGCGCCGATCACCTCTTCCGGCAGACGCTGGGCGATAAAATCGGAGACGATCACCGCATCCGCCTCCTGCCAGAGCACCCCTTCCATGCGCTTCACCACGGCGGAAAGACAGGCGGCCAGATCGGTGCCGCCACGAAAGCGCTGACTGAGGAAGCGAATCGCCTGCTCCAGGCCATCATCACCGGTCAGTTCATAGCCGATCACCTCATGGGCGAACAGCATAATGTAGCAGCGACGTCGATCGGCCAGCGCCACCTTGAGTAACGCCAGACAGAACGCTTTGGCGCAGCGCTCATTAAAACCGCCCATGGAACCGGAGGTATCGACGCAGACAATAAACGGCCCGCGCGGCTGCTCCTCATGCTGCTGGTGGCTGACTGGCCGCAGCGTGACTTTTTCATGCCAGGCATCGCCCTGCAGCTTGTAGGTCAGCAGGCGTTTCTCCACCAGCCGGCGATAAAACTCCAGCTCCAGTTCGCTGATGCTCAGCGCGGCCAGTTCCGGTGGCAGCAGGCGCAGCACATCATCACTCTGATGAATGCCGCTGACCTCTTCCGGCACGGCCGCCGGTTCATGAACCAGCTGATGAAACGCCTCCAGCGGCGCCTCCTGCGACGGCACGGATTTCGCTTCCCGGCTGCGACCAAGCTGCTGGGCCAGTTTCAGCAGCTCCGGCTGCTGGGCCAGAAAATCGCCGTATTGCAGCATCAGCTGGTAATCGCCCGGCTGCAGCGAGGTTTTACTCATGTCCCACAGCCGGCCGGCTGCGGCTTCGTCATCATCGCTCAGCATCGGGGCCAGCTGACCACTGAGCGCCATCCGCTGCTGCAACTCGGCCAGCAGGCGTTCGCGCTGCTGCTCCAGCAGTTGCTGATTCAGCGTCAGGGTTTGCAGCGTCAGGCTCAGCCGCCAGCGCTGTAAAAACAGCGTATGTTGCGCACTGCTGAGATGATGAATGTCGGTATGCTGGAGCAGTCGGCGGGCTTCATCGATAAAGGGGGAAGGCAGACATTCAAGGGTCTGAAGCGTGGCGTCGAGCTGCTGGCTGAACTGACGATCGCTGAGCAACTGCACCTGTTGAAACAGCTGAAACTCTTCGGCCAGTAACGCGGGCACCGGCGTGGCTTTCAGTTCCGCGCTGATTTCCGCTTTCCAGCGCGGCACATCGCGCAGCAGCGCCTTTTTCAGACCGGGGAATTTTTCAAAAAACAGCGCCAGTTGCGGCGACGCCAGCAGCGCGATAATTAACTCTTCAATCAGTTCGGTTTCGCCAATTGAGAGCAGCGTGCTGAGCGTCTCCAGAGAGATCATTTACGCGCCTGTTTCAGCTGTTCCGCCACATCCTGCAGGCTGGTTTCAACCCGCGCCAGCCAGTCATCGCTGATAAACAGGCAGCGCTGATGCTGGCTGAACAGGTGGCGCTGACTGCGTAACTCACTCTCCAGCGTATCCAGCGCCTCGGTGATTTCACCTGGCAGCTGATCGCTGTTACTGACGCCAGGCAGCGTCAGACGTGAAGATTGCAGACTGACGTCGCGTATTGCCAGACAGTGTTGCGCATCAACCTGCAAATCCAGCGTCTGCGCAAAGCCAATCCCATTGAGTTTGCCGCGGATATCGCCGCCTTTTTGCAGCCACTGACTCAGTGCGTCACGGGCGATCACCAGATGCGTCACCTGCATATCGTGCAGCGTCAGCGGCTGTTGCAGCATCAGGGGCAGCTGATCATCAGTGAGGCTTTCCGGCAAATCGTAATGCGGTTTGCGGCTGAACATGCCGCTGTGTTTCTCCAGCGTGATCGCCTGCGCCATGCTCTGTTGCTGCTGTAAGGCCATGCGGCGGGCTTTGATCTGCTGCAGTCTGAGCAGCATCGGCTGCTGTTGCCAGGCATATTGCGTCATTAACAGATCGATTTCGCGCTCCAGCAGCTGCATTGAGGCGACGTCATGCCACAGGCAATCTTTCAGCAGGATCAGGTCGATGGGCGCGATGGCGTTGCGGCCGCTGTAAAAGGCGCTGGCCTGCAGCAGGTGAATCGCTTTCTTCCAGCGGCGATCGGAGATGTAAGGTGCGGCGGGCTGGCTCTCCAGCTGCTGACGCAACTGGTAGATCAGTTCAAATACCGCATCGGGCAGGCTCACCTGGCTGATGCCGAGCTGCCACTGGGCGTACTCTTCATCACTGATGCGCAGCGATTCCGCCACCGGATTGGCATTTTCATCCTGCTGGTGGGTCAGCATGCTGCGGAAATTCTGCTTCTCATGCACGTTATCCAGCCATAAGCGGATCAGCATCCGGTCATACAGCGCTTCCAGACCGCTGTCTGCTTCCGGCAGTTCATTGGAGGCGGTCACCAGCAGCCGCATCGGAATTTTTTCTTCGCTGTCGCCGTTGCGGAAGCGGCGTTCATTAATCGCAGTCAGCAGCGTATTCAGAATCGCCGGGCCGGCTTTCCAGATCTCATCCAGAAAGACAATCTCCGCATCGGGCAGGTACCCTTTAGTCAGGCGCTGATAGCGACCCTCATCTTTCAGTGCCTGAATCGACAGCGGGCCGAACACCTCTTCAGGCGTCGAAAAGCGGGTCATCAGATATTCAAAAGCGCGGGCGTGCTGGAAGGCATATTTCAGGCGGCGGGCAATCAGGCTCTTGGCGATGCCTGGCGGTCCCAGCAGGAACACGCTCTCACCGCTGAGCGCAGCCAGCAGACAGAGGCGAATTGCGTGGTGCCGCTCATACAGGCCTTTTTCTAACGCATTGCTGAGACGAGAAATTCTTTCTGCCAAAAGATGGGGTTGAGCCATAATCACATCAATGTCCTTACAATCGTCGGGCCGCCGCGCTTAAGCAAGCGCCTTACTCTATAGATAATGATGCGTGAAAGCGTTGATAGCTGTCAGCTTTTTTGTTTCAGAAGGTTCGGTTAGCTGAAATGCGCCAGTAAGCAGCGGGTTACAGGCTAAAAACCCCGCGACTGGTGCAGCGCTAAGATTAACTGGGTATAGGAATTTTCGGCAATACGTGCATACTGTGCGCTTTTTGATGGCTTGAGCGAGGGGTTTTACACCTCTTAGACTCCAACAAAAGATAACTCTCTATGAGCTCGGATAATAAGCAGTCTCTTGGTGGGCTTACGCTGGCCGCAATTGGTGTTGTCTATGGGGATATTGGTACCAGCCCGCTGTATACCTTGCGTGAATGTCTCTCCGGCCAGTTTGGCTTCGGCGTAGAACGGGGCGCGGTATTTGGCTTTCTGTCGCTGATT
Organism: Pantoea sp. USHLN298; assembly: GCF_037149395.1. NCBI lineage: Bacteria > Pseudomonadati > Pseudomonadota > Gammaproteobacteria > Enterobacterales > Erwiniaceae > Pantoea > Pantoea sp. USHLN298. The sequence continues at coordinate 257,105 of NZ_JBBCRO010000008.1, forward strand.
TTCTGGCTGCTGGTGCTGGTGGTATCACTGAAATATATCAGCTACGTCATGCGGGCTGACAACGCTGGCGAAGGCGGTATTCTGACCCTGATGTCGCTGGCGGGCCGTCATACCGGTGCCCGCGCCACGGCGGTACTGGTGATCATGGGCCTGATCGGCGGCAGCTTCTTCTATGGCGAAGTGGTGATCACGCCGGCGATTTCAGTGATGTCGGCCATTGAAGGCCTGGAGATTGCCGCGCCGTCGCTGGATCCGTTCATTGTGCCGCTGTCGATTGCGGTATTGACGCTGCTGTTTGCGATTCAGAAACACGGCACCGGCATGGTCGGCAAGCTGTTTGCGCCGGTTATGCTGCTGTGGTTCCTGGTGCTGGCGATCCTCGGGGTTAACGGCATCATGAAAAACCCTGAAGTGCTGCAGGCGCTGAATCCTGCCTATGCGGTCAACTTCTTTATGCAGTACAAATCGATCTCCTTCTTCGCGCTGGGCGCGGTGGTGCTGGCGATTACCGGCGTGGAAGCGCTGTATGCCGATATGGGCCACTTCGGTAAAATCCCAATCCGTCTGGCGTGGTTTTCGGTAGTGCTGCCGTCTCTGGTGCTGAACTATTTTGGTCAGGGCGCGCTGTTGCTCAGTGACCCTAAAGCGATAAAGAACCCCTTTTTCCTGCTGGCGCCAGACTGGGCGCTGATCCCGATGCTGATTCTGGCAACGCTGGCAACCGTCATCGCCTCGCAGGCGGTGATCTCCGGCGTCTTCTCGCTGACGCGTCAGGCGGTTCGGCTCGGCTACCTGCCCGGTATGCGGATCATTCATACTTCTGAGCGTGAATCGGGCCAGATTTATATTCCGATGATTAACTGGGTGCTCTACTTTGCGGTGCTGATTGTGATTATCAGCTTTGAGCACTCCAGTAATCTGGCGGCGGCCTACGGTATTGCGGTGACCGGCACCATGGTGCTGACCTCGATTCTCTCCTGCACCGTCGCGATCAAAAACTGGCACTGGCATAAGCTGGCGGTTGGGGTGATTCTGCTGCTGATGCTGTTTATCGACGTGCCGCTGTTTACGGCGAACCTGGTTAAAATCTTCTCGGGTGGCTGGTTGCCGCTCTGCCTCGGCCTGGTGATGTTTATCATTATGACGACGTGGAAAAGCGAACGCTTCCGCCTGCTGCGCCGGATGCATGAGCACGGTAATTCACTGGAGGCGATGATCGCGTCGCTGGAGAAAGCGCCGCCGGTGCGGGTTCCAGGCACCGCGGTCTACATGTCGCGTGCGCTGAACGTTATCCCGTTTGCCATGCTGCATAATCTCAAACACAACAAAGTGTTACATGAGCGCGTGGTGCTGCTTACGCTGCGCACTGAAGATGCGCCTTATGTGCACAACGTACGGCGTGTCACCATTGAGCAGCTCTCGCCGACCTTCTGGCGCGTGGTGGCCAGCTATGGCTGGCGTGAAACGCCGAACGTGGAAGAGATTTTCCATCGTTGCGGGCTGGAAGGACTGAACTGCCGCATGATGGAGACGTCGTTCTTTATGTCGCACGAGTCGCTGATCATCGGCAAACGGCCGTGGTATTTGCGGCTGCGCGGCAAGCTGTTCCTGGCGTTGCAGCGCAATGCGCTCCGCGCGCCGGACCAGTTTGAGATCCCGCCAAACCGGGTGATTGAGCTCGGTACGCAGGTCGAAATTTAATCCAGATGACCCGCCTCACCGGCGGGTTTTTTTATGGCCAGCGCAGCGTGACGCACAATCCGCTGTTGGGCCGCCGGCTGAACGTTAACTGCATCGCGTGCAGCTGGGCGATGTTACGCACAATCGATAACCCCAGCCCGCTGCCGCTCTTCTCCTGACCGGGCGGTCGCCAGAAACGTTCGCCTAACCGTTGCAGATCGGCTTCATTCAGGCCGTCTCCGTTGTCCTCGACTGACAGGCTGTTGGCCTGAAGCCGCACGTCCACCTCGCTGCCGGCTGGCGTATAGCGAATCGCGTTATCCAGCAGATTGCGTACCAGCAGTGACAGCAACAGTGGATTACCCTGAATCTGCGGATCGGCGTCGGCGTGGAGGCGCAGCGTGACGCCCGTTTTATCCGCCAGCGGCAGTTGCGCCGCCAGCGTCTCCTGCAGCGTCTGTTTTAATGACACCGGTTCGAAAGCGTTACGGGCATCATCCGCTTCCACCCGCGACAGCGTAAGCAGCTGATCCACCAGCCGGGTCGCGCGCACAATGCCGGCATCCAGCTGTTTCAGCGCATGGGTTCGCATCGTTTCATCGTCGACGGCCAGCTGAATCACTTCACTTTGCACCTGCAAGGCGGCCAGCGGACTGCGCAGTTCATGCGCGGCATCGGAGGTAAAGCGGCGCTCGCGATGCATCATTGCGTTGATCCGACTGAACAGGCCATTCAGCGCGATTATCAGTGGCTGGACCTCTTTCGGCACCCGTTCGGCCTGTAACGGCGTACCGTCATCCGGCGCGCGTTGCGCTAACTGCTGCGCCAGCTGCTTCAGCGGGCGCAGTTCCGACCAGACCAGGCTGATTAACAGCAGCAACATAAAAGGAAGCGCGATCAGCCAGGGTAAGACGCTGGCGTTCATCAGATCGCGCGCCATGTCATCGCGGTATTCCGACTCCTGACCCACTACCACGCGAAACTGCTTATCTGGCGTGGTCAGCCAGACCAGGCGCCAGCTGTCGTCGTCATTGGTGAGCTGACCATCATGAAAGCCCTGATAATCGGCCTCAAACGGCAGGTATCGTCCGTTATCGCCATCGTTCAGTACCTGTCTGCCGTCATGGGTGAAGACGGCAAACGCCAGCGCGTCATCATCCTGATCGCCGCGGTGGTGTCGTAGCAGTTGCTTCGTTTTTGGCAGCGTGGCGTTGTCCAGCGAAGAGAAATCAAGCGTCAGCAGGCGTTTTGCCAGCAGCATTTGCTGGGTATCAAACAGCTCGTCAATCGTTTCCCGCGTCTGATGCCATGCGCTGAGGCTGGCGCTGGCCCAGCAGATACCGAGCAGCAGCACAAAACCGATGCCGAGGCGCAGGAACAGGCTTACCGATCGCATTCAGCCGCTCCCAGGGTATAACCCACACCGTGCAGGGTGCGAATAAACTGGCTGCCGAGTTTTTTCCGCAGATGATGGATATGCACTTCTACCGCATTACTGGAGACGTCAGCATCCCAGCTGTAGAGCTTCTCCTCCAGCTGGCTGCGGGTCAGCACCCGGCCAGGATTGCGCATAAACAGCTCCAGCAGCGCCAGTTCACGGCTTTTCAGCTCAATCGCTTCGCCATCGCACAGGACGCTGTGACTGTCAGGCATCAGTACGACCTTGCCGTGACGCAACTCGGGTTGCAGCTGACCATGCCGGCGACGAATCAGCGCCTGCAGTCGGGCGGCCACTTCGGTTAAGGCAAAGGGTTTGCAGAGGTAGTCATCGGCACCCATCTGCAGGCCTTCGACCCGCTGATCGAGCGCATCGCGCGCCGTCAGGATCAGTACCGGCACATCCTCTCCCTGCTGTCGCCACTGTCGCAGAATATCCAGCCCGTCACGTTCGGGGAGTGAGAGATCGAGCACCACCGCATCCCAGGGCGCGGCGTGCAGCGCCTGAAAACCGGCCTCACCGGAGGTAAACCAGTCGACGCTAAATCCCAGCTTGCCCAGCCCCGCTTTGATACCGTCGCCAATTAAGCGATCGTCTTCTATCAGTAAAATACGCATCATTTCTCCCTGCGTTGATAGCGCTTTATACGAAGCAGACCGCGGCTTGTACAGCTGATTTCGGCGAAAATTGCTTATTTTTACTTCTTAAGAAGCTGTTAAGAAGCCTATGGTTAACTGGGTTCAACAAAACGAAACACATCATGGAAAAGAGGTGACAAAATGAAAAAGCACGCTGCAATTTTAGCCGTCGTTATGCTGGCATCTGCCCCGGTTTTGGCTGCACAGCAAGGCGGTTTTACCGACCCTAATGCCCCGGCGGCGCAGACCCAGACGAAACAGGGCGGCTTCAGCGCCGACCACACCAGCGTGGTGACCGTGAAGCAGGCTGAAGATATGCGCGACGAAAGCTGGATCACCGTTCGCGGTAAGCTGGAAAAGCAGATCGGCGATGAAGATTATCTGTTCCGCGATCAGACCGGCACCATGAAAGTCGAAATCGACCACAAGCACTGGAACGGCCAGACTATCTCGCCTCAGGATACCGTTGAGCTGACCGGTGAGCTGGATAAAGATTTCAACAGCATCGAAATGGACGTTAAGCAGGTCAGAAAACTGCCTTAATCGCCGCGATCGGGACCGCTTCGGCGGTCCTTTTTTTTGCCCCGCTATCTGCCCTAATTCAAATTTCCCTCCGCGTGAGCGAAACGTTTCGATAACGATCACAAATTTCACTCTCCCCGATTGAGTTGCTGGCGGCTTTTCATACACTCCTGTCAGCGAAACGTTTCGCTGTGGAGTGAAAAGATGAAAAAAGGTCGCTTGTTAAACGCTGAACTCTCTCATGTGATTGCCCGCCTGGGACACACGGATACGCTGACGATTGCCGATGCCGGTTTGCCGATTCCGGCAGGACCGCAACGCATTGACTTAGCACTGACGCCGGGTACGCCCGATTTTATGCAGGTGGTCAATGCCGTCACGCTTGAGATGCAGGTAGAAAGCGCCCTGATCGCGGAGGAGATTAAGCAGCACAATCCGCCGCTCCATAGCGCACTGCTCGCCGTGCTCGAAGCCTTGCAACAGCACCAGGGGAATTGCATCACCATCAGCTACACCAGCCATGAACAATTCAAACAACAGACGCAGCGCAGTCAGGCGGTCATTCGCAGCGGAGAGTGTTCTCCGTTTGCGAATGTCATCCTGAGCGCCGGCGTCACCTTCTGAGGCCGCTATGCAACCTTTACTGCAGCTTAACGGCATTGAAAAATCGTTCCCTGGGGTGAAAGCCCTCAAGGGTGCCTCACTGAATGTCCGGGCAGGACGCGTGATGGCGCTGGTCGGTGAAAACGGTGCCGGTAAATCCACCATGATGAAAGTGCTGACCGGGATCTATCAGTTTGATGCCGGTTCGCTGCACTGGCTCGGCAAAGAGACCCGGTTCAATGGCCCTAAAGCCTCACAGGAAGCGGGCATCGGCATTATCCATCAGGAACTGAATCTGATCCCCCAGTTAACCGTGGCGGAGAATATTTTCCTCGGTCGTGAATTTGTTAACCGTTTTGGCCGCATCCAGTGGGCGCGCATGTATGCCGAAGCGGATGCCTTGCTGAAGCGGTTAAATCTGCGCTTCAACAGCCACAAGCTGGTGGGCGATCTGTCGATTGGCGATCAGCAAATGGTCGAAATTGCCAAAGTTCTGAGCTTTGAGTCGCAGGTGATCATCATGGATGAGCCGACCGATGCGCTGACGGATACCGAAACGCTGTCGCTGTTTCGGGTAATCAATGAACTGAAGGCGCAGGGCTGCGGCATCGTCTACATCTCGCATCGCATGAAAGAGATCTTTGAGATCTGCGATGACGTCACGGTGTTTCGTGACGGCCAGTTTATTGCGGAGCGTCCGGTCAGCGAACTGACCGAAGAGAGCCTGATCGAAATGATGGTCGGCCGCAAACTGGAAGATCAATATCCGCATCTCGATCAGACACCGGGCGAAGTGCGGCTGAAAGTCGACAACGTCAGCGGTCCCGGCGTGCATAACGTCAGTTTCAGCCTGCGCAAAGGAGAGATTCTGGGCATCTCCGGACTGATGGGCGCGGGCCGCACTGAACTGATGAAAGTGCTCTATGGCGCGTTGCCGCGTCATCAGGGCAGCCTGTGGCTCAGCGGTCGCGAAGTGGTGACGCGTTCGCCACAGGACGGGCTGGCGAACGGCATCGTCTATATCTCTGAAGATCGTAAGCGTGACGGCCTGGTTCTGGGTATGTCGGTGAAAGAGAACATGTCGCTGACCGCGCTGCGCTATTTCAGTCACGGCGGCGGCACGCTGAAGCACGCGGCTGAGCAGCTGGCGGTAGGCGACTTTATCCGGCTGTTCAACGTCAAAACGCCCTCTATGTCGCAGCCGATCGGCCTGCTTTCCGGCGGCAATCAGCAGAAAGTGGCGATTGCCCGCGGCCTGATGACCCGTCCCAACGTGCTGATTCTTGATGAGCCAACCCGTGGCGTTGATGTCGGTGCCAAAAAAGAGATTTATCAGCTGATTAACCAGTTCAAAGCCGAAGGGCTGAGCATCATCCTGGTCTCTTCTGAGATGCCGGAAGTGTTAGGCATGAGCGATCGCATCCTGGTGATGCATGAAGGCCGTTTAAGCGGCGAATTTACCCGTGAAGAAGCCACGCAGGAGAGCCTGATGGCCGCCGCCGTAGGCAAGCAACACAGCGAGGATTTAGTGGTATGACGACCCAAACTTTACCTGCCAGCCGTCGCTGGTTTAGCAAAAGCTGGTTACTGGAACAAAAGTCGCTGATTGCGCTGGTGGTGTTAATCGCCGTGGTGGCGAGTCAGAGCCCGAACTTCTTTACCGTGGCCAACCTGTTCAACATTCTGCAGCAGACCTCGGTGAACGCTATTATGGCGGTCGGAATGACGCTGGTGATTCTGACCTCCGGCATCGATCTTTCGGTGGGTTCACTGCTGGCGCTGACCGGTGCTGTCGGGGCCTCGCTGGTCGGGATGGAAGTGAATGCGCTGGTGGCAGTAGCGGCTTCGCTGGCGCTGGGGGCCGCGATTGGTGCGCTGACCGGTACCATTGTGGCGCGCGGTAAGGTGCAGGCATTTATTGCCACGCTGGTGATGATGCTGCTGCTGCGTGGCGTCACCATGGTCTACACCGACGGCAGTCCAATCAGCACCGGCTTTAATGCCAACGCCGATCTGCTGGGCTGGTTTGGTATCGGGCGTCCGCTGGGTATTCCTGCTCCGGTCTGGCTGATGGCGCTGGTGTTTATTGCCGCCTGGTACATGCTGCATCACACCCGTCTTGGCCGCTATATCTACGCGCTGGGCGGCAATGAGGCCGCAACCCGCCTCTCCGGTATTAATGTTAATCGCGTCAAGGTCATCGTCTATTCGCTGAGCGGTATGCTGGCCGCGCTGGCGGGCACCATTGAGGTGGCGCGTCTCTCCTCGGCGCAGCCCACGGCCGGTACCGGCTACGAGCTGGATGCCATTGCCGCCGTGGTGCTGGGTGGTACCAGTCTGGCGGGCGGTAAAGGACGAATTGTCGGCACCCTGATTGGCGCACTGATCCTCGGCTTCCTGAATAACGGCCTGAACCTGATGGGCGTCTCTTCGTACTACCAGATGATCGTTAAAGCGGTGGTAATCCTGCTGGCGGTGCTGGTGGATAATAAAAGCAGTAAATAACTCTGACCTATACACAGGATGAAATGATGAAAAAGTTAACCGCACTGGCCATGATCCTTGGCGCTACGCTCAGTACCAGCGCTATGGCAAAAGAGACCATCGCGCTGGTGGTATCGACCCTGAATAACCCGTTCTTTGTTTCCCTGAAAGAGGGTGCACAAAAAGAAGCCGATAAACTGGGTTACAACCTGGTGGTGCTGGATTCGCAAAATAACCCGGCGAAAGAGCTGGCAAACGTGCAGGATCTGACGGTACGCGGCACCAAACTACTGCTGATCAACCCAACCGATTCTGATGCGGTCGGCAACGCAGTGAAGATGGCCAATCAGGCAAATATCCCGGTTATCACCCTGGACCGTATGGCAGCGCAGGGTACCGTGGTCAGCCACGTCGCTTCTGATAACCGTTTCGGCGGTAAAATGGCCGGTGACTACATCGCGAAGAAAGTGGGCGAAAGCGCCAAAATTATTGAGCTGCAAGGCATTGCCGGAACCTCGGCCGCGCGTGAGCGTGGCGAAGGCTTCAAACAGGCTGCGGATGCGCACAAGTTCCAGATCCTCGCCAGCCAGCCGGCTGACTTTGACCGTACTAAAGGCCTGAACGTGATGCAGAACCTGCTGCAGGCGCATCCGGATGTGCAGGCGGTGTTTGCTCAGAACGATGAAATGGCGCTGGGTGCACTGCGTGCATTGCAGACTGCCGGTAAAACCGATGTGATCGTGGTGGGGTTTGACGGTACCGCTGATGGCGTGAAAGCGGTAGAAGGTGGCAAACTGTCTGCGACCGTGGCACAGATGCCAGACAAAATTGGCATGATTGGCGTTGATACCGCTGATAAAGTGCTGAAGGGTGAAAAAGTGAAGGCGATCAACCCGGTCGACCTGAAGCTGGTCACTCAATAAAACAAAGAAAAGCAGGGCACTGCGCCACCCTCCCGGTGGCGCACTTATTCCGGACTCCCCTAATGAGCAAAAACGCAAAACTGGCCGTTCTTGGCAGCATTAACGCTGACCACATCCTTAATCTGGCACACTTTCCTCGTCCCGGTGAAACGGTGATCGGGCAGAACTATCAGATTGCGTTTGGTGGTAAAGGTGCCAATCAGGCCGTGGCCGCCGGTCGCGCTGGTGCCGATATCGCATTTATCGCCTGTGTGGGTGCTGATGACATTGGCGAACGTATTCGCCAGCAGCTGGCACAGGACAATATAGATACCTCGCCGGTAGAAGTGGTGGCGGGCGAGTCGACCGGGGTGGCGATGATTTTCGTCAACGGTGACGGTGAGAACAACATCGGCATCTATTCCGGCGCAAACGCCGCGCTGACACCAGACTGTGTGGCGCGCCATCAACAGGTGATTGCCGATGCCGACGCACTGCTGATGCAACTGGAGTCACCGCTGGAAAGCGTGCTGGCGGCAGCGCGTTTCGCCAGAGAGCAGCAGACCCAGGTGATTCTGAATCCGGCACCAGCGACCCGGCTTTCCGATGAGTTGCTGGCGCTGATCGATATCATTACCCCGAATGAAACTGAAGCGGAGATCCTGACCGGCATCGCCGTTCACAACGATCAGGATGCGGCCCGGGCGGCGGCGGCGCTGCATGACAAAGGCATCGGTACCGTACTGATTACGCTGGGCCGGCGCGGCGTCTGGCTGAGTGAACAGGGCCAGGGTCAGCGTATTCCGGGCTTTAGCGTCAACGCTATCGATACCATCGCGGCGGGCGATACGTTTAACGGCGCCTTTATTACCGCGCGACTGGAACAGAAAGCGATGCAGGAGGCGGTACGCTTTGCCCATGCCGCTGCGGCTATTGCCGTAACCCGATCCGGCGCACAGCCCTCCGTGCCGTGGCGTGCCGAGATCGACGACTTTTTGCAGCAGCAGGGTTAAGCGCTTGGCCACCATGAAAGATGTCGCCCGTCTGGCGGGCGTCTCCACCTCAACTGTCTCGCACGTCATCAACAATAACCGGTTTGTCAGCGAGAGCGTGCGGGCAAAAGTGGATCAGGCTATTCAGAGTCTGAACTATGCGCCCTCGGCGCTGGCGCGCAGCCTGAAGATCAACCAGACCCATACCATCGGGATGCTGCTGACCACCAGTAGCAACCCCTTTTATGCCGAAGTCGTCCGGGGCGTGGAGGATAGCTGTTACCAGCGCGGCTACAGTCTGATCCTGTGTAATACCGCCGGTGATGAGGAGCGGATGAACCGCAGCCTGGAGACGCTGATGCAAAAGCGCGTCGATGGGCTGTTAATGATGTGTACTGAAAGTCATCTGCCGTCGGCGGATATTCTGAACCGTTATCCTTCTATACCGACCGTGATGATGGACTGGGCACCGTTTGAAGGCGGTGGTGACATCATTCAGGACAATGCGTTGCTGGGCGGAGAGCTGGCAACCCAGCATCTGATCGACAGCGGCTATACCCGCATCGCCTGTATCGCCGGCCCGCAGGACAAAACCACCGCGCGGATGCGCCTCGAAGGGTTTCACAACGCGATGGAGAAAAGCGGTCTTGACGTACTGCCGGGTTACGTGGTGCATGGCGATTTTGAGTTTCAGGGCGGATACAACGGGATGATTGAGCTGCTGGCACTGGAAACGCCACCGCAGGCGGTATTCACCAGTAATGATGCGATGGCGGTCGGGGTTTATCATGCGCTGTATCAGGCGGGTTTACAGATTCCGCAGGACGTTGCCGTGATGGGCTATGACGATATCGAGCTGGCACGCTATCTGTCGCCGCCGCTGAGTACCATCCATCAACCGAAAGATGAACTGGGCGAGCTGGCGATTGATACCTTAATCCATCGCCTGAGCGATCCCGACGCCAGCCAGCAAACGCTGGTGCTGACGCCGGAACTGGTGGCGCGAGGCTCAACTTAAGCCGCCTTCTTCTTTTTCTTCTTATCGCGATTAGTAATCAGATTGCGGCCATCGCCGTTTTTTAACAGCATAAAGGTCAGGGCTGACAGTACCGTCACCACGCCCATGGTCAGGAAGGTCGCGTGGAACTGCGCAACGGTGCCGGTTTCAAACTCCTGATAAAAGCGCAGGACGGCGGCACTGACCGCGACGCCAAAACTGATCGCTAACTGCTGGGTCACGGCCAGCACGCTGTTACCGCCGCTGGCGTTATCATCATTCAAATCGGCCAGCGTAATGGTATTCATGGCGGTGAACTGGGTTGACATCGCCATGCCCAGAATAAACAGCGGAAGCAGTAAGATGATCATGCTCTCAGCAGGTGACTGCAGAGAGAAGCTGGCAATCAGAATGCCGATGATTACCGTGATGCCTATCAGCAGGCGGCGATAGCCTAACCAGCGCAACAGCTGGGTTACCGTCGACTTCGCCAGTATCGACCCCACCGCCGTCGGTGCCATCATGCAACCGGCGATAATCGCCGAATAGCCAAAGCCCACCTGCAACATCAACGGCATCAGGAAGGGCACGCAGCCGGTGCCGAGACGCGACGCGATGTTACCGATGATGCCTACCGAAAAAGTGCGCGTTTTAAACATCGGCAGATTAATCAGCGGAGAAGGGTGACGACGCGCGTGTGCAATATAAAGAAGCAGCAGAACGATTCCGCCGAGCAACACCGCACCCGCCAGCCAGGCTGAAACAATACGCTCACCGAACAGTTCAATCCCGATTGAGATCATCACCAGGCCCAGGCCGAACAGCAGAAAGCCTAAGAAATCGAAGCGGCGCTTCGGTGTGGTGAAGTCCGGCATATATTTGCGCGCATAGAAAATGCCGAGAATGCCGATGGGAATATTAATCAGGAAGATCCAGTGCCAGGTGGCGTAGGTCACCATCACCCCGCCAAGCAGCGGTCCCAGTATCGGTCCGACTAATCCCGGCATGGTGACAAAGTTGAGTACCGGCAGCAGTTCACTGCGCGGATAAGCGCGTAACAGTGCCAGGCGCGCGACCGGCATCATCATGGCACCGCCGACGCCCTGTATGACGCGGGAAGTGACCAGTATAGAGAGCGTAGGTGACAGCGCGCACGCCAGCGAACCGAGCGTGAAGAGCGATACCGCAGCGATAAACACTTTGCGGGTGCCATAGCGATCGGCGAGCCAGCCGCTGACCGGGATCAGCATTGCGACGGTCAGGGTATAACTGATAACGGCGGATTGCATGGCCAGAGGAGAACGGTCAAGGCTGGTGGCGATAGCGGGCAGGGCGGTGTTAAGAATGGTGGCATCCAGTGCCTGCATGAAAAATGCCATGGCAGCAATCCATGGCAAACCGGCCATGCTGCGCGCGGATTTTATCATTGAGCGTCCTTCTTAGGGTTATCCAGCGAGAAGAATGAAAAAGAATAGCACCGTCAGCGCAGCGCGGCAGGCCTCTTTTTAACGTCTCAAGGGGATTTCTGTGCGTTATTCGGCCATGAAATGGCTGTTTTTAACCCGTTCGTTTAAAAAAAACGCGCTCGGTAAATTTATTTAAAGAAACACTTGTCAGCTTCTGAGAACTCCCTATAATGCGCCTCCACTGACACGGAACAACGGCTTACAGGCCACCGGGTTGAGAGGCACAGGAGACTGCGCCGCCGGAGAAAACTTCTGAAAAAGAAGTTGACTCTGAAGGAGGAAAGCGTAATATACGCCACCTCGCGACAGGAAGCTAACGCACTGTTCGCA
>NZ_JBBCRO010000009.1:0-164844 GCF_037149395.1 Pantoea sp. USHLN298
GGACGCGGGCGAAAGGCGGGGCGGCACAGGATGTGCCATCCCCGGCGGTCCGTCAGGCAGAGGAATGAAGTGAAGGTACCGCGCAGCGGCGCGAGGACCGCCAGCCCCTGATCGGCACCAGACTGCGTTATCACCTGTCGCTTAACTGACAGGCATTACGGCCAGCAGGCAGCCCTTTTCGCGTTCAGCGCGGCTGAGGTCATTCATTCATTAAAAGCGGGCATCAGCCGTTTGCCGATGACGCTTTCCACCGCGATAGCGGCCTGAAGGATATCCGCATCCTGTCCCGGCGCCCCGTAGAGCGTAATGCCAAAGGGTAAACCTTCCGCATCTGCGCCTGCGGGTATCGCCACCACCGGCGCGCCCGCTTTTCCGGTACATTTTGCCGCGGCTGACAGGGGCGACAGCAAAACATCGGCCTGTGCGGACGCCAGCGCAGCCAGAATCCCGTTCTCAAGACTTAGCGCTATGTCCTGCTGGCGATCGCCTGCATATTCTGCTGAATGGATATCCGGTGCCGCCTCAGTGGCCTCCAGCAGAGACTGACCATAGGGAATGTGCGCCGGATGGGCGCTGTTCCACGCAATGATGTCGCGTAAGGAGCCGATACCACAGGGTTTTAGCGCCGTCAGCAGGCGGTTGAGGCTGGCGCGAAACTCCGTGCGAAATACGCATGAGCGAACGTGGCTAAGCTGCTCTGCGGAAGGCAGATCGCAAGGGTCGATAATCCCGGCGCCCGCCTGAGCCAGTGATTGCAGCAGATTGTCAAATGCCGCGGTGTGAGCGGGCGTCAGTACACTGTCGGCAATGAAGCGGCGCGGAATACCGATCCGCAGCCCCGCCAGCCGGATATTGCGGCGGGATTCAGAAGGAAAAGTGGCAAGCGTCGCGCTGTCATTGCTGTCCGCGCCGGCGATAGCCTGATAGATCAACTGCGCATCATCGACAGTGCGCGCCAGGGGGCCCGGCGAATCCTGACTGGGAACCAGCGGGATAAAACCGTGACGACTGACGCGACCCACCGTAGGTTTAAAACCGACGATGGCACTGTGGACTGCCGGTGTCTGAAGAGAGTTTTGTGTTTCCGAACCGATGGCAAAACCGCAAAATCCGGCGGCAACAGCAGCGGCTGATCCCACGCTGGAGCCGCCTCCCCGCCCATACCGCAAGCCCAGCGGATGGCGGACAACGCCGCCCGCCCCGCTAAATTCGGCAGGCATTGTCTCTGCAACGAAGTCTGCAAACTCCGTCATATTGGTTTTCCCCAGCAGCACCGCGCCCGCCTCGCGCAGACGTGTGACTAACGTCGCCTCATAAGGTGGAACAAACTCAGCCAGCGCACTGGCACCCGCTGAAGCTACGCTGCCGTCCAGGGTGAAGGCGTTATCTTTGATCAGATAGGGTACGCCATGCAGCGGTCCCCTTATATGTCCGGCAGCACGTTCCGCATCGGCACGCCGCGCCTCTTCCCGCGCAAGGCGGGAAAGGCTTCTGACGCAGTTAATGCCCGCGTCGCCCTGATCGTATCGTTCGATACGATCCAGATACCACTCTGTGGCCTCCAGCGCGCTGATCTCGCCCGCCGCGATAGCTTCACCAATGGCCCGTGCTGAACCTGACGCCAGCAGCGCAACTTTCTCTTTCATGACAGACTTCCTGAATTGACGCGCGGCAGCGCTTTAAACCGGGTAAAGGCACCGCAGTGCTTTCACCGGCATATTCTTATGAAACGTCTCGCAGATGGCGATCGGTCAGCGGCATCCTGTCATGAATGGCGTCAGCACTTTTCACAAATGGGTTCAGTTGAGCTCACGCGACGCAAACTTCTCCAGCGCCGGGCCATCAAGCCGGTAACGTACCCACTCGCTCAGCGGAAGCGCATCAATGCTGTGATAGAAATCTTTGGCGGATTTATCCCAGTCGAGCACATTCCACTCAATCCGGCTGCATTTCCGGCTGACAGCAAGCTGAGCAATATAGTGAAGTATGGCTTTGCCCGCTCCGCGTCCGCGATAGTCGGGCGTGAAATAGAGATCCTCCATATTCAGGCTACAGCGGCCGATCCAGGTCGAAAAGCTCATTGAAATAACGCAGTAACCCGCAACCACGCCCTCGATTTCACAGATGTAGGCCTCTGCGGTGCTGTCGGGGGCAAACAGGGTGCGTCTGATCTGATCAGCGTCCGGCACCGCCTGTAACGGCGCTTCGCTGTATACGGAGAGGCCATTGACCATGTTACAGATGGCATCCGTATCTTCCGGGCTGGCCTGTCGAATAATAACGCGCATAAATATTCTCTACTCAGTACCCTTTGATGCCCGTAAGGATAATCGCTATTCTTTAATGAATTAAGTGCAATAAAATCAATTACAGGTGAATCTGATGCATCATGTACTGCGACGTCTCGATCTGAATCTTCTGCCTGTTTTTGATGCCGTTTACCGGCACCGTTCGGTCAGGCTGGCGGCTGGTGAGCTGGCCATGAGCACCTCAGCGTTAAGTCATGCGTTAACGCGCCTGCGTGAATTTCTGAAAGATCCGCTGTTCTATCGCGAAGGACACCGGATGTGCCCCAGCGTTTTCGCGCATCAGCTGGCGCCTCATATTGCCGCATCCCTCGCCGTCCTCAATCAGCATCTCAGCCCGGTAAAGCCGTTTGAACCGCTGACCAGCACGCAATCTTTCCGGATTGCCGTTACGGATTACACCGCCTTCTGTATCTTTCCGGAACTGATTAAAGAGGTTGAAAAAAGCGCACCCGGCATAAATTTCGAACTCTGCCATCTGCCGCACAATCCTGCACTGAATGAATTACTGGCCGGTGAAGTGGACCTGGCGTTGAGTTTTAGCGAGCCGGATGATGTCAGACATCAGGATCTGGATGAGGTCGATTTGTTCAGCGATGAATTTGTGGTGATCAGTAACATCCGGCGTGTCAGCCTGACGCTGGAAGAGTATCTGGCGGCGGGTCATCTGGTGGTCACGCCGTGGAATGAAAAGAAAGGCCTGCTGGATACGCACCTTGCGCGACTGGGGCTGACGCGCCGGATCACCCTCAAAACGCCCTCAATGCTGAGCTCTCCGCATATTGTGGCGGAAAGTGAATTGCTGATGGCTATACCGTCTTATGTCGCCGGAAAAATTGCCCGATTAGCGAAGGTGAAAACTTTCCCGCTGCCCTTTTTCGCCCCCGCTTTTACGGTGAAAATTTACTCCCACCAGCGTAGCGGCAAAAAATCTTCGGCCGACTGGCTGAAAAAGAATATTTTTCAGAGCATTCAGCGTCAGAATCTGACGCTTAATCACGCCCCTGCTCCTCAAATGCCGATCGGACTGCCTCAATAATCTGCCGGGCTTTTTCCTCCTCTTCAAACTGCGGGAACGCTTTTTTCAGCTTGCCGGACACCTGCCAGCCATTCTCCTTCAGCGACCGGATGATGCGGCTGGCGTCCTGATCCGGCATCTCAATCACCTCTTTCAGACGCTGCTGCGCCCGCTGAAAAATCACCAGCACTCGCGCTTCGTCAGCCATTTCCGTTTGTACCGTATGCGCGATCACCCGGGCAGTGTAGAGCACCTGCTCTGTTAAGTCGGGGTAGCGCCAGGCGAATCGCGCGTCGTCGTAGTCACTGAAACTGAAGTTGCTCAGCGTACCGTCCGGATAGGTGATCAGCTCACCGAAACGATAGCTGCCGGCGTAACGCCGCATCAGGCGTTTTGAAAAAACGTCCAGCGTGCGATCGTAGCCTGCACGGAAATCCAGTGAACTGGTGATGGTGGCGGAAACCGGCAGAATGACGCCGTCCGGTACGGCCCGATCGCGAATCAGCGTATCGTTGATTAAAAACCGGTGGATGCGGCCATTGCCGTCGCGCATCGGGTGGATATAGACAAAACCAAAGGCGATAACGCCGGCACGCGCCAGCGGTTCAGCGCCGCGCGTGGCCTGTTCAAAAGCGTTCAGACCCTGCATAAAACGCGGAACGTCGGTGTAGTGCGGCGCAATGTAATGAACGATATCTTCCCGCATCGTTGCCTGTCCGACAAACACCGGCGAGCGGCGCAGTCCCAGCCCCAGCGCGTCGTGGCCCAGAATGCCTTTCTGTAAGGTGTGCAGGCTGGCCTCACTGAGCGGATCGTCAAGCTGGCCGCAATATTGCGCAATCACATGCGCAAAGCGCTGAATGCGATCGGCCTGGCTGGCCTCTTTCTCAATCAGAAAACTGGCGCGTGATTCCTTAAACGTTAGCCAGCTGGCGGTACGCATCAGGATATCGGCGCCAAATGTGTTATCCAGTTCGGCAAGTGCCTGCCGGAGATCAAATGCCAGCGCCTGTTCTGTCACGGCGGTCCGTCGCACGATGGGGCAGAAATCGACGCTGCCCGGCAGATTGTCATTGATACGCCAGCGTTTCGATCGCTTTATGCCGGTGCGCGTCAGGTAGGCTTTAGCCGAAATCGCATCCACATAGCCGCCGTTGGTCACATCCGGCACCGCCAGCGTCTCGCCGGTCAGCCACTCATAGAAAAAACCGGCACGGCGGGCATATTGGCCGTAAGGTTCACGGCGGCACCAGTTTTCCAGCGGCTCAGGGCCGGTGGCGGCAAACAGACGGGCCAGAAACTCCAGATGGAGCTCTTCATATTTGAGGCCAAAAGCGAAGTGACCGGCAAAATCGTCTTCCGGGCGATAGCTGGGCGGATAGCGGTTCTCTATCTGGCCCTGACTCTCATGGCGGGATCGCACCGTGCCGATGGCCGATTCAACACGCAGCGGTTGCGCCAGCTCGATAGCATAACGTTCTGATAGCGCCTTAAAACCGACCAGCATGGTTAAATCCTTTATCTTCCGACTGAAAATAATAATAAAAGAGAGATTTAACACGGAAACGATAACTTCGCCAGTCAGAAAGGTTAACGGCTGCCTGAAAAGGGTAATAAAAAGAGGTCTGGCGGTGAAAATGCTAATGAGGAAGGAGCCATCAGAACCAGGCAGTTTTCACAAAGCCCTGTTTCTGACTAAAAACGCTGCGGAAAAGTGGGAAGTATGAATAAAACATGATGACCAGGATGATGAAACCCTTCCCCGCAGATGACCTGCGGAAAAGGGCTGACTATTCAGCTTAAAACGTTTCCCAGCCCGCTTCACTGGCAGGCTGTAATCGGGCAGTGAAAGCCGGCGGACTGGCTTTCACCGGCTGTGGCCGTTCAGTAGCGTGCTGCCCATCCGCAGCGACGCGGAATACGGCCACGGTCTGCTCAAGCTGGATCGCCTGGTCTTCCAGCGAGCTGGCCGCTGCGGAGGACTCTTCAACCAGCGCGGCGTTCTGCTGAGTCGTGGTATCCATTTCAGACATCGCCTGGGAAATCTGGGAAATGCCCCGGTTCTGCTCATCGGAAGCGGCCGCTATTTCGCCCATGATCTCTTTTACCTGACTCACCGAACGTACGATTTCATCCATCGTGTTACCGGCACGGTTAACCAGCACGGAACCACTGGTCACGCGGTTCACAGAATCACCGATCAGCGTCTCAATCTCTTTGGCCGCCACCGCGCTGCGCTGGGCAAGATTACGCACTTCGCCAGCCACTACCGCGAAGCCACGTCCCTGTTCGCCTGCACGGGCGGCTTCCACCGCGGCGTTCAGCGCCAGGATATTGGTCTGAAACGAGATGCTGTTAATGACCGTAATAATCTCGCCTATTTTGCCTGAACTGCTGCTGATCCCATCCATCGTAGCGATAACATCACGAATAATCTCACCTCCGCGGCCCGCATTCACTGAGGCTTCGGTGGCCAGCTGGCTGGCATGATGCGCGTTTTCAGCATTCTGTTTCACCGTGGAGGTCAGCTGTTCCATACTCGCCGCGGTTTCGACTACCGCCGCGGACTGCTGTTCGGTGCGTGAAGAGAGATCGGTATTGCCGGCCGAGATTTCCGAAGAGGCGCGGGCCACACTGCTGACGCCGCTTCTGACGCTGACAATGATGTTTTTCAGGCTCTGATTCATGCTGTCTATGGCCTGCATCAGCTGCCCTATTTCATCACCCCGACGGGTCGCCAGCGAAACGGTCAGATCGCCCTGCGCAATGCGTAACGCAGCGGCCAGCATGGTTTTAAGAGGTTGAGTGATCGCGCGCGTGATCTTCCAGGCGATAAACAGGCTCAGAAGAACAGACAGCAGAGCCGCAAAGGCGATCCGCATCTCAGCAACTTTGATAAAACCGGCTGAGAGCAGAGACTGGTAGGCAAAAATATCCCCGACCGAAGCGTTCAGCTGTTCAGCCGCCTGGGTCAGGGCCAGCGACGCGGCTTGTTCTTTCTCAAAATCGGCAGCGTAAGCTGACAGCGCCTGAACGTAGTGCTGACTGTCGCTGATGACGGCGGCGATAGCGGTCTGTTGCTCAGTGCTTAAAATGGAGAGCAACTGCGCGGCCTGTTGATCAATGGCGCTGAACCGCGTGAGCAAATCCTGCTTTTGCGTTTCATCCGGCTGAGCAACAAAGCGATCAACATTAAAAGCCGCTTCTTTCACTGCGGACGCCAGCTGCAAAACGGGCAGTGCGGCTTCCGGCAGCGTGGCCAGAGGGCTCTGTTCCAGATTATGCGCCTGGGTAAACAGGTTAGCTGACAGCATCGCGTCACGGGCTTTTGCCCGCACACCGGAAACCTGAATAAAGGCCTGACGCGATGACTGATAATTATTTAATTTCTCGCCCATCGCGCTGATTTTCGCCTCACCGTCAGCATCCCATTTAAAAGCCGATAGCTTTTTGTAGTGAGCGAACAGTTCGTTAATCGCCTGGACATTCAGCTCTGCATATTTTTGTTCTTTGGTGTACTGATAGAGCGTGCGATTGAGTCGGGCATTACTCAGGGTATTCACCATCTCCACGGTGACAGAACGGCGCGCTGAGTTATCTTTGATGTTGTTAAAACAACCAAAGGCAAGCAGTGCAATCACCAGTGATGCGGCAATCACAACAGCAAAACCGGCCCCCAGCTTTTTGCCCATTTTTATATCAGAGATTTTATATGCGAGGCCCATAAGGTTTACCTTTCATAAGAGGATGTATTGAGAAAAAAGAAAAAAGGTGCAGCAATGGGTTAAAAGAAGCCCTGTTGCAGTTATCGGCCAGCGCGGCCTAACCTTTAAATTCATTTAACAGTAACAGCGCGGGCAAAAAGGAGGGAACGGTGCGGAACGGTTTCTGCTGCTGAACGGCACTGCCCCAAACGCAGGTCATAAAGGTGGATATTATCACCGGGGAAAAAGTCAGTCCTCTACCGAATGGTGGCGCGGCACGACATCGGACAGGGCGAATCACCGGTTGATCTGATCAGCCAACCGCAACAAAAACGCGAGCGGAGTCGCAAAAGCACCGGTGCTGGACGCACAACAGATTGCGCGTTTTTGATATTAATCATTAAGCATGCTAATTATTATGACTGATTCAGGCAGGGTTTTCTGTCGGATACCCGTCCGGGCCTGCGGTGCGACACTGGCACACCGCTCATCGCCAGGCACTGACGTGGGACAGGCGAAGCGGACCGGAGCAGGCTGAACGGTAAACCGGCCATCTTCAGCAGGAGGTTATTCTTCGATTACGGCAAGCGCCGCAGAAGAAGGCTGGGCTGGAGACGCATTAATGACGTCACCGCCAGTTACAGGCAGACTGGGTATGAGGCTGATAGCTGCACGCCGCAACCGGACTGCTGGCGATGTCAGGGCTTACGTGCGATACAGAGCACCCCGATGATGATAACGGCTATGCCCGCCAGCCCGCGCCAGCTGAAAGACTCATGGAAAAAGGGCAGGCCAACGGCGGCCAGCCACACCAGTACATAACTCAGACTCAGCAGTGGATAAACCCGGTTAAGCGGAAAATGATGAAGCGCCTGAATCCAGCACAACATCGACAATCCGTAGGCGCCGAGTCCGGTCAGCAGCAGCAGCAGCAGCAGCGCGGGAAGCAGAGCAAAAGAGGACGCCACTTCGGCCAGCGCAGTCAGCTCAGGCAGTTGCGACATCGCCCAGCGCATCATCAACTGTGCCATCGACACCAGTAACACGCTGCCCGCCACCCAGCCGTAGCCTTTCATCGCTGACTGCCCATCAGCATCACCCCAGCCACGACCAGCAGCGTGCCGCAGATCTGGCGCAGCGTTAAGCGCTCACGCCAGAGTATCCGCGCCGCCAGCGCCACAAAGATAAAATTGAGGCTCAGCATCGGATAGGCCTGGCTGACCGGCACCCGCTGCAGCACCACCAGCCAGAGCACCATCGCGATACCCAGCAACAGCACGCTGCCCGCGATCCAGCCAGAGGCCACCCGTCGGGAACCCCTTACGCGGGTTGCCTGTTTCTGGCACAGCTGGGCGCTGCAGCTGAGCAGGCTGACCAGCACGATTAGCACGATCATCACCGCGTCTGGCCATAATAGAGGCTGACCAGCCTGCCCTGGCGATAAACCGCGTCCGGCATCGGCACCTGCGCGCCGATATCGCTGTGTACCGAGTCGACCAGCAGCAACAGCGAGACGCTTCCCGTGCGGCGATGCGCCGCGAGCCAGCCACGGAATGCCGCCTGAGTGACGAAGCGGGATTGTGCGTCAGGATAGCTCAGGCCATATTCCAGCTCGCCTTTCTCATCATAAAATCCGATATCACTGCGGCGCAGGTGCCAGGCGACCGCCGAGGCGACGCCGGGATTATCCGCCAGAATATAGCGGCTGGTCGCCAGCCGATCGCTGATTGCTGCCACAAAATGCTGTGGCTGTTTGGCATCCCGTATCTTCTGCGGGATCACCTGCCCGACCACCAGCGACACCATCAACGGACAGAGCGCTGCAGCCTGCCAGCGATGGCTGGCATAGCGGAGGCTGTAGAGGCCGATCAGCGACCAGCTGATGAACGCCAGCGCCGCCAGCGCCAGCTTGCTGTATTCACTGCGGGCAAACAGCGGATGGTGTGTCAGGCTCCACGGGGCCAGCACCAGCAGCAAAACAGCCAGCATCAGCGCGCCATACAGCACATTCAGCCAGCCATTGATTTTCAGCGCCCGTCCGGCCCGCTGCGCGGCGCTCAGACCGTAGTGCGCCATCAGCAGCGACAGCGGGACAAAACAGGGCAGGATGTAGGTCGGCAGCTTGCCTTTTGCCAGGCTAAAGAACAGCAGCGGCATCACCGTCCAGCTCAGCAGATAACGTGCGCCGGCCTGATGCTGACGTTCGCGCCAGCCCGTTATCAGCGCGCCCGGCAGCAGTCCCAGCCAGGGCAACGTCCCCAGCAGCAACACCGGCAGGTAATACCAGAACGGCGCTTTGTGTTGCGCATTGGGTTCGGCGAAACGCTGAATGTGCTCCACCCAGAAGAAGTAGTGCCAGAAATCGGGTGCCTGATGGGCAACGGCCAGCGCCCAGGGCGCGCTGATCGCCGCCGCTGCCAGCACCGCCAGCGGCCCATAAATCAGTAATTCTTTAAGTCGCTGGTGCCAGATCGCCCACGGCAGAATCGCCAGCACCGGTACCGCCAGCGCCAGAAACCCTTTGGTCATCAATCCCATGCCGCAGGCGAGGCCGAGCAGCAGATAACCGGCAAGGCGACCGGAGCGCGCAACAGATTGCGTTGCCAGCCAGTAGCTGCACATCGCTGCCGCCAGCCAGAGCATTAACATCGGATCGAGCACCGCATAAGTGCCGACACCGTAAACCAGCAGCGAACTGAGGAAGATGATCGCGCCCATTGCCGCCGTCCGCGCCGAGCAAAACAGCCGTTTACCCAGCCAGTAAATCTGCACCGCGGTCAGCGTAGTGGCGATCACCGAACCGGCCCGCACGCCAAAAAGAGTATGGCCAAACAGCCACTGGCACAGCGTGTTGATCCAGTAACCTGCCACCGGTTTTTCAAAATAGCGCAGGCCGAAAAAGTGCGGCACTACCCAGTTACCGCTTGCCAGCATCTCGCGGCTGATCTCGGCGTAGCGGGTCTCGTCCGGCTGCCAGAGATCGCGGAACATCGGCGGGATCAGGTAATAGAGAGCAAAAAGGCTGACAAAAACCAGCCATCGGGTGGTTATACGCATCGGGCTATTTCACCTCATCAATCCGTTTCTGACAGCCCAGCCACCCTTCCCGTCCGGCAATCTCGCCCCTGACCACTTTGCCTACCGGCAGGGTGGAGAGATCGGCGGGCAGCAGCGCGCTTAACGGACAAAATTCAATGCCGTTGCGCCGGGCACAGGTCAGCAGCGTGGCAAAGTCCTGATAGCCGACAATGCCTTCCACTTCGGCATGAATGGTGTAAACCGGCGTTCCGCCAGCGGCCAGCATCTGATCAAGGATATAGCCGTTGAACCCATTGGCGCTGACCTGCCGACCC
This sequence comes from Pantoea sp. USHLN298, assembly GCF_037149395.1. Classification (NCBI taxonomy): domain Bacteria; kingdom Pseudomonadati; phylum Pseudomonadota; class Gammaproteobacteria; order Enterobacterales; family Erwiniaceae; genus Pantoea; species Pantoea sp. USHLN298. The sequence continues at coordinate 10,382 of NZ_JBBCRO010000009.1, forward strand.
ACCACTTCATCCCAGGTCGGCAGCGTGACCGGTATCTGTACTGTGCCAGTCTGCCCGTCAGGCAGCAGCGGCAGGAAAGGTTCGCTGCCGCGGCAATCACTGTTGTAGTGAAAACCAAAGTTCTGCTTAGCGGCCATCACCCGGCCATCGGCACGCCAGCCTGCGACAGCCGAGCAGCTGATGGGATGACCGAGAATGTCGCTTAGCGTCTCGCTGCCGCGCGCAATCTGTTCGATCAGCTTCTCTTCCGGCCAGACGCCAGCCCAGGTTTGCCAGGCAAAATGGTCCCAGGCGTGCAGCCCCACCTCATGCTGGCGGGCGGTCTCCTGCATAATGCGACTCAGACCGCGACCAATCGGCTTCCCTGGCCAGGCGGTGCCGGCCAGCAGGATGTCCCAGCCGTAGAGCGAGGCGGCGCGCGAGCGCATCATCTTCCACAGAAAAGCCGGCTTGATCAGACGCCACAGATGGCGTCCCATGTTGTCTGGCCCGACGCTGAAGAAAAAACTGGCGCGTATGGCATGCTGCCTGAATAGCGTCAGCAGCGCAGGCACGCCCTGCTGCGTGCCGCGCCAGGTATCCACGTCAATCCGCAGACCCACCTTTTTCATTGATGCTCAGCCTGCTGCTCAAGGGTACGCAGGAAGAAGTCGAGCGTATTATCGATGGTGGTATCCATGGTTACGGTCGGCGTCCAGCCCAGCAGCCGGCGCGCATTACGGATCGCCGGTTTGCGGTGTTCCACATCCTGATAGCCTTTGCCGTAATAGCTGCTGCTCTCCACCTCACGGAAACCGGCAAACGGTGGGAACTGATGACGCAATGGGTGACGTTCAAAGCTGGCCAGCAGCTGCTCTGCCAGTTCTTTGATACTGGCTTCGTTCTCCGGGTTGCCAATGTTGATGATCTGGCCGTCGCAGTTCTGCTGCTTGTTTTCAATAATCCGGAACAGCGCCTCTACCCCATCCTGAATGTCAGTAAAGCAGCGCTTCTGCCTGCCGCCATCAATCAGCTTGATTGGCGATCCCTCCACCAGATTAAGAATCAGCTGCGTGATGGCGCGCGAACTGCCGATGCGAGCCGCATTAAGGTTGTCCAGCCGCGGGCCCATCCAGTTGAATGGACGGAACAGGGTAAAACGCAGCCCCTCTTTTTCGCCATAGGCCCAGATCACCCGATCCAGCAGCTGTTTGGATACCGAATAGATCCAGCGCTGCTTATTGATCGGTCCGACCACCAGATTAGAACCGTCCTCATCGAAGCTGGCATCGGTACACATGCCGTACACTTCCGAGGTCGAAGGGAAAATGATGCGCTTCTGATACTTCACACAGTCGCGAATGATTTTGAGGTTCTCCTCGAAATCGAGTTCAAATACCCGCAACGGATTACGGGTGTATTCGATCGGTGTCGCAATCGCCACCAGCGGCAGGATGACATCACATTTTTTAATGTGATACTCAATCCATTCGGAGTGGATAGCGATATCACCTTCAACGAAATGGAAGCGCGGCTGATCCAGAAAACGGCTGATGGCGTCGGAACTGATATCCAGACCATAAACCTCGAAATGGTCATCCTGTAACAGCCGCTCGGTGAGGTGGTTACCGATAAAGCCGTTTACGCCGAGGATCAGCACCCGGGTACGGCGCTGCAGGACGGACTGCGGTTGCGAGTAAAGCAGCGCGCCCGGCACCATGCCTAAACTCTGTGCCAGCTGGCTGCCGTTCATGTAAACACCGTGCTCAGACTGTCCGGTCTGAATCTCCAGCGCCCCGTCGCCACAGGCGATCAGGAAAGGCTGTTTCGACAGCACGGTACCGGGCTTCGCCGCGTGTTGCTGCGGATGAACCCGGCTCTTCCAGACGATAAATTTGACCGAGCCGGCAAAGGCAAAAGCACCCGGCCAGGGATCGGTGACCGCTCTGACCAGATTGTGAATCGCCTGCGCCGGCTGATGCCAGTCAATACGACCATCTTCAGCGGTGCGCCGCCCCACCCGGCTTGCCTGGCTTTCATCCTGCGGCCATTCGCTGATCTGACCGCGGCGCAGATTGGGCAGCAGATCGTTCAGCAGTTGCTCCGCCGCCGCCGACAGTTTGCGGTGCAGCGTCAGCGCCGTGTCCTGATCCTCAATCGCCACCCGCTGCTGCGCCAGGATATTGCCAGCATCGGCCCGTTTCACCATCCGGTGCAGCGTAACGCCGGTTTCGCGCTCACCATTAATTAACGCCCAGTTGAGCGGTGCGCGGCCACGATATCGGGGCAGCAGCGATCCGTGCAGATTAAAGGCGCCATGCCGGGCGCACGCCAGGATCTCATCGCTCAGCAGATGCCGGTAGTAGAACGAAAAAATCATGTCGGGCGCCATGGTGCGGATCCGGTCGAGCCAGATCGGGTGATTCGCCTCGTCCGGGGCATAGACCGGGATACCATGCTCAGCCGCCAGCCGCGCCACCGAACCGAAAAAGTGATTTTCGGTCGCCTCATCGTTGTGGGTAAAAATGGCGGTGATTTCATAACCTGCGTTCAGCAACGCAGTGATGCCAACACAGCCCATGTCGTGATAGGCGAAAACGAGGGTCTTCATAATGAACTTTCCTGTACTGATGGCTGTACTGAAGGCTCTTCAGGAGCCTTAACAACGCGTTGAACGAAATAGCGCGGACGCGCACGAACATCGTTATAAATCCGCCCGATATACTCACCGAGCAGGCCCATACCCACGAACTGCGCACCGATAAACATGAACAGCACGGCGAATAACACGAACACGCCGTCACCTGCCCAGGCGGCACCGAAGAAGAGACGCAGCACGATTAACACCAGGGAGAAGCCGAAGCCGGTGAGCGCAATGACGCTACCGACGACGCTGAGCCAGCGCAGCGGTGTGGTGGTCAGGCAGGTCACCAGGTCATACATCAGGTTAATCAGCCGCATAAAGCTGTATTTCGAGTCACCGAAGGCCCGTTCGGCATGGATCACCGGCAGCTCGATGGTGTGGCGGGCAAAGGTATTCGCCAGAATGGGAATGAAGGTGCTGCGCTCGTGGCAGTTGAGCATCGCATCGACAATATGACGACGGTAGGCGCGCAACATGCAGCCGTAATCGCCCATCGCTTTACCGGTGACCCGCTGAATCAGCCGGTTCAGCGTGCGGGATGCCTGACGACGGAACCAGCTATCCTGCCGCTGTTGCCGTACCGTGCCGACCACGTCATAGCCCTGACGCGCGGCCTCAACCAGTCGGGGGATCTCCTCCGGCGGGTTTTGCAGATCGGCATCGAGCGTCACAATCAAATCGCCACGAACGTGGCTGAAGCCGGCCATGATGGCGGAATGCTGACCATAGTTACGGTTTAGCAGCACTCCAATCACCGGGCTGTCCGCAACGGCGGCGGCCTGTTCGATTATCTCCGCTGAGCGATCGCTGCTGCCGTCATCGACTAACAGGAGTTCATACGCCACTCCCAGCGGATCACAGGCTGCACGGGTGCGGCGAATCAGTTCTGGCAGACTCTCCTGCTCGTTGTAGACCGGAATCACCACGGAGAGCAGGTTGATGGGTTTAACGTCGCGCATCTCAGGCCTCCGCAATCTCATGTAACGCCTGAATGACGCGATCCACATCCTGATCCGTCATCGACGGGAACAGCGGAATGGAACACATTTGCTGGCTATTACGTTCGCTGGCGGGCAGCTGCAGCTGCGGGAAGCGCTCACGATAATATTTGTGGGTGTGAGCAGCGCGGAAATGCAGCCCGCTGCCAATCTCCCGCGCTTTCAGGGCCTGCATAAAGGCATCACGCGACAGACCGCAGCGCTGCTCATCAATGCGCAGAATAAACAGATGCCACGCGTGCTGATGGGGCCAGGCGGGCAGCGACAGCGGCGTGAACGGCAGTGACTGGAGCGCATCGAGATAACGCCGGGCTATCTCACCGCGTCGCGCAATAAACCCTGGCAGTTTTTTTAACTGCACCAGCGCAATCGCGGCGCTGATGTCAGGCAGGTTGTATTTAAAGCCCGGCATCATCACTTCAGCCTGTGGCTGGCGGCCGTGGGTCTGGCGATCAAAGGCATCCACCGCCAGCCCGTGAAACTTCAGGCTGCGAATGCGCTCGGCCAGTGCGGCATCGTCCGTCACCACCAGTCCTCCTTCCGCACAGGTGATATTTTTGATGGCGTGGAAAGAAAAAATCGCGGTGCCTTCGCGCCCGACATGCTGTCCCTGATAGGTTGTGCCGACCGCATGTGCCGCATCTTCAATCACCGCGATATCGTGCTGGCGAGCCAGCTGGTAAATCGGTGCCAGATCAACCGGTACACCGGCATAGTGCACCGGGATAATGGCGCGGGTACGTGGCGTGATGGCGCGGGCAATCTGCTCCGGCATCACCATCAGATGATCCGGGTCCACATCAATCATCACCGGGGTCGCGCCGAGCAGCGTGATCAGATTCAGGGTAGAAACCCAGGTCATGGAGGGCGTAATCACCTCGTCGCCGGGCTGAATGCCCAGCGCCATCAGCGTGACGTGCATTCCCGCCGTCGCCGAGCTGACTGCGATCGCCTGCTGATTGCCGGTCAGCTGGATAAATGCCTGCTCCAGTTCGGCGCATTTCGCGCCGGTGGTGATCCAGCCAGAGTCGAAAACCGCTTTTACGGCGGCCAGTTCCTCATCACCAAACGCCGGGCGGGAAAAAGGCAAAAAGGCCATAGTGAAACTCCTGCAGCTCTAAACAATAAACAGGCACACAAGGTTAATCGTGCGCAACCCCAGTAATCGCGAGGAAATAGCGAATCTCCCGCCGGCACCCTTTCCAAAGAGAGCGTATTGTTCTTCTTAAGAAATTTAAAACATCAGACGGGTGATACACGCTAACGCACAAAAGTTAACTGAACATTAAATGAAGCCGGTTAAATTAAATAAAATAAATAAAAGTTCATTTAATCATTTTCAAAAAAGTTCACTTATTTAATATTAATAATCATGTCAACTACCACTCTCTTCACTTTATTGATAATACGTTTATAATCGATGAAGATCAGGAGGTCTCATGGCTTTGCCATCAATCTGAAGCAATAGTCCAGGCTAAGATAAAAACATTATTTTTCATGATGATGAAAATAAATCAGGCTTGAGATCGGCATGGAATAGCTATGTGACGGGCACGAAATAATAATTTGAATATAAATATTATCAGCTTAAGGTTTTCTTAATATTAGCCAGGACTGTTTATTCACGTCCTGACTGCGCATTGAGATCCCTTTTGTTGCTGTCAGGTCAGGACCCGGCAGGCCAGCAGTTTCAATTGGGAAGAAAATGCGGTTTGCGCTCAGGGACGGTTCCCGGCAACAAGGCTATTTTCGCCGCCCCTGTTTACCGCGGATCGGGTTTATCCAGCGAAGAGTAAACCTGGTCAGGTTTTAAAATGAATAGATTCAGTCCGACAGACGTTAACACCTTATCTGCACGTAAAAGAGAGCCATCTGATGATCCGTACCGCCTGTCTGTTAAGCCTGAGCTGTTTCTTTAGCGCGTCGATTCATGCCGCGCCGATCACCTACGCCATCGCCACCGAAAAAACCGCCATCGGGCTCTCCTGGCGCGCCTTTGGCCACAGCTTTTCACAGGCGCATCTTGAGGGTGTAACCGGTACCGTGACGCTGAACCCCGATCAGGACAGGGATGATCATGTTGAGGTGAATATTCCCGTCAACACGCTGGTCGCCTCTAATGCGTTATTAACCTGGCAGTTAAAAAGTGACCAGTTTTTTGATGCGCAGCACTATCCCGGCATCCGCTTTGTCAGCAGCCGGGTTGCCACGCTGGGGGCGGGAGAATACCGTATCTTTGGCGTCCTGACGGTGAAAGATGTCAGCCGTCCGGTGGTGATGCTGGCGACACTGGAGGGAGGAGAGCCGCTCACGTCTTCAGCGCAGTCGCTGACGCTGCATGCGACCACCGCCATATCCCGCACCGCCTTCCGGGTTGATCGGCTGGTCGGGATAGTCGATGACCGCGTTGCTATTGCCCTCACCATTACTGCTAAGACGAAACCCCCGCTGTAAGCGCCGTCCGGCCAGCTTCGGCTATTGTGGTCAGTTGCGCTGGCGGATTGCGGCCGATCAGCACAAACTGATGTCCCTGATTTGGCGGCAGCGATTCAGGCGGGCGGCACGGGATATGCCAGAGAGTGAGCAGGTCTGTTCACGCGCGTGCGGCAGACGAAAAACGCACAGCGCGTGAGTGACCGGCAGGCTGAGCGTCCGGCCGGTCCGGATCATAGCGACACTTTTTCAACCGCACAGAAGCGGTGCTCTGCCAGCGAGATCACCGCCGCTTCCGCGATCGCCTGGGCTTTCAGACCATCTTCCAGTCCCGGCAGATCGCTAACCGTCTCACCGTTGAGTGAACGGACAAAGGCATCCAGCTGCGCGTAGTAGGTGGCCTGCACCCGGCTGAACCAGTCGGGCAACAGCCCGGGCTGCGCGATCTGCGCGTTCTGATAACAGGTCACGCCGCGCTGCTGCTGACTCTCAGACACCAGCATCCCGCCCGCGCCCATCACGCTGATGCGTTCATCATAGCCATAGCCGGTACGGCGAGCGTTATCCAGCTGCGCCAGGCCGCCGCGTTGCAGCCGCAGCAGCAGCGTGCTGGTGTCCACGTCGGCAAAATCGCGGATGGCGGGCAGTGCCAGCGCCGCACCCATAGCCGCCACTTCCGTCACCTCGTCATCGGTGAGCCAGCGTAGCAGGTCAAAAAAGTGGATTGCCTGATCGCGCATCTGTCCTCCTGAAGCCTGTAAATAGGCGAGCGGCGGCATCTCAGAAGAACGGCAGACCATCTGAATAAGCTCAGCTGCACCGATCCGGCCCTCCCGGAGCTGCTGCCTGAGCTGCTGATGGCTGACGTCAAAGCGGCGATTAAAGCCAACCGTCACCGGCACATTGAAGTGTAAAACCCGGTCCACCACCCGGCATGCGCGTTCCAGAGAGAGATCGATAGGTTTCTCACAGTAGATCGCTTTGCCGGCACGCGCCGCCGTCTCCAGCAGATCGGCGTGGGTAGGCGTGGCGCTGGCGATTAACACCATATCGATGCTGTCATCATTGAACAGCTGGCTGGCTGACGCGGCGCAGGCGGCAAAACGCGCAGCAAACGCGGCGGCGCGTGCGCTATCCGTATCGGCGACTGAGACCAGTTCTGTTGCAGGATGCGCCTGCAGATTGGCGGCATGTACCTCACCGATAAAGCCACAGCCGATCAGAGCAACGCGTTGCTTTTTATTCATTTATTTGAACTCCATCATAATCCAGCGGAAAGCGGCCTTTGCAGGATAACCTTGCTGGTTACACTGACCCCATCGCGTTTTTGAGGTGTTTACCTCAGGGGAGAAAACCATGTCGCTGAAGGAGATCGCCCGGCGGGCGGGTGTCGGTCTGGCCACCGTGGATCGTGTGCTCAACGAGCGTGGCGGCGTGGCGCCGGCAACGGTACGTAGAGTCCTGCAGGCGGCGCGTGAAAGCGGCTTAAAACGCATTTTGCCGGAAGAGCACCGCCGGCCATGGCAGATAGAAGTGTTAATGAGCTGCAATGATTCTTTTTTCTTCCGGCAGCTGGCGCAGGATTTTACTGAAGCCGCTATGCATCCAGGCTATCGGCGATTGACGCTGCATCGTACTTACGTGCCGGAAGCGCAGCACGAGCGCCTGGCAAAACGCATTCTGGCGGGCAGTGAAACGCGCGATGCTCTGATCGTATTTGCGCATTCACATCCGATGATTTACGACGCGCTGGCTCACTGTCAGGCACGCGGCGTACCGGTGATCACGCTGGTTACCGATCTTCCTGACGCCGCCCGGCTCTGCCATGTCGGTATCAATCAGAAAAAGGCCGGGCGAACTGCCGGTCAGCTGATGGGGAAGATGCTGCACCAGCCGGGCGAGGTGCTGATTGTCAGCGGACGCCTGGATTACACGGCGCACCGGGAGCGAACCGAGGGGTTCAGGGAAATATTAACCGATCGTTTTCCTCACCTTCAGCTACGTGAAGTAGTGGCGGCGCAGGAAGACCGCGACCTTATCAGCAGGTTACTGGAGAAGCAGCTGACCCGGAGCGGAAATTTGCTGGGGATTTACAATACCGGTATGGGTAACACTGAAATTGGCCAGGCGCTGGCGCGTCATCGCCGACTCAATCAGTGCGTATGGATTGCTCATGAACTCTATTCCACTACGCGAACGCTGATGGCGCAGCAAAGTATCGCCCTGACGCTGGATCAGAATACCCGGCAACATGCCCAGCTGGCACTGCAGCTGTTGCTGAATTATCTGGAACAGGGAGAAAAACCGGAAACCTACGCGGCAGGTCAGGTTGAGTTCGTGATTTACACCTCAGAAAATAGTGCTTAGCTACGAATTACGCTGCCGCATCGTTGCCAGACGGCGTACGCGCAACAGGCACACCTCCCGCATGGATAAATGCTCAGGCGTATCAGCCTGAGCCATTCTCCTATTCGCCTGCTCAGTTCAAAAATGTCGGCCAGCACAACCATCGCCTCTCTTTTAATATCAACCGTCCGTAAACTCCATTCCCTTTTACATGTTATTTCTGGACTAAGAGTTATCTTATTATTTATTAATTGTTGAGTTCAGGTGAATTAAAAATCGATTAAATTACAAGCAGAGAGTAAATTATCTTTTAAAATACAGATAAATAGCGACGCAGATTGAAAGCCATATAAATATCAATGTTATTTAGCCAAAAAAAACCTGACCAATAAATAGTCAGCCAGCACGATTATAGCGATTTATATCAACTTTTTTATTACTTCAAATACCTGATAATGACGGCGCTGACAGCGTCGCTTTGTGCTTTTTGTCACGCCAGCACGCCCGAATCAGAGACAAAGGTACATTGACTCGTACAACCAGCACGGTGTGAACGGCATGATTTTAAATCATAAAACATTTCATGCGTTGCACATAAATTGCCATTTAACTTAACAAGGAGAAAAGCGATGTGAATCAGACTGGCGACCAGATGACGTCGATGGAAAAACAGGCAGAGTGGAATATCACGCCACCCGATGTTTCCGCTTCAGCTCTCGCTCTTCATGAGTGTGGATGAAACGTTGAGACCGGGCCCGCGCCTTGTTTTTCAAACGCCTGTAGCGGTCAGACGTCGTAATGACTGACGCCCCAATTGCAGTTGTTAGAAATATTTATGGCATTGATTTGACGAGGATATATGAACAAGATTGATTATTTAATGCAGCTTCGGAATTGTCCATGCAAGGACATTCTCGATATCGTGACCAGCTATATGCGTAACCGTGTTCCTCACGAAGATCTCTCTTCATTTGAAGGCGCTTATGATCACCGTAAAGCAGAACTGGTGATGAATGAAACTTATAGCGAAGTACCCAGTGAAGCATGGCGATATGTCAATTAACCCCGCCGCTTTCGCTCAGTTATCTATTACGGGTAACCTCCCGTGTTGTCTGAGTAGTGAATAAACAGGTGTCGGCCTGGGTAAAAAAACAGAGCACCACCGCCGGGGTGATGCTCTGTAAAATTCAGAAGTGATAAGAAAAACCGACCTGACCGCTATAGTCTGTTTTAAAGACACCGCCAAAACTATTATCCACTTTGGCATTCAGCGAAAGATTACGGCTGATCTCACCTTCTATGCCCACCGAAGAACGGTAGCGATTATCAGACCAGGCGCTATATTGACGATCTGACTGACGGTCAGAAAGCGTGGTCTTAGATCCGTTCTTCCCTGGCGAATATTGATATTCAATGCTCGCAAACAGATTAACGTTATCCAGTCCTGCACCCAGTCCGCGTTGTTTCACCATAATCCCTCCGGTTAAGAAATAGGGATTCGCCGAGCTTAAACTGACCGCAGCATCCTGCCCTTTCAGTGAATAACCGGAAAGCGTGCCGGCACTGACACCCACATAAGGTGAGATCGTCAATCGATCCTGCGCCAGCCCGAACTGATAACCACTCCGCAGGCTACCGACCAGCATCTGACTGTGACGATTTTGCGCGTTAATGCCCAGCGCCGGATCCAGCGTAATCTCCTGATTCAGATACATCAGGCGGCTCGCCGCATCGACGAACCATCCCTGTCCGGACTGCCAGCCATAATAAGCGCCAACGGTGGCCAGACGGTGGTTCTCTTTGCCTTTTCCTTCAACCTGTCCCTGGGTGTAGCTGGCGCTCAACCCAAAGAGCTGATTGTTGCTTTGCTTGTCCCAGCCGACGTTCAGGGTTTGCTGGCTGGCATCCAGACCCAGAAAACCGCCTTTTCTCTGCTCGATCGTGACCCAGGGCCCACTTCTCTCTGAAGCATCCCGCAGGCTGTCAGTACGCTGATGCAGCTGGCTTACCGCTTCGCTAAAGATATACTGCCGCGAAGCCATCATTGCGCGAGTGTTCTGAATCAGCGGCTGGTTATCATAGACAGTAAACCAGTCGTCCGGATTGAATACGGGCTCACCTTCGGTTGCTGCCGCCGGTTCTTCGGCCGGTGTCTCTTTCTCAGCTTCCTCTTCAGCAGCAGCCTCTGCCGCTGCCGGAGTTTCTGGCTCCGCAGCTGGCGCGGTTTCTGCCGGAGCTGGCGTTTCCGGTGCCACTTCCGGAGCCGTTTCTGCCGGGGCTGGCGTTTCCGGTGCCACTTCCGGAGCCGTTTCTGCTGGCGCTGGCGTTTCCGGCACCACTTCCGGCACCGTTTCTGCTGGCGCTGGCGTCTCCGGCACCACTTCCGGAGCCGTTTCTGCTGGCGCTGGCGTTTCCGGCACCACTTCCGGCACCGTTTCTGCCGGCGCTGGCGTTTCCGGAGCCGTTTCCGCTGGTGCTGGCGTCTCCGGCACCACTTCCGGAGCCGTTTCTGCTGGCGCTGGCGTTTCCGGCACCACTTCCGGCACCGTTTCTGCTGGCGCTGGCGTTTCCGGCACCACTTCCGGAGCCGTTTCTGCTGGCGCTGGCGTTTCCGGCACCACTTCCGGCACCGTTTCTGCTGGCGCTGGCGTTTCCGGCACCACTTCCGGCACCGTTTCCGCCGGCGCTGGCGTTTCCGGCACCACTTCCGGCACCGTTTCTGCTGGTGCTGGCGTTTCCGGCACCACTTCCGGCACCGTTTCTGCTGGCGCTGGCGTTTCCGGCACCACTTCCGCAGGCTCTTGCTCCTGATTATGCTCAAGCACCCACAGAACGCGATCGTTCTCGTCCTTCACCTGATAGTTCGGGGTATAGACGCTAAAGCCGCTGTAGTTGCTGGCAAAGCTAAAGTAGTCATGTGACGTACCGGCGGGAGCGTCGATCATGACCAGATCCTGATTCAATGCGACCTGTTCATTACTCCCGACAATCAGTTTTACATCCAGCAGGTTATCGCTGCCGCTGGCGGCAGAGTTAATCGTCAGTTTATCGCTTTCCAGCGTGGACGGTTTTACGCCCAGTATCAGATTAAGTCCGGTGGCGTCCAGAGTATCGACATCCAGACTTTTTGCCTGCCAGCCAGTCTGTGGCACCGTTGACAGCGTGGCGCCGCGTGAGGCCTGCAGCAGACTCACATGACTGTTTCCGGTCATGTTCCAGGTTGACTGACTATCCAGCGTCATGCGCGTTGTGCCACTGGAACTGACGGCGCCCTGATAGTTCACCTTCCCAAGATAGAGCGACGCATCGTTGGCCAGCTGGACATCTCCCGTTACCTCACTGGCAGGAAGACGCGCCAGCGCGTCGGCATCCCGTACCGGCTGACTGCAGGAAACGTCATCTTTATAGATCACGGCGTAGCACCGCCAGCTCTTCTCCTCCGCCAGCGTACTGTCGTTATAACCCAACGAGAGGCGTGCGGATTCATCAGCCGTTATATCTGCGGTTACGCTGGCATATTCCCCCACCTGAAACAGAGCATTGCTGCCCACGTGGATTTTATCGGCCCTGAACAAGGAGGTCGTCCAGTCATCCTCAATGACCACGCTACCCGCATGGGCCACCGGCTGACCTGAGAGAACTGTTGTACCGCTGTTCGCATTTAACGTGCCATTCAGATTCATGCCACCCGTTAAGGCTGTTATCGCTGACCGGTTGCTCGGACTGATATTGACGTCCATCGCGCCATTCACCAGGTTTTGTACTTTTTCGCCGATAAAGCCTCTGAAAACCTGCAGATTCAGCTGCGTTAAGCGATGGTTGATCGCCTCATCCGCATCCGTTCCCAAAAAAGTCCAGGTTGAGGTTGAGCTTTGATCTGTCGGGTAATACCAGTAAGAAGAGGTATTCAGCTGGAAATATTCCGTCTGCTTCGTATAAGGGTTGTTATAAACATAAATTGATCCTGGCGTGCCTGTCGGGTTACTGCCGCTAAAGGTATTAAAAGGCACATCTTTCGCGGTATAGCCGGTGATATTCAGGGTGGCCAGATCGCTGTTGTGATTGACCAGCAGAGCGCCACTGTCGGTATGATTGATTTTTTTGAAGGTCAGCGCATTACCGTTTAAATCCAGGCGACCGCCGCGATAGCCGAAATAAATATTATCAGCCGCAACCTGATTCTCATCGCTCAGCACCACGGTTGGCCGGCCACTGACCAGCGTGACGGATGAAAATGCGCTTTTATCCCCGTTCGCATCGGCGCGCTGATCGAGCACGACCGTACCATCACCCACATTGAGTGAACCCGGGTTGTTCCCTTCAGCATTGACGTGCAGTGTGCCCGCCCCGATCTTATGCAGCGCATCGTTCGCCACGCCGTTGACCTGCCACAGCACCTCTTTGCCCGCATCGACCTCAACACCGCCGCCAGCCCAGGTTGCGTTGGCCCCACTGGCCGATGCCACTGTGTAGTTATTCGAAAACTGGAGTTTTCCGGCCCCCATATTAATGGGTGCATTTAAGGTAATCAGACCACCTGCACCGTTAAATCGTAAATCTTTGGTGGCATCCAGCTCTTCGTTGGTGGCGCCCGACGGAGCAACGCCTGCGTAGGCGGTGTCCAGCCCGGACCAGGACCACGACAGCGTGTTTTGCCTGATCGCATCATTGTCCCAGCTAATCGCGCCACCACCGGCAACATCGACCACATCGGGTGAGGTATTCGCGGCTGCGATGGTCTGAATGTAGTTATCAGGAATATATTCCCAGATGCTGGTCTGCCCATAAATCTGGTCCGTTACATAGGCGCCGTGCAGAACACCAGCCACCTTCCAGACCTGCTCCAGTTCGTCATAGACCATGACAGGACTGCCGCTGTCACCGCCCATTGTTCCGATAGAAAGCGGAGAAGTCAGTGGGTTATCAGGCCCATAATTGGTTCCCTGCAGAGAGCCTGACGTCGCCTTCACCGTCGCCGCATTAATCGTTCCTCCGCTTACCCAGTTATAAGCACCGCTGAGGGTAATTTGCTCGGTCTGCGCCTCATTAACCTGGCTCTGCGTGCCGCCACCAATGCGCGTATACCAGGAGTAGCGCGATTTATCAGCCGCTATCATGTCTGATTTTTCGATCACGCTAGCGGGGGCCGACTCTGTGACCACTTTATTCAGGCGTGGCAGATGAAAATCAATATCTGACAGTGTTGATTCATTACGATTAATCAGCGTGTAATTGGCGGCATACTGCGCACCGTTACCAAATTTGAGCGTTTTATAGCCGGTGTTATGACGCACGCTGGCGACATAAGATGGCGCAACCAGTGTGCTGTAACCGTAAGTCGCCACCATGCCAAAATCCGGCATAGAAAAATCAAGATAACCCGACAGCGATCCATCTGTTTTATAGATGGCGATATTTTTAGCGCCAACAGAAAACTCCCCCAGGTTTTCAGCAAAATCGCGATAAGTTTGCACATCAACATCATGCCGCATAATTCCGGCATTTGAGCGCGTACAGATAGCTACAGTGCAGCAAAAAGCGACTCTTCCAATATATTTCAATGGATTCCCCTTGTGAATAAATACACTTATTAATTTATTTTTTACTCGCAGGAATAATATCATTTCACATATCTGTTACCGAAATCCGCCGCCGCTTAAAGATTGATTGAGATCAATAAAATGCGGCCATTCAATGCAATTTAAACGCTAACTCGCTGAAATAAATCAATATATAAAAACACTGCCAAATAAGAATCAGCTTTATCAATATATTTAAGAAAACACCTAGTCCAGTCCAGAAATAGACTGCCGCCCATTCATTAGTTATATTTACTGTTTTCGCAACCAGACAGGCGAATAAATAGCGATTAGAAAAAATCTATTTTTTAAGGCAAAGTTATGTATTGTTGAGTCAGCCTTTCCGGCGGAGAATAAACAAACATCAATTCAGATATTTTCTATTGACATTAATTTAAGTTTGTTAGCTGCGTATTGTCATGATGGCAATTTATTTTCACAGCATTCTGCTCTTTGCCTCATCGATTCTGAATAACATCCATCACATTGACGTAACATCATCAGCGCCAGTTTCAGCGCCTGACGTTGCCATTTTTCACTCTGCGCGGATAACGGTTCTGCCCAGCGTGATGATAGATCAGCGCGGCGGTTAATGAAGGAATAACGAGGAGAGGTAACGGGGCGGTGAGCAGTATAAACGGCGCGGGTTACTCACCGCTCAATTTCCTGTGTAAGCGGTAAAACAAGCCGTTAGTCAGAAATGAGGTTGATCTGACCGGACGGCTTATGCGGGGATATTTCGCAGGCGTGGAAGCGGAGCCGCATTCTGGACCCAGCCTCATGCAGCGCGCGGATTATTTCGCAGGCGTGGAAGCAGGATGCGCCTGGCGGTAGAGTGTCCACTGCTCGACTTGCTCACCGGAGGGTAACGTACAATATCCAACAACCCCGGCGTCCGTGTTCACCTGTGAAGGCGTACCTCCCACTTTAATGCACCAGTTTGTCGCCGGATTCGCCATGCCAATGCGTTCAGGCGCTGCGGGTTTTTGTGCGCAGGCCGTGAGCTGCAGCGCTGTCAGTACCCCGAAAATAGCCACACTCATTTTAATCAGCTGCATTAATCACCTCTTTTCCAGTTGTTCATGCGTTTGTTCTTTTCACTGACTCAGACGCAGGCCACTAGTTTCGGAACGGTCTCTTGAGTCATCATCCCTGTTAGTGGAAAAGGTTAATCACACTCTTAGTTAATTAATGACCCTGTCATGGCCTTGTCATGTCAAAAAACGGATTGATTTTATCAGGTCAAGATTAAACAGGTGATTAATCACCCGCTGTTAACTGACTTTATCGACAAGAATTTCACAGCTTCCGATTATAAATATAGTCAAAAAACTATGCGTGTGATTTTTTTTAACAGGAATACCCACTTTGTCAGAGTCGCATAACCTTAATTTCAAAGAGGAACCTCATCAGACAGGCTCATTTATGTAACGATTGATTAAAAGCGGAGACTTTCAGCTTCTTTACATAATTCAGCGCTGCCCGGCATAATCCTGTCGTTTTCATTAAAGATGAAGTCGTAAAATATATGATTTCATTTAACATGACCGCTATTAATACATGAAGCTTATTCAATACGTTTAATCATTCCCTGATGGTGCCTGGATCAATTGAGCTGAATCTAAGTCATCAATAAAATCTTAAGGAAGAGTTACTGGTATGAATAATAAATTCAGAATGAGCAGGCTCGCAAAAATGCTGATGCTAGCCGGTGGTGTAGGCGTGATGCCGGGCATCGGCGATGCGGCAGTGACAGGAAGCCAGACGGGAGGCGATATTACCTTACCGGATGGTACGACACTGATTGCCGACCAGACATTGAATGGCGGACTCTACGGTATTCTGGTGCCAAACGGCACTGCCGGTACGGTAGAAACCGGTAGTGGCAGCACCGTCAGCGTTACCGATGTCGATCATTTTGCCCAGGGCATTTTTCTGAACGGTGCAAACAGCGATCTTCACGCCAACAAGTTAATTGTCACCGTATCGGGTAAAACCGCCAGCGCGATCGAACTTACCGGTAATCAGTCCAGTGCTGATTTGGGCACGGGAAGTTCGGTGACCGCCGTAGGAAGTGGCAGTGGATTCGCTGATGGCGTAACGGTGAAGAATGCCTCCACCCTGACAGCAGAAAAATTGCAAATATCGACGCAGGGCGATAACGGAATTGGCCTGCATGTTTCCGGCTATGGTACAGAGGCCGGTTTAGGTAATGACAGTGCCATTCAGACCAATGGCACCAGCAGCAATGCCGTGCAGATTGATGCCTTTACCGGTCAGGCCACGGACAGCGTTCCCCTGGTAACAGCAAATCACCTCACGATTAAAACGCTGGGCGACAGCTCTCAGGGTATTAACATTCAGGCCGACAGCTCGGTCGATCTCGGCAGCAATTCAACCATCATCACCACCGGCGAGACTTCCGTTGGCATCTGGAGCCTGGGTACTTTAACCGCCGATCACCTCAATATCAGTACCTCGGGTACGGCATCAGCTGGCCTGTCGGTCAGAGGAAACGGGCTTGCCGATGTTGGCGCGGGCAGTGTGATTTTCTCGGCGCAGACCGGTGCTATCGTGGCAATGGGCGATAGCGCCACGGTCAACTACCTTGGGACTGAAACAGAACGCAATACGCTGCAGTCGGCGGGTTCTTATGGCGCCTCTTCACAGTCAGCTGGCGCGACCGTCAACCTGCTGAACACCGATATTACCATTAATAGTGTCGATACCCTGGGTCTGGGCTTGTGGGCATTGGGCGGGCAGATCAACGGCGAAAACCTGACAATTACCGGTTTACCGGACAGTACCATCGGGGTTTACGCCATGGCTGAAGGCGAGGTTAATCTTCAGGGTGATCTGACCATTGATATGGGATCGCCTGAAGGGGTTGCGATGGCGACTCAGCATAATGAGGGCTATGCACCCAGCGTGATTAATGCTGACGGAACGATGGCGATTACCGGTAGCGTTAATTCGCTGGGAGGATTGATCGATCTCAATTTCGCCTCAGGTTCACTCTGGTCAGGCAGCGCCAACAGCGACAACGTCAATGGCGGCCACCTTAATGTCAATCTGACTGATAGCGAATGGCGCGTTGCAGGCGACTCTGTGCTCGACAATCTGCAAATGAGCAATTCCCTGGTCGATCTGACCGCCGCCACCGACGACAGCAGCTACTCCACGCTGACGGTGTCTAACCTGAGCGGCAGCGGTAATTTTGCGTTACGGACTGATATTGTCGGTGACGGGGATGGCGTTAATAATATTGGCGATAAAGTCGTGGTTACTGAAAGCAGCGCGGGTGATTACACGCTGCTCATTCAGAACCGCGGCAGTGCCGTCACGACCGGTAATGAAGTGCTGACCGTCGTTGAAACGCCCGACGGCGTCGCGACTTTCAAAGGGGATTCAGATGTTGAACTGGGCGGTTATGTTTATACCGTCAATCAGCAGGATACTAACTGGGTGCTCTCCTCGCCAAAAGCGGAAGCCGAGACACCGGCCGACGATGCTGAGGTCACGCCGGTCGATCCCGCGGATAATGGAGCAGTCACGCCGGTCGATCCCGCAGATACTGGAGCAGTCACGCCGGTCGATCCCGTGGATAATGGAGCAGTCACGCCGGTCGATCCCGTGGATAATGGGGCAACCGCGCCGGTCACGCCTGGGGATAACGCAACGACAACGCCAGCCTCTCCGGCAGATAATACTGCAGCAGAACCGGACAAAACCGGAGATCAAAGCAGTGCTTCACCTGCTGCCCCGGCGGGTACAGCGCCTGCAGCCAGTGGTCCGTCAGTCATTAGCAGTACTGCAAATGCCGGTGCGAATTTCCTCAATATTGGTTATCTGATGAATTACGCCGAAACCCAAACGCTGATGCAGCGCATGGGTGACGTTCGTCAGGGTAAAACCGCCGGCAATGTCTGGCTGCGCGGCATTGATGGCCGTTTCAGCGGTTTTGCGAGTGGCAAATTAAGTAACTTCAGCCTGAACTATACCGGTTATCAGTTTGGCGTAGATAAACGCGTTTCGGACGAAATTCCGCTTTATCTCGGTCTGTTTATGGGTGTGACCGAAGGCTCTCCGCACTATCGAGACGGCGACGGTAATACCCGATCCAGTCATGTCGGTATGTACAGTACCTGGATGAATGATGAGGGCTACTATGTCGATGGAGTAGTGAAATTTAATCGTTTCAAAAATCAGTTTAGTGTCAAAGACACACAGAATAATCGGGTTTCAGGTACGGCAGCGTCATACGGTTTCAGCGTATCGCTGGAGGCCGGTAAAAAATTCAGTTTTTCAGAAGATGCTAACGGCTTTTATCTGGAACCGCAGCTGCAGATGACAGCAGGTTATCAGGATAGTAGCTCGCTTCGGGCATCCAATGGACTGAATATCAGCCTGTCGAACTACAAGTCTGTACTCGGCCGGGCGAGTGTGCTGGCAGGCTATGAGATGCACCAAAGCGGCTACAAGCTCAACAGCTATATCAAAACCGGAATGATGCGCGAATTTTCGGGCGATACACATTATGCGCTGAATGGTTCACGAGAGAATCTTTCCTTTAAAGGAAATGGCTGGAATAACGGCATCGGCGTCAGCGCTCAGATCAGTAATCACACCCTGTTTATGGAGGCGGATCTCGTTGATGGTAACCGTTTCAATCAGCGCCAGATTAATGCGGGTTATCGCTTCAGCTTTTAATTAACAGACATTCTTAGCTCAGGGCGCTAAATTCTTCACGACAGGAGTTGAAAATGAAAAAAACCTTGCTGGTGATCTTTACCTTAATAGGTTCATCGGCGGCTTTCGCCAGTCAGCAGGTCTCGGTGGCTGAGGCGAAAAAAATGCGCGATGACCGGCATGTTACGCTCACCGGCACCATTACCGGACGTGCCGATGACGATCACTACTGGCTTAAAGATTCGACTGGCCGCATTCGGATTGATATTGACGAGGATGATGATGACGATGATCACTATCTGGTGGGTAAAAAGGTCAGGATAAACGGCGAAATTGATCGCGACGATGGCCAGACTGAAATTGATGTCGATCGGGTCGTTATTATTCAATAACGCCTCCGTTCAGAATAAACAAAGCCAGCGATTATGCTGGCTTTGTTCGATCCATCATGAAGATTTAGATTTCCTGTTCCGAAGCCGCCTGTACAGGCTCTTATGCTGCAGCTGCGGCAACCCATGCCCTCATCAATGAACAGCGTTGATTGCTGACGAATCGGCCGTGTCGTAATGCACGGTTGCCGCTTCCGCTTAGCCTGAGGTTATGGCTCAGTTAACTGAGGTTGCATCGACACAGGATCGTAATTCCCTTTTGATCTGCGTGCCGGCATACGCCTCTTCAGGTTTAATCAACAGCGCTGGCAAACGACTTAACGGCATTAATCAGGATTATACTGCCAGGTCACAATCGCGGCGTAATCATCATCATTTGATACGGCAGCAGGCATACCTGGAGGATGAAAATGCTGGCTGGCCTTCCCTGCTGCTCAGGCCTCTGGTGCTGCGGATATGGTGTCATCGCGCGGTTTTGCTGCCGCGACTCAGGATGATAAAGAGTAATGCGTTGTCGCTTTTTGCTGACAGGAAATGAATAGTCTGCGCCCGGATTCTGTTCGCGCAATCCTTTACTCATACTCAGCGTTGTTAAATTTGTAGAGTGTCTGACTTTCTGTCTCCGCCAGAGAGATCAGGTCAGGCAGTGTTCATTTGCAACGCTGAACAGCGTCAGCAAATGTGGTTCGACGTTAAACAGCGCTTTTTCTGCTTCCTCTTCGGGTACCCAGCGTGCCGTGACCGCGTTCTGACTATTTAATGCAATCTGATAGAAATACCGCTTTCCCGCCTGAAATGTGGTTGAGCTACCCGGCAGATTTTCAGAACGGCCAAAGCGATGCTGGTCAAGCTGACCTATCGAGATATCAAGCGATCCTGCACCAGGGCAAAGGATAAGCTTTACCGCACGATTATGCGGAAGTATGCTCGTATGGTATTGATTATTGATGAATACATTGACCACCTTATTTGACGCAGGCGATGTATCGCCATCTACCCGATACACGATAAGCTGCGCATGCGTACCGGGAGCAGGAATAACCGGCAAGGGTGAAGCCACTGCATAGTGACTGTAGAGATAACTCATCAAAAAAACCACCATACCAATAATGAGTGCCAAAATGGCCCTGATGGGGATAGAGATAATGATGGTTTTTTTCTGAGATTCATTGTTCATAACTGGCTCACACAAAAAATAGATCAAATATATCAAACTGAGAAAAATTTACTTTTTTCGCATAGCGGGATTTTACAGGCTGACTCGCATCTCATCGCCCTGCCCTCTACTCATCGTTTATCACACCCTTATATAATTCAATTAATGAAATTGAGTTGAGAAAAGAGTGGAACTCATAATCACCCTTAATATCAAACTTTTTCATTACATTATACTTGTGAGCGTATACCGTTTTAGTTGAAAGCCCGAGAAACTTTGCCGTATGCCGGACATTGTTCCCTTTCTTCAAAAAACTCATCACCTGCAGCTGCACCAGGGAAATCCGGGAAAAATGGCATCTTGTGCAATCGGATGGCTGGTAGCCGTTTTTATTTTCGTCATGCGCAAGAAGCCAGGCTTTGGTTATCTTATCCCTGATGTTTTTTACTGATTCTGTCCATGCAATCACGGTTAATGACTGATAGCAGACCGGCAGTTCTTCAGGAATAATTTTGTCAGGCTGATCGGTAAAGACCAACAATATGCTGCCTTTTTTTCTGTATTGATAGGCTGGCTGACACATATAGAGTCGCCATTGCGAAACATTGATGATGATTATGTCCGCTTTTGTCAGATTCTCACTATCAAAACCGTTTAAAAACCCCACGTTGGCGCTGAAGAGAAATGCTTCTTTTATCAGCTCAGATATACCAAATTTAAAATAATAGTTATCATCCTTGCATATGATCTTAACATCCATGTTTTTCCCTTTAACATCCAGATTTCCGAGCATGAAACTTTCCTGCTAGGTAAATTTACCGTTAACCAGCTCCAGTTCACCTTTCTCTTTCAAATCCTTTAAGACCCGGCAGATGGAGCTCTTGGAAAGATGCGAGCTGTGCTCAATTAAGTAGAGTGCTGAAAATCGTCTTTTCAGGTGTGGAGGCAGTTTTTTCCAGCGACCGATTAATGACAGCACCTCATCGTAAGAGTTGCTTTTAGGCAACTGAATATAATTCATCAGGTCAGAATACTGACCGGAGAGAATAGACATTGCATCATTAAACAGATTCTTTTCAAAAATCAACATCCAGAACTTTTCATAGTCGATAAAGCTGACTTTCCCATAATCAACCCTTTCAAGATAGATCGGTGGTTCATCCAGTGCGGGAGTCACGCCGACCACGGCAGGTGCTGACAGGATGTTAAGGACCTTATTTTCTCCTTTTAGTTTTAGCAAAAAATCGCCGTCCAGAATAAACATTACCCGGCGAACATTGTCTTTTGTCAAATGATAGCGGCGCTTTCCACGCGATATCTCATCGGGATTAGCAATTTGGGTGTAACCCGCTAATGCATCGATGATTCGCTCATGATTTTCAGTCACTCTATACATATCGATTAACTCAATCCAATTGATTCACAAGGCGATACTGGACAGCCCGTGATCACTATTTAAATTATAAAAAAACCAGTCTGCGCTGTTCTCTTTGCTTGTTCCTGGTGAAGCGATTTCTATAGCTATTTACCCCTCTAAATCCTCAGTTAGGGATAAGAGTATTATCGGTTTCGCTATAATAAAATCAGCACAGTAAAATTCAATCCCACAAACCAGCGAAAAGGTAGGATTAAAATCCAGCAACAACGAAAACAACCACACCATACACTGCTAAAAACTTATTTATCAGATCATATATCCACCAAACAGAGACATCCTGATTGCGTTATAACTTTTTTCCTAAAAATTGGTTTTTACATATCCATATGATAACTAATGTTATCCACACCGGAATTGAAACAATGAATTTCACATTAACATGATCTAAAAAGCACAAATAAAATATGAAACTCAATTTTGGAATCAATGTTAATACTCGCTAAAAAAATTGACTCCTCACATCAGCTCAGTGCCAGTAAATTTAATCACGCCAGTGCCAAAACAGACAATTAAATATAAAAATGCCCAATAAATAGTTTTTTATTCTATTTATTAGCCACTAAATAGCTTTTAGTTCCAGAAATAGAGTGAGAGGCTTATCTGCCCTCTTTCTGTAAGAGAGGCGGAATATAGCCAGCCAGGCGGACAGGCTCTGGTCGTCCGGCTACTGATACATTCATTCAGCTTGCCGACTGAGGCAGCGCTACATGATCCTCAGCTATTAATTTAATTCTTAAATAACACTAAAGATTAAAAAGCCAGGCAGTGATGGGAATTTTTAACTTCATACAAAAAAGAAATTATTATCGCAGCATTACAATGCAGGTTAAATATTTGTAATCGAACATCTGGAGTTTCATCTAATTTGCAAACGAAAAAATAAATTATGGATACTTTACTATTTAATTCGTTCGGATTAATCCATTTAATAGCGCAGCTCAGTTGATACAGCAGCAACAATTAATATTAGGGAGATAAATAAGTGAGAGAGTTAACATCTTTTGAAGTTCAGAACGTTTCTGGGGCTGGTTTTTTTGATTTTATTGGTGCCGTAGTGGTGGGTTCTGCTACTGGTCTGACTGCATTTGGCCTTAAATGGGGCATAAGCGGTGGCGGCACTGGTGGTGTCTTAGGCTTAGGTATTATCTCTGCTGGCGTTGGTTTTATCGTTGGTGGCGTTCTTGGCCTGGTTGATGGTGCACTGTACGGTGCAATGAATGGCTGGGATACAACTGCTGCCTGGTTCAACCAGGTTACAGAAAATCAGTTTGATCTCAACGTTAAACCTGTTTCTGTTTAAGGTAAATCATGCGCGAATTAAAAGAGAGTGAGATTCAAAATGTCAGCGGCGGCTCATTAACCTCGTTGATCCTCGACTTTTTTAAAAGCATAAACGCTTCCTCTCAGGAAGAGACCACCGAATGGACGCGTCCGGAAGAAGTTCCGGCGGCCAATCCAATTAGTGGCCAGGCCTTTGGCATGGGCATTGTAAGTGTTGTCGCAGCAGTCGCCTTTGGCCTGTTTGCTTTTTAAGTTACGGGCGGAGTGATCTCCTTCTGTAAATCCGATGTGAGTGATTGCAACCAATAGCAATCACTCATTGTTAATGCAGTTCATCTTTTTATTTTTTATACAAAGGAAAGTATATGAAAAAGGTTTCTATGATTTCTCTCGGTCTGCTGCTGGCAGCCGCTCAGGTTAATGCAGCTGAAGCATCTGATGGCACCATCAATTTCACCGGTCAGATCGAAAGCCAGACTTGTACTGTTAGCGTCAACGGCGGCACCAGCACCGGTACCGTAGTATTGCCAACCGTCTCTTCAAGCCTGCTGAAAACTCCAGGACAGACCGCTGGAAGCACCCGCTTTACTATCGATCTGAGCGATTGCTCTACTCAGACTGGTGACGTTTATGCTTATTTTGAACAAGGCTCTAACGTTAACGCCAATGGCCGTCTGAACAACACCGGTACTGCAGAAAACGTTGAACTGCAGCTGCTGGATAACGCAAGCAATGCTCTGAACGCGGGCAGCACCGCTCAGACAACTTCACCAGTGACTGCAACACTGGCAGCCGGTGCAGCAACGCTGACTTATGCCGCTGAGTACTTCGCTACCGCTGCTGCAACTTCAGGTACCGTTGCTTCATCTGTAACTTACTCAATCAATTACCTCTAATTGATTCTGGTGGGGAGACACCGTCTTCCCACCTCTTTTCCTCTTTGTTAAATCCAGTAATATTATGAAAAAAAAAAGCGTTAACTTCATAGCATCATTGCTGCTTGCGTGCGTTTTTTCCACGCCAGCTCTTGCCAGTGTCACTATCATCGGCACCCGGGTTGTTTACCCTGCTTCAGAAAAAGAAGTAACGGTACGATTGGATAATCGCGGCGATCGGCCTGCTCTGGTCCAGTCATGGATTGATGCTGGTGATCCTAATCAGCCACTGGATAAGATCAACGTTCCCTTTGTTTTATTACCCCCGGTTTTTCGCATGGAAGCCAATAAAGGGCAAACCTTACGAATTGTTTATACCGGCAGTAACCTCCCCACAGATAAAGAATCAATATTCTGGCTAAACGTACTGGATATCCCACCGAAGGATAAAAGTCTCGCGAATAAAAACCAACTGCAAATGGCTATAAGGAGCCGCATCAAACTTTTCTATCGTCCCACTACGCTCAACTCCAAAGATGCAGCAGAGGCTGCGACTGCACTGGTTTGGCGTAAAGGTAATAAAAGCAATCAATTAACTGCAATTAATAACTCCCCCTATTACGTTAATGTGGCACAAATTACAGCAGAAGATACTGCTGGTCATAAAGTAGTAAGTGAAAAGGGAGACATGCTGGCCCCAGGCGGAAGTAAAGATTTCACCCTGAAAGGGGCTAACGTAAATCAAATAAAATCGTCATTCCATTACCAGTTTCTGGATGATTTTGGCGCAGCACGGGATGCAGAAGGCCAGATCAGCCAATAATTTTGGTAGTGATAATTAAGGGTAACTATGATGGCAAGGACAGTCTCTGTAAATAAACCAGCGGGCAGACATTTTTGTCGCTCTTTTTTAGCGCTTTTTCTTACCGCTGTAACAACCCCAGCACTGGCTGAGGATAATTATGACTTCGACGAATCCTTTGTAAAACATTTGCCAGGGGTGAAAGTTGATGTGTCTCGTTATGCAAATGGTAACCCAATTGACCCGGGCATTTACACATTAGATATTTTTCTTAATGGCCGTCAGGTCAGCCGCGACAACGTTCGTGTCGTACGTGAAGGAAACGAGACTAAAGCCTGCCTTTCCTACGAGCTTGTAAAAAACCTGTCAATTAAAGACAGCGTTTTTAATTCGCAACAAGCAGAAGAATTACGCGCCGGAAAACAGTGCCTGGCACTGGAAGACGTTATCGATAATAGTAATGCTGCAATAAATAGCGCAGATATGCAAATGGATATTTCCATTCCGCAAATCTATCTTCTGCGTTCTGCGCGCGGCTATGTTGCACCTGAGTTCTGGGATAAAGGTGAAACTGCGCTTACTCTTAATTATAACACTAACTATTATCGCTCTGTTTATAGCGGCGGTCGTGAATATGATTCTTTTTATGGCCGGGCGCTGGCGGGCTTCAATCTGGGTGGCTGGATGTTCCGTCACGATGGCGCACTCAGCTGGCGGCGTCAGCAGGGGCGCGAAGATCATCATTATGACGACATCAACACCTACGTACAGCGTGACATTCCACAACTGAAATCGCGTTTACTGTTAGGTGAAGGCAATACCAGTGGTGAAATCTTCGATACTCTTTCCTTTCGTGGCGCCCAGATTTCAACAGTTGAGCAGATGTGGCCCGATTCACAACGGGGTTATGCACCAGAAATCCGTGGTGTAGCCCGGACGAATGCTCAGGTCACAGTGAGCCAGAACGGCAACAAAATTTACGAAACGACCGTCTCACCTGGCGCGTTTAACATTACCGATCTCTATCCTACTGGTTACGGCGGTGATTTAGACGTCACAGTAAAAGAAGCTGACGGCAGTGAAACGCGTTTCTCAGTGCCTTACGCAGCCATGGCGCGATTGAAACGCCCAGGCATGACCTACTATTCCCTGACCGGCGGCGTATCGCGCCGCGATAATATGGTTTACACCCCTTCGGTGTATCAGGGCACCATCCAGCATGGCTTCACTAATAGTCTGACCGGTTATTCCGGTATTCTGGGATCAGATAACTATACGTCCGTGTTACTGGGTGGTGCGTTTGGTTTTCCGATTGGCGCCATTTCTCTGGACATCACCGGTGCACAAACAAAATATGGTGATGAAAAGAAACAGGGTGTCAGTTACCGGGCGACCTACAGTAAGAAAGTCTCTCAAACGAATACTAACTTTACCCTGGCAGCCTACCGATTCTCCTCATCTGGCTATTACAGCTTTGATAACGCATTGCAAATTAACAACTATTATAAAAAGAATGGCAGAAATGGCACTGTCAATTATCTTTCACGTCCTAAGCAACGTTTTTCAATGACCGCCAGCCAAAATTTTGGAGATTCATTTGGGAGTCTCTATCTTACTGGTTTCGTTCAAAACTACTGGAATGATACCGGTACCAACACTCAATTTCAGCTGGGGTACAATAATACAATTGGGCGAGTATCCTATACAATTTCCGCGAACCGATTATTATATTCAACCGGCGGACACGATACACAATTATCACTCGACTTCTCAGTGCCTTTAGGCAGCGATAACAGGCACAATTTAACTGGAAGTGCGACCCATACTAAAGATGGGGTCAACGCCCAAACGGGAGTTAATGGCGTTTTAGGCGAGCAAAACCAATTTAACTATAACGTTGGTGTCGCGCGTGATATTGATAACAATAAATCGGGCTCGATTGGCGGACAATACCGTTCTCCTTACAGCACGTTGACAGCATCTTATACCAAGGGTGAAAACTACTATTCAGCATCAGGTGGCGCCAGCGGCACTATCGTAGCGTTACCGGACAGTCTGACGTTCAGCGCTTATCAGTCATCTACCTATACCGTGGTAAGCGCAGAAGATGCCGGCGGTGCGCGGGTACTGGGTTATCCGAACATTGTGCTTAACAGCAGTGGAAGGGCCATTGTGCCAAATCTTAACCCTTACCGGATAAACGAACTGGCAATAGATCCGAAAGGTATTCCGCTTGATGTCGAACTGGAAGCAACTCAACAACGCATAATTCCTGTTGAGGGCGCGGTAGTCAGACTTGACTATAAAACAACGAAAGGTAAGCCACTGTTGATTCGCGCTAATCAGCCGAACGGTAACGCGCTGCCATTTGGAGCATCAGTTAATGATGAAAATGGCAACCTGATAACAACCGTTTCACAAGGCGGCCAAATTTACGTCAGGTTGAATAAAGATGTCAGCCGTCTGCATGTGTCATGGGGTAAAGCACCGACGGATAATTGTCTGGTGAACCTTGAATCAGGCGCAGTGCAGGCGAGTGAAAATAAATCGCTGGCAAGGCTAACCACGACATGTAACAGCGATCAGAATCAACCTGTTCGTTATGTTTCAACTAGCATAAACGACAATGACAGCCAGGGTTAATTGGGTGAACTATTATGATATTTTTTAATATTTTAAAAAAATTAAGGAGCGTATTGGCTCTGGTTATGCTGGCAATCAATATTGTTGTCGTTACCGCAACCGGTGCCCGCGCTGCTGATGATATAAAATTAACCTGTAGAGCGCCGTTCACCACAGCCGCAATCGATTTGAGAACGCTGGGGATTACCCTCTCATCGGCTGTCCCCATCGGTACAGTCGTTTATGAAGGCAGTGCAACAGTTGATGTACAGTGCGGTATTAATATTCTCACGACATGGCCCGAGGAGGGGCTTAGCACAGAAGTTTATTTTAAACGGCTGTCAATCGCCGAGGGTTCGCTGGGTTATGGGTTAACGTTATACCTGGGTTATGGGGGTGAATATTCCAACGAAGCAGGGACTATCGCCACCGGACAGATGGTTGACAAGTATGCAGGTATCACAACCGGCGGAGTACTGAATAACTACACCGAGTTTACGCTGAATGTGCCTTATAAGATCGTGCGTACCTCCTCCTCACTGACCGCGGCACCACGTACGACGTTGAACTTATTTCAGATCGGATCGTTAGTAACGGGAAGTGATGAAGCTTTCATCGCCAGCAACCTCAGGAATAATGCGATTACGGTAAAAGATGAAACCTGTTCTGTGGCCGGAAATACTACCCAACAGGTGCCACTGGGCAGTTATTCAGTCAGTAAAAGTGGCGGGTTAGGTGCTGGCATTGGACAGACCAGCAATCCGATTCCTTTTGATATTCAGCTGAACTGTGAATCACTGCTATCAGGCACCTTTGAAGTCATGATGCAGTTCGACGGCGATGCGGTCAGCGGTTTGTCAGATGCAGGTGTCGTTGCACTGAATACAACCTCAACCGCGACCGGCGTTGGCGTTCAGATACTGAATGAAAATCAGCAACCCGTTGCGCTGGCGTCACCCTTTAACGTTGCCTCCTATCCTTTGTCTGCTGCGTTAATTACTGTGCCTTTATATGCACGTTATTATCAGACTGCTGAGAAAGTGAGCCCGGGAACGGCGGATGCAGTAGCAACTTATACATTGAGTTATCAGTAAAAATACCGGCAAGGCTCTTCGGAGCCCTGCCATTTCAATCATCTCTAACTGATCAAAGGATTCGTCAGTGGATTTGCCCCAAAGAAAAAATACGCTACGGATTGGTGTATCTGATGAGAGTCCCTTCATTATTTACTCAGTCCAGTCAATTTTATCAACCGAATTCGTTCAGCACGAAATTAACGCTTATCCGGTTGATAAAGAGGATTTACTATTAAACCTTAAGGAGGATGCCCCAGACATACTCATTACAGACTTTAACTTTAGCTTTGAGCGTTATGATTTGAACGGCGTCAATAAAATTGAGGAGATTCATAAGAAGTTGCCTGACCTTAATATTATTATCTTCACCGCTCAGACCAGCCAGGCTATTCTGAATAAAGTATTGCAAATTCCTATCAAGGGCATTATCAGTAAACGTGACGATCGCAGGCAGCTGATTGAGGCTTTTCGATGGATATATTCAGCCAACAAGGGGGTTTATTATTCAGAAAAAATGAAACACCTGGCGCTTGATACCCAAGCCAGCAAAACAAACAGTCTGTTGTCTCCCTCAGAGAATGAAATCATCCGTTTATTCGCGATGGGCTACAGCCTGATGGATATCGCCAAAATACGTAAGCGCAGCGTCAGCACCATCGCAACGCAAAAATATAACGCAATGCGCAAGCTACAGCTGCACTCAAATACAGATCTAATAAAGTATGTTTTTGCCCAGGAATTAATTTAACCCAGGCATTTAATTTTTTGAAACAGCGAAAAACATGAAAATCCATAAATTAAATAAACTCATGCTGATGTTTATGTGTATGCCTGTTTATGTGCATGCCACAAATCTGCAGCAGGCTGCACAGGCCGCATTAAATTATGACTCGGCTTTACAGGCGAGTAAGCAAACCAGCGAAGCAGATAAACAAAAATACTGGCAGGGAATGTCAGGAATGTTGCCGACTCTCACGCTTGAAGGAAGCTGGGATCGCCAGGAGCAACCGGATAAGAAATACCAGAGCGGCGTCACTTCGCATAACTATGATGTCCGAGTCAGGCAACCGTTGTTTGATATGAGTAAGTATGCGGGCTGGCGTAAAGGTATCGCGATTGCCAACACCGCCGAAGCACAGGCACGTCAGGCAGAGGAAAAACTGCTGGGTACCGTTGCCAATGCTTATTTTACCGTGCTCTATCAGCAGGAAGTCTTACAGGCCGCACAGGCCGCTAGCCATAACTTCAAACAGCAAATGGACAAGCTTCAGGCAGGTTTGAGTAACGGGCAAAATACGCGTACAGAAGTTGATGAGGCGAAAGCGAACTATGCCATCGCTCAGGCCAAAGAAATTGAAGCCAGCAATCAGTTACTGCTTGCCGGTGAAGCGGTTCGCCGATTATCCGGCGTCAATCCGGATACGCTGGAGCCGGTTAATTTTCAGTGCCTTAATTCAACGCCCTACTCCACGCTAACCGAAGCGATCAGCGCCAGTCAGCAGCGCAACACCGATATCAAAGTTGCGATGTTCCAGCACGACCAGGCCGATGCCGATGTGCTGGCTGCCGATGCTGCTCACATGCCTGTGGTGTCGCTTTATGCCAGTTATGGCAAAAACTGGAGCCGCAACGATAACGACCAGAACTTCCTTTACGATGCAATTTTCGGCACCAACTCGAAAAGTAATAACCTGCAATACGGCGTAAATGTCTCCGTTCCGCTCTTTGCCGGCGGCAGTCAGCTGTCACAATCATTTGAAGCGTCTTATCGCCGCGAGGCCTCCAGGTACAGCACCATCGAAGCGCAACGCAAAGCGGTTCAGGACACCCGTTCTGCCTGGCTGAGCCTCAAAAATGGCAAGGCGCTTATTGATGCGGAAAAAAATGCGGTTTCTTCGGCGCGCGAAAAAGTCGTCTCGGTTAAGTATGGGCGCGAAATGGGCTTTCGTACGGTCAATGATGAAATGGATGCCCAACAAAAATATTACAGCGCGCTGAAAGATCAGGCTGAAGCACGGCTGAATTATTTAACCGCCCTGCTTAATCTGGCACTCAGCACCGGATCGTTATCAATCGACATGCTGAATTTCTTTCAGTGCCGTTAACCCACTTACATATGATGAATAGTTAAATGGAACAGTCACTTTTTCGCCAGGAAGCACTTGATGCTGCTAATCGCGGCAGTCTGGGTACCGTCGCACTTTATTGTCCACCTTACCGATGGCTGGTTATTTCCATCGTCGTGGTGATTACTGCAGCGACCACACTTTTCTTTATTTTTGGCAGCTACACCAAATATGAATCGTCTACCGGCGAGTTATTACCGAAAAACGGCATGTTGATTATTCCGCCTCCGGTCAGCGCGACCGTTATCGATATCCCGGTAAAAGAAGGCCAGCGCGTAGAGAAAGGCGATGTGCTGATGGTGCTCTCATCTGAAGTCTCGACGCAATTTGGTCAGACGCGTCAGGTGGTCTCAGAAAACCTGGCCGCGCAGCGCGAACGTCTGCAGCAGGATCTGGAAACCCTTAGCAAACTGCATGACGTAGAGATGCAGGGGCTGAAAGAGACGATCAGCAGCCTGAAATTGCAGCAAGAGCAACTGCGGCTTCAGTTAGCGCATCGCAGAAAGCAGGTTGAGCTGGCGCGCTTGCAGCTGACCAAGCTGAAAGCGATGCATAACGAGGGATACGCCTCAAGCCGCCAGG
Organism: Pantoea sp. USHLN298; assembly: GCF_037149395.1. Classification (NCBI taxonomy): domain Bacteria; kingdom Pseudomonadati; phylum Pseudomonadota; class Gammaproteobacteria; order Enterobacterales; family Erwiniaceae; genus Pantoea; species Pantoea sp. USHLN298. Next base: position 41,397 of record NZ_JBBCRO010000009.1, read on the forward strand.
TGGAAGAGCAGGAATCAACGCTGCTCGACGGCCAGGCACGCTATCAGGAATATCAGCGGCAACTGCTGGATATTGCGCAGAAAATCCTGCAGGCGCAGCAGCAACTGCATGAGAAGCCGCTCGACGACGAGAAAAAACGTAACGATATAGAGCGACAGCTGGCAGATAACCGTCAGTCTCTGGTTGAAAACGAAGCTCGCCGTTCTTTTGAATTACGTGCCCCCAAAAGCGGTTACGTCGGCATGATTATGATCAAAAACGGTCAGATGCTGAATGCAGGTCAGTCGGCCATTGCCATCCTGCCCAGTGACAGTGAACTGGTGGCCCGCATCATGGTGAATACCCAATCTATTGGTTTTATCCAGGCAGGACAACGTGTCGTGCTGCGTTATAAAGCCTTCCCTTACCAGAAGTTCGGTCAGCAATACGGCAAAGTCATCGAAGTTTCACGTACGGCACTGACACCTCAGGAAGTCTCAACATTAACCGGTAAAGGCAACATTCAGGAGCAGCAATATCGGGTACTGGTGGCGCTGGATAAACAGACTATCAAAGCCTACATGCAAAATGAGCCGCTGAAACCCGGTATGGCGCTGGACGCCGATTTTATCGTCGATAAACGTCGTCTTTACGAGTGGGTCCTTGAGCCGTTATTCGCGCTCGGTCACAAAATTTCGCTCTGATTAAAAGGTCTGTGCTGTGTTGTTAAAAGATAAACTTAATTTCAGATGGTTTAACCGTCTGCCTGTCATCCGTCAGTCACAGGTGACCGAATGTGGACTCGCCTGCCTGGGCATGATTGCCAACTATCATGGGCATGAGATCGACATGATCACTCTGCGCAGGAAGTTTGCTACCTCGCTCAAAGGTGCCACTCTTGCCAATGTCATTTCGATGGCACAACAGCTGAATATGAGTTCGCGCGCGCTGCGCGTTGACCTGGAAGAGCTGTCTAAGTTGCGTATGCCCTGCATTCTGCACTGGGAACTCAACCATTTTGTTGTGCTGAAAAAAGTGAGCGGCAATAAAATTACGCTTCACGATCCGGCGCGCGGCGTTCGGGAGCTGACATTCAAAGAAGCCTCTAAAGCCTTCACCGGCGTGGCACTGGAACTGATCCCCTCTTCAACCTTTGAAGTAAAAGAGGAAAAAGCCAGCATTTCAATGATGAAGCTGGTCGGCAGCGTGACGGGCGTGAAGTCCGCTTTCGTTCAGGTGCTTATCCTGTCAATCTCACTGGAGCTGTTTGGTGTGTTATCACCCTTTTTTATGCAATGGGTGATGGATATGGTGCTGGTCTCCGCCGACTATTCGCTGTTAACCCTGTTGGGGGTTGGCTTCATCATGATTGCGTTGTTCCAGACCATGATTTCTGCTCTGCGCTCATGGGTGATGGCCTGGTTCTCCAGTCAGCTCAGCGTACAGTGGACGATCAACGTCTGTCAGCACATGCTGAAGCTACCACTCGACTGGTTTGAATCGCGTCACGTCGGCGATATTCTGTCTCGTTACGGTTCGCTTAATACCATTCAAAGCACGCTGACTTCACGCTTTATCAGTACCGTGCTGGATGGGGTAATGTCGATCGTCACCGTAATGATGCTTTTTATCTACAACGCCAAACTCGCCTGGTTAGTCATTGCGCTGTTCATTGCTTATGGCATCTTGCGCTTCATGGCCTACGAGCCGGTGCGCCGCGCCAATGAAGAGCAGATCATCAGCTCAGCGCGCACGCAGTCCTCACTGCTGGAAACGCTACGCGGTATCCAGGCGGTGAAAACCAACAACAAGCAGGTTCCGCGTCTCGCCGCCTATATGAATTATCTGGTGGATAGCACCAATAAAGGGATAGTGATGCAGAAGCTCAATATCCTGTTTGGGTCCGCACAGGGAATACTGACGTCGGTGGGCCGAGTGGTGCTGGTGTGGCTGGCGGCATTACAGGTTCTGGATGGTAACTTTTCTGCCGGTATGCTTACGGCCTTCATCAGCTTCTCAGATCAGTTCATGAGCCGTGGTGCCGGTTTGATCAATGCGATCATTGATTTCCGTATGCTGCGTATGCATGGAGAACGTCTGTCAGACATCGTGTTGTCTGAAACTGAGCCGAATGACGAAGCCAGTCCTCATCAGATCGATCACGATGACGAACCGCAGACATCGAACGATATCGCGCTGGAGCATATTTGCTTTCGCTATGCGCCAACCGAATCCTGGGTCATTGACGATGTCAGCCTCTCTATTAAAGCCGGTGAGAGTATCGCTATTGTCGGGCCGTCGGGTCAGGGTAAAACCACGCTGGCCAAAATTATTCTCGGTCTGTTACATCCCGAAAGCGGTGTGATCAGCGTAGGCGGTCTGGATATCAAGCAGACCGGCTTACAACATCACCGCAATCGCATTGGTTGTGTCATGCAGGATGATATTCTCTTTTCGGGTTCGATCAGTGAAAACATCAGCTTCTTTGATAATGAACCTGACCAGGCGAAAATCACTCGCGTGGCGCGGCTGGCACAAATTCATGGCGATATCATGAAAATGCCAATGAATTATCAAAGCCTGGTCGGCGATATGGGCTCCTTTCTTTCCGGTGGTCAGTTACAGCGTATTTTGCTGGCGAGAGCACTCTATCGCGATCCACAAATTCTGGTGCTGGATGAGGCCACAAGTCACCTCGATATTTATAATGAAACGCAGATCAATACTGCCATTAAGAAAATGAATATCACACGTATTATTATTGCGCATCGCCCGGAAACTATCCGCAGCGCAGACAGAATCGTTATGTTGAATAACGGTAAAATCAGCGAAATTACTGCCGAGCAGTTATTTTCCCGTGCAGACAATGGCCAAAAAATGGAAGGACCGAATGAATAATCACATGTGCAAATTTAGCGAAGGCACCATTACGCTACCTGAAGGATACAGTGAAAGAACGATCAACACGCTGATTGACAAACGATCTGGCCTGCCTCCCATTACCCTTTCCCGGGATGGGCTGGGCAATCACAACAGCATAGAAGAATATATTGAAAGCCAGCTCAGCATGTTAAGAAAGCAAATAAAAGAGTGGCATCAGGCGCCGTATGAACCGGTGGTGCTGGGTAATAATGTCACTAATGGGATATTAATCAGCTATGATTTTTTACGCCCTGATAACATTCGTCAATACCAGAGGCAGGCTATTTTTACCCTGGATATGGATGATCTGCTGATTTTTTCAATCTCGAAACCTGGGCCGTTAACTGACAAAGAGATAGCTGGTTTCTCCGGGACGCTGGCCAGTTTCAGGACCCATAATTAACCCTTGCCCGGCGAGCCGCCGGGCAATACCCGTTTCTTTGTTCATTTTTCAGTTGTTTCATGCTTGTCATGATTTTGCCGCTTTTTAGCGGCTTTTTTTTATCAGAAAAACAGACAAAGCCACTAAGGGATCTTCATGCTCAGTAACGCTGGCAGGTAAACAGGTAAGAGAGAGGCCCGCCAATCAGATAAGAACGTGCGTCGATTTTATCGACATCAAACTGCAGATAAGAGGGGTCCAGTGTCAGCTCCGCCAGCAACAGAGTGAACACCGCATCGGGTGTCGTATCTGTTGAAGCGCTTACAATGTCGTTAATCGCGTAGCGGTAAGTGTCGTAATCAACCTTCTCGCCGCGGGAAAGGACAATCCTGCGGTTAACAATCGTGGTTTTACTATCTGCAACGGCCTGCCCGTTTAGTAAAAGATAGCCAGAATTTTTACTATCAAAGCGTAAGTCCTGGGTTAACTGAAACTCTATCCGGCTTCCTTCGTTTCGGCTCAGATCGTAATGGGTAAAGGTCGAGCAGCGAAAGGGGAATGGCTCAATCCGGGAGCTGAAATAATCGAATCCAACGGTCACCATCAGCAACAAAGCGGCCGGCGCCAGAATAAATGCAATGCTCCTTTTCAAATGTTCCTCCAGTCGAGATAATAAAAGTTGTCACATGAAATAATATCCCCGCGACCGTTAATCTTGCAGGAGGATAAAATCGTCCGGCCAAAATTACGGGTCGTAAAGGCCGTATTATTATCAAAATAGAAGCGCCGACTGGCATCACATGGTTGATTATTTTCTTTAATAATCTCCAGCAACTGTTTATCCAATGACTGCCGTTCAGTATCGTCCACCCCCTTTAATATCACCACGTCACACCCGCCAGGCAATTTTATTGTTGTCGAGACCAGGGATCGTTCAGACGAAACGACAAACCAGTAATAGCCACAGGCAGCGAGCAGAAGCAGCGAAAATAAGACGAAAAAGAGTTCGCGACGGGAAAAATGGCTGGGCTTACTGATGACATTTTGTGGGGTTTCAGGTGTTATCGGACTGCTTTCAGTCGGTGCCACCGTTAATGCTTCGGCTGCAATATCGGGCTCAGGCTCCGCGACAGGCATGGCGGGTGACGGCTGCGTTTCAATCTTAATCTCTGTGTTTATGCGTATCCCAATCTTAGGAATGGTGATAATCAAATTTTCACAGCCATAGGCCGCAAGCGCACGTCGCAGAATACTGAGATACTGATTCAGGTTGCTATTCGAGCCACGCAGGCCATATTTATCCCACACTTCTGTCAGCAGGTTATCCCGCGCCAGGATTTCCCCTTCTGAATTCAGCAGGCGTTCAAAAAGGCGGCCAGAAGAGATGCTCAGACTGATAGATTCCTCAGTAGGAAGATGAGTCAGCGTACAATCATCTGAATTATAAGTAATACTGTCATCGATTATATAAATCATTAAGAAATCACTGAATTTAAGCTAATTGCTCACAGTATAAGGCAGCTTATATAAAGAATCACTAAAGGTGACAGAATGGCGGGAAAGGCATTAACACAGCAGGACGGTTTGTTACGCGCCAGGCAAACTCTGCGTTGCCTGGCGATGGATTTAAACACCATTAATATCAACAGCTTAAATTTATATTATGGCTGATTTGCCGCGGCAAATTCAGTGTAGTTGTCGTGGGTAATGGTCTGGTAAGGGATCCAGTTCAGCTCTTCGACTTTTTGTTTATCCAGCAGCGCTTTTGCCACTTTTACCGCGCCGATCGCCTGCCCTTTTGCATCCTGAAAAATGGTCAGCGTCATTTTGCCGTTTTTAACAAACTGCTGACCATCCGGAGTTCCATCAATGCCCGCCACCAGAATATGACTGTTTTTCGCCTGATTCAGCGCCATAATTGCTCCAATCGCCATTTCATCGTTATTGGCGGCGATGGCATCGATGGGTCGCTGATTCAGCAACCAGCCCGAGACCACATCCACCGCTTCATTACGCTGCCAGCGCGCGGTCTGTTTTTCGATCACCGCCATCTGCTTATATTTTGCAATTACCGCTTCTACGGCACGCGTACGCTCACGCGCCTCTTCGTTCGATAAAGCCCCCATCAGAATGGCGACGTGGCCGCGATAGTTCATCTTTTTTGCCAGCGCTTCCATCTGCATCTCGCCGCCGAGCGCAGAATCTGAGCCCACATAGGCCATATTTGCCGGCAACCTGACTTCCGGTTTACGGTTAACAAACACCAGCGGGATCCCTGCTGACTGGGCGGCTTTGATCATCGGCTGCACACCCTGGGTATCCACCGGGTTGAGAATAATGGCATCCACACCCTGGTTGATAAAATCATCAACCTGCTGAACCTGAAGAGCAACATCGCCCTTAGCATCCACGAACTGCCCGTCCATCTTCAGTGTCTTGATTTCCCCGACCATCTGAGTTCGCAGGATCGAGACAAAATTAAGGTCAAAATTTGCCAGTGCGACGCCAATTTTTGGCGTTTTCGCACCGGCCGACACGCTGACCAGCATACCGAGAAACAACGCTAACAGTCTGGTTTTCATAGGGTAATCCTGTAGGGTTTTATTATTAATAGACCGTCGGGCAACAGGCAAATACCCGACGGGGAAGTGATTACAGGGTAAAATGTTCGCGGAACTGCCTCAGCGCCGTCTCGCTGTCGCCCTCGGCCCAGCCTTCCAGTGCAACAACGCCGGAATAGCCCACTTCAGCCAGCGTGCGTGCAATGGCGCGGTAGTTGATTTCCCCGGTGCCGGGCTGCTTCCGTCCCGGTACATCCGCCACCTGAATTTCACCGATTGCCGGACCACAGCGGCGGATCAGTTCAATCAGATTGCCCTCGCCAATCTGGGCATGATAGAGATCCAGATTCATCTTCAGCGCCGGACTGTTAACCGCCTCGACCAGCGCCAGGGTATCCGCCGCGCGGGCAAACGGCGTCCCCGGATGATCAACCGCCAGGTTGAGGTTCTCCAGGGTAAAGACGCGTCCGGCCCGTTCACCCAGAGCGGCGAGTTGGCCCAGCGTCTCTGCCGCTTTGAGCCACATCGTTCCGGTCACCACCTCAACCGGTCTGACCGCCTGGCCGTTGGCATCAAGTCCGGTGCCGTGCAGATTCAGGCTCGGGCAGTTGAGCCGTTCCGCAATCGCCAGCGACGTTTCAGCACTTTGCAGCAGCGGTTCGATTTGGTCCTCATCCGTCAGGTTACCGCTCAGATAACCGGTCATCGAGGTGAAACGCGCACCGGTCGCTACCAGCGCATCGATATCTTTATTAGCCCAGTTCCAGATCTCGACGCCAAATCCCAGCGCATGAATGCGTTCAACCCGGTGGATAAACGGCAGATCGAGAAACACCATCTCGGCACAGACAGAGAGCTGATAACTGGCCATTAGCGTGCTCCCAGCAGGATGGGCTTGTGCTGCTGCACCGACGCGATACAGGCCAGCGCAATTTCCAGCGCATTCCGCGCATCGATACCGGTGGCGCGCGGCGTCTCACCGTGCAGGATGCAGTGTGCAAACTCGGCCATCTCCGCCACGTAAGCGTCACGCAGCAGATCGGTGTCCATCCGTGAAGTTGCTATCGCAATACCGTCGGCGTGATAGCGCACGCAGTTATCCTGATTAATATTGCCCGCCTGCAACATGCCTTTACTGCCAAACACTTCGCCGCGCACGTCATAACCGTAGACCGCCTGGAAATTCGCTTCAGCCGTGGCAATCGCCCCGTTATCAAAGCGGATGGTCACCACCGAGGTATCCAGCAGCCCTTTATCTTTGAAATCTGGCCGTACCAGGGCATCCGCCAGCGCATAGACTTCAACCGGTCGTGCGCCGGGGTTGAAATGCAGCAAGGTGTCAAAGTCGTGGATCAGCGTTTCAAGAAAGATGGTCCACTGCGGGATCGGCGCCGGATCGCGTAACGCGGGATCGCGGGTGACCGAGCGGCTCAGTTGCGTGGTGCCGTTTTCTCCGGCTTTTACTGCGCGGATAGCGGCAGCAAAGCCAGCACTGAAGCGACGGTTAAAGCCGACCTGTAACACCACGCCCGCCGTTTTTGCCGCGGCGATCGCCCGATCAGCTTCCTCCAGCGTCACCGCCATCGGTTTTTCACAAAAGATATGCTTACCGGCCTGCGCGGCGGCAATCACCAGCTCTGCATGGGTACGGGCCGGGGTCGCAATCGCCACCGCATCAATGTCACTGTCGTTCAGTAACGCCTGTAAATCGGTGTAGGCTTTCTCCACGCCCAGCCGGTCCGCCAGCTTTTGCGCAGCACCTGGCTGCAGATCGGCGACCGCCGTCAGCTTAGCCCCTGGCACCCGCAGTGCCAGATTCTCCGCATGGAAACTGCCCATTCGGCCTGCGCCGATCAATCCCACACGCACAGTTTTATGATTCATAACAGCTCCTGTTTATTTATTGTTTGCCCAGTCAGGCTGGATAGAGGGTTCAGAGGTCTGCTGTGCCTCAGCGGCAAAGCGACGGGATTTGGATAACATCAGCGGCTCAATATGCTCCAGCGAGACGCCGCGGGTTTCCGGCAGAAAACGCTGTACGAACCAGAAGGCCACCAGGCAGCCGACGGTGCACAGCATCAGTGGAAACGCGCCGTGGAAGTGGGTCATCAACAGGCTGCTGCGATTCATCATCGGGAAGCTCTGAGTGACAATAAAATTGGCCAGATACATTGACGAGAAGGCGTAACCCATTGCGACGGCGCGGATTCGGTTGGGAAAGATTTCCGAGATCAGTAACCAGGCGCCCAGGCTCCACGACATGCCGAAAATCAGCACAAACGCCACCAGGCCGATCACCGGCAGCAGCCCGCCGGTCTGGGCAATAAAGGCCCAGCTGGTCATCATCAGGCAGAGCGCACAGCCCAGCGCCCCCCAGCGCAGTAAGCGGGTCCGGCCCCAGCGATCGACCGCATTGAGGCAAAAGGCCACACCGGCCAGCAGCGCCACTCCCAGAAAAATGCTGTGGAACAGGGAGGTTTGGGTGTCGGAGGAGATGTTCTGCAGCAGCGACGGTGCGTAATAGAGCAGGATATTGATGCCGGAGATCTGCTGCAGGATGGCGATGGCACAGCCAATCAGCAGGATATAGCGCGCCCGGGCATCCCGCAGCAAGCCGGTGCGGGCATGACCATCACCGTGGCTGGCGGCGGAAGCGCTGATTTCTGCCAGCAGGCGGGCAGCATGTTGCGGCGTCGATAAACGTGTCAGCACCGCCAGAGCCCGATCGCGTTTACCGTTCAGCGCCAGCCAGCGCGGTGATTCCGGCATGAACGGCACCAGTGCCAGAAACAGCAGGCAAGGCACCACGCCGGACGCCAGCATCCAGCGCCAGCCCTCGCTGACGATCCACGCATGGGACATGCCGCGGGCGATAAGATAGTTGACCACATAGACCGTCACCTGCCCGCCCACCATCAGCATCTGCTGCAGGCCAAGCATCCGGCCGCGCCAGTCTTTCGGTGAGATCTCAGCAATGTAGAGCGGCGTAATCGCCGAGGCCATGCCGACGGCCAGCCCGCCGATCAGCCGGTAAAGTACAAACTGGGTCAGGGTATCGGCCAGCGCAGACCCCACCGCTGACAGCGTAAATAACAGGGCGGTGATCACCAGCGTCGGCTTACGACCGATCCGGTCAGAGAGCGCGCCGACGCACCAGGCTCCCGCCACACACCCGAGGATCACATTTGAAACAGCCCAGCCACTTTGCCACGGCGATAAAGCCAGATGTTCTGTTAACGGTTCTATCACTCCGGAAATCACCGAGGCGTCATAGCCAAGAATGACGCCACTGAGTGAGGCAATCGAACAGATAAACAGCAGTAACTTCAGATTATGTTTTCGCATAACGCTTTAACTTTCCCGTTATTTTTTACAGGTGGCCGTTAGCGTCAGGATTGCAAAACAGGTGCCAGTTTTTTAGCTGGGTTTTATGTGAACGACCTCTCAGATAACCGCTCTCAGGTGAAAATAAAATTTACATGTCAACTTAACATGTCATTAAAATGGACATTTCATCCCGACCCGGAGAGTGCAATGCCGACGCTGCATGATTTGTTGCCGAATAAAGAAGAGAGCGACGCAATTTTCAGTCTGCCGGAAGGCAGCGAAGCGGCGCGCTGGGAACAGCTGCTTGCGCAGGGATGGCAGGCCTTTGTGGCGGATGAGCAGCCGCACTGGATCCGCAGCAGCATCCTGCAGTCGTGGACACGTTCCCGGCAGCGCGGCATTGATCCGGGCCGGTTCAGCTACAGCGCACCGGAACCGGATGAAGTGTCCGCCATTCTCAGCCACAACAGTGAACTAATCGCCGTGGCGCACAGCGTGATGCAGAATCTGCTGGCCTATAATCCGGATGGCCACATCAATCTGACCGATGCGCAGGGCGTGGTGCTGAGCTACTGCGGCAGCGACCTGACGCCGGTCGGCAGCATCCTGCGTGAAGAGGTGCTGGGCACCAACTGCACCGCACGCTGCTTACGCGAACAGCGGCTGGTCTATGTGCTGAGCGGAGAAAACTGGAAGCTGGCACTACGCGAACGCAACCAGCAGTGCGCTGCGGCCCCGATTCGTGATGCCAGCGGCCGGATGATCGGCGTGCTGACGCTGACGGCCACTCCCGACAGTTTTAATGTTCACACGCTTGGTACCGTCCAGGCCGCCGCAGAGGCGATTGGACAACAGCTGACTCTGCGCCGTCTGCTAGCCGAACAGCAATCGATTCTGGAAACGCTGAATGAAGGCGTCGTGGTCTGCGATCGCGATGGCCGCATCAAAACCCTGAATCGCTACGCCCGGCAGATTTTCGCCGGAATAGATGCCGACAATGCGCATATCGATCGGTTGCTGCAGCCGCAATCGGGTTCGCTGCTCACCCTTCCCTGCTGCAACGACCGTGAGATGGTGTTTCGCCCCGATGGCAGACGCAGCGTCTCCTGTCTGGTGTCACTGATGCCGGCACCGGATGGCGGCCGTATTTTATCGCTGCGAGAAAATCAGCGTATCCGGGCAATCACCCGGCGGGTGCTTGGCGTCAGCGCCAGCTACACCTTCGGGATGATTCGTGGCAGCGCGCCTGTGCTGCAACAGGCGATCAAGGATGCACGCGCCAGTAGCCGCAGCGACAGCACCGTGCTGCTGACCGGCGAAAGCGGTACCGGTAAAGAGCTGTTTGCCCAGGCGATTCATAACGCCAGCAGCCGGTCACAGGAATCCTTTGTGGCGGTCAACTGTGGCGCGCTGCCGCGCGATCTGGTGCAGAGCGAGCTGTTTGGCTACGTCGACGGTGCCTTCACCGGTTCACGGCGCGGTGGCTCGGCAGGGAAATTCGAACTGGCCGATGGCGGCACCCTGTTTCTTGATGAGATTGGCGAGATGCCGCTGGAAGCGCAGACCAGCCTGCTGCGCGTACTGCAGGAAAATGAAGTGTTGCGCATCGGGGCGGCGCAGCCGGTTAAAGTGGATGTCCGCATTGTGGCGGCAACCCATTGCGACCTGCAGCGCGCCGTGGAACAGGGTGCCTTTCGCCGCGATCTTTTCTATCGCCTTAACGTCATTTCCCTGACCATTCCCGCCTTACGGGAACGTCAAAGCGACATCCCCGATCTGGTCACGACCTTTATCCACGCATTATGCCAGCGACTGAATAAGACGCCGCCGCAGGTGGCACCGGAAGCGATGCGCTGCCTGCAGGCCTGGCACTGGCCAGGCAATGTCCGCGAACTGGAGAACCTGGTGGAGCGGATAGTGAATCTCTGCCAGAGCAGCAGCATTGAACTGACCGATTTACCCGCGGAATTTATCAGCAGCATGTCACCGGCCACCACCACCGCCGCCACCAGCCTGCTGCAGGATAATGAGCGGGCCTGCATCCTGGAGACAATTCGCGCGCAGGGCGGCAACGTGCGCCAGTCGGCTAAGCTGCTGGGGATTTCACGCACCGCGCTCTACAACAAGCTCAGTCAGTGGAACATTCCGATCAGCAGCCTGCGGCAATAATTTTCCCTTTCCTCAGCGGCGCGATCCGCGCCGCGCCCGCTTCAGGCCGGAAACATGGCATTCGGCCGCTAAAAGGCTTAAAATGTGACCATATCCTTCACCGGTCACTTTGCAACCGACTCTACCTATCAGGCGTTAAAATGACAGAACAGTTTACCGATAACGGCGGCCGCGGCCCGGCTGAACATAACGTTCGCGACCAGATCGTCGATGCCGCGATGCAGCACTTCGCCCATTACGGCTACGAGAAAACCACCGTCTCCGATCTCGCCAGGGCGATTGGCTTTTCAAAGGCTTATATCTACAAATTCTTTGAATCCAAACAGGCCATTGGCGAAGTGATCTGCGCTAACCGGCTGGCAATGATCATGCAGCGTGTGGAAGCCGCCATCAGCGAGGCACCTGGCGCGGCTGAACAGCTACGCCGGCTGTTTCGCACGCTTTCAACCACCGGCAGCGAACTGTTTTTCCACGATCGCAAACTCTATGACATTGCTGCAGTCGCCTCGCGCGATCGCTGGCCATCGGCCCAGGCGCATGAAGAACGGCTGCTGAATCTGATTCATCAGATCCTTCGTCAGGGCAGAGAGGCGGGCGAATTTGAACGTAAAACGCCGGCAGACGAAGCCGCAGAAGCGATCTACCGGGTGATTAAACCCTATGCCAGCCCGGTTCTGCTGCAGTACAACCTCGATGAGGCGGAAGCAGCCTCAGTACAACTGGCGGCGCTGGTGTTACGCAGTCTGGCACCCTGAAAAGTGACCATTGACTTAAATGGTCACATGATCAATGCTGGTAGCCGGTCTGAGAACATCTTCAGACACCCTGTGCTGCTGCGCCTGGCATTTCCTTCCGGTTAAACACGGCGGGCTGGACGTGGCGTTGTGCGTCCCTGTTACGCAGGGTTCCGTCATCCGCGCTAAGGTTGAAAGCGTGCATCGATCAAACCACGGCTCTGCAACCGGTAAATCACCACCTTGCAGAGCCACTACAGGAGGAACTGCATGAGTCATTCAGCCGCGTCTGAACGTATTGTGATTACCGGTATGGGCATCGTCTCGCCATTGGGTTGCGGAGTGGAGACGGTCTGGCAACGCCTGAACGCGGGTCAGTCGGGGATACGGGGGTTGTCCGAAGAGATGAGTGCCGGCACCGGCATTTCGGTGGGCGGCAGCGTCCCGACGGTCGATGAAGATCCGCTGGCTGGCTACGATCCTGAAGCCTTTATCCTGCCGAAAGAGCGCAAAAAGATGGCCCGCTTTATTGAATTTGCGCTATTGGCCGCAGACGAAGCACTGAAGCAGGCGGGCTGGCATCCTCAGCCTGAAGATGAAGCCGCGCGTGAACGCACCGCCACCCTCATTGCCTCCGGCGTGGGTGGCTTTGGCGCGATTGCGGAAGCGGTACGTACTACCGACGCACGCGGCCCGCGCCGGCTTTCTCCCTTCACGGCGCCTTCTTTTCTCGCCAATATGGCAGCGGGTCATGTCTCGATCAAACATGGATTTACCGGACCGCTGGGCGCGCCCGTCACCGCCTGTGCCGCTGGCGTGCAGGCGATTGGGGATGCCGCGCGTCTGATCAGAAGTGGTGAAGCCGATATCGCCATCTGCGGCGGCACCGAGGCCGCGCTGGACCGGGTAACGCTGGGCTGCTTTGCGGCCGCACGCGCGCTGTCGGTCGGTTTTGCCGATCATCCGCATCAGGCGTCGCGTCCGTTTGATCGCGACCGTAACGGTTTTGTGATGGCGGAAGGGGCTGGTCTGCTGGTGATCGAGTCGCTGGCCCATGCCGAAGCGCGTGGCGCAACACCGCTGGCAGAACTGGTCGGCTACGGTACCAGTGCTGATGCTTATCATCTGACCGCCAGCCCGGAAAATGGCAGCGGCGCAGCCCGGGCGATGAAACTCGCTCTGCGTCAGGCCGGTATCGGTCCGGAAGCGGTCCAGCACATTAACGCCCATGCGACCTCGACCCAGGTCGGCGATCGCGGTGAACTCGCGGCCATTCGCTCAGTATTTGGCGACGATTCAGCGGTGGCGATCACCTCAACGAAATCGGCAACCGGGCATCTGCTGGGCGCGGCGGGCGGCATAGAGGCAATATTCACGCTGCTTGCGCTGCGCCATCAACAGGTGCCGCCGACGCTCAATCTGCATCATCCCGATGACGCAGCGGGTAACCTCGATCTGGTGGCGCTGAACGCCCGCCCGATGGCGCTGGAGTATGCCATGTCGAATGGCTTTGGTTTTGGCGGGGTTAATGCCAGCCTGCTGTTGCGTAAGTGGTAGCCTCCTCGGGCTCATCCCAGGCCACTATGCCGTGCGGCTTATCACTGCACGGCATGGAAACGCAGCCTCATCCGTGTGGTTGGTTATTTGTGGTCAGATCACAGGTTAATAACTGACTGCCCGCCGCCGTGCCGGAAAACGTTGGTTAAGATTGTCTCTTGCCAGATAATTCTTATTCCGGAACGGCGTGCGCTATCAACTTTATATTTCCGTACTTTTCCTGACAATATTACCCACCTGCCACCGCTTACGATTAATTTTCAGCGCTACACTAGATATTCACGACAATAAACGCAGAGAACGTAGATGAACATTGCAGCCTTTGATATTGGCGGGACCTCATTAAAAATGGGCGTGATCGACGCTCAGGGAAATATTCTGGCCAGCGACAGTGCTGATATCTCACATAACGATCGGGATAAAATACTGGAACAGATTATCGCCTGGCTAAAGCAAAACCCATCATGCAGCGGCATTGCGGTCAGCACGCCGGGTTATATTGATCCGGAGAGCGGATATATTGCGATGGGCGGCACGATTCGCGACTTTGATCAGTTTAACCTGAGCCAGTGGCTGACCGATAAAACCTCGCTGCCGGCGACGGTTGAGAATGATGCGCACTGTGCTTTACTGGCCGAGCGCTGGCTGGGAAAAGCGAAGAAGCTGGATGATTTTCTGATGCTGACCATCGGCACCGGCTTAGGCGGCGCGGCTTTCTGTAACGGTGCGCTGATCCGCGGTGGCCGCAATCGTGCCGGAGAATTTGGCTGTCTGCTGACGTCACGCCCTACCGACAACAATATCGAACCCCATACCATGGCAAAGAGTTGCACCATGACCGCCCTGCGCGAAAATTTCAGTCGGCTCAGCGGTCAGCCGGTCGATGATGTCAGTGGTAAGGATGTGTTCGACGCGTTTGATCAGGGCGATGAGCAGGCACAACAGGTAGTTGATCGCTTTTATCAGGATCTCGCCGCCGGTTTATATAATCTTTTCAGCGTATTTGACCCGCAGACTATTTTCATCGGCGGGGGAATTACCGAACGTGAACCCTTTATTGATGAGCTCTCACGGCAGCTGGAAAAATATCAAATTGATATTCGCATTGATACCGCTACCTTCGGCAACGATTCCGGCATGCTGGGCGCAACCTGTCACTTTTTACAACATCAGCAAAGCGACGTCGCCTAATCCGCCTTGCAAAATCAGCGCTGCCGCCAGTCAGGGATAATCAGATCGCCACGTAATACCGAACTGCCCAGCATCTGCTGGGTGGTGGCGGTTAACCAGCCGACAATACGTGATGCCATCGCATCGAGAGAGTATTCAATTGCCGGAATAGTGGGTAAACCGGGTAAATTCACCGATCCCGCCAGGCTGAATACCATTACGTCATCCGGTACCGCTTTATTAAAGGCCTGTAACTGCGCCATAACGCTTTGCGCTTCCTGCTCATTAGCCACCAGCAAGGCGTTGAAATTCCGGCTGCTGGCATTATTCAGCAGCATCTGAATCGCCACCGACGAAGAGACCGCATCAGTAATCACCAGGTTACGGTTAAAAGGTAAAAGGTTATTTTCCAGCGCCAGCTTGTAACCCTGTAAGACCTGCCCGGCGGTGCCCCCGTTCTCAGGCTGGATGAGGGCGATCTGGCGACGGCCCTGATTAATCAGGAAATTGCTGGCGGTCTCGGCGGCAAAAGCGTGATCGAACTGGATACTGTTCGGCCCTTCCGCTTCGGCGCAGTCGACCAGAATGACATGTTCATCATCAATATTAAGGGGAAAACGCGCGCCAATGATCAGCACATCATCGCACAGTCCACAGCTCAGCTCGTCAAGCGCGGTCAGAACGTCACTTTTGCTATGGGCAAAGCGCAATAACAGATGCTTCTGATGCTGACGAAGCTGCTTTTCCAGAGCGAAAAGCCAGGCGGTGATCTGATTAACGTTTTCCTGCGCGCAGATAACGCCGATACAGTGGGTGGTCTGGCTGAATAACGACTGGGCAATAACGTTTGGCCGGTAGTTCAGCTCTTCGACGGCTTTCAGGACCGCCAGCCGACTGGCTTCCTTTACGCCGCGTGAACCGCTCAACACCCGGGAAACTGTGGCTTTCGATACCCCAGCCAGCCGCGATACATCGTTGATAGTAGACATTTTTCTCCCCTGAAAACGGCGCTATGCCAAAAAATGCTCACTTTGCTTATCTGCGCAATGGTTCGCCGGCCAAAGTATAGCCATTTCATCCAGTCGTGGAAACCGATTTTCCATAAGCCACCTCCTCTTCGCTTTTACGGTCAATTTTGTGACCCTAATCGAATTAAAAAAAACCGCTAATCTGGCTTATTGACGCGCATCACACTTCTGATTGCTGTCGATGGAAACCGGTTTCCATATGATATCCAATCAGCCTCACTTTAGTGTCAAAGGCGAGGAACAGTAACCATGTACAGAATCATGTTGTGTTGTTCAGCAGGGATGTCCACCAGCATGCTGGTGCGGAAAATGGTGGAAGCCGCCGCGCAACGGGAATTAGCCGTTGAGATCAACGCGTTTGGCGTAGCGGAGTTTGACGAACAGTTTTCCCGCTATCAGGTGGTATTACTCGGACCGCAGGTAAAATATATGCTGCAAAGCCTGAGCGAAAAAGCAGCAGGCCAGGCGATTCCGGTCCAACCGATCGATATGATGGATTACGGCATGCAACGGGGTGACAAGGTGCTGGATTTCGCGCTGTCGCTGATTGCAGCTGCGCAGGAAAAGGCGGCCTTATGAGCTCACTCTATCAATCCATGATCGCGGTGATTGAGCAATCGATTACGCCGCTGGCCGGCCGGCTGGGCCAGCAGAAATATGTGATTGCTATTCGTGACGGTTTTACTGCCGCGCTGCCGTTTATGATCATCGGCTCCTTCATGCTGGTGTTTATCTTTCCTCCCTTCTCCGCCACCAGCACCAACAGCGTCGCCCGGGCCTGGCTCGACTTCTCCGCCACCTACCGTGACCAGTTGATGCTGCCGTTTAACCTCAGCATGGGGGTGATGACCTTTTTCATCTCGGTGGGGATTGGTGCCAGCCTGGGACGGCAATTCTCACTGGACCCGGTGATGTCAGGTCTGCTGGCTTTTATGGCCTTTTTACTGGTGGCGGCCCCCTACTCCAATCACACCATTTCCACTGAATACCTCTCCGGTCAGGGGATTTTTACCGCGCTGCTGACCGCCATTTATGCTACCCGCGTGTATGCGTGGCTGAAGCACAACAACGTCACGATCCGCCTGCCCAAAGAGGTACCGACCGGTGTCGCACGTTCGTTTGAGATCCTGATCCCGGTGGTGGTGATCATCGGGACTTTGCATCCGCTCAATCTGCTGATTGAGGCCAAAACCGGGATGATCATTCCGCAGGCCATCATGCATCTGCTGGCACCGCTGGTCTCCGCTTCCGACTCGTTACCGGCGATTCTGCTGTCGGTACTGCTGTGTCAGATCTTCTGGTTTGCCGGCATCCACGGGGCGCTGATTGTCACTGGCATCATGAACCCGTTCTGGATGGCCAACCTCTCCGCTAATCAGGCCGCCCTGGCGGCGGGCAATGTGTTACCGCACATCTATCTGCAGGGCTTCTGGGATCACTACCTGCTGATTGGCGGTGTCGGCTCCACGCTGCCTCTGGCCTTTCTGCTGCTGCGCAGCCGTGCCACCCATCTGCGCACCATCGGCAGAATGGGCATCGTGCCGAGCTTCTTCAATATCAACGAACCGATCCTGTTTGGCGCACCGATCATCATGAATCCGCTGATGTTTATTCCGTTTGTCTGCGTACCGATGCTTAACGCCGTGCTGGCGTATACCGCTACCCGGCTCGGCTGGCTGGCGCAGGTGGTGTCGCTGACGCCGTGGACCACACCGGCACCGATTGGCGCGTCATGGGCAGCCAACTGGGCGATCAGTCCGGTGGTGATGTGCCTGGTCTGCATGGTGCTTTCCGCCCTGTGCTACCTGCCGTTTCTGCGCGCCTACGAACGATCGCTAATGAAAGCCGAACTGGAGAAGACGCAGTCGCACGCGCCGCTGGCTGAAACCGCCGGTACCCACTAATTTCCTGGAGAGAGGCACCATGCACTACACGTTTCCCGATAACTTCTGGTGGGGCAGCGCCAGTTCCGCCTTACAGACCGAAGGTGATAGCCTGAACGGCGGCAAAAGCGCCACCATCTGGGATCACTGGTACACGCAGCAGCCATCGCGTTTTCATCAGCAGATTGGCCCGGCTGACACCTCAACCTTCTATCAGCACTGGCGTCAGGATATCGCCTTGCTGAAGCAGCTGAACCACAACAGTTTCCGCACCTCAATCAGCTGGTCGCGGCTGATCCCGGACGGCAGCGGTGATCTTAACCCGCAGGCGGTAGCGTTCTATAACCAAGTGATTGATGAATTGCTGGCGCAGGGCGTCACGCCCTTCGTGACGCTGTTTCACTTTGACATGCCGATGGCGATGCAGCAGCTGGGCGGCTGGGAGAACCGTGACGTCGTCGCGGCATTCAGTCGCTATGCCCGCCTCTGCTTTGAGCTGTTCGGCGACCGGGTAGCGCACTGGTTTACCTTTAACGAACCGATCGTGCCGGTTGAAGGCGGTTACCTGTACGACTTCCATTATCCGAACGTGGTGGATTTCCGCCGGGCGGCCACGGTGGCTTACCACACGGTACTGGCCCATGCTTCGGCGGTCCGGGCCTTCCGGGCCGGTTCTTTTCCAGGTGAAATCGGCATTGTGCTCAACCTGACGCCCTCCTATCCGCGGTCGCAGAATCCGGCGGACCTCACCGCGGCGCATCACGCCGATCTGCTGTTTAACCGCAGTTTTCTCGACCCGGTGTTACGCGGCGAATTTCCGGCCGATCTGGTGGCACTGCTCAGGCAGTACGGCCAGTTACCCCCAGCACAACCAGAAGACAACGCCCTGATCGCCGAAGGCGCTATCGACCTGCTCGGGGTCAATTATTATCAGCCACGGCGGGTAAAATGCCGTGACAGCGCAATCAATCCGGCTGCGCCCTTTATGCCGGAATGGTTTTTTGACAGCTATGAGATGCCGGGCCGGAAAATGAACCCTTATCGCGGCTGGGAAATCTACGAGCCGGGTATCTATGACATTCTCACCAACCTGCGACTCAATTATGGCAATCCACGCTGCTTTATTTCAGAAAACGGCATGGGCGTAGAGAATGAGCAACGCTTTGTTGAGGATGGGCAGATCAACGATCAATACCGTATCGACTTCGTTGCTGAGCACCTTAAATGGGTTCACCGGGCGATCGGCGAAGGCAGCCAGTGTCTCGGCTACCATATGTGGACCTTTATTGATAACTGGTCATGGTGTAACGCCTATAAAAATCGCTACGGCTTTGTCCAGCTCGATATCGCTACGCAGCAACGCACGGTGAAAAAAAGCGGTGAGTGGTTTGCCGCAACATCGGCCCGTAACGGTTTTACCCACCCGGAGAACGTAGCATGATCGATCAGGAAGAAGCGGTAATGGAGATTATTGTGAATGCCGGTCAGTCGCGCAGCCTCTGTTTTGAGGCACTGCAGGCGGCCCGTCAGGGAGAGATCGAACAGGCGCGGGATCTGCTGCGTCAGGCCGATACCTTCACCCGCCAGGCACATAAAATGCAAACCCGGCTGATTGAGCAGGATGCCGGCGAAGCCCGGCAGCCGATGACCTTAATTATGGTCCATGCTCAGGATCACCTGATGACCTCCATGCTGGCGCGTGAGCTCTCTGAAGAGCTCCTTCATCTGTACCAGCGTGACGTACGCACCTGAAGCCAGGGATAACAGCGCGGGCGCAGTCACCCTGCGCCCCGCGATCGAGCCTTACCCCCGAATCGGCGAATCAAACAGGCTGATCGCCAGCCCGGTCAGTGCGTAGACCAGCAGATACAACAGGATCAGCGCCGCCAGCAGGGTTCGATGACTGCGCATACCGCCTCGCCTTTTCATGCCCTCATCAGAAGGAGTAGCTGAGCGCAAGGGTGGCCGATGTCCCATTGCGTTTCTCAACAATCGGGCTATCGGAGGCGTGCTTGTCGAGCCAGGTATATTCACCAATGACACTGGCCGACCAGGCGGGCGTGAACTGATGGCTCCAGGTCAGGCTGGTGTCGGTGCCATAGAAACCGCCGGCGGCGTTGTAGCGGGCAAAACCCGTGCGTGCGCTTTGCTGGCTGTTGACGCCGTAGAAGGTGTTCATGTAACGACTATCCCCGAACAGACCGGAAACCTGCAAGGCGACCGTGTCGCTGTTGGTTTGCCACGGGACCAGGGTGGCCGAAGTCCGATACTGCACACCCTGACCGTCACTTAATGGCAGTGTCGCTTTGCCTTCCAGCGCCAGCCAGGGCGTCACTGACCAGCCCAGCGCCAGCGAGGTGTTGACCGTCGCATCGATGTTGCCCATCCCTTTGAGCCGATCGTCACCGTCACGCCACGCTGAATTTTTATCCGCGCGTCCCAGACCATAGCCCAGGGTATGTTCCAGATAGAGTCCATTATCCGCCTGCAGGTCGTAGCCGATCCCCTTTTGCGTATCCAGGAAGAAGGCCCCGTCGCGCGCCTGAATCAGCGGCATCAGCTGCCAGTGACGTTTATCCGCTCCGCTGTAGCGCGGCGCATAGATACCGGCCATGCCCAGTGTCACGCTGGGCGCTGGCGTTGCGCTGTCATCCGCCACGGCAGCGGCGGCGCTTAACCCCAGCGAAAAACAGACCATGTGAAGCTGTATTTTTCCGGTTATCATCACGTTTCCTCATTATCACATCACGTTGCGGAACCGAGTGGGATCAGTTACGCGTCTCTGGCCGGAGTATGTGAAACCTGTGTCAATGAACGACCAGGGATTTATGAAGAAACAGTCAAGGTGGTCCGAAAATGCAGTCAAAACGTGTGCTGATTATTGAAGATGACGCGGATGCAGCCGGTGTGCTTGAGGCGTATCTGAAACGTGAAAGTTATGAAGTTACCGTCGCCGGTGATGGCCTGAGCGGCCTGGAGGTTGCCCGCCGCTGGCAGCCCGATCTGATCCTGCTGGATATCATGCTGCCCGGCATGAACGGCACCGAAGTGCTGGCGGCGCTGCGGCGGCGCGGCGACACGCCCGTGATTATGGTCACCGCGATGGGCGACGCGCCGGATCGCATCGGCGCGCTGCGCTATGGCGCAGATGACTATGTGGTGAAACCGTATAACCCAGGCGAAGTGGTGGCGCGCGTTCAGGCCGTGTTGCGCCGCAGTCAGTACAACACACCGCAGCCGGAAACCCTGCGCTGGGCGGGATTAGAGGTCGATCCGCTGGCGCTTACCGCCGTGGTCAATACTGACGGCGCCGGCCCTCGCCGCCTCGATCTCACCCCGACCGAGTTTTCTCTGCTGGTGACGCTGATGCGTGCGCCGACCCGGCCGTTTACCCGCCTGTTTCTGCTGGAGCACTGCCTGCCGGAGAGCGATGCGCTGGAGCGGGTGGTCGACACCCATGTCTACAACCTGCGGCGTAAACTGGAGGTGGCGGGCATCTCCGATCTGTTACCGGCCGTTCGCAGCGTCGGCTATCGGTTCAGACAGCCATGAAAAACGAGACCCATCCCTCACTGTGGCGCTGGATTTGCGTCCGGGTCATGTTTCTGGCGATTGGCAGCGTGATTCTGATCGCCTTCTGTATGTGGCTGCGTTTTGCCGTGCAGGCATTCTGGGTCTATTACCGGATGCCGCCCGCCCTGCTGGAGGAGTTCTCACAGCTGCGGCACCATCCCGCCAGCGATCCGGCCCGTTTTCATCAGATTGTCGATCAGTGGTGGGGCATCAACTTTTCCGATCCTTCGCTGGCCTCGTCAGACTGGCTTACCGTTGGCGTGCTGGTGGCGGTGATGATCCCGTTTATGGTGCTGATGGCGCTGCGTTTCGCTCGTCCGCTGTCGGCGCAGTTCAGCCAGCTGGCGACGGCGGCGCGCGCCGTCTCTGAGGGCGAGTTTGGCCGTTCCGCGGCGCTGGTGAAAGAGGCGCCAGAGGAGCTGGTGCGCTTCACCGAAGACTTCAACCAGATGACGCAACAGCTGGCGCGCTACGAGCGGGAACTGCGTGCTTCACACGTCGCGATGGCGCACGAATTGCGATCCCCGCTGACGGCGGCCATTGGCCGACTACAGGGGATTCTGGACGGCGTATTCCAGCCTGAACCGCAGCAGCTGGCGATGATCATGAAACAGCTGACGCAGCTCAGTCGGCTGACGGATGAGCTGCACCTGTTATCGCTGGCGGATGCCGGTCAGCTCACCCTGAATCGCGATCGGGTGAACCTCAGTGAACTGTTACGCGAGCGGATCGGCTGGCTGATGCCGCAGGCGCGGGAAGCGGGCATGGCGATCAGCGTGACGCCGGCACAGGATCTCTATCTGACTGCCGATCCGTTTCGTCTCGGTCAGGTGGTGACCATTATCTGCGAAAACGCGCTGCGCTACGCTGCGGAGGGCGGACGGCTGGAGATCACCGCCAGCCAGGGCGATCGATACACTGCCCTGACCTTCCGTGATTATGGTCAGGGCGTGGAACGCCATTTTTTGCCGACACTGTTTGACCGCTTTACCCGGGCTGAGTCCTCCCGTGCACGCCACTCCGGCGGCAGCGGTCTGGGATTGTCGATTGCCAAAGCCATTATTGAAGCCCACGGCGGCACTCTTCACGCCAGCCTGCCGGCGGAGGGCGGGCTGTTAATCGGCGTTAACCTGCCGGTGAACTGAAAAGCGATAACTTGACCGTTTCTTGACGGTTCATCGAAGGATTCTGGACACAAGCCGGGTTCAATGAGCACAACTCATTACAGGAACCCGGCTATGACAGACTTAATTCAGGATGCTGCCCGTCAGGTGTGGCGTCATCTCCTCAGTGTTCACCTCTTTGCGCCGATCGTGTTCCTGCTGCTGGGGATCTTCATCATGACCGGTTGCCGGGATGATCATGCCGAGCCGCCCGTCGCCCCGTTACGACCGGTAAAAACCGTTATTGCCCCGGCGTTCAGTCACGATGCCTCACTGTCGCTCACCGGCGAAGTCCACGCCCATCAGGAGGTGGCGCTGGCCTTCAGGCTCGACGGTCGGGTTATCCGCCGCACGGTTGAACTGGGTGACAGTGTCACTGCGGGTCAGCCGCTGGCAACGCTGGAAGACAATTCAGCCCGGAATCAGTTGAGCAGCGCCCGGGCCGACCTTGAGAGCGCCCGCGCAGCCGAACGCGTCGCCGCACTTAACTTACACCGGATGCGATTGCTGATGCCGGGCGGCGCCATCGCCCGCAGCCAGCTGGACAGCGCCCAGGCGGACTTTCAGAGCGCACAATCGCGGCGTCTCAGCAGTGAGGCTGCGCTGAAAAACGCACAGGATACGCTCAGCTGGACCCAGCTCAGGGCCCCGTCATCCGGCAGGATCACCGCCGTCAACCTGCAGCCTGGTCAGGTGGTCAGCGCCGGGCAAAGCGTGATGACGCTGGCCGCCGGGGATACGCGCGATGCGGTATTTGATCTGGCAGAACCCAGCCTGATTCGGCCAGATAACCGGATGCCGCTGAATATTGCGCTGCTCTCCGATCCCGGCGTGCAGGTCAGCGGCAGCGTGCGTGATATCAGCCCGCAGGCCGATCCGCAGACCCGCACCTGGCGGCTGCGGGTCACGCTGAACAATCCGCCTGCCACCATGGCGCTTGGCGCCACGGTCATGCTCAGTCTGCCGGATGGTCAGCCGCCCGTGATCGCCTTACCCGCCAGTGCCCTGACCCGCGCCGGTGAAAAACCCGCGCTGTGGGTGGTTGACCGCGCAACCCGACGATTGCAGCTGCGCCCCGTGGTGATGACCCGCTTCACCGCAGAGCAGATTTTTATCAGCACCGGCATCCAGCCGGGTGAAACGGTGGTGACGGCCGGTGTCAGCACCCTGCAGCCTGGTGAACAGGTCGCGTTATCTCAGGAGGCGCCATGAAGCCTGCTTCCTCCTCATCCGCTTTTAATCTCTCTGGCTGGGCACTGGCGCATCAGCAGCTGGTGGTATTTTTCATGCTGCTGGTGATGGCCGTGGGTGTGCTGAGCTATGAACATCTGTCGCGCAACGAAGATCCGGCTTTTACCATCAAAACGGCAGTGATCTCCGCGCAGTGGCCGGGCGCTGATGTGAATACCACCGTGCAGCTGGTCACCGACGTACTGGAAAAAAAGGTGCAGGAGATCCCGTCGCTGGACGCAGTTGAAAGCGAAACCCGGGCCGGGCAGACGGTGATTTACGTTAATCTGCGCGACGATACGCCTCCCGCAGCGGTGGCGGGCATCTGGTACCAGCTGCGGAAAAAGATGCAGGATATCGCGCCTTCGCTGCCGCAGGGCGTTCAGGGGCCGGCGGTAAATGACGAGTTTGATGACACCTTTGGCACCCTTTATGGCTTTACCGCCGAGGGTTTCACCGCGCGGGAACTGCGCGATCAGGTTGATAACCTGCGTCGTAGCCTGGCCGATCTGCCCGATATCGGCAAAACCCTCTTACTCGGTGTCCAGGAGCAGCAGGTGGTGATTGCCTTTTCGCCGCGCAAGCTGGATGGAATGGGGCTGGATTTGCAGCAGGTCAGCGATGCGCTTAAAGCCCAGAATGAGGTGGTCCCTGCCGGCAGCCTGCGCACCGATCGCGAAAATATCGCGCTGCGGGTCAGCGGCACCTTAACCTCGGTCGCCAGCCTGCAGGCGGTGACGCTGCATATCGGTCAACGCTTTATTCCGCTGACCGATCTGGCGACCATCAGCCTGCAATCCGCCGAGCCGCCAGCTCCCGCCTTTCGGGTTAACGGTAAGCCCGCCATCGGACTGGCCATTTCCATGGCCGACGGCGGCAATATGCTCGACTTTGGTCAGCAGCTGGATCAGCGGATGAGCCGATTAGCCAGCCAGTTGCCCCACGGCATTACGCTGACCCGGGTTGCCGATCAGTCCGCGGTGGTCAAAACGGCGGTCAGCGGCTTTGTCCGGGTGCTGGGCGAGGCGATCGTGATTGTCTTAGCGGTCTCGTTTGTGTCGCTGGGACTGCGGGCTGGCCTGGTGGTGGCCGCCGCTATACCGCTGGTGCTGGCGATGACCTTTACCGGCATGCTGCTGGCGAATATCGGCCTGCAACGGATCTCGCTAGGCGCACTGATTATTGCGCTGGGATTGCTGGTGGATGACGCCATGATCACCGTGGAAGCGATGGTGGCGCGGCTGGAAGCGGGTGACAGCAAATGGCAGGCCGCCACCTATGCGTTTAAAACCACCGCCTTCCCGATGCTGACCGGCACGCTGGTGATGATAGCGGGTTTCATACCGGTCGGATTCGCCGCGTCCAGCGCCGGAGAATATTGCTACTCGCTGTTTGTGGTGATCACCCTGGCCTTGCTCTGCTCATGGGTCGTGGCGGTGCTGTTTTCCCCGCTGACCGGAAGCTGGCTGTTATCGGCAGGCAGCGTAAAGGCACACCGTCCGCCGGGCATCCTGATGCGCGCTTACCACCGGCTGCTGGAGCAGATCCTGCAACACCGGCTAATCACGCTCGGCGCCGCGCTGGGGATATTGCTGGTCAGCCTTTACGCCACCACTTTTATGCAGGGTGAGTTTTTTCCGGCCTCCGATCGCCCTGAACTGCTGGTGAGCCTGACGCTGCCCGCCAATACCGCACAGGCTGAAACGGCGCGCCGCACTGCACAACTGGAACAGGCGATCCGCAACGATCCTGACGTTGCCAACTTTACCAGCTACGTTGGCTCCGGCGCGGTACGCTTCTATCTGCCGATGGATGTGCTGCTGGATAATGAAAACACCGCCCAGCTGGTGGTGGTGGCACATAACCTCGCCGCGCGCGATCGGCTGCGCAAGCGGCTCGAACGGGTGATGGTGCACCATTTCAGCGACATCACCACCCGGGTATCACCGCTCGAACTCGGTCCGCCGGTCGGCTGGCCGCTGAAGTATCGCATTACCGGTCCGGACAACGCCAAAGTACGCCAGGCTGCCGACCAGCTGGCGGCGGTGATTGCCCGATCGCCGCTCACCCGCGAGGTGAATCTCACCGCCGGAGAACCGGAACGGGTCATCACCCTGGCGGTGAATCAGACCGCTGCCCGCGCGGTCGGGCTTTCGTCTGACAGCATCGCCTCCGCCCTTAACACCGTGATGTCCGGCAGCGTGGTCACTACACTGCGCGACCGCAACCGGCTGATTGACGTGGTGCTGCGCGGTAACGATCGCGAGCGGCAGGATACCACTGTGCTGGCGGGCCTGATGCTCACCACCGCCAGCGGGCAAAAAGTCCCGCTCAGCCAGGTCGCGACCCTGACGTGGGGCGTGGACGACCCGGTGATCTGGCGACGTCAGCGGCTGGCTTACATCACCGTGCAGACCGATATCGCGCCCGGCCAGCGCGCTGAAACCGTGTCGCAGCAGCTCGCGCCGCAGGTCGCCTCGCTGCGCGCCGCCCTGCCCGCCGGATACGGGATTGAAGAAGGTGGCGTGGTGGCGGAATCGGATAAGGGTAACGGCTCGGTGTTCGCCCTGTTGCCGATCACCCTCTGCGTCATGCTGGTGTTGCTGATGATCCAGCTACAGCGTTTCTCCAGCATGGTGCTGGCATTTTGCATGGCACCCTTTGGGCTGCCGGGCATTGTGTTAGCCATGCTGCCGGCGGGGACACCGCTGGGGTTTGTTGCGCTGCTGGGGATTATCGCGCTGGCTGGCATCATCATCCGTAACGCGGTGATCATGATCAGTGAAGTCGACGCCAACGCCCGCGCCGGACTGCCGCCGGATGAAGCCATCCGGCAAGCGGCGCAGCACCGCGTTCGCCCTATCCTGCTGACCGCCTGCGCTGCGATCCTCGGCATGATCCCGATCTCGCATCAGGTTTTCTGGGGACCGATGGCGTTTGCGATTATTGGTGGTCTGGTGACCGGCACGCTGGTGACGCTGACGGTGCTGCCTGCGTCGCTGAGTCTGTTAATGAACAGGAAGCGGGCCTGATTCAGGCTGACCGTCCGATCCCGCCACCGGGCGGCATCGGACGGCCGGGTTACTTCATCACTTCAACCAGGATTAACGGGCATTTCCTGACTTTGCAGGCCTGAGAGTAGGCCAGCGAACAAACTGAACAGAGATCGCGTATGTCAGATTGATACTCATACTCCATGAAATAGCGGAACCTGCCGCTGGCCGAATCTGTTCTCCAGAATCGCTGCGGCTCCAGAATCTCATCCAGTTGCCTGAATGTCAGGGCTGACGGGTTGTGAAACCCGACTCGAACGCGGTATGTAGTCATGGTTCGATTATTCGCAACCCGGACGCGCGGTGCCAGTCGGTTATTGTGCTCAGTTCAATAGCCTGCGCTTATCAACGCCGCTGCGTTTCAGGCTGGCGGTTTCTCCGCCAGCAGCGACAGCAGATGCAATATCGCTTTTGACGGAGGGTAGCGCCGCCAGGCGAACGCCACGTCGGTGAACAGCGTATTATTTTCGATTTCACAGAAGCTGATCTGAGGATTGCCCACACAGCGCATCGACGCCGGCACTAGCGCGACACCGCATCCGGCGCCCACCATGCCGAGCGATGAGGTGATCTGTGGCGCCTGCTGAAAGGCGTGGCGCGAAAAGCCCGCCCGCAGGCAGGCGCTGACAATCAGTTCATACAGGCTGGGCGCCACCTCGCGTGGGAAGATCACCAGCGTTTCAGCGGCCAGCGCCGATAACGCCACCGCGGGTGCCTGGCTGAGTGGATGCTGACGCGGCAGCGCAATCAGCATTCTCTCGGTTGAGATCACCCGCAGATTAAAGGCTTTACTGCTTTCACACGGCAGGCGAATGAACGCCGCGTCCAGCAACCCTTCCTGTAAATCCTGCATCAGCAGCGCCATGTTCTCTTCGCGCGTCAGCAGCTCCATCGCCGGATAGCGCTGCGTAAACTGGCGGATTAACACAAATATCCGCGGATTAAACGCCACCGAACTGGCAAAGCCCAGCGACATCTGGCCGCTGATACCGCGGGCAATGCCCCGCGCATTTTCCAGCGCATGATCGGCCAGTTGCACAATCTGCTGCGCTTCGGCCAGGAAGGCTTCACCGGCTTCGGTAAGCTCAACGCCGCGCGTCAGACGCTTTAACAGTGGCGTACCAATTTCCTGCTCCAGCCGCAGTATCTGTTGACTCAACGGCGGCTGCGAAATCCCCAGCATTTCAGCAGCCCGGGTGAAATGAAGCGTCTGGGCGACGGCGACAAAATAACGCAGATGACGCAGTTCCATATCAAAAACGTCTCAAAGTTAACAGGTTTCGCTATTGGACCCACCGACTGAATCGGTTCAACATTAGGTTAACACGGCTTAATGGTTAACCTATGAGGCATCAAATGAGCAATTATGTAACTGATTGTTCCTGTGAGGATCAACTGAAACATACTGTCCTAAAACTTTCCCAGGATGCACCAGAAAGTGTTATCTATCAGACCTCATTGATGAGTGCGCTGCTGAGCGGCGTTTACGATGGCAACACCCGGATCGCTGACCTGCTGCGCAAGGGCGATTTTGGCTTAGGCACCTTTAACCGGCTGGATGGCGAACTGATCGCCTTCGACAGCCAGGTCTATCAGCTGCATTCAGACGGCAGCGCGCATCCCGCCGATCCACAACAGAAAACCCCGTTTGCGGTGATGACCTTTTTCAAACCGCAGCATCTGTATGAATTTGAACGGCCGATCTCACGTGAAGCGATTCACCGCGTGATCGACCGTGAAATCACCTCCGACAACCAGTTCTGTGCGCTGCGCATCAGCGGACGCTTCAGCCGCGTCGAGACCCGCACCGTCCCCTGCCAGTGCCGCCCTTATCGTTCGATGCCGGAAGTGCTCGGCAACCAGCCGACCTTCACTTTCAGCCAGCGTGCGGGTGAGCTGATTGGCTTCCGCACACCGCAGTATATGCAGGGCATCAACGTGGCTGGCTATCACGAACATTTTATCACTGACGATCGCGAAGGCGGCGGTCACATTCTCGATTATGCGCTGGAACAGGGCACCCTGACCTTTGGCGCCATCAGCAAACTGGTGGTCGATCTGCCTCAGGACAGCGATTTTCTCAATGCCAACCTCAATCCCGCCAACCTCGACGCCGCCATTCGCGCAGTTGAAAGCTAAACAGAGGAATGAAGATGAAAAACTCCACCGACAGCACACTCTGGACCTGCGGCGCCGACCTGGTGGTCGCGCAACTTGAAGCACAGGGCGTGAGCCACGTATTCGGTATTCCCGGCGCAAAAATTGACAAGGTGTTCGACTCCCTGCTGGATTCCCCGATTCAGACTATCCCGGTGCGCCACGAAGCGAACGCCGCCTTTATGGCCGCGGCGGTTGGCCGGCTGACCGGCAACGCGGGCGTCGCGCTGGTCACCTCCGGTCCCGGCTGTTCCAACCTGATCACCGGGATGGCGACCGCCACCAGCGAAGGCGATCCGGTGGTGGCGATCGGCGGTGCCGTGAAGCGCTCTGACAGCGCCAAGCAGGTACACCAGAGCATGGATACCGTTTCCATGTTTCGTCCGGTCACCAAATATGCGGTCGAAGTGACCGATCCGGCTGCGCTGTCTGAATGTCTGTCGAATGCATTCCGCCACGCCGAGCACGGTCGCGGTGGCGGTGCGTTCATCAGCCTGCCGCAGGATATCGTCGATCAGCCCGTCACCGGCCGGGCCCTGAGCAGCAAAGGCCGCCCGGTTCTGGGTGCCGCGCCCGATGCAATGATTGATGCGGTCGGTCAGGCGATAGCGGCGGCGAAAAACCCGGTGATCCTGCTGGGACTGATGGCGAGCCAGCCAGAAAACAGCGAAGCGATTCACCACCTGCTGAACAGCACGCATATTCCGGTTACCAGCACCTATCAGGCGGCGGGCGCGGTCAGGCAGGAACATTTCTCCCGCTTTGCCGGACGCGTCGGATTGTTCAACAACCAGGCCGGTGACCGGCTGCTGCAACAGGCCGATCTGATTATCACCATCGGTTACAGCCCGGTGGAGTATGAACCGGCAATGTGGAACACCGGCAACGCGACGCTGATCCATATCGACGTGATGCCCGCCGAAACCGACAACCGCTATTTGCCAGACGCAGAGCTGGTCGGTGATATCGCCGCCACGCTGCGCAAGCTGGCAACCCGCATTACCGCGCCGCTGCAGCTCAGCCCGGAAGCCGCCAGCGTGCTGGAGGATCGGCAACAGCAGCGCAAACTCCTGGCGATGCAGGGTGCCAGCCTCAATCAGTTTGCGCTGCATCCGTTACGGATTGTGCGCGCCATGCAGGACATCATTAACAGCGATGTCAGCCTGACCGTCGATATGGGCAGCTTCCACATCTGGATCGCCCGCTATCTCTACAGTTTCCGCGCCCGCCAGATCATGATCTCTAACGGTCAGCAGACCATGGGCGTGGCGCTGCCGTGGGCGATTGGTGCCTGGCTGGTCGATCCGCAGCGCAAAGTGGTGTCGGTATCGGGCGACGGTGGTTTCCTGCAATCCAGCATGGAGCTGGAAACTGCGGTACGGCTGAACGCCAATATTCTGCACATCGTCTGGGTCGACAACGCCTACAACATGGTGGCGATGCAGGAAGAGAAGAAATATCAGCGTGTCTCCGGCGTGAAGTTTGGCCCGGTCGATTTCAAGGTTTATGCCGAAGCGTTTGGTGCCGCCGGTTTTGCGGTTAACAGTGCGGCAGAGCTTGAACCGACCCTGCGTAAGGCGATGGATGTTCAGGGACCTGCCGTGGTGGCGGTACCGGTCGATTATGCGGACAACCACCTGCTGATGGGCCAGCTGCATCTGAGCCAGCTTCTTTAATTTCAACCTGAAAGGATATGATGATGAAAACCAGAGTGGCATTTGTTACCGGTGCGGGACAGGGAATTGGTGAAGCGATCGCCCTGCGTCTCGCCAGAGACGGCTTTGCCGTGGCCGTGGCTGATTTCAACCCTGAAACGGCCCGCCAGGTGGCAGAGAAGATCATTCAGCCTGGGGGCAAAGCGCTGGCGCTGAAAGTCGATGTCTCCCAGCGTGATCAGGTGATGCATGCCGTTGAGGAGGCGCGCCAGGCGCTGGGCGGCTTCGATGTTATCGTCAATAATGCGGGCATCGCGCCCTCCACGCCGATCGCCGAGATCACCGAAGCGGTGATAGATAAAGTCTACAACGTCAATGTGAAAGGGGTGATCTGGGGTATGCAGGCCGCCATCAGGGCGTTCGCTGCTGAAGGCCACGGCGGCAAAATCATCAACGCCTGTTCACAGGCCGGCCATGTCGGTAACCCGGAACTCGCCGTCTACAGCTCCAGTAAGTTTGCGGTGCGTGGCCTGACCCAGACCGCCGCGCGCGATCTGGCATCTGCCGGTATCACGGTCAATGCTTTCTGCCCCGGCATTGTCAGAACGCCAATGTGGGAAGAGATCGACCGGCAGATCTCTGAAGCGGCCGGAAAACCGGCCGGTTACGGCACGGAGGAATTTGCCAAACGCATCACCCTTGGACGCCTCTCCGAGCCGGAAGACGTGGCAGCCTGTGTCGCCTACCTTGCCGGACCCGACTCCGATTATATGACCGGACAGGCGTTACTGATTGATGGCGGTATGGTGTTTAACTGATTGCTCCTTCCCATCCCCTGCTGCGCCACGCGCAGCAGGGATGGCTGCTCGCTGAATCGTTAATATTTTTTATCAAAAAACCCCACTCCCTTCAGCCACTTGCCCATACGGCCGCTATAACAGCCAGAATATGCGCCGTCGCAGGTTAAAGCTGCTAATCATCATGCCGATAAAACACAGACCCTACTCCCTGTTCGAAGCGACTATGTTAACGATCAACCATAACGAAACCGCCGCATTAACGAACAAAATGCGGTACAGCACTGACACAGTTCTGGGAAGAACGATTGAACGCTTATCATCAGGGATGCGGATTAACAGTGCTAAAGACGATGCAGCAGGCCAGGCGATTGCCAACCGGATGACGGCCAATATCGGTGCCGATAATGTGGTCGCGCGCGGCCTGAACGATGCGATCAGCTATGCCCAGACGGCAGGCGGTGGCCTTAGCAGCATCGTCGACCAGCTGGTCCGGGCGAAAACGCTCTCGGTTCAGGCTGCCACCGGTACCCTGTCGGAGGTGGATCGCCAGACCCTTAACAGTGAATACCAGCAGATTCTGGCTGGCATTAACGACATCGCCAGTCACACCGAAATTTTCGGTAAATACCCGTTAGCCACCAACGATCCGGACCTGCCGCCGGCGTTGCTCGGCAACGTCCAGCCGATCAGCAGCCGATTCCCGGTAGCGGGCCAGAGCTATTCGTTTACCTCCGGGGTGATCCCGCTGGCCTATATCCCGGCCGGCTCGACCGCCATCACCATCACCATTGACTCGCTGGGTCAGGATGATGACCTGCAGCTGTTTACCCGCGACGGTAAGCACCTGGCCGGCACCCCGATTGACGGCAGCACCCCCGATTATACCTGGGTGAGCAAAGGCATCACCGACGACGCCAGCGCGCAGTCTCGCCTGCTGACCAGCAACAACGGCTTCGCCAGTGGCGCAACCTATGACGGTTCGCAGCTGCTGGAAGGCGGAGCGAGCTGGTCGCTGGCAGGCAGTAACAGCGGCAGCTACAACGGGATGAACATCACCTACAGTGGTGACGGCGATCGCTATGAAGATGTTGCCAGTGGCGACTTCAACAACGGCACCAACACCGGTACCCGACTGGAGCGCATTACGCTCGATACCGTCAGCGAAGATTTGATCGTGGTGGTGGTGGGTAATGGATCGTTCACCAGTAACCTGACCTGGGGAAATCTGCCTGAGCCGAAAGCGATTCCGCCCACGCCGCCACATCAGAGCGAACCGTTAGAGGTGATCACCAGCGCCGACTATGGTCAGCCGATACAGTCAGATCATATTCCGGCCACGCCGTCAGATACCAAAGCGCTGGGGCTGAAGAACACCACGCTTCTGACTGAGGGTGATATCAGTAACACCATGAAGGCGCTCGACAGCGCGCTGGAAAAAATCAGCCGCTATCAGTCAACCTATGGTGCGAAGATTAACCGTTACGAATCTAACCGCGCGGTGCTGTCACAGCAGGGCGTGGATACTGCGTCCGCCCGCAGCCGCATTCAGGATGCGGACTATGCAGAGGAAGCCAGTCAGCTGGCGCGCAGTCAGATACTGCAACAGGGCCAGAATGCCGTGATGAAAATGGCGAATAAGACGCCTGAATTAATCATGCAGTTGTTAGGCAGTTAATCCCGTATCCTTCCCTTTCTGGCTGAGCTTTCCGGCTCAGCCAGGCTACAGCTCTTCTCCGTTAGCAGTGACATCTTCCGCGACCTCTTTCCTTTGCTGGCCCTGATAACCGGGTGAACCGGCAGCCTCAGTTGATCGCAATCACACAATTTCGTTTAACAGCCGTTTAAAAACGATCGGGATCACTCTTTTTTGTTAAATAAATGCTAAATCCTGACGGGTGATTATTATCGTCTTTACAGACAGTGTTAATTAAAACAAAAGGTTAATCATTACCGCGCTAAGTATACCTTAAATTTTTGTCGCACTATTTCACCGTTTCATAACTTTAACGCCATGACGAGGGCCTTTAATTTGCTGACCATACTGGGTTTTTCCATGGTTGTTTGCTTCATGTATCTGATCATGACCAAACGCATGTCAGCCTTGATTGCGCTGATCCTGATCCCGACGCTGTTTGCCCTGATTGGCGGCTTTTATCAGGGCCTGGGCGCCATGATGCTGGACGGCGTTAAAACGCTGGCCCCGACCGGCGTCATGCTCACCTTCTCTATTCTCTATTTCGGACTGATGATTGATGCTGGCCTGTTCGATCCGCTGGTACGCTTTATCCTGAAAATCGTACGCGGCGATCCGCTCAAGGTGCTGGTCGGTACCGCCGTGCTGACCCTGCTGGTCTCACTGGATGGCGACAGTTCCACCACCTACATGATCGCTATCGCTGCCTTCTTACCGCTTTATCAGCGTCTTGGCATGAACGTGCTGGCCATGACCTGTCTGGTTAACCTGGCCAGCGGCATTATGAACCTTTCGCCGTGGGGCGGGCCGACGGCACGTGCGGCAGCAGCGCTGCGCATTGATGCGCTGGACATTTTCATTCCGATGCTGCCCGCCATGCTGATGGCCTGCATGAGCCTGGTGGGGATGGCGGTGCTGTTTGGCCTGCGTGAACGTAAGCGTTTGGGCGTGATGACTCTGAAGGATCATCACCTTGATAATATCGAACTGGGACTCGGTGATGCTGAAGAGTGCGCCGCCAATCGCCGTCCGAAAATGTTCTGGCCGAACTTCATTCTGACCACCTTACTGCTGGTGTTGCTGGTGATTGGGCTGATGCCGATTCAGATCCTGTTCATGCTGGCTTTTGCGGTTGCGGTGATGCTCAACTATCCGTCGCTGGAAGAGCAGAAAGCCCGCATTGGCGCCCATGCCGGTAACGTGCTGGCCGTGACCTCGCTGATTTTTGCTGCCGGCGTGTTCACCGGTATTCTCTCCGGAACCGGCATGGTCGATGCGATGGCGAAGAGCCTGCTGGCGGTGATCCCGCACAGCTTCGGGCCTTATCTGGCGGTGTTCATTGCGCTGGTCAGTTTGCCGTTCACCTTCTTTATGTCCAATGATGCGTTTTACTTCGGCATTCTGCCGGTTATCGCCCAGACCGCCGCCAGTTACGGTATCTCAGCCGAGGAGATCGCCCGCGCGTCGATTGTTGGTCAGCCGTTCCACCTGCTCAGTCCGCTGGTGCCGTCGGTTTATCTGCTGGTCGGGCTGGCAAAAGTCGATATCGGCGATCATCAGCGCTTTGCGATTAAGTGGGGGATTCTGATCAGTCTGGTGCTGATGGCTGGCGGTCTGCTCACCGGCGCATTCCCGCTGTTCCACCGTTAAATCGCTGCTTTCTGGCGGATAACCGGCAATTTTGCCCGGTTATCCGCTGCACCGCTCCGCCTACTGCGCTAACCCTTTCTACACTCTATAGCCAGAGTGACGCGCCACTCGCCAGGCTGGCAGCGACGCGTCCTATCCTGTGCAATAACCCTATGGAGGCCTGATGAAAATTCACCATCTCAACTGTGGCTGTATGTGTCCGCTGGGTGGCGCGCTCTATGACGGCTTCAGCAAAGGCCTGACCGCCCAGCTGGTGTGCCACTGTCTGCTGATTGAGACCGACCGCGACGGGCTGGTGCTGGTTGATACCGGGTTTGGCCGTCAGGATATGCGCGCGCCCGGCAGCCGCTTGTCCGGCTTTTTCCGCGCCTTAAACAACATTCAGCGCCGCGATGAGCTGACCGCGCTGGCCCAGATAACCGCGCTGGGTTTTCAGGCTGAGGATGTGCGTCACATCATTCTGACCCATCTCGATTTTGACCACGCGGGTGGCTTAACCGATTTCCCGCAGGCGCGCATTCATCTGCTAAAGCAGGAAGTTGATACTGCCCATCAGCGTCATAGCTGGCTGTCGCGTGAACGCTACCGTCCCGGACAATGGGGCGGCGTCAGCAACTGGCAGACCTATCAGCCGCAGGGAGAGAGGTGGTTTGGCTTTGAGGCGGTGCAGGGATTGCGTGATCTGCCGACGGAGATTTTGCTGGTGCCGCTGGCGGGACACACGCCAGGTCATGCCGGTATCGCGATTCAGCAGCCCGATGGCTGGCTGCTGCACGGCGGTGATGCCTGGTTCTATCGCGGTGAGATGCGTCAGCCAGCGCGGCACTGTACGCCGGGGCTGCGCTTTTATCAGTGGATGATGGCGATGGATAATGCGGCACGGCGGCACAATCAGCAGCGACTGCGTGAGCTTTCCTGCCAGCATGGCGGCGAAATTACCTTTTTTTGCAGCCACGATGCGCGCGAACTGGACGCGTTGCGGGTTAACGCCCCGCTGCGCTGAGGATAAAAAAGGCCCGTATCGGCGGATACGGGCAGTATGACGAGCCGGGTAAAGCTGCGGCTTACGGCTTTTTAAATTTGTCTTCAACCTTCTCTTTGGCTTCAGCAATTTTATCGCCCGCTTTATCCATCACACCTTCGTGATGCGCCGGATCGCGGCCGGACAGCCCACCCGGCGTCACTGCCGGGCTGTCGTGACCGGTGCGGGCCTGCTGGGTGGCGTCGAGCAGCGGATCGGTCGCACTGCGGTTACTGGCGACGTTATCCGTGCTGGCACGGTCAATATCCACTTCCTGACGACGTACCGAATCGTTGATGGTTTCAACCCGATCGCTCTGCTCTTTACGCAGTACCACTTCCTCAATGATTTGCGCCGTCTTGTTGACCACCGGTTGTTCGTGAGTCTCTTCAACCTCAATGGTTTTTTCCGACCAGTCGACCTGATCCGGTGCGCCGGTTTCGCTCAGCGGACGGCGGAAAATCTCCGCATGCTGCTCACGCAACGACACATTTTCAGAGACCTGATCGGTGACCGTGTAGCGACGCACCCGGGTGGAGCCTTCGCTGACCAGTCGTTTACCGACTTCCAGCCGCTCTTCGGCCAGACGCAGCACATCCTCTTCACTTTCATCACCGGTCAGGGATGGACGCACGCTCGCGCTGTATGGCTGATTGCCGCTGAGATCGCTGCCCGACGCCGGTTGATTCAATGATGCACCAGGCGCACTGCTCAGGCCATCATCGGCGGCATAGTCCTCTGGCAAGGCGGCGCTGCGTTCGGTCAGTTCTTCATGTGCATCGAGAATGCCCAGCGCCCGCGGCAGCTGATCTTCATCCGCGCGAAGCGTCAGCACCACACCGCCGGTCCGCATCGCGTCTTCATACACTTCAGCCTGATCCTCTTCCAGCGTATTGCCAAACAGACGCTGCCAGAAGCCCGGATGACGCGCTTCCTGCCCTTCAGTGCGCAGGCGTTCTCCGGAAAGGATATCAATATCATCGTCCAGGAAACCCGCTTTAATCAGGTTGCGTTTTGCGCCTTCTGCCAGTGTGACATTACTGAACATTGTTACGATTGTTTCACGCGCCATGGTTTTCTCCTCGGTGATGGATTCAGCCTGTTTTGGGTTCTGATGTATGTCTATCTGAGCGTGCTGTTTTTTCAGGGTGACGACCTGTTCCAGCGGAACCTGGCTGATCACCTTGCGGATATGCAGCTCCTCTTTCAGCACCAGCCGACGGATAATCTCAACTTCCTCTTCAACCACAGGGATGATGATCACGCCGTTTTCTTCGCGGATTTCCGGCATCGTCGTCAGCCGTTCCGATTTAGGGACTCGCTCTATTTCAGCGGTCTGCTGCCTGAGCATCAGGGCAATTTTTTCTTCATGCTCGATTACCCGCCGGGTAACCCTGACATGACCGTCACTGACCTGTTGCTTCGAGACCTCAAGTTTCTCTTCCGCCAGCCTGAGTCGCTGATCGTTTTCCCCTGCCCCCGGTTTTTCAGGCGGTCGATTGTTCATGGTTAACCTGCCCGTCGTCCTGAGAACGTGTTGCTGGAATAAGCGCGCAGAGAAATAAGGGTTACTTTCCCTGAGCTGCAGCATAAGTGACTGCCTCATGGGAATTTAAAGCCTGGCACAAGCGAAGCTAAAAGATAGGAAATAGCGTAAAAAGATGGAAATATGAGGATAACGTGGCGCTAAAATACGGTAAGCGATACGGCAGATAAAAAATCGCCAGCGCAGCGGCTGGCAGTGAATATGACATTATTAACGGGATGTCCCGGCTGCCAGGGCTGTGGCTCAAGCCGGTCGATGCTTTCCGGCGGCGGTCAGGAAGGGCTGTAATTCAGAGAGGAACGCGGACGGCACCTCTTCCTGCGGCGAATGGCCACAGGGCAACGCCCGTCCCTCCACATCGGTGGCTTTGTCAGCCCAGGTCTGCAGCACATCGTAAAGCTGGCCGACCGTACCCTGCTCGCCCCATAACAGCAGCAGCGGACAGCGTATCCGTTGCCCTTCGCTGGCAGCATCATCGTCTAAATCAATGGTCGCGCTGGCGCGATAATCCTCACACACCGCGTGTACCATCGCGGGATGCTGATAACAGCGCAGATAATCGTTCAGGATCGCTTCGGGCGTGGCATCGGCGACCTTGAGCTGCGCCCGGATATGCTGCCGCAGAAAGAATTCGGTGTTTGATCCGATCAGCGTTTCCGGTAACGGCGCAGGCTGGATCAGGAAAAACCACCAGAAATAACGGGTCGCGAACTCGCGGTCGGTGCGCTGGTACATGGTGGCTGTAGGGGCAATATCGATAAAGGTACAGGCGCTGACGCGATCCGGATAATCGAGCGCCAGCCGGTGCCCTACCCTGGCGCCACGGTCGTGTCCGACAAAGGCAAAATAGTGATGGCCCAGCGTGGTCATCAGCAGCGCGATATCCTGCGCCATCGCCCGTTTCGAATAGGGTCGGTGCTGCGCATCGCTGGCCGGTTTATCGCTGTCGCCATAGCCGCGCAGATCGGGCAGAACGACGGTGTAATGCTGTGCCAGCACCGGCGCGACCTTATGCCAGCAGAGGTGATTCTGCGGATGGCCGTGCAGCATCACCAGCACCGGCCCGCTGCCGCCCGTGGCGACCCGCAGCGTTATGCCATTATCCAGCGTGACATCCTGTAGCTGAAAACCGTCAATAAAAGGGGACTGGCCCCGATTGTTTACTGAACCCACGTTGACCTCGTCGTTTGAAAGAGCGTGTTCAGTGAGTGTAGACCGGGATCGGACGCCGCCGCTCAGGGTGCAATGCGCTGGCCACTGGCTAATGTGCCGTCTGTCGAATAGGTCAGCAGCGCCCGCTGATTGTTGTCCCGTTGTAGCTGAACCCAGTCCAGTTCGCTGACGCGCATCACCACCACGCCAAAATGCGGCCTGCCCGCTTCGTCAGTGGTGGCGGGCGGAGCTGCCTGCGGCTCACTCTCTGTCTCTTCGCCGGGCGGCCCGCCGCGGTAGGTTTTGCGGGTGTGCGCCGGTAACCGCGACCACGCGGCAAGGGCGATATCGCTCTCCTGCGCATAGAGTTCAACCCGTCCCTGCAGGCGCAACTGCTGCCGGGTCTGCAGGGCATATCCCAGTACCGTTACCTGCGGATTCGCCATCATCTCCTGCCACTTGGGACTGCGTACGTCGGTATGAAAGGTCAGGGTCCGCATGACGCTATCGACCTGACGCAACACCAGCGTGCGCGCCTGCGGCCGACGGGCGGCATCAACGGTACAGAGGGTCAGATAGCGAAATTCCGCCTGGGGATCGCCAGCAGCCTCGCCCAGCGTGCGCCAGGCCGCAGCGTCAATCTGTTTCAGATCCATGCGTTTTGCTCTCTTAATCACAAGGGGGGCGGCTCAAGCGTAGCAAGGAAGCAGAGACCTGGCCTGACAGCCCCGCGATCTCAGTAAAAAAAAGCCCCCACCGGGCAGACCGGCGGGGGCGTGATGTCACAGATTAACCGGGATTACGGCAGCGCATAAGCGATCAGCGTATCGCCCATTTTGGTGCCAAACGAGCCGTGTCCGCCCGCCATAATCACCACGTATTGCTTACCGTTAACCGCATAGGTCATCGGCGTCGCCTGACCACCCGCCGGCAGTCGGGCCTGCCACAGCAGTTTACCGTCACGCACGCTGTAGGCGCGCAGATAGTTATCCAGCGTACCGGCAACAAAGAAGACATTGCCCGCAGTCGTTACCGGACCGCCTAACATCGGCACGCCCATTTTAAACGGCAGCGGAACCGGCGCACTGTCGCGTACCGTACCAATGCGTTTCTTCCAGACGATCTGATGATTCTGCAGATTGATCGCCGAGACGAAGCCCCACGACGGCTGCAGGCACGGCAGACCCAACGGCGACAGGAACGGATTCAGCTCAACGCCATACGGCACGCCATACATATGCTGAACACCGGCTTCGGAACCGGAACCTGCCGCGCCCGCCGCGCCAGGCTCAATCGGATTGCCCGGTCCGCGCGGGACCAGCCGGGAGATAAATGGCATCGCCATCGGATTCGCAATTGCGATCTGACGGTCGGTATCAACCGCAATCCCGCCCCACTCGAACATGCCGAAATCACCCGGGAATACCAGCGTGCCCTGCTCTGAAGGCGGCGTAAACGGTCCTTCATATCGCAGGCGATGGAACATTACGCGGCACGCCAGCTGATCAAACATCGTTGCGCCCCACATATCCTTGCCCTGCAGGTTCTGCTTCGGCCGGAAAGTGAGTTGCGAGAAAGGCTGGGTCGGGTTGAGATGATCGCCTTTCGCCGGTCCCTGCGGTACCGGGGTTTCTGGTGCAGGCACCACCGGCTGACCGGTTTCACGATTCAGAACAAAAATGTTGCCGGTTTTAGCCGGAACATAGACCACCGGAACGCGCTTGCCACTGTTATCCGTGATGTCCGCCAGGGTCGGCTGGGATGGCAAATCCATGTCCCACAGATCGTGATGCACGGTCTGATAGAACCAGGCGAGCTTACCGGTGGAGGCGTGCAGCGCCAGCAGTCCGCTGGCATAACGCTCCTGCTCCGGGGTGCGATGACCGCCCCAGATATCCGGCGTCGAGACGCCCATCGGCAGATAGATGATGTCACGCTGAGCGTCATACGCTGCCGGTGCCCAGGAGTTAGGTGAGTTGGCGCTGAAGGTTTCCCCTTCTGCCGGCAGCGCATTGGGATCTTTCGCGCCCGGGTCAAACGCCCACACCAGCTTACCGCTGTCGATATCGAAACCGCGGATCACGCCAGACGGCTCGCGGGTTGACAGATTATCGGTGACCGAGCCCGCCACAATCACCACTTTGTCGGTGACAATCGGCGGTGACGTCGGCTCATAACCGCCCGGATAAGCATTGGGCTGCTGATGTTGCAGATTCAGTTCGCCGTGGCTGGCAAAGTTCTCGCAACGCTCACCCGAGGCGGCATCCAGCGCAATCAGACGGCCATCATCCACCGGCAGGAAGATACGACGCGCGCAGTGAGCCGGCTGTGAGCCGCTGTTCTGCTGTGCCGCCGGCATTTCGTGGTAGGACACGCCACGACAGGTGATGTGCTGGAATGACGGATCGGATTTGAGCTTCGGATCAAAGCGCCATTTCTCTTTGCCGCTCACCGCGTCCAGCGCCAGCAGAATCTGGTGTGGCGTGCAGAGATAAAGCATGTTGCCCGCCTTCAGCGGCGTCACTTCATTGGTAATTTCACCCGGATCGTTAGCGGTTTTGACATCGCCGGTGTGATATTGCCAGGCCACCTGCAGGTTCTGCACGTTATGCTCATTGATCTGCTTCAGCGGCGAGTAACGCACACCTTCCTGCGTGCGGCCATAGGCGGTCCAGTCTTCCGCCGGCACCGATGAGGCGGCGGGTGCGCGATCGGTCAGCGGTAATTCGCCGTTTATCTCCTGCGGATCGTGCAATGACGATCCTGCCAGCAGCGCTCCGTTAGCCAGTAAGGCAATCAGCATCGCCGCCAATGGTTTTTTGTCAGCCAGGCCAAACTGGCGGTAGCTGAAAGGCAAAATGAGCCAGATCCCCAGCAGCACCCAGACGTCGAGTCGCGGAACCAGCGTCCAGTAGTCGCTGCCCGCTTCCTGCCACGCCCACAGCGCACTGGCGATCAGAATCGCGGCATAGAGATAGAGCGCGCTGCGTTTTCTGCGCCACAACAGCAGGCTAAAGCCTGCCATCGCCAGGCCGCTGATCAGGTAATACGCGCTACCGCCCAGCGATAGCAACCAGACGCCACCGATCAGCAGCCAGGCAGAGCAGGCGACTGAAAACAGCAGCGTTAACAAATTGAGTGTTCGGGATACCCGTGACATGTCATTAACCTTGGTGAAAAAGAAGAAATGTAAAGAAACTTCAGCGCTAGTGTAAACGCTATCACATGTCATTTACATTGTATTTTCGTGGCAGAGTGTAAAAAAACTCCTGATTAAACCTTATTATCAGTGACTTAATTTTATATTCAGCCAACTGAAAAAGTTTAAACGCTGATTTATTAAACGGATAACGCCTGAAAGCCGTCAACAATGGAAACGATACCACTGCGTGATATCCTGACAGCGCATCAGCCTGGCGAGTTTGACTCCCGCTTATCCGGCGGCTGTGTTAGCTTTCTGGCAGGCACCTTCGCCCTGATATCAGCCTGCAAGGAGTGGCACGATGCAACCTGGTGAGATCACGTCCGCCCGGCTGAATTACCGGCCGTTGAATCGGCAGGACTGGCCGTTCTATCTGGCGGTCAGTCAGGATGAATCCGTAATGAGATACATCTCCGACCCGCGTTCTGCTGAAGAGATCAGAACCCATTCGTTTGACGTTCGCTTACCCGCCTGGCATAAAGGCTGTGACCACTGGCTTTGCCTGGTGATGGAGGAAAAAACCTCCGGTTTGCCGA
Organism: Pantoea sp. USHLN298; assembly: GCF_037149395.1. Taxonomy (NCBI): domain Bacteria; kingdom Pseudomonadati; phylum Pseudomonadota; class Gammaproteobacteria; order Enterobacterales; family Erwiniaceae; genus Pantoea; species Pantoea sp. USHLN298. The sequence continues at coordinate 83,540 of NZ_JBBCRO010000009.1, forward strand.
CTGGATTCAGCGGACTTATCGATCGGGGAAACGGCATTGCGGAGTTTGGTTTTATTCTCGCCGCTGACTTTCACGGCAAAGGGTACGGTCGTGAATCGCTGGACGCGGTAATGCGGTATTGCTTTGATCAGCAGGGTTACCGCAAGCTGGTGGCAACCGTCACCGCAGGCAATATCGCTTCACGGAAGGCGCTCATCCAGGCCGGCTTCGAGCAGGAAGGAACCTTACGACAGAACTTTTTTCTGGCTGGTAAATGGCAGGATGACTGGCTATTTGGCCTGCTGAAAGAGGAGTACCAGACCCGACGCTGAGCCGTTCGCTCTCCGCTGTGCCGGACCTGATGCAGGCAATAAGGTGGGATTCGTATGCTGGATTATATGGTGTCGCGCTACCAGAGCCTGCCGGTTTCACCGCACCGGCTCAGGGGCTGGCTGATTGAGTGGCTGACGCAGCAGCAGGCATGGTGCCGTGATGCCCGTTTCTCTGCCGCCTTTCCCTGGCGTGAAACCGGACTGCCACAGCGCTATTTCCTGCAACGTGAACTCCATATTGACGGTCAGCGTTATCTCACCGGACCGCGCTATCTCGGCGGCGATCCGGACCAGCCGTTTATCGATATCGTCGCGCTGGACGGGCCGATAAATCATCAAATTGCCTGCGCCATCATGCAGGCGTGGCAGCCGCTGCACCCGCATTATCTTCGGGTTTTACTGCCCGCCGATCACCTCGCGATTGGTATACCCGATCAGCTGATTTTCCTGAGTCATCCGGATTCGCTTTCGGGTATCACCCGACCTGATGTTTCGCTGCTGCCTGCCACGCGGAAGGATTATCCGCGCTGCCTCACCATGATTAATCGTGCCTATCGCGCCAGCTGGCGCGCCCTGCCCGCTATCAGACATCAGTTGCTGGCCACGGATAAGCGGGAACTGGCTGAGGATATTGCTCAGGGCAACGTCTTTCTGATTATCTGCCAGGGCGTGCAGGTGGGGCTGATTATTTGCGCGAAGCGCCGCGTGGGTTTTATTGAGGGGTTTCAGATTCTGGATGAAGTTATTTCGCCAGCCTATCGCGGCAAGGGGCTGGCAGCCCATGCTCAGCAGCTGTTGCTGCGCCAGCTTTATCACCGCTACGGCGACACCGCGCTGCTGTCAGGTGCGATACTGCCTGGCAATGCGCCGTCACTGAGAAGTGCGGAAAAAGCACAGCGACGCTGCGTGCTGAAATATCACTTTTTCACACCTGAGGATTTACAAGCGGGCCAGCAGATCCTGTCTGACGAGGACGGAAAGTAGCAAATTACCACAATGCCAGCTCGATTAATTTATCCTGAACGCTGTAGACCCGCTGTTTCAGGCTCAGACTCTCTTCTGCGCTGATGCGCTTTGCGTCGAATGCGCGATTAATTTTTTCCAGCGCTATTTTGGTTTTGCCTTTCAGGCCTTTGTGCCAGTTTACTGTCGGGCAGCTTGCCACCTGACTCTCTAAACTCAGCACCAACTCAACCACACTTTTACCACCGGTAGAAGTTTCAGATGCAGACATATCCACCTCTATTTGCTGCTAAAACAGATGCCTCTTTGCAGCGGGCATTATACATAATCCTGCTCGCCGGAAGGGGGTTTTCCTGCGCGACTGATCGCGGTGTCTGGCGCAGAAATGCGTCAGTGAGGGCAGCACCGCAGCGCCACGGCTTCGCTCGCAAAATTTCACAGGCTGTTCTTAACTCATTTCAGTGATTTCCGTTCGAATGAGCCTGCTATCGGAGGACCCTTTGGCCAAAAAATCTCAAACAACCCCCAGCGACAATGCGCTGACGCTGCGGCGCTGGATCACCGTAGGGCGACCCGCGACCGAACTTTTTGCCCTGTGGCTTGAGCCTGACACCCTGCCGCGCATCATGAGCCACTTTGCCAGGGTTACCCCGGTGAATAAAAGCGACGCGCACTGGCAGATTGACGGCCCACTGGGCAAACACTATGCGTGGGAAAGCCGGATTGTCGAAGCCCAGCCAGGTGAAATCATCGCCTGGCGTTCGCTGGAGGGCGCTGATATTCCTAACGAGGGCGAACTGCTGCTGCGCCCGGCACCCGGTGAATGGGGAACAGAACTGGCGCTGACGCTGCGTTTTATTCCACCCGGTGGCGCGCTGGGTAAAAAAGTAACCAAAGTTTTTGACCTGTTGCCCAAAGAAGTGGCCAGCAAAGCGCTGCATCGCTTCAAATGCCTGGCCGAAACCGGAGAAATTCCGACGCTGGAAGGCCAGCCTGCGGGTCGCCACGCCGAACGTCAGGATAAGGAGGAATAAATGCGCGCACTATGCTGGAATGGCGTCAACGATTTAAGCGTCGAAACCGTGGCCGATCCCGGCCTGCTAAACCCTCATGATGCGATTGTTCGTGTCAGACTGACCACCACCTGCGGCTCCGATCTGCACGTCATTGACGGACTGATACCGAGTATGCGCGAAGGCGACATCCTCGGTCATGAGTTCATGGGTGAAGTGGTTGAAGTCGGCAGCGCGGTAAAAAATATTCGCCGTGGCGATCGCGTGGTGGTGCCCTCATTCATCTCCTGTGGTTCCTGCTGGTATTGCCAGCATCAGTTGCCATCCTGCTGTGACAACACCAATCCGCAGTGGGAGAAAGGTGAAACCGTGCTCGGTCATGCTACCGGCGGCATCTACGCTTACAGCCACGCGTTTGGCGGCTACGCCGGATCTCATGCTGAATATGTCCGCGTGCCGTTTGCCGATAATGACTGCTTCGTCATACCCGAAGGTGTAACCGATGAGCAGGCGCTGTTTCTGTCCGATGCTGCCCCGACCGGGTATATGGGCGCTGATTTCTGTAATATCCATCCGGGTGACACGGTGGTGGTCTGGGGCTGTGGCGGTGTCGGTCTGATGGCGCAGCAAAGTGCGTGGCTGATGGGCGCTCATCAGGTGATTGGGATCGATCGTTATCCGGAGCGACTGGCAATGGCGCGCGATTACGCAGGCAGCATAACGCTGGATTACACTCAGGTGGACATCAACGAAGCGCTGCTGGAACTCACCGGTGGACGGGGTCCGGACAGCTGTATTGATGCTGTCGGCATGGAAGCGCGCGGCGAAGGATTAAGCCAGGTTTACGATAAAACCAAACAGATGCTGCATCTCGAAACCGATGTCGGCGCGGCGCTGCGTCAGGCGTTGTATGCCTGCCGTAAGGGCGGTAACATTGCCATTCTCGGCGTGTATGGCGTAATGGATAAATTTCCGCTAGGACTGATGATCAACAAGAGCCTGACCATCCGCACGGCTCAGCAGCATGGTCAGCGCTATATGCATCGTCTGCTGGAGCATGTGGCAAAGAATGAACTGAACCCGGCCTTTATGGCCACGCATCGCTTCCCGCTGGAAGAGGCACCGCGGGGTTATGAGATGTTCAAACATAAAGAAGAGGGTTGCGTCCGCGCGGTCTTCGTTCCCTGACAGGTTGCGCCGCCTGGACTGGCGGCGCAGTCTTCATCCTCAGCACATCGCGGGCAGCCTGATGCTACCGGGTCCGACCCGGATGGCAACATCAGGTTGTGCAATAACCGGACACGATCCCGGCCTGACTCCAGGATGCCGCCGCGCCAGAACAACATCTTCTCCCTCTCCTCTCCACCTTCGTCGGGTCAACTCATGAGCGGCCATGTGGCAGGCTGATAAAATGATCCGGTCGCCGCGGAGTCAACCTGTCAGCCTGACACAGCAACATGAAGGTTGTGTGACCGGAAAACGCCAAAAACCCATCAGAATGAATCACCTGGCAGCACAGCACTGACATCGCTTGCAATTCATACTTTGAAAACAAAATAATTACTTCTGGCGAAATTTTCATGCCTAAATTAGTGCCACTTTTCCTTAACGGAGCGGGTAAATGACGCACTTTACGACGATTCTTTTTTCCTCACTGTTTGTCTGCAGTAACGTCTTTGCGGGATCGGTCTCTTCTGTCGCGCTCGGGACGCTCTCCACTGCGCTAAATGAACGTATGCAGGTGATGAAAGAGGTGGCTGGCTATAAGGCACAGCATCATCTGCCGATCGAGGATCTGCCGCGGGAAGAGCAGGTGATGCAAAGCATGCTCGATCATGCCTGGCAAGCCGGTCTGGAACCCCGCTCCGTCGAGCCGTTCGTCCATGCTCTGATGAATGCCAGCAAAGCAATTCAGTACCGTTATCGGGCTGACTGGCTATCAGTACCCGATAACGGTGTGCCCGCCAGGGATCTGGCTGATACCCGGCAACAGATACAACGGCTGGATACCCAACTGCTGAACGCTATCAGTCAGCAGCTGAAGGCCGGCGGCTTTCCACATGCTGAACGGGCCTGGCTGGCCTCGCAACTCACAGCGCCTAACCTGAGCGAAGCCGATAAAAATAGCCTGCTGGCATCCCTTTCCGGCATCGAGCGCAGCCATTAATGTCATGCTGAAGTAAGCTGGCGGATGCGGCTCGTCGGTTCTCATATCCGGCGGCAGTTAACAGCGCAGGCGAAGCGTCGCTGGCAGAACCATCTGGCTGCTGGCCGGATCGTCACCGCGAATCAGGGTGGTCAGGATCGAAAAACAGGCCTGCGCCAGCTGCGGCACGTTTTGCTCGACCGTGTCGATAGGGATGGAGAGGGAATCATAGAGATAGTGGTCATCAAAACTGGCAATGCGGATCTCGCTGGTCAGCAACCGGTGCTCACTCATATAGCGCAGGACGCCCTCAAGCAGGCCGCAGGCGGCGGTAAAAAGCGCTTTCGGTGGTCTTCCCAGCCGCTCGCACAGCGTGGCAAACATCTCATAGCCGCTGCCCGGATGATAGTTACCCTGAATAATCCACTCCGGACGCGGCGTGACACCGGCGCGCGACAGTCCCTGCCTGAACCCCGTCAGGCGGTCCCGGGTCGGTGACAGATCGGGCTGTCCGCCAAGAAAGTAGATCTCATCCGGGCTGGCGTGCGCCAGCCTTTCAACCAGATCGGCGGTGGGCGTGATGGCGTCGGTGATCACCCAGGGCAGGCCGGTGTCGCTGATATGGCGGTCAAACAGCAACACCGGCAATTGCTCGCTGAGCGCAACGTAATCACTGTCACTTAACATGCTGGATGCGACGATGAGCCCATCCACCTGACGCGAGACCAGGTTATTCACCACCGCCCTCTCCTGCACGGCGTTTTCATCGGTGCAGGCGATCAGCAGCTGGAGACCCGCGGCGCGGCACAGATTCTCCAGCGCGTGTGAAAAGGCGGCAAAGCCGTGGTTGGTGATTTCCGGTACCACCAGCCCCAGCGTATGGCTGCGGGCATCGTGCAGCATCCGTGCATGGATACTCGGCTGATAGTGATGCTGCCTGGCCAGCGCCAGCACCCGTTCACGCGTCTCCTTCGCGACCCGCAGTTCTTCCCCGCGGCCGTTGAGCACCAGGCTGGCGGTGGCTTTACTCACCCCCGCCAGCGCGGCAATGTCACTGATGGTAACGCGTTTTGTTTTTCTCACGGCAAGGCATCGTCTAAGGAAACAAGCGCTTATTCTACCATGCAGCGACGTAACGACCAGTAGTGTGCCTGCAGTTCTGCGCGGCCACGCAGGGTTAACGTCGCCGGCTGGGTCGGAAAATAACGGCTGCTCATCACCCCTTCCCCATCATTGATGAAAATCTCAACGCTGGAGTGGTCACACAGGATCTGTAACCGGCTGACTGTACCCCTCCAGTAGCGGTAGTGCCATTCCCCTGTGACCAGACTGCGCCGGGCCAGGCGTAGCTCATGCTGCTGCCACGTCAGGATCAGCGTATCGGCAAAATTGAGTTCAATGTCGCCCTCACTTTCCAGTCGCAGTTCCAGCCGCTGCGCTGCGATCGGCGGCGCCTCATCGGCGCGGCCCTGATAAACCTGCCCGTCCTCACGCAGCGCCTGCAGTTCGGCGATCGGTTGCTGACAGAGCCGGCCATTCCGGCTACTCAGTTCACGCAGGCAGGTCATCTGGTGGATCCAGTGATGCGCAATGGTGGGTTGTGCCATCTCTTCCCCGTCGGGCGTGCCCATCCAGCCCACCAGCAATCGGCGGCCATCAGCGGTCAGCGTGGTCTGTGGTGCGTAAAATTCGAAACCGGCATCCATTTCGTGCAGCGGGCCGTGGCGATAGGCCGGCGTCTCTTCATCGAGCGTACCGCTCAGCCAGGCACTGGGGTGACTGTTCAGAAAACGTTTTTCCTCGCGCGCCACGCCCTGCGGACAGCAGATCAGGTAGGTGGTGTTACCGAGGGTAAACATGTCCGGGCATTCCCACATGTAGCCCGCTTCCCCAAGGCCACCCAGCCCGCTGCCCGCTATCTCACCGAGGAGATGCCACTGCCGCAGATTTTCCGCCCGCAGCAGCAGCACTTTGCCCTGCAGTTGCCGATCCTGAGCACCCAATACCATGTACCAGTGGTTGCCCTGTCGCCAGACTTTGGGATCGCGGACATGTCCGGTGTAGCCCTCCGGCAGTGCCATAACCGGCCCGAGCTTATCAAACCCACCAGCGCTGTTTTGCTGTGCCAGACACTGCCACGCCGTGCGCCCGCCGTCGTCAAATTTCACGTTGCCGGTGTAGAGTAGCGTCAGTACGCCATCGTCATCGACCGCACTGCCCGAGTAACAGCCACTGCGGTCATATTCTTCATCGGGCATCAGCGCAATCGGCTGATGCTGCCAGTGCAGCAGATCGGCAGAGCGCCAGTGTCCCCAGCATTTCTGTCTATGCTCGCACCCCAGCGCATTCCACTGATAAAACAGATGATAGTGACCATCAAAATGGATAAATCCATTGGGATCATTAAGCAGTCCGGTAACCGGTGCCAGATGCCAGCCGGGATAATAGCTGTCGCCAAGTGCAGCAGGCATCTTCTGCATCACCGACTGCAGAATCGCCGGCAAAAGCGTCGATGAGGCCATCATTCAGAATCCGTATTGTACTTGAGCAGATAAGCGATTACGAACGCCGTGATGAATGCGATCGCCATACCGATGCCGTAGTTGAGCAATGAGCCAGCTTTGACGATAGCCATGCCGGGCAGACCCGTCAGCCCGACGGCCGTCATAGAGACATGCAATGAAACCACCCAGGCTCCCCCCAGCGCGCCGCCGATCAAACCAGCAATAAAGGGTTTCATGAAGCGCAGGTTAATACCAAAGATTGCCGCTTCCGTGATCCCCAGCAGCGCCGAGAAGGCGGAAGGCAGCGTAATGGCTTTTATCTTCGCATCTTTGGTTTTGAACCAGACTGCCAGACAGGCGCCACCCTGCGCAACGTTCGCCATCGCCCAGATTGGCAGCAGGAAGTTAACGCCAATAGCGGGGTTTCCCAGCAGTCCTGCTTCAATCGCGTGGAAACTGTGGTGTACCCCGGTAATCACAATCACCGAATAGAGCCCGCCAAACACCAGCCCCGCCAGCCAGCCCGCGTGGGCGATCAGGGTACTGAGCACAAAGGAGATGCCGTCACCCAGCATACGCCCGGCGGGTCCGATAATCAGCAGCGCGATAAAGCCAGAGATAATGACGGTCAGGAACGGCGTCAGGATCAAATCCAGCGCATCGGGAATAATCCGGCGCAGCTGCTTTTCGAGCATGCTCATAAACCACACCGCCAGCAGCACCGGAAACACCGTGCCCTGGTAGCCAATCATCGCCACTTCGATGCCGAAAAAGTTCATGGTATGGAAGCCCGCCGCCACGCCCCAGGCGTTGGTCAGCGCCGGGTGAGTCAGAATGCCGCCAAGTGTCGCGCCAAGAAACGGGTTGCCGCCAAACTCGCGGGCGGCGGTAAAACCAATCAGGATCGGCAGGATAATAAAGGCGGCTGAACTGCACATATCCAGCATGATGTAGAGTGCGTTATCGGGATTGACCCAGCCGTAAGTTTTGACCATGCCGAGCAGCCCCATCAGCAGGCCGGACGCCACAATGGCCGGGATAATCGGCACAAAGATATTCGATAACAGACGGGCGATACGCTGGAACGGGTTCAGCTTGCGCGCAGCGATATCTGCCGCTTCAGACTTGCTTGATTCGCTGATCCCCGCCTCGCTGATAAACGCGGCATAGACCTTGTTGACCACGCCGGTGCCAAAAATAACCTGCAACTGCCCGGCATTGCGGAAGCAGCCTTTCACGCCCTCGATGCGGCCAATCGCCGCGGTGTCTGCTTTACTGTCGTCCGCCAGTACCAGCCGCAGGCGCGTAGCGCAGTGTGCAGCACTGGCGATATTCTCCCTGCCGCCCAGCAAAGGCAGTAGCGCGCGGGAAATTTTTGCATAATCCATATTAACCTCTGTCTTCTGGTGTTGTTCTTATCGTTGCGGTTGCCCCGGCTCTGCGGGCCGGGGCTGCCTGGTCAGAACCAGGTTTCCATCTGAACGCCAAAGTTCCATTCACCTCCGGCCTCAAAGCCCTTACTGCCAAAGGCATCGTCACTGGCATAGTTATCCAGCCGGTGATCCCAGTTCATCCAGCTGGCAAACAATCGGATTTCCGGACGTTTCAGGAAGTCGCCAACGTCTCCTGCTTTCAGGGTTGGCGCGACGGTGAGTTTGGTGAAGCTGCCACTGACGGCATTGCGGTTGTTGTACCCTTCCGGGCGCAAATCCATGTACTGATAAGAGCCTTCATACTGCATCTCAAAATTTTGGGTAATCGCCTGAATCAGCCGCAGGTTAGCGGTCGCCCAGTCGTAGCTGTCCCCTTTGACATAGCGATCCTGACTGTGCTGGGCAAGCAGCGCCGGGGCAATATGCCAGCCACCGCCCAGCGGCGTAATACCATAGCTGGCGAGGCGCCAGGTATCCGCCTGCGGCAACAATGCGCCATCCGAACCGATCGATTTCACCTCTGCGCCCAGCCCGTGACCATACAGTAGCGCCGTTTTTGACGTCCCCCCGGTCAGGCCATAAAAGCTGTCGTTATGCAGCCCGAGCAACGCATGTAGGCCGGTGCTGGCCGCATCGCTTTTGATTTTATTCCCGTCAATATCTTCGCGGTCGTCGTTATCTTTTGCCCGCATGCCGCTGACCATCAACTGCAGCGGACCGACAAAGTTATTGAGCGACAGAATGTAGTTTTGCGCACTGTTTTCGTTGTTTTCGATATCACCGAAGGTACGTCCATACACCGAGAGGTTACTGCGCGCCTGATCGCCCCATTTGATGTCGTAAAAGCCGGCACCGGTACCGGCGAGGAACACCACATCGGAGTCGATCCAGTGAATATCGAAGTTGTCACGATCAAAGCGTTTGCCGGCCCAGACGGTACTCTCCTTAAAGGCACCGTTGAAGGTCGGTAACTGACCGATTTCGACAAACGCCTGACGCAGGTTGAGATCGCTGCTGTCAGCAGTCCAGTCGTTGTAGGTACGCTGCCCGTCGGCCAGCATCGCTTTAAAACGGGTGGTGGCACCGTTGGTCAGCGTCTGCTTATGCTCCAGATTCAGTTCGACATAGGTATCAGGCTCGTTACCAAGACGCCCAACGTGACCACCGGTTTCACCGGCAGGCGTCAGCGTCGGTCCGCCCTGCGTTTTCGCTGCCGAGCTGTTCATCAGCAAACCCGAACGCGCGTAACCGTGAAACTCAAATCCCCCCTCATCGGCTGACGAGGTCTGTTGCGGTGCTGCGGGACGCTGCGCAACGTCAACGTTTGTGGCCGGTTTCTGCTGCTGTAGAGCAGCCACCTGCTGTACCTGCTTTTCAGCCGCTTCAGCCCTTGTCTCGGCCGCGCTTGCGCGCTGTTCTGCGGCCTGCAGACGTTGTTCAAGTGCAGCAAGCCGGGCTTCAATGCTGGTGAGGCCCGGTTCTGCCCGGGCCGGCACAGCAACGAGCAGGGTTGAGAGGGCTAATGCGAGCATGCTTTTTTTCATTGTTTTGCATCCCTGAGGAAAGGCTATCATCACATAATTTTTTGCTAAACCGGTTTAGGCGCGAATCATAATCATGGGTAATTTCCCTGCGCAATGAAAAAAGCTAAACCGGTTTAGTGAATGTGAGATGGCTCGCAAAACACGCGATATCAGTCGGCTAAATCAGGCTTTCTGGTCGGTAAGCTGATGCAGCCAGGGTAACGCCGTCATCGCCCCTTTAGCGGTGGTGGCCAGTGCCCCACAATGCTGGGCGCTGGCAAGACTGGCAGCTAACTGTGGCTCATCGGTGGGCAAGCCGACAGCTGCCAGCGCCCACAGTAATCCGGCAACAAAGGCATCGCCGGCACCGGTGGTATCCACGCTGACCACGGGCGTGGTGGGATAGTGATAGATCTGGCCACCAAAACAGGCCATCACACCCGCCCTGCCCTGCGTGACCAGCAGCAGTTTGAGTGCAAAGCGTTCAGCCAGTTGCTGCATACCGTCAGCAGGCTTCGCTGCAGGCTGAAGAAACTGCAGTTCCTCCTCTGACAGCTTAACCACGTCAGCGCAGGCCAGCGCCTGATCTACAACGGCGTGCAGCTGCGTCGGATCGGGCCACAGGTCATGGCGAAGATTCAGATCAAAACTGACATATCCGCCTGCGTCACGTATACGCTGCATCGCGGTGAGCGTGGCTGTCCGTGAAGGTTCGGCTGACAGGGCGATTGAACAGCAGTGCAGCCACTCCCCGGCGCTGAATCGGGGGAGATCGGCCGTTTCAAGGAACAGATCGGCGCTGGGGCGCACCATGAAGGTGAAGGAACGCTCTCCATCGTCGTCGAGTCCGACCACCACGGTTGAGGTACGATGAGCGGGATCGGATATCAGGCAGGCGGTTTCAACCTGTTCATCGTTCAGCGTCTGACGCATGAAGTCGCCAAACGGATCGGCCCCTACCCGGCCAATAAAACCACTGTTTCCCTGCAGGCGCGCCACGCCCACGGCGACATTAGCCGGTGCGCCGCCCGGACACTGCATTAAACGTCCCGGCATTTCCGGCAACAGATCGACCACTGCATCACCCAGACACCACACGCGAGCTGACATAACGATTCCTTAAAAGAAGTAAATTGGCTAAACCGTTTTAGCTATAACCGTAAATGCGTCTGAGTTCAACGATCAAAATGCGGTAACGAGAGATGTGCCGTAGTAACGATGTGCAGGTTTACGCACAGGGAGGCATCGATGCAGCAAGGGTTCCGGCGGGCGTGATGGTTAGGCGGAGAGCCACAGGCAGGCCTGAGCTAAAAAAACCGGCGCCTGGCCGGTTATGAGGGATGCTACGAATGGGTCTGCTTCATTGATGCCAGTATCTGTTTAATGGAGGCATCAATCTTCTCAGTGATCTCTTTCGGCAGACGGCTGAACTCATATTGCACGGTGCGCTTCTCATCGTTGGTTTTACGACGCGCATAAGTATTGGCGGTGCTGAAGGTCGCCAGTTTTTCTGTCACCGTTTTGCTCGCGGGCGCGGGGGCTTTAAGCTGTTTTCTGGCGGCCCTGAAGTGGTTAAGAATGGCCGATTTTGTCTCATCGTCATTCATCTTTTCCGGTGCAGTCTCGCTGGACAACTTTTCCTGAATCTGGCGGGTCAGTTCGCTGGCGTCTACCGCTTCCGCTTTCGCCTCTTCCCAGACATCCAGCAGCAGCTGGTAATCCGGAAGCGTCAGCTCAGCCACCACCGGGAAAAGTTCGATAAACGCTGCCGGTACGGATGCGGCCTGGAATGCACGCGACACTTTGGCATTTGAGATCCCCTCCGCTTTGGCAATGTCCGACTTGCTCATTCCCTGATCGTTCATCAGCATAAAACGCAGCCCCAGTTCCCGCAGGTTGTGCTCTCTGGCGGTCTGGATATCTGCCGCCAGCTGACGGGCATCGCTGATGCTCAGTTCATCTGCGGTGACCAGCACTTCGAGACTGGCTCCGGAGAGAATACAGGCTGCCCGGCGGCGTGAGCCATCCATGATCTCAATACGGTCGGCGCTAAGGCGACCAATGGCCGGAAAGAACTGTTGCAGCGTAATGGTGCGGGTGATCTCTTTGAGCGATTCCGCCGTCAGCGTGCTCTGATCGCGCCCGTTAATCTTCGGGTCGACAAAGGTCTTTGCTTCAATGTCATCATGAGGGATCAACTGCCGCACAAAGGTCGCCTTCATCCCTGATTTAAGGGTAAAGGTGCGCGACTGGCTGCTGCTGTCGATCATGCTGGCAATGGCGGAGTCACCGAATTTGCGACCGATGCGCTGGATAGGTTTGCTCACAGGGTGCTCCTGATATATTCAATACGATCAAATACAGCCCTTGAGAACTGCTCTGCTTCATACTTCGCCTTGCGTAACGCATCGGCGCTGCCGGGATACGAGGACGGGTTAGCACTGATCACCGTATCAAACGATTCGCCGCAGCGTTCAAAACCATCCAGTCGTGGCAGGCCACAATCCAGCATCGATTTAGTAAACACTTCGCGCGCATAACTTTGCGAGGTGAGATGATCGTGTTTGGAGGTCATTTTTGACATAAAGCCAATGTTTGCCTTCAGCCGTGGCTCCACGCCTTCCGCTTCGATGCGTTCCAGCATTTCCGGCAGACGCGTCAGATACTTCATGGTGGAGTGGAAATCGACCTGTGCCGGTGGCGTTGGGGTCAGCAGCACATCGCTGGCAGCAATGGCGTTCAGCATGAAGGAATCCAGATGCGGGCCGGTATCAAGGAAAATAAAATCATAATCCCCCGCCAGACGATCGATCACGTTACGGCGCAGCACTTCGGAAGGTGCAACGCCAGGCAGATGCTGAGCGACCAGTTCTTCCCAGTCACTGGCGACAAAGCCATCATCAATCGAAGCGGGAATGACATCCACGCCAGGCATCACCGTCGGTTTGATAAACTGTTCGCGCAGCTGATCGGCATCCAGATCGTTAAGCATCGCCTGGGCGGCGGTTTCCAGCACCGAACCGACGCTGTTGGTATGGCTGAGGAACATGGTGCTGGAGGCCTGCGGGTCCAGGTCGATAACCAGAATACGCAGGTCATTGTGCAGCATAGAAGGATGCGCGCGCATACCGTGAGCCAGCGTCACGGTGCTGACCGTTTTGGAGACGCCGCCTTTAAGGCTGACCACAAAGATCACAAACGGACCTTCATGCTTATCACGGTACTTAGGCACCTTGCGATGCTGGTAAATATCGACCACGTTCTGAATGGTTAATGCATATTGTGAGGTGCTGCCGGTCTGCTTCTTACCAAACTGATAGCCGGCTTCTTCCATGTCACTGATGGCAGCTACAACCGCATGCTTACTCAGCAGCGGCATGTTAGCGACGGCATTGCGCGAGAAAGTCTGATAAAAACCGGTCTGGTTAAATTCCTGACGCTGCTGTTCAATGTGATTGCTCAGCCCGTGCAACATGGAGTTGGCACGCGTTGCCATCTCCAGCACACCACCATAGTCACGCTTCATAAGCCCCTCTGCATTAATGTTTTTTTGCATACTACACAAAAAGCGGTTACCTGCCAATTTTTTAGAAAAATGCCAAAAACCTGGATTTTTTATTATCGGATGGATGGCTGCGGAGGTTTTAAGGTTGCGGAGCCGTTGGCTGCTATCGGCCGTTCAGCCTAATGAACAGCGGCAGTTTACGCGCCGCTGAGGTCACTGATCACTGCCCGACAGCCTTTGCTGGAAATCACAACGGTGAACAGTGCAGTACCGGCGGATGTTATTTGTGTGTGCAGAGAGCTGATAGAGGTGATGAAAACGCAGGAAAACCGGCTGAAAAAAAGGTGTTTTCATCGTGAAAATCCAGAAAAAAAGCCTATATTTCAGCGCAATAGAGATGAAATCCTGAGGTGAAAATTCATTTTCAAAAGCCGTTCAGGACATTTTTCATCGAGCAGGCGTGCAGGCGAGGAGAACGGGACGAAGGTTCATTATCCATTCTGCCCGTGCAGCCAGAATGCGATATTTGCTGGCACTATCGTTTTTTTTAATCAGGTAAACAGAAGCCCGTCCTTACTATCTGTTCCGGCACAGCAAGCAGTCTGTCAGCCGCGTTCATCGAAAAAAGTCCGCTTTGATTTCTGATGGTCTCTGTTCTGCCTGCCAGGGAATGTTATGGACCGCCCGCCCGACGCTTCTGTAGCCGGAGCGCTGACTAAACCCGATCGTGGTGTAACCCGGCTCTCCCACCGTTACGCTGAAGCTCTCATCCTGTAGTACTTTAGCAATGAAGATGAATATTGCGTTAAGCACCGTTTTGAACTGTGATACCCCATCTTGTTATCCTTAAAATAGGGGCGGCCGGGATCGGAAATCCCTGCGGGCGTGTTCAGCGCTAATGACCCTGATGATTCTCGCTTCATCTGTCGCTCTGAGCAGCACCTCCCCAAAACTTGCCGGCAGCGTGACGTCCCTAATCACCCTTCGGTTCTGGATGCCCTCAATGGCCCGTTTTTTTCGCGCAGCCCGGTTCCGGGCTTTTCACGTCAAGTCCGCCAGTTTTAGTAACTAATCAGACCCGGTGTCGGACTGTATCGAACCTCATACTTTTATTCGCCTGGGGAATCGAAACATTTTTATATTTTACGCCGACTCCTGGTTTAATCATCACTGACGTATCTGCGCCCTTTGACAGAGACAAAAACCCCTCTCCGTCTTCTCTTAACAGACCGGCTGTGAACCCCGGTGTCTACAGCTATTGTGAACAGAGAACAGGCTGATCGGGGTAACGAACAATGTCAGGCACTCTCTGTGGACCACTTATCGATCTCAGTCGCTCTGTTTAACGTCAAGGTTTTTTGGGCAACCGAAGTACAGTCCGGACTTAGCGCCTGAACGGTAAGTGTGAGAACATCAGCGCCTGAGCTCAGGCTGGGCGTCACGCTTTTTATCCGCACGACTCCTGGCGTCACGCCAACTGAAGTGAGCAAAGTCTGATCGCGCGGATAACACCTTTTATTGATGATCCGGTCCTGATGAGTCTGGAAGCCCGCAGCTGGAACTGCGCGGCGTCATCAAGCTTAATGTTGCTGGTGCGGTTATGCCGGATATTGCACCATCACAATGTGGCCATTTCGAGAAGCGTTTAGCCGTTATTACGGGCAGAAATAATGGTGCTGATCGCCCCGGCGACGTGACATCAGCAGTCTGTGATGCAGATATAGGTTAAGGTGCACATCAGGCAAAGGGTAACTTTACTGGTCCGAGTGGTACCCAGGTTCAAAGCGTCGCCCCTTGCCGCTGTGCTCGTTTATCTGGCTATGCAGGGCACTGTTTCCCGTCTCATCTATTCTGCGCAAGCTGACTTTTATCCGGAACACGCGAGCAGGGCACTGATACTCTGAACGGCTTATCGCCAGGGTGAAATTTAAATTCGCTGGCAGGCTGACATTCAGCATCGATTGTTCTGCTGTAAAGCCAGCTAAGTCGGACCAGGATTTAAAAATTTGCAGCAACGCCACCTTGATACCGATGAACGTGTTGCCGAGTTGTCTGAATGGTGGCAGGCATTCGAAGGGATTTGGCTCTCAGTCAATGAACGTTTTATTTCTGCAACGTCACCGGCATTCATTCATATTATCGAAAGCGCCCGGGCTGAGACTCTCTGAACTCTGGTGTAACCGCGATATGTGCGTCCGTACAATGATCAGAATTGCTTCCTGCTTCCAGGAATACTCCACCTTCGGAATCAGAGTTGATAATAGTGTTATCAGCCAATAAGCAGGCTGCCATAAGGAAGTTATCGGTCATTCCAGTAACTTCTTTGATGAGTTTAATGCTAGATGCTTCGTACATCTCTCGATGGTGATTTTATTCATCACCTCATTTTGTCTTCCTGCATCCTGCAGGTTTCACCTCTGAGCGGTTGCTCAAGTGCGCTAAAGAAGAAAAGTTGAGTCCGGGCTTAGGGTGTTTTCAGCATGAAAATTCTGAACAAATTATTTAAAATCAAATATTTAAACATGAAATCTTATGGTGAAAAATGCCAGATTAAGAAAGATAAACGGGGCGAGCTGAAATAAAGTCAGTGAAGAGCCACGCAATTAGTTTCTGTGATCGCGTGTCTGTAACAGGAATGCAGTTCTCAAACTGAGTGGTTTCAGGTCAGCAATATTGGCGGAGCGTTCTGCCACACTAACTGTTCTGCTTTTCAGGCTGAAAGAGGTTAATCCTTCTCAGGCTTCATTCAGTAACAATAGAGAGCTGGCTGACCGGAACGGGGAGGGTGGATGTTAAACCGCTTTTCCGTTTACGGGATCTCTTCAAAAAAAGCCTGTCCGAGGTTGGCCTGGTCAAGTGGGTAAGGTCTTTTCTGTTTCATCAGATAACAGGCAATCGCTATTCCAGCGTTTCCTTACGTGGTGACTTTGTCTGAACTGAACCGGCAGGTTATACACCCTCAGTAATTCATTTTATCCTCATTATCCACAGGCCAGATCCAATCGTTCGATCCTCTATAGATCAAAATGAGATCCTTAACAGATCCCCGATCCGTCCTGGCCCTTACCAGACAAGGGCTGAGGCAGGGTTGATAACCACTATAGCGAGAAGAACAACCACTGTGGTAAGTGGAATAACCACTGTAGCGAGAAAAGCAACCGCGCTGGCGAGTGACCGATAACCACTGTAGCGAGTAAATCGCTATTTCCCTGTGTATAACCTTATCTTCACAGAAAGGGCTGTTAATCCCATTCTGGCTGGAATTTGCCAGCGGGCAGGAGAGCGCATTCTGAAGTTCACGTTAATTTTCCACTGCAACCGGACACGGGTTTTGCCGTTTTATCCACCGGTCAGATCCAATAACAGATCCCAGTAAGATCCTTATAAGTTCCCTACAGATCCCCATACCGTGCGAGGCCGTGGTATTGCTGAGTTGAAAGCGGATCGCCAACCACTGTAGCGAGTAAACTAACCACTGTAGCGAGATAAAAAACCACTATGGCGAGTAGATCAACCGCTATAGTGAGTGCTAGTATCCACTGTATCGAGTAACGGCGACTCTCGCTTGTTCACATCACGGATCTGTTACATGCCAAAAAAAGAACCCGATATCCTGAACATAGCTGAAGCGTTTAGCGAAACAGACAAACGTACCGGTGAAGTTGTTACCCTCACTCCCAACAGTAATAACACGGTGCAGCCTGTTGCTCTGATGCGGCTGGGTCTGTTCGTTCCCACGCTAAAATCCACGGCGCGCAGTCAGAAAAACCAGATGAACGCGATGGACGTCACGCAGGATCTGAAGCAGCTTTCGCTGGTGAGATCGGAAGGGTATGACAACATCAAGATCCTGGGCGCCCGTCTGGATATGGATAACGATTTTAAAACCTGGGTCGGCATCATCCGTGCGTTCGCCACGCATGAGTGTCTGGGAGACACTGTAACGCTCTCTTTCGTCGAATTTGCCAAGCTGTGTGGGATACCATCAGCGCGTCTCTCATCGAAGCTCAGGAACCGTCTGGACGCCTCTCTGACGCGTATCGCCTCCAATACCCTGACTTTCACCAGCAAAGGCGGTGAAAACTACACCACGCACCTGGTGCAGTCCGCCAAATACAGCATTAAAAAAGATACGGTGACGCTGCAGGCCGATCCCAAGATCTTTGAGTTGTATCAGTTCGACAGAAAAGTGCTGTTGCAGCTCAAAGCCATTAACGAGCTGGCAAGAAAAGAGTCCGCACAGGCGCTTTACACCTTCATTGAAAGCCTGCCGCCGAAGCCTGCGCCGATATCGATGGCCCGCCTGCGCGCGCGGCTTAACCTCACTTCCCGCGTTATCACACAGAATGCGACCGTGAGAAAAGCGATGGAGCAGTTAAAAGAGATCGGCTATCTCGACTACACCGAAACCAAGCGCGGCTCGTCAGTCTACTTCTGGGTCCATTACCGCCATCCTAAGCTGCGGCCGGCAGAGTTGCCACTCAGCCAGTCAGGCTTAATCGATGATGATATTGATGATTACGATGATATCGACAGCGATGTGGACATCATTGACGTCAATCTGCCCGACATCCTGCCGGAAGAGGAGAGCAGCGAATTAGTGATGGTGTCACGGGAAGAAAAAGAGCTGCTGAATAAAATCCGCAAAGAGAAAAAGGGCTGACAGGCGAAATTATCACGGCTTCTGACCGGGAAAACAGGCCCTGCCGGAGTCGTATAGCACGCTAACCACTATAGCGAGTAAAGCGTCAGAATGACTAACCGCTGTAGTGAGCACTAACCACTGTAGAGAGAAAAGTGAGACGGATCACTCACTATAGTGGTTATCACCCAGACATACTCTGCTGTTTTCTCTGTCAGCTCTGTCGCTTCGGGTTCCGGCACGCCTGACTTCCCGCCATTTTTCCACTCTGCAACCGGTGCTGACCGATTGGCGTCCCTCTCTTTAGTGGTTATTCGTGAGGCATACTCTTCAGGCGACGCCGCAGGCTGGCTGGTATTGGCTGTGCTGCTCTGCCTTACGGCCTGAGGAGCGCTAACGAATGGTTACTCGCTATAGTGGTTACTCACTCTCAGTATCTTCTCTGAACCGCGTGGCGAAAACCGGCAAAGCTGGTTTTTGTGATCGTAATGCTCGCCGCTGTGGTTAACTGGCTATTTTATAATCCATAATTGCGCATTATCGTTCAGGAAATAGCCAGAAACCTTCTTACCTTCTCGCTACAGTGGTTATCTTTTGAGGGATCGACGTTAAATACTCGCTATAGTGGTTGATGCTATGGGTTACAGATACTCGCTACAGTGGTTATTCAGCGGTAAAGCAATGAAAAGTCATGCCGCCAGGCAAAATGAAGGGGCTGGCCGAGACACCTCCCGCAACGATCTACTCGCTATAGTGGTTACAGTTACCGGATGGAGGGGCTAACGACGAAGGCCGCGACCTGCGGCAGGCCTGTTGTGATCCCTGCAAGCGCCGCGTTCTTTCTGTTGCTAACCCCACTCACGGCCTTGCTAAAACTGCTCGCTACAGTGGTTAGCTGAGCGGAATCAGATTATCTCTGACATGAGTGGTCAGCACCGTACCCCACGCCAGGCTGCATACAAAGCGCTGCGAAAACCCCTTGCCGGTGAGCATCATCTTCTCGCTACAGTGGTTACCCGTGACCGTGTAACGGTGTGCGGGTACTCACTACAGTGGTTATCTGAAGCGAATCCCGCTAAATAACCGTCCACGACGCTGATCCAGCGTTATTTTTGCGCGAACTACTCGCTATAGTGGTTATCCGGATGGATGATGGAGTCTGTTTACTCGCTATAGTGGTTATGCATTTCTTTCCGCTGCGGTGAAAGGGAGGTAAACAGCAGGATTAGCCGCTTCGGTTACTCGCTACAGTGGATAGACAGGGATATTTACTCGCTATAGTGGTTATCAAAAGTCTGTAGCCTGCGGATGTTGGATAGGGGTGAACCAGCACCGCGCTATGCATTCCAGACGCGACTCAAGAGATGGCTGAAACCCGGATAAAAAAAGGCCCGCCATCCGGCGAGCCCAGTATATGCAACGAGCAGCGGCGCGAGGATCACATCGCTTCGCGGTATTCCGGCCAGGCAACGGACTGCGCATCATAGTGTCCTGCGGCGGCAAACAGGGTGCCCTGGAAGTTGATCACCCCAGCGGCTTCCAGCCACATCCACTCTTCAGCCTGCACGATGCCCGCCGCGATCACCGTGATTTCCAGTGCCGAACAACACTTGATAATCGCCTGTACCACCGCCTGTTTTGGTCCACTGCGATGCACATCGCGCGTAATGCCTGCATCGATTCGGATACGATCTGGCTGAATATGCGTCAGTAATGACAGGCCAGCCGATCCATCGCCAAAGTTGTCAACGGAGAGGCTGATCCCGACAGCTTTAAGTTCGCGCACGGCTTCAGAAAACGCCTCAAGCTGTGAGATAACTTCGGTTTCGCTGACTCCGATCACCACCTGTTCGGGCACCAGACCCGCCTGAACTATCGCCGCAACAATCTGGCTGACGGCATCCGGCACCACCACCAGCGTCATAGGCAGCAGGCTGACGTAGAGCGTCATGCCGTCCGGGCAGACAAGACCGGCATGCGCAAAGGTCTTTTTCACCGTGTCGAGATCGTCGAGATAGAGTTGCTGGCTCGCGACTTGCGCAGATAACGTGCCAGACGGGCGCGTGGTGGTCGCTTCAATCGCTGTCACCTGACGTGCCAGCGGATCCACCACCGGCCGGAAGCTGACGCCTTCATTGAGCGGTCTGGAGTCCGGCACATCGCTGCGTTCAGAAATGAACTCCCAGTAGCCAGGCGGCAGAACCTCGTAGTAATTTTCTTTCTCACGCGACTCAACGAAGGTCCGAAGAAATTGCAGTGCCCGATCATCATAGGTCAGACGGTATTTCGAGGTGCCTTTATCGAGCACCGCCTGCAACAACGAGGAACGGTCGTGCTCGCGCAGATCAAACAGTTCCATTCCGGCATTACCAAAACGGCGGGAAGGCGCGTAGTCACGCATCAGCTCCACCACGTTGTGATGACGGCGATCGGCACAGATGCGACGGTAAACAGCCAGAATGCCCGCTTCAGGTCCTTCCAGTAGCTGAAAAAAATGCGTGCCGTTAAATAATAAAATGCCGGTCACATCATGAGACGCATTAATTTTGCTGGCGTTTTTCACCATTTCGGGCAGGGTCTTAACGGAAAAGTCATCCGAAATATGGCTGCGATATATTATTGTGGTCAGCATGTGCAGCTCCGGTTTTATGTGATTGTCGGGGACACGCTAACATTGTTCAAATAATGTTGCATCTAACCTTATTCACCGTCGCACGGACTGCACCATCGCAGGCGGGAGTAAGCGAAACGGCAGATTGGCCGATAACACTTTTTTAACCGTAGCGGCAGAAAATGGAAGATGTCCGCCTGGTGAAACGGCATTAAGAGACACCGCAAACAGAGCAGCAGGTTGCAGGGGGAAAGCAGAATGCAAAAAAAGGCCGCCCTTCGGGCAGCCCTGTCAGCTAACTGCTGAGCTTATTTGATCAGTTCAGCGGAGACGTACGCGCGATTGTCGACACGGGCACCGGTAATTTTATATGACGCACCAGCATCTTTGGCCTGCGCCGCGACTTTCGCTTCAGCAGCATCCAGCGTAGAGGCGGTCACGGTAATACTCTGGGCAAAACTACCGAAAGAGATCAGTGTCAGGGCAGCAACAGCAACAAAAGTTTTGATGGTTTTCATGGTCATTTCCTCAGTTCATTTTAATTCGGGAGAGGCGTTTCGCCTCGATGAAATGAATAGTAGGCGCAATGGCGCTGAAGGGGAATAGCGATGTTTTGCTGTTAAACTTCAAAAATTTTGAACGTTGATGAGGGTGCCGGATCACTCCGCCTGAACAGCGACAACAACAAAGCGCTGTCTGCAACAGACAGCGCTTTGGAATCTGTCAGCCCGATCGGTGACAGCCTCAATGACAATGACCGCGCAGTTTCCAGTGCAGCCAGTGATTGAGCGCTTCTTCCGTGAGCGGTTTTGAGTAGAAAAAGCCCTGTGCCTGATCGCAGCCATACTCGGTCAGCGAGTTCACCGTATCCGGGCACTCGACACCCTCTGCCAGTACCACATAGTCCAGCTCCTTGAGCATGGCGATAATGCTACGGGCGATAATCCGTGAAGCGGTATCAGAGGAGAGTTCACTGATTAGCGAACGATCCAGCTTAATCACATCAAGCGGCATTCGTCGCAGATAACTGATATTGCTGTAGCCGGAACCGAAATCATCAAGCGAAATGCCAAAGCCCCGGTGTTTCAGCAATTCCAGACCGCGCAAAGCCGTCGGGCTTTCAATGATGCGTTCGGTCTCCAGACACTCGATGCCCAGCAGCGAGGTCGGCAGTTTTGCCTTTAGCATTTTACTCTCAAGCGCGGCGGCAAACCCCTCACGTGAAAAATCGCGGACGCTGACGTTGACGGTTAACGGCAACTGGATGCAGTTATTCCGCAGTCGTCGCAGGCGATCAACGGCCTGATCGATCACCCAGGCAGTCAGGGTGGAAAGCAGATCGGTCTGCTCAGCCAGCGGAAGAAAAGCCGCGGGAGAGAGCTCACCACGCGTGGGATGATGCCAGCGGACCAGCGCTTCCAGCCCGACCGGTTTACCACTGTGCAGACAAATCTTTGGCTGATAGACCAGATAGAGCCCGACATTGTCGCGCAAGGCCATTTTAAGATCGGTCATCAGTACGAAATCATCGGTACGCTGCATCTCTGATGCCACGTCGAAGCGGTGTGACGGCAATCCGCGTCCCACCGCTTCGTTGAGTGCGCTGACCGCCCGGCGCAGCACTTCAGGTGCCGGTACGCTGCCAGCAATAAAGTCAGCCTCGCCAGTGTGTGTGGTCAGCGCCACGGACAAGCCTTCATCCATATCAGCACTGATACCTTCCAGACGGCCCGCGACCCATGCCGCACTCAGCCGGCTATCTGCGCGGGTTAAAATGGCGAACCGGCCCGTAGCGACCGTATAGAGCATTTCGCCCACCGCCGGACGCAGCCGCAGCGGCAACAGCGTCGCCATATCTTTCAGCAGATTTTCAACCGGCCCCATGCCCATCGTGCGGGCCAGTTCGTAAGCGCGTGACATGTCGATGCAATCGATCAGCACCAGCCGGCGCGGCGTGGTATCGCCGGCTACGGCCAGATATTGCAGATCGCGGATCAGACGCTGGCGATTGGGTAATCCGGTCACCGGATCGGCAAAACCGGCGGAATGCCACGCCTCCAGAAATGACATCACCAGGGTAGAGAGCAGCTTCAGCGTGGTGACCTGGTCCGCGCCAAACGTGTGCGGCGCGGTGTCAGTCACGCACAAGGTGCCCAGAATAATCCCCTCGCGGTTTTTTAACGGCACGCCGGCATAGAAGCGAATAAAGGGCACACCGGTAATTAATGGATGGGTAACAAAACGCGCATCGAGATAGGTGTCAGGGACGATTACTGCGCTATCGCTGTCAACGACGTGGCGGCATAAGGAGTCCTGGCGGGTTGAGCGCTCCAGGGCAAAGTTGTGCGCCGCGCGGACTGTCTGAAATTCATCATCCAGCACAGAAATGAAGCTGCCCGGTATACTCAGTGCCTGGCTGGCCAGCCTGACAAATTTTCTGAGCACGTCGTCCCGGCTCTCGTCAGGGTTACTTAACGCCTGCAAAGCACGGGAACGGCGCTCGTCGTCGCCGTCTAAATTTTTTAGCATGTGTGTGTGTCCTTCGCACCCTCTGATGACGGCGCGAAATAAAAAAGAGAAATTGTACGGTAACTGACCGGAACGAAGTGCGATTAGGCGAAAGGAAATAACGCGTAATTATTATTTTCACCGCGATGATAAGTGACTCTGCGGCGGGTGTCTCTTTATATTTTCTTTAACGCATTTCATGCCTGTTTACGATTCGGTGATTTTATCGATAACGCTTTTTATTTTCACTGACAGCAAGGAATATACTACAAAGCGGCTTATCGTTTATTCGCTGACAGCTAACCCATTCGCCTTAATTCCTCGCGCGATTAATTCGGAATATGCGGTCGGTAAGAGGAGATGTAAGGGAAAAATGGTGGCAGCCTCACCAAAAGAGGAGCGGTAACACCTTCAGAAAAAAGGTAAAACGCCGCCAGAGTCACTCAGCGTCGCTTTCCGTCAGCCGCTGAGCCACCCTGTCAGGCAACGCGTATCGCTGATGAGTTCTGGCTGATGCCGGGGCTCAGGCGACAGTCAGGTTAACCTTTACTGCCGGTGGCGGATTGCGCCGGGCGTCGTGGCGGCGGATTTTTCTCCAGCCAGTCGCGCACATGATCCGCCTCAGGGCCGGTTTCACGAATTGCACGTGTCAGCCGTTCCTGCGTTGTCTTCAGCTCCTGCGTCCAGTAGGTAATCTGCCATTGTTCACGCAGCTCCACCCGCGACAGGTCTTCCGGTGAACGGCGCTGAATAGGGTTTTTCATCTGTTTTTTCTCCTCTTGTTTTTTTAGGGTAGCCGGCCTGAAAATTATCCTCAGGCTAAACGGACTATCCTGACGAATGAGAGGAACACGGGATAGCGGAATAATCCCTGAATCAGCGAGATTAAAAATAACAGGAAAATTCCTGGCATCAGAAATAAAGCATTCTAAAAAACTGAAAAATGACGATTTACTGACACAATGCGCCGCTCCGCTTAACGCCGGATTACAGGTAAAAGATAAGCCGGATATTTGACATTTAAATAAAATGGTCAATTATTCTCATGTCAAAACATCCGGGCCGCGTCGGTAACGCTCTGTTTTCGATAAAAAGCAGCGTTACGTTTTTTATGCGGGTCACTCATTTCAAAGGAGTTTTTTTTGGTTAATCGTTCCTCCCCGCAGCCTGTGATTGTGCAGAATAATGTTCGTGAACTTCGACTTGCCGCGGGACTCTCTCAGCAGAGCGCCGCCGAGCGCTTTGACCTCAGCCTGCGTGTCTGGCAAACCAAAGAAGCGGCCGTTAATCCGACGCTGTTAAGTCAGGGTGAATATGAGCTGCTGCTGTTACTGGCGGGCCGACATCCCCATTTCTGCCTTACCCCGCACGCAAAGAAATAGTCCAGCATCCGGCGATGAGCGATTATTTAACTTATTGACTTTATGACAATAAAAAAATCAGCCCGCCGCCTTGAAAGTGATGAAAAGGCTATTATTTTAAGAAGTGACCGGCCACTGTCAGCCGGTCAGATGAGCTTTTGGATGAACATTATTCAGGAGGTTATCGCCATGTCATTACATCAGATTTCCGTCTTCCCCTCACTGGCTGATTCCGCATTATCAGATCGATTCAGCCGCATCGATAAACTGTTCAGTCAGCTCACCGGCGACAGCCAGCTGACGTCAGCACCCGCTTACGATCTGCAGCGAGTCGACAACGATCGTTACGCGCTGACGGTCAGCGTACCGGGCTGGAAAGAGCACGAGCTTGAAATTGAGCTCAGCGGTGGACGCCTTTCTGTGGCAGGTAAGAAAGAGACCACGGCGCCGGAAGCGTCCGGTGACGCGAATGAGGAGAACAGTGGCTGGATCTACCGCGGTATTGCCCGTCATGATTTCCGGCTGAGCTTCGCTATTCCCGAACACATGAAAGTGACCGGTGCCAGCCTGGCGGATGGCCTGCTGAACGTTGGTTTACTGCAGGAGATACCGGAAAGTGAGAAACCTCGCCGTATTCCTATTGAAACCGGCGGAGCCAGAACGCTGGAACATCAGAAATAATGGGTAAGTGAAGGACGTCAAGGCGGAAGGCGATAACGATCGTCTTCCGCCTTTTTTATCCGGTGACCGACGGGCGTGATGCAGGCTGCCGTCAGGCGCTGATGGCCAGCACCTCTTCCCCGGCCTTGAGCCGGGTATCGGTTCCGGTCAGCATCACTGGCTGACCTGCCGCCAGCATCGACTGATAGGCGGCATTCATCAGTGGTGTAATCCCGTCGCTGCACCACATCAGATGATGATCAAACCGGCGGTGAGCCACGGCAGGCTTACCGGAGGCAACCGCAGCAACTTCGACCCGAAACCCCTGTCCGTTAAGACGGATGGCTTCCATCCAGATCTCTGTTTCATCGGTGACGCTGACTGCTTCAAGAAAGAGCGGCACGGTACTGCGACGCTGAGACGCCAGCGCCAGACCTTCCCATTGCGAGACGATAGCGGAATGGAAACGTTGCTGACGGCTTGCTGATCCGTCACTGACATCGGTACGTAACCAGAGATTCAGCGGCCGCAGATAGCAGTTAACATAATCATCGCCGCTGTAATCGGTGCCCATCATGCGTAATTCGCGCTCAATGTCTTCATCCGCGTTATGACGTAACAGTTGCAACAACTCTTCTTCCCGGCAGGCCCAGCCACCCGGAGGCTTCAGCGCAGGCCAGCGAAGCGAGGTGTGAATATCGAAAAGCGTATGGCCGCCTGAGGTCATGTCGCGCACGTAGAGCGCACGCGTCAACTGGCTGTCGGAATAACCGGCAGGTCCGGGAGAGGTTATAAGACCGGCACGACGCCAGCGGCGCAGCGTCTCAGGCAGAACCCCGACGAGGCCGCAGACCGTGTCGGTAGAGTGTTGGGGCATAATAGATTTCCGGAGGGGTACGGATCCCGGTGACCGGGACGACGTCGGCAGTATGCGCGTCACGGCCCTATAAAGAAACAATCATTTCCATAATAATCAGTGCAGCAAATGCGGCACCTCAGAGGAGCAAGCGTGACGTGATAAATGAGGGCAGGGGAGTGAAACAGAAAACGAGCCGGGCGCAGGGCAGCCCGGCATAGAGAAGGTATTACCAGTGGTACTTGTTCGAATCTTCCCACTCTTTTACTTCTTTCTCGGCACGATCTTTTTCGTATCCGTAGCGTTCCTGAATCTTACCGACCAGCTGATCGCGCTTCCCTTCAACAACGGTCATATCGTCATCTGTGAGATCGCCCCATTTTTCCTTAACTTTGCCTTTGAACTGCTTCCAGTTACCGCTAATGCGATCTTCGTTCATGGTGATTCTCCACTTTCAGGCTGGTTTCCAGCGATTTAATCATTATCAGCCAGACGCTCTCTCTGACCGATGGATTAAGCCTGGCACAGCTTCTGTGCTTTGCAGCGAAGCGGTGTGAGCTGCATCATACTCCTGCGAAAAGAGTCGATCAGCGTAACTGGCGACGTTCAGGCCAGCTTACCGGCGGAATAGTATTGAGGGCCGGCCGGGCAAACAGGAACCCCTGAAAATAGCGAACGCCCGCGCCTTCCAGCCACAGCCATTCTTCAATCTTCTCGACCCCTTCCGCTATCACCGTTATTTCCAGCGCATTACAGCATTTCAGGATCGCCAGCACGATCGCCTGACGCGGACCGCTGCGGTGAATATCCATAATCAGCTTTCGGTCAATTTTCACTTTGTCTGGCTGAAACTCCGCTAACAGCGAAAGGCCCGCAAAACCGGCACCAAAATCGTCGAGCGCCAGACTGATGCCGGCTGCTTTCAGCTGCTGTACCGCAAACTGGAATTCATCAAAGCGCGAAATGACCTCATCCTCCGTCACTTCAACCACCACCTGCTCCGGGCGTAACCCCTGTCGGATGATCTGCTGGATCAGCTGTTCAACTGCGTGTTCAATCACCACCAGTGACATCGGCAGCAGGTTGACGGACAGCGTCTGATGACGCATCCCCAGATGCCTGGCCAGCATAAAGGCGTAGGTTTTTGAATGGAGATCGGCCTGATAAATCTTATCTTCAGGCAGTCGGGCAAAATAGTCTGCTGGTGAGGCGCCCTGCGGGCCGCGTATCAGCGCCTCACAGGAGACGATGCGGCGACGGGCGACATCGACAATCGGCTGAAGGGCAAATGCACAATGCTGGTCGGGCGCAGGACAATAAGGTGATGGAAGGGCAGGTTGCGGTGGGGTAACCAGCTGCCAGGCCTGTGCCGGATCAATTGCAATAAAGGTCTCTTTATCGCGGCCCTCTACAAAAGACCGTAAGAATTTCACCACCCGATCGCCTTTCACCCGACTGGCATTCAGCGTGACACGGTTAAGCAGCGCCTCCACGACGGAGCTGTCCTGGTAGCCCCGCAGATCAAACAGCTCCATACCCGCATGGCCAAACCGGCGGGCCGGCGCGTAATCACGCATTAATTCAATCAGATTAAAATGCCGATCGTCCTGACTGATACGCTGATAGACGTCGAGAACGGCTTCCATTGTGCCTTCCAGCACCTGGAAAAAATGCTGTCCATCAAATAACAGGATACCGGTCACCTGAATAGCCATGTTTTTAGAACTGGCATGATCGACCAGCGCCTGCAATCTCTCAGGTGAGACGCAAGACGTAAGCTGGCTACGGTAAATGATGGTGGAAAGCATAGGCGGACTCGCATGGCTGGTATTTGCTCAGCAACCATAACACAGAGTGAATCGCGGTTAGCGACACAACAGCGGCGTTTTCATCCCTCTGCTGGGCGGATGGCGGGCGTCCATTTATGCAGGCTGAAATCTGCTGACCGGATTAATCTGGTCTGCTAACAGAGAGGTCAGATAACGTTTAAGCGGAAAAGAACAGCCCATTACGCTGACTGAAACAACGCACATGAAAAGCCCCTTCCATTAAGGCAGGGGCAAACAACGAACGAACCTGTTTTTATGGACTAACGGCTTCCCTGGTGAGGCGCCGGATAAGGGTGGTCAGTGTGATTATTACCCAACTTTTTTAATTGTTTCCATAGCGTGTTGGTCCAATTTTCACTCACGAAAAGCCTGTATCAACGATATGAATAAAAAAAGCATTCTTTTCAAAGCAATATAATCCGCATTGTTTGTATTGATTCAGCGTAATGAATTATACCGTTACAAATAAATAACCTTTCTTAACGCTAATCGGTATTAATTCCTGCTCAGGTATATCTTTACTGCTGAGGCTGACTTTGTGCCTTATCCGATCAGCGGGAATAATCAGTGGAGCGGGGCGAGGAAAACCGCCTGTTGAAAACGACCTGGCAGTCTATAAAAAAGAGCCCCCTGAAAAAGGGGGCAAGGGTAGGAGTTAGATCACTCTGTAATCGGAGTGGATTTCCTTACAGAGCCATTTAAAGATAGGGCAAAACCTGCAGAGTTGCCGCTACGTTTACTTATTATTTTAGTTAGATATCAAATAATTAAAACGCTAATGGAAGGTGATTGTCTGGCTAATCAACGCGTTACGCTTATATGAAAACGTTTTCTAAGATTTGGCTTAAAGTCACTGAGCGGCAGGAGTGAGAAAGCAACGACCGCGCCTGCTGCCTGTAACGAAAATCCAAAAATAATATTATAAATCAAATAATTACTTACATCCGTGCGAAGGGGGGCGCTTAGCGATGTCAGCAGGATCGGGCTGGCACTTTTTAGTCCGGCCACAAGCGATAGGTGAAACAGCAGACGGCGCCAGGCTGAAGTGAAGCAGGCTGGAATGACGCTCAACGCTTGATTACTGAGTCGATTACTAATACTGTTTATTTATACAGTTGATGTGAGAAGCGATAAATGTCACATGAAGATGAAATTCATACCGCGTTCCGTCAGGCAATACGACAGGACGAAAACGGCAGGTTGACGATAAGCACCCATGATTTTGTCGCAGAACTGGCGCGGCGCAACTGGCCACACACCTTGCGGGCTGCCAATCACTGGATCGAAATCCACATCACACCGTTTCAGGATGTCTCTGTTGCGCCAGGCGACGATCGCCTTTTCCGGCTGTCGTAAACCGTGATGAACGCGCCATTGGCACCCGCTGACCGGCTAATCTGATCAGCCTGACCGCTGACAGTCAGGCTGAAGAAAGGGACGCGGCCGGGCGATCAGAACGATCGGCTGGCTGTGTGACGAGCCGGCCGGTTTAGCGTGGCGGGATAACTCTTTTCACAGGCGACACGAGCAAGGTTGAGCGCCACTTTGCGTTTTTTCAGCTTCAGTTTAGGCAACCACTCTTTGAACTGAGCGGTCAGCGATGCTGCCTGTTGTTCATTCGCAACACGGCAGATAAACAACTTACTCTTCGTCTGACCACTGACATCAATGGCGTAGATCTCAACCCGATCGCCGCACACTTCATATTCGACATCGGTAAACTGCATATGTGGCCAAAGGCCGGTTCTGGCTTCAAATGTGGCTAAATCCATAATGACTCCTTTTTTATTGTATGTATTATTGCTGTGGACCAGACCTGAGCCTGGTCGGGCCAGTGAGCATAGACCATGATTTGATTTCTGCCAGCCCAATCACGTTTTTTAATTGGTACTGACAAAATCAACCATGCAGACGCCCAGCTTGTTCAGACAGACTCAGGTAAAGGGCCGTTATTCAATCAGAAATTCTGATGTAACTTATTTTGCGCAGCGCACGGAATTCCGGGGCTGACAGCACGGCGCGCGCAGGAGATCCCCTGTTCGTACAGATCGCCGTTATGACCCGATTTTGCCCGCGGCGCGCTTATCTGATGCTGAAATTTCATAATAAGAACGCTAATCATCAGGCCATGAACGGTTTCTGTGCGGATATATTCTGCCCGCTGAGGAGTAAATCGTGTCGACAATAAAATAATCAACAGAGGCGCGGAAAAATAATCGCTCCGCGCCGACATGCATCCTGAATGCAATTTATTACATAGTCCAGAACAGGCTGTTTGCAAGAAATAATAAAAAAATATAATGGCGAAAATCAATTAAAGCCCGTTTAAACCGCGCCGATAAAAACGATTCACTAAATAACCCTGTGCTTTTTTTAGCCTGTTTTACAGCGAGCATTTATGACTATTACACAGCGACTGGTAACGGTATTCTCACTGCTTGCAATCTCTCTGATTGCATTGGCGATTATTTCTTTATCCGTGATCTCAGGTTTTCAGTCCCGTTTTGAATATGTGCAGGTCAATGCCATTCCCAGCATCCGGGATATCAACAAATCGATCAGTGCGACTAATCAGCTCGGGATTGCGCTGTATCGCCATCAGAGCATGATGGAGAGTGCCCGACTGCCGGCGGCCGAGCAGCGGATTAACCAGTTGCTGGACGAGATCAAATCGCTTAGCGATTACTATATGGCGAATGACATCTCCAACGAGGAAGATAAAGCGCTGACCGAGCAGTCCTACAGAAATCTTGACGCGGTGCGTAGCGCGTTACCGGCATTTATTGCGGCTTCACGTGCGCACAATAATGCGGTTTCGCTGGCACTGCTGCAGGGTGATGCCGGGATCGGCGCTGCCGCAAGAAAACTTGAAGCGGATTTTACCCGTCAGATTGAGCTGAACATTAATATCGGCAATCAGCTGCGGGCAGAAAATCAGCGCGTCTACCGCCTGACGCTGTGGGCGATGTCAGGCGGCTCTTTGCTGATCATCCTGCTGCTCGGCGCTTTCTCTGCCAGCACTATTCTTGGCATCCGGAAAAGCCTCTCGGGCATGGTCAATACCCTGACTCAGGTCAGCAATACGCTCGACTTGACCCGTACCGCGCCGGTGTTAAGAAAAGATGAGATTGGCAAAACCGCGATGGCGTTTAATGGGCTGTTACAGCGGGTTTCCGCGACGCTGTTGTCGGTGAATCATGCTGCACAATCGGTCAGTACCGGTTCGACACAAATCGCGGCGGGCAATGAAGATCTCTCTTCGCGCACCGAAGAGCAGGCGGCTTCGCTGGAGCAGACCTCTTCCAGCATGGCAACGCTGAGCGAAACGGTACGCCAGAATGCAGAAGGTGCGCAACAGGCCAGTCAGCTGGCAAACAATGCGAATCATATGTCGATTCAGAACGGGGCGGCGGTGAAGCAAATGTTGAGTACGATGGATGAGATCCGCGCCAGCTCGGCTAAAATTTCTGAAATCACCGGGCTGATTGAAGGCATCGCTTTCCAGACCAATATCCTGGCGCTGAACGCGGCGGTAGAAGCGGCGCGTGCCGGTGAGCACGGACGGGGCTTCGCGGTTGTCGCTTCTGAAGTGCGTAATCTGGCACAGCGCTCCTCGTCTGCCGCGCGTGAAATTAAAGACCTTATCGCAACCTCGGTGTCACAGGTCGGGCACGGTTTAGAACAGGCCAGTGGTGTTGGCAGTAACAGTGAAAATGTCCGTCAGGCGATCCAGCAGGTCGCCGATCTGGTGAATGAGATCGCTGCGGCTACCTCTGAGCAAAGTAAGGGCATCGGGCAGGTTCATCTGGCTATCGGTCAGATGGATGAGGTTACGCAGCAGAACGCCTCGCTGGTTGAAGAGGCATCATCGGCTTCAAAATCCCTGCAGGAACAGGCTGAAACCTTATCGGCGCTGGTGGCCACCTTTAAAGTGGATAACCACAGCCGGGCTCCTCAGGCAGTGCAAAACCGTGCTGGCATCCGTCCGGCATTGCAAAGCCCTCAACCCGACCGCCAGATTGTCGATTTAACCAGGGCCAACTGGGAAAGTTTCTGAATCGATGCATTATGTCTAAAGCCTCCTCTTCGGGAGGCTTTTTTGCGGATAGATTAAAAAACCTTACCGACATGGGGGTCAATCGCTATGCGGAGCCGGAAGAGCAGACCTGCGGCTGGCTGAGTGGCTGCAATCGCCAGTTCACGCACGTCGCCACGTCCGGTGTGCGCTGCGGGCTAAGCTGCCTTCAGGGCTGTCATTCGTCCTGGTTTTCTAAGCAGGCCAGATAGGTTTGCCCGGATCGCATCACTTTCTCTTTGGCCTGCCGGTGAATTTCCTGCCCGTCAAAGGCACCGTAAAGTCGCCCGAATGTCACACCAGAAAGCCGTTGCAGAATACCCTGCACCGCGGCGGCGGAAAGCGGCAGCATGTTCGGATAGCTCCACATAAACGACACGCCATGCGCGCCGGGCGTCACCTGAAGAATATCACCCGCCAGGATCACGCCGTCGCCTTCATCCCAGTGCAGTACGCAGCCACCGGGAAAATGGCCGCCGAGCCGTAGTAGCGTCAGTGAAGGCAACAGCGCTAACGATTCACCCTGCCACAGTTTAATGTGTGGGCTGTCGCGCACTATCCATTCGCGATCGCGCGCGTGCAGGTAAATCGGTGCGTTAAAGGCGGCGGCCCACTCCTGCATGGTGGTGTAGTAGTGCGGATGGGAAATGGCGATGGCGTGCAGACCGCCGAGTGCTTTTACCAGCGTCAGGGTCGCCTCATCAAGATTGGCAATGCAGTCCCACAGTACATTTCCCTGCGGGGTGCGCAGCAGAAAAGCCCGCTGATCGATAGCAAATTTCGGCACGGTTTTGATGCTCAGCAGGGCATCGCCGTGTGCCGTCCATTTGTTGGCGTGACGGGAAGTCAGTTGCCCGAAATCGATCCAGCTCTGGCCCGACGCGGGGACGTACTGCCGCGCATCGTCACAGATTTTACAGTGAGTTAACTGACTCTGCTGTTGCTGATATGCGGTGCCACAGGCGGTACATAGCCTGATCATGTTGACCTCCTTTTATCCCGGCAGGGAATGTCGTGCATCAGGGAGCCGTCCGGCCACGCCACGCCTGCCTCAGGCGGGCGCCATATAAGCCGGTACTCAGGCCGCTGATAATGATCAGCAGCGCAGCCAGCTTCAGCGCTGACAACGGCTCATCGAAAATCCAGAACGATCCCAGTAAGCCAAACACCGGCACCAGCAAGGAGAGTGGCGCAACGGTAGAGACCGGATAGCGTTTCAGTAAGGCGTTCCATACCCAGTAGCCAAACAGGGTATTGGGATAGGCCTGGAACAGGATCGACAACAGCGTTATTCCGTGGGTGTGAGCCAGTAAACCCTGGAAGCCGCTCCATCCATTAACAGCATAAGCCAGAATGAATAATGGGATCGGGGCGAACAGACTCGACCAGATCAAAAAGGCAAATACCTGCCGGGTATCGGCTTTTTTATACAGAATATTGGCAACGCTCCAGGCCACCGCCGCCACCAGCACGCAGCCCAGCCCGGGCAGAGAAACGGAGCCATCGGTCAGAAAAATGATGCACAGCAAGCCGGTCAGCGCGATGGCGATGCCCGCCCACTGATAGCGCGACAGCGGCTCGCGAAACACCCATCCTCCCAGAACCAGGGTAAAGAGCGCGCTGAATTGCAGTAACAGTGATGCGACCCCGGCCGAGAGTCCGAGCCTGATCGCCAGATTGACCATGCCCCACAAACCGACGCCGAACACCAGCCCGTAGCCGATCAGCCAGCGCCATTTCACATCCGGTTTAGCGATGAAAAACAGGGCAGGCAGGGCGCACAACAGAAAGCGGAGCCCGGCAAGGATAAACGGGTCAACCTCCAGCAGTCCGAGTTTAATCACGGAAAAGTTCATTCCCCAGATAGCGGTGATCAGCACGGCAAGCAGCAGATGATGTATTTTCATTTTATCGCTCCTGAGTGGCGGAAGCAGCAGCAGGTAAGGCGCGCGACGTAGCCCACCAGAACAGCAGCGCGGTCAGGCTGATGGCGCTGCCGAGCAGACAAACGCCCGGCCATTGCCAGAGTGCGTAGACCCGCGTGCCGGCTACTGCACCCAGGGCGCTGCCGACCGAGTAGAAGCACATATAGGCAGCGATCAGCCGGCTACCCGCCTCAGGCCGGGCCTGGAGAAGCAGACTCTGGCTGCTGACGTGGACCGCCTGCACCGCGAAATCCAGCAGGATCACACCCGCGATAAACAGCCAGATTGAATAATTGAGTAACGCCAGCAGCAGCCACGACAGCGTCAGCAGCAGCAAGCCAGCGCCGGTGGTGCGTTGCCCATAGCCGCGATCGGTCCAGCGACCAGCCCGGATTGCGGCCAGTGCGCCCGCAATACCTGCCAGGCCAAACAGGCCGATAGCGCTATGGCTGAAATTAAGCTGGCTTAACGGCAGCACCATCGAGGTCCAGAACACGCTGAAGGCAGCAAAAATCAGCATAGCCAGCGTTCCCCGCACCTGAAGTCGCGGTTCATCGGTAAACAACCGAAAGAAACTGCGCATCAGCTGGGGCCAGCGGGGTTTGATGCCAGGGAGAGGCGTGGCGGGCGTCGTGCGGTAAAAGATCCCAGCCAGCAGCACTAACAGCGCAGCAGAGCAGAGATAGACTGCACGCCAGCCCGCGAGATCGGCGATCACGCCAGCCGTCAGCCGGGCAAAAAGAATCCCCAGCACAACGCCTCCGGTGACCATGCCCACCACCTGACCCCGCTGCGCCGCAGAGGAGAGCGAGGCGGCATAAGCCACCACCACCTGAACCACCACCGCCATCAGACCGACCAGGCTCATGCTGATCAGCAGAGCATAAAAATCCGGAGAGAAACTCACCAGCAACACCGCCAGCGCCAGGACCAGCAACTGGCCGACAATCAGATGGCGGCCATTAACGATATCCCCCAGCGGCACGATAAACAGCAGTCCAAGCGCATAACCGACCTGCGTGGCGGTAACCACCACGCCGATCGAACCGGCCGAAACGGCAAAAGTTTGCGCCATAGCGGTCAGCAGAGGCTGGGCAAAATAGACGTTGCCAACCGCCAGTGAGCAGATCATACCGAACAGCAATACCTGCCTCAGCGGCACCGGTTTACTGCTGGCTGATGAGGCCCTGACGTCACTGTTCCCTGTCGGAACCCGCCTGTTGCTGTCGGTCTGAAGCATTGCGCACCTCTGATGGCTATCTGGTTTCGAAATAAAACCAGTTAACCATTATTAGCTGCGGTGGTTTTTTTTAGCAACCAGATTGACGATCGCGGAGTATACTCAGCAGAACGCCTTAAAGCGCAGGAGTGAACATGGCAAAACAATCCGCATTGTTAAACAGTGAATGTCCGGTGGCCCGAACGCTGGAAGCGATTGGTGAACGCTGGTGTTTAATGATCGTTCGCGAGGCTTTCGACAACGTCCGCCGCTTCAGTGAATTTCAGAAAAACCTCGGGCTGGCGAAAAATATTCTGGCCGCGCGGCTGAAATTGCTGGTGGAGCTGGGCGTGTTTGATCTGCGGCCTGCGTCTGACGGCAGCGCCTACAGCGAGTATGCACTGACAGAACGTGGACGTGCGCTGTTTCCGATTATCGTGGCGATGCGCCAGTGGGGTGAACAGAATCTGTTTACCGCTGGCGAAGTCCATTCGGTGCTGATTGATAATCAGCGTGAACAGCCGCTGCAGCCGCTGGCCGTGGTATCCGCCAGCGGAGAGCCGCTGGGGCCGGAGGATTGTCACCGTATACGGGTGACGAAAGGAGAGTGATCACAGCGGCCTGAACCGCACGCATCGCGGGTCAGGCCTCGCTGATCGGTGAATCAGGGCTTGCCTCTCAGCGTAATGCGGGTCAGTTCTGACGGGCGGCCCAGACGAACCGCCATTCCCGGCCAGAGCGCCGTGCCGTTATTGACATAGAGCTGCATACCGTCCACCTGATAAAGACCGGAAACAAAGCCACCGTTGGGTTTCGCAAACAGCCGGTCCAGCCCGACGATCAGGCCGCCATGAGTATGACCAGAGAGCTGCACATCGACGCCCATCGCGGCGTTGTGTCGCGCATTACGGGGCTGATGATCCAGCAGGATGACCGGCGCATCGGCGGGCGCATTCTCCAGCGCTTTTGCCAGATCGGGGCCCGGTGAGTGTCTGGCGGGTGCCGATGCGTCCGGCAGACCGGCAATCACCAGTTTTGCCTCGCCACGCTGGATCACCCTGTGGCTGTTCAGCAACGGCTGAAGCCCCAGTGAAGCCAGATGTTCGGTCCAGACTGCCTGATGGAAGAAATATTCATGATTCCCGGTGATTGCCCAGACGCCATCGGGTGCGTTGAGGTCGCGCAGCGGGGCGACATCGTTGCGGCGGTGTTCGAGACTGCCATCAATCACATCGCCGGTGACCACAATCAGATCAACCCCCAGCGACATCGCCTTTTTCACCGTTGCTGCACTCCAGTCCGCGTTAAACAAGCGTGTGATATGCAAATCTGTCAGCTGCAACAGCTGATAGCCGTCAAACTCCGCCGGCAGGCCGGGCACTACAAGAGTCACCTCTTTGACCGGCGGCACCCGTATCGCCTGCTGAACGCCCACCGCCGCCAGCACCATGGCGAACAGCACGGCCAGATAGCGTACGCCGGGGACCAGTTCCAGCGGATGGCGCAGCAGCAGGGCGAGCAGCGCGATAATATCTATCGCGATCTGGATCAGCGCCAGCAGCAGCACGGTGCTGAAGGCCCAGTTGAACAGGATGATAATGATGCGCGGCATCTCTGCCGAGAAGAGGCCGCCCGAGGTGAAGCGGCTGACCAGCAGATATTGTGAGGCCAGCAGCACCAGCATCGATAACAGAATTTTGACGGCCAGCGGCAGGGATAAGGGAACAATGACGCGAGCAATGACATACCAGCTGGGTAAGCTGAAAATCAGGTGAAACATAGCAATTTTCCCTGTGAGCACCGAAGAACGGTGCAAGCCATAAAACGAGAACGTGCATTATTAACCGCGTCATCACGCGGGTCGCGCAGGCTGCTAGTGTATACGACTCTGCCGCAGTGTTGACTGTGCGACGAATGCTATGTGCAGAGAAAACCGTGAACAGCGGCGGGACGGGCGGAAGCGGTGACGGGGCGCTGATGGCACGGGCTGAAACAGCTCACTGCCACACGGGAAGAATGGCCGGTAATCCGGCCACGGGCTTATCTGACCACCGGACGTTTGTTTTGCGACAGCGCCGCCATAAAGGCGTCATCCAGATGCAGATGCTGCTTAACCAGTGCCGGAGGCGTGCTGGCCAGCCACTGGTTGAGCGAGAAATCGGCATAATAGTCGCTCTTAAACAGCTCCAGGAAGCGTAACGGGCCCTTGCCGGTATTTTCGATGTAATGGCCCATCGCGAACGGCACATAGCCGACATCACCGGCCCGGTAATCAAACGTCCGCGCCTGACCCGATGAGGCAAACACGCCCATCCGGCCTTCGCCTTCCAGATAGTATTGCCACTCATCGTTATTGGGATGCCAGTGCAGCTCACGCAGTCCACCGGGTTCGATTTCGACCAGCGCCGCCGCGATATCTTTGGCGATCGGAAAGTTAGAGGAGTCGGTGATGCGAACCGTCCCGCCCGGCGCTTTAATCGGATCCTGGGCCAGCATGTGATGGGTAAAACGCAGGGCCGATCGGCTGCCGCCCTGAACCGTGTCGCCAGCGGGTCGATCGGGTGGCGTACCGGCGAAAATGTATTCGTCAGCCGGAGACGGCAGCTGAGAGAAGGTGGATACCGGCAGCTGGAAGTTTTTGGCAAGGATCTCCGGCGGAATATGCTTAAACCAGTCGGAGAGCAGGAACGTGCTGTCCTCATCGAAATTGCCATCGTCAAAGGCCAGTAAAAATTCACAGCCGTCGGGTCCCAGCCCCTGAATGGAGTGCGGGATGCCGGGCGGGAAATACCACAGGTCACCGACGCCGATATCATCGACGAACCAGCCGCCGTGCGCATCGAAAGCGGTGACCCGCGCGGTTCCGTAGGTCATGTAAGCCCATTCTGCTTCTTTGTGCCAGTGCAGTTCACGAATACCGCCTGCGTTGAGACGCATATCGACCCCGGCGATGGTGGTTGAGATGCCCAGCTCACGCTGAGTCACCTGCCGGGTCCAGCCGCCGCTGCCTTTGCGGACGTGCGCATCGCTGAAACTGTAACGCAGATTGGGCAGGGTGCCGCTGTCCGTGGCGGGCGGATTAACCAGATCCGGGTTTTCCGCTTCACGAATGGGATCGTGCGGACCCGGATCGCGACCACCGGATTGCGCACCGGCCGGATAACTCCTGACCTGATTATCATGGGCATGTACCTGACCCGCGGCCAATGCGACCGTACCACCGGCGGCAAAGGCCATAAAGCGTCGTCTGCTCAATACTGTCATGCGTTTGCTTCCTTCCACTGTGAGTTGTTGAGGGGCAGCGATGGGTGCTGCATAACCGTTATAAGAGCAGATAAAAGGTTGCGTTTAACAAATTTGTAACGTCATCAGGCGACAAACAGACCGGTAAGCATTATTGATGCGTTGTCGGGCTGAGCGAAGAATGTTGCGCGTTGAGTTGAGGTATAACTTCGGGCAAAAAACGGCCCTGATAATCGCATTAAATGCCTAATTGAAAGGCGTGCGTTTAATTGCGGTTGAATGAGTGAGACAGGTTACGGCTGACATCTCTTGTTACGGATAGGGTAATTAAAATTTAACTCTTAGCAGGCTAGTGATACCTTTTTCGCCGGCGTTACCTGCCGCCGCGAGCTAAAAAAAGGTTGCCTGTTCGTCAGGCAACCTTGACTGATACTGCCTCCGACACCCGCCGGAAGATTAACGTAATATGCCCGACGTAGTGGTCGTTTCGTCGGTAACCCGCGTCATCGTCACCGGAATGCTTTTATACGCCGGTATACCACTCTGCGTATCGTGACTGTCGAGCGGCACCATCACGTTAGCTTCAGGGTAGTAAGCACCGACGGAGCCGGGCGCCATATCGATAATCACAATCGTCAGGTTTTTCATCTGCCGCGAGGTGGGGTGACCGTCCGGGTCCAGCGCCATTAAATCGACCCGATCGCCCACCCGCAGCTCACGTTTCTCGGCCTCTTCGGCATTAATAAACAGCACGTCACGGCGACCGGTCACACCACGATAGCGGTCGTTCAGGCCGTACAGTGTGGTGTTGTACTGATCGTGACTGCGCAGCGTGGTGAGCACCAGATCGTGACACTTCAGCGAACGGGGATCTTCATTAATTCCCTGCATCACTTTGAACTGTGCGCGGCCTGACGGCGTATTCCAGACCCGCTCAGAAGCGGCATTATGAAGCCGGAAGCCGCCCGGCTGCTTCACCCGCTCATTGAAATTTTCAAACGCCGGGAAGACGGCTTCGATTGCGTCACGGATGCGGTTGTAATCGGCGGCCATTGCGCGCCAGTCGACCACGCTGTCAGGCAGGGTCGCCTCGGCCAGCGCGGCGACCAGCGCCGGCTCAGATTTCAGGTGCGGTGAAGCCGGTTCCAGAGAGCCGCGAGAGGCGTGCACCATAGACATGGAATCTTCCACCGTGACGCTTTGCGCGCCGGTCGCCTGAATGTCAGTCTCCGTGCGGCCCAGCACCGGCAGCAGGTAATTATGTTTGCCGAGCAGCAGGTGAGAGCGGTTGAGCTTGGTGGCCATGTGTACCACCAGGTCAAGGTTGCGCATCGCCGGGAATGTCACCTGGGGATCGGAAATGGCTTCAGCCAGATTACCGCCCAGACAGAGCAGGGCTTTGGCTTTACCATCCCGCATCGCCTGAATGGCCTGAATGGCACCGTGACCGTGTTTCTGCGGCGGGCGGAAGCCAAACACCTTTTCCAGGTTATCGAGCAGCGACTGCGGCGGGATCTCGGTGATACCGACGGTGCGGTCGCCCTGCACGTTAGAGTGTCCACGCAGTGGACAGATCCCGGCACCGGGTTTGCCAATATTGCCGCGCAGCAACAGCAGGTTGGCAATTTGCTGCACGTTCTGGGTGCCATACTGATGCTGGGTAATGCCCATGCCGTAACAGATGATCGTGCGTTCAGCGCTGGCATACAGCCGGGCGATATGCTGGATCTCTTCACGCGCCATGCCTGACACCTTGAGGATGTGGTCCCAGTCGGTGCTGTCAAGATCGGCCTTCAGAGCGTCGAATCCTTCGGTGTGCTGGGCGATGAAGTCTTCGTCGATCACCCCTGGCTCACCATTGCTTAGCGCCTCCTGGTGCATTGTCAGCAGGATTTTCATCACGCCTTTCAGCATCGCCGCATCGCCGCCGACCCGCACTTTGTAATAGGTCGAAGCCAGTTCGGTGGAGCTGAGGGAAAGCATTTCAATCGGACTCTGAGGGGAGGTAAAGCGCTCAAGCCCACGTTCACGCAACGGGTTAATTGCCACGATAGTCGCGCCACGTTTAGAGACTTCACGCAGAGTGCCGAGCATCCGGGGATGGTTGGTGCCAGGGTTGTGACCGATGCACAGCACCAGATCGCAATGGTCAAAATCTTCCAGCTCTACCGTGCCTTTGCCGACGCCGATCGATTCTGGCAAACCGACGCTGGTTGGTTCATGACACATGTTGGAACAGTCGGGAAAGTTATTGGTGCCATATTCACGGGCAAAGAGCTGCCACAGGAAAGCCGCTTCGTTAGAGGCGCGACCCGAGGTGTAAAACTCCACGCTATCGGGATCGTCATAGCTACGCAGGTGTTCGCCGATCTCCTTAAACGCGGTTTCCCACTCAATCGGCTGATAGGTATCGGTGACCGCATCGTACTTCATCGGATGCGTCAGACGCCCTTCACCTTCCAGATGTAACGCACTGCGCTGCCACAGTTCAGTGACGGTGTGAGCAGCAAAGAATTCTGGCGTGGTGCGTTTGCTGGTGGCTTCCCAGGAGACCGCTTTCGCGCCATTTTCACAAAATTCAAACGAGGAGGCATGTTGCGGATCGGGCCAGGCGCAGCCCGGACAGTCAAAGCCCTGCGGCTGATTAACTTTAAACAGGGCAATCACATCCTGTTTCACTGACATCTGACCACGGATCGCATCGGCGACCGCTTTCAGGGCTCCCCAGCCGCCTGCTGCGCCACCGTACGGGGCGATACCGGTTGTGCGATTTTGCTCTTTCATAATGCTCCACATTGTCTCTATTGTTATTTGCTAAGTCTGGTACACAAATAACCAAAACAGGGTGGATGCAGCCCATTATTTGATGAAAATTTTTCTCAAAATGTTTCTGTCAGACGATGCCAGATTACTGTCTGGTCATCAGCATAAATAAAGACTGGCGCCCTAAAGCGCCAGCAGAGAAATAAACGAACCGAAACAGTACAGCGCAATAATCAGGCTATCGTTACGCTATTATTGTGTCCGGAAAAGGCGAGAGTTTAACTGGCAACAGCCAGCGGTTTTGCCGGTTTCGCTTTCAGGCCAAACAGGGTTGCGAGTAGCGCCTGACGCTTGATGACCATATAGCACAGCGCACTCAGCCCTGACGCAATGGCGGTTACGATCAGCACATAAGTCACAGGGTAATTATCCGGCAGGTAGTCATCCAGCAGCCAGGCGAAACCAATCGCTATAGGATAGTGCAGAATATAAACCACCAGCGCAGAGTCAACTACGGTGTTAACGATGCGGCTCTCTTTGAACCTTAACTTTTCAAAAAAGAAGATCACCCAGTAGGAAAAAATCACCGAGAAAACACTACTGAGCAGTACCGGGATATATTTCGCCACGCCCTGCAGATTAAATTTCAGCGTCAGGAAGAAA
Organism: Pantoea sp. USHLN298; assembly: GCF_037149395.1. Classification (NCBI taxonomy): domain Bacteria; kingdom Pseudomonadati; phylum Pseudomonadota; class Gammaproteobacteria; order Enterobacterales; family Erwiniaceae; genus Pantoea; species Pantoea sp. USHLN298. Next base: position 125,293 of record NZ_JBBCRO010000009.1, read on the forward strand.
GCGATATAACAGCCAATGGCCAGCAGCGTCACAAAGGCCGTGTTCAGCAGCGGATGTTTCGCTAATTGCGGGATGGCATCACGATTAAGATAGAGGACATAGCCTGCCGCATAATAAACGCAGAAACGCGCCGTCACCGGAATTAACGTGATCAGCTCGCCCAGATCTTTTACCGCGAATTTCACCACAAACAGGCTGTTCGCCGCGACTATCAGGGCTGCCAGCCAGACCGTAAACGGCAGGCGTCGGGCAAGGGTGGCCAGCTGCGCGTAGAGGCGGGCAGGAACGAAAAAGGAAATGACCGAAAGCGACACCAGGAACCACAAGTGATGCAGTTGCATATAGGCGGCCAGCAAACCACTGGTCGTGGTATCAACCCCTTTAATCGTCGCGCTCAGCCAGTACATCACGCCGGGTATAAAGGCGAAGGCGGCCAGCAGCGGAACCAGCACCCGCTTGCGGCGATTATCGAAGAAAAAGGCCTGCCCCTTGCGTAAGAAAACCATCGCCGAGAACATGCCGGAAAGGAAGAAAAAGGCCTCCATCCGAAAGGTATGGATAAATTCGATCAGCGAGCTAAAGATCAATGACTCATTTTTATCCGAAACGTAATACCAGCTATTACCGCCTGGCAGACTTCGGGCCGCATGATATAAAACCCCTTCAAGGATAAGTATGGCGCGCAGAAAATCGAGGCCGATATTTCGGCTCGATAAAAAAGAGGGTGTAGTCACTTTTATTACCTTAATAAATGACGGAGTGTTGGGGTCTGAGGCGACCTTGTAGCGGCAGAATATCACTCTGAAGTTTAATTAACATATTGCACGACACTTTTCAGAATTCCCCCAGCGTGCCGTTCTGTCTGATCCATAAATTATGATAAACCGGCCTGGCCCTTTTCTGACGCCGCTTTTTTATCTGAAAATGGCCTCTGCGGGTGGGCGTCAGGCACGATTCCCCGCCCCAACCCTTGCTGCACGGCGATTTCGTTATCCGGAAAAAGGCCGGGCGGATGAAGCCCTGCTTAACTTATGCTTAAAAATGCAGCAAAAATCGCCCCGGTTGCTGATGTTTTCTGGCCGCTGAGGCGCGCCTTTTTTTGTGGCCCGACATCGGCGGAGGTAATGATTGGTTGCTAAAGGGTTCGCTTATTCGCCTCTTTTTCTCTTCAGGCGGGATAAGGGGAAGAGGGGACGGCAAAATTATTTTGCCGCAGGCGAAATATCACTGATAATCTTTTTTTTCGGTTATGTCAGAGTGACGCCCAATGAGACATTTGCTCCTTACACTGTTTGTATCTTTCCCGCTTTGCTTATTTTCCGGCGTGTCACTGGCAGCCATGCAGGACGGTAAATATATTATCGAAGCCTATGGCGGTTCCAGCACCAAAGGCGCGATGGCCGTCAGAAAGGACGGTAAATTACGGGCTACGCTGACAAAAAATAACGAAATCTCGCAGCTGGGCCAGATGCTGAAAGCTAAATATGGCGCTAACGTCGAGATCGTCAATAAAGGTGAGCTGTCGGCGCAGTCGAAGGATCTGTTACAGGGCCGCTATTTTTACCGCAAGAACAAAAGCTGGCGCGAAGAGATGGCGGCTTCGCCCGCCGATCTGATCCTGCTTAACTTTGCCACCAACGATGCCCGTCATTATCACTTCAAAGATATTGAACCGGATTATATCGTCAGTCCGGCGCAATACCGGGCAATCATGTCTGAACTGATCGCCGTGGCGCAGCAGTACGGCAAAGCGGTGATTGTGCAGGAGCCGCATCCGTTGTGCGGGCGGGCGGAAAAATGGAACGTTGCACCCTATGTGGCGCAGATCGATAACCTGACCCAGGCCGATGACGTGCCGCTGGTCCGGCAGTACCAGCGCATTCAGGAGATCGGGAACTGGCAGGCGATGATGTCACCTGACTGCATTCATCCCTCCGAAGCGCTCTATCAGATCAAAGCGCAGGAGACTTTCAGGGTAGTAGACCGTCAGTATGGCACACAGATTAAGGCTGCGATTAATGACCCGTCAGCGGCTGTTCCGCCATCTTCACGCGCCGCCACAGACCGCCAGGGCGACAATGCCGGCGGCCAGGATGCCGGATAAACGCACTTGCGGGCAGGCGCTGGAAAAATGCCCGGTAAACTGCCGCCCGATCAGTGATCTGACGACGAAGAGTGTGGCTTTTGCCGCTTTGGTTAAAAAAGCGCGTCAAAGGTAGTGGCGGACACCATAAACGGCCCAGAACAGGGCATTGGCACCGAGATAAGCCCAGCATCCCCAGTAGGCAATCGGTTCGCGTTTGGTTCGGAGTTTAGGCAGGAATGCCAGTAAATAAAGCGCTGAGGCGATAAGCGAAACGAAATAGAAAAATTTCATCATTCTCTCCTGTTTAATTTCCCTGGTTTTCAGGATAGCCAGGCCTCGCTATTTTGCTTAATGCGGATGCGATCGATTCTCTCTGACCGCCGACGTTCGGGCGACTTTTCTGAATGCTGGGGGCCAGCAGCAGCAGAATCCTGAGCAACCTCCGGCGGGATCCGTTTGCGCGGGAGAAAGAAATGATACCGTCAGGATGTTTAGCCTGAACGTAACAAACTATAATCAGCGCTGCACCGCTTTGACACAACCGGCAGGAATGCCGGTTTTGCGCCCGCCTTAAAAAGGAAGAGACCCCGCTGATGTTTTCTCGTTTTTTTATTTATCGTCCCGTCTTCGCATGGGTCGTTGCCATTCTTATCATGCTGCTTGGTGCGCTCTCCATCACGCTATTGCCGGTTGAGCAATATCCTGATGTCGCGCCGCCATCGGTCAATATCAGTGCCACCTATACCGGTGCGTCCGCCGAGACGCTGGAAAACAGCGTCACCCAGGTGATTGAGCAGCAGCTGACCGGGCTGGATCACCTGCTTTACTTCACCTCCAGCAGCAGTTCGCAGGGCAATGTGACGGTGACGGTGACCTTCAGTCAGGGCACCGATCCTGACACCGCGCAGGTGCAGGTCCAGAACAAGGTGCAACAGGCCCTGTCGCGCCTGCCCAGCGAGGTGCAGCAACTTGGCGTGACGGTCACGAAGTCGCAGTCAAACTTTTTGCTGGTGATGGGGCTGTATGACACCACGGGCAAGAGCAACAGCACCGATATCGGTGACTGGCTGGTGAGTAATATGCAGGAGCCGCTGGCCAGAACCGAAGGGGTAGGGGATATCCAGGTCTTCGGCGGGCAGTATGCGATGCGTATCTGGCTCGATCCGTTCAAGCTGAACGCCTATTCACTGCAGCCTTCTGACGTGACGGCTGCGATTCGCTCGCAGAATATCCAGATCTCAGCCGGTAAAATTGGTGGCCTGCCGTCACCTGAAAATCAGCAACTGACCGCCACGGTCAGAGCGCAGTCACGGCTGCAGACGCCGGAGCAGTTCCGCAACATCATCGTTAAAAGCGATACCCGCGGGGCGGTTGTGCGCGTCGGTGACGTGGCCCGCGTCGAGCTGGGTGGCGAATCTTACGACATGACGACCCGGCTTAATGATCATCCGGCGGCGGGTATCGGGGTGATGCTGGCACCGGGCGCCAATGCACTCAACACGGCGACGCTGGTAAAAAATAAAGTGGAGGAGTATCGCCACTCGATGCCGGAAGGCTACGAGGTCGCCTATGCGCTTGATAGCACCGACTTCATCAAAATCTCGGTGGAAGATGTGGTCATTACCCTGATCGAAGCGATAGCGTTGGTCGTGGTGGTGATGTACCTGTTCCTGCAAAACCTCCGCGCGACGCTGATCCCGGCGCTGGCGGTACCGGTGGTGCTGCTCGGTACCTTTGGCGTGCTGGCACTGTGCGGTTACACCATCAATACCCTGACGCTGTTAGCCATGGTGCTGGCGATCGGGCTGCTGGTGGATGACGCGATCGTGGTGGTGGAGAACGTCGAGCGCATCATGCACGACGAAGGCCTGCCCGCCCGCGAGGCCACGGAAAAGTCGATGAAAGAGATTTCCGGTGCGCTGATTGCTATCGCGCTGGTGTTGTCGGCGGTCTTTCTGCCGATGGCCTTTTTCGCCGGATCGACCGGTGTGATCTATCGGCAATTTTCGGTCACTATCATTGCGGCCATGTCCTTCTCGGTGCTGGTGGCGCTGACGCTGACACCGGCGCTGTGTGGCATGTTGCTCCGCCCCGGAACGCCGCATCGCAAAGGTTTCTTTGGCGGATTTAATCGCTTCTACGCCGCCACGGAACGCCAGTATCGTCACAAAGTGGTCAGCACGCTGCGTCGTCCGCTGATTATGGTGTCGCTGTATGCTGCAATAGGTGTCGTGCTGTTTGTTATGTTCACCCGATTGCCGGGCAGCTTCCTGCCTACCGAGGACCAGGGCAGTATTATGCTTCAGGCGACCCTGCCCGCAGGCGCAACCGCCAGTCGCACTGAGGCGGTCAATAAGCAGATCATTGACTGGTTTCTGACCGAAGAGAAAGAGAACATCGATGTGGTGTTTACCATCAACGGCTTTAACTTCAGCGGCGCGGCGCAGAATGCCGGCATGGCGTTTATCAAACTGAAAAACTGGGATCAGCGTCCCGGCAAGGAGAACTCGGCGGAAGCGATCGCCGGGCGCGCCACCTATGCACTCTCTGCGATTCGTGATGCGCAGATCTTTGCCCTGACGCCACCTTCGGTGCCCGGCCTGGGGCAGAATAATGGCTTCACCTATGAACTGCTGGCCAGTGGCGGCACTACCCGCGATCAACTGGGCCAGCTGCGTGATCAACTGCTACAGAGCGCCGCGAAAAGCCCTGAACTGATCGGGGTCCGTGCAAATATTCTGCCGCAGACGCCGCAGTTGCAGGTCGATATCGATACCAGTAAGGCGGTGGCGCTGGGACTGCAGCTGGATGATGTGACCGATACCCTGACCAGCGCCTGGGGCGGTGCCTATATCAATGACTTTATCGATCGCGGCCGCGTCAAACGGGTCTATGTGCAGGGCGATGGTCAGTACCGGTCAGCACCGTCCGATCTGGATAAATGGTTTATCCGCAACAGTGAAGGCGGCATGACGCCATTCTCGGCCTTCGCCTCAACCCACTGGACCATGGGACCGGAGAGTCTCAATCGCTATAACGGCTCCGCTTCTTACGAAATCCAGGGACAGAACGCGGAAGGCTACAGCTCCGGCGATGCGATGAACACCATTGAACGGCTGGCTAATGAGCTTCCAGCCGGCACGACCGGGGCCTGGAGCGGTCTCTCGCTGCAGGAGAAGCAGGCGGGCGGTCAGTCAACCACCCTGTATGCGATCTCAATTCTGGTGGTGTTCCTCTGTCTGGCCGCGCTGTATGAGAGCTGGTCAGTGCCGTTCTCGGTGCTGCTGGCGGTGCCGCTTGGCGTGCTGGGTACGGTGCTGGCGGTTGCCATGCGCGGATTGAGCAACGACATCTATTTCCAGGTGGCGTTACTGACGACCGTCGGGCTGACTTCCAAGAACGCCATCCTGATTATTGAGTTTGCCGAGGAAGCGGTGCGTCAGGGAAGTTCGCTGAGTGCGGCGGCCCTGCAGGCGGCGCGCACCCGTTTACGGCCGATCATGATGACCTCGCTGGCGTTTATTGCCGGGGTGATCCCGCTGGCGGTCGCCACCGGAGCCGGGGCCAACAGTCGTATCGCGATCGGCACCGGTATTATTGGCGGAACGCTGGCGGGTACGGTGCTGGCGCTGTTCTTTGTGCCACTGTTCTTTGTGCTGGTGAAGCATTATCTCACCCGACATCGTAAGGCCGGATAACCGTCTGGTACGTCTGCGGGTTCGCCTGCAGACGTGCTGATCCACGGCATAGGGATGCTTTTCAGGATGGATTCAGTGGGGGATCTGTCGTGCAGAAGTGAGATGCCATTCCATGGCGTAAAACGTCCTAAGGCGCCTTATTCAGAATTACTTGCAGGACGCCGACTGATTCTGCCCCCTTTCCGACCGGCTTCCCTGGCTTTTTCATGATCGTTTTTGAAATTGCCTCCACTGACCTTGCCTCCTGCACTGCCAGCTTCGCTCGCACGGCCCGGATCGTTGGCAAAATTGCCGGCACCACCTCTGTATTTCTGTTGTGTCATAGTGAGACCTCCTATCAATGTTCCATTAGATAAAAAGGACTAGCTAGTCACATCACGAAGCATAGATGACCGCTTCGTTTATGCAAATGCACATCTGAAAAAGCGTGAAATTGTTTCGATCATGACCTTGTGCCGTGGCTGAACCGGCAGCGATCCCGCTATCCCCAGGCTACCCTTATAAGCTCAACGAAAAAGGAGAACGCGATGACTGATGCAACCTTAATCGATACGCTTGAGTTTGGTTCTGATCAACAGAAGCAAAAATATGAAATTTACGGTGAGGATAACCGGACGCCTACCCACGCGGTCATATACCGTCAGCAGCAAGGCGAATGGCAGCCGCTGGACGAAACGCTGAGCTTTGCCGCCCTGGATGAACAGCAGGAAGTGACCGGTTCAATGGGGTATGGCGCTGGCGACAGCCTGCCGGACCTGCGCGACTTACCGGCTGAAGCCCGGCAGCGCTGCGAGCAACACTGGCAGCAGAGCCGTAATGGGTAAGCAGTAAATTTGCCGGGAACGCCTCCCGGCTTATTTTATGCTGCCTGATCGCGCTGCTTTCATTATTTCCACCAACTACAGCAATCGTTAAAGATATTCCCGCTACTGGCGATAACGAACAGGCGTTGAGCGTGCCGACCAGTGATGATTCCGGCCCTCAGCGTTGAGTTCTGAACGCGTACGGACCTGCTTTTAGCCCTCCTTTTTGACACACCAGAAAGCGCTTTTAAGCGCAAAATCCTTCTTATCACAGCGAAAACAATAATATGTCGATGATTAAGGCGATAAAAAAACGCCTGCCTGCCGCCCGCTTTGGGCGCAGCAGCCAGCCTGCGAATGGCACTTTTGATTGTCGTGCGTTGCCGGCATCGCTTGCCGCCGCCGGCCTGAGCAACCGCGCTGGTGGTCTGTTGATGACCTTTGTGCCGCCCGAAGCGGATTTCCAGCGGGTCAGTCACGCCTGGCAGCGGTTTACCTCTGCTGACCTGACGGTGCTGACGCTTTCTTCTAACGGCGCCCTGAGCAGCAGCGGTAAACAGAGCACCTATTGTGACGGTGCCGGCCAGCAAGGCAGCTGGCTCTGGTTACCGGACAGCCTGATTGCGCGGCATGAAACGCACATTATTGACCTGCATGGTCAGGATACCCACACCGCCAGCCAGCGCATCACCGCGATACAACAGGAGCTGGAACGGTTACCGTTGCGGATGCCGCTCTCAGCCGATCGGACCTTTGCGATGATCTACTGCGACGGCCTTTCTGCCTCGGAAGGTTTCCTGATGCAGGCCTGGTACAATAGCGGGCGTTTTCCCTGTCTGGCGATCGGCGGATCGGCTGGCGGTAAAATCAGCTTTGACGGCACCTGGATTGGCGTCGGCGGCGAGATATTACAGGGCAAAGCGGTGATTATTTTTTGCCAGATGGCGGCGGGGAAATCCTTTGCCCCGTTCAAGAGTCAGAACTTCACACCGCTCGATACCAGCTGGTTAATCGCCGAGGCTGACCCGATTGCGCGCACCGTCAGCTCGGTATTTAACCGCCAGGGAGAGCAGCAATCGCTGATTTCTGCGCTCTGCACCCATCTGAACTGCCAGGCGACGCAGCTCACCGAGCGACTACAGGGCCTGACGTTTGGCGTGAAGGTGGGCGACGAATACTTTATTCGTTCGGTTGCCCGAATCGAGTCCGACAGCGTGCGCTTCTTCTGCGATCTGGAGTTTGGCGATCGGCTGTTTCTGATGCAGGAAAAAGATTTTAAACAGGCCACCCAGCAGGAGTGGCAGGCTTTCGCCCGTCAGCACGGCAAACCAGCGGCGATCCTGATGAACGACTGCATCCTGCGTCGCGTCGGGAATGCCGGTCAGTTACATGACGCCCATTTTTTTAAAGGGATTCCGGCGGCGGGGTTCTCCAGCTTCGGTGAGATCCTGGGCGTGCCGATCAACCAGACACTGTCGGCGCTGGTGTTCTTTCATCATGATGTGAAAGCGATGAGTCAGTTCCCGGTGGAGTACGCCGGTTACGCTGCGCACTATGCGCAACGGGCATTACGTCGCTGGGAAGCGCTGAACAGCGTGCAGAGTGGCGTGCTTAACCGGGTCATTAACTATCAGCAGGCGCTGATGCCGCTGATGGAGGCCCTGCCAGTGCTGGAGAGCGCCACGCAAAGTCAGGGTGAAGCACTGAGCGTGGCGGAAAACAGTATTCGTGCCATCAGCGATATTGCTGGCCAGAGCCAGCAGGCGCAGGAGCGGCTCGATGACGGGCTGGACGATCTGGAAAAAATCTCGCATGGGATTAATGAGATCACTCATGGCATCAGTAATATCGCCTTCCAGACCAACATTCTGGCACTAAACGCGGCGGTGGAAGCGGCTCGCGCCGGAGAAGCGGGTCGGGGTTTTGCGGTGGTGGCTGGCGAAGTGCGACGCCTTGCGCACTCGTCCAAAGAGCAGGCAGAAGCCACGGCCAGTAACATCAGTGACGCGGTAACGACAATTTCACGTATCCGCCGGGTGGCCAGTGACAGCGCGCACACCGCTACCCAGATGGCCGCACGCAGCATCAATGCGGCAGACACGCTGGCGACGATGAATCAGCAGACCCGTCATGAGCGCGCCGATATCGCTAAACATCTTGGCAGCCTGCGTGAACTCAGTCAGGGCATGGAGGCAATGCAGGACGCGGTGGCGCAGCTCAGGGTGCTACAGACCCTGTCAGGCGGAAAGGTTAATGGCTGATTAGTAAGCTGAAAAGACAACAAAGTGCGGTGCAAGCGGATCGGCCAGGCAAGCCGGGCCGGCAGTTGTTACACTTGACGGTGATTAACCACGCAGAGGTACCAATGAAAATTAAAAGTTATGCAGCCATGCAGGCTGGTCAGGCACTTGAACTGTATGAATATGACGCTGCTGAACTTGCAGCAGAAGAAGTTGAAGTCGAGGTTGAGTATTGTGGCGTCTGCCACTCTGACCTGTCGATGATCGATAACGAGTGGGGCATTTCTCAGTTCCCTGTTATTGCCGGGCACGAAGTGATTGGACGGGTTTCTGCGCTGGGCGATGCGGCCAAAAACAAAGGTCTGTCGGTGGGTCAGCGGGTTGGCATTGGCTGGACCGCCAAGAGCTGCCAGCACTGCGATGCCTGTATCAATGGTGAGCAGGTTAACTGTCAGCAGGGCAGCACGCCAACCATCATGAATAAAGGTGGTTTTGCTGAGAAACTGCGTGCCGACTGGCAATGGGTTATTCCGCTGCCGGAGAAACTGGACGTCGCCACTGCGGGTCCGCTGCTGTGTGGCGGCATCACCGTCTTTAAACCGCTGCTGATGAGTAATATCACCGCCACCAGTCGTGTGGGCGTGATCGGTATCGGTGGCCTGGGCCACATTGCCATCAAGATTCTGCACGCAATGGGTGCCGAAGTGGTGGCCTTCAGCTCTACGCCAGATAAAAAGCAATCGATTCTGGACATGGGTGCAGATGAAGTGGTGAACAGCCGTGACGCTGAAGCGCTGAAGCAGCAGGCGGGTCGTTTCGATCTGATCCTCAGCACCGTCGCGGTCGATCTGGACTGGAAACCCTATTTCGCGGCGCTGGCACCAAAAGGGAAATTCCATACCGTCGGCGCAGTGATGAAACCGTTCCAGGTCGGTGCGTTTGACCTGATCATGGGTGACAAAGCGGTAACGGGTTCGTCCACTGGCTCGCCGGGTCAGCTGCGTTCGTTACTGAAGCTGGCGTCCCGTGCTGATATCGCACCACAGGTGGAGTTCTTCCCGATGTCAGACATCAATAAAGCGCTGGAACACGTACGCGCCGGTAAAGCCAATTACCGCGTGGTGCTGAAAGCCGATTTCTGATGATCGTGTTATAAAAATTCCTGCCGCAGATAACTGCGGCATTTTTGTTTTGTCCTCTGATTCACCCTTTCCTTCCTGTTGCTGAGCAGCGTCTGAACATTTTTCAGTTGAATTAACCGCACTGCATTCACCAACAGCAGGTTGGCCCGATTTCATCGATCACTGTCCATTGAGCCTGTCACGCCGTCGTCTGTAACCGGGTAAAGTCACATTATCGCAACCACAGCGTTGTCGACGCTGATTGTACTGAACCGAACTTTGACCGGAGCCTGATGATGAAATTAACCCAAGTCCGTAATGCCACACTGATGCTGCACTATGCCGGCAAGAAATTCCTGATTGACCCGATGCTGGCTGAAAAAGAAGCCTGGCCGGGCTTTGAAGGGAGCGCTCGTCCGCACCTGAGAAATCCGATGGTTGAACTGCCGATGCCGGTTTCACAACTGCTGGATGCCGATGCGGTTATTCTTACCCATACGCATACCGATCACTGGGACGAGGCCGCGCAGCAGCAGCTGCCAAAGACCATGATGATTTATACCCAGAACCACAGTGACGCCGATCTGATTCGTTCTCAGGGCTTTCACAACGTTCAGGTCTTGCAGGAAGAAAACCGATTTGTGGATGGCCTGACAATCTATAAAACTGACGGTCAGCATGGCAGTAATGCGCTGTATGCCGACAAAGTGATGGCCGATCTGCTGGGCGATGCCTGTGGACTGGTGTTTACCCATCCGGCCGAAAAAACGCTCTACATTGCTGGTGACACAGTCTGGGTTAAGCCCTATGTGCGAAGCCTGCAACGTTTTCAGCCGGACGTGGTGGTGCTGAATATTGGTAATGCGACCCACGATCTTTATGGCCCGATTATTATGGGTAAAGAGGATACACTGCATACGTTAAACATTGTGCCTCAGGCAACGCTGGTGGCTTCGCACATGGAAGCGATCAACCACTGTCTGCTGACCCGTGCTGAACTGCGTGCTTACACCGAAGAACAGGGCATTGCCGATAACGTGCTGATTCCGCAGGATGGTGAAACCATAACCTTCTGATCGGTCAGAACAGGGCGGTATTGAGATGAATAAGGGGAACGAGATGAGCGCTTTGACGGTGGCGGTGGTGGCAACGGCAGGATTCAGTCCGTTTCACTTTTCGGTTCCCTGCATCCTGTTTGGCTCCGCCCTGCCGCAGCCGGATCTGTTTCAGCTGAATATTTGTGCGGAGAAGCCTGGCGTTCTCCTTTCAGAGAGTGGCCTGTCGATCAATGTGGAGCATGGGCTTGAACTGCTTGATGTGGCTGACATTATTATCGTGCCTTACTGGCATAATCCGGGCGAAAAACCGGCTCAGCAACTGCTTGATGCGCTGACGGCGGCCTGGCAGCGTGGTGCTGAAGTGGTGGGGCTGTGTCTGGGAACCTATGTGCTGGCTTATGCTGGCCTGCTCAATCAGCATCGTGCTGCCACGCACTGGGAATTTGAACGCGACTTCAGTCAACGCTTTCCGGAAGTTCATCTCGACAGTAACGCGCTCTACACTCGTGACAATCGTCTGATTACCTCGGCCGGAACTGCAGCGGGCATCGACTGTTGTCTGGATATCATTCGTCAGCACTACGGCAGCGCCGTGGCCAACCGTGTGGCAAGAAGAATGGTAGTGCCGCCTTATCGTGATGGAGGACAGGCGCAGTTTATCGAGCGTCCGGTTCCTGAAAATACCCGCGACGGTAAAATCAATGCGCTGCTGGACTCACTGCGGCATAACCTTCATCAGCCGCACGATCTCGATTCTCTGGCTCAATCGGCTGGCATGAGCCGGCGAACCCTGACGCGCCATTTTTTCAAAGCGACCGGCATGACGCTGGGGGAATGGCTGCTGGCTGAGCGTCTGCAACGCAGCCAGGAGCTGCTGGAAACCACCGGCATCAGTATTGAAAGCGTGGCTGAGAAAGTCGGTTTCCACTCACCCATCTCTTTTCGCCAGCGTTTTAAACAGCGGTTTGGCGTCACGCCCAGCGAATGGCGACGAACCTTTCGCGGACCGCTGTCAGTGTCGAAAGATGAGAGCGTACAGACATCGGGCCGTCAGGCCACGACGAGCCTAATGCAGGCAAAATAGCGAGCCGGAAAATTCAGCAATCAGGCGCGGCTGAATTTTCCGGAGCGGCATGATCACGGATTAAAGCAGAAAATCATCCAGTGACTGACCGTTATCCAGTGCGGTTTTAATCGGTGAAGGCGTACGACCCTGCCCGGTCCAGGTTTTCATCTCGCCGTTTTCATCGCGATAGTGATATTTGGCTGGCCGCTTAGCGCGTTTTTTGCGTCCATCCGTGCCCGAAGCCAGGCCAGTCGTCAGCTCGGTCAGGCTGATACCGTCTTCCAGCAGCAATTCCAGGTACATCGCCATTTTTTCAGCTTTCTCGCGCGCTTCGGCCGCCTGAGCCTCTTCGGCTTCGCGCCGCTCCCTGACCACAGTCTCTAATTTTTGCGCCATCTCTTCCAGAACCTCCAGATCGACATTGCGCGACTGGGCTCGCAGGGTCCGGATGTTATTCAGGCTGCTCAGGTTGTCACTCATAAAAAAAGTCCTTCAATACACAAATTAAACAACAGTACAGATTCACTGTAAGCGGTAAGGATAACATGTATCCCGCTGATTTTTGAAGAGTTGTGGTCGGATGAAGCCTTAAAATGAGCAACCCTGGCGAGGCAGAATAGGTTTTAACCGCGATGGGTCAAAAGATGGAGGGGGCGATGAGAATACTCTACGCCGCACAACAGTGATATTTGCACTTTTGCCCCCGGTTAACTGTGCTTAACTCAGTTAAAGGGTTTGAATAAGGACAGGCATGAAGTTTCGCAGGAAAAATGCGGCGCCAGCGCCAAAGATTTCGCCGCTACTCAGAAGCATCACCTTATCAGGCTTGCTGCTCACGGTGGCCGTTATCGCCATTAATATCTGGACGCTGCGTGAAGACTGGCGTGCCGCCGTGAGTCAGGCGGAAGAAATGGCGGTCAATCTGTCGCTGTCACAGGCGCGTCAGGCGGAAGATACTTTTCTGCAGACCGAGCTGTCGTTGCGCGAAGTTCAGCGTGAGCTGGAGACGCAGATAGCAGCAGGTCAGGTGGATGGCGATGCGCTGAGTAAGACCATGCGTGTTTTGCAAAGTCGCCTGCCGCAGCTGCACGGCTTGTTCTATTACGATGCGCAGGGCAAATGGATCGCGACCTCAATGAGCACGACGCCCGTCGGGATTAATAACTCCGATCGTGAATACTTCCGCTATCACCGCTCTACTCTGCGTAACAGCGTACATGTCGGGCCGGTGATACGCAGTCGCAGCACCCAGGATCGGGTGATACCGGTGTCGCTGCGCGTCAATGACAGTGCCAGCGGGTTTAATGGCGTCTTACTGGCTACCATCAAAGTGGACTATTTTCGGCGCTTCTACAGCTATTACGAGCTGGGCGCGCGCGACGTATTGGTACTGATGCTGGCAGACAGCACGGTGCTCTATGCCCGTCCGATGCCGGACAGCTACATTGGTAAAAATCTCTCCTCCAGCCCTCTGTTCCGCAGCATGCTGGCCACTGCCGATCAGGGTAGCGGGCAGTGGAAAGCGGCGCTGGATGGCGAAAACCGTATCTTTGGATTCGCCCGATCTGAACGTTATCCGCTGATTGTTGCCGCTGGCTATGATAAATCCACGCTGTTCACCCGCTGGTTAAAAGGCCGGGGGCAGGATGTGATGTTAAGTCTGGCGCTGCTGGCGGTCATTCTCTCGCTGAGCGTTTTTTTGCTGCGCCAGGCGCGTCACACGTTGCGCTACCAGCGTGAACTCACCCGGCTGCGTGATGAACTTACCGCGGCGAATCTTTCACTGGAGAGCCTGGCGCACAGTGATGGCTTAACCGGCGTGGCCAACCGTCGCTACTTTGACCGGATGCTGAATGAAAGCCTGCAGCAAGCCCGCGTCAGCGGTCAGCCGGTTTCTCTGATCCTGATCGATATCGACTATTTCAAGCATTACAACGACACCTATGGGCATGTGGCTGGCGATGAATGTCTGAAAACCATCGCGATGATACTGAAAAACTTCGCAGCGGGTGAGAATGAGTTACCTGCGCGATATGGCGGTGAAGAGTTTGCGATCGTTTTGCCGGGTTATACCCTGGAAGAGACGCTGAAACTCGCCAGGTCGATCGTTGCCACGGTTTATCAACTGGAGATCCCTCATCTTACCAGCGGTCTGGCGGCAAAACGGGTGACGCTCAGCGCTGGCTGTGCCACTCAACGCATTAACCCCGGGCCAGAGACGTTGTCAGATCTGATTGAGCGTGCCGATGAGGCCTTGTATCGCGCTAAGCGACAAGGGCGAAATCGTGCGGAGTGCGAAAAGCCAGCCGGTTAAGCACCGCTGAACACGTCCAGATTCGCTTCTGTGGCATGGTGGTAGCTCAATATTTTCAGGAGGTGACAATGTCAAAGGATACGGGATTCAGCCATCTTGCTCTGCAGGTCCGCGATCTGGAAAAAAGCATCCGGTTTTATCAGCGTTATGCCGGGATGCAGGTTATTCATCACCGCGAGCCCGGCGTTGCAGAAGCGCAGAAAGTGGCGTGGCTGTCAGATTTAACCCGGCCGTTTGCGCTGGTGCTGGTGCAGTCAGAACGCTGCGAAGATACGCCGCTGGGGCCGTTTGGTCACATCGGTGTCGCCTGCGCCAGCCGGGAAGAGATCGATGCCAGAGTTGAACAGGCACAGCAGGAAGGGGTTTTACGCCGCGCGGCGCAGGAATCGGGTGCTCCGGTCGGATACTGGGCGTTTTTCGCCGATCCCGATGGCAATACGCTTGAACTCTCATACGGTCAGCAAATTGGAATGGAAATAATAATGGCGCGCAATGCAGCAGTGGAAGGAGAGAATTAACCCTGCAGCAACGCTGCCTGTTACCGTAACGTCATGAGTTGCGAGAAAGGCAGAGAATGGTCACTGGGTGATCCTGTCTCTTGCCGGGCGGAGGAGAAGGGCAGGGGATAATCAGCACAGTGCGATAATTCCGAGGCTGTGCAGTTAACATGATGACACATTCTCATCGCTACATTCATCCAGGCTCTCTTAATTAACCTCCTTTTCAGAGAGTCAGGTTAATCAAATACTGTCTGAATATGGCGCGATGTGTTAACAGTAAATCCGCCCGGCCAGCGCCGGACGGATTACCTTCGGGCGGTACGCTGCTATTAAATCAGGAAGTCATCCAGTGACTTACCATTTTCAATCGCAGATTTGATCGCAGAGGGAGTACGTCCCTGACCGGTCCACTGCTTAACTTCGCCGTTTTCATCGGTGTACTGATATTTGGCCGGGCGAGGCGCGCGCTTTTTCTTCTCAACCGGCGCTGACTGCATACCATTTAACAGTTCGTTAGGATCGATGCCTTCCTGCAGCAACAGTTCGCGATATTTAGCCAGTTTCTCAGCCTTCTCACGATTTGCAGCTTCTGAAGCCTGCGCCTCTTCACGACGCTCACTAACAACAACAGTAAGTTTTTCCAGCATTTCTTCCAGGGCAGCAAGATCGAGTTCGCGAGCGTTGGCGCGAAGGGTACGGATATTATTCAAGCTGCTGAGAGTGTCACTCATCAAAGTCACCATAGTCATGTTCAGATAATAAAATACAGAGCGGGTTCACGCTGATGCTTTTCGTCAGACCTGCTTTTTAAAATGCTTGCCTTCGAAGAATCTCAATACTGAACCAATAGTTCAACTCTGACATATTAATCGTTTTTCATGGCAGTTGAAACTGTAATTAACGTGCAATAACCTGGGAATCGTAAATGAACTTACACTTTTCTGCTCAGTGGCTCAAAAAGTCAAAAAAATGCAGCACTTTTCATCCGTAAGTTAAATCAGCCTGAACGGGGTTATTCCTCGCGGTACGCCAATTCCCTGGCGCGTCATACACGGTTTCAGGACCCGTTATCAATCGGCAGAGAGATAAAATTCATCGGGATATCATGTCATGTGAAACAGGATATGTGAGCTTTGTTAAGCGTGATAATTACGTACTAAAGTATTGATCCGCTATCAACCACAATTTCCTGCTGTGATATTCGGACCATTGGATGAATAACTTATCTTTTTGATTCACTTCTTCTTTCAGAATCACTGGCCGGTAAAAAGTGGATGCAGGCTACAATTCGGTGCTTCACACTCTCAACCGGTTGGGTTAAATGTCATTGGCGTTCGGCAGATCTTCCGTTTTCCTATTCCAGTTAAAGTAAACAGGGGTCAGACTCACGATGATTTGCAAATGGTCATCCAGGGTAATAATAACGATCGGTTCCGTGGTTGAGCTGGGCTTATATATGAACGATAAATCATCAAACGCCGATTATTGACGGTATGCGATGACATTATTGCATTAAACGCATTAAACTTTTCTTCGCAGGACGGAATCTGACAGCCCTATTTCGCTGCCGGAAGGGACGTTATCCGCTAAACTGCCACAATGCTGAACAGTCCCGGTGCGGTATAAAAAGGGGCGTTCTGAAGTCAATGACCGGTATGACGGCTGCGTAATGAGACTGTTTATATAGCGCGGCGGTTCGTTTTTGTTAGCAAATTAAAGCGTGATAACGGCGCGGTTTAACCTGAAATTTTATGCCAGTCGTCGCGTGAATAGCGCTCTGTATGCGGCCATTTAGCCAGGCAGGGAACAGAAATCTGCAAAGCCGGCGCCCGGGACTTCCGCTATAAAGATCATTCAGCCACCAGGCGACAACGGTTCATCAGGTGCTGTTTATATGGCAAGGCTTGCCGTGTTAAGTGCCAGAAAACACGCTGAAAAGCGCTATTCTGCGGCTGATGTGAGTCTGTCGTTGCACAGAGCTCTGAAGGCATAAAAGCGCTGACACGTTTGACTCTGGCATTCTCTGAGGAGGCTATTCAGATGACCTTTAAAGGAAATAAAAAAAATTTACCGGTCCGTTACTGCAAAACCTGCAATAAGCCTATGGTGTGGCGTAAAAAATGGGAAAAGTGCTGGGATGAGGTGCAGTATTGTTCCGAGCGTTGCCGGCGTCAGCGCCGCCCGTTGCCCGTCGATCGTCAGCCTTGATCATGATGGCGGGCAGGAATGGCCTCAGCCGCGGTCTGAACGGTTAATTCAGCCTGAACCAGACCGCGCCCTGCCTTTACTACTGAACCAGAATCTGTTGCCAGCCTTTTTTGAACATACAATCTTTCACCAGTATCTCCCGCTGTGCTTCATTGGCATCGCGAGTCGAATAATCGGTATCGGTGGTTTTGTACTTGCTGTCTTTTGAGGTGTATTTGCCGCTGACAATGTTATCAGGCGGCAATTCCCGCAGGGCCTGAGCCTGACAAGCGGTCTCCGCCCTGATTTTCTGTTGTTCGGTTGCATCAGGTTTAACCCATTTGTACTCAGCGCATCCGGACAACGTGAGGGTGATGAACAGCAGAAATAACGTTTTCATAATTGTGTCTCAGCGATATTAATCCTGTTTCCGGCCGGTAATATTGTGCGTTATCGGCCGGGGAGCATCTGAAGCGAGGTCCTTTTTACGGGGAAAGATTACGGACCTCTGTTAGCGAGCGGTTGATACTCAGAAAGTGATGCCACCGCCAACGAAAGGACCTTCAATCAGCGTATGGCCAGGCCGTCCATCTTTACCGTCAACGCCGGCGTAGCGATAACCCGCTTTTAACATCAGCGGTGTAATGGGTGACCAGCGAATACCCCCTTCAGCTTCAACAAAGTTTTTTACACTGTTAGTGAAATGTTCGGGAGCAGAATAGCCTTCGCCATACAGGGCAAAATTTGCGGGCAGATTAAGCGTTGCACCGCCACCAATCGGAAAGGCAATGCCGTTATCCCCTTTTTTGCCGCCAATGTAAGTCGCTTTTAACCCGGCTGACAGCATGACAGGTCCTAATTCCAGGTTATAACCGGTGCCGGCCTGTCCAATCTGAGCGCCATCCCGGGTGTTTTTGATCCACTGGCTATCGAGATAAATCCCGCTGGAAGATTTGCCAATTTCAGCGTTGAGGCCGGTAAAGTTTTTACCCTGTTCGGCGGTCAGGCCAATAGCCATCGCTGACGACGAGGCAAACAACAGTACGCTGATGCCAATCAAAGCCTTTTTCATGTCAGTAATTCCTGATGTAATTATGGCTGCTTTGCAGTCTGGTTTTTAAGTGAATAATGACCTATTTTTCAACAATCTCTTTCACATCCTGCTGCTGCAGCTGATGTGTATTTCCGTCGCTATCTTTATAAGATATCAGGCCGGTCTCTTTGTCTTTGGCCGGTTTTCCGTGCGTAGGAATCATATGTCCATCGCGTGTCGAGATAACGTAATTGCCTGAACAGGCAGAAACCATCATCGCCGTAGTGAGAAGAAAGATGATGCCTGCTGTTTTCTTGCCTGATACTGAGACGTTCATTGTGATTCCCTGATTTTTTGTTAATGACGACCGGTATTATCGGTACTGCGCATTTTCACATCTGCTAATTAAACCGGTCCGTAATGGTCCGGTTTTAATTGTTTTTAGGCTCCGTGAGTTGATCTCAGTCATTGTTGATTTGAAAAAGGATTTACTTAACGGCCGCAGCACGAAAGGGTTTGCCGGCAATAAGCTGTACCCGGTATGAATCTGATTGAGGGTGAAAAATGTGTCTGCGCCTCACCGTTGTTCAACAGCCAGATCATTTTTGCTACACATATCCATTCGCCTGGCTGTTCTTTTTATCAGCGAATCTTGCCGCATTTTATGATCCTGACGCGCAGCCTTGCTGACGAGTCATCACGTCTCGGTCTGCTGACTTATTCAGCACGCCAGCCTGCCTTTCACCATGCGGTTCCGGCGACGCGGGGGCATTGATGACCCGCGGGTTTTAAGATTTCTGCCAGCATCATTTCTTTACGTATCTCCTTAAAATAGCGCTCGCTTAGCGCTGCGGTTAACACCTCAGACGCTGTCAGCCAGACTGGAATCTGCGTCTCTTGCTTCAGAAAGTGATTTCAGACACTTCTGTTCGCTGATGTCTGTCGGTTCGTCATGCTGAGGGTAACCTCAGGCAGATACGGCGGGCGAACAGCCCATGTGATGCGGAAACCGATTTTGCGCGTTATCGCTAAAGGTTAAGGACAGATATGCACACTCAGAATCCCGATCGGACCATCAGCGTCACTTCCTTCCAGGAGGCCGTCAGGCTGCTGGAGCAGGGGAGCCATTCCCGCATCCAGCTGAACTGGGATATCTCTGGTGATGAGTTTTTTCGGCTGGTCGATCTGGTGAAGCAGACCGCTGGCATGGAGATTGAACAACAGAAGGATGGCTTCTGGCTGAAACAGCAATAACAGGGGGCTTCCTCCGGGACTAAAGGTTTTCCGAGACACAGGCCAGGCAGGGGCATTGTCTGGCTAAATTGCTGTCAGGGGTCCCTCAGAATGCTACTCTGGTCGGCTGTCCGCCGGGCAAGATTAGCTCATCAATTCACCAATTAGTTACATCATCCTTTTTATGTTCTGTTGATGACGGTGCCCGGCATTTACCGTTAAGCCCCTCCTGACTCTGTCCGCTGCGCGCTGTAATTAAGAAGCTGGCCCAGACTACCGTTATCGTGCCAGCTTCAAACACGCGCCCGCAATGACCTCCTGAACAGGCGCGCCGCCGGGCCGAAGGCCCGATGTGTATTATCGCTTTATTGAATGATGTAACTAAGTCGCTAACGGTTAACTGCCTGATCGGCAGCCAACCGCAAGCCCCCGGAAATCTCTGATTTCATGTCGCCTGCGCCATAAAATCAGCTCACCGGGGCGATGGACTTAGTGGATAGCCAGCTGTCGCGGTAAGGCCGTCAGGTCTGTCAGGAAAGAGGCGTGAATCCGCCTTTCCGCGCATCACCGTTTGCTGGCAGTCGCGAGCGGGTGAGGTGTGGCCAGAATCTGTAAATCGTTGAGCTCAGGTTGACGTTTCCTGACATTATTCAGGGTCGCCCGATGTCAGATCAAAATCGGGAATGCTTATCATTTATATAATCACTGCCACTTACCCCCAATCAGATGGTCATATGGCGATGAACATGCATAGCACCTACCGTATCCTCGGCTATCAGCCCGCAGTGAACCCCGCCTGGCGTCAGAAATTGCTCACCATGGGCATGCTCCCGGGTGCCATCATTGAGATTATCCGCGTTGCGCCGATGGGCGATCCGGTACAGATCCGTACCCGGCGCGTCAGTCTGGCTGTGCGGCAGCGTGACCTCGACGCCATCATCCTGGAGGAGATAGCCTCATGAAAAATATCACTATCGGGCTGATCGGGAATCCGAATACCGGCAAGACCACCTTATTCAACCAGCTGACCGGCGCACGCCAGCGGGTCGGTAACTGGGCGGGCGTGACCGTCGAGCGCAAAGAAGGGCAATTTTTTACCGCTCAGTCAGATGTCCGGCTGGTCGATCTGCCTGGCACCCGTTCCCTCACCACGCTGTCGGCGGAAAGCTCCATCGATGAGAGTATCGCCTGCCAGTATCTCTATCACGACCACGCCGATTTAGTGATTAACGTGGTCGATGCGTCGAATCTGGAAAGCAATCTGTTCCTGACGTTCCAGCTTCTGGAGCTGGGCGTGCCCTGCATTGTCGCCCTGAATATGCAGGATATCGCCGCCAGTCAGAATATCAGTATTGATATCGAGGCACTGTCTGTCCGGCTGGGCTGTCCGGTGGTCTCGCTGACGTCAACCCGGGGTGAAGGGCTGGCCCAGCTTAAAGCGCTGATCGACAATCCGCACCGCTATTCTTCGCCTGAACGGGTGCGCTATCCGGCGAACATTGAAACGGCTATTCATCAATTGTGCGAACTGATGCCCGCATCGATACATCCTCAGAAACGTTACTGGCTGGCGCTGCAGTTACTGGAAGGGGATATCAACAGCCAGCAGCTCTGTCCGACGCTGGTGCCGCATCTGGCCGAAATCATTCAACAGGCCGGTGGTGATACCGGCGTGACGATTGCCGATTATCGTTATCGCGCAATTCATGCCCTGTGTGGTGCTGTCAGTAACATTCATCATGCCGCGCCCGGCAGTCTGACCAGCCAGATCGATAAGGTTGTGCTGAACCGCTGGCTGGGTATCCCGATCTTTCTGGCGGTGATGTACGTGATGTTCGTGCTGTCGATTAATATCGGGGCGGCATTACAGCCGCTGTTTGATAGCAGTTCGGTCGCCCTGTTTATTCATGGCGCGCAGTGGCTGGGCTATGTCTGCCATTTCCCCGCCTGGCTCACCGTCTTTCTGGCGCAGGGCGTTGGGGCAGGTATCAATACCGTGCTGCCGATCATTCCACAGATTGGCCTGATGTTTCTGTTCCTCTCTTTTCTGGAAGATTCCGGTTATATGGCTCGCGCCGCCTTTGTGATGGATCGTCTGATGCAGTCACTGGGACTGCCGGGTAAATCCTTTGTCCCGCTGATTGTCGGATTCGGCTGCAATGTTCCTTCGGTGATGGGCGCCAGAACCCTGGACACGCCGCGTGAGCGACTGCTCACGGTTTTAATCTCACCCTTTATGTCCTGTGGCGCACGGCTGGCCATCTTCGCCGTTTTTGCCGCCACGTTCTTCAGCACGCACGGTTCCAGCCTGGTTTTTTCACTCTATCTGCTCGGTATTCTGGTGGCGATCGTCACCGGATTAATACTGAAACATACCTTGCTGGGCGGTGAAGCCTCGCCCTTTATTATGGAGTTGCCGGTTTATCATCGACCTCATCTGAAGAGCCTGCTGATCCAGACCTGGCAGCGGCTGAAAATGTTTGTGGTGCGTGCCGGACGGGTCATTATCCTTGTCAGTATGCTGATTGGTTTGCTGACCAGCTTCTCGTTCAATGGTCAGCCGGTCGAGGATATCAACCATTCTGCGCTGGCCACCACCAGCAAAGCGATCACCCCGGTTTTACAACCTATTGGCGTCACTCAGGATAACTGGCAGGCAACGGTGGGATTGGTTAGCGGCATCATGGCGAAAGAGGTGGTGGTCGGTACACTGAACAGTCTTTATACCAGTGAGGCGATTCAGAACGGTGACTTTAATCCTCAGCAGTTTAATCTGCTGAGCGAGCTGAAGGATTCGGTCACCGAGACCTGGACTGGCCTGACTGCCGCGTTAAGCCTGGATGCACTGGCCCATCCTATCGATGCCAGCAAAGGCGATGGCGAAATGGCGGCAAGTCAGATGAGCGTGATGTCAGCCAAATTTGGCAGCGGCATTGCGGCCTACAGCTACCTGATCTTTGTGCTGCTGTATGTCCCGTGCGTGTCGGTGATGGGCGCTATCGCGCGCGAAGCCGGTCGCAACTGGATGCTGTTCTCCTTCTTCTGGGGGCTTAACATCGCCTTCACCACCGCAACGTTGTTTTATCAGAGCGTGACCTTTGCCGAACATCCCGCCTTCAGCACCACCTGTCTGATTAGCGTTATCGCACTGAACGCGTTGATTTTACTGGCGATGCGCAAATCGGGTTCCCGGATGAAACAAAATCCGCTCACGCTGCCTGTCGTCACCAGCGGTTCGGGTTGCAGTGGTAGCTGCAGCGGTTGTGCTAAACAGGATAGCTTCGCGCAGTAATGCGGTTTGATTCCGCCGCCGGTGGCGATGAACAGGCGCCGGCGGCGGAGCTGATCCGGGGCTCCTCACGGCCGATCGAGAATGCCCTTACGGCATACCTCAAGGATTTCATCCGCCAGCGGATCGTTATCCGGACAGGCGCGTGACAGCACCATGGCGCCCACCATCCG
The DNA here is from genome assembly GCF_037149395.1 of Pantoea sp. USHLN298. Taxonomy (NCBI): domain Bacteria; kingdom Pseudomonadati; phylum Pseudomonadota; class Gammaproteobacteria; order Enterobacterales; family Erwiniaceae; genus Pantoea; species Pantoea sp. USHLN298. The sequence continues at coordinate 148,094 of NZ_JBBCRO010000009.1, forward strand.
GGCGATAGTATTGATTAACTCCGCCCGGTCTGCTGCTGTTGAATCGCTTTCCGGGGTTAACGCCGCCAGCTGTTTTTCAAGCCCGGCCGCGAAGGCGTGTTTGACCTCGTCCGGCTGGCGAGCCGTATCCGCGCCCAGTGCCGCCATCATGCAGCCGGTTGCCATTGCATCACGATGACGGCGTGACAGGTAATCCGTGATAATCCCGGCCTTATCCGCCCCTTCAATTTGCGCAGCTGCGGATGAAAATCCACAGCTCACCGCCTCCGCCATCAGATCGGCTTTTGACTGAAAGTGTTTATAGAAACCACCGTGGGTGAATCCTGCTGCTGACATCAGTTCTGCCACACCAATGCCGTCATATCCCCTGGCCCGGAACAGTTCCGACGCGGTTTTGACGATATGCGCCCGATTCTCCTGCACCTGCTGTTTCGACACTTTCATTGCTGGCCACCTCCCGTTCATGTTGGCGCCATCATACATTTATGATGATCGTAATCAAAGCGATTGACATTATAGATTATGATCATCATCATTAATCCTCTGCCAGCCTGCTGACATTGACCACTGAAGACAACATTAAGGGTGCCACTATGACTGTTAAACCTATCGCGCTGGTTACCGGCGCATCGTCCGGTATTGGCAGGGTCACCGCGAACAAACTCATCGCTGCAGGCTATCGGGTTTATGGCACCAGCCGGCGCGGCAGTCAGGCGGGAGATCCGGGTTTCCCCTTACTGACGCTGGATGTGACAGAGGATGATTCAGTGACTGCTGTAGTCAGAGAACTATTGCAGCGCGAAGGGCGCATCGACCTGCTGGTAAATAACGCCGGATATGGCATCGCGCCGGCAGCTGCAGAAGAGTCTTCAATCGACCAGGCAAAGCATATCTTCGATACCAACTTCCTCGGTATGGTGCGAATGGTGGTTGCCGTGCTGCCTCAGATGCGCCGCCAGGGTAAGGGTCGCATCATCAATATCGGTTCTGTCATCGGGATCGTGCCGCTGCCCTATGTTGCGCTTTATGCTGCCAGTAAGCATGCCGTTGAAGGTTACTCCGAATCGCTGGACCATGAACTGCGTACCTACGGAATAAGGGTATCCGTTATCGAGCCCGCCTATACCCGAACCGATTTTGAAAACAACAGTCAGCTACCGGATCTTCCCCGGGAAGAATTTGCGCCGATACGCAGCAGATTGACCGATATTGTCAGTCAGGCGATGGCGAAAGCAGATGAACCTGAAATCGTGGCTGAGGTGATTGTCCAGGCGGCGCAAAGTACCCGACCCAGGCTGCGCTATACCGCGGGCAAACTGGCCACCAGACTGGCCTTATTGCGCCGTTTCGCCCCTGCAAGCGTGCTTGATAAAGCAGTACGGAATAGTCTTCAGCTGGACACCATCAAACCTAAAGGGCACAAAGCCGATGGACAATAGCAACAACCGCGCGTTTACACTTCAACGCTATGGCAAGTCTCCGCAGTCTGGTTTTCAGCCCGTTACCTTACCTGAGCCGAATGCACACCAATTGCTGGTTGAGGTCTATGCGGCCGGCCTTAATCCCATCGATAACCTGATCCCCACCGGCATCTTTAAGCCGGTTCTGCCATTAACCTTGCCAGCCGTTATCGGCAGCGATCTTGCGGGTATTGTGGTTGCGACAGGCAGTGAAGTAACACGCTTTAAGCCTGGCGATGAGGTGTTTGCCAGCACTTTTGATAGCGACTACGGCTCTCTGGCTGAATTTACCCTGGTGAATGAGAGTGCGGCCGCACTAAAGCCGGTTAACCTCGATTTTATTCAGGCTGCATCGCTGCCGATGGTGAGCCTGACCGCCTGGCAGGCGTTGTTCGAACGTGCCGGCCTGCAACCGGGCCAGAAAGTTTTTATCCCTGCCGGTGCGGGCGGTATCGGTTCGTTTGCTATTCAGCTGGCTAACCAGTCGGGTGTTACGGTTGCCACCACGACCAGCAGCGCTAATGTTGAGTGGGTGACACGGCTCGGCGCGGATGTGGTCGTGGACTACACAAAAGAGCGGTTTGAGTCGATTTTGCAGGATTATGATGCGGTGCTGGCTACGCTAAAAGGAGACGAAATCGAAAAGTATCCGGATATTCTCAGGGCTGGCGGGAAGATTGTGTCTCTGGTGGGTCCCTTAGATGTCAGCTTTGCTCGTGCCCGACGATTGAACGTAATGATTACGGCGATTGCAGGATGGCTTAGCCGCAGGATTAAACGGCTGGCGAAAAAACGCGGCGTCGATTACTCGTTTCTTTTTGTCCGGCCTGATGGCCAGCAACTCAGCCAGATAAGTCACTATATTGAGACGGGTCGCATCAGGCCCGTTATCGATAGCGTGTTCCCGTTCGAAAAGGCGGCGGCGGCGCTGGAGCATTTGCAGCAGGGACATGCGAAAGGAAAGGTAGTGGTCGCTGTAAAGAAGGAATCGCGTACTTAACCGCAAACGGGCCAGCCTGCAGCGCTTTAGTCATCCTCTGTGACAGGGTCTTTATGACACTGTTACGGCACGCAATCTGGTCTGGGTGACTCTCTGCGCACGTCACCGATCACCGCTGACATCCGCGTAATATGAATGGATTTTCAGCCGTAGCGGAAAGCGCCCGTTATCCCTTATTTGTTAATCATATAGGCTCCGCCAGTACCGGCTTACACACAGGCTGTCCACTTTTTCTGTGGATAACTATCAGCGATAGCAGCACCAGAAACGTTAAGGCGTCAGTCTGACGGCTGTTCCATGAGATCCACCATGGCACCTTTATGGGCATCGAGGTGGCGGATATAGCGCATCAGGGTCTCCGGTTTTTTCCAGGTTCCTTCCTGCATGATCTGGGCGATAGAGTACCCCTTTGCGGCCATATCCTGCGCTGCGCCGACACGCGCACTGTGTCCACTCCAGCCGGTGTAGCGGTTTTTATTAGGCTTTACCGGATCGCGCTGGCCCGCAACGGTCCAGGCTCGTGAGAAAATCTGCTCCAGTGCACGCGTACTCAGCGGACTCTCCGCAGCGATTACCTGACCAGAGCGGTGCACGGCGCTAAACAGGAAAGCATCTGGCTGACTGGCCAGTCCTGATGCCTGAATCCATGCGTTAAGCCGCTGCGTTGAGTGGGAGCTCAGCGCTTTCACCAGACCGCCTGTCTGCACCACGGTTTTTGTCCAGCCAACATCAAGAATGATGCGGCCATCCGCGGCGCAGGCCACATCCCGAATCCGCAGGCGCGCCAGCTCACTGATACGCAACAAAGTGGCATAAGCCACATGCAAAAACGCCAAATCACGTAGCTGCTGTAAACGGACTGAACAACGCCAGTGATGATCCAGTTTCAGCAGATCGTCGAGCCTGAACGGTACGGCCTGACCGGCTCGTTCTCCCTTCATCACCGCAACACGATTTATTTTCTTCACCGCGCGAAAAACCACCGGCGAATGATTGGGCGCAGGCAATCCTGCGTTACGGTGTAACATCGAGATCAGGGCAGCGTGTGAATTAACGGTGGATGAGGCCCGGCCGCTCTCTGCCAGGAATGACAGATAATCGCGCAGGTCATCTGAAGCCATCGGCAAAAAACTACGCTGATGTTTTTCCGCCCACTGGCTACAGATACGCATCACGCTAAGCAGTTGCCGCCAGGTATTCGGCGAAAAGGCCTCTTTGTCCTGAACAAACTGTTGTAGCTGCGCCGTGATGTCGGCATGACCCGACGTACTGACGTTTGCCAGCTGAGTTAACTTTGTCATCTCTGCTCATCTTTTGTTCTGCGTTGCGATTGATCGCGCTACGTGAATTCTGGTGTGCCATACCCCTGAACTGAAGTCAGAATTGACGTAGCGTTGCCATTTTTGAACTGCGTTTTGTGCTTGCCTGGCCTAATCGTATGACCAGGCTACTTCTCTGGCTTCGTATAAGTACAATTATACGAAGCCAGAAGATCAAAGGACAGCGTTCTTTGATCGTTAGTGGTTATCGCTGAGGGAAAGAGCGGGCGATGCCCACTGCTAAATGGCCCGCACTCAATACCGCTGATATTGCCAGTCGGACGCGTGCCGGATAATGCTTTATCTAAGATTAATAACCTTATCTGGCAAACAGACAGGCTTAACTTAAAAAAACAATTAAGACTCCGATGAATAATGATGTTTTTTTGTCAGCCTCCCATCTGTAAAATCCAATCGGGAATGAAAATTTAATTCATAAAATTTATAATTTTTAATTATCCATCGTTCGTAATAAGATTAACTTCAATGTTTAAACTGAGCTGCCTGTTATCAATTGATAATGAGCCCGGACAGGTGTCGATAGTCGGTAGCGTGACCCACAACAGGTTATGTCATGTTGCTGGCGTAATCATCACCTCTCAAATCAGCATTTAAATCTAAATTCTGAATAAACCAGGAATAAAAATCTAAATATTGGAATATCACAGATTTAAGTGTTGCATAAGCATGCCGACAGGTATCCTTTATTCATTATATCAGCATCCATTGACGTTTATTCTTAATCGAGGTTTTACTGAAAATGAAAAAAAGTTTATTGTCACTCTGTCTTTTAGGTCTGTTTTGTCTGCCGAAAGTCACCTTAGCCGCTGAACCGGTAAACTGTATTAAAGCCTCAGAACAGGATGTAGCGAGTCTGTTTACTAAATGGAATGATTCGCTGGCAACCGGTGATTCGAAGAAAGTTTCAGATTTATATGTCAGCGATGCTGTACTGCTGCCAACGCTCTCTAATCAGGTCAGACTGACCGATCAGGAACGCATTAGTTACTTCAATGACTTCCTGAAAAAAGGACCACAGGGTAAAATTGATTCGCGCACCATCAGAATTGGTTGTAATAAAGCGATTGATACCGGTGTTTATACCTTCACCTTTAAAGACAATAGCAATGTAACGGCGCGCTATACCTTTACCTATGTCTGGGACGGTAAGGACTGGAAAATCTCAACGCATCACTCTTCAGCGATGCCGGAAACGGTTACTCATCCCTGAGATACGCCCTCGCTCCGTTAATAATCAGCGAGTTTCAGGCTGAAACTCGCTGATTTATCTGTTACCTCTCTTATCCTCGTATAGCCCGAAAATCCGCGAATAACTACCCAATCGCCACCCGTTTCAATTCACGTTGAATAGTGAAAGAAAAAAGGGGCGAACGCCCCCGAAAAAGAAATATATCCGTCAGAAGGACCAGGACATTCCCAGGTTTGCAGTCCAGGGTGATTCTATCCGGTCTCCCTGGGTATAGCCTGCATCAGTATGAACGCTAAGCCGGTCGGTTAATTTCGCATTAACCCCCAACTGGTACACACCGCGGGTGCCGCTGACATCATTGGTAAAACGATCGTCATTCACCCGGACTTCATTATCATCAATAAACTCCTGAGCAACAGCCAGCTTGAGATAAGGCTGAATCTGCGCACCCTGAATTAAAAACTCATGCCCCAGATTAACACCAGCTTCACCGATGACTGAATGCTGAGCACCGGAATGCGCTTTCATCCCATTGGAGAGGGCATAATCCTGGGAGGTACTGGTGAAACCCATCACCGAGGCATAAGGCGCGATATAAAAGGGACCGAGATGAAAATATTTACCTGCCTGCAGGTTTGTTCCTATCCCTGTCGTGGTGTAAGAACCTTCCGCTACCGTACCGCTTGTCATTCGGGCATTAATGTCATGTCTGAAACGGTTTATTTTCAACACGCCATCAAAATAGAGGCCTGAATCATCAAGGTAACTGGCATATGCGCCTGCTGAATAAGAATCAACCTTACCATTCCCGCCCCGATCAAAATCAACCTTAGAATGGCTGTAGGTAAAAAACAGACCCTGCGAGAAAATGCCTTCAGCTAACTGCTCAGCCTTATCCGCGCCTATTGTTACGCCGTTTACATCCATGTCGTAACCAGCGCCAGCAGAGCTACTCAGGTTATAACGGCTGGTGGTAAAATGTCCCCATACGTTCGTGTCGTGACTCAATACACGCGCCTGATCCAGGCGACTGCGGACAGCACTCAGTTCTGACTGGAAGATCAGCGGATCAACGGTCGCCATTGACAGCACCGCAGCAGTGCTCGGAGTAATTGTCGGCGCGATGGAAGGCGAGACCGGCGATACGGCTGGATTTTCCGAAACCGGTTCCGTTGTCGGTGCGGGCTCATCTGGAGTGGTGGCCGGAATAGGATCGGCCACAGGCTCATCGACCGACGCCGCGGGAGCCGGTTCTGTGGCAGGCTGATCTGCTCCCGCTGCGGGAGTCGGTTCTGCGGCAGGCTCATCTGCTCCCGCTGCAGGTGCAGGTGCAGGTGCAGGTGCAGGCTCTGCTGCCGGCGTCTCCGTTGCAGGTTGAGGATCGGATTCCGCATCCGGAACAGGATCTGTGGCAGGCTCAACGGTCGGGTCAGGTTGCGTCTGCGCCTGTGGAGAGAGCGCCCAGCTGCCGTTACCCTCTGCGATTAAGTAATACTGGTAAGTCCCGACATCAACAACATGACCATTATTAGCCAGAGTAAAGTCCGCATCTCCTCCGCCGGTCTGAATGACCTGCAAAGCGGACGCTGACGCAGGGCTGGTACCGGTATCAGCAATATAGAGGTCGAAATTACCGTCAGCTTCACCGGTGACCGTCAGAAAATTGCCCTTTACGCTGGATAAATCACTGTTCATGTAAAAGGCGCCCGATCCATTCAGGCTATTGAGAGTCAGTGATGAGTATTGTGCTTGTGAGGCTTCGCCTGCAGCAGGATCAAAATAAATGCTGCCGCCGTTCATCGTCACAGCACCTAAGGCAAATGCGTAAGCGCTGGTGCCTGTTGTCCCGTCCGAAAGATGCAGATTCCCGGTACCCGACAACGTGAGATCGGCATCCCGCGTATCAGCACCGCCCACTAACGTTAACTGACCACCGTCATTGACGGCAATGTTACCCTGAAGCGTGGAGGTCGTGTCTGTTCTTGCTGCGTTCGGATTAACGGAGAGGGTGCCATTAATCGTGGCATTCGTTAAAGTGCCAGAGTTGATAATAGCGCTGGCGCCGTTTTGGATTAGCAGGTCAGTTGCTGTAGCGGCCTCAGTGCCGCCGAGAGTATACTGGCCTCCCTGGATCACGGTATTGCTGTCAATACCGCCGGCATTGCTCATCTGGCCGTTATTCAAAACAGTGTTAACAGCATTTCCTTTATTAATCAGTAAATTACCACTATTAAAGGTACTGTCACTGATGGTGGATGTATCATCATTAAGCGTGACTGTCGCGCCACTCACCGTCCAGTTATTAGCCTGGCCATTATCATTAATGGCCGATGTCACGCCGTCTTCTAATATGGCATTGTTGGATAGGGCTTGCTGTCCATCCTCCGTGCTACCGGTCAGTGTGAAAGAGGCTCCGGCCTTAACAAGGGTGTTATTATCAATACCCCCGTTGTTTTGCATTTCGCCATAAACAGTCGTGTTATTGGCCGTTCCATACTGTAATCCCGATTTATCGGTTTCCGTTTTGTTATGAAGGAAATACAGAATCTGTAATGTTCCGCCTTTATTAACGATTGAGTTATTGCTCGTTCCGTGATTATCAACCGTCTGCAGGCCGCCTTCATTGATCACCGTATTATTAGATATCGCGGTATCAATCCAGTCGTTATCCAGATTTGAGCCTGTCTGCAGTATGCCACCTGAATTGACAATCGTGTCCGTGTCGATACCAAAACGGTTTTCCAGAAATGCGCTGCCGCTCAGAACAGTACGATTCATGCTGCCGCCCGTCGCCGAATCCACTGTGCCGTTAAGCCCTGAGTTTATCGATAATATTCCTGCTGTTGCCGTTACGTCGTTCGTGGCGCCGTTGACCAGCAGTGCGCCGCCAGACATGGTAACAACATTAGATTCACCGCCATAAATAATATACTGCGTGCCACCAAGGAGAGTTGTATTATTAGCGACACCGAAAATATACTGGCTACCAGAATTAATGGTAGTATTATTCGCAATGCCGTTAACAACTTGCTGAGCGTTATCACTCCCTGCAATAACTTCATTATTTACCGTCGTCCCGGCATTAACTAACGGCGTATAGGCTGCTGTGGCCTGATTAGTTAACGCAACAATAATCGCTACAGCTAACAATAGCGGCTGGGTGTTAATCTCCATTAATTCACCTGTATTAAATGTCCATTCATAATAAACTCCCTTTGAAGCCAAAACCACAGCACCACCCGGTTTTCATACGGATAGCGGTGTGATCGCAATCATAAAACATTGCGTAATTATTGTCTGGTAAATTTATTAAAAACAAACAACCCGATTACTTCTGTTTAGCACGCTAAAATTTACCAAAGGCGTTTATAAAAGATAAAAATGAAGTTTATTGCTAACCCGGATTCCCATATTGGAAGACAAGATATTTTTGTGTTAACTATGTTAACTATGTTAACTATGTTAACTAATATAATACTCAAGGAACCATTAATCCTGAATTGGCAACAACAATTAAAACTGCTGTTTCTATAAATGAGTATCAGGCGAATCAATTTTTTGAATGGCATTCAGGGCGGCAGTTATTAAAGGAATGCTGAACTAACGAAGAGGTCTTCCTGAAGCGGCTTTCGTTCAGGTAAAAAGGGCAGTTATGTGACAGGTAGTGTGCGGGAATCTCGATTATTTAACATAATCTATGCTTTGCGCACTTTGTACCATGCTGATTTGATTTACTTTTTCAGCGGCACCGGCTGCAACGAAAACCACAGCCACTCTCGTAGCCTGATAAAGCGCCTGATTACCCCCATCCTCCGCTCTTTACACCATAATCACGCGCATCAAAAAAGCCTGCCGATCGTAAGGCTCTTTATGGCACACAGCCATCATTCATATTTTTTGATAAAGCAAAGCAATAAACACGGATTTTCATTGCCAGACCTTCACTCTACTATGCATTCCATCGAGGAAAAACGCCTCACACTCTAAATCTCAACTTCAGGAACTGACCATGAAAAACTTCAAAAAATTCGTTGTAGTCGCTGTGCTGGCCTTCATCTCTTCAGCAAGTTTCGCGCAGACCGTCACCGCGACCGCCTCCACACTGGATGGCGCAGAAGCACAGATTGCGGCCAGGGCTAAAATGGCCGGTGCGGATTACAGTATTACCGAGGCGTACAGCGGCAATCAGGTTCATATGACCGCACGACTGATTAAATGATCATGGTCGCAAAGGGATTTGCCAGAAAGGGCTGCCGTCAGGTGGCCTTTGCTGGATGACGGATTAACAGAATAAGCGAGGGCTTTACGCTTTCTCGCCTGCACAACACACAGATCCGCTGTGCGGATAAATCATTCTGCCGACCGACCGCTGGCGATTAAATGAGATAATTACCGTGAATATGCTGAAAACCTGCGTGGTGCTGATCGTTGTTGGCCTGTTTTTGTTGATTATGAAGAGATGCGACAGGCCTGCGAGATAAGGGCGGCTATATACCGGCTGACGCAGGCAGACGGACGCGGCCAGTCAGCCTCTCCGCTCGCCCTGCCTTGTGCTGCTCTCAAAACAGCGGAACGGCACTCAGCCAGTCGTCTCTTTTCCTTCTAATGGCAGCGTAAACCAGAACCGGCTCCCGCCTTCCTGACGATTCTCTGCACGTAACTCACCGCCGTGACGCTTAATAATCTCATTACTGATGGTCAGCCCCATGCCCATCCCTTCCGCTTTGGTGGTGTAAAACGAATCGAATATTTTTCCGATCACCGCATCGGACAGGCCCGCGCCGTTATCAGCAACTTCAATGCGAATCACCTGACTGGAAGGATGGGAAGAGGCGATGCGCAGATGGCGTACGCCGCTGTTATCTGCCATCGCTTCGATGGCGTTAATCACCAGGTTAAGCAATACCTGCTGTATCTGAACGCTCTCACAGAAAACGTTATCGTTTTCTGCCGCCAGATCCAGCTCCAGCGAGACAAAACGACGTTCCAGCTCCAGACGCGACAGCACAATAATATCCCGGGTAATCAGGTGCATTTTTGCCGGCGCAAACTCAGCAACCTGATTACGCGTCAGCGCCTGCAGTCCGCGAATAATATCGCCCGCCCGCCGGCCTTCCCGGATGATTTCATCCAGACTGCTGCTGGCATTTTCCAGATTTGCCGGGTCACGTCTGAGCCAGCGCTGGCTGGCGCCGGCATTCGCCACGATGGACATCAGCGGCTGATTAATTTCATGGGCGATGGACGAAGTAAGCTGGCCAACGGTGGTTGCCCGCGCGACGCGGGCTAATTCTGCCTGAGCAATACGCACCGCATCCTCCGACTGACGCTGTGCCGTGATATCCGTCAGCGTGCCAAAATATTCTGCCACTTCTGGCCAGTTTTCATTGGGCTCGCCGATGCCTTTGATGTACCGGCATTCTCCGTCATCCCGAATGATGCGAAACTCAGCCTGCATAACCGTTCCTTCCCGCACGCTGGTTTCAATCAGCGCCCTGAGGCAGAGAATATCATCCGGATGAACGCGACTCTGAAATTCAACCATCGAGGTAGTCGCCTGCGACTCTGGCAGCCCCATGATGCGTTTATATTCATCGGAGATGTACTGAATATCGGGCTCAAGATGCCAGTGCCAGGTGCCGGTATGACTGATCTTCTCACCCAGCATCAGCGAGGTCTGGCTGGCACGCAGCTGTTTTTCAATTTTGCGGCGCTGAATATTCTCATCCACCAGCTCGGCGTACAGGCGAGCCGTCTCAAGGGATACCGCCGCCTGTGCACCCAGCATTGATACGATCCGGGAGTGATCGGCGGTAAACACATCCGGCATCAGGCGGTTTTCCAGATAAAGCACGCCTACCATCTGCGCCTGTCTGAACATCGGGACACACATCACCGCTGCGCCCGAGGCAACCAGATAGTTATCCTGACTGAAGGGGCTGAACACCTCGGGCTTACCGGTCCGGATCTCCTGTCCGGTGCGGATCACCGCCGACAGCACCGACAGAGGTAGATCGGTGGCGACCGGTAATTCCCGGACAATCCTCACTTTTACGCCGTCCACGGTGGTCGAGGCTCTTGCCTGAATTTCCGGTACGTTGCCATCGATCAGGCGAATCAGCATACAGTGCTGGGCACCGGCACGTTCCACCAGCATCATCATCAGGATGTGAATCAGCCGGTCCAGATTAATCTCTTCGGTGAGCGCGCGCATCACCGTCACCATGCTCTGCAGATCGCTGATGACCGGACTCTGCTCAAACGAGACGGTGCTCAGTGCGGTCTGCGTCGCATGGCTGGCAAGCGCCGGATGCTGCATCTCCAGCTGGCGAACCTTGGCCCCGGCACCCCAGCGGTCCCAGGCGGCGATAGCCCCTTTGATATAAGCATCGCCGGCAAACGTCATGTTACTGGCATATGCCATGCGCGCAGCCAGTTCACAGGTCAGCCCATTAATGTGATGAAACTGCCCTTCGCGCGACAAATTAATCGCTTTTTCAAACTGCTCAAACGCCTGCGCCGTTTTTCCTTCCAGACGAAGCCACTCCGCCCGCAGCAGGGCTTCTTTATCTGCGAACGTTTTGCTGTTTTCATTTGACCAGGTCACAAGCCTGTTGAGGTGCTGCTCCAGCTGCAGGCGTAACTTATCCGTCATCGCCCCGGTTTTAAGCGGTACGGTCAGCGAAAGCGCACTATACAGATGATAATCGAGCATATGCACATGCCCCGGAATACGTTCAGTGAACGGTTCGGCCTGTTTAAACCAGGCGTCTGCCGCCGCATATTCATTGGCGAAGAAGTGGGCCATCGCTTTATAGAGCCGCGACCAGAACTGCATCAGGTAGATGGGTTCAACAGCCTGTTCGGGCCTGACCACTTCCAGCACCGGCGTCAGAAAGTCATCACCGGTGAAGAGAGGGCTGCGTGGCTTGCGCAGGAAAAGCACATAGTCCAGCTGCATGCCGAGAATCACTTCCACATCACGGTACTGCGCCTTTCTGACAAACTGCATGCCACGCGCAATCGAGGTGTGGACCCCATCAAGATGATCGCCACGGGCAAGGGTATTCATGATGATGTGTCGCAGCGCCAGACAAGCCGACGTCCGATCGCCCGTTTCAACCCCGACGTCGAACGTTGCCTTTGCCCGTTCAATTGCATAGGTCAGCGGCATCGTCCAGATGCTGACCTGATCAAGCGGCAGCAGCGTCCGGGCTTTAAAGCTGACAAAGTCATGCTTATAGACCAGTTCCCGCGCCAGCAGCGTGCTGGCAAAGCCGCGGCTGTACTCATCATATTGATCGCCGCACACCACGCCATACCAGGAGAGCGCAAGCGTGGAGGCACCACTGAGTCCGCGCGCCATCGTCAGGTGAAGCAGCTGGCACAGGATCATAAAGTGCAGCCGCGGGTTGATGAAGGCGGCAAAGGTGCTGGCGCTGGCCAGCAGATTCATTACCGCTTCTGTATTTTTACAGTCTACCCGCGACAGCGAGCGAAAGCGGGTGTACGGATTTTTACCCACATCCTCCTTCAGCTTCGTCCGCGCCTCATCACACTCCGCCTGATCCGGATGGCGGTTGAGATGGATGCCAAACACCGCCAGCCAGGCCAGCGCCGTCTCCAGCGCCAGCTTACTGTCTGACTGACGCATATGGATTTCAGCAATCAGACAGGCGGCCCCGGCTTTATCCGCCGCTTCACCCGGTGAAGATTGTACGCGGGTACTCAATGCCAGCGCGGCGGGCAGATCACCGTTCAGAAATTCGCACTCGGCTTCTTCAAGCAGAAATTCACTGCTTTCCGCATACCCTGCGCCGTGGTGAAGCGATCGGGCGGTCTGCAAATAACGCAGCGCGGAAAGGTAATCGCCGCTATTTTTTGCGCGTCTGCTGGCGCTGAGTAATAGCTGACAGAACGGCCGGGTCTCTTGCCTGAGCAGCGTAAGATTTTTAACCGCCAGGATGTGATGAGCGGCCCGGAAAAGCACCGCATGGGTAATATCGTGCTCCGATTGCTGGCGGTAATAGCGTGCTGCAGCGTAATGGAAGGCATCCTTATCTTCATAGCGCAGCAGATTAAGCGCCGCCTCATGCATACTGTCGTGCATAAAGGCATAGCCTATCTCATTACGGGTGATCAGTCTGGCCGCCACGGCGGGCAACAGTGTCTGCTCTATCTCTGCAGCAGAGACCCCGATAATCCGGCTCATGACCTCAAGCTCACCGGTGCTGCCCAGCGAGGCGAGCTGACCCAGCATCCTGCGGGTGGCAAGCGGCAGCGAGGCGAGATGCTGCAACACGCTGGCCGCCACGTTCGCCGTATAGTGACAGTGTTTTATCGCCTCTGAATCGTAGGTCCATCTGAACGGCGCATGATGTGTAATGAATCCCTGCCGGACCGCCTGGCGGAAGAAGTCATGGGTCGCGAGCGGATTACCGCCGGTTTTTTCATGAATGACGCGCGCAAGCTCCGCCGTCGCCGAACTGCGGGTATGAAATCGCCCCGCCAGCCAGCTGGCAATACTCTTCTCCGAGAGCGGTTCTGGCGTCATCTCCATGATGCGTGTGGTCGCAGCCCGCAGCTGGTTCAGATTGCCCGCAATGAGCGGACAGGGTAACGAGGTGATATCCCGGTGCGCGATAACCAGCAGCAGCGGGATATCTTCATTCAGACCCAGCAGATGCTGCAGCAGCAGGAGTGAAGCAGGATCGGCCCAGTGGCCGTCATCGATCAGCATTACCAGCGGCTGCCCCTGTGCCGCAAAGGCTTTAACCAGACTGCAGGCCACCAGATTAAACCGGTCTTTGGCATCAAGGGTATTCGAGTGCGGCAAAACAGCGGCTTTCTGATTAAGCAGGATACCCAGTTCAGGCACCAGGTTTACCGCCAGGCCGGTATAGGCTCCCAGCGATCGCGAAATATGCGCTTTCCAGCGGGACATCTCCTCGGCGGGCAGGCCCAGAACATGCAGCGTCAGCGTTCTGAATGCCTCGGTAAAAACGGCATAGGGTAAGATCGGCGAATGCTGATCGACTTTCACCACGCTGAGCATCGTTTTCTTGTTACGCAGCAGTTTAAGCGATGAAGCGATCAGCGAGGACTTCCCCGAACCGGCGGCGCCGCTGAGGGTGACCAGACAATGTTTCCCGCTCTGACTCACCGCCTCAAACGCTGACAGGATATCGATTGCCTGCGGATGATCGGTAGCGAGGGCTTCGGAGGAGAAGTTCGCGGAGGAAGAATCCTGCAGTCCCAGCGTAAAAGACTCGATTGATCCGTCCGGCATCAGGGTGGCAGCACAGCGGCGCAGATCGGCCAGTACCCCATCAGCGGTCTGATAACGATACTCTGGCGATTTGGCCAGCAGTTTCAGAATCAGCGCGGAGAGCATCGCCGGAACGTCTGAACGAATGGTATGAGGCGGCAAGGCTTCCGAGGCAATGTGATGATGCACCCATTCAGCATGGCCGCCTTCAGGGCTGCCATAGGGCAACCTGCCGGTCAGCAACTCATAAAGCACAATACCCAGACTGTAGAGATCACTGATACTACTGACCGGGTGGACAGAGCGGGATGTATGCTCTGGCGACATATAAGCCAGGGTTCCTGCGGCTACCGGCAGCTGAGCCGGTTCAGGCAGATCGCTCTGCACCGACGAGAGCCCGAAGCCTCCCAGCAAGACAGCACCCTCATCGCTAAAGAAGAAGTTGGCCGGCTTGATATCGCCATGTACCAGCCCCTGCTGATGTGCCTGGCTCAGGCTGCTGCAAAGCCGCGCGGCGCAATGAAGACATTCAGCCAGGGTGCCCGCCGGCTGACAGAGAACATCGGCCAGCGTGCGATAACCGAATCCGCGATAAATCAACGCATAGCGACCCTGATAAAGGGTGTGTCCCAGCGGTTTTAGCGCCCAGCTTTCCGCCAGTCTGTCACGCAGTTCATATTCATTTTTTAGCCGTTGCGTGACCTGAAAGAGGGACTCTTCACTGGCGGCGGTCGCCAGTACAAAAGTTTCACCGGTGGCGGCGTGGCGGCACCGGACCCACTCAATATTGCCCTCCTGCGCCAGCGGGCTGAAGACACTCTCGCCTGATAAGGTTAATTCATCGTTTTCTGCTGCGTTCAGTGCCTGTGGATTTGTACTCATTGGCGGGCAGCCCTTGAGGAGAATTCCTGTCGGATATGTTCAAACAACGTATCAATTTCGATAGGTTTTGGCAAAAAGGCAATCGCCCCCAGATTAATGGCATAGCGCAGCATATTCTCATCACCGTTGCCTGAAATGATAATCCCCGGTGGATTTTCAATGCGTTGAGTCAGGTTGATAAACAACTCGAACCCATTCATTCCCTTCAGCTGCACATCAATGATAAAAAGCGCGGCATTCGCCATCGCGGCGTCATCACTCAGCAGAGATTCGGCAGACTCGAAGGCCTCGGTCAGATAGCCCTCAGACCGGAGCAGATTGGTCAAACCACTACGTACAGAACGTTCATCATCAATGACGACAATGCGCTGCGACAGCTGCATGCTGTTTTCCTTACATAAAGCTCAGGCCTGTTTCAGGCATTTCCATAACAGGATGATTCACCTGATAGCGGGGTGGTGTCGCCGGTTTTTGAGTGCCCGACCAGCCGTTGCCGTCAGGGACCCCGTCAACGTTGTGAGGCTGGCGAATCTCCCGCTGCGTAACGGGTCGTGCCCATTGTAGGAACCTTTTTTCCTTCAGACTATTATCCTTAGGTATAACCACGACCACGCAGATTTCACCGGCTGCCAACGGTTCTTCCTCTGTAAACGGGCTTTCTGTCCGCCAGCCTTGTTCCCCGGCTGACGCCCTTATCGTCCGCCTTCCGGCGGCTTTGCCGATCGCCCACTTGTCTGCTGCGATAACCGCTGGCTGAAGGCCCGCCTGGTGTATCACGGTGAAACAGGACAACATCAGTTTTTTTGATTTACTTCAGCATATTTCTGGCATTTTCATCGGCTCACGTCCGGCGTAATCTGCATCACATCGAGGCAGACTGCCTTAACAATTCAACTTAACGCTGGGAAACTCACCATGAAAAACATCAAAAAAATCGCTGCAGTTATCGTTCTTTCTCTGGTTTCAACCGTCAGTTTTGCCCAGACGGTAACGGCTACCGCTGCCACGCTGGACGCCGCCGAAGCGAAAATTGCAGCCAGCGCTAAACAGGCGGGAGCCGGTTACCGCATCACTGAAGCCTACAGCGGGAATCAGGTCCATATGACGGCGCGTCTGACCCGATAACGCCTGGTTCTTTCGTGAAAAGGGCGGCCAGCAGGCAGTAATGCTCGTCAGTTGAGGTTAAATGTGCAAAGGCTGTCACGGTCAGACGTGGCAGCTTTTTTGTCTGGGCGAGCGTGCCGGAGTGCGGGCCTGAGCACCGCTGCTGCTGCCGGGCCGTCCTCGCGCCGCTGCGCGGTTCCTTCGGCTTTGACGTCGTGCCGACAAACCGTTCGGGGATCGGCCTTCCCTGGCCGGCCCCGAACTCTCCACGCTTCCCGGCGTGGAGTTCTGGCCCGGCGTCACGCCTCAGCGCTGCGGATAGCCCTTTCAGCAGCAGCGGCGCTCAGGCCTCCACTATCGTGCCCTTTTTAACAGCACGCACTGAAGCCTCAGAGCTGGCTGGGGCCGATCAGGGGCAGGCAATCCGCAGCGCTGAACAGAATGAGTCTGCCAGGAGAGCCCGCAGGACGCGGGCGAAAGGCGGGGCGGCACAGGATGTGCCATCCCC
>NZ_JBBCRO010000010.1:0-121638 GCF_037149395.1 Pantoea sp. USHLN298
ACCCCATGCCGAACTCAGAAGTGAAACGCCGTAGCGCCGATGGTAGTGTGGGGTCTCCCCATGCGAGAGTAGGGAACTGCCAGGCATCATATCAGTGAAGAAGCCCCGCACAGCAGTGCGGGGCTTTTTTACGTCTGAAGATCGCTGAAATCCTGTCAAAACATGGCATCAGCGGGCTTTCAGCCAGTCTGCAATGAACGTTGCAATCGCCACTGGCTGGTTTAAATCCAGCACCGGCACCGATAATCTAAGCGCCCGATCGCTGGCGACCGCAATGACCTGCTCATCCAGCAGATCCTCTACGCCCCCTTTGATACCGGCGCGCCACAACACAATTTTTGGTACTGCCTCGTTTTTGAATCCTTCCACCAATACCAGATCCAGTAATGAGTGATCCATTCTGCTCACCAGATAGGAAAGGTCGATGGGCTCTTCATCGGGTGTTTCACACATCAGTGCACAACGCTGAGAACTGGCCACGATGACCTGATTGGCTCCCGCTTTTCTGAGCAGATAACTGTCCTTGCCAGGCGTATCTACATCCATCTGATGATGCGTATGTTTGATCAATCCACTGCGAATCCCATGACTGCTGAGAATCGGTATAACTTTCTGTAGAAGCGTGGTTTTTCCGGTACCGCTCCAGCCGACCACACCAAGTAACGGTAGCGACATATTAAAATCTCTCATCCAGATCATCCGGAGTATTAATGTTGTGAAAGGCGGATTCGTCATCCGCTAACAGCACCCCATGCCCGCCCTGATCGCGCAGAAACTGCATCAGACGCCGCTCACCCGCCTGCAGGTATTGATAGAGTGGTGCAGCAACGTCGCGGTGGATCAGCGCCAGCGTCGGATGATCGCGCTCCTGTGAGCGTACCCATACGGCGGATGCATCGTCCCGTTGTTGCACCAGCTGCTCAACAAAGTTAAGCGGGATAGCGGGCGTGTCACAGGAACTGAACACCGCCCACTCTCCTTCAATCGCGCGTAACGCACTGTAGATCCCCGCCAGCGGACCAGGAAAATCGTCATGTTCATCCTGCACAACCCGACATCCGCTTAACTGATAACGATCAATATTACGATTCGCGTTAATTATGACAATGTCGACTTGTGGCCGTAGCCGTTCGAGGACATGCTGATACAACGGCTTGCCATTCAGTGGCACTAATCCTTTGTCCTGACCACCCATACGGCGGCCCTGACCTCCGGCCAGAATGACGCCGGTTAACTTTGTCATGGCATTGTCCTCGCTAATGACGTACTGAAAAACAGGAGTAAGTGATATGAAATGCCATCGTCTGAATGAGTTGATTGAATTGCTGCAACCCGCCTGGCAAAAAGAACCCGATCTTAACCTCATTGCATTTTTACAGAAACTGGCAGAGGAAGCGGGTTTCCGTGGCCCATTAAGTGAATTAACCGACGATGTATTGATTTACCATCTCAAAATGCGTGATGCGGCCAGCCACGACGAAATACCTGGCCTGAAAAAAGATCACGAGATCGATTTCAAAACGGCGTTGCTGCGCGCACGGGGTGTCATTAAAGATGACGAGTAGTGTTATCCTTATCCGCTAAATACACGGGTAACTACAGGTAACATGATGAGCGACGCTGCGTTTAACTTTCAGACCCTGAATCCCGATGTGCTGCTGGATGCGCTTTGGGAAACAGGAATACGCGTCGAATCAGGCCTGACCGCACTGAATAGCTATGAAAACCGGGTCTATCAATTCAGTGATGATGACAAACGCCGTTACGTCGCTAAATTTTACCGTCCGCAACGCTGGCATGCAGAACAGATTGTTGAAGAGCATCAGTACGCGCTTGATCTGCTGGCTGACGAAGTGCCTATCGCCGCACCGCTGGTTTTACAGGGCAACACATTGCAGAGCCATGCCGGCTTCTATTTTGCGGTGTTTCCCAGCCTCGGCGGGCGCCAGTATGAAACGGATAACGAAGATCAGATGGAGTGGGTTGGACGCTTTCTCGGGCGGATCCATCAGACCGGCCGTAAAGCGCTGTTCAGCCAGCGTCCCACTATCGGGCTGGATGAATACCTCCATCAGCCGCGTGAGGTGCTGGAGCAGTGTCTGTTAGTTCCTGCCTCATTGAAAGGAGCACTGCTTCAGGCTGTCGATAAGCTGGGTAACACCTTACAGCAGCGCTGGCATACTGCGTGGCAGCCGCTACGATTACACGGAGATTGTCATCCGGGTAATATTCTGTGGCGCGACGGACCTCTGTTTGTTGATCTGGATGATGCCCGCAATGGCCCGGCAGTGCAGGATCTCTGGATGCTGATCAGCGGTGATCGGCAGGAGCAGCGCATTCAGTGGGATATCCTGCTGGAGGCGTACGGTGAATTTAGTGATTTTGATATTAATGAATTGTCACTGATTGAACCTTTACGCGCGATGCGCATGGTTTATTATCTGGCCTGGGTGGTCCGGCGCTGGCAGGATCCCGCTTTTCCGCGCGCCTTCCCCTGGATGACAGATGAAGATTTCTGGCGCCGGCAGATTTCGCTTTTTACCGAGCAGGAGAAGCTGTTGCAGGAACCTCCTTTGCAGCTGACCCCGCAATTTTAATGAAGTAGTCAGGAGAGTTTTTCACGATGAAAAAGATTTGGTTTGCACTGATCGGTTTAGTGCTGGCGTTCAGCGCGTCTGCTGCACAATTCACCGAGGGGAAACAATTTGTCAGCCTGCAGAAGCCGGTTGCAGGCGAACCTCAGGTGTTGGAGTTTTTCTCCTTCTTCTGCCCGCACTGCTATCAGTTCGAACGTATTTATCACGTCAATGATGCGGTGAAAAAGAACCTGCCTGCTGAGACTAAGATGGTGAAATACCACGTTGATTTCCTTGGTGGTGACTTAGGTCCGGTCGTCACTCAGGCATGGGCAGTTGCCATGGCGTTAGGTGTGGAAGATAAAGTCACCGCACCACTCTTTGACGGGATTCAGAAAACCCAGACCATTACCGATCCTGCCAGTCTGAAACAGACCTTTATCACCGCGGCTGGCATCTCAGCAGCGGATTACGATGCAGCCTGGAACAGCTTTGCCGTGAAAGCACTGGTCGCTCAGCAGCAGAAAGCGGCGGCTGATGTCGATCTGCGTGGCGTGCCAGCGATTTTCGTTAATGGTAAATACATGATCAATAACGGCGGTCTGGATACCAGCTCTATGGATAATTTCGTTGCCGATTACGCCAACGTCGTGAAATTCCTGGTCAGCCAGAAGTAACCCGCGGCCTGACCCCTCAACGCCAGCGCTGCTGGCGTTTTTTTTGCTCCTCGATCGGCGACAGCATTTTTATCCATCGCCTGGGCATAAATTTAATATCCACACAAGGGATCGCGCTATTAAAAATAGCGATCGGGTCACAGAAATTAGCTAACCTCATGAAAAACAATGGATTAAATCAGGTGTGATTTAGTTAAACGCCTAAAAAACAGCGCCTTATAATTTTTACGCACAAAGTTATCCACAGAACGATCGTTGCGATCTTCTGCTCAAAAGCGTTAAAAACTCCGGACGCAGCTCGCCTTATTTCACCATTCTTGCCAGGTTGTGGCATCCTTATAGACCAATCCATGGCAACGAAGAATAGACAGACTTATGGCGCAAATAGCAGAAAATCCCCTGATTCTGGTTGATGGCTCATCCTATCTTTACCGCGCGTATCACGCGTTCCCGCCGCTGACCAATAGTGCAGGTGAACCCACAGGCGCCATGTATGGCGTGCTTAATATGCTGAAAAGCCTGCTGGTGCAATATAGCCCAAGTCACGTTGCTGTGGTGTTTGATGCCAAAGGCAAAACGTTCAGGGACGAGCTGTTTGAGCATTACAAATCGCATCGGCCGCCAATGCCAGACGACCTGCGCGCGCAAATCGAACCGCTGCATGAAATGGTACGCGCCATGGGATTACCGCTGCTGGCTGTCAGCGGCGTTGAGGCGGATGATGTTATTGGTACGCTGGCGCTTGAGGCCGAGAAAAAAGGCCGCGCAGTGCTGATCAGCACCGGTGATAAAGATATGGCGCAGCTGGTGACGCCGGGTATCACCCTGATTAATACCATGACCAACACCATTCTGGGACCGGAAGAGGTTGAGCAGAAATATGGTGTACCACCCGCTTTGATTATCGATTTCCTCGCCATGATGGGTGACAGCTCGGATAACATCCCTGGCGTTCCCGGCGTCGGGGAAAAAACGGCGCAGGCACTGTTACAGGGGCTGGGCGGGATGCGCTCTATTTACGACAATCTGGACAAAGTCGCCGAACTGTCGTTCCGCGGTGCCAAAACCATGGCAGCCAAACTTGAACAGAACCGTGATGTCGCGTTTCTCTCGTATCAGCTGGCGACCATTAAAACCGACGTTGAACTGGAATTACCCTGTGAAGAACTGACGGTCACTGAACCGGATGTTGCGGCATTACATACGCTGTTCAGCCGTTATGAGTTCAAACGCTGGCTGAATGATCTGCAGGATGGCAAATGGCTTCAGGGCAAAAAGAGCAGCCCTCAGGCGCAAAAAGGGCTGTCTGATGAGCCGGTAGCTGTGGTTGAGGCCAGCAGTGTGCTCTCGGCCGATGGCTATGTCACTATCCTGGATCAGGCGACCTTTGATAGCTGGCTGGAGAAACTGAAGCACAGCGAGGTGTTCGCTTTTGATCTGGAAACCGATTCGCTGGATACCCTGAGTGCCAGTATTGTGGGTATCGGCTTTGCGGTGGCGCCAGGTGAAGCTGCCTATCTGCCGGTAGCACATGATTATCTCGATGCGCCAGAGCAACTCGATCGCACCGCCGTGCTGGCACAGCTCAAACCGCTGCTGGAAGATGCCAGCGCCTGGAAGGTTGGCCAGAACCTCAAATACGATCGCGGCGTACTGAAGAACTACGACATTGAACTGGCAGGTATCAAATTCGACACCATGCTGGAGTCCTACATTCTTAACAGCGTCGTGGGCAAACATGATATGGATAGCCTGTCGGCGCGCTGGCTGAACCATAAAACCGTCACTTTCCAGGAAATCGCCGGCAAAGGCAAAAACCAGCTCACCTTCAATCAAATCGCCCTGGAACAGGCGGCGCATTATGCGGCTGAAGACGCCGACGTGACCTTACAGCTGCATCTGAAGATGTGGCCGGAGCTGGAGAAAGAAGCGGGCCCGAAAAAAGTCTTTGAGCAAATTGAGATGCCGCTACTGACGGTGATTTCGCGTATTGAGCGTAATGGCGTATTGATTGATCAATCTATTCTGGCGCAGCATTCGAAAGAACTCACCGCCCGTCTGGCTGAACTGGAGCTGAAAGCGCATGAACTGGCGGGCGAGCCGTTCAACCTCTCTTCGACCAAGCAGTTACAGGTTATTCTGTTTGAAAAGCAGGGCATCAAACCGACCAAAAAAACCCCTGGTGGGGCACCGTCAACCAGTGAAGAGGTGTTAGCTGAGCTGGCACTGGACTATCCGTTGCCTAAAGTGATTCTGGAACATCGCGGATTGTCCAAACTGAAGTCGACCTATACCGATAAATTACCGCTGATGATTAATCCGGTAAGTGGCCGGGTCCATACCTCTTATCATCAGGCGGTTACCGCGACCGGACGCTTATCCTCGACCGATCCTAACCTGCAGAACATTCCGGTACGCAACGACGAAGGTCGCCGTATCCGCCAGGCTTTCATCGCAGCCAAAGGTCATCGCATCGTCGCGGCTGACTATTCGCAAATCGAACTGCGCATCATGGCGCATCTCTCGCAGGATAAAGGATTGCTGGATGCGTTCGCTCAGGGTGAAGATATCCACCGGGCAACCGCAGCTGAAGTCTTTGGCGTCGCGCTGGATAAGGTTAGTGGAGAACAGCGCCGCAGCGCCAAAGCGATCAACTTTGGTCTGATCTATGGGATGAGCGCATTTGGTCTGTCACGGCAGTTAAACATCGGTGCCGGCGAAGCGAAAAAGTATATGGATCTCTACTTTGAACGTTATCCTGGCGTACTGAGCTACATGGAAAATACCCGTCAGCTGGCAGCCAACAAAGGCTATGTCGAAACGCTGGAAGGACGTCGGCTGTGGTTGCCGGATATCAAATCCAGCAACGCAATACGGCGTAAAGCGGCGGAACGTGCGGCGATCAATGCGCCAATGCAGGGAACGGCGGCTGACATTATTAAGCGTGCCATGATTGCGGTCGATGGCTGGTTAGAGCAGGAAAAAGAGAGCGGCGTCCGGATGATTATGCAGGTTCATGATGAACTGGTATTTGAGGTCAGATCGGATGCGGTTGAGTCTGCCAGTAAAAAAATCCAGGCATTAATGGAAGGCAGCGTTCAGCTTGACGTACCGTTGCTGGTTGAAATCGGCGTCGGCGATAACTGGGATGAAGCCCACTAACCGGTCAATATCGGCTGGCACGGCGGCGTGGGTGCCAGCCTGAACTGAGGCATAAGTAAATCGTTTACTTAATCGCTTCAGCTGGCGCTCTGGCCGTCTGAGCCGTACGGGGAAGAGTAACTACTTATCGGCTAAGCACTTTTTACGTCATTAAACTACATCACAACGCTATTTTTGTGACGCGCACGGTAAAAAAAGGCCGGATTGATGTAAGTAAGCAACAAAAAAGCCTTTGTGGCTCAGAAAAAATCAGGTAAAGTTCGAGGCGTAGGGTACAGAGGTAAGATGTTCTATCTTTCAGACCTTTTACTTCACGTAATCGGATTTGGCTGAATTTAGCCGCCCCAGTCATTCTGTGACTGGGGCGTTTTTTATTGGGCTTTTGCTGAACCTAACGGGCGGGCTGATGCGAGGGGCTTACTCTTCCCCATCCTGATCGTCGCGTGCAGGCTCCAGGTTACTGAACCAGCCATCCAGCTTCTGACGGACTTTATCCACGCCAATCTTCTTCAGCGACGAAAAGAGCTCGACCTGCACATCCCCCATAAAGGCCAGTGAGGCTTCACGTACCATCGTCAGTTGCGCTTTACGGGCACCCGAGGCGAGCTTGTCTGCTTTGGTCAGCAGCAGCAGTACCGGGATGCTGCTTTCCACAGCCCATTGAATCATCTGCTGATCCAGGTCTTTAAGCGGATGGCGAATATCCATCAACACCACCAGACCTTTCAGCGCCTGCCGTTTTTGCAGATACTCACCTAATGCACGTTGCCATTTCAGCTTCATCTCTTCCGGGACTTCGGCATAGCCGTAACCGGGCAGGTCGACCAGGCGCTTACCTTCTGTTACTTCAAACAGGTTAATCAACTGGGTGCGGCCAGGCGTTTTACTGGTACGCGCCAGGCTTTTCTGGTTGGTTAAGGTATTCAGTGCGCTGGATTTACCGGCGTTAGAGCGGCCAGCAAAGGCGACTTCGATACCGGTATCGGCAGGAAGATGGCGGATATCCGGCGCGCTCAGGACAAAATGGGTTACGTGATAATTCAATTCAGACAAAGTGACACTCCAGAAAACGCATTAAGGCAATGGCGCCGATTATACGCGTTATGGCGCGAAAGTGCTCAACCGCTTGGCGATGGCGGCTTTTGTAAGAGATTTGCCATAGAGGTTGCCCGTTATGTCGTTTTTTACTTTAATTACTAAAAATAAAAAACAATATTATTCATTAGGTTATAAATAAGTGGTCTTTTTTTGCAGCAACTAATCTTGCCGCTGACTTGAGGCTTTTACCAGTTGGTCTACATTAGTGTGCAGTGCATGGCAGCACCCATCAGGATGATGCGCTCAGGGATGTCAGGAAGGCAAAGAGCGAGGGAGTGGAAATGGTCAGGGATATGGACCAGACAGGGATAAGGAAAAGCTCAGGGGAGATGAGCAGGCGCAGGATTGACCGGGATGTTGTGAGCCGAAAAGGATTTAAAACATGATTCCTTCTTATGAAGGTATGAAATAAGGCGACAGCTTGAGCTGTCGCCTTTTTTCTTTGGCTACTTTCTGCTAGATTTCGCCGCAATTCTATACTGAATAAAAAAGCCGGGACTGAACACTATGAAGCAACCTGCACGAGCTGCGCACGGCAAACCTGCCGTCAAAGCCAAACGTAAATCGCGTGACGATATTAATAACGAAGCTCGCGATCGCAAACGTGATAAAAAGCACCGCGGCCATGCGTCAGGCAGCCGTGCAAATCCGGCCGCAACGGACAACAACGGCGGACGCCAGGCCAGCCAGGCTAAAGATCCCCGCATCGGCAGCAAAAAACCGGTCGCGCTGATTGCGGATGGGAAAACTACGGCCGCCCCAGTGAAGAAAAGCGTGGCGAAACCGGCAGCAGAGAAAAAAGTACGTCTGACGCCGGAAGAAGAGCTGGCGAAGCTGGAAAATGACGAACGCCTGGATGCGCTGCTGGATCGGCTGGAAAATGGCGAAACCCTTTCGGCGGAAGATCAGGGCTGGCTGGACGCCGCACTCGATCGTATCGACGAACTGATGGAGCAGTTAGGCATCGCCATGGATGACGGCGATGACGAGCAGGCGGAAGAAGATATGTACCGTCTGCTTAAAGGCAACTAAGCCAATTTGATCGGCATGCGTTTTTCGCATGCCGCGCTTCTCAGGTAAACAACAATGTTTTGGCCTGGATCAATTTTCGCGCTGCTGGCGACATGTTATCTGCTGTGGTTATTGTTTAAACTACGTCGCCTGTCGCGCCTGAAGCAACGTTTACGTCGGGTTTCTTCTGCCCGCTCACCTTTCATCCCTTCTTCATCGCGACCTTCTCTTAGACGACGTCACCGGAAGGAGTGAGCATGCCATCGCTGCAGATTGATTGGGACCAGGCGCTGATTGAAAAATACAATTATGCCGGCCCGCGTTATACCTCCTATCCCACTGCGCTGGAGTTTAGCGAGCAATATGGTGAGGCCGATTTCCAGCGTGCGGTAGCGCGCTATCCGGAGCGCCCACTCTCGCTTTATGTTCATATCCCGTTCTGTCATCGTCTTTGTTACTTCTGTGGCTGCAATAAAATAGTGACGCGTCAGCGCCATAAAGCCGATCGCTACCTGGATGTACTGGAGCAGGAGATCATTCAGCGCGCGCCGCTGTTCCGCCAGCGTCAGGTGAGCCAGCTGCACTGGGGCGGCGGCACACCGACCTTTCTTGATAAGTCACAGATTAGCCGGCTGGTGGCACTGCTGAAGCAGCATTTTACGGTGGCAGACGATGCCGAAATGTCGATCGAGGTTGATCCGCGTGAAATTGAGCTGGATGTGATCGATCATCTGCGCGCGCTGGGGTTTAATCGCCTGAGCATGGGCGTGCAGGACTTTAACAAAGCGGTACAGCAGCGGGTCAATCGGGTACAGGATGAAGCGGTCATCTTTGGTCTGATGGCGCGGGCGCGTGAACAGGGTTTCAGCTCAACCAGCATCGATCTGATCTACGGTTTGCCGCTACAAACGCCGGAAAGCTTTGCCTATACGCTGCAGCGGGTGCTGGCGCTTAATCCCGACCGGCTGAGCGTGTTCAACTATGCCCATCTGCCCGCACTGTTCGCCGCCCAGCGAAAAATCAAAGATGATGAACTGCCGTCGGCGCAGCAAAAGCTCGATATCCTGCAGCAGACCATCGCTACCCTGACGCAGCAGGGCTACCAGTTTATCGGGATGGATCATTTTGCGAAGCCACAGGATGAGCTGGCCATTGCGCAGCGCGAAGGGCAACTGCATCGTAACTTCCAGGGCTACACCACGCAGGGCGACAGCGATTTACTCGGCCTTGGCGTCTCCGCCATTAGCATGATTGGGGACAGCTACGCGCAGAACCAGAAAGTGCTCAATACGTGGTACAGCAGCGTGGAGCAGCAGGGCAATGGCCTGTGGCGTGGTGTGGCGTTAACTGACGATGATTGCCTGCGTCGTGAGGTTATTAAGAGCCTGATCTGCAACTTCTCGCTCGATTTTGCGGCGATTGAAAATCAGTGGGGCATTCGCTTTGGCGACTACTTTGCCGAAGACCTGGCGCTGCTGAAACCGTTAATCGCGGATGGGCTGGTGGAGCAAACGACGACGGGCTTGCAGGTGACGGGGGTGGGGCGCTTGCTGATCCGCAATATCTGTATGTGTTTTGATCGCTACCTGCGTCAGAAAGCGCGTCAGCAGCAATTCTCCCGGGTGATCTGAACAGACGGGCTGAGTCTCCCCAGCCCGTCTCAGCAACCTTATTCCATGCCCAGCTCTTTCAGCTTGCGCGTCAGCGTGTTGCGTCCCCAACCCAGTAACCGGGCGGCTTCCTGTTTATGCCCCTGCGTATGGCGCAGGGCGGTAGTCAGCAAGGTGCGCTCCATCTCTGGCTGTGCTTCTGACAACAGATTCTGATGACCGGAACGCAGCGCGCGATCGGCCCACTGCGCCAGCAGCGTGGCCCAGCTGTCCGGCAGCGACTGCACCGGATTTTCCGGCGTACTGGATTCAAACAGTTCGGCCGGCAGATCCTGAATCAAGACTTCCTGACCGGCCGCCATCACCGTCAGCCAGCGACAGGTATTCTCCAGCTGACGCACGTTACCAGACCAGTGCAGACGGGTAAGCGCCGCTTCGGTTTCCGGATGCAGGATTTTCGCCTCTACGCCCAGCTCACGGGCGGCTACCTGCAGGAAGTAACGCGCCAGCCGTGGAATATCCTCACGGCGCTCACGCAGCGGTGGCAGATGCACACGAATGACATTCAGGCGGTGAAACAGATCCTCACGGAACTTGCCTTCCTGCACCCGCAGTTCCAGATTCTGGTGGGTTGCAGCGATGATACGCACGTCGACTTTGACCGGCGCATAACCGCCGACACGATAAAACTGACCATCGGCCAGCACGCGTAACAGACGGGTCTGCACGTCGAGCGGCATATCGCCAATCTCATCTAAAAACAGTGTGCCGCCGTCAGCCTGCTCAAAACGGCCCTGACGAATCTGGTTAGCGCCGGTAAACGCCCCTTTTTCATGGCCGAACAGCTCAGACTCAATCAAATCTTTCGGGATAGCCGCCATGTTCAGCGCGATAAAGGGCGCTTTAGTGCGGGGGCTGTGGCGGTGCAGCGCATGAGCCACCAGCTCTTTACCGGTACCGGATTCGCCGTTGATCAGCACGCTGATTGAGGATCGCGACAGACGGCCAATGATGCGGAACACATCCTGCATCGCTGGCGCTTCACCAATGATATCTGTGGTGGGTCCGCTGACCGGCTGATTACGCGGCTGCTGCTGCTCCTGATAGTGACTGATGGCGCGCTCAACCAGCGCAACCGCTTCGTCAATATCGAAGGGCTTAGGCAGGTAATCAAAGGCTCCTTGCTGGTAGGCGCTGACCGCCGCATCCAGATCGGAGTGGGCCGTCATTATGATGACCGGGAGCATCGGATGGCGCTGTTTAATCTGCTTCAGCAGCGCCAGGCCATCCATGCCGGGCATGCGAATATCTGATAATAAAACGTCCGGGGTTTTGGTCGAGAGTGCGTCCAGCACCTCTTTAGCGCTGTCAAAGGTGGCGCAGCTTAAACCGGCTCCAGTGAGCGCGCGTTCAAGCACCCAGCGGATGGAGCTATCGTCATCGACGATCCAGACTATCCCTCGTTGCATAGAAACCTCACTGGCGAATGGGCAGGTAAACCGAGAATTCGGTGTGTCCCGGCCAACTGTTAAATTCTATTTTTCCTGAATGCTGATCAATCAGGCTACGGGCGATGGAGAGGCCTAAACCGGTTCCGCCTTCACGGCCGCTGACCATCGGATAAAACAGCGTATCCTGCAGCTGGGCGGGAATGCCGGGGCCATCATCTTCAATATCAATCCGCGCCACCAGACGGTAACGGGTGCCGTGCAGCGTTAACTGGAACGCGGTACGGGTTCGAATCACAATGGTGCCGCCGTCGTCGCCCAACGCCTGCAGCGCGTTGCGTACCACGTTAAGCAGCACCTGTTCAATTTGATCGGGGTCGTGCGGCAGTTCCGGCAGGCTGGGATCGTAATCACGTACCAGAGAGACATTGTCCGGCAGCTCCATCGACACCAGATTGACCACACGCTCTGCCACCTGATGAATGCTCTGGGTGATGTGCATGCCAGGCTGCTGCGGTCCTAACAGACGATCGACCAGGTTTCTCAGCCGGTCGGCCTGTTCAATAATCACTTTGGTATATTCGTTCAGCGACGGATCGGGCAGGGCGCGCGACAACAGCTGGGCGGCTCCGCGTAATCCCCCCAGCGGATTTTTAATTTCGTGTGCCAGGCCACGAACCAAATCGCGAGCGGCCACCTGCTGGGCGTGCTGTAACTGTTCCTGACTGAGGCGACGCTGATTATCCATCGGCGCCATTTCCAGCAGAATTAAGCCATCGGGCAAACGCTGGGCGGTCAGCGACATGATGTGCGCGCGACCATCTACCACCAGCGTGACTTCACTGTCCGTAAATCCCTGGCCAGCCTCAAGACTCTCGCGCATCACCTCAATATTCAGCGAAAAGTAGCCGGTCAGTTCCGGTAACGGCGTGCCGAACAATTTACGTGAGCTTTGCGCCAGTAATTGCTGCGCCGCCGGATTGGCGTAGTGAATAACCAGGTCGTTATCCACCAACAAAATACTGTTGATTAACGCGTTGAGAATCTGCCCTGCGTCGGGCAGAGAGCCAGTTGCCATACAGCGTTCCTCTGCACTAAGTTAGTGCATTTTAGTCTTTAAGCCGGAATGAAGGCGAATGAACGGTGAATTCGCGGAGAAAAAAGCCCATCCGAAGATGGGCTGAAAGTTTCCACGGCAACAAAAACGTCTGACCA
Organism: Pantoea sp. USHLN298; assembly: GCF_037149395.1. Classification (NCBI taxonomy): domain Bacteria; kingdom Pseudomonadati; phylum Pseudomonadota; class Gammaproteobacteria; order Enterobacterales; family Erwiniaceae; genus Pantoea; species Pantoea sp. USHLN298. Next base: position 12,798 of record NZ_JBBCRO010000010.1, read on the forward strand.
ATTAAACGCTGTAGTAAAGCTCGAACTCTACCGGGTGTGGCGTCATGCGAACGCGGTCCAGTTCTGCTTTACGCAGTTCGATGTAAGCATCGATGGTTTCGTCGGTGAACACGCCGCCACGGGTCAGGAACTCGCGGTCTTCGTTCAGGGCGTTCAGCGCTTCTTCCAGCGAGCCAGCCACTTTTGGAATCTCAGCTTCTTCTTCCGGTGGCAGGTCGTACAGATTTTTATCCATCGCATCGCCAGGATGGATTTTGTTGATGATGCCGTCGAGGCCAGCCATCAGCAGCGCGGTAAACGCCAGGTATGGGTTAGCCGCTGGGTCCGGGAAGCGCGCTTCAATACGACGGGCTTTCGGGCTGGCAACCACCGGGATACGGATAGAGGCGGAACGGTTACGGGCAGAGTATGCCAGCATGACCGGTGCTTCATAACCCGGGACCAGACGCTTGTAAGAGTTGGTGGTCGGGTTCGCCAGGGCGTTGATCGCTTTGGCGTGCTTGATGATGCCGCCGATATAGAACAGCGCCATTTCAGACAGGCCGCCGTATTTGTCACCGGAGAACAGGTTCTGGCCACCTTTAGAAAGTGACATATGGCAGTGCATACCTGAACCGTTGTCGCCAAACATTGGCTTCGGCATAAAGGTCGCAGTTTTGCCGTAGGCGTGCGCCACGTTGTGCACGACATATTTGTAGATCTGAATTTCGTCAGCTTTTTTGGTCATGGTGTTGAAGCGGGTTGCCACTTCGTTCTGACCAGCGGTTGCGACTTCGTGGTGATGGGCTTCAACCACCAGACCCATCTGCTCCATGGTCAGACACATGGCAGAACGGATGTCCTGTGATGAGTCAACCGGTGGCACCGGGAAGTAGCCGCCTTTCAGACCTGGACGGTGACCTTTGTTACCGCCTTCGTATTCTTTGCCGGTGTTCCAGGCCGCTTCGATATCATCGATAGCCACGTGTGAACCGGAGGTCGATGAACCGAAACGGATATCATCGAACAGGAAGAATTCTGGTTCCGGGCCAAACAGCACGGTATCAGCTATGCCGGAAGAGCGCAGGAAATCTTCAGCGCGCTTGGCAATCGAGCGTGGGTCACGATCGTAGCCCTGCATGGTGCCAGGCTCGAGAATGTCACAACGGATGATCAGCGTGGAATCTTCAAAGAAAGGGTCCATGACCGCCGTGGTCGCGTCAGGCATCAGCACCATGTCTGATTCGTTAATGCCTTTCCAGCCACCGATGGAGGAGCCATCGAACATTTTGCCTTCTTCGAAGAAGTCAGCGTTAACCTGGTGAGCAGGGATAGTAACGTGCTGTTCTTTACCTTTGGTATCGGTAAAACGCAGGTCAACAAACTTAACTTCATGCTCGTTCATCATCGAGAGAACGTGTTCAGCGGACATACTCAACTCTCCTGGAAATGGTCATTGTCTACATGGTGAGGGAACGTCGTTGCCGGGAATGCGTTTCTGACTACTGCCATCCCTGACCTGGCTATTCCGGCACGCTCTTCACCCGTCGTCTGACTGGCGTTTGCGCTTAAAAGAGATAAAGCGAATTCTGTGCCAACTTTCGCGTAGTCAGTTAAATCGCCTTGTGGTGCACCTTTTTGTCCGGATTCACCTGCACCACGATGGTCGCCATGCACCATTATGGTGCTTATGGGTGATGATTGAGCACCAAATCGGTGCATCAGCCCAACTTAGTGCATTTTCTGCACCGGTAACAGGGCAAATTTACGCCCATGCAATAAACTTTCAGTGAAAAGTGTGATCGTGTTCAGTCTTCCGCTTAATCAGTGTACAATAACGCGCTATTTCTAATGCCTGAGGCAAAGCTGTGATCGAAAATTTGCGTAACATCGCCATCATCGCGCACGTTGACCATGGAAAGACCACCCTGGTTGACAAACTGCTGCAACAATCCGGTACTTTTGATGCCCGTACCGAAGCAACCGAGCGCGTGATGGACTCCAATGATTTGGAGAAAGAGCGTGGGATTACCATCCTCGCAAAAAACACCGCCATTAAGTGGAACGACTACCGTATCAACATCGTTGATACCCCAGGACACGCCGACTTCGGTGGTGAAGTTGAGCGCGTCATGTCCATGGTGGACTCGGTGCTGCTGGTTGTAGATGCGATGGATGGCCCTATGCCGCAAACCCGCTTCGTGACCAAAAAAGCGTTCGCGCATGGTCTGAAGCCGATTGTGGTTATCAACAAAGTAGACCGCCCGGGTGCGCGTCCGGATTGGGTTGTGGATCAGGTATTTGACCTGTTCGTCAACCTCGACGCGACTGACGAGCAGCTCGACTTCCCTATCATTTTCGCTTCGGCGCTGAATGGTATTGCTGGTCTGGAACACACTGATATGGCTGACGATATGACGCCACTGTATCAGGCGATCGTTGACCACGTTTCTCCACCACAGGTTGAAGCTGAAGCGCCACTGCAGATGCAAATCTCGCAGCTGGACTACAACAACTACCTGGGTGTTATCGGCATCGGTCGCATCAAACGCGGTAAAGTGAAGCCTAACCAGCAAGTCACTATCATTGATAGCGAAGGCAAAACCCGTAACGGTAAAGTCGGCAAAGTTCTGACTCACCTGGGTCTGGAGCGTATCGACAGCGATCTGGCAGAAGCGGGCGATATCATTGCTATCACCGGTCTGGGCGAGCTGAACATCTCTGACACCATCTGTGATCCACAGAACGTGCAGGCGTTGCCGGCACTGAGCGTCGATGAGCCAACAGTAACCATGTTCTTTAACGTCAACACCTCACCGTTCTGCGGTAAAGAAGGTAAGTACGTGACTTCACGTCAGATCCTTGAGCGTCTGAACAAAGAACTGGTTCACAACGTGGCGCTGCGTGTTGAAGAAACCGAAGATGCTGACGCGTTCCGCGTATCAGGTCGTGGTGAGCTGCACCTCTCTGTTCTGATCGAAAACATGCGTCGTGAAGGTTTCGAACTGGCGGTATCCCGTCCGAAAGTTATCTTCCGTGAAATCGATGGCCGCAAACAAGAGCCATTCGAGAACGTGACGCTGGATATCGAAGAGAACAACCAGGGTTCAGTCATGCAAGCCATGGGTGAGCGTAAGGGCGATCTGAAAAACATGGATCCGGATGGCAAAGGCCGCGTACGTCTCGACTACGTGATCCCAAGCCGTGGCCTGATTGGCTTCCGTAACGAATTCATGACCATGACGTCTGGTACCGGTCTGCTCTACTCCACCTTCAGCCACTACGACGACATTCGTCCAGGCGAAGTGGGCCAGCGTCAGAACGGCGTACTGATCTCTAACGGTCAGGGTAAAGCGGTTGCGTTTGCCCTGTTCGGCCTGCAGGACCGCGGTAAGCTGTTCCTGGGTCACGGTGCGGAAGTGTATGAAGGCCAGATCATCGGTATTCACAGCCGCTCTAACGACCTGACAGTTAACTGTCTGACCGGTAAGAAACTGACCAACATGCGTGCTTCCGGTACGGATGAAGCGACTACCCTGGTGCCGCCAATCAAGATGACGCTGGAGCAGGCGATCGAGTTCATCGATGATGACGAACTGGTTGAAGTCACGCCACAGTCAGTACGTATCCGTAAACGTCACCTGACTGAAAACGACCGTAAACGTGCTTCACGTGGTCCTAAAGACGCGTAATTCGCGCCTTTAATCGATAAAAAGCCCCGTTATAGGGGCTTTTTTTTGCCTGCAATTCCGATCCTGCACCACCAGGCCAGCGATGAGTAGGGTCTCAGCGCGCGCGTCTCAAGCGGTCATTGCCGTTTCCGCTTTTCTCTCCGCGGTTATCTGTTCAGCCCGCCCTTTTGCCGCTAGAGTGAATACTCCAGGGAACAGAAGGAGGCGCACCATGTTGTACATTTTTGATTTGGGCAATGTGATCATTGATATCGATTTTAACCGCGTGTTAGGTGTCTGGAGTGACCTTAGCCGCGTGCCGCTGGCGTCATTGCAAAGCCATTTTGTGATGGATGAAGCGTTTGAACAGCACGAGCGGGGCGAGATCAGCGATGAAGATTTCGCGTTAGCGCTGTGTGAAAAGCTGGAGATCGCCCTGAGTTACGAGCAGTTCACCGCAGGCTGGCAGGCGGTGTTTGTTGACGTGCGGCCTGAAACTCTGGCGCTGATGAACCGGCTGCGGCTGGAAGGACATCGGGTCGTGATCCTCTCCAATACCAACAAGCTGCACTGCGCCTTCTGGCCGACCCAGTACCCGGACGTGCAGCAGGCGGCGGATGCGCTCTACCTGTCGCAGGAACTCGGGATGCGCAAGCCGGAAGCGCGCATCTATCAGCACGTGCTGGAGGCGGAAGGCGTCAGTGCCGATCAGGCGGTCTTCTTCGACGATAACCCGCAGAATATTGACGCGGCGCGCGCGCTGGGCATTGAAAGCGTGCTGGTCACTGACAGCAAAACGGTGCCCGACTGGTTCGCAGGTCAGCATTAAACCATGACGTCACGTAAATTTCGTCCCGGGCTACATGCGTTCTGGCTGTGGCTTAAACTGTTATGGAAGCGGGTTGATGAAGATGGCATGACGACTCAGGCCGGCAATCTGGCTTTCGTCTCATTGCTGGCGCTGGTGCCGCTTATCGCGGTGGTGTTTGCACTGTTTGCGGCTTTCCCGGTCTTCTCCGACATCAGTGTGCAGTTAAAGCAGTTCATCTTTACTAACCTGATGCCGGCTGCGGGTAACACACTGCAACGCTATTTAGAGCAGTTTGTTGCCAACGTTAACCGCATGACCGCCGTCGGCGCGGTTGGTCTGATCGTCACGGCGCTACTGCTGATGCATTCGGTCGATACCGCACTGAATACCATCTGGCGCAGCAACAAGAAGCGGCCGATGGTCTATTCGTTTGCGGTTTACTGGATGATCCTGACGCTGGGTCCGCTGCTGGCCGGTGCCAGCCTGGCCATCAGCTCGTATCTGCTGTCGCTGCGCTGGATCAACGCCACCGGCGTGACCAGCCTGGTCGATCAGATGCTGCGCATCTTCCCGCTGCTGCTCTCCTGGTTCGCCTTCTGGCTGCTCTACAGCATTGTTCCCACCCAGCGGGTGCCACCGCGCGATGCGCTGATTGGCGCGCTGGTGGCGGGTGCGCTGTTTGAGCTGGGTAAAAAGGGCTTCGCGCTCTATGTTACGATGTTTCCCTCTTATCAGCTGATCTACGGCGTACTGGCCGTGATCCCGATTCTGTTCCTCTGGGTCTACTGGACCTGGTGTATTGTGTTGTTAGGCGCTGAAATTACTGTCGCATTAGCGGACTATCGCCAGTTAAAACAGCAGCACAGAGAAAAAGAACGTGAGGAAACATGATTGCATTGATTCAACGCGTGCAGCGCGCCAGCGTTAGCGTCGATCAGGTCGTGACAGGTGAAATCGGTAGCGGATTACTGGTGTTACTGGGCGTGGAAAAAGGTGATGACGCACAGCGTGCGGAGCGTCTCGCAGAACGGGTGCTGGGTTATCGCATCTTCGGTGATGAACAGGGCAAAATGAACCTGAGCGTCAAACAGGCTGGCGGCAGCGTGCTGGTGGTGTCGCAGTTTACCCTGGCGGCGGATACTAAAAAGGGCATGCGGCCCTCCTTTTCCGGCGGCGCGGAACCGGCGGAAGCTGAACGCCTGTATGAATATTTCAGCGACTGCTGTCGTCGGCAGGGCATCACCACTGAGAATGGCCGCTTTGCGGCAGATATGCAGGTCGCGCTGGTGAATGATGGTCCTGTAACCTTCTGGTTGCAGGTGTGAGATCGTCAGCCGAGCGGCAAGGGATAAGCCACGCAAGCTCCGAACGAGAGAAACATTTTATGTATCATCTTCGCGTGCCACAGACGGCGGAAGAGCTGGATATCTATTATCAGTTCCGCTGGGAAATGCTACGAAAACCGCTGCGTCAGCCGCAGGGTTCTGAACGTGACGCCTGGGATGCCTTAGCGCATCATCAGATGGTGGTGGATGAACAGGGACAGCCGGTCGCGGTAGGACGTCTGTACATCAATGCCGACAACGAAGCGGCGATTCGCTTTATGGCGGTCCATCCTTCGGTGCAGGGCAAAGGCCTGGGGACGCTGGTGGCGATGACGCTGGAATCGGTGGCGCGTCAGGAGGGGGCCAAACGCGTCACCTGTAGCGCGCGCGAAGATGCCGTCGCCTTCTTTGCCAAACTGGGTTACGTCAACCAGGGAGAGATTACCGCGCCGCAAACCACGCCGGTACGTCACTTTCTGATGATCAAGCCAGTGGTCACGCTTGACGATATCCTGCACCGCGCCGACTGGTGCGGTCAGCTACAGCAGGCCTGGTACGCGCATATCCCGCTCAGTGAAAAGATGGGCGTACGCATCCTGCAGTATACCGGCCAGAAATTTATCACCACCATGCCGGAGGCGGGCAATCAGAACCCGCATCAGACGTTATTTGCGGGCAGCCTGTTCTCGCTGGCGACGCTGACCGGCTGGGGATTAATCTGGCTGTTGCTGCGTGAGCGTCATCTTGGCGGCACCATTATTCTGGCCGATGCGCATATTCGTTACAGTCAGCCTATCAGTGGTCGGCCAGGCGCCATCGCCGATCTGGGCTCGTTAAGCGGCGATCTCGATCGTCTGGCGCGTGGCCGTAAGGCGCGCGTGCAGCTTGAAGTTGAACTGTTCGGCGATGAAGAGCGTGGCGCGGTATTTGAAGGGGTCTATATCGTGCTGCCTGCCGATCCTGACGGACCGCTGGAAGAGGGCGGCTCGGGCGCGCGCATTAACTGATCATCAGGGCCGGTAAAACCGGCCCTGATGCGTTATCGAACCTCACCAGCCTGCAGGGTCTGCTGCAACTGCTGGCTGTCGGTGGTGACTGACAAACTGCCATTGGCGGTTGGACGCAGTGGCTGACCGGCTTTTAACGCGGCATTCAGCTGCAGCTGCAGGTTGCTGTCACCGGTTAGCGGCAGCGCCGGCCACCCCCAGTTCTGCAACACATTCACCGGCACGGCACGGCCAGTCAGCTGCAACGTCAGTGGACGCTCGGGCTGCTGGCCGACCGTCGCACGTCCTTCCAGTAAGCCCTTACCACTGAACGCGCTCAGCTCGGTCACCTGAATCTGCTGCGGGTCGGCACTCAGTGCAATCGAAGGATGGCGCAAATCGGTGCGGTTAAAGGTCGACTCCGCCGCATTCAGGCTCAGCTTACCGGACCAGATCCCCCACTGTTGCTGACGAACCAGCAACAGATTCTCACCGGTGCCATCCAGCGACGTCAGCTGGAAAGGAAACGCCGGATTAATATCGATAATCAGATTACGGTTTGAGGTGAAACGCGTCACCACCACGCTATCAAGCCAGTCAGGTAACGTGGACTGCCAGCGATCGCGCCAGTCCTGCGGCAGGGTATATTCCAGCCCGGCGACCGCCAGGTTTTTCAGCGTCAGGCGTTTATCGGCGCGCGACCAGTCGCCTTCTGCCCGGATCACGCCGTTGGCCCAGCGTGAACTGAACTGCGTCAGGGCGATGCCTTGCGGAGAGAAGTCCAGATTGACGATTGGATCGTTCAGCTCCAGCCCGCCGTTGATAAAGTTGCTGGCGTTCATGGCCAGCGAGCCGTCGTTGCTCTGCCAGTCATCGCCCTGCCAGTTAAGGTTACGCAGGGTCAGATCAAGGTCGGTCACCGCCCAGTCAGGCCCCTGCAGGCGCGCATCGGTCACATCCAGCCGGGTAATGGCAATCGATGGCACCGCCTGCACATTACGCAGAAAATCTTTCAGGCTGCTGGCGGTCTGCAGACGAATATCATTCAGCCGCAGCTGGTTAATCTTCCAGTTGCCCTGCGCATCGCGCTCACCGTTGCCGGTCATCGAGCCGCGAGCCAGATCGGCACCGACATTATTGAAAACCATCCGTCCCTGCGAGACGCTTCCCTGAATCAGCACATTTTCGCCGGGCACCTTATTCAGCGTCATGCTGCCGGCACTCATCTGGAAACGGGCATCCTGGCCCAGCATATTGCTGGCGACCGGTTTCCACGGCAGAATGCCGCCGTTCACCTGCTGAGCGAACAGCGGCAGCGCGCTGTTGGGGCTTTCGATATGCATGTTGTTGAGCTGCAGACGCTGGGCCTGAATCGGCAGCGCGCTTGATGGTGTCAGGTTGGCCAGGTTGACTTCGCCGTCACGCAGTTCGATGCTGCTGAAGTGCAGCGGATCGCTGAACTGCACCAGCGCCAGGCCGAGATCGACGCGCTTTGCCACCAGCACCGCTGGCTGACCATCGTGACCGAAGCTGAAGTCATCCAGAATGACATGCGAGGGAGAGGAGAAGTTGTGCTCAATTTTACTCAGGGAGAGATGCCACTCCGTTTTGTCGCTCACCCATCGGCTAAACCAGCCTGCACCCCATTGCGTCTGCAGCAGCACATAGATCACCACCAGGGTGAAGAGCAGCAGCAAAAGTAAGGTGAGGAAAAACTTTCCAAGAAATTTCATAGCATCCTTCCCGAGTTAAATCCGGTGAGAGGTTGTTATGCCTGAATTACCGTTACAGCTCAACAGCCTGGATGTAAATCCGACTAAATAGCAGACGGGCCGCAGCCCGTCGCTCGCCTTACTTCTCCTGCGGGAAAATCAGGTTCAGCACGATAGCGGTAATTCCACCTGCCGCAATGCCGGAAGAGAGTAGGGTTTTCAGCCACTCAGGCGCAAATTGCAGAATCAGCGGCTGCTGCGAGACACCCAGCCCCACCGCCAGCGACAGCGCGATGATCATGATGGCGCGGCGGTTCAGCGGCTCACGTGACACGATGCGAACGCCGGAGGCGGCAATCGTCCCGAACATCACAATGGTCGCGCCGCCCAGCACCGGCTCAGGAATATGCTGCACCAGGCCGCTGACCGCCGGAAACAGCCCCAGCACAATCAGCATCAGCGCCACGACAAAGCCAACGTAGCGGCTGGCGACGCCGGTGAGCTGAATCACGCCGTTATTCTGCCCGAAGCAGGAGTTAGGGAAAGTGTTGAACAGCGCGGAGACAAACGAATTGAGGCCGTTAGCCAGCACGCCGCCCTTCAGGCGTTTCATATAGAGCGGACCGCTCACCGGCTGCTCTGAGACATCAGAGGTTGCGGTGATGTCGCCAATGGTTTCCAGCGAGGTCACCATAAATACCAGCATCAGCGGAACCAGCAGGTTCCAGTCGAAGCCCAGCCCGTAATAGAGCGGCGTCGGTACTGCAATCAGCGGTTGATCGGCTGGCGCGCTGGTGGTGGGTAACATATCCAGTGCCCAGGCCAGCAGATAGCCGACCGCCATGGCGATCACCAGTGAAGCGACGCGCAGATAGGGATTTTTCTGGCGGTTCAGCAGCACGATCACCAGCAGCACCGCGCCAGCCAGCAGCAGATTTTTTGGTGCGCCAAAACTGTGGTCGGCGATGGCGGCAAAGCCGCCGCCGATCGACGTCAGCCCGACCTGAATCAGCGACAGGCCGATAATCATTACCACGATACCTGAGACCAGTGGCGTAATGATGCGGCGCGCCAGATGCAGCACGCGCGACAGCACCATCTCAGTACAGGAAGCGACCATCAGGGTGCCAAACAGCGCTGCCATCATGGTGGGCACGTCAGCACCGCCATTTTTCAGCGCCATCCCGCCCATAATCAGCGGCGTGACGAAGTTAAAGCTGGTGCCCTGAATCGACAGCAGGCCGGAACCGACCGGACCCCAGGTTTTGATCTGCAGAATCGATGCCACGCCCGACGCGAACAGCGACATGCTGATAATGTGCTGGGTATCCTGGGCGGGCAGGCCAAGCGCCTGGCAAATCAGCAGCGCGGGGGTAATCACCGCCACAAACATGGCTAACAGATGCTGGCCGGCGGCAAACAGCGTTTGCGGCAGCGGTGGGCGATCTTCAAGGCGATAAATCAGTTCACTGTGGCGAGTGGCGGGTTGTTCTGGCTGCGGATTGGTGGACATCTTCTACTGTTCCCGAAAAATGGTGTGGCGATTGTAATCATCCACCGGCTAAAAGCAATCGTTTGCCCGGCAGGGAGTAAAAAGGCCGGTCAGACGTTGGTATAACGGGTGTTCTCCGGCAGCCAGCGTTCAATCAGGGCGCTGGCCTGCTCGGGATAGTGCTGGTGGATATGTCGCGCCACGCGCTGCACTTCCGGCACCATCGCCTGATCGCGCAATAAATCTGCCACTTTGAACTCGGCGTTACCGGTCTGGCGCGTACCCAGCAGCTCGCCTGGTCCGCGGATCTCCAGGTCAAACTGCGCAATCACGAAGCCGTCATTGCTGTCGCGCAACACCTGCAATCGCTTCTGGGCGGTTTTACTGAGCGGCGCTTTGTAGAGCAGCACACAGTGTGAGGCGACCGCGCCACGGCCTACCCGTCCGCGTAGCTGATGCAGCTGCGCCAGTCCTAAGCGTTCCGGGTTTTCAATAATCATCAGGCTGGCATTAGGCACGTCGACGCCCACTTCAATCACCGTGGTTGCTACCAGCAACTGCAGCTGGTTGGTTTTAAACGCCTGCATCACCGCCTGTTTTTCAGCCGGCTTCATCCGGCCGTGTACCAGGCCGATGTTGAGATCGGGCAGCGCCGTTTTCAGTGCTTCCCAGCTGGCTTCCGCCGCCTGCGCTTCCAGCAGGTCAGACTCTTCAATCAGCGTACAGACCCAGTACGCCTGACGCCCTTCGCGACAGGCATGTTCAACCCGCGCAATGATCTCATCGCGTCGGGTATCGGGAATGGCGACCGTCGTGACCGGCGTGCGGCCCGGTGGCAGTTCGTCAATGGTCGAGGTATCGAGATCGGCATAAGCGGTCATCGCCAGGGTGCGGGGGATCGGCGTTGCCGTCATGATCAACTGATGCGGATGGAAACCCTGTTCCTCGCCCTTTTCCCACAGCGCCAGCCGCTGATGGACGCCAAAACGGTGCTGCTCATCGATAATCACCAGCGCCAGGCCGTTGAACTGCACCTGCTCCTGGAACAGCGCATGGGTGCCGACCACCATCGCAACCTGACCGCTGGCAATGGCTTCCTGCTGTGCCTGCCGCGCCTTTCCTTTCTGTTTTCCAGCCAGCCAGCCGACTTCAATCCCCAGCGGCGCAAACCACTGACGGAAGTTGCTGGCGTGCTGTTCAGCCAGCAGTTCAGTCGGGGCCATCAGGGCAACCTGTTTACCGTGCGCAATCACATTCAGCGCCGATAACGCCGCCACCAGCGTTTTACCGGAACCCACATCGCCCTGCACCAGCCGCATCATCGGGAAGTCATTCGCCAGGTCATGCTCTATTTCCGCCACAACCCGCTTCTGCGCACCGGTAGGCGAGAAGGGCAGTGCCGCCAGCAGTTGATCGCTCAGGTTATGACGAGGCGGCATCGGTAACGCGTAATAACGCTGCGCACCGGCGCGTACCGCCAGCATGCTGAGATTATGCGCCAGCAGCTCTTCCAGAATCAGACGACGCTGCGCCGGATGACGGCCGCTCTCCAGCTCGCTCAGTTTGAGATCGGGTGGCGGACGATGCAGAGTACGCAACGCATCGGGCAGGCTGATTAAACCGCCGCTTAGCTCCTGCGGTAATAGCTCGGCAATCGGACAGCTTTCCAGCAGCGTCAGCGCCTGATCGGTGAGATTACGCAGCGTAGCCTGACGGATGCCTTCGGTGGTGGGATAGACCGGCGTCAGCGTCTCTTCAAGCGCCACGTTGCTGTGTTCGCCCTGGATACGGTACTCAGGATGAATGATCTCAGCGCCGCGCTGACCACGTTTGATTTCACCGTAGGCGGTAACACGACGACCTGGCGCCAGGCTGTTTTTCATGCCGGCGTTGAAGTTGAAGAAGCGCATTGTCAGCACGCCGCTGCCATCGCTGATCTGACACACCATCATCCGGCGGCGGCCAAAAGTGATCTCGGAATGCAGCACTTCACCTTCTACGGTGGCCCAGATACCGGGCAGCAGATCATCAATGGCGTAAAGTTGGGTACGATCTTCGTAACGCAGCGGGAGATGGAGCAGCAGATCCTGAATGGTGTGCAGGCCAATTTTGGCCAGCTTTGCCGCCTGGCTGGCACCGACGCCGGTCAGGGTACTGAGCGGAATGGCATCCAGCAGGCGGCCTTTCATCTTTTACTTTTACCGGTTGACTGCATGGTGGCCCACCAGCTGGCGTCAGCCTCGACCTCGCCCAAGGCGTTGATGCGCGGATAGGGCAGGCCTTTCTGCCGCGCGACGCGCGCCAGCACCGGGAAACCCCCTTCGAACAGCAGACGTTGCTGTTCATCCTCATCCAGCAGGCTGTAATCACGCTGGTAAAGGCCGGCATTCTGCCGTTGTCGCTGGGCTTCATACAGGATCAGGGCGGAGGCAACCGAGACGTTCAGCGACTGCACCATACCGACCATCGGAATGATAATCTCCTGATCGGCCAGCGCCAGGGCTTCATCGGTAATGCCGGTTTTTTCCTGTCCCATCAGGATGCAGGTCGGGCGGGTATAATCAATCTCGCGGAAATCGACGGCTTCCGCTGACAGATGGGTGGCTAACACCTGCATCTTCTGCTGTTTAAGCTGTGTCACGGCGTCGCCGATAGTGCGATGCGTCACCACCTTGACCCAGCTGTTGCTGCCGGCCGAGGCGGACGCCTGGGTGCGCATCCGCTGGCTTGGCCAGACGGCGTGCACTTCGTGGATACCTACTGCATCGGCGGTGCGAATGACCGCAGAGACGTTGTGCGGTTTATGCACTTGTTCCATGCAGACCGTGAGATCGTGCTGACGCAGCGCCAGCATGGTCTGAATTCGGGCAAAACGTTGATCGTTCATGCACTAATTACGGTTACGGTGAACTTTGATCACATCCGGCATCACGCGGATTTTACGCATGATATTGGCCAGATGGACGCGATCGCGGGCGGTGAGGCGAATAAAGGCGCTATATACCCGGCCATCGCGCTCTTCCGTGTTCAGGCTCTGAATGTTAGAACCGGCAGTGTTAATCGCCGCCGTCAGGTTGGCTAACGCGCCCTGATGGTTAAACATATCGACCTTAATTTCCGCCACAAATTCCTGCTCAGTCACTTTGTCCCATTCAACCGGCATGAACTTCTCTGGCTCTTTCTGGTAACCGCGAATGTTTCGACAGGATTCGTGATGCACCACCAGGCCCTTACCGGGACTGACGTGCGCAACAATCGGATCGCCGGGAATCGGTCGACAGCATTTGGCGAAGGTAATCAGTACGCCGTCGGCGCCTTTGATGGGCAGCTTGCCGCGTTTGCTGTTGCTGATCGCTTTGCTGTCAGCCTGCAGCAGGTTTTTCGCCACCACCACGCTCATTGCATTGCCAAGACCAATTTCCGCCAGCAGATCGTCCAGCGAAGTCAGCTTCATGCGATCCAGCTCCTGCCTGATATTCTCCGGCGGGATCTCAGCCAGTTTACGGCTGCCGCCCAGCGCATGGCTCAGCAGGCGACGGCCCAGATTGACCGAGTCTTCGCGTTTGAGATTCTTCAGTAGCTGACGGATTTTGGCGCGGGCTTTGGAACTGACGACAAAGTTAAGCCAGGCGGCGTTAGGACGCGCGCCCGGCGCGGTGATGATCTCAATCGTCTGGCCGCTGGTCAGGGATTGCGACAGCGGATAAGGCTGGCGATCGACACGCGCGCCGACGCAGGCATGACCAATGTCAGTGTGCACGGCATAGGCGAAATCCACCGGTGTGGCGCCTGTCGGCAACTCTACGATACGGCCTTCCGGCGTGAAGACGTAGATCTCATCCGGGAAGAGATCGGACTTCACGCTTTCGATAAATTCAAATGAACTGCCGGCGCTTTGTTGCAGCTCCAGCAGGCTTTGCAGCCAGCGCTGGGCACGAATCTGCGCCGTGGTGCCACTTTCGCCCGCCTGTTTGTAAGCCCAGTGCGCAGCGACCCCCATTTCCGCCATCTGATCCATATCTTCAGTGCGAATCTGCACTTCAACCGGCACGCCGTGCGGGCCGATCATCGAAGTATGGAGAGATTGATAGCCGTTGGCTTTGGGGATGGCGATGTAATCTTTGACCCGGCCCGGACGCGGCTTATATAAGCTGTGCATCTGGCCCAGGACGCGATAGCAGGTATCGAGATCTTTCACGATGACGCGAAAGGCATAGATATCCATGATCGAGTGAAAACGCTGCTCTTTCAGCGTCATTTTGCGGTAGATCGAGTAAAGATGCTTTTCACGACCGCTGACGCGGCAGGGAATGCCCGCTTCCTGCAGACGGCCATCGATCTCAGAAAGAATCTTCTGGATCATCTCTTTACGGTTACCGCGTGCCGCCTTCACCACCTCTTTGATAACCCGATAACGGTTCGGATAAAGGGCTTCGAAACCGAGCTCTTCGAGTTCTGTTTTAAGGTGATGAATACCCAGACGATGCGCCAGTGGGCTGTAAATTTCCAGCGTTTCCAGCGCGATGCGGCGACGTTTATCCGGGCGTAATGCGCCGAGGGTGCGCATGTTGTGCGTGCGGTCAGCCAGCTTGATGAGAATAACGCGGATATCCTGCACCATCGCCATAATCATCTTGCGGAAGTTCTCTGCCTGCGCCTCTTTCTTGTCGCGGAACTTCAGCTTATCCAGCTTAGAAACGCCTTCGACCAGCTCCGCCACGCTCTTACCGAACAGCTGTTCCATATCCTGGTAAGTGGCGGGCGTATCTTCGATCACGTCATGCAGCAGCGCGGCCATGAGCGTTTCATGGTCGAGCTTCATTTCCGCCAGAATACAGGCTACGGCAACCGGATGGGTGATATAAGGCTCACCACTGGAGCGTGTCTGTCCCTCGTGGGCATCACGTGCGACAAGGTAAGCCTGCTGGAGGCGCTTGATGTGCTCCTCTGGCAGGTATTTTTCAATCAGTTGATTGAGGCTTTCAAACAGATACAAGGGTGACCTGCAGGTGGCTGTTAACGACGACCTTCAGCGATAGCGGTAACGGCCTGTAACTCAGCGGCTTCCTGCTCTTGCTGTTCCTGACGATCACGCACATCTAAAATCTGATTGGTGACCAACCCTTCTTCGATTTCGCGCAGGGCGATAACGGTAGGTTTATCGTTCTCTTCCGGAACCAGCGGATCTTTGCCGCCTACCTGCATCTGACGTGCACGACGTGCAGCGACCAACACCAGGTCAAAACGATTACCAACTTTTTCTACTGCGTCCTGAACGGTTACGCGTGCCATAGGTGTGCTACTCCACAGATGAAGAAATGACTGGGCATCATACTGAAACTCAATTCAGACTGCCAACAGTTTGCTGATTAAAGCATCATGGCGCGCCTTCTGGCGCGCCATGCGCAGACGTTCTGCGCGAATAATGGTTTTCAGATCGGACAGCGCCAGATCGAAATCATCATTCACAATTAAATAATCATATTCGGCATAGTGACTCATTTCCGCCACGGCTTGTGCCATGCGACGGGTGATCACCTCTTCGCTATCCTGCCCGCGACCGCGCAGACGGCGATCGAGTTCTTCTTTCGACGGCGGCAGAACAAAGATACTCCGTGCGCCAGGCATTCGGGTGCGGATCTGCTGCGCGCCCTGCCAGTCGATGTCGAGAAAGACGTCAACGCCGGTCGAAAGCACCTGCTCAATGGCATGGCGCGAGGTACCGTAGTAGTTGTCGAAAACTTTGGCGTGTTCGAGAAAAGCGTCTTCCGCAATCATCTTCTCAAACTCATCTTTTCCGACAAAAAAGTAGTGTTCGCCATGGGTTTCACCCGGTCGCATGCCGCGGGTGGTGTGCGAAACAGACACCTGCGTATCGTACAACGGCTGGGTCTTTAACAGCGCCTGAATCAGGCTGGATTTACCTGCACCGCTGGGAGCAGAAACAATATAGAGCGTGCCTTGAGCCATGGTTTTCTTGAATTGATTAAAAGCGGAGTCGATTTCCTGCACAGTATACACAGCTTCCCGCTGCCACGCAGCGTTTGCGCAGCGGCTGCGGGTAAACTTTTGCGTGTTGCTGCGCAAATTGATGTTGCCTGAGCGTAAAAGGTGACGGATTTTGCTGTGATCTGTTCCGGATCGGATGACGGCCTCTGGCTGATGCTAGCGTCTCTGTGTTGAATGGCGCAAAACGTCAGGAGAGAGATCATGAAAGGATTTGGCTGGCCTCTGATTGCTGTTTTGCTTGCAGCCGCGCCTGTTTACAGTGCGATTTGCCCCGCCTGGACTCCGGCACGGGCGGCGAGTGAAATTGCCCATCTGCAGCAGCAGCTTCAGCATTGGGATCAGGCCTATTATCAACAGGGACTTAGCCCGGTAACCGATGCAGATTATGATAGCCTGCAATCCCGCCTTAACCACTGGCTGCACTGCTTCAGCTCGCCGCAGGCAAATTACTCAGCACAACTGCCTGAGCAGGGTGAACATCTGCATCCTGTTGCCCATACCGGGGTAAAAAAGCTGCGCGATAAACTGGCGCTGGCTTACTGGATGCAGGATCGCCGCGATCTGTGGGTTCAGCCTAAAGTGGATGGCATTGCGGTTTCACTGGTTTATCGTGCGGGCAGGCTGGTGTCGTTATTAAGCCGTGGTGATGGATTACGCGGGGAGGAGTGGCTGACTAAAGCGGCCTTTATCCCGGCGATACCGCAGCAGATAAACAGCGATCGGGACGAGGTGGTTTTGCAGGGCGAACTCTACCTGCCGATGACCGATCATCATCAGGCGCGGGATGGCGGTAAAAATGCCCGTTCAAAAGTGGCCGGCGCCATGATGAGTAAACAGCCTGGTCCGCTACTTTCGCAACTCAATATTTTTATCTGGGCTTGGCCGGACGGGCCGGCAAAAATGCGTGACCGGCTGGCGCAACTGAGCCAGTGGGGATTGGGCATTGCCGCGCAGTGGAGCCAGCCAGTAAAAGATGAAGAGGAGGTCGCGGTATGGCGTGATCGCTGGTTTCATGGCGGGCTGCCGTTTGTCACCGACGGCGTGGTGGTTCATCAGGCATCACGGCCTGCCGGCAAAAACTGGCGGCCCGGTGAGGGCGAATGGGCCGTAGCCTGGAAATATCAGCCGCCAGAGGTCAGCAGTGAAGTGCTGTCGGTTGATTTTCCGATTGGCCGCACCGGAAAAGTGGCGGTGGTGCTTAATCTGCAGCCGGTGCAGCTGGATGACAAAACGGTCAGGCGGGTAAACATTGGCTCACTGCGTCGCTGGCGGCATAGGGACATCATCGCGGGAGACCAGGTGACCCTGAGTCTGGCCGGACAGGGCATCCCACGGTTAGATCGGGTGATCTGGCGAGTGGCGCAACGTGATTACCCGCAGCCGCCCGACGAAACACGCTATAACCCGCTGAGCTGTTATCGCTTCAGTGCCGACTGCCAGAAGCAGATGCTGGCGAAATTGCGCTGGCTGAGTCAAAAGTCGGTGCTGAATATTCCGGGAGTAGCGCGCAACACCTGGCTGAAGCTACTGGAAGCGGGCAGCATGCCGCATCTTTTCGCCTGGCTCACCTTAACACCTGAGCAAATCGCCACAGCTGCCGGCATCTCTTCTGCGCGTGCCGGACAGCTCTGGCATCGTTTCAATCTGACGCGCCAGCAACCGCTGCGACGCTGGATCAGCGCGCTGGGTGTTTCGCTACCGCGTAAAGCCGCAGAGGCGCTGCCCGATCAACACTGGGATGACCTGATACAACGGGATGCGGCAGCATGGCAAACCTTGCCAGGCGTGGGTGCCGCGCTGGCGCAGCGCCTTGTCGACCAGTTTCACCATCCTGAACTGCAATCACTGATCGCCTTTTTACAGCAGCAGGGCATTCCCGCCTCAGTGTTCCGGGTGGGGATAGTTGAAAATCGGCAAGCCGAGGCGAAAACGCAGCGCCAGTAGACGGGCAAAAAAGCCGAACAGCAGCGTAATGATGATCACCGCTTCGTGCGCCAGCGACGTTTTCAGCAGCAGGATATAGATCCAGCCTGAAGCGAAAGCGATCCCCGCATACAGCTCTTTCTGGAATACCAGTGGGATGCGATTACAGAACATGTCGCGCAGCACGCCGCCAAATACGCCCGTGATGACGGCGCTGATGGCAGCAATGATCATCGCATGGCCGGAATCCAGCGCCACCTGAGCGCCAATAATGGAGAAAACCACCAGGCCGAGCGCATCCAGCACCAGAAAAACTTTGCGCAGATGCGTCATCAGTGGCGCCGCAAAGGTGGTGATCACCGCCGCCGCCGCGACAATCATGATGTATTCAGGGTGTTTGACCCAGCCGAGCGGATAATGGCCGAGCAGGATATCGCGAACGGAACCGCCACCAATTGCGGTCACTGAGGCGATGATAATGACGCCGAAAAGATCCATTTTACGGCGACCCGCAGCCAGCGCGCCGGTCATGGCCTCGGCGGTAATGCCGATGATGTAGAGAACGGTCAGTAACATAGCAGACTCCAGTTAGACGGCGGCAAGGCTAAGGTATAGCGTAATAAACGGCGACTGAGATTTTCTGACGCCACGCTATTGGGATTAGCTCAGTTTATGGATGTGTGCTGCAAACGTCGTGGTATCAGTAGGCCGGGTCGTGAACGTCTCGTGCAATGCATAAGAAAAAATTCGCCCGACAGGCTAACCGGCCGCTACTTCCTCTCTCTGTTTTGCTGTACCACCGCCAGCAGGCGCATTACGCCATAACATGACCTCTGACACCATGCTGACGTGCCGGATAAATGGATGACCGGGCTGTTCTGTCAGGTCATCGCCGGGCAATGCCGCAGCGTCAGAGCGAAGGAGGCTGTCTTCTGGGCAAATCGCAGTCAACGCGATCAGCAACGTTAAGGGATAATAACAGGCAGAGGCAGTGAGGCAGAGTTGCGGAAGGGTAACGGGAACAGCGGAGACAGAGAATAACCGGGAATATTAATCGTCATTACGGATGAAAAAGAAAAAGCGTGCTGGTTCACAGCACGCCAACGCATCGTTTCGGATGCTCAGAGCCCACCATACAGACTTATTTTATTATTTGTTTCTTGCACGAATCTGAGAAAATGCTTTCAGGCTGAAACGGTATTCTGGCTGGAACCATGAACGACCGTAGTAGCAATAAATCAGCATACGAATGGACGCCATCGCCAGATAACCCCAGATTGCACAAAGCACTGACGGAGTTAGCCAGACGGTAAATAAGGTTACGCTCAGTCCGGCTAATACCGAAGAGGTTTCAGCAAAGGCGATACGGGTATATTGTTTTTCACGCTGTAATATTGCCCTGTAATGCTGTCCCTGTGGAATAATAATAAAGACCACCGAGACCATCTCCAGCATTAAGGCCAGTTCAGGCTGGTCAAACATCCGATTAAGCAGATGGCTGCCAATAAATAACAGACCAAATGTCGCGGCGCCCATCACAATGTTGCCCCAGTAAAGGATCGAGAGATCGTTAATTGAGAGCATGCATCGGCGGATCAGCATATTCGAGAAGCCCCGATCGGCCAGGGTATCGATAGCCAGCAAAGCCACAACGGCAATGGCCAGCAGGTTGAGCTCATTTGCCTGCAGAATTTGCGCCAGTAACGAAAGCTGCAACACTCCAATGCCAATAATTTTGATCGAGGAGAGGAGAGACCATTTTGCGCTATTCAGACTGCTTTCACGTATCGCCATGATATGCTCGTTAGAGTACATGTACTCTGTGCGAAATAAATATTCGTGTAACGGCAATGGGGTTGCTGTGACACCGTTAGTTAGTGCAATGAGTCAGTGCAATTTTTCCGGCCGAAGTCCTGAAATACCTTGCCAGGCTTGCCATGTTATTATGGATTCAATCAAATGATGCTCGGATAAAAAATAGATATCCCTGGAATATTCACGGTTTCGTGTCATGGCGGAATCTCCCGCTGTTAATAAGAAGTCCGCCAGATCACGAATAAATCCTGTTGTTGTTTTATATTCTCCAGCCAGCATCCTGCCGGCAATCTCAACAAATTCTTTTTCAGATAACAAAGGATAAGTTGAGCGGTCCATGTCTTTTTTCCTGCTTTATCATTATGGGTATTGCTGTGTGTGGAATGATTTATACATTGTTTTATTTAATTTAACACCATAAGAAAAGTCTGATAACGCAACCGCAGTAATTAATGGTTTCACTCTGTGCATGATAAATATTAAATCACTTACAGCGCTGTAATAAATATTAGTTAAGGATTAATGTTTATAACAACCAGTGAACATCGCTGGCTCAACGGAAATCAGTGCAAAATCAGGCCTGGCGGGCTGCAAACAGGCAGTATTGCCAGGAGTTTTCCTGGCGATAATGCTTAAGCAGAACTGGTGATAGGCGGGATAATGACGTCAGTAATCAGATAAGTGCTTTATGCTTTTTTGCCCAATGTTTTTGTATTTTTTTTCATTAACGACCAGCGTTAACTACAGCATAAAAAATGCGCTAACTCGTTGATTTATTGAGTAAGCAGTTGATTGAGCTTTTCAAGATCTTTGCTAACCCATTCAATATCCTGCTTAAATTTATCTTCTGAGGTTAAAGGCTGGCGATAGACCGTCACCATCACCTCGGCACCCTGCTCGTTGGCGATTACCCGCATTGGCATATAAATCTCCTTACCAAAACCGGTATCAACCCAGTGATCCATTACGCCGAACGGATTATGAGGCGTGAAACGAATCTTCACCGTGCCCTCGGGGCCTCTGGCGCGCCAGCGGTTGCCTTCCGGTTCCAGCGTGCTGTTGGTTAACCCGGAGGCCCATTTGGGAAAGAACTCTGGTTTCCAGATGGTTTCATACAGATCTAACCAGTGGCGTGGAATGGTCAGGCTCAGGGTACGAGAGGAGAGCATACTACCTCCGGCAAAGTGGCGGAAAAGGGCATTAAAGCATGGGGCTATGCCAGGTAAAATGCTGTAGCAACAGAAGTGTGGAGTAGAAAGGGTTTCGAACAGATTGCAGGCAACATCGGGTGTTGGCTGCGGTTTGATCAGATAAACCTGCCGCGTGCCGATACCAGGTGTTTCACCGCATCACCCTGCTCATCGCGCAGAATAAAGTCATCTGACTGCGCCATGACTGCGCAACTGTGATTCGGGAAGATGCGCAGCAGGCTGCCAACTTCAGGACGGTGATTTTCACACAGCAAAAATCCGTGCTCCTCGGATAATTTGCTGATCTCATAGGTCTGGCCTGCCGCATCAGCCGCGATGCCGAACCCGCTGGCGTTCGTGCCGTGCGGTCCTTTATCAGAACTCAGCATTTTCGAGCCGGCATCGATAATCGCGAAATGCGCGTTAACGGCCACCACACGGGTAATCACACTCAGCGCGAGCTGATCGACGCGGCTTAAACCGAGACGGCAGGCAGTGAGATCAAGCAATGCATAATTGCCGGGACGGATTTCATCAATACAGGGGTCGATTTCGGCCGCCAGCGCGGTGGGTGTGGCCCCGACAGAGAGTGGGCAGGCGGTGAAGCCCGCCGCATGAAGCTTCGCCTGTAACTCCTGCATCATTACGGCTTCCTGACGGGCGATGTCCGCTATCGCAGCGGGATTTCCGGCACCATAGGCGTGGCCAGCGTGAGAGACCAGCCCGGCAAAGCGTAATCCTTTTTCCCGCAGAGCCTGCGCTATAACCACCGCCCGATCGGTATGCGGATCAACGCCAATACGATGTAACCCGACATCCACTTTGATCGCCACGGCCAGGTCGCAATCGGGCTGCTGCTGCCAGGCGTCAGCGATAGCCTCCACACCATGCAGCGCATCGGCAATCAGGGTAATTTTCGCCTGATGCCGCACCGCCAGACGCAGCAGTTCTGCCACACTCTGCGCCTGCACCACCGGATAGGCTAACAACAGATCGCGGATGCCACCCTGAATAAAGCTGATCCCTTCACTCGGTTTTGAAACCGTCACACCACGGGCACCTGACGCCAGCTGACGTTGCGCAATCCAGACGCTCTTGTGGGTTTTGATATGAGGACGGAGGGCGACGCCGGCGGCATCGGCCTTGCGCTGCATCTGTTGCAGATTTTGCTCCAGACGTTGCGCATCCACTTCAATGTAAGGTGTCAGACGATCATCAATCAGTGGGCGTTGCCACTGCTCGGCGGTATGGATATCCATAAGACGTTTCAACTCTGGCTTGCGGGAGAGTGCTCATCATTCCTCAATTGCGGGTCTGATGCCAGTGTGTCATTGACCAGGTAGAAGCGATGGTGACATGCGCGTTTGCGCGTAAAGCCGGGAGGAGCGGGTCGGGAGCCGAGGCCATAAAACAATAAAGCAGGCGCGTGGCCTGCTTTATCCGTTAAACGTAAAGTGACGCTTCACCCGGTGGACGGGTTTTAAAGCGGCGATGCAGCCAGAGATACTGTTCAGGAGCACGCAGAATCTGGTTTTCGATCACCTTATTCATATAGGCCGCCGCTGCTGCCTCATCGGTGTGAGGATAATTTTCCAGCATCGGTTCGATGATCAAATGATAACCATCATTGCCCGCATTACGGATCAGCATAATCGGCACCATCGCAGGCTTCGCCAGACGGGACAGCACAAAGGTACCGTTAGTGGTTGCCGCTTTTTCCACTGCAAACAGCGGCGCGAAGGTGCTGCCTTTCGGACCGTAGTCCTGATCGGGCGCAAACCAGACGGATTCACCTTGCTTCAGCGCATGCACCATACCGCGCAGGTCACGGCGATCGATCATCGCTTTATTGGAACGCATCCGGCCTTTGGTCTGAACATATTCCATCGCCAGATTGTTGTGCGGGCGGTACATCGCCATCATTGGCTGACACAGACCACTGATGCGGCCACCCAGCTCCAGCGACATAAAGTGTACGCCAATAAGCATCACGCCACGCTTTTCATTCTGAGCGGCGTGCAGATTTGCCAGACCGGAGACGGTAAACAGGCGCTTAACGGCGCGATCGGACCAGAACCAGGCGATGCCGGTTTCGGCCAGCGCCATACCCAGCGAAGCAAAATTACCGGCGATCATCCGCTCGGTTTTTTCTTCACTGATGCCAGGAAAACAGAGCTCAATATTGCGACGGGTAATGCGCTCGCGGCGCTGCAGGAAATGGCGGGAAATTTTGCCGGCACCGGCACCAAGACGCATAAGAACAGGATAGGGAAGCTGGACCAGCAGCCAGAGCACACCCAGGCCAAACCAGGTAAACCAATAACGCGGATGCAGCAGCGAACTGCTAAATTTTCCGGTGTTTTTCATTAACAACCTTCATGAGATAAATGGATGTATCGCATAAAGAGCACTTCCATAAGTCTCCAGGCGCTACAGCTGTACTGATTTCGACCAACACTTTATCAAAAAGTGCCTTGAAAGATAGGCAATCTCCGGAATCTACAGGATTGACCTGTTTCATGGAGCGATGCCGGAACGCGCTGAAAAAAGAAGGATTAAGGTTTAAATGACGTAAATACAGGGAGTTAAGCGAAGCGTTTCGGCCAGTGTAAATGTGAATGGCAGCCGTTACAGAAGAGTCTGGAAATTATTATTTATCTATCTTTACGCAATTCTGACACCCTCAGCGCTGAAAAAGTCACCAAAGTGAAGTGCTACCTGAACAGGCTGTAATGATCGGGCAGAGAGACAACTAAGCGCCAGTTAAGGCGCTTAGTGAAGGGGAGCATTATTCGATATTCTGAATCTGCTCTCGCATCTGCTCAATCAGCACCTTGAGTTCAATCGCGGAGGTGGTGATTTCTGCATTGATTGACTTCGATGCCAGCGTATTCGACTCGCGGTTAAATTCCTGCATCATGAAGTCCAGACGGCGACCGACCGCCTCTTTCTTCTTCAGGATGTTGTAGGTCTCTTTCACGTGAGCATCCAGTCGATCCAGCTCTTCAGAGACGTCAACACGCTGCGCCATCATCACCAGTTCCTGCTCCAGGCGATTATTTTCCAGCTGCACTTCGGCGTCTTCCAGTTTGGCGACCAGCCGCTCACGCTGCCATTTGATCACTTCAGGCATCTGCGCGCGGACTTTGCTGACTTCCTGTGAAACGCCTTCCAGACGCTGCTCAATCATCCCTTTCAGTGCGGTACCCTCGCTTTCGCGTGCCGCAATGAAATCATCCAGCGCGCCATCCAGCGCCTGCAGTAACTGTTGATTGATCACATCCAGGTCCTGCTCCTGAGCAGACATCACGCCCGGCCAGCGCAGAATATCCAGCGGATTAATCGCGCCTTCATCACTTTGCATCTTCACCCAGTTAGCCGCCTGCACAAGCTGCTTCGCCAGTGCTTCGTTCAGCATCAGTTCGCCCTGGGCGCTGGGATCGGCATCATAACGCAGGTTGCACTCAATCTTGCCGCGCGTCAGACGCTGGCGAATGCGCTCGCGGATCACCGGCTCCAGCCCGCGGAACTGCTCCGGCAGACGGATGTAGGTTTCCAGATAACGTTGGTTCACGGAACGCAGCTCCCAGGCGGCGCTGCCCCATTCGCCTTTGGCTTCGCGGCGGGCATAAGCGGTCATACTGCGGATCATAAGCGATACTCATTTTCGGAAAGATGGGGTGAAGTATAGCGAGGGCAGCCACGGCATAACAGGCATAAGCGTCTGTCAGCGGAATAACGAATCATTTCCGCTTTGTCCGACAGGCACTTATGATGGCGGCTGGCCCATTTTCTGAGGAGGCGGATCGATGTCTCGCGTTATTGCTTTTCCTGTTGCGCTGGTGCTGTTGCTGGCGGGTTGCCAGACACCGCCAGCCCCGCCAACCAAACCCCAACCCATTTGTGCCGGGGGCGACGTTATGATGCAGACCACGCTGTGGTTTGGTCTGAGTAAGCCACAAGGCGGGACAGTGAGCTCACTTGAGTGGATGAATTTCGTCGATAACGAGGTCACACCGCGCTTCAGGGACGGGCTGTCAGTCTATGACGCTAAAGGTCAGTGGCTGGGCGAAAATGGGCAGCTGGCACGGGAAAACAGCAAAGCGCTGATGCTGATCCACCGTTTTGATCCGGCCGTGAATACCCATATCGAAGCGTTGCGTACGCTGTATAAAAAGCGCTTTGGTCAGGAGTCGGTGATGCGGGTCGATGCGCCGGTTTGCGTGGGGTTCTGAGGCGGGAAACGGCGGCAGATTGCCGCCGTTGACGATCAGATAAACAGACCGGCAAAAGCGGCCGATAGCAGGCTTACCAGCGTCGAGCCGTAGACCAGCTTCCAGCCAAAACGTGACACCACGTTGCCCTGCTGCTCGTTCAGTCCCTTAATGGCACCCGCCACAATGCCGATAGAGGCGAAGTTAGCGAAAGAGACCAGGAACACCGACAGAATACCCAGTCCGCGCGCGCTCATGCCTGAGGCCACTTTCTGCAGCTCAATCATCGCCACAAACTCATTGGCCACCAGTTTGGTCGCCATGATGCTGGCTGCCTGCAGCGCGTCAGCCTTAGGAATGCCAATCAGCCAGGCAAACGGATAGAACAGATAGCCAAGCAGTTGCTGGAAGCTGTAACCAAACAGGGCGGCAAATAGCGCATTCACGGCCGCGATCAGTGCAATAAAACCGATCAGCATCGCCAGAATGATCATCGCAACTTTGAATCCTGCCAGAATGTACTCACCCAGCATCTCAAAGAAGCTCTGCTCTTCATGCAGTTTATCCAGCGCGATAGGCTGCTCATCCTGGCTTTTCATCGGGTTGATGATCGACAGGATAATAAAGGTGCTGAACATGTTGAGCAGTAGCGCTGCAACCACATACTTTGGTTCAATCATCGACATATAAGCACCG
This sequence comes from Pantoea sp. USHLN298, assembly GCF_037149395.1. Taxonomy (NCBI): domain Bacteria; kingdom Pseudomonadati; phylum Pseudomonadota; class Gammaproteobacteria; order Enterobacterales; family Erwiniaceae; genus Pantoea; species Pantoea sp. USHLN298. Next base: position 38,621 of record NZ_JBBCRO010000010.1, read on the forward strand.
ACAATCGACAGCGAAACGGTGGACATCGCGGTCGCCGCCATGGTGTAGAGCCGGCGCGGCGGGATATCACCCAGAATCCCTTTATAGGCGATGAAGTTTTCCGACTGACCGAGAATCAGCGTACTGACGGCGTTAAACGACTCCAGCTTGCCCATGCCGTTAATTTTCGACAGCAGGGTACCGACCAGTCGAATCAGCAGCGGCAGAATGCGCCAGTGCTGCAATATGCCGATTAAGGCGGAGATAAAGACAATCGGGCAGAGCACGCCAAGGAAAATAAACGCCAGTCCCTGTTTGCTCATCCCGCCAAACACGAACTCTGTACCCTGGGCGGCAAAGCCGAGCAGCGTCTCAAAGAAACCCGCCACCGAACCCACCAGTGCCAGACCACTGGCAGAATGAAGAAAGAACCAACCGAGCGCGGCTTCCACCACAATCAGCTGAACGATAAAGCGCAGGCGAATCTGTTTACGGTCATGACTGACCAGCAGCGCAAGGGCGAAAATCACCCCCAGCGCCAGCAGGAAATGAAGAATGGCGGCCATAGTTTTTTTAATCAGAAGAACAGGAACGCGCATTTAGCCACAGTCAGCGGTGAATTTCATCTGATGATGCGGCGGGCAGGCGTAAGAGACAGCAGGCAAGGAAGTCCGTATAATGCGCAGCCAATCATTAGCAAGCCGGAGAATACCCATGCGTCCAGCAGGCCGTAGCGCACAACAGGTGCGTCCAGTCACATTGACCCGCAATTACACCAAACACGCAGAGGGTTCCGTTCTGGTGGAATTCGGCGAAACCAAAGTGCTCTGCACTGCCTCCGTAGACGAAGGGGTTCCGCGTTTTCTTAAAGGCCAGGGCCAGGGCTGGATTACTGCCGAGTATGGCATGCTGCCGCGTTCGACCCACAGCCGCATGGCGCGTGAAGCCGCAAAAGGCAAACAGGGCGGCCGTACGCTGGAAATTCAGCGCCTGATCGCCCGTTCGCTGCGTGCCGCGGTGGATTTAAAAGCGCTGGGTGAGTTTACCATTACGCTCGACTGTGACGTCATCCAGGCTGATGGCGGCACCCGCACCGCCTCTATTACCGGTGCCTGCGTGGCGCTGGCCGATGCGCTGAACAAGCTGGTTGCCAGTGGCAAGCTGAAAGCAAACCCGATGAAAGGCATGGTGGCAGCCATTTCAGTCGGCATCGTCAAGGGCGAAGCGCTGTGCGATCTGGAATACGTTGAAGACTCCGCGGCAGAGACCGACATGAACGTGGTGATGATGGAAGATGGCCGCATGATCGAGGTGCAGGGCACCGCAGAGGGTGAGCCGTTCAGCCACGAAGAGCTGCTGACGCTACTGGCGCTAGCACGCGGCGGAATTGAAGAGTTAATTCAGGCGCAGAAAGCGGCACTGGAAAATTGATGTAACAGGCGACCACAGAGTCGCCTTTTCTTTATTTGAGGAGTGAGAAATGAAAGCCTGGCAGCGTCAGTTTATTGAATTTGCCCTGAACAAGCAGGTGCTGAAGTTCGGTGAGTTCACTTTAAAGTCAGGGCGTCAAAGCCCCTATTTCTTTAACGCCGGTCTGTTTAACAGCGGACGGGATTTAGCGCTGCTGGGACGCTTCTACGCGCAGGCGCTGGTGGATGGCGGCGTCGATTTCGATCTGCTGTTCGGTCCGGCCTACAAAGGGATTCCGATTGCCACCACCACGGCGGTGGCGCTGGCCGATCATCACGACCGCGACGTGCCTTACTGCTTTAACCGTAAAGAGGCCAAAGATCACGGTGAAGGCGGATTACTGGTGGGCAGTCCGCTGCAGGGCAAAGTGATGCTGGTGGATGATGTGATCACCGCCGGGACGGCGATTCGTGAGTCGATGGATATCATCAATGCGCACAAGGCGACGCTGGCTGGCGTGCTGGTTTCGCTTGATCGCCAGGAACGTGGACGCGGAGAGATGTCAGCGATTCAGGAAGTGGAGCGCGACTATCACTGTACCGTGACGGCGATCATTACCCTGACTGACCTGATTACGTGGCTGGAAGAGAAGCCGGAGATGGCTGACCACCTGGCCCAGGTTCGGGCCTATCAAAAAAGCTACGGTATCTGACCCATAAGGCGGGCGTGATGCCCGCCTTATGGTTACACCAGCTGAGCGGCAATCAGCGGCCAGCGAGCCTCGAAGTCTGCGGTCGGACTAAAGCGGAACTCCGAACGGACATAGCGCGATAGCAAGCCTTCGCAGAATGCCAGCAGCTGACTTGCCAGCAGCGTTTCGTCAGCCTGAAAGCCTTCGCCTTCACGCATTTTGCGCTCGCGCATCACCTGACGCAGTTGCACTTCAATCCGCTCAAATAGTTGATTGATGCGGCCCTGCAGGCGATCCTGCTCAAACATCAGCGCATGACCGGTCAGTATCCGCGTCAGCCCCGGATTACGCTCACCAAATCCCAGAATCAGTTGCACGATCAGACGCAGGCGCGTCATGGTCTCTTTCTCATCTTTCAGGATCAGATTGATGCGGGTAATCAGACTGTCTTCGATAAACTCAATCAGGCTGTCGAACATCCGTGTTTTACTGGGGAAGTGACGATAGAGCGCCGCTTCTGACACGCCGACCGTGGCTGCCAGTTTGGCCGTGGTAATGCGTTGACTGCCATCACCCGACTCCAGCATTTGCGCCAGCGCCTGCAAAATCTCTTCGCGACGATTTCGCTTCGCGACTTTTTTTTCTGCCATGACCTTAAAGACCCCTGAAATTCACCCTAAACAGGCAACACCTACGCATCTGCCACAAGCACGAGTCTTATGGCGATGAGAAAAAATAATTGGCGTAAGTGAAAGTCGGTAGCGTTGGTTATTGACGGCCTGAGTGACCGAAGCCGCCTTCGCCGCGCAAGCTGGCGTCGAAGTCTTCAACCAGATTAAATTCGGCCTGCACCACCGGTACAAATACCAGTTGTGCCATGCGATCGCCCGGCTGCAGCGAGAAGCTTTCCTGACCGCGATTCCAGACCGAGACCATCAGCTGTCCCTGATAATCGGAGTCAATCAGTCCCACCAGGTTACCCAGTACAATGCCGTGCTTATGACCAAGGCCCGAGCGAGGCAGAATCACCGCAGCCAGGTCGGGATCGGCAATATGAATGGCCAGGCCAGTTGGAACCAGCGTGGTGGTGCCTGGCGCGATGTCGAGAACATCGTCGATACAGGCGCGTAAATCTAACCCAGCGGAACCCGAGGTGGCGTAGGTCGGCAGTGGAAATTCTTTGCCGACGCGCGCATCAAGGATTTTAACGTCTATTTTTTTCATCATAACGGCTGACAATCTCGTCTAATAATTGTTGGCCAAGGAGAGTCTTATCGCTGAGCGGTAAGCGCTTTTCTCCATCCTGCCAAAAAAGGTGAAGAGCATTGGTGTCGCTATTGAACCCTTGTCCGGCTTTAGCAACGTCGTTAGCGCAGATCAGATCCAGATTCTTGCGCACCCGTTTTTGCCGGGCGTATTCTTCCACATTCTGGGTTTCAGCGGCAAATCCAACCACGAAGGGCCGGTGCTCCTGTAACGCGGCGACGCCGGCAACAATATCGGGATTCTTTATCAGTTGCAGCGTGACGTTATCATCGCCGCCCTGTTTCTTGATTTTTTCGGCCGCAATATCGGCTGCCCGGTAGTCTGCCACGGCTGCGCTTGCAATGAAAATATGTTGTTTGTCTATCTCGCCCATCACCGCCGCCTGCATCTCTAGCGCGCTGGTGACATCAACCCGTTTTACGCCAGCCGGCGCTGGCAGCGCCACCGGTCCGCTGACCAGCGTGACCGTCGCGCCGCGTCGCGCCGCCGCTGCCGCAATAGCAAAGCCCATCTTACCGGAGCTGTGATTGGAGATATAACGCACCGGGTCCAGCGCCTCACGGGTCGGTCCGGCGGTAATCATAATGTTGAGATGTTGCAGATCGTTGACGGGAGCGGCCCACTGTACCGCATGGTCCACAATCTCCAGCGGATCGAGCATCCGGCCTGGCCCGACATCGCCACAGGCCTGGCTGCCGCTGTCCGGTCCCCAAATCAATACGCCACGCTGCTGAAGCACCTGCAGATTGTGTTGGGTGACGGCTGCGCGATACATCTGTTGATTCATGGCCGGCACCACCGCAACCGGTGCTGCAGTCGCTAACACGGCGGTGGTCACCAGATCGTTGGCCATGCCGGCGGTGATTCGGGCAATCAGGTCGGCGGTGGCCGGAGCCAGCACGATTAAATCTGCCCATTTCGCCAGCTCAATATGTCCCATTGCCGCTTCTGCTGCCGGGTCGAGCAGATCGTTAAATACCGGATAGCCGGACACGGCCTGCAGGCTGAGCGGCGTAATAAAGGCTTTCGCCCCGTCGGTCATCATCACGCGGACATCGGCACCGCGATCGCGCAGGCGACGCACCAGCTCAGGTGCTTTATAGGCAGCAATACCGCCACTCACGCCAAGAAGAATTTTTTTACCGGCTAATCCCATCATGATGCTGGCCTCACTAAGCTGTCTGCCGCCCGCGGCGGCGAATGCACGGACTTTATCACAAAACCGGTGACGCGCCTTTTCACTGCCTGCGTTTGCGAGCCATCTCGTAAAAAGTCACGCTGCCGATGGTGGCGTGCTGCCGGATGCGTCAATCTAAGGTTCGCTTCAGGGAGAATGCAGATGAACAATATGGCACCGCGGGAGAAGCTGCAGCAGCAGGGCGCACAGGCGCTGAGTGACGTCGAACTGCTGGCCTTATTTTTGCGCACCGGTACGCCGGGGCAGAATGTAATGGCGCTGGCGCAACAGATACTGCACGAGTTTGGTTCGCTCTATCAGATCATGACCGCCAGCAAAGAGGCTTTCCGCGGCATTAAGGGTGTCGGTGAAGCCAAGCTGGCACAGCTGCACGCTATCGCAGAACTGGCGAAGCGCTTTTTTGCCAGCCAGCTGGCGCGTGAAAGCACCATGGAGAATCCTCAGATCACGCGGCAATATCTGCAGAGTCTGTTGGCGCATCAGGAACGTGAGATCTTTATGGTGCTGTTTCTTGATAATCAGCACCGTGTGCTGGAGGCGCAAAAAATGTTCTCGGGCTCGATTAACAGTGTCGAGGTCCATCCGCGCGAGATTGTGCGTGAGGCGCTCAAGGCGAATGCCGCCGCCCTGATTCTGGCGCACAATCACCCTTCCGGTATGGCAGAACCGAGCCGGGCTGACCGCGATGTCACCCGAAAAGTGAGTGAAGCCTGCCAGTTGCTCGACATTCGTCTGCTCGATCATCTGGTGATAGGTCACGGCCAATATGTCTCCTTCGCTGAGCGAGGCTGGCTTTAACTCAGGAAAAAATCGCGCCAGGTGGCGGCTTTTTGCCCGATCATTCGGGATCTTTATCTGTTCGGGACTTGAGCACTTGGGCTGAGCGGCGTATACTACGCCACCTTTGAGAATCTCGGGTTTGGCGGTTAGGCCAGCTTAGCGGGTTCCATGGAACTCGCCTGGCGGGCTGCAAGCCTGACGAGGCGGCCAAAACCTAATTTTTAAAGCTCGAGCTGATTTGATTTTTGGAGAATAGACATGTCACGAGTCTGCCAGGTAACTGGAAAGCGTCCGGTGACCGGTAACAACCGTTCCCACGCAATGAACGCGACGAAACGCCGTTTCCTTCCGAACCTGCACTCACACCGTTTTTGGGTTGAGAGCGAGAAGCGCTTCGTTACTCTGCGTGTATCTGTAAAAGGTATGCGTATTATTGATAAAAAGGGCATTGATACGGTGTTAGCCGACATGCGTGCCCGTGGTGAGAAGTACTAATCGTACTAAGGAACTGAATCATGGCTAAAGGTATTCGTGAGAAGATCAAGCTGGTTTCCTCTGCTGGTACAGGTCACTTCTATACCACCACGAAGAACAAACGTACTAAACCAGAGAAGCTGGAACTGAAAAAGTTCGATCCGGTTGTACGTCAGCATGTGATCTACAAAGAAGCTAAAATTAAGTAATTTTAGTGTTCTGCTAAAAACCCGGCTCCGGCCGGGTTTTTTGTTTGTGCAATACGCTGAGGAGAGGTTATGCCCGAGTTACCAGAGGTTGAAACCAGCCGTCGCGGCATCGAGCCGCATTTGGTCGGTGAAACCATTCTTCACGCCGTGGTGCGTAATCCACGTCTGCGCTGGCCGGTATCGCAGGAGATCCTGTCGCTGAGCGATCAGCCGGTGCTCAGCGTGCAGCGCCGGGCAAAATACCTGCTGCTGGAGTTGCCACATGGCTGGATCATCATCCATCTCGGCATGTCCGGGAGTTTACGCGTGCTGCCCGAAGAGCTGCCTGCCGCCACGCATGATCACGTTGATCTGGTGATGAGTAATGGCAAGGTGTTGCGCTATACCGATCCGCGCCGCTTCGGTGCCTGGCTGTGGAGCAGCGATCTGGCCGGCAGCAACGTACTGGCACATCTTGGGCCGGAGCCGCTCAGTGACCAGTTTGATGGAACCTGGCTGTTCGAAAAGTCGCGTGGCAAACGCACGCTGATCAAGCAATGGCTGATGGATAACAAAGTAGTGGTCGGCGTCGGCAATATTTACGCCAGCGAGTCACTGTTTACCGCCGGGATCCTGCCCGATCGACCGGCCGGAAGTCTGTCGCAGTCAGAGGCTGAGCTGCTGGCAAATACCATCAAAGCGGTGTTGTTGCGTTCTATCGAACAGGGCGGAACCACTTTACGCGACTTCTTACAAAGCGACGGTAAACCCGGCTATTTTGCGCAGCAGTTGCAGGTGTATGGACGGGCCGGGGAGCCGTGCCGGGCATGTGGCACGCCGATAGTCAGCGGCAGACACGGGCAACGCAGCACTTACTGGTGCCCGAACTGTCAGCACTAATCAGCTCTAAGCTAATTTTGCCAGCAACGCCTGATGGACTGGCGCGGGCAGGAAGGCGGTCACATCCCCGCCGTGACGCGCCACCTCTTTGACCAGCGAAGAGGAGACAAAAGAGAAGCCTTCCGACGGCATCAGGAATACGCTCTCCAGCGTCGACAGCAGGTGACGATTCATGTGCGCCAGCTGCATTTCATATTCAAAATCTGACACCGCACGCAGTCCACGAACCAGCACATTAGCCTGCTGTTCGCGAGCGAAATTTGCCATTAAATCACTGAATCCGACCACCTCAACCCCAGGCAGATGCGCCACAACCTGGCTCGCCAGCGCCACGCGCTCGTCCAGGCTGAACATCGGTTTTTTGCTGGGGCTGGCGGCAATCGCCAGAACGACCCGATCAAACATCTGTGCGGCCCGGGTGACAATATCGAGATGTCCCAGCGTAATAGGATCAAAGGTGCCGGGATAGATGGCTTTAGTGGTCATACTCGCCCTTCTGCCGAAGCGTGATTCAGCGCCCAGAGCGCCGAATATTTGTTAAACGTATATTGTGCGTTAACCACCGCCAGGATCCAGCCCTGTTTGCCATCCAGAAAACCGGCGCGCAGCAGCAGGGTTTTCACAAATGCTCCCAGCGTATGGCTGAAGATAGAAAACAGGCCGCAGCGTTTGCCGCGCTGATGACGCTCAGTTGCCCAGGCTTCCGCATAGGCCAGCTGCTTACGCTGAAAGGCGACCAGGTCGCGACAGGTCAGGTGTTGTAAATCCCCCTTCAGTGCCACCACCGGCGCGCCTTCGGCATTGAGCGATTCATGCACCAGGTTATCGTTGTACTGCAGCGCTGGCGGATAGAGCCGCATGACACGGTCAGGATACCAGCCGCTGTGGCGCATAAAACGGCCAAGGAAGAGGTTGCTGCGGCCCAGACTGTAAACTGTGCGGCTGGGTGGGGCGATCAATACCTGCTCAATGGCCGCGCGCAGTTCAGGCGTGACGCGCTCATCAGCATCGATCATCAATATCATGTCGCCGCTGGCGTACTGCTGGGCGCGCTGGCGCTGTATGCCATAACCCTGCCAGTCATCGCTGCGGAACACCTTAGCGCCAGCCTGAGTGGCAATCGCCACGCTGTTATCCTCGCTGCCGGAATCCAGTACGATAATTTCATCGGCCCAGCTGACCGACGCCAGACAGTCCGGCAACAGTTCCGCTTCATTTTTGGCAATCATCACGACCGAAAGTCGTTGGCGAGCTGGCATCAGTGGGACCGTGGCGGCAGATGAGGTTCGAGTAACTGTAGCAGCCGTTGCAGTGCGCCCTGGTTCTGGTGCAGCACGTCCACCGCGTGACGCCCGTAGTAGCGGCGATAGTCATCATCCTGCAGCAGGTTGGTGACCTCTTTTTCCAGCGAAATCACGTCGGTGACGGTAATCAGCCCCTGGCCTTCCTGCAGTTTGCTGCAGATATCTTTGAAGTTCCAGGTGTGCGGTCCCATCAGCACCGGAATTGCGTGGGCGGCCGGCTCCAGAGGATTATGGCCGCCTCGTTCAACCAGGCTACCGCCGACAAATGCCAGGTCGGCAATGCCATACAGCAGCATCAGTTCGCCCATTGAGTCGCCAATCACCACCTGGGTTGAGCCTGACGGAATTTCGCCGCTGCTGCGCAGGATAAAGCTGAAGTTGCGCTGCTGTGTCAGTTCACGGGCATCATTGAAGCGCTCGGGATGACGGGGAACCAGAATCAGTAGCAGGTCCGGGAACGACTGCAGCAACCGGCGGTGCGCATCCAGCACGATCGCCTCTTCGCCTTCATGGGTGCTGGTGGCAATCCATACCGGGCGGCGCGGCGCCCATTGACGGCGCAGGGTGACGGCTCTGGCCGCCAGTTCTGGCGTCACCGAGATATCAAATTTCAGGCTGCCGGTAATCGCCAGATGGGAGCGCTTGAGGCCCAGTTCGAGGAACCGGTCACCATCTTCGCTATTTTGCGCCGCAATCAGCGTGATGCTTTGCAACAGCCTGCGCATGAATTTGCCCAGCTTACGGTAGCCTTTGGCGGAACGGGCCGAAAGACGGGCATTGGCGATCACCAGCGGAATGTTGCGCTGGTGCAGAATGCGGATGATATTGGGCCACAGCTCGGTTTCCATGATGATCACCAGTCGTGGGTTGACCGTATCAAGGAAACGATTAATCGAGCCCGGCAGATCATAGGGCAGGTAAACATGATGCACATCTTTGCCAAATGCCGACTGCGCCCGTTCTGAACCGGTTGGCGTCATGGTCGTCACGGTGATGGGCAGAGTCGGATAACGATGACGCAACGCACGCACTAACGGGATCGCCGCCAGCGTTTCGCCGACCGAGACCGAGTGCAACACAATGCCGTCTGGCTTTACTTTGCCGACACAATAGCCGTAACGCTCCGCCCAGCGTTTGCGGTAGGCGGGCGCTTTGCGACCGCGCAGCCACAGGCGCAGCCAAATCAGCGGCTGAATAAGATAGAGCAGTGCGGTGTAAATGGTCGTCATAGTTACCGTTACGACACGTTCGCGTCTAAAAACAGATTAAAATCAGATGGCGGCATGTTATCAGAAACCCTTCATCCACTCATCCCACATTGTCAGTTGCTTCGCAGTACGTGCTGATAGAGCGACGTCAGCGACTCTGCCAGTCGCTGCGGCCCGTAAGGTTCAATTCTGCGCCGCGCGGCTTCACCCATGCGTGAGTCGCCAGAAAGCGCCGGTATTGACTGAATCGCCTGACGCAGTCCATTGATATCCAGCGCATCACAGACGAAGCCTTCCTGACCGGCGGTAATAAATTCCGCGCCGCCGCAACCGGTACTGGTGATCACCGGCAAGCCACAGGCCATCGCTTCCAGCACCACATTCGGGAAAGGATCATAGAGCGTAGGCAGCAGTAACCCATCGGCCGCATGGTAAAACGGCTGCACATCCTGCTGCACGCCGACAAACCGCAGGCGATCCAGACAGTTGTGCTGATTCGCCAGCTGCTGATAACGCTGCAGCTGTTTATCCTGACCGACCACGATCAGATAACGATCGCTGCCGGCCAGCGCTTCAATCGCCGCTTTCAGCCCTTTACGCTCAAACCCGGAGCCCACATAGATCAGTACGGTCGCGCTATCGGGCAGCGATAGCTGCTGACGAGTCGCGTGGCGTGTGGCCTCCGTCGCGGGTTGAAAACGGCTGGCATCGATGGCGTTATGGATGACGTGGATTTTTTCGGCGCCGAGCGAGAAGCAACGCAGAATGTCGCGTTTCACCATCTCTGAATTGCAGATTACCGCTTTCAGCGCCGGTGAATGAAACATCTCTGCTTCCGCCTGCAGCACATAGCGGTGGTACGGACTGAGGCTGGCGCTGAGACGCTGCAAAGGTGAAACAATGCGTGCCCGCTGTTCCAGCCAGACCCGATGAACGCCATCGCCAGCGCGAAAGATGTCACAGCCGGCGATACGCTCATGGCTTTGCACGATATCGAACTTTTCCCGCTCCCAGCAGGCGCGGGCCGCACGGGCAAAACCGCGCTCGCGAGAGACGCGGCCCAGCTTTGATGGGTTACAGATATGCAGATGCCAGTCCGGATTCGGCGTGCCCTGCCAGCTACGGGTGATGATGTTGAGATCGAGCTGCTCGCTACCCAGCGCCTCCAGCGCGCGGGAGATAAAGCGCTCCGCTCCGCCATCCGGCCGGTATTTTTGCCGGACAATCGCCAGTCGTAACTTACTCATTCAGATAGCTCCTTGCTGCCGCGACCACATCCTTAACCGGGATAGCCGAGAGATAACGCTGGTCAGTTTTGGTATCAATCGAATCCGGTGAAGGCAATGGACCATAATCGCCCGCCCAGATGACACGATTATTGTCGCCCCAGGGACGCCAGTGCTGCAGTTTAGTCGGACCAAACAGCGCGATGCACGGTGTATCCAGTGCGGCCGCCATATGCATCGGGGCGGAGTCGACACCAATAAACAGCCGGGCATGGTCAATCAGCGCCGCCAGCTGCGGCAGGGTGAACTGGCCGGCCAGCGACACCACATGCGGCGAGGTACAGAGCGCCTGAATGCGCGCGATCATCGCCAGTTCGTGTTTATCCGGCCCGGCGGTCAGGATGACCGGGCGCTGTGGCTGCGCCAGTTGGTCGATGGTGGCGGCAACGCTCTCTTCTTCCCAGCATTTGAAACCCCAGCGTGATGTTGGCTGCACCACGATAAACGGTGAAGCGATCTGCTTCTCCGCCAGCCTGGCGAGCACGCTCTGTTGATCGGCAGCGCTGTAGTGCATTGACACCCGCGCGCCCTCACCGCTTATGCCTAGCGGTGCCAGCGCAGACATATTCTGTTCCACGGTGTGCAGCTTGCTGTGATCGTGTGTGGAGACCAGCTGGTTATGGCACAGCCGCCACAGCAGGTTGTCGCGCTTTTTAAAGGCGAAACCGATGCGCAGCGGCGCGGCAGAGAGAAGGGTAATCAGAGCGGCGCGCCATTGATCGGCCAGATTAATCACCAGATCGTAATGACAACCCCGCACCGCCCGAATCAGGGCAACTTCATGGCCCAGCTTGCGCCAGCCGCCCTGCTGCTTCCATTTACGGTCGATGACGTGCAGATGGCGGATATCGGGATGCGCTTCCAGCATCGGGCGCGTTTCCTGATAGAGCAACACGTCGATACTGGCTTGCGGATAACGCTGACGAAGCGCGTTAATCGCCGGCGTCGTCAGCAGCATGTCGCCATGATGGCGCAGCTTAATAAGCAATATGTTTTGCGGAGAGACGTTTGCTGGAGTCGGACTGGCCATAAACAATTGTTCTCAAATTTTAGTGAACCGATTGTAGGGCAAACCCTTTTTAGGATAAAGCCAGCCTCACGGGTTATTTGTTACGCCAGCGATAGAGGCGACTCAGCCATAACAGCAGCTGATACCACTGCTTAATCCCGCGGGCATTACGCAACATCCGCCGATGCGTCTGGCTGGCGAACAGATCGGTGATGATCGCCTGGCGTGCCTCATTGTCCGGCTCACGTCGTACGCTATGACAGACGCTGAGTGCTTCGTGCGTCACCTGATAATGGAATGAGGGATAGATTTTTACCTTGCCACGATAGCGCTGATTCAGTTCCTCCAGCAAACGGGCAATCTTCAGATAGTGGCGCTGATATTCGACGTTACGTTGCCCGGTGCGCTTGCGGTTGCTGATTGAGGCGTCATGCATGTAGTAGCGATAGAGTACCGCGTCGGTGTAACGCACCCGCTTTGCCAGCAGCATAAATTCGGTGGTCCACGGAATATCCTGATGATGCAGACCAGGTTCAAACAGCAGCTGATGCTGTTCAATCAGCGCGCGACGGTAAATCCCCAGCCAGACCACATGCATGTAGCGATGCGTTTTCAGCGCGGTGTTCAGCCAGTCGGGACCGCTCAGTACGCCGGTACTGCGCAAACGGTCCAGCGGAATCAGCGGCTTCACCCGCTGACTCTGTTTGAAATACCATTCGGCATTGCACTGGGCAGCATCCAGATCGTCAGTTTCCGCCAGTGTCACCAGCGTCTGATACATCTCCGGGTTCATGGTGTCATCGGCATCCGGAAAGGTGACATATTTCCCCTGTGCCACGGCCAGACCGGCATTACGGGCGCGCGATACGCCCCCGTTTTCCTGATGAATGACGCGAACCTGCGCGTGATGTTGAGCATACCAGTCGGCACGCTCACCGGATCCATCGGTTGAGCCATCATCAACAATGATGATCTCCAGCGACGTCAGCGTTTGCGCCAGCAGCGACTGCATAAACTGATCAAACATGTTGCCCGCGTTATACATCGGGGTAATGATACTCAACAGGGGAAGGGCACTCATGACAGCGTTTGCACCCGCACAGAGTGAAAAGCGAAAGGGGTTTGCCTCATCATCATAAACCAGGTCCAGGCCAGCAAAATTAAATTGGGTGATTGACGATTATAAAACTGTCTGTCGCCCATGCTGAAGTAAATCACCGGAATTGTTAACAATAACGCACGCAGAGTCTATTTTTTCCATAAGCGACAGGCGGGTCAGGACCGAAGAACAGCCGGTGCCGGAAAACCGCGGGATCAGAAAACGCCTGGCGCAGCGTTAACTAAAAAACTTGTGCCTGACATAGTTCATCATCCAGCTGAAGCTTTCGGCATACTGTTTCTGATACCACTTAATCCGGGCGAAACGCTTCATCTCTTTGTAATGCTTCGGCAAATCAAGTGATTGCGACGCCCACGGCGAGCGCTGGTAATAGTCGTAATAGAGCAAGGAGAGATCGCTGCCGGCCCAGGCGTGCCAGGGTTTGCATTTGCCAGTGTAGTGAATCATCACGGTATCGTCTGGTACCTGGAAGCGGTGCCACACCTTGTTCGCAATGATGTCATAAATATAGTTGTAACGCGCCGGCAGGATCATCACCTCCTCTTCCAGCACCAGGTTTAATGCATCCTGATCGGGAAAACCAAACTCCGCACCGCGGGTCACCAGCATCCCGGTAATGCGTGCCGTGGTCTGATGGGCCATCCAGCGTGGAATATTGATCAGCATGAAACCCGAGTTGAAGTAGTTATTTCCTTTCAGGCCGAGCCTTGGACATTGATTCTGACGCGCGCGCGGCGTGTCGTTGCAGGCGCACAGCGTGTAATCAGTGATATCCAGAGTGAATAACGGCGAATAGTCACCCACCACCAGCGTATCAGCGTCGATGTAGATGACCCGGTCGCTGTAGCGCGCCACGGTTTCGGGGATCAGAAAACGATAATGAATACTTTTGGGATAGCGTCCCACTGCCGGCAACTGATCGACCCAGGCGCTGTTAAAAATATGCAGCGTGATCGCCAGTCGGTGACCGGTGGCCAGCGAGCGCAGCTTTTCAACGTCCTGCTCGATCAGCGAATCTGAAAAAATATGGGCGTGGAAAGCGGTATCGGGATGATGGCTGAGTAGTGAAAATAGCGTAATGCCCAGGCCCCGCGCATAGGCGCGGTTGATGCCAAAGGCAACGTGCACGGGTGATTCATCCGTGTCAGAGAGCGTGTTGACCAGGAGCTTACTTTGCTGAACAGCATCAGCAACAGAGGTAATTGCCATTACGCTTCACTATTCCAGGTTATGAGTAATAAATGCTTGTATTCTAGTCAGTTTATCGTGATCCAGCCCAAATAATTTTTCAGCAGGCTGATCAAAGCGAAAACGCGTGGCAAAAACGAATGTCGACGCAGCAATATTATCGGGTCCGATAAACAGCACATTGTTGACCGGACGCTGTTCCCTGACTTCACAAGGGCCGTACAACATGATTACCGGTACCAGCTGCGCATCAGCAATATAGGCATTGCCAGAGTCCGAGGAGATGTAGAAATCCATCTGCGCGATAGCCCACGGCACCTCTTCGAGTTTTAGCTCACCAATCAGGCTCAGAATATTTTCTTTCGGTCCGGTTAAGCGCAGTAATTCATCGAGCCAGGGTTGCTCAGCGGGTGGACCGAACACATAAAAGGTGCAGGGCAGGTGGTCCAGCGCCTCCATCAACTGCTGCCAGACAGTGGCGGGAATGGTTTTCGCCCGGTTACCGGCAGAAATGCTGATCCCGATTTTAATGCCCTCACGCGGTGCCAGCAGTGCAGCGGGCGGCGATGGCGGCTGCCACAGCGGTGAGGTGGCATGCTTAGGGAAATCGGTATAACGGTACTCGCGGTTGATCAGTTTCAGGTAGCTATCGAGAGTTAAATCGGTCTTAGCGTGATCCACAATGCCGCTGGCGCGGCGATAGAACACCGCGTGGTAAGACTTGCGCACATAGGTGCGCAGGAACTCTCTGCTGGGTGCATTGCACAACGCCGCAAAAAACAGGTTCACGCTGTTGGGCTGAACCAGGTAGACGTTGTCGTAGCGGTTCATCAGGGTGAAAGCCAGCTTTAGCTTGGCGAGGAAGCTGCGTTTCGCCTCTTCAATCAGGAAATAGCGGCTGACGGTATCATCGTGGCGCACCAGCGGCTCGACCGCTTTGCTGATCAGCAGGTCAGACTGACCGAGCGCGCGCAGCATCGGCGTGATATTGATGAAATCACCAATCTTCGCCGTCTGGATGATTAAATTGCGCCCGGTCGGCCGGTAAAACAGCCGCATCAGGGTGCGAAACGGTACCAGCAGCAGGTAGATCAACACATAGTTCATGGCCTGTTTTCCGTGATAATGGCCTGCAGTTTCTCTGCCACTGCGTCGGCAGTGAGCTCCGCCAGATTATGATTCGGAGCGCTCAGCGCCTGTTGGTTCTGGCCGTAACCGCCAATTAAACCCGGATCGGTCGGACCATACAGCGTCAGGTTAGGACGATCCAACGCCGCGGTCAGGTGGCTGAGTCCGGTATCGACGGAGACCACCGCACGCGCGCCAGCCAGCTGCTGAGCAATCGCTTCCAGCGTCAGTTTCGGCAGCACATCGACATGCTCAAACCCTTCTGCCAGACGCTGCGCACGCTGATGCTCATGCTCAGCGCCCCACGGCAACCTGACCCGCAATCCGCTTGGCTGCACCCATTCAATCAGCTGCCGCCAGTGCGATTCCGGCCAGTGCTTATTGTCACGCGTCGTGGCGTGCAGAAACACCAGATAGTGCTGCGCATCGGCCGGCAGATGATGCAGGAAATGCCCGGCAATCGCGTAATCGCCCTGGGCAGAGGGTTTTTCATAGCCCAGGCTTTTGGCAAACAGTTCGCGCGTTCGCTCGACGGCGTGCTGTTGCTTGCTGACCTCATGGCGGACGTCATACCACCAGCTGGCAAACGGTTCACGCGCACTGCGGCTATCCTGGCCATGCTTGATGCCCTTTGACAACCGGGTCACCAGCGCCGCGCTTTTAATCAGCCCCTGCGCATCAATCACGATATCGTACTCACGTGACTGTAACGCGCGCTTAAACAGCACGCGCTCTTCGCGCTGCTGGCTGCCAAACCAGTGTTTGCGCCAGCGGCGAATCGCGACCGGCAGCACCTTATCCACGGCGGGATGCCAGCCGGGGATCTGGGCAAAATTCTCTTCCACCACCCAGTCAAAGCGGATGCCGGGAATGGCGTGCATCGCATCGGTCAGCGCCGGCAGCGAATGCAGCACGTCGCCCATTGAGGAGGTTTTAACGATCAGGACGTGCATGGCACCTCCTGCGGCGCGTTGAGCAATTCGGTAAGCGTCTGATGCACGCGATCGGGCTGGATGTCGATCAGGCTCTGATGATAGCCCTGTTCGGCATCGCCTTTGCGCACTTTGTGATAGCCGCTAATCAGGCGGATCACCCGCGCCTGACGAGCTAATGGCGGAGTAAAGTCGGGGCTGCTGGGGCCGTAGAGCGCCACCAGCGGGCGATCCAGTGCTGCGGCGATATGCATCAGGCCGGAGTCGTTACTGACTACCGCCCGGCAATTCGCCAGCAGAATCACCGCCTGTTCCAGCTGGGTTTCCCCGGCCAGATTCCGGCAATGGGCGCGGGCCTCTTCCGGCAGTGCCGCGATAATCTCCTCACCGGTTGGCCGATCTTTGGCCGAACCAAACAGCACGATCTGGAAGCCTTCAGCAATCAGCTGCTGCGCCAGCGCCGCGTAGTGATAGTGCGGCCAGCGTTTTGCCGGACCAAATTCGGCACCGGGACAAAAACCGATGATCGGACGCGTCGCCGACAGCTGAAACTGCGCGGCGGTTTCAATCTTTTCCTGCTCCTCTACCTGCAGCTTCGGCCACAGCAGCGGTTGCGGCAGCTGCTGCGCTGACGTGACTGGCGTGTCATAGCCCAGCGCCACGTAGCGTTCAACCATCAGTGGAAAGGCGGCTTTATCCAGCACCCGAAGGTCATTGAGCAGGCCATAGCGCATTTCGCCGCGCCAGCCGACGCGACGTTTGATTCCGGCGAAGAACGGCACCAGCGCCGACTTGAAGGAGTTTGGCAGAACATAGGCGCGATCGTAGTGGCTGGCGCGCAGCGTTTTGCCTAACCGGCGACGCTCGCCAATCTCCAGCGCACCATGCCCAAGCGGCATCGCCAGCGCCTGATTCACTTCCGGCATACGTGACAGCAGAGGACGGCACCAGGCCGGTGCCATCACATCAATCACCGCATCGGGATGCTCGGCCTTGAGCGTGCGATAGAGACTTTGCGACATCATCATATCGCCGACCCACGACGGGCCGATTACCAGAATTTTCATCGCCGGAGCAGCTTCCTTTATGCGTTACGGTTGAGCCAGACCATATATTCAGCGACGCCCTGCGCCACCGTTTTAAACGGTTTGTCATAGCCGGCGGCACGCAGCTTAGTGAGATCGGCCTGAGTATAGGCCTGGTACCGTCCTTTGAGTTTTTCCGGGAACGGAATGTACTCAATCTGGCCTTTCTGATGGAACTTCAGCACCGCATCCGCCACTTCCTGGAAGGACTCAGCGCGGCCGGTACCGCAGTTATAGATGCCGGAAATGTTGTTCTCCCAGCACCACAGGTTAACTGCCGCCACATCATCCACGTGGATGAAATCACGTTTGAAACCGTCGCTGCCTTCAAACAGTTTCGGATTTTCATCGTTGCTGATCTGCGTATTGAGATGGAAAGCGACGCTTGCCATGCTGCCTTTGTGGCCTTCACGCGGTCCGTAGACGTTGAAATAGCGGAAGCCGCACACCGGCGAGTTCGCTTCCGGCAGCATCTGACGGACATAGTGATCAAACAGCATTTTCGAGTAGCCGTAGACGTTAAGCGGCTGCTCGTACTGACGTTCTTCGATGAAATTTTCGTTGCGGCCGCCGTAGGTGGCTGCCGAAGAGGCATAGAGGAACGGGATTTCGCGCTCCAGGCAGAAATGCAGCAGCTCTTTAGAGTACTGATAGTTGTTATCCATCATGTACTTGCCATCCCACTCGGTGGTGGCAGAGCAGGCGCCCTGATGAAATACCGCTTCGATAGGACCGAGGTCGTCGCCCGCCATCACGCTGATGAGGAACTCTTCTTTATCCATATAATCGACGATATCGAGGTCGACTAAATTGGCAAACTTGGTGCCATCCTTCAGATTATCCACCACCAGAATGTCGGTGTGACCGCGATCGTTCAGCGCTTTGACGATGTTGCTGCCAATCATTCCTGCGCCGCCAGTTACGATAATCATGTTGTTACCTTCAACGTTGTGGGGTGAAACAGGAGGTTTCACACACGAATACTTCACATCATAACATTTCATCAGGGTGCAGACAGCCAGATGACTCTGTAACGATTTGTGCGGTATTCGCCAGGGCGTGAACTATGCTGCAAAAATGACATTCTGTTGGGCGATTTATCGTGGAGAGGCGGTCTGTTCAGTAAGATGTGCCAAATTTTTGCCATCTGAGGAGAGCAATAATGCCCGCGCAATTTTATCAACAACTTCGTCAGCAACTCGATACTGCACGTCAGGAAGGCCTGTTTAAACAGGAGCGGATTATCACCTCTGCCCAGCAGACGGAAATCGCGGTCGGCAGCGACCCGGCGGTGATTAACTTCTGCGCCAACAACTATCTGGGGTTAGCCAACCATCCCGCACTGATTCAGGCGGCGAAAGAGGGCATGGACTCGCACGGATTTGGCATGGCGTCAGTGCGCTTCATCTGCGGTACTCAGGACAGCCACAAGCTGCTGGAAAAACGGCTGGCAGAATTTCTCGGGATGGAAGATGCCATCCTCTACTCCTCCTGCTTCGATGCCAATGGCGGCTTATTTGAAACCCTGCTGGATGCTCAGGATGCCATTATTTCTGATGCCCTGAACCACGCCTCGATCATTGACGGCGTCCGGCTCTGCAAAGCGCAGCGCTATCGCTACGCCAATAACGATATGACGCAGCTGCGTGCACGTCTGCAGGAGGCGCGTGCTAACGGTGCCCGTCATATCCTGATCGCGACCGATGGCGTGTTCTCAATGGATGGCGTGATTGCTAACCTGCGGGCAATCTGCGATCTGGCCGATGAATTTTCTGCGCTGGTAATGGTGGATGATTCACATGCGGTGGGCTTTGTCGGCAATGCCGGCCGCGGAACGCACGAATATTGCGAGGTGATGGGCCGTGTTGACATCATCACCGGCACGCTGGGCAAAGCGCTGGGCGGCGCGTCCGGTGGCTACACCGCGGCGAAAGCGGAAGTGGTGGAGTGGCTGCGTCAGCGGTCGCGTCCTTATCTGTTTTCCAACTCGCTGGCACCGGCAATCGTTGCTGCGTCACTGCGGGTACTTGATCTGTTGAGTGAAGGCGACGGGCTGCGTCAGCGTCTGTGGGACAACGCCCGCTTCTTCCGTGAGCAGATGACCGCAGCCGGCTTTACGCTGGCCGGTGCCGACCACGCCATTATCCCGGTAATGCTGGGTGAAGCCAGCGTGGCGCAGGAGTTTGCCCGTCTGCTGCAACAGGAAGGCATCTACGTCACCGGCTTCTTCTATCCGGTGGTACCCAAAGGTCAGGCGCGCATCCGCACCCAGATTTCTGCGGCGCACAGCCAGCAGCAGCTGGAACGCGCAGTGGCGGCGTTTACCCGAATCGGCAAACAACTGGGCGTCATCGCCTGAGGAATCGACCATGAAAGCACTCGCCAAACTCAAACCAGAAGCGGGCATCTGGATGGTGACCGACGCGCCAGTTCCTGAGCCGGGCCATAACGACCTGCTGATAAAGATCCGCAAAACGGCTATCTGCGGCACCGACGTGCATATCTACAACTGGGATGACTGGTCGCGTAAAACCATTCCGGTGCCGATGATTGTGGGCCATGAGTATGTTGGTGAAGTGGTCGCGATCGGGCAGGAAGTTAAAGGCTTTACGGTGGGCGATCGGGTGTCAGGCGAAGGCCACATCACCTGTGGTCACTGCCGCAACTGCCGCGCCGGACGGACTCATCTGTGCCGCAATACCGTTGGCGTAGGCGTCAACCGTCAGGGCTGTTTTGCTGAATATCTGGTCATCCCGGCCTTCAACGCGTTCAAAATTCCTGACAACATTTCCGATGAGCTGGCGGCGATTTTTGATCCGTTCGGCAATGCGGTGCATACCGCGCTGTCGTTTGATCTGGTGGGTGAAGATGTGCTGATCTCCGGTGCCGGCCCGATCGGCATTATGGCGGCGGCAGTCTGTCGTCACGTTGGCGCGCGCAATGTGGTGATTACCGACATCAATGAATACCGGCTGTCGCTGGCGCAAAAAATGGGCGTCACCCGGGCGGTCAACGTGGCGAAAGAGGATCTGCGTGAGGTGATGCAATCGCTGGGGATGACCGAAGGATTTGATGTCGGGCTGGAGATGTCAGGCGCACCGCCTGCTTTCCGTACGCTGCTGGAGGTGATGAACCACGGCGGACGCATTGCGCTGCTGGGTATCCCGCCGGGCGAAATGGCCATCGACTGGAATCTGGTGATTTTTAAAGGGCTGTTTATTAAGGGGATCTACGGCCGTGAGATGTTTGAGACCTGGTATAAAATGGCGGCGCTGATTCAGTCCGGCCTCGATTTAACGCCGATTATCACCCATCGCTATGCGATTGATGATTTTCAGCAGGGCTTTGATGAGATGCGTTCCGGCCGTTCAGGAAAAGTGATCCTGAACTGGGATTAACAAAACGGCCGCCGTGGGGCGGCCGCGTTGCTATGCCTGCTTTTTCTCTTCATCGGTCAGGTAGCGCACCTTACGGGTGTAATCCTGACCTTTGAAGGTCAGCGGCTGGCGGGGATCGTCAAGATATTTCTGCCATTCCGACAGCGGAAAACCACCGTGCGCGCCGACCACTTCCGGCGGGATCACGGCTGACTGACCGCCCATCTTCTTCGAAACCGGCCAGTTGGCCCATTCACCCAGATTCACGGTGTTGAGATCCAGCATATCCAGCAACACCGCCAGCGGCAGCTGGTCAGTGGGCGGCTGGCTGTCATTCATTAAGTTCCAGGTGTCATTGAACAGGGTCAGCCACAGCGGTGAAATCCGTTGCCATACCGCGCGGGTTGCCGCCAGATAAGCGCCATTGACGTGGTCAACCAGGTAAGGACGGATGCTGGGCAGGTAGTAGGCCGGAATCGCTTCTTCAGGCGCACCTTCCAGTTTGGCAATCATTTTCCCCTGGCGGAAGCTGGAGTAGAGATGGCCTGGCTTCATGCGGATGTCAGGCATTTTCAGCAGGTTGAGGTCAGAATCGATCATCAGAATACCGTCGCCTCTGGCCTGCAGCGGCGCCTGCATTTTGATTAACCGGCTGCGATAGATCTGCTTATAGCGATAGCTTTCTTCGCGATGCGGGACATCCAGCGTGGCAATCCGGGTTTTCGCTGGCAGCTCGCCAAAGGCGGCGGCGGGCTGATCGCTGACGATCACAATCTCTTCCAGCTGGGTCGCAAAGCGCGCAGCAAACGTGGCGCTAAGTTTTGCTTCTTCGATGTAATCCGCGCCGGTGCAGGGGATCACCACTGAGGTGACCGTGACATCGCCCTGAACGCCCGCCTGATCGTAGGGCAGATTATGGCGCGCCCGGATATGGCGATAGCGAGGATTTAAAAAATTAAACATGGGGTTTTTCTCTGACGACGCTCTGGAGAATAGTCTCGACGCCGCTGACATAAGTTTCAATAGCGTATTGTTCACGCACGCGCTTGCCTGCCGCATTGATCAGTCGCTGACGTAAATCCGCATCCTGCCACAGGGCAGTGAGATGCTGGGTCAGTTGCACCACATTGCCGTAATCAAACAGCAACCCGGTTTCATCATGACTGATCAATTCGGCAGTGCCGACCACGCGTGAGCCGATCACGGCGGTGTTCACCAGCATCGCTTCCAGCACCACGCGGGGCAGGCCTTCGCTGCGCGACGCCAGGATAAAAGTATCGAAGGCGGTGAGATAATCCAGCGCGTTATTCTGAAACCCGGTAAACACCACATGATGCTGAATATTTTCCGCCGTCGCCAGCTGCAGCAGATGCTGGAGTTCGGGACCGGCGCCAACAAGGATCATTTTCCAGTCAGCGTCCGGATGGGCGCGTTTGAAACGTCCCAGCGCCTGCAGAATATGATGATTAGATTTACGTAATATCAGCGATCCAATCGAGCCAAACACAAAGGTGTTGGGAGACAGTTTAAAGCGCTGACGCACGTCAAGGCGGTCGGGCAGCGGCTGATGAATATCGATGGCGTTGCTGACGGTAAAACAGCGAGCCGCATTGACGCCGTGCTTGCGTAACGTAGCGTTCACGCCCTCCGAGACCGCAATCACCGCCTGACAATCCTGATTTACCATGCTGACCAGGCGCGGCTCCAGCAGCGGATCGATACGGCAGTGCTGCACCACGGCAACATTCAGACCCCGTGCCGCCAGATAGCCTTCAACGTTGGTGCTGGGCTGGTTGTTCATGTAGAGAATGTCGTAATTACCCAGCTGTAGCAGCGAATTGATTTTGCTGGCGTTGGGGATGACGCGCCAGCGCTCATCAACCAGGTCGATAGCGCGCTTCTTGAGTTTTTTATTAAAAAACAGCAGGGCACGCATCACTTCTTTGACGACTTTGGCCCAGCGCGGTTGTTTGATCTGTGGAATGAAAAAGACCGGGATATCCAGAGCCAGCAACGCGGACTCAATGGTTTCGTCGTTGCCACGACTGTAGTTGTGGTAGAAGCAGCAGGTGATATCGAATTTCTGACGATCAATACGCTTCAGCAGCTCAAGCATGCTGTTGGTACCGCCACCCCATTCTCTGCCGTTATCCAGCAGCAGAATTTTTTGTTTATTAATCGTCATCCGTCTCAATATTCCACACAGCAGCTCATGGCCCGACCCGGGATTATAGTAATTTCTGCATAGAATTGAACGCTAAGCTGCAGACTTAGCATTCATCGCAAATTCAGAACAGACTTTTTATCCGCGTAAACAGCGGGCTTTGGGCCACGCTTTCGCTCACTACGTTCAGTGCCCGGGTCGCCGGAACCGGCGTCAGCGGCTGCGTTGGCTTACAGAGTCCTGGCGGCTGGAAGCGCGGTGTGGCCGGCTTTTGCGGCGTAACTGGCGTACGGGACCCGCGATGCAACGGCTCGTTCAGCAACTGACTGGGCCGGACTAACGTAATCTCCGCTGGCAGCGTCGGTAACATCTGTTGCAGCACGCGTACCGTATTGGGATGCGGATGACCAATCGCGATGGCGTAGCCATCACGCTGCGCCAGTTTCACCGCGCGGCTGAACTGCTGGCGAATGGCGTTGATATCCTGGCTGTCATCCAGAAAAACTCTGCGTTTCAGCACTTTGACCTGTGTTCCCTGCGCGGCTGGCACAGCCTGACTGTTGGCAATCGTCATGCTATCGAGGAAGTAGAGATTGTAGTGATTAAGCGCCTGCATCACTTTCTGCATCCCAGGCAGGCTGGAGGTCATTCTGCTGCCCATGTGGTTATTGAGGCCCACCGCATAAGGCACGTTGTTGACCGCATTGCGCATGATGCGCGCCACCTCTTCGCTGCTCATCTCCGGCGTTAAGGTATCTTTCTCCAGCGGTTGCTTGCTGAGCGGTGCCATCGGCAGATGAATCAGCACTTCGTGCCCCATCTGATGCGCTTTGCTGGCCATCTCATGCGCGTGCGGCGCATTGGGCAGCACGGCAACTGAAATCGCCTGCGGCATCTGCAGAACCTTATTTTCTTCGGCAGGACGATAGCCGACATCATCAATCACAATGGCGAGTTTGCCCGCGTGGGCAGCGTAGCTGAGCAGCAGGCCGCTCAGCAGTACGGAGATTTTTCGAAGTTGCAGCAAAACTTATTTTCCTAACCACGGCAGTGGGTTGACGGCCTGGCCCTGACGTCGGATTTCAAAATAGAGCGATGGGGTGCCACGGCCACCGCTGGTACCGACCAGCGCGATCGGCTGACCGGCTTTCACCTGCGCGCCTACCGTGACCAGCGCACTCTGGTTATAGCCATACAGGCTCATATCGCCTTTACCGTGCTCCAGTACTACCACCAGGCCATAGCCCTGCAGCCAGTCGGCCATCAGCACGCGACCGTCGGCAATGGCTTTCACCTCGGTGCCTTCCTGCGCATCAATCACCAGCCCTTTCCAGCGCAGTTCACCCTGTAACTGTTCACCAAAGCGATGTTCGATACGCCCGCGTACCGGCCACAAGGCCTGACCGCCGGCGCGACCTAAGCCGCCTGTCCGGGCTACCAGTTCACGTTCACTTTGGGTCGGCTGATAACGCGAGCCTTTGGCTTTCGCCTGCGCCTGACGCTGACGGACTTTTTCCGCCTCACGCGCTTCGCGGGCGGCACGTTCACGCGCCTCGCGTTCTGCCCGGGCGATTTTGTCCTGCAGGCGGGTTTCGTTCTGGCGCATCTCCACCAGATCGGCCTGATCTTTTTCCAGTGCGCTTTCCAGAGAGGTCAGGGTTTTCTTACGTGCTGCGCTCGCCTGTTGCAGTTTCTGCTGCTGGCTTTGCTGTTGGGCCAGCAGGCTCTTCTGCTGCTGCTGTTTCTGTTCCAGCGAGGCGCGCTGCTGATTCAAATTCTGCCGCGTCTGCTGTAGTGCCTCAATGCTTTGCTGGCGCGCGGCATTCAGGTAACCAAAATAGGCCAGAATGCGCTCGCTGCGCTGGCTCTCTTCGCCACCCAGCAGCAGTTGCAGGCCATTATGCTGACCCTGGCGAAACGCAGCATCGAGCTGCTGCGAAAGCAGCTTTTCCTGCTGTGTCTGCTGTTTTTCAAGCCGGGCAATCGAGGCGGCGAGCTGGGTGATTTCATTATTCAGGGCCGTCAGGCTATTGCGGGTTTCACGCAGCTGACGACTGGCCTGAGCGATAATTTTTTCCTGGCTCTGCAACTGATCCAGCAGCTTGCTGCGCTGCAGCTTTTGCGCTTTGACGCTTTTTTCTTTTTCGGCGATGTTTTGCTGAATAGACTGCAGCTGAGATTTGCTGTCATCTGCACTCTGCGCAGCGGCTGGCAATAACAGTGCGCCCGCACAAAGCAGGCTAAGGGAGAGGCTGGACAGATGTGTGGACAACGGCAGGTTATGGCCGTTGCGACGGGTCCTTGTGTGCGAAACGGTTGTTTTTCCCTTCATAGGCCAATGATTATTCCACGATGAACCGCCGCTTACCAGCAAACCGCACCGGCATTTGCTTTTCCAGTTATGTCCGGTTTCCTCAGGACATCGCCTAAGCGTTACGCCATTTTTGCGCTTTCGCCAGATTTTTTTGGAAAATGACACTCAAATTGCCACTCTCGCCGCTTAGCATCTGTACATGAGAGGTGGCGCAGGTATACTCAGAACCCTTGTTTTAGCTTATTAGCCCGGTCTGGAGTCGTTACCCCTCATGCAAGAAATTATGCAGTTTGCAAGCAATCACCCCATCCTCAGTCTGGCGTGGGTCGCTTTACTCGTTCTGGTGATTGTGACTACCGTTAAAGGAATGTTCTCTAAGGTAAAAACCATCAGCCGCGGTGAAGCAACCCGCCTGATTAACAAAGAGGACGCGGTAGTTGTAGACGTGCGTTCGCGCGACGATTTTCGCAGAGGGCATATCTCTGGTGCGCTGAATGTGGCAGCCGCAGAGATTAAAAAAGGCAACTTAGGCGAACTGGAAAAACATAAAGCGCAGCCCATTATTGTGGTGTGTGCAACCGGACAAAGCGCAGCCGATCCTGCTGCCCATCTGAGTGCAGCTGGCTTCACTCAGGTTTCGGTGCTGAAAGACGGCATCAGCGGCTGGAGCGGTGAAAATCTGCCGTTAATTCGCGGTAAATAATCTTACTGAGGTGCTAATCATGGCAAATGTTGAGATGTACACCAAAGCAACCTGTCCTTACTGCCACCGGGCGAAGGCGCTGTTGACGCAAAAAGGCGTTTCGTTCCAGGAGATCCCCATCGATGGAGACATGGCGAAACGTGAAGAGATGATCAAGCGCAGCGGCCGCACGACCGTGCCTCAGATTTTCATTGATGCGCAGCACATTGGCGGCTGCGACGACTTATTCGCACTCGATAATCGCGAAGGTTTAGATCCCTTACTGCAGGCGTAAGTTTACGCCGGATATTCTCACTTATAGGACCTGGTCACATGTCAGAACACAACACTAACGAAATGCAATTCCAGATTCAGCGCGTCTACACCAAAGATATCTCGTTTGAAGCGCCTAACGCGCCGCAGGTTTTCCAGAAAGAGTGGGAGCCGGACGTAAAACTGGATCTGGATACTGCATCTTCTCAACTGGCTGACGAAGTCTATGAAGTCGTGCTGCGTGTGACTGTAACCGCGACCGTGGGTGAAGAGACGGCTTTCCTGTGTGAAGTTCAGCAGGCCGGTATTTTCACCATCAGCGGTATCGAAGGCACGCAGATGGCACATTGCCTGGGCGCTTACTGCCCGAACATTCTGTTCCCGTATGCACGCGAATGCATTACCAGCCTGGTTTCTCGTGGTACTTTCCCGCAGCTGAACCTGGCGCCGGTTAACTTTGATGCGCTGTTCATGAACTACCTGCAGCAGCAGCAAGGTGAAGAAGGCGCTGAACCACATCAGGATGCCTGATGACTACTCACGCTTCGATTAGCGTCATCGGTGCCGGCTCGTACGGCACCGCTTTGGCGATTACCCTGGCCCGCAACGGCCATCCGGTGCTGCTGTGGGGGCATAACCCGGCCCATCTGGCGCAACTTCAGTCTGACCGTTGTAACACCGCTTTCCTGCCCGACGTGCCGTTCCCCGACAATCTCTCCCTTGAACCTGACCTGGCAAAAGCCATTGCGGCCAGCCGCGATCTGTTGATTGTGGTGCCGAGTCACGTCTTTGGTGATGTGCTGCAACAGATTAAGCCGGAATTACGTGCAGACTCGCGCATTGTCTGGGCCACCAAAGGGCTGGAAAAAGAGACCGGACGCCTGCTGCAGGATGTGGCACGAGAGATCGTTGGCGAGTCGATTCCGCTGGCGGTGATCTCCGGCCCGACCTTCGCGAAAGAGCTGGCGGCAGGTTTGCCTACCGCGATTGCACTGGCGGCTACCGATGCGCAGTTTGCTGACGATCTGCAGCAGAAGCTGCACTGTGGCAAAAGTTTCCGCGTCTACAATAACCCTGACTTTATCGGCGTACAGCTGGGTGGAGCAGTGAAAAACGTCATTGCCATCGGGGCCGGTATTTCGGATGGCATCGGATTTGGCGCCAATGCGCGTACCGCATTAATCACCCGCGGACTGGCGGAGATGAGTCGCTTAGGCGCTGCGCTGGGTGCCGATCCCACCACCTTTATGGGCATGGCGGGTCTGGGCGATCTGGTGCTGACCTGTACCGATAATCAGTCACGTAACCGTCGTTTTGGCATGATGCTGGGACAAGGCGAGGATGTAGATAGCGCACAACGCATTATCGGACAAGTTGTAGAAGGCTACCGAAACACTAAAGAAGTCAAAGCATTAGCTGCGCGGATTGGCGTGGAAATGCCCATTACCGAGCAGATTTATCAGGTGCTGTATTGCGAAAAACCGGCGCGGGATGCAGCATTAAGCCTGCTGGGGCGGACAAGGAAGGACGAAAACAGCAATAGCTAAAGCAGGAAGCGTAGCGTCATCACCTGTAGCGCCCATTCAGGCGCTTTTTTTATCGGGAGAAAACAGCAATGTCGTCTGATGAGTTAGAACTGGTCTGGAATAATATTAAAGCTGAAGCGCGAGCCCTGGCTGATTGTGAGCCGATGCTGGCCAGCTTTTACCACGCGACATTGCTTAAGCATGAGAATCTCGGTAGTGCGTTGAGTTATATGCTGGCTAACAAGCTGGCTAACCCGATTATGCCGGCTATCGCCATCCGGGAAATTATTGAAGAGGCCTATCGTCAGGACCCTTCAATGATCCTCTCCGCGGCCTGTGATATTCAGGCGGTACGTCAGCGCGATCCGGCGGTAGATAAATATTCAACGCCGCTGCTCTATCTCAAAGGCTTCCATGCCCTGCAGGCGTACCGTATCGGTCACTGGTTGTGGAACGAGGGACGTCGGGCGCTGGCGGTCTATCTGCAGAATGAAATTTCTGTCTCGTTTGCGGTCGATATTCATCCCGCGGCGAACATCGGTCACGGCATTATGCTCGACCATGCGACCGGTATCGTCATTGGTGAAACGGCCGTGGTAGAGAATGATGTCTCGATCCTGCAGTCGGTAACGCTCGGCGGGACCGGCAAAACCAGCGGCGATCGCCACCCAAAAATCCGCGAAGGGGTGATGATTGGTGCCGGCGCTAAAATTCTCGGCAACATTGAAGTCGGACGCGGCGCGAAAATCGGCGCCGGTTCGGTGGTATTGCAGCCTGTGCCACCGCACACCACTGCCGCCGGCGTGCCTGCGCGTATCGTTGGCAAGCCAGGCAGTGATAAGCCATCTATGGACATGGATCAGCACTTTAATGGCAGCCTGGCGGGCTTTCAGTTTGGCGACGGCATCTAATCTTTAAGCAGTGCGCCAGCGTAATCCAGCTGGCGCCACGCCTCATACACCACCACCGAGACCGCATTCGACAGGTTCATGCTGCGGCTTTCGGCCTGCATCGGTATACGAATCTTCTGCTGCGCCGGCAAGGCCTGCAAAATCTCAGCCGGTAGCCCGCGGCTTTCCGGACCAAACAGTAAATAATCCCCGGCCTGATACTGCACTGCGCTGTGCGCAGGCGTGCCTTTGGTGGTCAGCGCAAACAGACGTGCAGGCGACTCTGCCGTCAGAAATGCCTGATAGTCAGCATGAAATTTGATCGCGGTAAATTCGTGGTAATCCAGACCCGCGCGACGTAAGCGCTTATCATCCCAGGCAAACCCGAGCGGCTCAATCAGGTGTAGCTGAAAGCCGGTATTGGCACACAGACGAATGATATTGCCGGTATTCGGCGGGATTTCAGGTTCAAACAACACAATGTTAAGCATAAGGCCCCCGATAACGAGGGCCGAAGCATAGCAAATTATTGTCGCCCGGAGGAGTAGAGCGGTAGCCAGATCGTCAGCCGCAGACCGCCAAGCGGGCTGTCGTCGGCTTTGACCCAGCCGCGGTGTTGTTGCACGGCGGTTTCGACAATCGCCAGCCCCAGGCCGGTGCCGCCAGACTCACGATCGCGCGCTTCATCGGTACGGTAGAACGGCCGGAAAATCTGCTCGCGATCTTCCGGGCTGACGCCAGGACCATCGTCATCGACATGCACCGTAATGCCGGAGATATCGACGGAGAAGCTGACGCTGATGTGGCTGTGCGAATAGCGCAGCGCGTTGCGTACGATATTCTCCAGCGCGCTCTCCAGTGCGTGCGGGTTGCCATACAGCGGCCACGGACCGGGTGGATAAGGGATGTCCATCTTCTTGCCCATCTGCTCGGCTTCGAAGCGGGCATCTTCCAGTACCCCGTTCCACAGTTGATTCGCCTTCATCGCCTCACTGACCAGCGCATTCTTATGCTGGGTGCGTGACAGCACCAGCAGATCGTTGATCATGCCATCCAGGCGCTGGGCTTCCATCTCGATGCGCTCCAGCTCTTTGCCTTCACCCTGACGACGACGCAGCAGCGCTGTCGCCAGCTGCAGGCGGGTGAGCGGGGTTCGCAGCTCATGGCTGATGTCTGACAGCAGGCGTTGCTGACCGGTCATCATCCGCTCCAGCGCACTCACCATCTGGTTAAAGCTGGAACCGGCTGCCAGAAACTCCTGCGGGCCCGATTCCAGTTCCGGATGCTGACGCAGGTTACCGCTGGCCACTTCATCGGCGGCGTACTTCAGCTTGCGTGCCGGACGCGCCAGGCTCCACGCCAGCCACAGCAGCAGCGGTGAGCTGATCAGCATCGTCACGATAAGCAGTAATAAGGGACGGTCAAACAGCAGGTTGACGAAATCGAGCTGGGAACTGTTGGCGGGACGGATCATATAGAGCTGATAATTATCTTCGCCATCCCGGACGGCAAACGGCCCGACCAGTTCAACCCGACCATATTTCTTCTTCTGCGGATGATCCGCATTATCGGACTGGCCGATAAAGTTGCGGATAACCTGCATTTCATTATGTTGTGCGCCGATCACCCGGCCTTCACTGGTAACTAACAACAGCCGCTGACCCGGCGGTGCCCACTTTTCGACGGCACGAAATAAGCGGCGCCACCACATCAGATCGTTAGGGGGATCCTGTGACAGCTCTGCTTCAACGTGCTGCTCGATCATCGTACCCTGCCGCTGTTCACTTTCCAGCAGCGAGGTCATCTGTCGTGAATCGAGTTTGGGCACCATCAACACCAGCATCAGCACCAGCGCCAGGGTTAACCAGAAGATGGCAAAAATGCGGGTGGTCAGACTGCCAATCATGATGCCGAGACCATCAGGTAACCCCGTCCACGTAAGGTTTTGAACCACGGATGACCATCACGACGTTCAGGCAGTTTACGGCGCAGGTTAGAGATGTGCATGTCAATTGCCCGGTCAAATGGCGTCAGGCGTTTACCGAGCACTTCCTGACTCAGATGTTCACGCGACACCACCTGACCCAGATGCTGTGCCAGCAGATAGAGCAGAGTAAATTCGGTGCCGGTGAGATCCAGCGTCACATCATCGAAGCTGGCTTCCTGGCGACCCGGATTAAGGCGCAGGCAATCGACCTCCAGCGTGGGTGAACTGTTGTCATGCTGTTGCTGCTGCTCACTCCAGTTAGAGCGGCGCAGAATGGCACGGATACGGGCTACCAGTTCGCGATCGTTAAACGGCTTAGGCAGATAGTCATCGGCACCGAGTTCGAGGCCCAGCACGCGATCCAGCTCGCTGCCGCGTGCAGTCAGCATGATGACCGGTGTCTGATGTTGCTGTCGCAGCTCTTTCAGGGTGTCGATACCGTTTTTCTTCGGCATCATGACATCCAGTAAAAGCAGGTCAATTGAGTTATCGAGCAGGTTCAGCGCTTGTTCACCGTCGCTGGCTACCACCACTTCAAACCCTTCCATTTCTAACAGTTCTTTTAAAAGCGAAGTTAATTCGCGGTCATCATCTACCAACAGGATTTTATTCATTTTTGTAGCCCTCCGCAGGCAAAATAGCGTGTTCCAGGCGGACCCATCCATCGCTTTACGTAGTTTTACACCCCCTGACGGATGTTTGCAGCTATCGCCGTACACTGGCTCTCGTTGAATCGCAAAACGGAACGAACTGGAGTAAACGATGCGCACATTAACCGCCGTCGTCCTTGCCTCAGCGATGGCTCTCAGTCTCGCCAGCGCAGGTGCAAAAGATACGACGACGATTGACGAGATGCATCACGGCGGATTGCCGACAGGCAGTATGACGCAAAATCCGCAAAGCCACATGTTCGAGGGCATCGAGTTGACCGAACAGCAGCGTCAACAGATGCGTGACCTGATGCAACAGGCCCGACACGAACGTCCGGCGGTCCGTCTTGATGATATCGCCGCTCTGCATGAGTTAGTGACTGCAGACACCTTTAACGAAACGGCCATCCGCGAGAAGGCGGAAAGCATCGCCAGAGTTCAGGTTGAACAACAGGTCGAGATGGCACGTATACAGAATCAAATGTTTCATCTGCTCACGCCAGCCCAGCAGGCGACGTTGCAGAAGAATTACCAGCAGCGACTCAATGAGTTGCGACACTTATCGAATTTGCAGTCAGCATCATCGCTGCAAGCAGTGAGTAGTACCAGCAGTAACCAGTAACATAGTATCCCTGTTTTCCTTGCCATAGACACCATCCCTGTCTTCCCCCGCATGATGCGGGGGTTTTTTTTATCTTTTTTTTGGTTTTTTTGTTTTGACAGTAATCATCACTCCGCAATAAAACCCTCATTTCGTTAACGCTTATTATTCCTTTATCTCCCACCATAACCGTTTCTGCGCTTTTAAGCGTGGCGACTGCGGTTAAGCGCAGCGACAGGGGGAATCGTAATGTCAGACATGATAAGTGATTGAAAAATAAATGCATATCGAATCATCCTGCCTGATTCATTCCGCTTTTCAACAGGATACGTTTCCCGCGTTGCGCTTGTCGGATCAGGACCAACTCCTACACTTAGTTCTGTCACAACAGGGATGTTAAGTGTCTTCGCGAAGTCTCAGGGAGCAACAACCACATTATGTCGTCCTGAATGAATCAATCAATGGAGTAAGTTATGGCAGAGCATCGTGGTGGTTCAGGTAATTTCGCAGAAAATCCGCAAAAAGCGTCTGAAGCTGGTAAGAAAGGCGGTCAGAATAGCGGCGGCGGAAATTTCAAAAACGATCGTGAAAAAGCATCAGAAGCTGGGAAAAAAGGCGGCAAAAAGTAATTGCCGGTTTTTTCGGTGACGTGGCCAGGCGTGGATGTTGAGCTGGTCCTGATGTGTTAAGCACTTTGCCCCGTCCTCCTGCTGAGGCCGGGGCTTGTTTTTATCTTCGTGTTCTCCCCGACCGCCATTCCTCTCTTTGATCACAATTAAGCGGTCTTCTGACAGCAGTGTTAAACTTTAGCCATTCTTTGATTTGGGTGCGCATCACTCCTGATGCTGCATACGGAACCTGGCATGCAACCCTCTTATGGCCGACTGGTAAAACGTGCTGCTCTGGCTGCCACTATTCTTGCGTCTGTCCTGTTAATCGTGAAGATTTTCGCCTGGTGGTATACCGGTTCAGTGAGTTTACTGGCTGCACTGGTCGACTCACTGGTTGATATCGCCGCTTCGCTGACCAACCTGCTGGTGGTGCGATATGCGCTTCAGCCGGCAGATGAGGACCACACTTTTGGTCACGGCAAAGCGGAGTCGCTGGCGGCGCTGGCGCAAAGCATGTTTATCTCCGGCTCAGCGCTGTTTCTGTTTCTCACCGGCCTGCAACATCTTGCTTCACCCAACGTTTTGCGCGCGCCGGGCGTGGGGATTGTGGTTACCGTGGTGGCGCTGGCTTCGACCCTGATACTGGTCGCATTTCAACGCTGGGTGGTGCGCAAAACCCGCAGCCAGGCGATACGGGCAGATATGCTGCACTATCAGTCCGATGTCATCATGAACGGGGCTATCCTGGTGGCGCTGGTACTGAGCGGGTATGGTTTTGCCCGCGCAGATGCGCTGTTTGCGCTGGGCATCGGAGTCTTCATTCTGTATAGCGCGCTGCGTATGGGGTATGAGGCGGTGCAGGCGCTGCTGGATCGCGCGCTACCGGAAGCGGAACAGCAGCAGATTCTGACGCTCGCGACGCAGTGGCCGCAGGTGCAGGGCGTACACGATTTGCGCACCCGCCAGTCCGGACCCACCAAATTTATCCAGCTGCATCTTGAGCTGGAGGATCAGCTGCCGCTGGTACAGGCGCATCGCATCGCCGACCAGGTTGAGAAAGCGCTACGCAAAGAATTTCCCGGTTCGGACGTAATTATCCATCAGGATCCCTGTTCTGTGGTACCGTTCGAGAGAGAAGATTCTTTAGGTTTTTAACCTAAATGAATCAAACTGATACGAAAGGCATGACGTAACGCTAACATTGCTGCAAAAAATAGTGAAAAGTTGTCTGACCTGAATCAATTCAGCAGCAAGCCTTTGATATACTATCTGCCATCACGTGTCGCGCTAATCGCAGGAATGGTGTTCAGCAGCGATCGACAGGCAGGATTAACCCTTAGTTTTGAACAATCCAGAGGTTGTCATGATCAAAAAAATTGGTGTATTGACCAGCGGCGGTGACGCCCCAGGCATGAACGCAGCTATTCGCGGAGTGGTACGTTCCGCGCTGAGTGAAGGACTGGAAGTTTTTGGGATCTATGACGGTTACCTGGGTTTGTATGAAGATCGCATGATCAACCTCGATCGCTATAGCGTCTCCGACATGATCAATCGCGGCGGCACTTTCCTGGGTTCTGCACGCTTCCCTGAATTTCGTAATGAAGACGTTCGCCAGGTCGCGATTGAAAACATGAAAAAGCGCGGCATCGATGCGCTGGTGGTGATTGGCGGTGATGGTTCTTACATGGGCGCTAAACGCCTGACCGAGATGGGCTTCCCGTGCATCGGTTTACCTGGCACCATTGATAACGACGTCGCCGGTACCGATTACACCATCGGCTATTTCACTGCGCTGGAAACGGTGGTTGAGGCGATTGACCGCCTGCGTGACACTTCGTCATCGCATCAGCGTATTTCGATTGTTGAAGTGATGGGTCGCTATTGCGGTGACCTGACGCTGGCGGCGGCGATTGCGGGCGGTTGCGAATTTATCGTGCTGCCGGAAATTCCTTACACCCGCGAAGAGCTGGTGGCGGAAATTAAAGCCGGCATCGCCAAAGGCAAAAAGCACGCCATCGTGGCGATTACTGAACATATCTGTGATATCGACGATCTGGCGCGTTTTATTGAAACCGAAACCAAACGCGAAACCCGCTCAACCGTGCTGGGCCACATTCAGCGTGGTGGCGCGCCTTGTGCCTATGACCGCATCCTGGCGTCACGCATGGGCGCCTACTCAATTGAGCTGCTGATGCAGGGTTACGGCGGCCGTTGCGTCGGCATCCAGAATGAGAAGATGGTGCATCACGACATCATCGATGCGATTGAAAATATGAAGCGTCCGTTCAAACGCGACTGGCTCGATACCGCTAAACAGCTTTATTGATCCCGATTCCGGGCGTGCTATCTGGCACGCCCGCTCTGCCTGCCTCTATATTCCGCACGGTTATAACAGCTTATTTTTAATTCTTTTAGCTCTGTAATGGTTTATGTCACGCTTAGCCCATAACGACATTGGGAGAGTGCGTAATGAACAAGTGGAGTATCGGAATCACCCTGTTGCTGGCCTCAACCAGCGTACTGGCGAAAGACATTCAGTTATTAAACGTTTCCTACGATCCGACACGTGAGTTGTATGAGCAATACAACAAAGCGTTCAGTGCGCACTATAAGCAGGAAACCGGCGATAACGTCGTGATCCGTCAGTCTCATGGCGGTTCCGGTAAGCAGGCAACCTCTGTCATCAACGGCATTCGTGCTGATGTGGTTACGCTGGCGTTGCAGTCCGATGTGGATGCGATTGCCGAGCGCGGCCGTATCGACAAAAACTGGCTTCAGCGCCTGCCCGAGAACTCCGCACCTTACACCTCGACCATCGTCTTCCTGGTACGCAAAGGCAATCCTAAAGGAATCCATGACTGGAGCGATCTGGTCAAGCCTGGCGTATCGGTAATTACGCCGAACCCGAAAACCTCCGGTGGCGCACGCTGGAACTATCTGGCAGCCTGGGGCTGGGCGCTGGATCACAATAACGGCGATCAGGCTAAAGCACTGGCCTACGTTCGGGCGCTGTTTAAAAACGTAGAAGTACAGGATTCCGGCGCACGTGGCGCCACCAATACCTTTGTTGAGCGCGGCATCGGTGATGTGCTGATCGCCTGGGAAAACGAAGCGTATCTGGCGGTCAATAAGCTGGGTAAAGACAAGTTCGAGATTGTGACCCCGAGCGAATCCATTCTGGCTGAGCCAACCGTATCAGTGGTCGACAAAGTGGTGGATGAGAAGGGGACGCGTAAGGTCGCGGATGCCTACCTGAAATATCTCTACTCGCCAGAAGGCCAGACCATCGCCGCGCAGAACTACTATCGTCCACGTGACGCTGAAGTGGCGAAAAAATTCGCCAGCACCTTTGCGCCAGTGAAGCTGTTTACCATTCAGGATAAATTTGGCGGCTGGACGCAGGCGCAAAAAGCGCACTTTGCCGACGGCGGCAGCTACGACCAGGTAATGAAACCCTGACCTCTTCGGCCAGCGCCTCCCGCGCTGGCCGTTTCTCTCATCTCCCGCTCATCTTCATGACATACCTCACTCCGACAATTCTCCGTGACATTCGCTTATCGCCAGGCGAGGATGCAGGCTGCTGAACCACACAGAGATTGTTGTTATGCAGTCAGGACATCGTGCAGTCGGTCTGATTACGTTTCTGCTGGTACTGGTGATTGGAGGTATGCTGATTGCCGCTCTTCATTTCAAAAAGAACGCTGATGCGCTGTGGCAAATTGTCAGCGAGAAATGCCTTCCCAATCAGCAGAGTCGTGGTGAACCGGCACCCTGCCAGCGGGTCGATCTGCAGCATCGCTACGCCACGCTGAAAGATATTCACGGTCCACTGCAATATCTGCTGATCCCGATTGATAAAATCAGCGGCATGGAAAGCCCACAGTTAATTAATGCCGCCACGCCCAACTATTTCGCCTTCGCCTGGCATGAGCGCCAGCTACTGGCGCAACGACGCGGCTCGCCGATTGACGATCGGGTGCTGTCACTGGCGATCAACGCGCAGTATGGTCGCACTCAGAACCAGCTCCATATTCACCTCTCCTGTTTACGGCCGGATGTGCGCCAGCAGCTTGATCAGCTGACACCACGACTGAATGCTGAGTGGCAGGCGGCGACGCTGCGGAACCATCGCTACTGGTTGCGTGCGCTGACGCCAGCAGAGCTGACACAGCAAAGTGTTTTTATCCGGCTGGCGGATGAGGTGCCACAGGCGCGAACGGCGATGGGGAAATATGGTCTGGCGATGGCGAGTTTGCCCGATGGGCGGCTGGTGCTGATGGCGAT
Source organism: Pantoea sp. USHLN298 (assembly GCF_037149395.1). Lineage (NCBI taxonomy): Bacteria > Pseudomonadati > Pseudomonadota > Gammaproteobacteria > Enterobacterales > Erwiniaceae > Pantoea > Pantoea sp. USHLN298. Next base: position 75,126 of record NZ_JBBCRO010000010.1, read on the forward strand.
TGAGCGTAACTGGCTATTGCTGAACCGCGGTTCGGCGGAAGAGGTACAGGATCACGACTGCCAGTTAATCCCGCCAATAAAAAAGGCGGCTTAATCAGCCGCCCTCAGGATGGATGCGTTAACGCTTAGGCATTTTTTGCCGCAGCGGCTGCTTTAACAATCACGGCAAACGCATCGGCTTTCAGTGACGCACCGCCAACCAGCGCGCCATCAATGTCGGGCTGGGTGAACAGCTCAGCGGCATTTTTGTCGTTAACCGAACCGCCGTACTGAATGATGACCTGTTCAGCGATCGCTGCATCTTTCTTCGCGATGTGATCACGAATAAATTTGTGCACCGCCTGCGCCTGCGCAGGCGTCGCTGATTTGCCGGTACCGATAGCCCAGACAGGCTCATACGCGATAACCGCATCTTTAAACGCTTCGGCGCCCTGCGTTTCCAGCACGGCATCCAGCTGACGTGCGCAAACTTCTTCGGTTTGACCCGCTTCGTTTTCCGCTTCGGTTTCGCCAATGCACAGCACCGGTACCAGACCCACAGACTTCAGCACTGCGTATTTCTTCGCAATAAATTCGTCGCTTTCTTTGTGGTAGGTGCGGCGTTCGGAGTGACCGATGATGATGTATTTCGCACCGATATCTTTCAGCATCTCCGCAGAAACTTCACCGGTAAAGGCGCCAGACAGGTTAACGTCTACGTTCTGCGCACCCAGTGCGATGTGGCTACCAGAGATGGCATGTTTCGCCTGCTCGAGATAGAGGGCTGGCGGTGCAATGGCGACGCCACACCCATCAACGCCGGAGAGTGCTTTGCGCAGACCGTCGATCAGTTCGGCTGTCATCTGCTTGCTGCCATTCAACTTCCAGTTACCCATAACCAGTGGATGTCGCATTCTATCCTCCGCATAACGCGATACATGAAAAATCGCTGCCAGCCGGCAGCGTTGTCTGCCAGACAGTATAGAGATCAAATGTGGCGATGGCTTTGCTTTTCGTCATTTTTGCCCACATCATCAGGGGGTCGCGAGTGCCAGTTTGACCGGCTCAATGGCAAAGGTTAAGCCCTTATCGCCGTTGTCAGCCACCACAAAACGCAATGCGCCTTCGACGTGTGCATAGTAGGGTGTTCCCTTACCCTCTTTTAGCAATCCATCCAGCTTTTTACGTCCCTCTTCAGCGCCTAATCCCGGCACGAAGAAACGCAGCGAGGCGGTCATATAAGCCAGCGCTTTCTCCTGTGATGCGCTCTGATCCGGACCCGGCAACGGCAGCCAGGTAATCTGCAACGTTTTGATTTTGCCGGTTCCCGGCTCCAGCGCCGTAGAGGCATACAGGGTTTCATTAATTTTGCTGGCGGCGCGCGTCAGATTGCTTTTATCACCCCGATTATCAATGGCGCGATACTCCTGCAGCGGCAGCGTCGGGTTAGCCAGATTATACTTTTCGCGAAACTGGCCGATAGTCATATCAAAGGTAGGCGCGCCCGCCAGCAGATAGGGCGCCGCGGGCAGTGCATCGGCACGATCCTGCGGTTGCGGATCGGCGGCAAATGCCGGAACCGTCAGCGCAAGCGATAACAGCAATGCGCCAGGCAAATTCTTCATTTTGTCGACCCTAACCAGTAAACTCAGGCCCAAATTAGAACGGTTTTTATCCGCGAGGTCAAAAGCGCGGCGGCTTTAATTTCTCCGGGATGATAATGCATGACGTTACAACAATGGTGTTTTTCTTATCGGGGCCGGCTGGGGCGACGTGATTTCTGGATCTGGCAGGCTGTGTGGCTGCTGGCTACCACCTTATTATTCGTTCTGGCAGGTAACGACTGGCTCGATACGCAGATGGCTGCGTTTGGCGTGGTTTGCCTGCTGTGGCCTGCCAGCGCGGTGCTGGTGAAGCGCCTGCACGATCGTAACCGTCGCGGCTACTGGGGATTTTTACTCATCGCCGCCTGGCTGCTGGTGGCGGGAAACTGGAGCATGTTAGAGGGCATCCTGCCGTGGCTGGTGGGACGCGCCATTCCGTTTGTGATACTGGCGGGATTACTGCTCGATCTCGGCGTATTTCGCGGAACCCCCGGCGATAACCGGTTTGGTGCCGCGGCGCTGCCCGTGCGTTACTGGCAGGCGGCTCACCAGTAATGTTCGCTGGTGATATGGCCCGGCTTACGCTTCAGGTGTTTACGCATCTCGCGCGTCTCTTTGAGCAGTTGCTGGGTATCACGTACCATCTGCGGGTTGCCGCACAGCATCACATGGCTGCTGTCGGCATCCAGCGATAATCCCACTGCGCGTTCCAGCTCGCCGTTTTCAATCAGTGCAGGCACCCGACCGGTGAGCGAACCGGCGATCTGTTCGCGGCTGACCACCGTCTGAATATGCAGCTTGTCGTGATAAGTCTGTTGTAACTGCTGCATCAGCGGTAAAAAACTCAGGTCGGCCGCGTAACGTGCCGCATGAACCAGCACGATATTTTCAAACCTGTCCAGCCCTTCGCCCTGCTGAAGCATTGACAGATAGGGACCGATAGCGGTGCCGGTCGCCAGCATCCACAAGGTCTGGCAGTCCGGTACTTCATCCAGCACAAAGAACCCCGCCGCCTCTTTGGTGACCATCACCTGATCGCCCGGCTGCAGCGCGTGCAGATGCGGGCTGAGCTTGCCTTCCGGTACCGTGACCAGGTAGAACTCCAGCAGATCATCTTTTGGCGCATTAACGTAGGAGTAAGCGCGCTGCACACGTTCGCCGTCGATTTCTAACGCCAGCTTGGCAAACTGCCCGGCGATAAAGGGATCAACGGGCGCCTGAACCCGAAGGCTGAACAGCGCATCCGTCCAGTTTTTCACTTCCTTCACTTCAGCATTGACCCACTCGGCCATAATCACTCCCTGGTTGTTGATTATTCAGGCAGATGGCTATTTTCGCGACTGCGCCGCAAGATTGCTACCCTGCCTCCGGACAAAGGCTCTAATCGACAAACTGTTGCGTTACCTTTACAAGCTGGTGCATAAACTTGACGGGCGCAAGTCTGGCCCTTTTCGGCATCCTCTCGCTTTGTCATTTAATCCTGATATTTTTCCCGCCATAACGAAGTATCCAGCCGGTTAACGGCTGTTTTAACCCCTTTTCTCAGACCGAAATGTTACTCAATCATGAAGAATAAACTGGAAAACCGCCCTTTGCTGGTGATGCTGATTGTGCTGGTGGCGGTGGGACAGATGGCGCAGACCATCTATGTCCCGGCGATGGCCGCGATGGCTGACGCACTTCACGTACGTGATGGTGCGCTGCAGCGAGTGATGGCAGCCTATTTAATGACCTATGGCGGATCGCAGCTGATCTACGGTCCGCTGTCAGACAGCGTCGGACGCCGGCCGGTGATCCTGGCGGGTATGATGATCTTTATGATCGGCGCGATCACCGCGTTGATGGCGACGTCGCTTGATATGCTGGTGCTCGGCAGCGCGGTGCAGGGACTGGGAACCGGCGTTGCGGGCGTGATGGCCCGTACCATGCCGCGCGATCTCTACGAGGGACACGCGCTGCGCCGCGCCAACAGCCTGCTCAATATGGGGATTCTGGTCAGCCCGCTGCTGGCTCCGGTGATTGGCGCACTGCTGACTCAGCTGTTTGGCTGGCATGCCTGCTTCGCCTTCCTGCTGCTGCTCTGTCTGGCCGTAACCGGCTCGATGGCGCGCTGGCTGCCGGAAACCCGACCCTACAGTGCCGAAGTGACGCCGTTCTTTAAACGCTATGTTCGCTTGCTCAGTGACGTCAATTTTGTCCGCTACATTGTGTTGCTGATTGGCGCGCTGGCGGGCATTGCGGTGTTTGAATCGAGCTGTGGCGTGTTGCTGGGCGGCGTGCTCGGCCTGAACAGCCTGACCGTCAGCATTCTGTTTATCCTGCCCATTCCGGCGGCGTTTTTTGGCGCCTGGTTCGCTGGCCGCGAGCAGGGCTCCTGGCATAGCCTGATGTGGTGGGGCGTGAATAGCTGCCTGCTGGCGGGCGTGCTGATGTGGATCCCGGCCTGGTTCGGCGTAATGAATATCTGGACGCTGCTGGTGCCGGCTGCGTTGTTCTTCTTTGGCGCGGGGATGTTGTTTCCACTGGCGACATCGGGCGCAATGGAACCCTACGCCTGGCTGGCGGGTAGCGCGGGCGCGCTGATTGGCGGGATGCAGAACCTGGGATCGGGCCTGGTGGCGTGGCTGTCAGCCATGATGCCGCAGCGCGATCAGTTCAGCCTCGGCATGCTGATGTTCTTCACGGCGCTGGTGATGCTGCTGTGCTGGTTGCCGCTCTCACGTCAGCCGGAGCGCGGCAACCAGCCGGTTACAGGATAAACGGATGCAGCGCCGGATCTTTACGGTCGAGGTAGTGAATCGACTGGATGCGGCGAATGGTGCGCGACTTACCGCGAATCAGCAGGGTTTCACTGGTGGCGATATTGCCCTGACGGGTGATGCCCTTTAGCAGGTCGCCACTGGTAATGCCGGTGGCGGCAAACACCACATTGTCATTGCGCGCCATCTCATCCAGCGCCAGCACTTTACCCGCTTCAATGCCCATCTCCGCGCAGCGCTGCAGCTCCTGCTCGCCGAGCCGCCGGTTCTCTGCGCTGTCGCCTTTAACCTGATGGCGCGGCAGTAAGCGGCCCTGCATATCGCCGTCCAGCGCGCGGATCACCGCCGCTGACACCACGCCTTCCGGTGCGCCGCCGATGCCGTACATCACATCCACTTCGCTGTCCGGCATACAGGTCAGAATAGAGGCCGCCACGTCGCCGTCAGGGAAGGTAAAGACCCGCACGCCAAGCTGCTGCAGCCCGGCGATCACGGCGTCATGGCGCGGCTTCGCCAGAATCGACACGGTTAACTGCGCCAGCGGTTTGTTCATCGCGACGGCGATATTGCGCAGGTTGGTTTCCAGCGGCAGGTCGAGATCGATCTTGCCGCGCGCTGCCGGACCGACAATCAGCTTTTCCATGTACATGTCGGGCGCATGGAGAAAGCTGCCTTTGTCGCCGACGGCCATCACCGCCAGGGCGTTCGCCTGACCGAGGGCAGTCATGCGGGTGCCTTCAATCGGATCGACCGCGATATCGACCGCATCGCCGCGCCCGGTGCCGACTTTCTCACCGATATAGAGCATCGGCGCTTCATCGATTTCGCCTTCACCGATCACAATCTGACCGTCAATTTCAATCGAGTTGAGTACGTGTCGCATGGCATGGACAGCGGCACCGTCGGCCGCATTTTTGTCGCCGCGTCCTAACCAGTGATAGCCTGCCAGGGCGGCAGCTTCGGTTACGCGGGAAAATTCAATCGCAAGTTCTCGTTTCATGGCATCTACCTGACAAAAAACAGGCAGGCAGTGTAACACAGCGGGGCAGCAGGGCGGGGAAAAGGCCCGCGACAGCAACGGTCGCGGGCTTTGATCTTACTCTTGATCTTCCCACGCCTGGGCGCGGGCAACGGCTTTCTTCCAGCCAGCATAACGGAAGTTACGCTCGGTGGTTTCCAGGCTTGGGCGGAACTCACGCTCGATAACCGCTTTCGAGCGGACTTCATCCAGATCCTGCCAGAAGCCGACCGCCAGACCCGCCAGATAAGCAGAACCCAGCGCGGTGACTTCACGCACTTCCGGACGCTCAACACGGGTGCCGAGGATGTCAGACTGGAACTGCATCAGGAAGTTGTTGGAAACCGCGCCACCATCGACACGCAGCGCCTGCAGGCGGGTGTTGGCATCATTCTGCATTGCTTCCAGCACGTCACGGGTCTGATAAGCGATAGACTCCAGCGTCGCACGGATGATGTGGTTAGCGTTGGCACCACGGGTCAGGCCGAAAATCGCACCACGGGCATACGGGTCCCAGTAAGGTGCGCCCAGGCCGGTGAAAGCAGGCACCATGTAAACGCCGTTGGTGTCTTTCACTTTCATCGCGAAGTATTCAGAGTCAGCAGCTTCACTGATCAGCTTCATCTCATCGCGCAGCCACTGAATAGAGGCACCACCGATAAACACAGCCCCTTCCAGTGCATAGTTCACTTCACCGCGCGGGCCACAGGCAATAGTGGTCAGCAGGCCGTGCGTTGAGGTCACCGCTTCAGTACCGGTGTTCATCAGCATAAAGCAGCCGGTGCCGTAGGTATTTTTCGCCATGCCAGGCTGTACACAGAGCTGGCCATACAGCGCAGCCTGCTGGTCACCGGCAATCCCGGCGATAGGAATACGTGTACCGCCTTTACCGCCGATGTTGGTCTGACCATAGACTTCAGAAGAGGACTTCACTTCTGGCAGCATTTCACGCGGGATATCCAGGATATCCAGCATACGCTGATCCCACTCCAGCTTATGAATGTTAAACATCATAGTACGGGAGGCGTTGGTGTAGTCGGTGATATGCACCCGGCCCTGAGTCATTTTCCAGACCAGCCAGGTATCGACGGTACCGAACAGCAGCTCGCCACGTTTCGCACGCTCACGCGAGCCTTCAACGTGATCCAGAATCCACTTCACTTTGGTTCCGGAGAAATAAGGGTTAATCACCAGACCGGTAGTGTGCTGGATATATTCTTCCAGACCCTCTTTCTTCAGTTTGTGGCAGTAATCAGCGGTACGCGGGTCCTGCCAGACGATGGCGTTGTAAATTGGCTTACCGGTCTCTTTTTCCCAGACGATAGCGGTTTCGCGCTGGTTGGTGATACCGATTGCCGCGATCTCATCAGAGCGGATGTCGGCATGTGCCAGCACTTCAACCAGCGTTGAGCTTTGTGAAGCCCAGATATCCATTGGATCATGTTCAACCCAGCCCGCTTTCGGGTAGATCTGGGTAAATTCGCGCTGCGATACCGCGACGATATTGGAGTCGTGGTCAAGAACGACGGCGCGTGAGCTGGTTGTGCCCTGATCGAGCGCGACAATATATTTTTTATCGGTGGTAGTCATAAATTCAGTCCTGATGATAAAAGGTGAAACTTACGCTTTACGCTGCTGAGCGCGCGCAACCGGTTTTTCTGCTGGAACGCTGGCCGGTTCCTGAGCGGTACCTGGCAGGTAACGGGCAATCAGTACGCGATAACCGACTGCACCCAGGCAGGCGCCAACCAGCGGGCCAAAAATCGGCACGAGGAAGTAAGGAATGTCACGACCGCCGGTAAAGGCAACGTTACCCCAGCCTGCCAGCCATGCGAAGATCTTTGGTCCGAAATCACGTGCCGGGTTCAGGGCGAAGCCGGTCAGTGGACCCATCGCGCCACCGATAATCGCCACCAGCAGGCCGATCAGCAGCGGTGCCAGCGGACCGCGTGGAATGCCGTTGCCGTCATCCGTCAGGCCCATGATGACCGCCATTAATACCGCGGTGATCACCATCTCAACCAGGAAAGCCTGGCCCACGCCGATGTGCGGGTTAGGGTAGGTAGAGAAGATGCCTGCCAGGTCGAGGCTTTCAACCGTACCGCGCACCATCTGATGGCTCTGCTCGTAGTCGATAAACAGGCTGTAGTAGAGACCGTACACCAGCGCCGCAGCACAGAAAGCGCCAGCCACCTGTGACACGATATATGGTACGACCTTACGTCCTTCAAAATTGGCAAACAGGCACAGCGCAACGGTGATTGCCGGATTCAGATGCGCACCTGAAATGCCGGCGGTAAGGTAGGCAGCCATGGAAACACCCAGGCCCCAGATAATACAGATTTCCCACTGACCGAAGGCGGCACCGGCGAGTTTCAGTGCAGCCACACAGCCTGCACCAAAGAAAATGATCAAGCCGGTCCCCAGAAATTCGGCAATACACTGACCTTTGAGCGTGTTAGTTGTCTGACTCATAATATTGTTCCTGAAGCGAGGTTAAATTTTATCAGTTTTTGTTCTCAGTCCATGAGTCACCCAGCTTTATTGTAGGGCTGTTGTGAATTTATCGTTAACGAACATAAACGAGAAATAGCGAAATCATTTTTTGTGTACTGTGTCATAAAAATGCGCGTTTTCGCGTGTTTCGGTTTTCTTTAATCATCATTCGACCCGGATTGCGGCAGCGGACACGGGCAGCAAAAGCGCAGCCGCAATAAGCGCAGCGGAATCTTAGGGATTGGCTGAAAAGTGTTACAGACTGCGCCCGGCGCGCCCGCGTTGCTGGACTTGCGGGGTGAGGCTACATACAATCGGGACAACGTTGCTGGCTTACGCTGGCATCATCAACGCCTTGCAGGAATTTAGGAGAGGTCAGAAAGATGTCATTTGAAGTGTTTGAGAAACTGGAAGCGAAAGTACAGCAGGCGATTGATACCATCACCCTGTTGCAGATGGAAATCGAAGAGCTGAAAGAGCAGAACAACTCACTGCGTAACGATGCGCAACAAGTCGCGGGCAACCACGACGCGCTGATGCGTGAAAATCAGCACCTGAAAGAAGAGCAACACGTATGGCAGGAACGTCTGCGTGCATTGCTGGGAAAAATGGAAGAGGTTTGAAGCCTCAGCTGACGTGAAAAACGGGTGCTGAGGCACCCGTTTTCATTGCTGGCGTTATTCGAGGTCCAGCGCGTCTTCTGACAGGATGATGCCGGTGTTATCGGCATAGAGATGGTCGCCGGAAAAGAAGGTGACGCCGCCAAAATTGACGCGCACATCGCTCTCACCAATCCCTTCACCGGCTGCGCCCGCCGGAATCGCCGCGATAGCCTGAATGCCGATCTCCAGCTCTTCCAGCTCATCAACCTGACGGACCGAACCGTAGATTACCAGGCCTTCCCACTCGTTAGTGGCTGCCAGGCGCGCCAGCTGGGCATCGACCAGTGCGCGACGGACCGAGCCGCCGCCATCAATCACCAGCACCCGACCACGGCCGTTTTCTTCCAGCAGGTCGTAAAGTAAGCCGTTGTCTTCAAAGCATTTCACTGTGGTAATCTGACCACCGAATGAAGTGCGCCCACCAAAATTTGAAAAAAGCGGTTCAACAACGTTCACTTCTTCATGGTAGATGTCGCAGAGTTCAGATGTATCGTATTTCATAAGGGTTTCGTCTGTTTGCCACAGGAGCGGTAAGTATATCGCTTTATGCTGATTGTTGGCAAAATCATCAGTGGAAAAAAGCAGCGTTGCATCAAGAGCATGCAGAAAAAAGCCCAACCGGATGGCTGGGCTTTAGAAAAATGCTGATCGGCTCGATTACAGGATGAAGCGGCTCAGGTCTTCATCCGCCACCAGTTCATCCAGATGCTTACCGACATACTCAGCATCAATGGTGACCGATTCGCCGTGGCGATCGCTGGCGTCATAGGAGATATCCTCCATCAGACGCTCCAGCACCGTATGCAGACGACGCGCACCGATGTTTTCGGTGGTTTCGTTGACCTGCCAGGCCGCTTCAGCGATACGACGGATACCGTCGTCGGTGAAGTCGATATTCACGCCTTCGGTGTTCATCAGCGCTTTATACTGCACGGTGACCGACGCGTTCGGTTCAGTCAGGATGCGCTCGAAATCATTTACCGTCAGTGCCTGCAGTTCGACACGGATTGGCAGACGACCCTGCAGTTCCGGGATCAGATCGGATGGGCTGGCCACCTGGAAAGCGCCTGAAGCGATAAACAGGATGTGGTCAGTTTTCACCATGCCGTGTTTGGTCGAAACCGTACAGCCTTCAACCAGCGGCAGCAGGTCGCGCTGAACCCCTTCGCGTGAGACATCCGGGCCGCCGGCGTTCTGGCCGCCGCGCTTACAGATTTTGTCGATCTCATCGATAAACACGATTCCGTGCTGCTCGACCGCCTCAATCGCTTCCTGCTTCAGCTCTTCCGGGTTCACCAGTTTGGCCGCTTCTTCTTCCACCAGCAGCTTCATCGCTTCTTTGATCTTCAGCTTGCGTGGTTTCTGTTTCTGACCGCCGAGGTTCTGGAACATCGACTGCAGCTGGCTGGTCATCTCTTCCATGCCAGGAGGGGCCATGATCTCAACGCCCGGACCGCTGGCGGCCAGGTCGATCTCAATCTCTTTATCATCCAGCTGGCCTTCACGCAGCTTTTTGCGGAAAGACTGGCGGGCGGCTGACGGCTCAGGTGCCTGCTCTGGCTGGCCCCAGTTATTTTTTGCCGGTGGGATCAGCACATCAAGAATGCGCTCTTCCGCCATCTCTTCAGCACGGTATTTGTTCTTTTCAATCGCCTGACTGCGCACCATTTTGATCGCGGAGTCGGTCAGATCGCGGATGATTGAGTCCACTTCTTTACCGACATAGCCCACTTCGGTGAACTTCGTCGCTTCAACTTTGATAAACGGCGCGTTGGCCAGTTTAGCCAGTCGACGAGCGATCTCGGTTTTACCGACACCGGTCGGGCCAATCATCAGGATGTTTTTAGGTGTCACTTCATGGCGCAGCTCTTCATCAAGCTGCATGCGGCGCCAGCGGTTGCGCAGCGCAATAGCCACGGCGCGCTTAGCGCTGTCCTGGCCAATGATAAAACGGTTCAGCTCGCTGACGATTTCGCGTGGAGTCATCTCAGACATGTTTTAATCCTTACGCCTTGGACGGTAATTCTTCGAAATTAACGTTATGGTTAGTGTAGATGCAGATATCACCCGCGATGTTCAGCGATTTCTCGACGATGTCGCGTGCACCCATTTCGGTATTTTCCAGCAGCGCACGGGCTGCTGCCTGGGCGAAAGGACCACCGGAACCGATGGCGATCAGATCATTTTCAGGCTGGATGACATCACCGTTGCCGCTGATGATCAGCGACGCTGACTCATCGGCGACCGCCAGTAATGCTTCAAGGCGGCGCAGCATGCGGTCAGTACGCCAGTCTTTGGCCAGCTCAACCGCCGCTTTCACCAGGTGACCCTGATGCATTTCCAGTTTACGTTCGAAGAGTTCGAATAGGGTGAAGGCATCTGCAGTGCCGCCAGCGAAGCCAGCGATCACTTTATCGTTGTATAAACGACGCACTTTTTTAACGTTGCCTTTCATTACGGTATTGCCCAGCGTAGCCTGGCCATCACCGCCAATCACTACCTGGCCGTTGCGTCGTACACTTACTATTGTTGTCACGGGCAGACCCCTTGTTGCATTCGGAAAAAGGCTCCGCGCACCGGGCGCGGAGGATCATGCAAACAGATATGGGGCGGGTTTGACGGGTTTCAACCCCCGACGGCGAGCGGAATACAGCTGGAGTGGCCGGAACTGCGCAGGCGTTTCAGGGTGCTGTCAGCGGTGGCGCGATCTTTATAGGGACCAATCACCACGCGATTCCAGCCACCGCCGGTAGTAATCCGGCTTTCAAAACCTTCAAAGGCTAAGCCGGCACGGACTGATTCGGCCTGGTCTGTGCCTTTAAAGGAGCCACACTGCACCATCCAGCGCTGAGAAGAGGCTTTCTCTGCCGGTTTGGCTTTCGCCGTTTCCTGCGGTTTCGGTGGTGATACCGGTTCACGCGTAATCGGTGCAGGCTGCGCCTGGCGTTGTACGTTTTGCTGCTGCTGCTGCTGCTGCTGCTGCTGACGTTGTTGTTGCTGCAACTGCTGTTGCTGACGTTGCTGCTGCTGTTGTAACTGCAACTGACGTTGCTGCTGTTGCTGCGCCTGCAGCTGCTGGCGTTGTTGCTGCTGCTGGTCCTGCTGCTGCTGACGTTGCAGCTGTTGCAACTGCTGCTGGTGCTGTAGCGTCTGCTGACGCTGAGCCGGCGTCTGTTCGTTCCACGGTACTTCGTTCAGTTGCGTGGGCTGCTGACGCATGTCGGCCTGCATCTGCTCTAACAACTGGCGCTGCTCGTCAGTCAGCTGAGTCTGAGACTTCACTTCACCGCCCGAAGAGGGTTCGATAGGCGTCGGCACCGTAACCTGACGATTTTCCAGCTCTTTGATGTACTTCCAGCGCTCTTCCGGCTTAGGCGGTAAGCCATTACCGTTGGCTTTATGATCCGTAATGACCGGCACGTCCTCTTTTTTGTGATGCGCCAGGAACCATAAACCACCGGCAAAGGTCACCAACACCGCAACCGCCAGTACAATCATCAATTTTGATGTTCCCGAACCGCCTTTACTCTTCTTGCCACGGCTGGGGCTTTTTTTGCGACGCGTCCCTGTTGAACGCCCGCGGCCTACATAATCTTTTTGTGCCACTCTCGTTCTGATACCCTTCAAAAAATAGTGCCAAATGGGCGAATCGATCGTTTTCACGCGCCCGGCAAGGAGTCCGCCATGTTACTCAAGGGTCGGAACTTTGACCAGCGGTGTTCGCCTTAAGAATCTACTGAAAAAAGCACAGGATTACGCTTATTTTTCACGCTTTTTTGCTGGCGCGGTGCTGCCACGAATCGTCAGCCCGGCATCCAGCAGCCGTGATCCACTGCTGACGCGTTTACCCTGCAACTCATCCAGCAGCAGCAGCATCGCTTCACGACCAATCTGATAGCGCGGCTGTGTCACCGTGGTCAGCGGCGGCTCGCAGTAACGCGACAGCTCAATATCATCAAACCCGACTACCGACAGGTCTTCCGGTATCCGCAGTCCGCTGCGCCTGGCCTGATTCATCGCGCCGAGCGCCATAATATCGCTGTGGCAGAACAGAGCTCGCGGCGGCTGTGGTAATGACAGCAGCTGCTTCATCGCCGCCACGCCCGCGTCAAAGGTAAAATCGCCGCGCACAATATAGGTAGGATCGACCGTCAGGCTGCTGCGGCGCAACGCCTGAACATACCCCTGCAGGCGATACTGACAGAGCGGCATCTCTTCTGGCCCGGCGATACAGGCAATTTGCCGGTGCCCCAGCTGAAGCAGATGATTGACCGCTTCAAACGCGGCGGTCAGGTTATCAATGTGAACGGTGGGCAGCGACATTTCCGGGGCAAACTCATTCGCCATCACCATTGGCGGCAAATTACGCTGCTCATCGACGCTGGCATCAAAGGGCAGCAGTGAGCCAAGCAGCACCATGCCATCAATCTGTCGCGTGACCATCAGATTGAGAAAGGTTCTTTCCTGTTGATTCTGGTGCGCGCAGTCGCCAATCAGCACCAGATAGCCCTCTTCGGCCGCCGTAACTTCGACGCCGCGAATGATTTCGCTGAAGAAGGGATCGCAGATGTCGGGAACAATCACCAGAATGGTCTGGGTATCGTTACGGCGGGCATTACGCGTCAGCCCGTGCGGCGCATATCCCACTGCCGCTACCGCCTGCTCAACCTTTTGACGGGTTGCGGCTGAAACTTTCTCCGGGTTCATCAGCGCACGCGAAACGGTGGCGGTTGAGACGCCCGCTTTTTCCGCAACGTCTTTCATAGTGGCGGCGGGCGGTTGTTGATTCTGCTCCAACACATGCTCCTGACGCGTTATGGCGCGTTCGATTCTGTTTTGCCTGTCCAAAAAGCAAGCCGGGCAACATTGTTAACGATTGCCCGGCTGGTTGTTACTTAATTTGCATAAAAATTGTGACTTATGCGACTTTTTTCGATCTGGCTCGCAGAGTCATCCGCTTCAGCTCTCGGTGGGATCGATATCCAGCGTCCATTTTACTTTGCGCGCGGCGGGCAGGGTCGAAACCAGCGGCAGGGAACTGCTGAGTAACTGTTGCAGACGCTGACGCGAAGGATGCTGGAGCAGTAACTGCCAGCGCCAGCGGCCACTGCGTTTGGGTTGCAAAGCGGGCAGCGGGCCCATAAACCACATTGAGCTGTCATTCAGGGGGCTCGACTCCAGCAGATTTCGCAGCTGCTGCAGAAATTCTGCGGCCTGCTGATTATCCATATCTTCCGCCCGGAACAGGGCATGGCGACTCCACGGCGGCAGGAACACCGCCTGGCGCTCCAGCAGCGCCTGCTGGGCAAAGGCAAAATAGCCTTTATGCAGCAGAGTCTGCAGCAGCGGATGTTCCGGATGATGGGTCTGCAACAGCACTTCGCCCTGTTTACCGGCACGACCGGCGCGACCGGCAACCTGGGTGTAGAGCTGGGCAAACCGCTCAGCAGCGCGAAAATCAGCCGAGAATAGCGCGCCATCGACATCCAGCAGCGAGACCAGCGTGACATCAGGGAAATGGTGACCTTTCGCCAGCATCTGGGTACCGACCAGGATGCGGGCGCCACCGCGATGGACATCGGCCAGATGCTGCTCCAGCGCGCCTTTGCGGCTGGTGGTATCGCGATCGATGCGTGACACCGGAATGCCGGGAAACAGCGTCCCGAGTTGCTGCTCCAGCTGCTCGGTGCCGACGCCAACCGGTAATAAATGTGTCGAGCCGCACTGCGGACACTGATTCGGCAGCGGACGCTGGCTGTCGCAATGGTGGCAGCGTAGCTGGCGATGGTGTTGGTGCAGCGTGTAGTAGCGATCGCAACGTGTACATTCGGCAATCCAGCCGCAATCGTGACACAACAGCGCCGGCGAAAAGCCGCGCCGGTTGAGAAACAGCAGCACCTGATTGTCAGCCTGTAAATGCTGACGCATTTTGCCGATCAGCGCCGGTGCCAGCCCGCCCGTCAGCTGCACGCCTTTCAGGTCGATCAGCTGTTGCAGCGCCGGTCTGGCATTCCCGGCCCGTTTCGTCAGGTCGAGCTGGCGATATTTACCGCTGCGAACATTGTGCAGCGTCTCCAGTGCCGGGGTTGCCGACCCCATCACTATCGGGATGTTCTCTTCATGGGCGCGAAACACCGCCAGATCGCGCGCCTGATAGCGCCAGCCTTCCTGCTGTTTATAGGAGCTGTCGTGCTCTTCATCAATAATGATCACCCCAGGACGGGCCAGTGGGGTAAACAATGCCGAGCGGGTGCCGATCACGATGGCGGTTTCGCCCCGTCGCGCGCGCAGCCAGACCGCCAGCCGCTCACTGTCATTTAAGGCGGAGTGGAGCACATCGATCGGCGCATCAAAGCGCTCACGGAAACGGGCGATGGTTTGCGGGGTTAAGCCAATCTCCGGCACCAGCACCAGCGCCTGCCTGCCGCGCGCCAGCACATTTTCCAGCACGCTGAGATAAACTTCTGTTTTACCGGAACCGGTGATACCTGCCAGCAGCCAGGCGGCGTACTGTTCATCTTCGGCCCGAATTGCGCCCACCGCCATCGCCTGATCGGTATTCAGCCGCAGGCGCTCGCCTTTGACCGCGAAGGTGGTGCGCCAGTCATGCATCTGTGGCTGATGCTCATGCAGATCGCATAAGCCTTTTGCCCGTAGCGCCTGCATCGCCGCATCTGTCAGATCATGTTCACTCACCTGATGACGGTAGAGCGGTCGCTGACGCAGCGCGGCCAGCGCCTGTTGCTGTTTTGGGGCGCGCTTCAGCGTTTCAGGCGCGGTGGCGCGACCCTGTTCGGTGATGACCCATTGCCATAACGGATTGTCCTGCGCCGGTTTACCCTGACGCAGCAACACCGGGATCGCATGGCTCAGCACTTCCCCGAGCGGTGAATGGTAGTAGCTGGCGGCCCAGTTGAGGATGCGCCACAACGACGCCGGATAGAGCGTCTCGCTGTCCAGCACCTCCGCCACGCGCTTTAGTTGCGCTTCCGGCAGATCGCTACTGTCGCGCAGTGCAACCACGATGCCGATCATCCTGCGGTTGCCGAACGGCACGCTCACGCGACCGCCAATCACCGGCTGCGCGCCCAGCGGCGGCAGATAGTCAAACAGGCGGGGCAACGGGACGGGCAGGGCAACCTGAACAACGGGCATAGCGATCTCTTTCCGGCTCAATCAATCGGGGAAGCTAGTGTACACGCTGACCCCGGTGGCGGGTATCTCAGCATAAATTTGCAGCAGGCGAAAGTTAGCTGTATAATGTTGCGCCTTCGGTGAGAAAGATCTTGCCGGAGTACACCCTTTACTGTTCACCGCGTGTGGTGCTGTGCAGGTTCTGACCTGGCACGGAGAGCGACACGGCCTTATATGAGGTTTCCCATGAAACAAGGTATTCACCCGAAATACGAAGCAGTTACTATCAAATGTACCTGCGGCAACGAGATTCACACCCGTTCAACACTGACTCACGAACTGAACCTGGACGTTTGTGGCAAATGCCACCCGTTCTATACCGGTAAGCAGCGTGAAGTGGCAACTGGTGGCCGTGTTGACCGCTTTAACAAGCGTTTCAGCGTGCCAGGCGCTAAAAAATAAGATTAAAAGGCACCTGAACCTGCGGGTTCGGCGGCAAGAAAAAACCCAGCTTCGGCTGGGTTTTTTTATTTCTGTCTTACCACCGGCTACAGGCTGGAGGCCGGTTCTGAAGAAGCAGCAGGCTTATTCAGCTCAAGTGTCTGCGTGGAATAGTGACCATCCAGATCGCTGAGACTCGCGATTTTGGGTGCGGTGATGGTGATCTTATCCGCCTCCATGGTGCCTTTGGTGCACAATACCCACAATATGCAGGACGAATTGCTGATTTTCTCATCCGTTGTCAGCGCCAGCGTGCCCGCTTTTAAGGTGCCGGTATTCAGGATGTCGTTTTTACCATAGACACTTAACGTTCCGGTGGTCTGCATGAGGCCGCTATTCTGCACTTCATTAGCCACAATCGAGGTGTTCTGGCCGGTCAGGGTCGCAGCATTCGAAACTTTTGACGCTGAAAGATAAGCTGTGCCTGGTGTGGTGACCTCTCCACCCGATGACAGATTAATCTCTTTAACCGCATTCAGACTGATATTACCTGCCTGAAGCGAGCCAGAGTTGAGCAGACGGGTGTTAGCGATGGCGGTCATCGTTCCGTCAACTGAACCATAGCCGGTCTGCATCACCAGAGTTTTTCCGGCACTGATTTTACCGGTATTCTCAATATCACCGGCGATAGAAACGACGTTGATATTACCTGCTGCCGTAATTTGCGCGTTTTCACTGTTGGAAAATTTTCCTGCACTGACGACATTAATATAATCAGTGGCCTCAATGGTACCGCTGTTATTAAATGTGCCGGACGACTGCAGCGCTGTCTGAGCTGAAGAAAGATGCCCTTTATTGGTGATCCCGTTGATGGCTGACGCACTGATGACGCCACTTTGCAGGGTACCGCTGTTAGTCAGCGCGCCATTAGAGGCGATATAAAGGCCGCTGGCGTTTAGGATGCCACTGTTGTTGACTCCCGCTCCCGCCTCAGTGGTCTGCAATTGAATAATACCTGCCGTTGCACCACCCAGTTCGCTCACATCTATACTGTTACTGAACAGCCGTGTGTTGCCATTCGCAGTCACCTGAGCAGAGGCGATATCGTAATCATAGGTTCCCGCAATCGCGTTCAACTGGCTGGTTTCAATCATGCCCTGAATATTAATCTTTTTCGCCAGCAGGTCGGTGTAATCGGCCCCTTTCAGACCTTTACCGTTAACAGCTATCGTACCTTTAGCGACTTTGAAGCCGGTTAATGTACCATCGCTGAAGGTTGGGGTCCCCGTTGTTAACGTCGCGCGTCCGGTATTGATAAAGCTACAGCCAGAACAGCTAATTCCGTTCGGGTTGGCAATGATCACATCCGCTTTCTGACCAGCAACTTCAATAAATCCGTTGAGTGCAGATGGGCTTTTGGAAATGACTTCATTAAGAATGAGACTGGCAGAGCGATCCAGATTGCTATTACGCGCAATATTGCCGCTTTCACGCACCAAATCTGTGGTGCTGTTGTTGATGATGGTTCCCTTATTTGTCACATTGAAATTTTGGTACATATTATGCGACAGACCATTGGCATCCGCTTGATTGATATTAATGACAGTCGATCCGTTGGCATGAGTGTAACTATTCAATGCAGCAAAAGCGGACGAACTGCAAAGCGTGGCTAATGTGGCCATAAATAACAGGCTGATTTTATGCTTTTTCATGTTTACCCTTTAATGAATTAATGTTTTTAAATGTTTGTAATCTGCGATGAAATTAAGATCATCCTCCTTTTTTTAATATTTCCATTGTAATGAGAAACCCAGCGTAAGTGGGTCAGTATGAAATGATTGTGGTTTTTTTAGTGGTGTGCCAGCAAAAATATCAATGTGCGTTTGCTGGTATTGGCCCCGTAAGCCGATCACGCTGCCGATGACGGTTTTACCGGTGTAATATTGCTGGCTGTAATGACCATAAACCTGGCCTGCATCAAGGCCGATATAAGGTTGCACCGGCTTGCCGGGGAATAGCCAGCTGATGTCGTTACGCCAGTACCATCCCTTATTGTCCTGAAGGGTGTTTTCGCCATCGAAACCGCGCACGGTCCAGCGATTTGCCAGCGAAA
Organism: Pantoea sp. USHLN298; assembly: GCF_037149395.1. Taxonomy (NCBI): domain Bacteria; kingdom Pseudomonadati; phylum Pseudomonadota; class Gammaproteobacteria; order Enterobacterales; family Erwiniaceae; genus Pantoea; species Pantoea sp. USHLN298. Next base: position 93,332 of record NZ_JBBCRO010000010.1, read on the forward strand.
AGCGATCAAGAGAAGAAAGTTTATCGGGCGAATATTGCAGGCTGAGATGAGGAGAATAGTTGAGCCAGTTGTCGTACAGGCGAAAGTTAACTGAGCCTTCCAGATCGAAGGTGACAATTCTGCCTTCTTTATCGATGAGCCGGTATTGCTGCTCAGCCGTGTGGCTGCTATTAAACCATGGCATCTTCTTTTGATAACTCAGGCTGGCGGCCAGACCGGCATTATCGTAGCGGATCTGATGTTGCAGCACCGCTTTCCAGCCCGCATTTCTTTTATGCATGCTGACGAGATCGACCTCATTGAGAGAATAGCGCGCTTCGGTATTAAAGATTTGCAGGCCCGCCGTGGTGGTCTGATGCACGGTGCGAGAGAGCAAACGATTAAGCTGAGCGCTGTAATAACGATTTTTATTATTTAATCGCCAGCTGGCCCAGTTACCGGTGATGTATTGCTGATACTGACTCTGGCTGGCGTAAAGATCGAGCCACCAGTAACCCCACGGGATGGAATAACCCACAGACTGATTACTGTTGCCTTTAACCGTATGCCCTGGGGCAATGTCATGGCCATATGACAGGTAGAAAGTATCACTCATCGAGGTGATGTTATTGAAATAGAGCGCACCGCCTGCCTGGTAACGGCCGGTTGCGACCGAGCCTGCATCATTGATCCACGCTCCCACCTGCCAGTATTTATCCTGTTCGCGCCGGATATGAATATCACTCTCGCCTTTTTCACGACCCGGCAACACATTGATCCTGACCTGCGAACCCGGTACGCGCTGCAGATTCAGGCTGCCCTGTTCAAGATCGCCAAGTTCGAGTATATCGCCCTCTTTTAGCGGTAACGTATTACCGAGGTTGATATAATCGCCGCTTGCTTTATTGACGAAGATATTGCCCACCTTACCCGCATTAATTTCAAAATTTAATGTATGAGCTGAAAGGTTCTGATCGGGTAGGTTAACTCGCGTGGTAATATATCCCAGCCTGATTATTTCGTTTTGCAGAGTTTTTGCCAGCAGTCTGATGCCCGCAATGCCGAGACATTTTCCTTCGGCCTGAGCAGTAAAATAGCTTAATTTTTCAAGGTGAAGTTTTTCGCTATCCGGCTTTAAATTAACTTTATCGATCCGGTAGCAGATCGCTTCATTCGGGAAGCGAATTTCCTCATGCCCGGCAGTCTGTTTTTCAGAGGGTGTTTGCTGCGGTTTAGGAATTAACTGCTCTTTGCGTATCCGATCCTGTAAAAGTGCATGAGTTGCACTGTTTTTTTGTTCCAGTACCGGCGCAGCTTGTGTCCGGTCAGAAAAAATGAAGATTATAATGGCAAATATAATAATAACGGGCGAAAGGTTTTTATGTTTTTTTGTCAGATAAATTGATGCCATCGTATTCCTGTAAAATATTCGCTTTTTTTGGAAAATTTTACGGAGTCAGGTAATTATGAACAATAGTAATTCCTCCATTACCGGATTGAATGCGATCCCATATTGGAACAAAAATATTGCGATAATGTAAAACTTTGATGGCTATTATTTTCTCTGCGACATTCAGACAGGAAAAATCAAAATGGGAGGGAAGGTGACGATTAAGGAGGAGTCAGCGGCGTGATAGGTCAGATGAGCAGCATCCCGGTGCGGGCTCTGCTCATCTGAAACACAGCGACGTTAAGCGAAACAGGCCTGGCGGATTAATACTCCCAGGTATCAGGATCGATACCCATGTCGCGCATGATCTTTTTCGCTTCTTCCGGAATCTCATCGCTGCGCTCTTTACGCAAATCGACATCATCTGGCAGTGGCTGACCGGTAAAAGCATGCAAAAACGCTTCGCACAGCAGCTCACTGTTCGTCGCGTGACGCAGGTTATTCACCTGACGACGAGTACGCTCATCCGTTAAAATCTTCAGCACGCTCAAGGGGATAGAAACCGTAATCTTCTTGACCTGCTCGCTCTTCTTACCGTGCTCGGCGTACGGGCTGATATATTCGCCGTTCCATTCAGCCATGGGATACCTTAATTAATAAACGTTAAATGTGAGGAAATCAGCGGATTATGCCTGATTTTTTCCTGCCTGACCCCTGATATGGCGGGTTTTCTTCGCTCACAGCGGCTTAACGACCGGGTGAGCGCCAGGCGATGACGCATAATTTTAGCGGTTATTGCCTTTCTGCTCAATCTATACGCAAAGACATTTAGATGTCCAGATGTATTGACGTCTAATTAAGGGGTGATATCCTGTGCCTCAACATTTCACATTTCAGGAACAATAAGTCCCATGACGCGCAAACAGGCAACCATCGCAGTACGCAGCGGTTTGAATGATGACGAGCAATATGGCTGTGTTGTCCCACCGATTCACCTCTCCAGCACCTATAACTTTCTCGATTTCAACGAGCCCCGCGCCCATGACTATTCGCGCCGTGGGAATCCGACCCGCGACGTGGTGCAGCGGACGCTGGCTGAACTGGAAGGCGGTGCCGGTGCGGTATTAACCAATACCGGGATGTCGGCTATTCACCTGGTGACGACGGTGTTCCTGAAGCCTGGCGACCTGCTGGTGGCGCCACACGACTGTTATGGCGGCAGCTACCGGCTGTTTGACAGCCTGAGTAAGCGCGGCGCTTATCGGGTGAAATTTGTCGATCAGGGCGATCTGAATGCGCTGCAGGCCGCGCTGGATGAGAAACCGAAGCTGGTGCTGATCGAAAGCCCCAGCAATCCGCTGTTACGGGTGGTTGATATCAGCGCGATTTGTGCGGCGGCTCGCGATGCCGGTGCCATTAGCGTGGTGGATAACACCTTTATGAGTCCGGCGTTACAGAATCCACTGGCGCTGGGAGCCGATCTGGTGATTCACTCCTGCACCAAATACCTCAATGGTCACTCCGATGTGGTGGCCGGCGCGGTGATCGCCAAAGATCCTCAGCTGGCGACCGATCTGGCGTGGTGGGCCAACAATATTGGCGTCACCGGTTCGGCCTTTGACAGTTATCTGCTGCTGCGCGGCATCCGTACCTTAGCGCCACGCATGGCCGCGGCGCAACGCAACGCATTAGCGATTGTTGATTACCTGAAGCAACAGAAACAGGTCAAAAAGTTGTATCATCCTTCGCTGCCGGAAAACGCCGGACACGAACATGCAGCGCGACAGCAACGCGGCTTTGGCGCGATGCTGAGCTTCGAAGTCGATGGTGACGAAGCCCTGCTGCGCCGCTTCCTGAAAGCGTTGCGGCTATTTACGCTGGCGGAATCGCTGGGCGGCGTGGAGAGTCTGATCTCCCACACCGCGACCATGACGCATGCGGGAATGTCGGCAGAAGCGCGTGCTGCAGCGGGCATCTCCGACACGCTGTTGCGTGTTTCTGTCGGCATCGAAGATCACGAAGATTTAATTGCCGATCTGGATAATGCATTCCGGATCGCAGCCGAGGGTTAAGCATGACGATTTCAGCAGGTGCGGGCACGCCGGATATCAGGCAGTTGCATAAATTTGGCGGCAGTAGCCTGGCGGATGCGCGCTGCTATCAGCGCGTGGCCAGCATCATGGCGGATTACAGCCAGCCGGGTGACATGATGGTGGTGTCGGCGGCGGGCTCGACCACCAACCAGCTGATTAACTGGCTGAAGCTCAGCCAGAGCGATCGGCTCTCCGCGCACCAGGTGCAACAGGCTTTACGGCGTTATCAAAGCGAGCTGATTAGCGCGCTGCTGCCTGCTGAGGTCGCAGAACCTTTAGTGACCGCTTTTATCCGCGATCTGGAAAAGCTGGCCGCCCTGCTGGATGGCACGCTGACTGACGCGGTCTATGCGGAAGTGGTAGGGCACGGTGAAGTCTGGTCGGCCCGTCTGATGTCAGCGGTGCTGAACCAGCGCGATATGCAGGCCTGCTGGCTCGATGCACGCGACTTTCTGCGGGCTGAACGCGCCGCGCAACCGCAGGTGGATGAAGGCAAGTCATGGCCGCTGTTGCAAACCCTGCTGGCGCAGCATCCTCACAAGCGCATCGTGGTGACCGGCTTTATCAGCCGGAACGATGCCGGTGAAACTGTGCTGCTCGGACGTAACGGTTCCGACTATTCTGCAACGCAGATTGGCGCGCTGGCCGGTGTTGGCCGCGTCACCATCTGGAGTGATGTGGCGGGCGTCTACAGTGCCGATCCGCGTAAAGTTTCGGATGCCTGTTTGCTGCCGCTGTTAAGGCTGGATGAAGCCAGTGAACTGGCGCGTCTGGCTGCGCCGGTGCTGCACACCCGCACTCTGCAGCCGGTTTCAGGCAGCGACATCGATCTGCAACTGCGCTGTAGCTACCAGCCGGAACAGGGATCGACCCGCATTGAGCGGGTGCTGGCGTCCGGCACCGGCGCCCGTATTGTGACCAGTCACGATGACGTGTGCCTGATTGAGATCCAGCTGCCGGAGCAGCACGATTTTGCCATTCTGCATAAAGAGATCGATCTGCTACTGAAGCGCGCCCAGCTGCGCCCGCTGGCCGTTGGCGTCCATCCCGATCGTCAGTTATTGCAGCTTTGCTACACTTCAGAAGTGGTTAACAGCGCCTTTACGCTGTTACAGGATGCCGGTTTTCCGGGCCATCTGCAGCTACGCGACGGGCTGGCGCTGGTGGCGCTGGTGGGCGCGGGCGTCACCCGTAACCCGCTGCATACCCATCGTTTCTGGCAGCAGTTAAAAGATCAGCCGGTGGAGTTTATCTGGCAGTCAGAGCAGCACATCAGCGTAGTGGCGGTGCTGCGCGTCGGTCCGACTCAGCATCTGATTCAGGGATTGCATCAGTCGCTGTTCCGGGCTGAAAAGCGCATCGGGCTGATGCTGTTTGGTAAAGGCAACATCGGTTCACGCTGGCTGGAACTGTTCGCGCGCGATCAGGAAACGCTGTCGGCGCGTACCGGATTTGAATTTGTGCTGGCCGGTGTGGCGGATAGCTGCCGCAGCCTGCTGAGCTATGAGGGACTGGACGCCAGTCGGGCGCTGGCCTTTTTTGATGACGAAGCCTTTGAGCGTGATGAAGAGTCGCTGTTCCTGTGGATGCGGGCGCACCCGTTTGACGACCTGGTGGTGCTGGACGTAACCGCCAGCACGCCGCTGGCGCAGCAGTATCTCGATTTCGCCAGCCACGGTTTTCACGTCATTAGCGCCAATAAGGTAGCCGGTGCCTCTGACAGCCAGACGTGGCGGCAAATTCGTGATGCCTTTACCAAAACCGGTCGCCACTGGTTATACAACGCGACGGTCGGCGCGGGTCTGCCGATTAACTACACGGTGCGCGATCTGCGTGACAGTGGTGATACCATTCTGTCGATTAGCGGTATCTTCTCCGGCACGCTGTCGTGGCTGTTCCTGCAGTTCGACGGCACCGTGCCGTTCACTGAGCTGGTGGATCAGGCGTGGCAGCAGGGCTTAACCGAGCCCGATCCGCGTGTCGATCTCTCCGGACAGGACGTGATGCGCAAGCTGGTGATTCTGGCACGCGAAGCGGGTTATGACATCGAACCGGATCAGGTGCGCGTTGAATCGCTGGTGCCGGATAACTGTCAGCAGGGCTCTATCGACCATTTCTTTGAAAACGGGGAAGAGCTGAATGAACAGATGCTGCAACGGCTGGAAGCCGCGCAGGAATTAGGGCTGGTGCTGCGCTACGTTGCCCGCTTTGATGGCAACGGTAAAGCCCGTGTCGGTGTTGAAGCCGTCCGCCCGGAGCATCCGCTCTCTGCGTTGCTGCCGTGCGATAACGTGTTTGCCATTGAAAGCCGCTGGTACCGTGATAATCCGCTGGTGATTCGTGGCCCGGGCGCGGGACGCGATGTGACCGCGGGCGCCATTCAGTCAGATATCAATCGCCTGGCGCAACTGCTGTAATCCTTTCTTTCTCTCTTTTTTCAGGCGCTTCGGCGCCTGTTTGATTCTCTCTCTGTGCTCATCGTGAATTTCCCTCAACCTGAATGAATATTTATCCGCGCCGTTGATCATTTTTTAGTTGACGCTGACGCAGGATTGCGTCATTTTGAACATCTGGACGTCTAAACGTATGGATGTTTGCAGGCCGTTAGTTAACCGATGTGATCGATGAGGGTGCAGGATGAGTTTCTTTCATGCCAATCAGCGCGAAGCGCTAAACCAGAGCCTGGCAGAGCTGAACGGGCAAATTAATGTCTCATTTGAATTTTTCCCGCCTCGCACCAGCGAAATGGAAGAGACGCTGTGGTCCTCAATCGATCGCCTGAGCAGCCTGAAACCCAAATTTGTTTCTGTCACCTACGGTGCAAATTCCGGCGAGCGCGATCGCACCCACAGCATTATCAAAGGGATTAAAGATCGCACCGGTCTGGAAGCGGCGCCGCATCTGACCTGTGTCGATGCCACACGCGAAGAGCTGCGCAGCATCGCGCAGGATTACTGGAATAACGGTATTCGTCATATCGTGGCGCTGCGCGGTGACCTGCCTCCGGGCGGCGGTAAACCCGACATGTATGGCTGCGATCTGGTTTCGCTGCTGAAAGAGGTCGGTGATTTTGATATTTCGGTGGCGGCTTATCCGGAAGTCCATCCCGAAGCCAAAAGCGCGCAGGCGGATTTAATCAACCTGAAGCGGAAGATCGATGCCGGTGCCAGCCGGGCAATCACCCAGTTCTTTTTCGACGTCGAAAGCTATTTACGCTTCCGCGATCGCTGCGTTTCAACCGGCATCGACGTGGAAATTGTGCCGGGCATTTTGCCGGTCTCGAACTTTAAACAGCTGCAACGCTTTGCCACGCTGACTAACGTACGCGTACCGGGCTGGATGAATGCGATGTTTGCCGGTCTGGATGATGATGCCGAAACGCGCAAAATGGTGGGTGCCAATATCGCGATGGATATGGTGAAGATTCTGTCGCGCGAAGGAGTGAAAGATTTCCATTTCTATACCCTGAACCGCGCCGAAATGAGTTATGCCATCTGCCATACGCTGGGTGTGCGTCCCGCCGTCGCGGCAGCGTAATGACGCCCTTTCAGCCAGTAAAAAAGTCGGGATAATCCCGACTTTTTTTATTATCAGTACCGGGCGCGGATGTCACGCCCGTATCGGCTTAACCAGTGTTGCGCATACCTGCCGCCACACCGGCGATGGTGACCATTAATGCCTGCTCAACGCGTGCGTCCGGTTCATCTCCGCGGGCTTCCTGCGCACGTGAACGGTGCAGCAGTTCCGCCTGCAGCACGTTAAGGGGATCGGTATAGACGTTACGCAGTGCAATCGACTCGGCAATCCACGGCTCATCGGCCATCAGGTGAGAGTCGTTGGCAATGGTTAACACCGCTTTGATATCCGCATCCAGCTGATCGCGCAGCTGTTTGCCCAGCGGCCAGAGGGATTTCTCTACCAGACGCTGATCGTAATATTCCGCCAGCCATAGATCAGCTTTCGAGAACACCATCTCCAGCATACCAAGACGGGTTGAGAAGAACGGCCAGTCGCGGCACATCGCTTCCAGCTGATCCTGATGGCCCGCTACCATCGCCTGTTGCAGCGCGGCACCGGCACCCAGCCAGGCGGGCAGCATCAGACGGTTTTGCGTCCAGGCGAAAATCCACGGAATCGCACGCAGCGACTCTACGCCACCGGTCGGACGGCGTTTGGCCGGACGTGAGCCCAGCGGCAGTTTACCCAGTTCCTGCTCCGGCGTTGCCGAACGGAAGTAGGGCACAAAATCCGCATTCTCACGCACATAGCCGCGATACATCGCACAGGAGTCGGCGGAGAGCTGATCCATAATGTCGCGCCATTCACGTTTCGGTTCCGGCGGCGGCATCAGGTTTGCTTCAAGAATCGCGCCGGTGTAGAGCGACAGGCTGGCGATAGTGACTTCCGGTAAGCCATATTTGAAGCGGATCATCTCGCCCTGTTCAGTGACGCGCAGACCGCCACGCAGGCTGCCCGGCGGCTGTGACAGCAGAGCCGCATGGGCCGGTGCGCCGCCACGGCCAATGGTGCCGCCGCGTCCGTGGAACAGCGTCAGCGAAATCCCGGCTTTTTCACAGGTTTTGATCAGCGCATCCTGCGCCTGATATTGCGCCCAGCTGGCCGCCATTACGCCGGCATCTTTCGCAGAGTCAGAATAGCCAATCATCACCATCTGTTTGCCCTGAATAAAGCCGCGATACCAGTCAATGCTCAGCAGCTGGCTCATCACATCATTGGCATTGTTCAGGTCATCGAGCGTTTCAAACAAGGGCGCTACCGGCATGGCGTAGGTGATGCCCGCCTCTTTCAGCAGCAGATGAACCGCCAGTACGTCAGACGGCGTTTTCGCCATCGAGATAACGTACGCTGCGATAGAGCCCTGCGGTGCTTCAGCCGCAACGCGGCAGGTTTCCAGCACTTCGCGCGTCTCATCGCTGGGTTCCCAGCTGCGTGGCAGCAGCGGACGTTTTGAGTTCAGTTCGCGGATCAGGAAGGCCTGTTTGTCAGCTTCCGACCAGCTTTCATAATCGCCAAGGCCAAGATAGCGGGTCACTTCCGCAATCGCTTCGGTATGACGGGTGCTCTCCTGGCGCAGGTCGATACGCACCAGCGGTACGCCAAAGCACTTCACGCGGCGCAGCGTATCAAGCAGCTGGCCGTTGGCGATGATGCTCATACCGCACTGTTGCAGCGACTGATAAATGGCATACAGCGGGTCCCACAACTGGTCGTTCGAGACCAGCAGGTCCGCCGGACGTGGCAGACGTTCGCCTTTCAGCCGACGCTCAAGGAACGCCTGGGTAGTCAGCAGCTGGCTGCGCAGACGTTTCAGGATCACCCGATAAGGTTCGAGCGCTTCCGGATCGCCGCTCAGTTCGCGCACTTCATCGCTGCACTCGGACATCGACAGCTCGGAAATCAGCACGCCAATATCGCGCAGGAACAGATCGGCGGCTTTCCAGCGGCTCAGCTGCATCGCGTGGCGGGTAATCGCCGCCGTGACGTTGGGGTTGCCATCGCGATCGCCGCCCATCCAGGAGGTGAACTGCACCGGCACGAAATCAACCGGTAATTTCATCCCGAACGCCTCTTCCACCTGCTCGTTCAGCTCGCGCAGAAAGGCGGGTACGCCTTCCCATAAGCTGTTCTCGACCACCGCAAAGCCCCATTTGGCTTCATCGATCGGCGTCGGGCGATATTTGCGGATCTCGTCGGTGTGCCAGGCCTGCGCCACCAGCTGGCGCAGACGGCGCATAATCTGGTTACGCTCGTAGTCGGAAATGTCGCTGTGATCGAGCTGTTTCAGACAGCTGTTCACTTCTACCAGTTTGTGAATCAGCGTGCGGCGGGTGATTTCGGTCGGGTGCGCGGTCAGCACCAGCTCCAGCGACAGCGACTCAATCGCCTCGCGGATAGCGCTTTCGCTGATGTCACTCTGCTGCTTCAGGGTCTCAAAGGTCTTTTTCAGCAGTTCGGGATGATTGGCGCCTTCACCGCTGTGCGAAATGGTCTGGTACTGCTCAGCCACGTTGGTGAGGTTAAGGAACTGGCTAAACGCGCGGGCTACCGGCAATAACTCATCATTGGAGAGGTTTTGCAGCGTATTAAGCAGTTCCTTACGATGAGTGTCATTACCTGCACGGGATGACTTGGATAGCTTACGGATGGTTTCCACCCGGTCGAGGATGTTCTCACCCAGCGCATCCTTAATCGTATCCCCGAGCAGTTTGCCGAGCATACTGACATTACTTCGCATTGCGGAATATTGTTCGTTCATTGGACCCTGACACCCTTATCGTCTTGAAAAACTTCTACACCCGACCCTTTTCAGGCAGCAGAAAAAGCAGCAACTTTATCTTCCCGGTCATCTACGGGGAATGTGCTCAGTTGCCGCCTGCCTGCAATCTGAAAATATCTGGATAGTCACCCGGTGGGCATAACATCGTCTTTTATCTAGCCACGTAATGCTGCGTACGTCAAATGAGTTAAAGTGGGGCGAACGTGTGGCTAACTGTCCGAAATTCATGGAATTTATCAGGAGCGGAGCGGGATAAGTTATTCTTATTGTTAAATGCCGCAGAATGACAGGGCATTTTACCGTTATCGCAGTGAAATGCCCCATTTATTGTTAATCAGTGACAAAAATGCTGCACAACCTGACTGATAAGCGCCCGTGTCGGCTTAATAAATGCGGTATCAATAAATTCGTCTGGCTGATGTGCCTGATTAATAGAGCCTGGCCCCAGTACCAGCGTCGGGCAGAGCTGCTGAATAAACGGTGCTTCGGTGCAGTAGTTCACCACTTCGGTTGGCGTGCCCAGCAGTTTTTCCACCACGCTGACCAGTTCATGGTTCGCCGGACATTCATAACCCGGAATAGGCGGATGCAGCTCGGCGACCGTTACACGACCAGGCCAGCGCGCGCTGACCGGCGCCAGTGCCTCGTTCAGCAGCCCATCCAGATCGCTGAGCGATAAGCCCGGCAAAGGTCGGATATCCATATGCAGTTCACAGCAGGCGCAGATACGGTTAGCCGCATCGCCGCCGTGGATATGCCCGAAGTTCATGGTGGGATAGGGAATCGCGAAGCCGTCGTGGTGGTAACGCTCCTGCAGCGTATGGCGCAGCTGCATCAGATGGGTGATCGATTCATGCATCAGTTCAATGGCGTTAACGCCGCGCGCCGGATCGCTGGAGTGGCCCGACTTGCCTTCAATGCGGATCACGTTCGACAGGTGCCCTTTGTGCGCCCGAACCGGCTTGAGTGAGGTCGGCTCGCCAATGATGGCGCAGTCCGGACGCAGCTGGGTCGATTCAGAAAAATATTTCGCGCCGGCCATGGTGGTTTCTTCATCGGCGGTGGCAAGGATATAGAGCGGTTTGCTCAGCGTCGTCACATCCACATCGCGCAGCGTGTCGAGAATAAAGGCGAAGAAGCCTTTCATGTCTGCTGTGCCCAGCCCGTAGAGCTTGTTGTCGTGTTCGGTCAGGGTGAATGGATCGCGGGTCCAGCGACCATCGTCGAACGGAACGGTATCCGTATGACCGGCTAACAGCAGGCCGCCTGCGCCGCTGCCGGTTCGGGCCAGCATATTAAATTTATTGCGGGTACCGGGAACCGGCTGCACTTCAACGCTGAAGCCGAGGTCACGAAACCAGCCAGCCAGCAAATTGATTAAAGTTTCATTACTCTGGTCCAGTGCGGCATCGGTTGCGCTGATCGACGGTGTGGCGATCAACTGGCGGTAGAGTTCGATAAAAGGCGGTAATTTTGTCTTCACTGTTGACGGTCCTTGAGTTAGGATGTATCAATATTCATGCATTAATAGTGAATAAAAATACATTAACGTCGTCTGCATGTGAACCAGAAATCGCTGCAAACGGCATTGTGGGCAACGGGGCAAGGCCGCGACCCGGAACGTGTGACTGTAAAAAGGGTTACAGCCTGATGTTGAATACGCTGATCGTGGGTGCCAGTGGTTACGCTGGCGTAGAGCTCGCCACCTTCCTGAATCGCCATCCAGATATCAACATAACCGCTTTAGCGGTTTCGGCGCAAAGTCCTGATGCGGGTAAGCGCTTGTCCGATCTGCATCCTCAGCTGAAAGGTGTGGTGGATCTCCCGCTGCAGCCGCTGAGCCATGCGTCGGAATGGGCAGATAAAGTGGATGTGGTATTCCTGGCTACGGCCCATGAAGTCAGCCACGATCTGGCTCCGGAATTTCTCAAGGCCGGTTGTGTGGTCTTTGACCTGTCCGGCGCCTTCCGCGTCAATGATCCTGCGTTTTATACCCGCTTCTACGGCTTCACCCATCAGCATGGCGACTGGCTGGATAAAGCGGTGTATGGCCTGGCAGAATATCAGCATCAGCAGATCAAACAGGCGCAGCTGGTGGCGGTACCGGGTTGTTACCCGACCGCGGCTCAGCTGGCACTGAAACCGCTGGTGGATGCCGGGCTGCTAAACGAGGCACAGTGGCCGGTGATCAACGCCACCAGCGGCGTGAGTGGCGCAGGGCGTAAAGCCAGCGTCGGCACCAGCTTCTGCGAAGTCAGCCTGCACCCTTACGGCTTGTTCAATCATCGTCATCACCCGGAAATCGTCGCCCATCTCGGCACGCCGGTGATTTTCACGCCGCATCTGGGCAACTTCCCGCGCGGCATTCTGGCGACCATTACCTGCCGGTTAAATCCGGGCGTGAGCCGCGAGGATGTGGCGGCAGTATTCCAGCGCGCCTACCACGATAAGCCTCTGGTCCGGCTCTACGAGCAGGGTGTGCCGGCACTGAAAGCGGTGGTCGGTCTGCCATATTGCGATATCGGTTTTGAGCTACAGGGCGAGCACCTGATCGTGGTGGCAGCCGAAGATAACCTGCTGAAAGGCGCCGCATCGCAGGCCGTACAGTGTCTGAATATTCGCTTCGGCTTCCCGGAAACCACGTCACTGACTTAACGGACGAGTAAACCATGACCAATCCATTGATTATCAAGCTGGGCGGTGTGCTGTTAGACAGCGAAGAAGCGCTGGCCCGTCTGTTTGATGCGCTGCTGACCTACCGCAGCGCCCATCAGCGCCCGCTGATTATTGTCCACGGTGGCGGTTGCCTGGTGGATGAACTGATGAAAAAGCTGGCGTTGCCGGTGAAGAAAAAGAATGGCCTGCGCGTCACACCGGCCGATCAGATCGACATTATTACCGGTGCGCTGGCGGGAACCGCCAATAAAACGCTGCTGGCGTGGGCGAAAAAAACCGGCATCAACGCGGTGGGGCTCTGTCTGGGCGATGCCGGCATGGTCAACGTTACCCCGTTTGATGAAGAACTGGGCCACGTAGGTCACGCCATGCCGGGTAATCCGGCGCTGATGAACACGCTGCTGGCGGCGGGCTATATGCCGGTGGTCAGTTCTATCGGTATCACCGATGATGGCGAACTGATGAACGTCAACGCTGACCAGGCGGCGACGGCGCTGGCTTCCACTCTTGGCGCGGATTTAGTCCTGCTCTCCGACGTCAGCGGTATCCTCGACGGCAAAGGCCAGCGTATCGAAGAGATGACCGCCGACAAAGCGGAACAACTGATTACCCAGGGCATCATTACCGATGGCATGATTGTGAAGGTCCACGCTGCGCTGGATGCGGCGCGTACGCTGGGCCGACCGGTGGATATCGCCAGCTGGCGTCATGCCGAGCGGCTGCCTGACCTGTTTAACGGCGTGCCGATTGGCACCCGGATTCTCGCTTAACGACTCTGATTCAAGGATTACGAAATGCAAACGCAAGGCATCAAAAAAATCGTTCTGGCTTACTCCGGTGGTCTTGATACGTCGGCCATCATTCCATGGCTGAAAGAGAACTACGGCGGCTGTGAGGTGGTGGCGTTTGTGGCCGATATCGGTCAGGAGCGCAGCGATCTGGAAGGCGTAGAGAAGAAAGCGCTGCAGTCTGGTGCTTCTGAGTGCCACGTGGTTGATCTGCGTGAAGAGTTCATCAGCGATTACGTTTATCCGGTCCTGCAGACCGGCGCATTATACGAAGGCACCTACCTGCTGGGCACCTCAATGGCGCGTCCTATCATCGCGAAAGCGCAGGTTGAACTGGCGCTGAAAGTGGGCGCGGATGCACTGTGTCATGGCGCAACCGGTAAAGGTAACGACCAGGTGCGTTTCGAAACCACCTACACCGCGCTGGCTCCGCAGCTGAAAGTGGTCGCGCCGTGGCGTGAATGGAACCTGCGTTCGCGTGAAGCGCTGCTGGATTACCTGAAAGAGCGCAACATCCCGACCACCGCGTCGCTGGAAAAAATCTACAGCCGTGATGAAAACGCCTGGCACATCTCCACCGAAGGCGGCGTGCTGGAAAGTCCGGCCAATGCTCCGAATAAAGATTGCTGGGTCTGGACCGTCGATCCTTTAGAGGCGCCGGATCAGCCAGAAGAAGTGACGGTGACCGTTGAGAAAGGTCGGGTCGTGGCCGTGAACGGCGAAAAACTGAGCCCGTTCCAGTGTCTGGAAAAACTCAATGTAATCGGCGCGAAGCATGGTGTGGGTCGGATCGATATCGTCGAAAACCGTCTGGTCGGCATCAAATCCCGTGGCTGTTATGAAACCCCAGGCGGCACCATCATGGTTAACGCGCTGCGTGCGGTTGAGCAGCTGGTACTGGATCGCGATAGCTTTAAATGGCGTGAACAGCTGGGTCAGGAAATGTCTTACGTGGTCTACGACGGTCGCTGGTTCGCACCGCTGCGTAAGTCAATTCAGGCGGCGGCAGAATCACTGGCCGAAGAGGTGAATGGCGAAGTGGTCCTGCAGCTCTACAAGGGTCAGGCAACGGCGACGCAGAAGCGTTCACCTAACAGCCTCTACTCGGAAGAGTTCGCGACCTTTGGCGAAGACGAAGTCTACGACCACCGTCACGCTGGCGGCTTTATCCGTCTGTTCTCACTCTCTTCGCGCATCCGCGCCCTGAACGAGCAGAAGAAGTAATCTTCAGGCGAGGTGCGCCTCGCCTCACCGTTTGAGCTCAGGGGCGGCATTTATGCCGCCCTTTGTTTAATGATTTAAAGGAGTTTCCCATGGCACTTTGGGGTGGACGGTTTACCCAGGCAGCAGATCAACGTTTCAAACAGTTCAACGATTCGCTGCGCTTCGATTACCGCCTGGCGGAGCAGGACATCATTGGCTCGGTCGCCTGGTCCAAAGCGCTGGTGACGGTCAATGTCCTGACACAGGATGAACAGCAGCAGCTGGAAGCGGCACTGAATGACTTGCTGGCCTCGGTGCGCGCCAATCCTGAGCAGATTTTGCAGAGCGACGCCGAAGATATCCATAGCTGGGTTGAAGGTCAGCTGATCGACAAAGTGGGATCGCTGGGAAAAAAACTGCATACCGGACGTAGCCGTAACGATCAGGTCGCCACCGATCTGAAGCTGTGGTGCAAAATGCAGGTCGAGGCGCTGCTGGGCGCCACGCGTGAGCTACAGCAGGCGCTGGTAGTGACCGCTGAAGCTAACCAGGATGCGGTGATGCCGGGCTACACGCACTTGCAGCGGGCGCAGCCGGTGACATTTGCGCACTGGTGCCTGGCCTATGTGGAAATGCTGGCGCGGGATGAAAGTCGCCTGCAGGATACCCTGAAACGGCTGGACGTCAGCCCACTGGGCTGTGGCGCGCTGGCCGGTACGGCGTATGAAATTGATCGTCAGCAACTGGCGGGCTGGCTGGGCTTTGCTTCCGCCACGCGCAACAGTCTAGATACCGTATCAGACCGCGACCATGTGCTGGAACTGCTCTCTGACGCTGCGATCGGCATGGTCCATCTGTCGCGCTTCGCCGAAGATATGATCTTCTTCAACACCGGTGAAGCGGGCTTTATCGAACTGTCCGATAAGGTGACCTCCGGTTCATCGCTGATGCCACAGAAGAAAAATCCGGATGCGCTGGAGCTGATCCGCGGCAAGTGCGGCCGGGTACAGGGCGCACTGACCGGCATGATGATGACGCTGAAAGGCCTGCCGCTGGCTTACAACAAGGATATGCAGGAAGACAAAGAGGGATTATTCGACGCGCTCGATACCTGGCTCGACTGCCTGCATATGTCGGTGCTGGTGCTGGATGGCCTGCAGGTGAAGCGTCCGCGTTGTCAGGAAGCCGCCGAGCAGGGTTACGCCAACTCTACTGAACTGGCAGATTATCTGGTCGCTAAAGGGGTGCCGTTCCGTGAAGCGCACCACATTGTCGGCGAAGTGGTGGTCGAGGCCATCAGGCAGGGCGTGGCACTGGAAGCCCTGTCGCTGGCGCAGTTACAGCCGTTCAGCGCGGTGATTGAAGAGGATGTCTATCCGATTCTGGCGCTGCAATCCTGCCTGGATAAGCGTAATGCGCAGGGCGGCGTATCGCCTCAGCAGGTTGCATTTGCTATTGCGGAAGCGAAGCAGCGTCTGTTCTAAAAAAAGGGCTGGCAAAGCCTGCGCTTTGCCAGCCTCTGTCGCCCTGAACTCCCTTCCTTCCCGGCCTGGTCTGAGCCTTTATCCCTTAACTTCCGGCTGTAGATTATAATTATTCTCAGTGCAGGGTTTCAGACAGTGAATTAGCAGAAAATCCATATTCTTTTATTTGCCTGCCACATCTCCATTTTATTTGTCAATGCAATAGTTTGTGCATTTATGGCCTTTTTACTATTTCTTAAGAAAATAAATGGCGTTATTTTACAACCACACCGACAGGTGTTTTTTTAAGATCTTTTTGAGCCAGGAGGGCTTATGCGTGAATTAACAATTAACGAGACTTTATCTGTTTCTGGTGCTGCAACAGCTAATGACGTTGCATTTTTTATCGGCGATCATCTGGCTAGCTCAATTATTGGTGGCGTTGCCGCTACAGTCGCCGGTGCTTCCATTGGCTATCTGCACGGTGGGGATGCCATGGGCTGGCTGGGGCTGGGTGTCATTGGTCAACTGGTTGGTGCGGTGAGTGGTGCGATAATTGGCGGAGTCGGCGGCGTGATTGGCGGCGCACTGGTTTCTCTGTCGTATAGTCTGCCATTAGCGAACCAATTGGCACAGACGATTATTGCGGGTGACATCGTATAATCATCAGTATTCAAAAAAGCAAAACGTTATTTTTATGAACTAATAAGCAGGCAATATATTATGCGTCAATTAAAAGATTCTGAACTGAAATCCGTTTCCGGTGCTTATAGCGATAACATCCTGGCTAATATTGCAGAAGGTACCGTGTGTGCAATTGGTGGCGCTGTACTTGGGGCGTGGACAATGGCAATTTTAGGTGGTCGTGGTGCAAGTTCCAAAGATGTTATCGGCATCGGCGGCGGTATTACCGCCGTAATCGGCATGTTTGGTGGAGCGTTAACCGGTGCTGTGGCGGGTGCTTTTTATGGCCCTTATATTGGTTACGACGCTGGTCTGGTTATGGCGGAAGGTTTGCTGCTGGATATCATGAAAGGTCTGCCGGGAGCCTAACTCTCTGACATTCGCTGCCGCTCAGGTTTAACCGGCAGGCAAAAAAAGCGGGCATGTTCCATGCCCGCTAAATTTCTCTCTCCGTACTTCTGCTCCTCCGTCTCTTCCAGACGCCACCACCTCACAGCCGCCGTAGTTCTCTTTCAGCCATGGAATGATGGCCGACGTATCAAGACCACCGGAGTAAGCCAGAACGATTTTTTTGATGCCTTGCGTTTGCATTTCGTAATCCTTGAATCAGAGTCGTTAAGCGAGAATCCGGGTGCCAATCGGCACGCCGTTAAACAGGTCAGGCAGCCGCTCGGCATGACGCCAGCTGGCGATATCCACCGGTCGGCCCAGCGTACGCGCCGCATCCAGCGCAGCGTGGACCTTCACAATCATGCCGTCGGTAATGATGCCCTGGGTAATCAGTTGTTCCGCATTGTCGGCGGTCATCTCTTCGATACGCTGTCCTTTGCCGTCGAGGATACCGCTGACGTCGGAGAGCAGGACTAAATCCGCTCCAGGAGGGGAGGCCAGCGCCGTCGCCGCCTGGTCAGCGTTGACGTTCATCAGTGTGATACCTCGCCCGGCCACCTGCCTGAGCCGGTGCTGGATAGTCTGCAGATGATGCGTCCACGTTGTCATGAGGCCTCGGACAGGGTTACGCCAATCCTGCCAGGCTGGCTGATGATCGGGTCGCTAAAGAGGAGCCGTTCCGCGAAGTGCAGCACATTGTCGGAAAAGTGGCGGCAGAAGCCTTCAGGCAGGGCGTGGTACTGGAAGCCTTGTCTCTGGCGCAGTTACAGCCGTTCAGCGCGGCGATTGAAGAGGATCTCTATCCGATTCGGGCGCCGTAATCCTGTCTGGATAAGCGTAATGCGCAGGGCGGCGTATCGCCTCAGCAGGTGGCGATTGCGGAAGCGAAGCAAAGAGTGGGCTAAGCGAATAATAGACAGACGGATTTGCTGGCAAAGCAAACGCTTTGCCAGCTTTATTTCTTTGTTCGAAAAGCGTGTGAGGGCTTAAGCAGAAGGCGTGACGCTTGGGGGGACTGTCAGGGATAGCGCCTCACACTGGTCGGGCTTATTATTTTGACAGCAAGCTTTCGGTTCGCCCTGCGAATGCGTATTGGCGATGGGGAGTTTTATTCAACGCCAAAACTTTTTCGATAGTCGTTGAGCAATATGCCCGTCTGTTCATAACCAATTATTAATGAAGATGCCAGGCCCAATGCACCACCCATTACCGGACCGACCATTATTCCTACTAACTGGGAGAGGGCACCGAATATAAAACCGCCGCCGCCACCTAATTTACCGCCCAGGGACATGCCGGTAGACATGCCATCCAGTACATTACTCAATACCTGATCCATTGTGGTCAGGGTATCTGTCGTAATCGCGGCGCCGCTGACAAACTGCAGTTCAGTCGTCGATAAATCTCGCATGCTTTTTCCTTCATTAGAGATAAGAAAAGGGCGTGATAATCTAATGTTAAAAGAGTATCCCGCCCTGAATTATTTATTTAAACTGATTAACCAAAAAAGCTGATATTAATTGGTGTTACCTGGGCCGAAGGTGGTGCGGTAATCTGCAATTACTTCACGCACAGTATCAACATCTGTTGCTGCGCCAAGGACCAGACCTACTACGCCGCCCATGATTGGCGGAACGATAATGCCGACCAGCTGAGAAATTGCACCAACAATCCAGCCGCCGCCAGTTCCCCATTTTCCGCCAATGGCCATGCCGGTTGCGGCACCGTCCATCATGCCGAACAGCGCACCAGCCAGGTCGCCACCGCTTACAGAGTTCAATTCCTCATGAGATAATGTACGCATAATTATTTCCTTTATATATGTTGAGTTTATTTGCTGTGTATTAAAATCGCGCCTTGGCAGCACAATTAATGTAATGCGGGGTAACAATAATCAATAACGGAGCCACGGTATATAGATGATTTACTATATTCACGTAATCGGCCGATTATTTCGGTCTCATTTTGAAATATGCCAGAAAATATGATTTTTCCAGGTGATGTTAATTGGGGGGTGATTCGTCATTTACAATTATTATTGATACGCAATTTTCTGTAACAAAGTCAATTAAAAGCAGGATAATAGTTAAGCCATGTTTACCACTTATAGGGGGTTATACCTGTGATGATATTTCCGGATGGCAGTCTGTGGGCGAGACATAGGGTACTGAAAAAACAGCATTAAAGGCCATGTGAATGGAAAATAACCGGGAAAAAATCAAGGGTAAAAAAATCATCAGGCGACTCATAGAGCGGAGCTTAATCCTTTCAGCGCTACGGCGGCGTTAAGGGAATAATGGAAGGTGTCTTGCAGAAAATATCGGGCCCGAATAACAGGCAAAAAAAAGCGGGCATCATAAATGCCCGCCAACCTCTAGCTTCAGAATTACTACTTTTTTTATAGGCACATCATCAAAGGGCCAGCACTCCCGGCTGACACAGTGATAGGTTTACGCTGACAACAGGAACTGCTCCAGGTCATCGCTGCCGCCAATATGACGGCCACCGATAAACACCTGTGGCACCGTCGCCCGGCCAGAAACGGCACGCAGGCTAACGGTCGTCGCATCCTGTCCCAGCACGATCTCTTCGAACTGAATACCGTGGTCCAACAGCAGCTGTTTTGCTTTAGTGCAGAACGGGCAGCCCGGTTTGGTAAACACCGAGACTGATTCCTGCACTTTATATTCCGGGGCCAGGTACCGCAGCATCGTATCGGCATCTGATACTTCAAACGGGTCGCCTGGCTGGTCAGGCTCGACAAACATTTTCTCCACTACGCCGTTACGGACCAGCATCGAGTAACGCCACGAGCGCGCGCCAAAGCCAAGATCGGCTTTCTCAACCAGCATCTCCATGCCGCGGGTAAATTCGCCGTTGCCATCAGGAATAAAGGTAATATTCTCCGCCCGCTGTTCCGCTTTCCACGCGTTCATCACAAAGGTGTCATTAACGGAGACACACAGAATGCTGTCCACGCCGTGCTGTGCAAAGACACCTGACAGCTCGTTGTAACGCGGCAGATGGCTGGATGAACAGGTCGGTGTAAAAGCACCCGGCAGAGAGAAAACGATTACCGTTTTATCTTTAAACAGTTCATCGGTGGTGATATCGACCCAGCGATCGCCATGGCGGGTGTGAAAAGTGACCTGCGGAACGGCTTTACCTTCCTGACTTGCAAACATTTTTTCTCCTTAATGGCGAACCGCTTATTTTGATGCGTGCATTATTCCCGCCCACCCTTGATAGGGCTAATCGTTCATTGCTATTCTATCTATCGCCACGGACTATCGTGGTCTGGAGGGTAATAATGAATATTCGTGATCTTGAATATCTGGTTTCGCTTGCTGAACACCGGCATTTTCGCCGCGCTGCGGATGCATGTCATGTCAGTCAGCCTACGTTAAGCGGGCAGATCCGTAAGCTGGAAGATGAGCTGGGTGTCATGCTGCTGGAGCGCACCAGCCGTAAAGTGCTGTTCACTCAGGCGGGATTACTGCTGGTGGATCAGGCGCGAACGGTGCTGCGCGAAGTGAAAGTGCTGAAAGAGATGGCCAGTCAGCAAGGGGAAGCGATGTCAGGCCCGCTGCATATCGGCCTCATTCCGACCACTGGCCCCTATCTGCTGCCGCAAATTATTCCGATGCTGCATCAGACATTCCCGAAACTGGAAATGTATCTGCATGAAGCGCAGACCCAGCAGTTACTGGCCCAGCTCGATAGCGGCAAGCTGGACTGTGCCATTCTGGCACTGGTCAAAGAGAGTGAAGCCTTTATTGAGGTGCCGCTGTTTGATGAGCCCATGAAGCTGGCGGTCTATGCCGATCATCCGTGGCGCGATCGCGATCGTGTGCCGATGTCCGATCTGGCTGGCGAAAAACTGCTGATGCTGGAAGATGGTCACTGTCTGCGCGATCAGGCGATGGGCTTCTGTTTTGAGGCGGGCGCGGATGAAGATACCCACTTCCGGGCTACCAGTCTTGAAACGCTGCGCAATATGGTGGCGGCAGGCAGTGGGATTACGCTGCTTCCGGCGCTGGCGGTACCGCCAGAACGTATTCGGGATGGTGTCTGCTATCTTCCTTGCTACAAGCCGGTCCCTCAGCGCACTATCGCGCTGGTCTACCGTCCGGGTTCACCTCTGCGCAGCCGTTATGAACAGCTGGCAGAGGCAATTAAAACCCACATGCAACATCATTTCGACACGGCGTTAAAACAGGCGGTTTAAGCCATTTAATGCCGCCACGCGATAGGCTTCGGCCATGGTAGGGTAGTTAAAGGTGGTATTCACGAAGTACTCAATCGTGTTGCCACCGTTTTTCTGCTCCATGATCGCCTGACCGATGTGGATAATTTCGGCCGCTCGTTCGCCAAAGCAGTGAATTCCCAGGATCTCTTTGGTTTCGCGGTGGAACAGGATCTTCAGGCTGCCGACGTTCATACCGACAATCTGCGCCCGCGCCAGATGTTTAAACTGCGCACGTCCCACTTCGTAAGGTACCTTCATCGCCGTCAGCTGCTGCTCGGTTTTACCGACGGAGCTGATTTCCGGAATGGTATAGATCCCGGTCGGGATATCTTCAATCAGATGCGCGGAGGCTTCGCCTTTGATGATCGCCTGTGCGGCAATCCGGCCCTGATCGTACGCCGCTGAGGCCAGGCTCGGATAACCAATTACGTCACCGACCGCATAGATGTGTGGCTGCGCGGTCTGATACATGCTGTTGACTTTCAGCAGGCCACGGCCATCCGCTTCCAGTCCGACATTCTCCAGCGACAGCGAGTCGGTGTTGCCGGTACGCCCGTTGGCGTACAGCAGACAGTCCGCTTTCACTTTCTTGCCCGATTTCAGATGGATAATCACGCCATCTTCTACCCCTTCGATCTTCTCAAACTCTTCGTTGTGACGAATCACCACGCCGCTGTTCCAGAAGTGATAAGAGAGCGAGTCGGACATCTCCTGATCCAGGAACGCCAGCAGACGATCGCGGGTATTAATCAGGTCAACTTTGACGTTCAGACCACGGAAAATCGAAGCATATTCACAGCCAATCACGCCCGCGCCATAAATAATAACGTGGCCAGGTTCGTGATGCAGATTGAGAATGGAGTCGGAGTCATAGACGCGCGGATGGGTAAAATCGACATCATCAGGATGGTAAGGACGTGACCCACAGGCGATGACGAATTTCTCAGCGGTCAGGCGCTCACGCGTGCCATCAGGTTGTTCAATCTCAATGGTGTTGGCATCAACAAAGCGGGCATCGCCCTGATAAAGCTCACAGCGGTTACGCTCATAGAATCCCTGACGCATTGCCGTTTGCTGGCTGATCACGTTTTCAGTGTGATTAAGAATGTCAGCGAAGGAGGAGCGGAGCAGTCGGGTGTGATCGCTGTAGAGCGGGTTTTGGTTAAATTCGATGATGCGACTGACGGCGTGGCGAAGTGCTTTAGAAGGAATGGTGCCCCAGTGCGTACAACCGCCGCCGATGTTGTGGTAGCGTTCGATCACTGCGATGCGCGCTCCCTGCTTCACCAGTCCCATCGCCGCACCTTCACCGCCGGGTCCTGAGCCAATCACAATGGCATCGTAATCGTAAGACTTTTGCATACCGATACGTCCTATTATTTATACATTTTTACAACGAGATTCTAACATCTCGCCGCGCACTTCTGAATTCTATCAGCGATTTTCATCACAGTTTGGCAAAGAGTGAGGTTCACAGGCGGTGACAAAGTTTGCCACTCTGTACGCTGAAAATTTTGTTATAGTGCCCGCTTAATACCGCAAAAGGCAGAGAGAATGGGCGTCAGAGCGCAACAAAAAGAACGTACACGACGTACACTGATTGAAGCAGCTTTCAGTCAGCTCAGCGCCGAACGCAGTTTTGCCAGTCTGAGTTTGCGAGAGGTTGCCCGTGAAGCGGGCATCGCCCCGACCTCGTTTTATCGACATTTTAAGGATGTTGATGAGTTGGGGCTGACCATGGTCGATGAAAGTGGACTGATGTTGCGACAACTGATGCGCCAGGCACGCCAGCGTATTGCCAAGGGCGGCAGCATTATCAAAACCTCGGTTGCCACCTTTATGGAGTTCATCGGCAACAATCCCAACGCATTCCGCCTGTTACTGCGTGAACGTTCCGGCACCTCTGCCGCTTTCCGCGCTGCGGTCGCGCGTGAAATTCAGCATTTTATCGCTGAACTGGCCGATTATCTTGAGGTCGAAAATCGCATGCCGCGCAGTTTTACCGAAGCGCAGGCCGAAGCGATGGTGACCATCGTCTTCAGCGCCGGCGCAGAGGCGCTGGATGTCGATGCCGAACAGCGCCGTAAGCTGGAAGATCGTCTGGTGCTGCAATTACGCATGATCGCCAAAGGCGCCTATTACTGGTACCGCCGGGAACAAGAACGACTGGCGGTGACCCTGGAAAAACCCGAGAGCAATGAATAAGGATCAGGCCATGACCCACCCGAGTTCCCGCGATAAAGGCACATTGTTACTGGCTTTTATTACCGGTTTAGCCATTAACGGCTCGTTTTCCGTGCTGTTCAGCGCTTTTGTTCCGTTTTCGATTTTTCCGCTGATCGCGCTTGGCCTGGCGGCCTGGTGCCTGCATCAGCGTTATCTCAACACCAACATGCCTGACGGTATGCCGGGACTGGCAGCGGCGTTTTTCCTGCTGGGGATTCTGGTTTACAGCGCGCTGGTGCGGGCGGAATATCCCGATATTGGCTCGAACTTCATCCCGACCATTCTGATGGTGGCGCTGGTGTTCTGGATTGCGACGCGCTTTAAGCGCAAACGCAATCAGTAAAGGCGAGAGAGTAAAAAACGGGAACCCTGAGGTTCCCATTTTTTTATGCTTTGCGCGTCAGCAGGACGCCGCATTCCATATGGTGGGTGTAGGGGAACTGATCGAACAGCGCCAGCCGCGTCACGTCGTGCGTTTCCGTCAGGGTCTGCAGATTGTCGCTCAGCGTTTGCGGATTGCAGGAGATATAAAGGATGCGCGGATAGGCCTGCACCATCTTCACCGTCTCTTCATCCAGTCCACTGCGCGGCGGATCGACAAAAATCGTCTCGCATTGGTAGCTGGTCAGATCAATCCCTTCCAGACGATTAAAGCTGCGCACGCCATTCATTGCCTGAGTAAACTCTTCGGCGGCCATACGGATGATCTGTACATTATCAATCTGGTTAGCAGCGATGTTGTACTGTGCTGATGCCACTGATGGTTTGGCGATTTCGGTGGCCAGCACCCGGCGGAAATTACGCGCCAGCGCCAGTGAGAAGTTGCCGTTGCCGCAATAGAGTTCCAGCAGATCGCCCTGCGAACCCTGGGTGACATCCAGCGCCCATTCCAGCATCTGAATATTCATCGCTGCGTTTGGCTGAGTGAAGCTGTTCTCAACCTGGCGATAAATCAACTCGCGTCCCGCCACCGGCAGACGCTCATCCACATAATCCCGATCGAGGCAGATTTTGGTTTTGGTCGCGCGGCCAATCAGCTGTACATCAAGACCTTCTGCACGTAGCCGATCCCGCAGTTCGCTGGCGGCCAGCTGCCAGGCGTCATCGAGCTTACGGTGATAGAGCAGCGAGATAACAATCTGATTGCTCAGGGTCGACAGGTAATCGATCTGAAACAGTTTATGGCGCAGCGTACGATTGTCGCGGATCGCCGCGATCATCTTCGGCATCAGCTGGTTGATCAACTCACTGGCGGCCGGGAACTGATCGACACGGATCCGCTCGCGGGTCTGCTGATCAAAGATAATGTGGTAGATGTCGTCGCCATCGTGCCACAGCCGGAACTCGGCACGCATACGATAGTGGCTGACCGGTGAACGGAACACCTCCACCTCGGGCGCAGCAAATGGCGTCATCATCGTCACTAAACGACTGACTTTTTCCGCCAGTTGCGCGTCATATTGTTCAATAGGGAGATGTTCGGGAGTCATGATCCGTCCTGATTAATAGCTTACCAGCGGGCGATTGTAGGGATTCACTTGCTGATGTCCAGCCCTGCGGCGATAAGAAGTTTAGAAGTCTGGACTTCCGAACCACCACTCCGTAGACTGCGTTCGCCGGCCTCAAGCCCGAGATAATAGGGAATCCAGTGTAAATCTGGAGCTGACGCGCAGCGGTAAGGAATGTCGTGGTGAGTGCAATTGCAGACACTGTCCTGCGGGATGGGAAGTCATCACCACTTATGGTTCCCAGCCCGAAGACCTGCCGGTGTGACGTCGCTACTCGTACGATCATCGCGTTCTATTGATTGTATGCCTGCGGCATCCTGCTTTGTCTTTTGGATGCAATTAAAAATGACGAAAACTACCGCATCGCTGTTCGCCTTTAGTGCAACGGCGGTTTCTCTCTGGGCGCAAAACGGTTTTGCTCAGGGGATTGATGATACGCAAATAGTCACTGCCAATCGTTTTGCTCAGCCGGTGTCGAGCGTGCTGGCACCCACTACCGTGGTCACGCGTGACGAGATCGATCGCTGGCAAGCCAAAAGCCTGACCGATGTGATGCGTCGTCTGCCCGGCGTCGACATTACTCAAAGCGGCGGCATGGGACAGCAGAGTTCGCTGTTTATCCGCGGCACCGAGTCCCGGCACGTTCTGATTCTGATTGATGGTATTCGCCTCAACCAGGCCGGTATTTCCGGCTCCTCCGATCTCAGCCAGATTCCTCTTTCGCTGGTGCAGCGGATTGAATATATCCGCGGCGCGCGTTCAGCGGTCTACGGTTCGGATGCGATTGGCGGCGTGGTCAATATCATTACCGGCCGGGCGCAACCGGGCACCACGCTGACGGCGGGCGTCGGCTCCAACGGTTACCAGTCTTACGATGGTGCCACGCAGCAGATGCTGGGCGACGCAACGAAGCTGACCCTGGCGGGTAACTATACCTATACCAAAGGGTATGACGTGGTGGCGGGTTATCCCAACGATTATGGCCCGGCGCAACACGACCGTGACGGCTTCATGAGCAAAACGCTGTATGGCAATCTTGAGCATCAGTTCAGTGATGAACTCAGCGGTTTTGTGCGCGGCTACGGTTTTGATAACCGCACCGCCTACGACGGCTCAGAGAGCTACGATGCCAGTTACACCAACGTCATCGGCCTGGCCGATACCCGTCAGCTTTACAGCCAGACCTGGGATACCGGCTTACGCTTTAACCGAGACCTCTATTCAACGCAGCTGATCGCCAGCTATGGCCACACCAAAGATATTAACTACGATCCGCGCAATGGACGTTATGGCGCCGCATCTACCTTCGATGATGTCACCCAGTACAATCTGCAATGGGGTAACACCGTGCAGGTGGGGCAGGGCGCTATCAGCGCCGGCGTTGACTGGCAAAAGGAGACGACCGAACCGGGCACCAATACTCTGTCAGAGGGCTATGAGCAGCGCAACACGGGACTCTATCTGACCGGCCAGCAGCAGTTTGGCAGTGTAACGCTGGAAGGGGCAGTACGCGGTGACGATAACAACCAGTTTGGCTGGCACAACACCTGGCAGACTGCCGTTGGCTGGGAGTTTATCTCCGGTTACCGTGCTTTTGCTTCTTACGGGACAGCTTTTAAGGCGCCGAACCTCTCTCAGGTCTACAGCCCCTTTTATGGTAATCGCGATCTCGATCCGGAAAAGAGTAAGCAATGGGAAGGCGGGTTTGAAGGCCTGAGCGGACCGGTTAACTGGCGCGTATCAGGGTATCGCAACGATATCGATAACCTGATTGATAGCGATCCGGCGACCTATCGCTACTACAACATTAAGCAGGCACGTATTAAAGGTGTTGAGGCGACCGCTTCCTTTGATACCGGGCCGCTGGCGCATCAGCTCTCCTATGATTATGTCGATGCCCGCGACGGCACTACCGACCAGCCGCTGATTCGTCGTGCTAAACAGCAGGTGAAGTATCAACTTGACTGGACGCTGTATGATTTTGACTGGTCAGTGACTTATCACTATCTGGGCGACCGTTATGATACCGACTTCAACAGTTCGCCCAGTCGTCGGGTGAAGCTGGGCGGGGTTAGCCTGTGGGATCTCGCCGTCTCATATCCGGTCACTTCACAACTCACGGTTCGTGGTAGAATTGCCAACCTGTTCGATAAAGATTACGAGACAGTGTATGGCTATCAAACCCCAGGACGAGAGTATTACCTCAGCGGCAGCTACAGCTTCTGATTTGCGCCCCACCGTGCTGGTATTCGACTCCGGCGTCGGTGGGCTTTCGGTCTATGATGAGGTCCGTCAACTGCTGCCGGATCTTCACTATCTTTACGCCTTCGATAACGCCGGCTTTCCCTATGGCGAGAAAAGCGAAACCTTTATCGTGGAACGCGTGGTGGCGATGGTTGATGCCATTACCCAGCGCTATCCGCTCTCTCTGGTCATCATCGCCTGTAATACGGCCAGTACCGTCTCGCTGCCCGCCTTACGTGAGCGCTTTGCTTTTCCGGTAGTGGGGGTCGTGCCAGCAATTAAACCGGCGGCACGTCTGACACGTAATGGTGTGGTGGGCTTGCTGGCAACGCGTGCCACGGTGCGTCGTCCTTATACTCATGAGCTGGTGGCTCAGTTTGCCGGCGCATGCAACATCGAAATGCTGGGATCGGCGGAGCTGGTGGAGCTGGCCGAAGCCAAACTGCATGGTGAGGAAGTGGCACTGGAAGAGGTACGTCGTATTGTTCAGCCGTGGCTGCGCATGGCTGAACCGCCAGATACGGTAGTATTGGGCTGCACTCACTTTCCTTTACTGCGTGATGAGCTACAACAGGTTTTGCCGGAAGGGACCCGACTCATCGATTCCGGTGCAGCGATAGCACGACGTACGGCATGGCTGCTGGAACATGAGGCGCCCGAAGTCCGTTCTTCGCAACATAACGTAGCATTCTGCACTGAACTGGATAGTGAAGCTGTACAATTAACCCCCGTTTTAAGGCGTTATGGCTTCCCATTGCTGGAAAAACTGGCGGTTTAACGGCTTTTAGTCGAAAAAATCAGCACTCAGAATTTTATTTGAAATTAACACTTGTCAGCTTCCGGGAACTCCCTATAATGCGCCTCCACTGACACGGCACAACGGCTTACGAAGCGCCGGGTTAAGTAGGTTCGAAATCATACGAACCAGTGAGTTAAGCAGAAATAAACGCTTGACTGACAATGCGGAAAGCGTAATATACGCAGCCCGCGCCGCAGGAATATGTGGCACCGCTCTTTAACAATTTATCAGACAATCTGTGTGGGCACTCGCAGGATTGATATCAGCGTCTCCGGACGTAAAAAATATCAAGTCTCACGAGTGAACACATAATGAAA
>NZ_JBBCRO010000011.1:0-31568 GCF_037149395.1 Pantoea sp. USHLN298
TTGTCTGATAAATTGTTAAAGAGCAGTGCGAGCAGCGGGTTAACCGTCTGTCGCGAGGTGGCGTATATTACGCTTTCCTCCTTCAGAGTCAACTTCTTTTTGAGAAGTTTTCTCCGGCGGCGCAGTCTCCTGTGCCTCTCAACCCGGCGGCCGGTAAGCCGTTGTTCCGTGTCGATGGAGGCGCATTATAGGGAGTTGTTCGGCAGGCGCAACCAGTAAATTGCATAAAAAAGACTGTTCGCTGCATTCCACAGCAAAACCCTCTGTTATACGCAGTTACACACAAAGTTATCCACATTCATCGGGCATGACGAATTTAGGCGAGCATCACGCAAACGTTTTCGCTACAATGCCCGGCGACGTAACGGATGCCCCTTTTCGGGGCGTTACCTGAAGTTTTCGATCTTTTCTTCTTATATAAGCAAAGGAAGGATCGTTAAGCTTGATGTAACGCTCTTATATACGCGAAACAAAGCCAAGGGATAAAACCACCATGCAACAACGTCGTCCTGTACGCCGCGCTCTGCTCAGTGTGTCTGACAAAGCCGGTATCCTCGAATTTGCTCAGGCGCTCGCTGACCGCGGTGTCGAGCTGCTCTCCACAGGTGGCACCGCTCGCCTGCTGGCAGATGCGGGCCTGCCTGTCACTGAAGTCTCTGACTACACCGGCTTCCCGGAAATGATGGATGGACGCGTCAAAACCCTGCACCCGAAAGTGCACGGCGGCATTCTCGGTCGTCGCGGCCAGGATGATGCCATCATGGCGCAGCACGACATCAGCCCAATCGACATGGTGGTGGTAAACCTCTATCCCTTTGCCCAGACGGTGGCACGTGAAGGATGCTCACTGGAAGATGCTGTTGAGAACATCGACATCGGAGGCCCGACGATGGTGCGCTCTGCGGCCAAGAACCATAAAGATGTGGCGATCGTCGTGAAGAGCAGCGACTACAAGGCTATCGTGGCCGAGATGGACGCCAACCAGAATGCCCTGACCCTTGAAACCCGCTTCGACCTCGCCATTAAAGCCTTCGAGCACACGGCGGCCTACGACAGCATGATCGCGAACTACTTTGGATCACTGGTGCCGGCTTATCACGGTGAACGCAGCCAGCCAGCCGGTCGCTTCCCGCGCACCCTTAACCTGAACTTCATTAAGAAGCAGGATATGCGTTATGGCGAAAACAGCCATCAGGATGCAGCCTTCTATATAGAAGAGAATGTCGTGGAAGCCTCCGTCGCGACCGCGCAGCAGGTTCAGGGCAAAGCGCTCTCCTATAACAACATCGCTGATACCGATGCGGCACTGGAGTGCGTTAAAGAGTTCAGCGAGCCCGCCTGTGTCATCGTCAAACATGCCAACCCTTGCGGCGTCGCGGTCGGTGATTCACTGCTGACGGCCTATGAGCGCGCCTGGCAGACCGATCCCACCTCCGCGTTTGGCGGCATCATCGCCTTTAACCGCGAGCTGGATGAAGCGACTGCTCAGGCCATTATCAGCCGTCAGTTTGTCGAAGTGATCATTGCGCCAGCGGTTTCCGAGGCCGCGCTGAAAATTACCGCGACCAAACAGAATGTCCGGGTGCTGATCTGCGGCCAGTGGCAAAACCGCGTGGCAGCGCTGGACTTCAAACGGGTTAATGGCGGCTTACTGGTGCAGGATCGCGATCTCGGAATGGTCGATACCAGCCAGCTTCGCGTGGTCAGCAAACGCCAGCCCACCGAACAGGAGCTGCGTGATGCGCTGTTCTGTTGGAAAGTGGCGAAGTTCGTTAAGTCTAACGCCATTGTTTATGCGCGCGACAACATGACTATCGGTATTGGCGCCGGTCAGATGAGCCGCGTCTATTCCGCGAAGATTGCCGGTATCAAAGCGGGCGATGAAGGGCTGGAAGTGAAAGGCTCGGCCATGGCGTCTGACGCTTTCTTCCCGTTCCGCGATGGCATCGATGCGGCGGCGGCGGTGGGTATCAGCTGCGTGATTCAGCCTGGCGGCTCAATCCGTGATGACGAAGTGATCGCCGCAGCCGATGAGCATGGCATCGCGATGATCTTTACCGATATGCGCCACTTCCGCCATTAATCGTCTGGAGAGTGATAAATGAAAATTTTAGTAATTGGCAATGGCGGACGTGAGCACGCATTAGCCTGGAAAGCGGCGCAGTCTCCGCTGGCAGAAACTGTGTTTGTGGCACCGGGCAACGCTGGCACCGCATTAGAGCCGGCGCTGCAGAACGTGGCGATCGCTGCCACTGACATCCCTGCCCTGCTGGCCTTTGCCCAACGCGAAGCCATCGACCTGACCATCGTCGGCCCTGAAGCGCCACTGGTGGCGGGCGTGGTTGATGCCTTTCGCGCCGCAGGCCTGAACATTTTTGGCCCGACACAGGCAGCGGCTCAACTGGAAGGATCGAAAGCCTTCACCAAGGATTTCCTGGCTCGCCATCAGATCCCGAGTGCGGCCTATCAGAACTTCACCGAGGTTGAACCTGCGCTGGCCTATCTGCGTGAGAAAGGCGCGCCGATCGTGATTAAAGCGGATGGTCTGGCGGCGGGCAAAGGGGTGATTGTGGCGATGACGCTGCAGGAAGCGGAAGCGGCGGTTCAGGATATGCTGGCTGGCAACGCCTTTGGCGATGCGGGCCATCGCATTGTGATCGAAGAGTTTCTCGACGGTGAAGAAGCCAGTTTCATCGTGATGGTCGATGGCGAGCATGTACTGCCAATGGCCACCAGCCAGGATCACAAACGTGTCGGCGATGGCGACACCGGCCCGAACACTGGCGGAATGGGTGCTTATTCCCCTGCACCGGTGGTCACCGATGAGATCCACCAGCGCGTTATGGATCAGGTGATCTGGCCGACAGTGCGCGGTATGGCCGCTGAAGGTAACGTCTACACCGGCTTTCTCTATGCAGGTTTGATGATTGATCAGGCCGGTCAGCCGAAAGTGATCGAATTTAACTGCCGCTTTGGCGATCCGGAAACTCAGCCGATCATGCTGCGCCTGCAGTCGGATCTGGTCGATCTTTGTCTGGCGGCCTGTGCCGGTACGCTGGATCAGAAGACCTCTGAGTGGGACCCGCGACCTTCACTGGGCGTAGTGCTGGCAGCGGGCGGCTATCCTGGCGATTACCATCAGGGCGATCAGATTCATGGTCTGCCGCTGGAAGAAGTTGAGGATGGCAAAGTATTCCACGCCGGAACACGTCTGGAAGACGATTTAGTGCTCACCCACGGTGGCCGGGTGCTGTGCGTCACGGCGCTGGGCGACGATGTTGCGGCTGCGCAGCAGCGGGCTTATCAACTGGCACAGCCCATCTCCTGGCAGGGCAGTTTCTGCCGTCGCGATATTGGCTACCGCGCCATCAATCGCAAATAAGTTAAAGGGGCACAGAGTGCCCCTTTTTCTTCGGCTTACATATCGTCTTCTTTCGGCTGCTGTGCGCAGTCATCCTGCTGACTGATCCGCAATAGCTGCACCCCTTCCGGCGCTTCCAGCCACGACACCATCAGCGGCCTGGCCGATCCACGCTGCTGCTGCGCCAGCGTCCGTAACGCATCGGCATCAAAAGCGGGCCTGACCTGCTGGCCTTCACAGCTCTTAACCAGATTGCCGCCTGACCAGTATCCCTGTCGCAGGAATATCTGACCGCTGAGCAGCGCATCGCTGACGTTGCGCATCCGTTGGGCATCGAATTTATACAGATCGACCGAATCCGCACTGACGGCTTCACGCCGGTCAGCCAGCTGCCGCTGCATGAAGTTGAGGCCGCCTTCCTGGTCGAAACGCAAGGTGACATCATCGGGTTGCTCACCTTTAACCTGACGATGAACGCTGATTAACGCCTGTTCCAGCCAGATATAATCGGTAACCTCGCCTTCACTACCGGAAAATGGCGTAAAGATGGTACGGATGTGGACGGACTGATGGTCATTATTCTTGCGCCAGATGCGTACGACGCCCCGGTCAGCAAGGTAACCACTGGCAGAAAAAGGAGGAATGTCGGGCGTGGAGCTGCAACCAAAAAGAAACAAGGAGAGAGACAGGGCGGAAAAACGCTGAAACAGCGTGGTCATGATGGCAGGCCCCTTAAACAAAAGGGGCGAATCGCCCCCTGTTTTAAAGCTTAACCGCAGTGCGACGTCTTACTTAACGGCGTCTTTCAGCGCTTTACCAGACACGAATGCCGGTACATTTGCTGCAGCGATTTTGATCTCTTTGCCAGTCTGCGGGTTACGACCGGTACGCTCAGCGCGGTGGTTCACTTTAAAAGTACCAAAACCAACCAGTTGTACAGCATCACCATCTTTCAGAGACTCAGTGATCGCAGCCAGAGTAGATTCCAGCGCTGCCTTTGCCTGGGTTTTAGACAGGTCAGCTTTTTCTGCGATCACATCAATCAGTTGAGTCTTGTTCATAAGTTATCCTTAAAGTGTATTTATCGCTTGCTAAGCAACGAGTGCGAGGGAAAAGCCATATTCTGGCACTCTTCAGCCTGCACGCACCGATAGCCACAATTTTCAGCCCCCCAAATGTAGACCAGAGAGGGGGCTGATGTGAAGCCTCCAGGCGCGCTAATTCGGGCCTGAAGTCACGTTTTGTCGCCTTACTGCTGGAAATTTATACCGATGTTGCTAATTCCCGCTTCACGCAGGTCCGATCGCAGACCTTTGATCAATTCAAGGTCACGCTCTTCGCACTCGGCGAGCAGTCGGAAAATCTCCCATTGGAGGTCCCATTCATCGATGATGGCCGGGTTTTCACGAAGCTCTTCGTCGGTCATTTCGCGTCCAGCCTGGGTCATTTCCAGCATGGCAACGGTGGTAATTGAAGTCTCACTGACTTCAATTGCGTGCTCAAGAGTGTCGCCGCTCAGCTGCGCATGAACCACTTCGCTTAACGCCACACAGGCATCAATCGCCGGATATACGCCGTAAACCTCAAATGCATCGCCATCAGGAATGGCGGCTTCGAGTTTTTCCAGCTGGCTGTCGAAGTTTATCTTCGCATCTTTGACCGTCAGGTTTTCCCAGATCAGATCAAGAATACGGCGATAGAGTGCCGGATCAGCAAATTCGGTCTGCTCGCAGAATGCCCGATAGTTGGGATACATGCGCTCGCACAGGCAGGCCATAAAAGTAAGATGCTGCCAGCTTTCCAGCTTCGCCAGACGCAGATGAACGGGATTTTGTAACATAAAGGTGGCTCTTATTCGTTTCGCTGGCGGCAGTGTAACTGCAAAAGCGCAGCACAAACAGTGTTAAAGCGCGTTTTGCCAGCGCTGGAAAGCCGGACGATTCGAGGCAACCGCATCTGCCCAGCGGGTTGGCTCCGGCAAACGGTAGCCGCGCGTACAGTTTTCAACCCAGTGCAGTGCAGTATCCAGACTGACGCGATGGCCGGTGGCGACAAACAGCGGATTGCAACGTTGCTTGCTGCGCCAGACCCAGCCGATCTGCTCACCTTTATCCATCAGTGGCTGACGGCTGCCCGGCTGCGCATCCAGTTCGGCAAATCGGCCGCACAGGCGGCGTTTCGCTACGCCGATGGTCGGGACATCTACCAGCAGACCAAAGTGCGACGCCACGCCGAGCCGACGGGGATGCGAGATGCCGTGACCGTCGACAAACAGCAGGTCCGGTTTCTGCTCCAGCATCTGCCATGCCGCCATTAACGCCGGATACTCACGGAAGGAGAGAAAGCCGGGAATGTACGGCATGGTGGTCTCAATGCGCGCAATGCGATGCTCCACCAGCGTTAGCGAGGGATATTCAAGCACCACCAGCGCCGCCCGGGTGACCGCGCCTTCCTGCTCAAACCCCACATCCGCCCCGCCGATAAAGCGTGGCGGCAAGACGTCAAAATCATCTTCACGCACCACATCAGCGGCGCGTTGCAACTGCTCAGCGCGAAGTGCGGCAATATCCATAGTTACTCCTGATGGAAAGGACGTGACAAACGGTGCACGGCTTCTACAAATACGCCCGCGTTTTCTGGCGGAACGTCCTGATGAATCCCGTGACCGAGGTTGAAAACATGACCGGTGCCGTTGCCGAAGCGCTCCAGAATCCCGGCGACTTCCTGTTCGATACGGGCGGGCGGCGCATAAAGCATTGAAGGGTCCATGTTGCCCTGCAGCGCGACTTTATCGCCAACACGACGACGTGCATCGTCGATATCCGTGGTCCAGTCGAGGCCCAGCGCATCACAGCCGGTTTCCGCCATCGCTTCCAGCCACTGACCGCCCCCTTTGGTAAACAGGGTAATCGGCACGCGTCGGCCGTCATTTTCACGCAGCACGTTGTCGACGATTTTGTGCATGTAGTGCAGCGAGAACTCACGGTAATCGCGGCCGGTCAGTACGCCGCCCCAGGTATCAAATACCATCACCGACTGGGCGCCAGCACGAATCTGGGCGTTGAGATAGAGGATGACGCTGTCCGCCAGTTTATCCAGCATTGCATGCAGTGTGGCCGGATCGGCATACATCATCTTTTTGATTTTGGTAAACGCCTTACTGCTGCCGCCTTCCACCATGTAGGTCGCCAGCGTCCACGGGCTGCCGGTAAAACCGATCAGCGGCAGGTCACCGTTCAGGCTTTTACGGATGGTACGCACCGCGTTCATCACGTAGCCCAGCTCCATTTCCGGATCGGGCACCGGCAAGCGCTCGACATCAGCCCGACAGGTAATCGGATTGGAGAAGCGTGGACCTTCGCCAGTTTCGAAATAGAGGCCCAGCCCCATCGCATCCGGGATGGTCAGGATGTCACTGAAGAGGATGGCCGCATCCAGCGGATAACGGCGCAGCGGCTGCAGCGTCACCTCACAGGCCAGCTCGGCATTTTTACACAGCGACATAAAATCACCGGCTTCGGCGCGCGTCGCTTTGTATTCCGGCAAATAGCGTCCGGCCTGGCGCATCATCCACACCGGCGTCACATCAACTGGCTGACGCAACAGGGCACGCAAATAACGGTCGTTCTTCAGTTCACTCATCTTATTACTCTCTCAATTTCAGGCGTGTAGTGTAGCACTTTCACGCTCCGGCGCGGCACAGGGCGACGGTATCTTCAATCAGGCGACGCGCCACGGTGCCCGGTGGCGGCAGCAAAGGTAAGGCATCAAAACGGAACCAGGCGGCATCTAACAGCTCTTTGCCGTCATGTTGCAGATCGCCGCTGTCAAACTCCGCCATAAAGGCCGTCATCAGCGACTGCGGGAAGGGCCACGGCTGAGAGGTGACATAGCGCACGTTTTTAACGCGGATGTTGCTCTCTTCCATCACTTCCCGCGCCACCGCCTGCTCCAGCGTCTCGCCCACTTCGACGAAACCGGCCAGCACGGTATAGACCTTATTGCGGTGGCGGGCATGATTAGCCAGCAGGATCTGGTCGCCACGGCGGATCGCTACGATGATGCAGGGCGCAATCTGTGGATAATATCGCTCGCGACAATGGCTGCACAGGCAGGCAAATTCATGTTTACTGTGGTGCATTTCGTGGCCGCAGTAGCCGCACCAGCGATGCGAACGGTAGAACTCCGCCAGCTGCACGCCGCGACCTGCCAGCTGAAACAGCCCGACATCCAGATCGATCAGTTGCCGCACCGAGAACATGCTTTCTGAACGCGGCTCGCAAATCAGCCAGACATTTTCCCCCTGCCACTCGCCAATCAGTCGGGCTTTCGTGCCAGTCAGACCGAAATTTTCGGCGCTTCCGTGGGGTAAATCACCTTGTGGCAACCAAAGTTTCTGCTCGTGGCTGACAATCCACCATCCAGCGTCTACGCTTGAGATTTCGCATTGCATTTATTTCGTCATCCTTAGCGTCAACTCGCACGCTGAAGTCCTGATGTTAAGTGTGTAGATAAACAACTATAACTCACATGGAGTTAGATATGCTTAACCAGTTAGACGTCCTGGCCGAACGCGTAGGTGGCAGTAACGAACTGGTCGATTCGTGGCTGGAAGCCCGTCGCCAGCTGTTAGTGACCTATTACCATCTGGTCGGCCTGAAACCGAAAAAAGAAGCTCTGACCCGCCTCGATGAGCAGGCGCTGGATAACTTCTGTCATGGCCTGGTCGATTATCTCTCCGCCGGTCACTTTAGTATTTATGAGCGCATCATCAGCGAGATGAGCGGTGACAGCCCGATGATCGCAGCGGCCCAGGTTTACCCGCCGCTGGAAGCCAACACCGAGCGCCTGATGCAACTGTACGATGGCCATTTGCAGCAGGCGATCGATGACGATAACTGCATGACGTTCCAGCAGGCGTTGTCTGAAGTTGGTGAAGTGCTGGAAGCGCGCTTCACGCTGGAAGACAAGCTGATCCAGCTGGCATGGGACAACCATCTGGCCCCCCCGCCGGTAGCCAATGACAGCCAGATGGCTCGTCCGGCGTAACGTTAATCACCGGTAAAGGGGTTGTGATTCTGTTACAGCCCTTTTATGCTGAAAGGGTTCTGGCGGCTCAGGCCTGATGAACCTTTTTTCTGTTTAAAAGTTATCGTTTTAAGCCGGTGCCTATCGGCGCAGCGTAAAACGTCTTCTTGTCGGAGTGCCCAATTGGGCTGAGACCGTTAATTCGGGATCCGCGGAACCTGATCAGGTTAGAACCTGCGAAGGGAACAAGAGTAAATATTGCCAGTACGCCAGTGTCTTGCGCTGCCCGTGCTGTTACTCCTGCCGAACTCCGGACAAGCATCATTCCCACTCAACTGGAAGATTGCTATGTCTGACTCAAAAATGACCCGTCGTGAACAGCGTGCCCAGGCCCAGGAATTTATCGATTCACTGCAAGGCGGCAACGCGTTCCCCCGTTCTGAACGTATCTGGATCACCGGCAGCCGGGAGGATATTCGTGTGCCAATGCGCGAAATCAGGCTCAGCCCGACCCACATCGGTGGCAGCCAGGATCAGCCGCGCTATGAGCCGAATGATGCGGTGCCGGTCTATGATACCGCCGGCCCCTATGGCGATCCCGCCGCGCAGATCGATCTGCATCGCGGACTGACGAAACTGCGTGCCGGCTGGATCGAAGAACGTCATGACAGCCAGCCACTGCCGCAGCGCAGTTCAGGCTATACCCAGCAGCGTCTGGCGGATGAAAGCCTCGATCATCTGCGTTTTAACGCGCTGCCTGTGCCGCGCCGCGCCCTTACCGGCCGTTGCGTCACACAGATGCATTATGCGCGTCAGGGCATCGTTACGCCGGAAATGGAGTTTATCGCCCTGCGAGAGAATATGGGCCGTGAGCGAATCCGCGACCAGATTTTGCTGCAACAGCATCCCGGCCATAGTTTTGGCGCGCAACTGCCGGATAACATCACGCCCGAATTTGTCCGTCAGGAAGTGGCCGCGGGTCGGGCCATTATCCCCGCCAACATTAACCATCCTGAATCGGAACCGATGATTATCGGCCGTCACTTTCTGGTCAAGGTAAATGCCAACATCGGCAATTCAGCGGTCAGCTCATCGATTGAGGAGGAGGTCGAAAAGCTGGTCTGGTCAACGCGCTGGGGCGCCGATACGGTAATGGATCTCTCTACCGGCCGGAATATTCATGAAACGCGCGAGTGGATTTTGCGAAACAGCCCGGTGCCGATCGGCACAGTGCCGATTTATCAGGCGCTGGAAAAAGTGAACGGCGTGGCCGAAGCGCTTAACTGGGCGGTGTTCCGCGATACGCTGCTTGAACAGGCGGAACAAGGGGTTGATTACTTCACCATCCATGCTGGCGTGCTGCTGCGCTATGTGCCGATGACGGCAAAACGGCTGACCGGTATTGTCTCGCGCGGCGGATCGATCATGGCGAAATGGTGTCTGTCGCATCATCAGGAGAGCTTTCTCTATCAGCATTTCCGCGAAATCTGTGAAATCTGTGCCGCCTACGATGTCTCACTGTCGCTGGGAGATGGTTTACGCCCAGGCTCGATTCAGGATGCGAATGACGAAGCGCAATTTGCCGAACTGCGTACGCTGGGAGAGCTGACAAAGATCGCCTGGGAGTATGATGTGCAGGTGATGATTGAAGGCCCCGGCCACGTCCCGATGCATATGATCCGCCGAAACATGACGGAGCAGCTCGACCATTGCCATGAAGCGCCCTTCTATACGCTTGGGCCGCTCACTACTGACATTGCGCCCGGCTATGACCACATTACATCAGGTATCGGTGCCGCCATGATTGGCTGGTTTGGCTGCGCCATGCTCTGTTATGTCACCCCCAAAGAGCATCTTGGGCTGCCAAATAAAGAGGATGTGAAGCAGGGATTGATCACCTACAAGATTGCCGCTCATGCCGCCGATCTCGCCAAAGGCCATCCGGGTGCGCAGATCCGCGATAACGCGATGTCAAAAGCGCGCTTTGAATTTCGCTGGGAAGATCAGTTTAATCTGGCGCTCGATCCCCATACCGCGCGCGCCATGCATGATGAAACCCTGCCGCAGGAGTCAGGCAAGGTGGCGCATTTCTGTTCAATGTGCGGCCCAAAGTTCTGCTCAATGAAAATATCGCAGGAGGTGCGGGATTTTGCCGCACGCCAGCAAGCCAGCGCTGAGCCGATTGAGGTGGGTATGGCTCAGATGTCTGAACAATTTCGCCGCCGCGGTGGTGAGCTTTACCACCCCGCCGATGCCATGAAGGAGGAGTAACAATGACTGCATTTCCTGCTACCGCGCCGCGCCTTGGGCTTTATCCGGTAGTCGATAGCGTTGACTGGATCGAACGCCTGCTGGACGCGGGCGTCCGTACTCTGCAACTGCGCATCAAAGACCAGCCGGACGAGGCCGCCGAAGCCGCTGTCGCCCAGGCGATTGCGCTGGGCAAACGCTACGATGCGCGCCTGTTTATCAATGACTACTGGCGGCTGGCGATTAAACATCACGCCTACGGTGTGCATCTGGGCCAGGAAGATCTGGAGGTGGCAGACCTGGCGCAGATCCACCAGGCCGGACTACGGCTCGGTATTTCTACCCATGATGATGCCGAACTGGATCGTGCTCTGGCTATTCAGCCCTCTTATATCGCGCTGGGCCACATTTTCCCGACCCGGACCAAAGAGATGCCCTCGGCACCACAGGGACTGGCGGAACTGCAGCGACATCTGGCGCGGCTGTCAGACATTCCCACCGTGGCGATTGGCGGTATCTCTGTGGATCGCGCGCCAGCGGTGCTGGCGACGGGCGTCGGCAGTATTGCGGTGGTCAGCGCCATTACTCAGGCAGATGACTGGCGTGAGGCGACCCGTATTCTGCTGGCACTGGCCGAACCGGAGCCGTTTGCATGAGTATGACTGAGTAACCTGCCGCAAAAATAATCAACGTACTGTAACAACAGCGAAAAAGCAGGAAGGCCGCGCGCAGTGATTCATTCAGTTGCTGGCGCGGCATCGGCCTACGGCTTACGGTAGCGGTCGTCAGGTGATCGTTATCTGACCAGGGCCAGTTCCCTCCCTCTTTCTGGCCCTGCTTCTTCCTTATTTAGCCACCAGCAGATCGGACGCTAAGGCAATGGGGAGATCATCATGCTGGCAGGCGCGCATCGCCCGCTCAACGGCGGCTCCCACTTTTGCCAGCGCCTGTTCAGTGTGATCGTTGATCGGCAAGCCATAATTTAAGCGCAGGCAGTTACGGTATTTACCCGAGGCAGAAAACAGCGAGCCTACGGCAATCTGGATTTTAGATTCATGCAACTCGCGATTGAGCCGCACCGCATCAAAGGGTTCGGGCAACTCAATCCACATCAGAAAACCGCCCTGAGGTCGGGAAACACATATACCGCAGGGGAAGTAGTGCCGTACCCAGCAACTGAAAATTTCATAATTGCGATGGTAGATTTGCCGCATCCGCCGCAGATGAGGTTGATAATGGCCCTGACGAATAAACTCGGACACCGCATGTTGCGGCTGCGTGGCGGTAGAACCGGTAACGATGTACTTCATATGCAGAACGCGGTCCCGGTAGCGGCCCGGTGCTACCCAGCCAACCCGTAAACCGGGCGCCAGGGTTTTAGAAAAGGAGCTGCAGAGCAGAACCCGGCCATCCAGATCCAGCGCTTTAATGGTCGGCGGACGCGGATATTCCCAGGCAAGTTCACCATAGACGTCATCTTCAATTACTGCGGCGTCAAAACGTTGTGCCAGCGTCAGCAGCGCGCGTTTGCGAGGTTCCGGCATGATGAAACCCAGCGGGTTATTACAGTTCGGCACCACGACCACTGCTTTAATGGGCCACTGATCAAAGGCCAGTTCCAGCGCTTCCAGACTGATGCCGGTGACCGCATCGGTGGGGATCTCAATGGCGCGGATGCCAAAGCCGCGCAGCGTCTGCATGATGCCGTGAAAA
Source organism: Pantoea sp. USHLN298 (assembly GCF_037149395.1). Lineage (NCBI taxonomy): Bacteria > Pseudomonadati > Pseudomonadota > Gammaproteobacteria > Enterobacterales > Erwiniaceae > Pantoea > Pantoea sp. USHLN298. The sequence continues at coordinate 12,353 of NZ_JBBCRO010000011.1, forward strand.
GAGGGTGACTCCACCGCAATGATATCGCCGGGCTCGCAGACCGCGCGTACCGCCACCGATAATGCTTCATGACAGCCGGTGGTAATCACGATGTCATCCGCAGTGAGCTGACAGCCGCTGTCGATCGCCAGACGTGCCACCTGTTGCCGCAGTTCCAGCACGCCATACAGGTTGTCATAGTTGAGCAACGCCATTTCCTGCTTCTGGGCCTGGCGGCTGAATGCCTTCCACAGCGGTTTAATCGTCGGCTGGGTCAGATCCGGCATGCCACTGCCCAGCTGAAGCACATCGTTGTCCAGACGACTGTTGATCAACTCCAGTACCGCATCCCATTGGGTCACTTCAACCGGACGCTGCGCAGGCCGAGTCAGTGCCGGTATCGGCGGTGTCGCTTTCCGCGACGCGACGAAATAACCTGAACGCGACTGGGGCGTGATCATCTGCTTCTCTTCCAGCAGGTGATACGCCTGCTGGACCGTGCTGATACTGACGCCATGCTCGGCGCTAAGGCTGCGTACCGAAGGGAGACGCTCACCGCTGCGGTACAGGCCCTGTTCAATACGCTGTGCCAGCAGCGTTGCCAGATGTTCATAGCGGGTCATCGTATCCTCTCTCTTCGTTTAGCAAAGTCTTAACCAGTACAGTTAGCCACTATTATTACCATTCAGATCGCTTTCCCAGCAATCTGTATGTTAAATAAAGGTGAATTTTGCATCTGTATCATACAGCGCATTCCCAACAAAATGGTCTCAGGCAATTCAATGAGGACCGGACAATGGGATATGATGAAAATCGCGCGGGAAAACCGTTTACAGGCACCCCTTATACGCTGGTGCGTTATCTGTGGCGCAGCTTTAAACGCTGGCAGTGCCGGCGTGAAACCCGCCTCATTCTGTCGAAGCTCAGCGACGGGCAGCTGAAAGATATCGGCCTCGGTCGCGATGACTGGAAATAGCTGTACTGAAGCCAAAAAAAAACCCTGCCGAGGCAGGGTTTTTTATTTCACCAGCGACAATTACTCGTCGTTGTTACCGCCAAGACCGGCGTTCAGCAACTCGGCCAGGCTGGCTGAGGCTTCATCCGCAGTGACCTGCGGTGCAACCGGCACTTCGCCTGCCGCTTTGCGGCGCATACGATCCTGATGGTAAGCGTAACCGGTACCGGCCGGGATCAGACGACCCACGATTACGTTCTCTTTCAGGCCGCGCAGTTCGTCGCGCTTGCCTGCTACTGCAGCTTCGGTCAGGACACGAGTGGTCTCCTGGAACGATGCGGCAGAGATGAACGATTCGGTAGCCAGTGACGCTTTGGTGATACCCAGCAGGTCACGCATGAAGGTAGCGCCAACTTTTCCGTTCGCTTCCAGATCGCGGTTAGCAATCTTGATGCGAGAGAATTCAGCCTGCTCACCTTCGAGGAAGTCTGCACTTCCTGCGCTCATGATGGTTGCTTTACGCAGCATCTGACGAACGATGACTTCGATGTGCTTATCGTTAATCTTAACGCCTTGCAGACGGTAAACTTCCTGCACTTCGTTAGTGATATAACGGGTCACCGCATGCACGCCGCGCAAGCGCAGGATGTCATGTGGAGATTCCGGGCCATCGGAAACCACGTCACCGCGCTCAACACGTTCACCTTCGAACACGTTCAGCTGACGCCATTTCGGAATCATCTCTTCGTACGGCTCGCTACCATCCAGCGGTGTAATCACCAGACGACGCTTACCTTTGGTCTCTTTACCGAACGAGATAATACCGCTGATCTCGGCCAGAATTGCTGGCTCTTTCGGACGACGCGCTTCGAACAGGTCGGCAACGCGTGGCAGACCACCGGTAATATCTTTGGTACCGCCAGATTCCTGCGGAACACGCGACAGGGTGTCACCCGCGCTGATCTTAACGCCATCTTCCAGCTGAACAATCGCTTTACCTGGCAGGAAGTACTGAGCCGGCATATCGGTGCCCGGGATCAGAACGTCGTTGCCGTTGGCATCAACAATTTTCAGTGCAGGACGCAGATCTTTACCGCCCGCAGTACGCTCGGCGCTGTCCAGAACCACCAGCGAGGAGAGACCGGTTAAGTCATCTGTCTGACGGGTGATCGTCTGGCCATCAATCATGTCGGTGAAGCGAATGAAACCGCCCACTTCGGTGATAACCGGCATGGTGTGCGGATCCCAGTTTGCGACGGTTTCGCCCGCTGCAACCTGCTCACCATCACCTTTCGCCATGGTGGCACCGTAAGGAACTTTATAGCTCTCTTTGGTACGACCAAATTCGTCGATCATTTTCAGTTCAACGTTACGCGAGGTGATCACCAGCTTGCCAGCCGAGTTGGTTACCGACTTGGCATTGGTCAGCTTGATGGTACCTTTGTTCTTCACCTGAATGCTGGATTCAGCAGCCGCACGAGATGCCGCACCACCGATGTGGAACGTACGCATCGTCAGCTGTGTACCTGGCTCACCGATGGACTGTGCCGCGATAACACCGATCGCTTCACCTTTGTTGATGATGTGACCACGTGCCAGGTCGCGACCGTAGCAGTGTGCACAAACACCAAAGTCGGTTTCACAACCTACTACCGAACGGACTTTCAGGCTGTCGACTGAGTTCAGTTCCAGCACGTCACACCAGTGCTCATCGAGCAGGGTGTTACGTGGAACCAGAATGTCAGCGGTGCCAGGCTTCAGTACGTCTTCAGCAGTTACACGACCCAGTACACGTTCACGCAGTGGCTCTTTAACGTCGCCACCTTCGATGACCGGAGTCATCATGATGCCTTCGTGCGTACCACAATCGTCTTCGGTAACGACCAGATCCTGAGCAACGTCAACCAGACGACGCGTCAGATAACCGGAGTTCGCAGTTTTCAGTGCGGTATCCGCCAGACCTTTACGCGCACCGTGGGTTGAGATGAAGTACTGAAGTACGTTCAACCCTTCACGGAAGTTTGCCGTGATAGGTGTTTCGATGATGGAGCCATCTGGCTTCGCCATCAGACCACGCATACCGGCCAGCTGACGAATCTGTGCAGCAGAACCACGCGCACCGGAGTCAGCCATCATAAAGATGCTGTTGAAGGAAACCTGTTTCTCTTCTTCGCCATGACGGTTGATCACGGTTTCGGTTGAGAGGTTTTCCATCATCGCTTTAGCAACACGTTCGTTTGCCGCAGCCCAGATATCGATGACTTTGTTGTAACGTTCGCCGGCGGTAACCAGACCTGACTGGAACTGTTCCTGAATCTCAGCCACTTCGGCTTCCGCTTCAGAGATGATTTCCACTTTCTTGGCCGGGATAACCATGTCGTCGATGCCGACTGACGCGCCTGAACGGGCAGCGTAAGCAAAACCGGTGTACATGGTCTGGTCAGCAAAGATAACGGTCGGCTTCAGGCCCAAAATGCGGTAACAGGTGTTCAGCATTTTGGAGATCGCTTTTTTACCCAGCGCCTGGTTGACGATGGAGTACGGCAGACCTTGCGGTACGATCATCCACAGAATCGCACGACCAATGGTGGTGTCGATAATGCTGGTTTTCGGAACGAATTCGTCCTGCTCGTTTTTGCTGTATTCAGTGATACGAACTTTAACGCGGGCATGCAGCTCAGCCAGGCCAGCGCGATAAACACGCTCAGCTTCTTTCGGGCCGGTCAGCACCATGCCTTCGCCGCGGGCGTTCACTTTGTCGCGGGTCATGTAGTACAGACCCAGAACAACGTCCTGTGAAGGAACGATGATTGGCTCACCGTTCGCTGGAGACAGAATGTTGTTGGTCGACATCATCAGCGCACGTGCTTCCAGCTGGGCTTCCAGCGTCAGCGGTACGTGAACAGCCATCTGGTCACCATCGAAGTCGGCGTTATAAGCCGCACAAACCAGCGGGTGCAGCTGGATCGCTTTACCTTCGATCAGAACCGGTTCAAACGCCTGAATACCCAGACGGTGCAGCGTAGGCGCACGGTTCAGCAGAACCGGGTGCTCACGGATCACTTCGTCGAGGATATCCCAGACAACCGCTTCTTCGCGCTCAACCATTTTCTTCGCGGCTTTGATGGTGGTGGCGAGGCCACGCAGTTCCAGCTTGCCGTAAATGAACGGTTTGAACAGTTCGAGTGCCATTTTCTTTGGCAGACCGCACTGATGCAGGCGCAGGTATGGACCCACGGTGATAACCGAACGACCAGAATAGTCGACACGTTTACCCAGCAGGTTCTGACGGAAACGACCCTGCTTACCTTTGATCATGTCAGCCAGCGATTTCAGCGGACGCTTGTTGGAACCGGTGATCGCACGACCGCGACGACCGTTATCCAGCAGAGCATCGACCGCTTCCTGCAGCATACGTTTTTCGTTACGTACGATGATATCTGGCGCAGCCAGATCCAGCAGGCGCTTCAGACGGTTGTTACGGTTGATCACACGACGATAAAGATCGTTCAGATCCGACGTAGCAAAACGGCCACCGTCCAGCGGTACCAGCGGACGCAGATCCGGCGGCAGTACAGGCAGCACGGTCAGGATCATCCACTCTGGCTTGTTGCCAGACTGCACGAACGCTTCCAGCAGCTTGATACGCTTGGTCAGCTTTTTACGCTTGGTTTCAGAGTTGGTTTCGTTCAGCTCTTCACGCAGCTGCTCGCACTCCTGCTCCAGATCCATGTTTTTCAACAGGGCCTGGATCGCTTCGGCGCCCATTTTGGCGTCGAACTCGTCACCGAACTCTTCCAGTGCGTCAAGGTACTGCTCTTCAGTCAGAATCTGGCGCTTCTCGAGGTTGGTCATGCCACCTTCGACAACCACGTAAGATTCAAAGTAGAGCACGCGCTCGATGTCACGCAGCGGCATATCCAGCAGTAAGCCGATACGCGATGGCAGTGATTTCAGGAACCAGATGTGCGCAGTCGGCGACGCCAGTTCGATGTGGCCCATACGCTCACGGCGTACTTTAGTCTGGGTCACTTCAACGCCGCACTTCTCACAAATCACACCACGGTGTTTCAGGCGCTTATACTTTCCGCACAGGCACTCGTAGTCTTTTACCGGCCCGAAGATACGGGCACAGAACAGACCATCGCGCTCTGGCTTGAAAGTACGGTAGTTAATGGTTTCCGGCTTTTTCACTTCACCGAAAGACCAGGAACGGATCATGTCTGGCGAAGCCAGCGCAATTTTGATCGCATCAAACTCTTCGGTTTTAGTTTGCGCTTTCAGAAACTTAAGTAAGTCTTTCACGGATTAGCTCCCGTCGGAGTGAGACTCAGGGGGCGTCCAACCGAAATTGAACGCCCCATAACCAGTACAATTGCGAGCGCTTAACCCTGCGCTTTCAGGCGGCAGTGACCCGCCGCCTGAATCGGGGTTACTCGTCTTCCAGCTCGATGTTGATACCCAGCGAGCGAATCTCTTTCAACAGTACGTTGAACGATTCTGGCATGCCCGGTTCCATCTGATGGTTGCCGTCAACGATGTTTTTATACATCTTGGTACGGCCGTTGACGTCATCAGACTTAACGGTAAGCATTTCCTGCAGGGTATACGCGGCGCCGTATGCTTCCAGCGCCCACACTTCCATCTCACCGAAGCGCTGACCACCGAACTGTGCCTTACCACCCAGCGGCTGCTGAGTAACCAGGCTGTAGGAACCGGTTGAACGCGCATGCATCTTGTCATCAACCAGGTGGTTGAGTTTCAGCATGTACATATAGCCAACGGTTACCTGACGTTCGAACTGCTCACCGGTACGGCCGTCAAACAGGGTAATCTGACCAGAAGAAGGCAGACCGCCGAGCTGTAACAGCTCTTTGATTTCGCTCTCTTTCGCGCCGTCAAACACCGGAGTGGCGATTGGCATACCTTTTTTCAGGTTCTCAGCCAGACGCAGAACTTCGTCGTCGGTGAACGTATTCAGATCAACTTTCTGACGTACGTCGGTGCCCAGGTCGTAAGCGCGCTGGATGAATTCGCGCAGTTTCGCGACCTCTTCCTGCTTCTTCAGCATGGCGTTGATCTTCTCGCCGATGCCTTTCGCTGCCATACCCAGGTGGGTTTCAAGGATCTGACCGATGTTCATACGTGACGGTACGCCCAGCGGGTTCAGTACGATGTCAACCGGCGTGCCGTGTTCATCGTAAGGCATATCTTCGATCGGGTTGATCTTGGAGATAACACCTTTGTTACCGTGACGACCTGCCATTTTGTCACCCGGTTGAATCTGACGCTTAACGGCCAGATAAACCTTAACGATTTTCAGCACGCCTGGTGCCAGATCATCGCCCTGGGTGATCTTACGACGCTTACCTTCGAGCTTCTTCTCAAACTCGTGTTTCAGTTCGTCGTACTGCTCTGCCAGCTGCTCCAGCTGGTTTTGCTTAGCTTCGTCAGTCAGACCCAGTTCCAGCCAGCGCTCACGCGGCAGCTTGTCCAGTTTGTCTGCTTCAACGCCACCGGAAATCAGCACGCTCTGGATACGGCTGAACAGGCCCGCTTCCAGAATCTGCAGTTCTTCAGACAGGTCTTTCTTGGCCTGCTTCAGCTGCATCTCTTCGATTTCAAGTGCACGTTTGTCTTTTTCCACGCCATCGCGGGTAAAGACCTGAACGTCGATCACGGTGCCTGACACGCCGTTCGGTACGCGCAGTGACGAATCTTTCACGTCAGAGGCTTTTTCACCGAAGATAGCGCGCAGCAGTTTTTCTTCCGGCGTCAGCTGGGTTTCACCTTTCGGCGTTACCTTGCCCACCAGAATGTCACCACCGGTCACTTCAGCACCGATATAGACGATGCCGGATTCATCCAGTTTAGACAGCGCTGCTTCACCCACGTTCGGGATATCGGCAGTGATCTCTTCTGGCCCCAGCTTGGTGTCACGCGACACACAGGCGAGTTCCTGGATGTGAATAGTGGTGAAGCGATCTTCCTGAACCACACGCTCGGAGACCAAAATGGAGTCTTCGAAGTTGTAGCCGTTCCACGGCATGAACGCGACACGCATGTTCTGGCCCAGCGCCAGTTCACCGAGGTCGGTGGACGGGCCATCTGCCAGCACGTCGCCGCGCTCAACCGGCTCACCCAGAGAAACACATGGCATCTGGTTGATGCAGGTGTTCTGGTTAGAACGGGTATATTTGGTCAGGTTGTAGATGTCGATACCGGCTTCGCCAGCGTGCATTTCGTCTTCGTTAACTTTGATAACGATACGGGATGCATCAACGTACTGTACGGTACCGCCACGTTTCGCTACGGCGGTTACACCGGAGTCAACCGCAACAGCACGTTCCATACCGGTACCAACCAGCGGCTTATCAGCACGCAGAGTCGGAACGGCCTGACGTTGCATGTTCGCACCCATCAGGGCGCGGTTGGCGTCATCGTGTTCCAGGAACGGGATCAGTGATGCACCGACAGAAACCACCTGTTGGGTGGAAACGTCCATGTAGTCAACCTGATCGCGGCTGAACAGGCTCGACTCGCCTTTGCTACGGCAGGTGACCAGGTCATCAACGAACGCGCCGTTCTCATCAAGCGAGGCGTTCGCCTGAGCGATAACGTAGTTACCCTCTTCGATAGCGGAGAGGTAGTGAATCTCGTCAGACACTAAACCATCGATAACACGACGATAAGGTGTTTCAAGGAAACCGTACTCGTTGGTCTGTGCATAGACAGACAAGGAGTTGATCAGGCCGATGTTCGGACCTTCAGGGGTTTCGATTGGGCAGACACGACCGTAGTGCGTTGGGTGTACGTCACGCACTTCGAAGCCGGCACGCTCACGAGTCAGACCACCTGGGCCAAGTGCAGAGATACGACGTTTGTGCGTAATCTCTGACAGCGGGTTGTTCTGATCCATAAACTGAGAGAGCTGGCTTGAACCAAAGAACTCTTTCACCGCCGCCGAAATCGGCTTGGCGTTGATCATGTCCTGTGGCATCAGGGTATCGAGGTCGCCCAGTGACAGACGCTCTTTAACCGCACGCTCAACACGCACCAGACCCACACGGAACTGGTTCTCAGCCATCTCACCGACTGAACGAATACGACGGTTACCGAGGTGGTCGATATCGTCCACTTCGCCTTTACCGTTACGGATGTCGATCAGCTTCTTCATCACTTCGATGATGTCTTCTTTGCTCAGGATGCCTGAACCTTCGATTTCATCACGCAGCAATGAACGGTTAAACTTCATGCGGCCGACCGCAGAGAGATCGTAACGATCTTCAGAGAAGAACAGGTTCTCAAACAGGTTCTCTGCAGCTTCACGCGTTGGCGGCTCACCAGGACGCATCATGCGGTAGATCTCAACCAGTGCGCTCAGGCGATCGCTGGTTGGGTCGACACGCAGGGTCTCGGAGATATAAGGACCGTGGTCCAGATCGTTAGTGAACAGCGTTTCGATGCGCTTGTGACCCGCCTGGCTCAGCTTAGCCAGCAGATCCAGCGACAGCTCCATGTTTGCCGCAATGATCAGCTCACCGGTGCTCTCATCGATATAATCTTTAGAGACCACTTTGCCCGCGATATATTCAACCGGGACTTCGATGTGCTGAATGCCATCTTTTTCCAGCTGACGGATATGGCGCGCAGTAATACGGCGTGCTTTTTCGACGTAGACGGTGCCGTTAGCTTCGATATCGAAGGTAGCGGTTTCACCGCGCAGGCGCTCAGGCACCAGTTCCATCTGCAGCTTGTTGTCACGGATTTCAAAAACCACTTTCTCGAAGAAGATATCGAGGATTTCAGTGGTGGTGTAATGCAGTGCGCGCAGGATGATACTGGCCGGCAGCTTACGACGACGGTCAATACGGACGAACAGGTTATCTTTCGGGTCAAACTCAAAGTCGAGCCATGAACCACGGTAAGGGATGATACGTGCGTTATACAGCACTTTACCCGATGAGTGGGTTTTACCCTTATCGCTGTCAAAGAACACGCCAGGACTACGGTGCAGCTGAGAAACGATAACGCGCTCGGTACCATTGATAACAAAGGTACCGTTGTCGGTCATGAGCGGAATCTCGCCCATGTAGACTTCTTGTTCTTTAATGTCTTTTACGGTGCCTTCTGGCGCTTCGCGCTCATAGATCACCAGACGCAGTTTCACGCGCAGCGGTGCCGAATAGGTCACGCCACGGATCTGACACTCTTTCACGTCAAAGACAGGCTCACCTAAGCGATAGCTCACATACTGCAACTCAGAGTTGCCGCTGTAGCTGGCGATAGGGAAGACGGAACGGAATGCAGCTTCCAGTCCGTACTGACCTTCTGGATCTTGCTCGATAAACTTCTGGAACGAATCAAGCTGGATGGAAAGGAGATAAGGTATGTCCAGAACTTGCGGACGTTTACCAAAATCCTTACGAATACGTTTTTTCTCGGTATAGGAGTAAACCATAGGGTTCCTCAGCTAGCTGACAAGTCGACCCACGCTGTCCGTCCTGACAGGACAGTTCATGCAACACGATTTTGTTTGTTTCACTGGCTGCGCAGCAGCAGTGCAATACCTCTTTCTATCACGCTTAAATCATTTCATCGCTTTTGCGAGGGCAGGGAACCCGCACAGGAAAGCGGTATATTAAGTCGTCGATAGAGAAAGATATTGAGAAGAGCAACAATGGACAAACAGTGTGAAACCCCATTGAGGCCCTGTAGCGCAAAAAGGCTGGTGACCAAAAAGTCACCAGCCATCAGCCTGAAACTACTCAGACTGCAACCCGAAGGTTGTCTTACTTAACTTCAACTTCAGCGCCAGCTTCTTTAAGAGCAGCTTCAAGTGCAGCTGCGTCATCTTTGCTGATGCCTTCTTTGATTACGCCAGTTGCTTCAACCAGATCTTTGGCTTCTTTCAGGCCCAGACCAGTTGCAGTACGTACGGCTTTGATTACTGCTACTTTGTTCGCGCCAACAGCTTTCAGGATAACGTCGAATTCAGTTTTTTCTTCAACAGCTTCAGCCGGGCCAGCAGCAACAGCTACAGCAGCAGCAGCAGAAACGCCGAATTTTTCTTCCATAGCAGAAACCAGCTCAACTACTTCCATTACGGACATAGCTGCAACAGCTTCCAGAATTTGGTCTTTAGTGATAGACATGACAATTGTTCCTAAGAATCAGAAAAAGTTTATACGTTAGCAAGTACGAAGAAAAAGAATCTGGCCTTAAGCCGCTTCTTTTGCATCGCGTACAGCAGCCAGAGTGCGGACCAGTTTGCCAGCAGCGGCTTCTTTCATGGTCGACATCAGACGTGCCAGTGCTTCTTCGTAGGTCGGCAGAGTTGCCAGACGGTCAATATTAGCCGCCGTGATCAGCTCACCTTCAAAGGCTGCAGCTTTGACCTCAAATTTTGCATTCGCTTTCGCGAAATCTTTGAACAGACGAGCAGCAGCGCCCGGGTGTTCCATAGAATATGCAATCAGGGTCGGACCAACAAACGTGTCTTTCAGGCACTCGAACTGAGTACCTTCAACGACGCGGCGCAGCAGGGTGTTACGAACAACACGCATGTAAACGCCAGCTTCACGACCTGCTTTACGCAGTTCGGTCATTTTATCAACGGTAACGCCACGGGAATCCGCAACAACCGCTGAAAGCGCGCCTTTGGCTACTTCGCTGACTTCAGCAACAATCGCTTGTTTGTCTTGAAGATTTAATGCCATTAGCTTTTGCTCCTGGATTTGACCGGGGAAGGATTTCCCCGGAACTCACTTCACTTACTCACCCGAAGGGAAATAAGCGCTCGAACACGGTGAGCAGAATCCAGCTAAGAAAAAATTCTTTTGGTTCTGTCACCGTCTACGCAGGGAATTAAGCGAAATATCCGAAGATAAGCCGCTCCTGCGGTCTTGGACGGAGGCCAGGATAAGGCCTGGCTCCAACCTAAATTCTGTTTGATGCAGCAGGGTTCAAAGCGGGAAGGCGATAAACGCAGCGACCGGTTCTGACTCTCTGGTATCGGTTCTGTTATTAACAGAACAACGGGCGTAAGATTCTAGGTGAATTTTTCGCCCGTTTCAAGCAGCAATTAGTTTGCTGTTGCGTTCAGACCCGCCTGGTCAACGGCAACGCCGGCGCCCATGGTGGTTGAAAGGCTAACTTTCTTGATGTACACGCCTTTCGCCTGTGAAGGTTTCGCTTTTTTCAGCGCAACCAGCAGGGACTCCAGGTTTTCTTTCAGTTTGTCAGCGTCGAAGTCCACTTTACCGATGGTAGTGTGGATGATGCCGTTTTTGTCGTTACGATAACGAACCTGACCTGCTTTAGCGTTCTTAACCGCTTCAGCAACGTTAGGGGTTACAGTACCGACTTTCGGGTTTGGCATCAGGCCACGTGGACCCAGAACCTGGCCCAGTTGGCCAACAACGCGCATTGCATCCGGAGAAGCAATAACAACGTCAAAGTTCATTTCGCCTTTCTTGATCTGATCGGCCAGGTCTTCCATACCTACCAGCTCAGCGCCGGCTGCTTTAGCAGCTTCAGCGTTAGCGCCCTGGGCGAAGACAGCAACACGTACTGAACGACCAGTACCGTGTGGCAGAACGGTCGCGCCGCGCACGTTCTGATCAGATTTACGCGCGTCGATGCCGAGGTTTACAGCAACGTCAACGCTTTCAACGAACTTGGCAGTCGCCAGTTCTTTCAGCAGAGCGATCGCTTCAGCAATGTCGTACTGCTTGGTCGCGTCAACTTTGTCGCGAATTACGGTCATGCGCTTGGTCAGCTTAGCCATTTCTTAGTCCTCTACTACCAGGCCCATGGAACGAGCAGTACCTTCGATGGAGCGAGTCATCGCTTCAACGTCAGAACCAGTCATGTCCGCAGCTTTAGTTTCTGCGATTTCACGTACCTGAGCACGAGTCACTTTACCGACTTTATCTTTGTTCGGCTTACCAGAACCAGACTTGATGCCTGCTGCTTTTTTCAGCAGTACGGCAGCCGGAGGCGTTTTGGTAATGAAGGTAAAAGAACGGTCGCTGTATACAGTAATAACAACAGGAGTCGGCAGACCTTTCTCTAAAGATTCGGTCTTAGCGTTGAACGCTTTGCAGAATTCCATGATGTTAACACCCTGCTGACCCAGTGCTGGACCAACCGGTGGACTTGGGTTCGCCATACCAGCTGCAACCTGCAGCTTGACGTAGGCCTGGACTTTCTTAGCCATGATATTTCCTCAAATGGGTTATAGCGCCTGAAAAGGCTCCCCGTGATAACGATTCACACGCTGTTGTCAGCGCATAAAAACAAAAGGCGCGAAATTGTAGTTAAATTTCGCGCCTGCTGCAACAGCTAAATTGTGAGCGGAAAGAGGTTAACCTTTCTCCACCTGACCGAAGTCGAGTTCAACCGGTGTTGCACGACCAAAGATGGAGACGGACACCGTCAGACGGCTCTTCTCGTAATCCACATCTTCAACTACGCCGTTAAAGTCAGCAAACGGACCGTCGTTAACGCGAACCATTTCACCTGGCTCGAACAGCGTTTTCGGACGCGGCTTATCGCCGACCTGCTGCAGACGGTTCATGATCGCATCGACTTCTTTGTCGCTGATAGGTGCCGGACGGTCAGAGGTGCCGCCAATGAAACCCATCACGCGCGGAACGCTGCGAACCAGGTGCCAGCTGGCGTCATTCATGACCATCTGGACCAGAACGTAACCCGGGAAAAACTTGCGCTCGCTCTTACGACGCTGGCCACCGCGAATTTCAACGACTTCTTCAGTCGGAACCATGACGTCGCCAAACAGCTCTTCCATGTTGTGCAATTTGATATGCTCGCGCAGCGACTGTGCTACGCGGCCTTCAAAACCGGAAAACGCCTGTACGACGTACCAGCGTTTCTTTGGAGCTTCAGACATCTCAGAACCTCAGGCCAGTGATAAACGATACCAGACGGACCAGAATACCATCCAGCCCCCACAAAATCAGTGACATCACGGCGGTAACCGCGGCAACGATTAACGTGGTGTGCAGCGTCTCCTGGCGGGTTGGCCAGATAACCTTACGCATTTCGGTTCTTGCTTCACGAGCAAAAGCCACGGTTGCTTTGCCTTTGGTCGTTAAAAGCGCAATGCCGCCGGCCGCTGCAATCAGCACAACTACAGCTAATGCGCGCAGAGGCAGTGTCACATCACGATAGAGGTAGTTACCTACAATCGCTGCAAGTAGCAGTAACACGACTACTACCCACTTTACCGCTTCCAGGCCGCGCCCGCTCCCTTGAGCTTCGGTATTCGCACTCATAAACCAACCTGCCACAATAATTCAGAAACTATTCTGCCCCGCAGTGCGAGGCATCCAAACCGAATGAGCTTTTGGGGCGTAACTCGGTCTCCTACGCCGCATAACAGAGCCTGTCTCAGCAATGATTATGATCGAAAATCACTGATGAGCCAGGTTCTATGAAGCAGCGTGCAAAAAGGGCATCAAATGATGCCCTTTTCGTGTGCATTGCGTCAAACGTTATCGATAATTAAGCGATAACTTTAGCAACAACACCCGCACCAACGGTACGGCCACCTTCACGGATTGCGAAGCGCAGACCTTCGTCCATAGCGATTGGGTGGATCAGGGTAACAACCATTTTGATGTTGTCGCCTGGCATTACCATTTCCACGCCTTCTGGCAGCTCTACTGAGCCCGTTACGTCAGTGGTACGGAAGTAGAACTGTGGACGGTAACCTTTGAAGAACGGAGTATGGCGGCCACCTTCGTCTTTAGACAGAACGTAAACTTCTGACTCGAACTGGGTGTGTGGCTTGATAGTACCTGGCTTAGCCAGAACCTGGCCACGCTGGATGTCTTCACGCTTGATACCGCGCAGCAGAACACCACAGTTTTCGCCTGCCTGACCCTGGTCCAGCAGCTTACGGAACATCTCAACACCGGTACAGGTTGATTTCGCAGTATCTTTGATACCCACGATTTCAACTTCGTCGCCGACTTTAACGATGCCGCGCTCAACACGACCGGTAACAACAGTACCACGGCCAGAGATTGAGAATACGTCTTCGATTGGCAGCAGGAACGGCATATCGATCGCACGGACTGGATCCGGGATGTAGTTATCCAGGTGTTCAGCCAGCTCGATGATTTTCGCTTCCCACTCCGCTTCGCCTTCCAGCGCTTTCAGCGCAGAACCACGAACGATTGGAGTGTCGTCGCCTGGGAAATCGTACTGTGACAGCAGGTCACGGACTTCCATCTCAACCAGCTCCAGCAGCTCTTCATCATCAACCATGTCGCACTTGTTCAGGAACACGATGATGTAAGGAACGCCAACCTGACGACCCAGCAGGATGTGCTCACGGGTCTGTGGCATCGGGCCATCAGTCGCAGCAACAACCAGGATCGCGCCGTCCATCTGCGCAGCACCGGTGATCATGTTTTTCACATAGTCGGCGTGGCCTGGGCAGTCAACGTGAGCATAGTGACGAGAAGCCGTCTCATACTCAACGTGTGCGGTGTTGATGGTGATACCACGCGCTTTTTCTTCAGGCGTGCTGTCGATTTGATCGAATGCACGCGCCTGGCCGCCATTAGTTTTAGCCAGTACGGTGGTGATAGCTGCAGTCAGGGTGGTTTTACCGTGGTCAACGTGACCGATGGTGCCCACGTTTACGTGCAGTTTGTTACGTTGAAATTGCTCTTTAGCCATCGCTTGTCCCTCTAAGACACGGATATATCAAAGATATCATCACATTAACCAGGCAATGCCTGACTGCAAGGAAGTTACAGAGAGAAAATCAGGAGGGAGATAAAGGAAGTGGTGCTGATACCCAGAGTCGAACTGGGGACCTCACCCTTACCAAGGGTGCGCTCTACCAACTGAGCCATATCAGCACATCTGGAGCGGGCAGCGGGAATCGAACCCGCATCATCAGCTTGGAAGGCTGAGGTAATAGCCATTATACGATGCCCGCATCCTGGAACTCGGCTACCTGTTCTTTCTGTAGCTTGTGAGTAACAGAGGATGTTCCCCTATTATTCACAGCCTGTCAGCGAAGCTGACCGACTTTGACTGCGCTAATGCCCAGCCTGAATTCAGGGTGAGATGTGACTCACCTGACAGATAAACAGGTTGTTTATCTGGTCTCAACCACAAGGCTGAGATGGTGGTGGGAGAAGGATTCGAACCTTCGAAGTCTGTGACGGCAGATTTACAGTCTGCTCCCTTTGGCCGCTCGGGAATCCCACCTACTTGATGGTGCCGGCTACCGGAATCGAACTGGTGACCTACTGATTACAAGTCAGTTGCTCTACCAACTGAGCTAAGCCGGCATCAAGTGACGCGCATTCTAGGAAGGTCGGCTTCAGGATGCAACAAAAAAATCGCTTAAATTGCGCTATCGCTTACTATTTGTGCAAATCATCGCAATTTGGCGCTTTTATGCAGAATTATTGTGCAATCCGGGGATATTTTGTCGGGTGTCAGACGGCCTGTGCGGCAGACTGACAGACGAATTGATTGGGCTGTTATGCTGGTCTGCTCATCTCAGCAGCAAATTTATTTCGCGGTGACGGCGCTAAGTGATGCTTTTATCACCTCTCTGTTCATCAGCCCCTCTTCGTTACGGCAAAAACAAATTCCGTGAGGCTGATCGGGACCTGTTTCCGATGTCACTACTCAGTGAGCTGTACGTTTACAGGCTGCATTGTGTTCGGTTAGAAGATAGAGGTAAGTCATGCCCTCTCTTTGAACGGCTAAGCCCACAGCAGTGGCTTTAAAAGCCGATGACGGGCAGGTCAGCCTTCGCACGCTATACTCATCAGGAATAGAGCGCATAGCGTAAAGTCATCGGGTACAGCGGGTTAAGACGTTAACAGGATTGCAGCATTTTGTGGGCATGCCGACGAAAGCGAATGCTCATTTATCTTTTTACTTCTGTTGAAAGCTATACTGGTGATACCCTCCAGCCCATTGTTCTCAATGGTAAACCTGTGATCCGCGATTCAAATTTCTCATGTTGTCTAACCTATCCGGGCAACATTCTCCTGAAAGTTACGAATTTGCGGTCAGATGCATGCTTATGGATAAAACGACACCTTTGACGACGCCTTATCTGCAGTTCACTCGTGATCAGTGGGCTGCATTGCGCGATTCTGTCCCGATGACGCTGTCAGAAGAGGAGATCGCCCAGCTGGAGGGGATCAACGAAGACCTCTCGCTGGAAGAGGTCGCAGAGATTTATCTGCCGCTTTCGCGTCTGCTCAACTTTTATATCAGCTCGAATGTTCGTCGTCAGGCCGTTCTGGAACAGTTTCTCGGCACCAACGGGCAAAAGATACCTTATATCATTAGTATTGCTGGCAGCGTTGCCGTGGGGAAAAGCACCACCGCGCGTGTATTGCAGGCACTGCTGAGCCGCTGGCCCGAGCACCGTAAAGTTGAGCTGATCACGACAGATGGTTTTCTTCATCCCAATGCGGTGCTGAAAGAGCGGGGTCTGATGAAGAAGAAAGGCTTCCCGCAGTCTTATGATATGCATCGGCTGGTGAAGTTTGTTTCCGACCTGAAATCGGGTGCCAGTCAGGTTACCGCTCCGGTCTATTCGCACCTGATTTACGATGTGATCCCGGACGGTGATAAGGTCATTCAGCAACCCGATATTCTGATTCTTGAAGGGCTTAACGTATTACAGAGTGGGATGGATTATCCACACGATCCCCATCACGTCTTTGTTTCCGATTTTGTCGACTTCTCTATTTATGTCGATGCGGCAGAAGATCTCTTGCAGAGCTGGTATATCAACCGCTTCCTGAAATTCCGTCAGGGCGCGTTTACCAATCCCGACTCTTATTTCCATCATTATGCTCAGCTCTCTGAAGCGGAAGCGATTGAAATAGCAGGCAACTTGTGGAAAGAGATTAACTGGCTGAATCTGCAGGAAAATATCCTGCCTACTCGTGAAAGAGCCAGCCTGATTATGACCAAGAGTGCTAATCATGCGGTCGATAAGCTCCGGCTGCGAAAATAAACGACATCAATAAAAAAGCCTGCAATTATGCAGGCTCTTTTATATTCAGACTGGCCGAAGGGATATTTCTCCGCCTACCCAGGATTTTATTTCGCCATCCTGCTCTAATAACAGCCCTCCCTGACTATCCACACCACGAGCAATGCCGTGCACTTCACGTTCGCCAATAAGTAACTTCACCGGCCGGTTAATAAAATTATCCAGTGCGGCCCAGCGAGCAATAAAGGGCGTTAATCCTTCCTGTTCAAACACCGGCAGAGCATCACGTAAGCTGTTAATCAGACTGGCAGCCAGTTCATTGCGGTTAACCGTGACACCCGCTTCCTGCAGGTTGATCCAACCCTGATTGATCTGTGACGCATCCGCTGTTCGCATCGCCAGATTAATCCCGGCACCCATTACAATATGCGCTGCATCACCGGTTTTACCGGTAAGTTCGACCAGGATACCCGCCAGTTTGCGATCTTTTAGGTAAATATCATTGGGCCATTTAACCCGGACATCGTCAGCACCCATCACACGTAATGTTTCAGCCATGACGATGCCGATAACCAAACTGAGCCCCATTGCCGCCGCAGGACCCTGATCCAGACGCCAGTACATCGACATATAGAGGTTGGCGCCAAACGGTGAGAACCATTGGCGACCACGCCTTCCGCGTCCAGCCTGTTGGTACTCCGCAATACAGGCAGCGCCAGACTGAAGTTCATGCATCCGTTCCAGCAAATATTGATTCGTTGAGTCAATAACCGGTATCACTGAAATATTGCCCTGCTTAACCCGTGAAAGTATCGCCTGTTCGTCCAGCAACTGTATCGGCGCAGACAGGCTATACCCTTTTCCGGTGACGGTATAAACGTCAAGTCCCCAGCTTTTCAACGTCTGGATATGCTTATTGATCGCGGCGCGGCTCATACCCAGCGTTTCACCTAGCTGTTCGCCTGAATGAAACTCGCCATCCGATAATATATCGACCAGCTTCAATGGAACGTTGTGGTCCTTCATGCGATCACCTCAACAGCATTACACTCACCCTGTGCCTGAATAAAACGGACTTCAGGCTCAAGCCAGACATCAAACTTTTCACCCACCCGGTTACGTACGGTACGGGCTAGCGCCACAATATCGTCAGGTGTCGCATCCTCAGCATTGATCAACACCAGAGCCTGCTGCTGATGCACGGCTGCGCCGCCCAGACGGAACCCCTTCAGCTGACACTGATCTATCAGCCAGCCTGCCGCCAGTTTGGTTTCGCCGTTCGTCAGTGGATAATTTGGCATCGACGGAAAGCGAGCCAGTAACTGGCTTGCCTGCGCCTGACTAATCACCGGGTTTTTGAAAAAGCTGCCTACATTACCGGTGACTTTAGGGTCGGGTAACTTGCTCTGACGCATCTCACAGACAGCATGATAGACATCCCAGGCGTTTGCGGTGACGGGATTCAGCGTTTTGAGATCGCCGTAGGTCAAAACCGGTTGCCACTGTTTTGGCAGGATCATTCCTACCGCTACAATCACATAGCCAGATTGGTAATGGTGTTTAAATATGCTGTCGCGATAACCAAACTCGCAGGCTTCACGATCGAGCCGCTCTGTCTGACCACTGTGCAAATTAAGCACATCGACATATTCGCAGACGTCTTTTAATTCAACACCATAAGCCCCGATATTCTGGATCGGCGCTGAGCCGACCATGCCAGGGATTAATGCCAGGTTTTCCAGGCCGGTAATGCCCTTTTCCAGCGTACTTTTCACCAGTTGATGCCAGTTCTCGCCCGCCCCAACGTGCAGTTTCCAGTGATCGAACTCATCCCGGATGCCGATGCCTTTAATGCGGTTCAGTACCACCGTGCCGGCGAAGTCTTCCAGGAACAGCACGTTGCTGCCCTCACCTAACACCATAAACGGCGTTTGTTGATGCTGGCTGGCCTGCCAGGCAGCCAGGATAGCAGCGGGAGTTTCCGCCACAATGCGTTGTTGCGTGTGGATGGCAAGCCCAAGCGTATTGTCGGCTTTTAATGAGGGATGTTGGCTGGACATTTGACGGCCTTAACTGATTAATCTGGCCGTAGTTTACCGTATCAGACGGGTGTTGCAGGGGGGAATTTCAGGCTCTCAGCGAAAAATTCCGCTGATCTTCAGACGTAAAAAAGCCCCGCACTTCCGTGCGGGGCTTCTTCACTGATATGATGCCTGGCAGTTCCCTACTCTCGCATGGGGAGACCCCACACTACCATCGGCGCTACGGCG
>NZ_JBBCRO010000012.1:0-20961 GCF_037149395.1 Pantoea sp. USHLN298
ATGAATTTCATTATGTGTTCACTCGTGAGACTTGATATTTTTTACGTCCGGAGACGCTGATATCAATCCTGCGAGTGCCCACACAGATTGTCTGATAAATTGTTAAAGAGCAGTGCGAACAGTGCGTTAGCTTCCTGTCGCGAGGTGGCGTATATTACGCTTTCCTCCTTCAGAGTCAACTTCTTTTTCAGAAGTTTTCTCCGGCGGCGCAGTCTCCTGTGCCTGCTGACCCGTTACTCCGTAAGCCGGTGTTCCGTGTCAGTGGAGGCGCATTATAGGCAGTTCCCGGAGACTGACAAGTGCTAATTTCAACTTTTTAACTGACCGTTCACTTTATGTGCAATATGACCAGGAAACCAGCAAAACAGCCGCTGAAAGGCAAAAAAAACGGGCCAGAGGCCCGTTTTTGTTCTCGCTGCATTACTGATGCGCGGTAATGACGTCGTTTTCCACATCCATTTCGATGGTTTTGCCCGGGACCAGCGTGCCAGAGAGAATCTGCTGTGCCAGCGGGTTCTCGATCTGCTGCTGTATCGCACGTTTCAGCGGCCGCGCGCCATACACCGGATCATAACCGTTCTCACCCAGCAACTTGATCGCAGCGTCGGAGATATGCAACTGATAGCCGCGATCCTCCAGACGTTTGTACAACCGCTGCAGCTGAATCTGGGCAATCGACGCGATGTGTTTCTCTGCCAGCGGATGGAACACCACCACCTCATCGATACGGTTAACAAACTCAGGACGGAAATGATGCCCGACCACGCCCATGACAATCTCTTTCATCTCGGCATAGTTCAGATCGCCAAACCGTTCCTGAATCAAATCCGATCCCAGGTTAGAGGTCATGATGACCACGGTATTACGGAAGTCGACCGTACGGCCCTGACCATCCGTCAGACGTCCATCATCCAGCACCTGCAGCAGGATGTTGAAAACATCCGGATGCGCTTTCTCTACCTCATCCAGCAGGATCACTGAATAAGGACGGCGACGAACGGCTTCGGTCAGATAACCGCCCTCTTCATATCCGACATAACCCGGAGGTGCACCCACCAGCCGTGAGACCGAGTGTTTCTCCATAAACTCCGACATATCGATACGCACCATCGCGTCGTCGCTGTCGAACAGGAAGTTAGCCAGCGACTTACAGAGCTCGGTCTTACCCACACCGGTTGGTCCCAGGAACAGGAACGAACCGATGGGACGGTTGGGATCTGACAAACCTGCTCGGCTACGACGAATCGCATTCGATACCGCCTCAACCGCTTCATCCTGTCCGATCACCCGGCCATGCAGATCCTGCTCCATACGCAGCAGTTTATCGCGCTCACCTTCCATCATGCGTGCTACCGGAATACCGGTCCAGCGCGCCAGCACGTCGGCAATCTCCACGTCGGTTACACGGTTACGTAGTAACTTCATGGTTTTGCCTTCCGCCTGCGTGGCTGCAGCCAGCTGTTTTTCCAGCGCCGGAATTTTACCGTATTGCAACTCAGACATTCGGGCGAGATCGCCCAGGCGACGTGCCTGCTCTAAATTCAGACGCGCCTGTTCCAGCTCGGCTTTAATATTTTGTGTTCCGGACAGCGAGGCTTTCTCCGTTTTCCACTCATCTTCCAGTTCGGCGTATTCACGCTCTTTCTGGTCGAGTTCGCTTTCCAGCATCTCAAGACGCTTAATGCTGGCGTCGTCCGCCTCTTTCTTCAGCGCCTGCTGCTCCAGTTTAAGCTGGATAATCCGGCGCTCCAGCCGATCAAGCGCTTCCGGCTTCGAGTCAATCTGCATACGAATGCTGGAAGCCGCCTCATCGATCAGGTCAATCGCTTTGTCTGGCAACTGACGATCGGCAATATAGCGATGCGACAAGGTCGCTGCCGCCACAATGGCCGGGTCAGTAATCTGCACATGGTGATGCAGTTCATAACGCTCTTTCAGACCACGCAGGATGGCGATGGTATCTTCCACTGTGGGTTCAGCCACGTAGACCTTCTGGAAACGCCGCTCCAGTGCCGCATCTTTTTCAATGTACTGACGGTATTCGTCGAGCGTGGTGGCACCCACACAGTGCAGTTCACCGCGTGCCAGTGCTGGCTTGAGCATGTTACCTGCATCCATCGCGCCGTCTGCTTTACCGGCACCGACCATCGTGTGCAGTTCGTCGATAAACAGAATGACGTTGCCTTCCTGTTTCGACAGGTCATTCAGTACCCCTTTCAGACGCTCTTCAAACTCACCGCGATATTTGGCACCGGCCACCAGCGCACCCATATCCAGCGCCAGTACCCGACGCCCTTTCAGGCCTTCAGGCACTTCGCCATTAATAATGCGCTGCGCCAGTCCTTCAACGATGGCGGTTTTACCCACGCCAGGCTCACCAATCAGTACCGGGTTGTTTTTGGTCCGGCGCTGCAGAACCTGAATGGTGCGACGAATCTCTTCGTCACGGCCAATCACCGGGTCGAGCTTGCCCTTTTCAGCACGCTCAGTCAGATCGATGGTGTATTTTTTTAATGCCTGGCGCTGATCTTCAGCCCCCTGATCGTTCACGCTGTCCCCTCCACGCATTTGTTCAATAGCCTTGGTGAGTTTTTCACTGGTTGCCCCTGCCGCTTTAAGCAGATCGGCCAGAGAACCCCGTGAATCGAGGGCCGCCAGAACAAATAATTCGGATGATATAAAGTTGTCGTTGCGCTTCTGCGCCAGTTTGTCGCACAGGTTCAATACCCGAACCAGGTCTGATGAAGGCTGCACATCCCCTTCGCTGCCTTCCACCTGCGGCAGACGATCGATAGCCTGCTCAACCTGAGTGCGCAAAGAGGCCACGTCGATACCCGCAGACGTCAGTAAAGGTGAAACCGATCCGCCTTCCTGTTTCAGCAGTGCGCTCATCAGGTGCAGAGGTTCAATGAATTGGTTGTCGTGTCCCAGAGCCAGGGACTGCGCGTCGGCGAGAGCCAGTTGGAATTTATTAGTAAGACGATCCAGACGCATAATTCCTCCCATTACAGGTCAAAATGCTACTGGAGATTAAATGAGGTCATCCCTCAAAATTTCAAGGTTAATGACCTGAGATTTGAGTAAAAAACACGCTAACTGGACCGTCTTATGGCGTAAGGTTATAACAGCCAGATCAAAGTTGCCATACGCCCGGTGATCCCATCACGGCGGAAAGAGAAGAAATCGTCGCCTTCAGTGAAGGTGCAACGGCTGTCAGCAGTGATGGATTGTACGCCTGCGGCCCGCAGACGAAGACGCGCCAGTTGCCCGATATCGGCATAAAACTTCTCACCTGAAGGACGAAATGCCTCTGCCGCGCGCGGGTCCTGTGCCATAAACGCATGACGCACCTCCGCACCGACCTCAAACGCATCCGGCCCAATCGCCGGTCCCAGCCAGGCGTAAATCTGGTGCGGCGGCGATCGGAACTGCGCCAGGGTATTTTCCAGCACTCCGGCACAGAGCCCGCGCCAGCCAGCATGTGCTGCAGCAACCTCGTTACCGTCTGCTGAACAGAACAGCACCGGCAGACAGTCAGCCGTCATGACTGCACAGACCACGCCACTCTCCGAGGTAATACAGGCATCAGCACGCAGCGGCAGCGTGCCATTCGATGTCAGACGCGCCACATCGGTGGCATGCACCTGCTCCAGCCATTGCGGCATCGCCGGCAGACCCGCCTGTTCAACCAGGCGTTGCCGGTTCTGTGCAACGTGCTCTGGCTTATCCCCCACATGCCCGCCGAGATTAAGTGCATCCCAGGGCGCCAGGCTGACGCCACCCTGCCGCTGCGTCGAGCAAGCCCGGACGCGCGCCGGGGCCGGCCATTGAGGAATAATCATCTGCATCACCAGTCCATCTGGTCCTTGAAGGCCTCAGTATCCGCCTTCAGCGCTGCAATCAGATCGACCATATCCTGCGGAATGGCTGCATGAAATTCCATCTCGATCCCGCTGATGGGATGATACAGACGCAACATGGTGGCGTGCAGCGCCTGACGATCGAAACCACGCAGGGTCGCAATGAACGCATCCGATGCGCCTTTCGGCGGACGTGGGCGACCGCCGTATAGCGGATCACCCACCAGCGGATGGTTGATGTGCGACATATGCACACGGATCTGGTGAGTACGACCGGTTTCCAGACGCAGACGCAGACGGGTGTGCGCGCGGAAATGCTCCATGATGCGGTAATGCGTCACCGCCGGTTTACCCATTGGGTGCACCGCCATGTGGGTACGCTTGGTCGAGTGACGGCTGATAGGTTCATCAACCGTGCCGCCCGCCGTCATGTTGCCAATCGCTACCGCTTCATATTCACGGGTGATTTCACGCCTCTGCAGCGATTCCACCAGGTGCGTCTGAGCCGGTACGGTCTTCGCCACCACCATTAAACCGGTGGTATCTTTATCCAGGCGGTGAACGATGCCAGCGCGCGGCACATCCATAATTGCCGGATAGTGGTGAAGTAAGGCATTTAATACGGTACCGTCCGGATTACCAGCGCCGGGATGAACGACAAAGTCACGCGGCTTGTTGATGACAATAATGTCTTCATCTTCATAAACGATGTCGAGTGGCAGAGCCTGCGGTTCCCAGCGCTGCTCTTCTTCGATCTCAGCGTTAATGGCGACCAGCTCGCCGCCCAACACTTTTTCTTTCGGTGTATCAACCATGACGCCGTTTACGGTGACGCGACGATCGAGGATCCATTCTTTTATGCGAGAACGTGAATAATCAGGGAACAATTCCGCCAAAGATTGATCTAAGCGTTGTCCGAGTTGTGATTCGGATACCGTTGCGGTGAGTTGAACTTGTTGTGCCATATACAGCTTCTTCGTTAACGTTGGGTTTTCACGGCGATGCCGTTTAATATAATGTGCTATCGTACCTGGTCATTACCGGGAGCTATACGGACAGCTTCCGCCATAACATTTTGAGGATAATCACTTCGTCATGACGCGTATGAAACATCTGGTGGCTGCTGCCACACTGAGCCTGGCCCTTGTGGGTTGTTCCGGCTCTAATGACGCGGTACCGGACAGCCCGCCTTCTGAAATTTATGCTACAGCGCAGCAAAAGCTGCAGGACGGTAACTTTAAAGCCGCGATTAAGCAACTGGAAGCGCTGGATAATCGTTATCCGTTCGGTCCTTATTCGCAGCAGGTTCAGCTGGATTTAATCTACGCGTACTATAAAAATGCCGATCTGCCCCTGGCGCAGGCTGCCATTGCCCGCTTTATGCGCCTGAATCCGACGCATCCGAACATTGACTATGTCATCTACATGAAAGGTCTGACGGATATGGCGCTGGATGACTCGGCGCTGCAGGGCTTCTTTGGTATCGATCGGTCTGACCGCGATCCGACGCACGCTCGTGATGCTTTCCGCGACTTCTCTCAGCTGCTGCGCGGTTACCCGAACAGCCAGTATGCGGCTGATGCTCAGAAACGTCTGGTCTACCTGAAAGATCGTCTGGCCAAATATGAGCTCTCAGTGGCGCAATTCTATACTAAGCGTGAGGCTTATGTCGCGGTTGTTAACCGGGTAGAAGGCATGATGCGCGATTATCCGGATACCCAGGCGACACACGATGCGCTGCCGTTGATGGAAAATGCTTACCGGAATCTGCAGCTGAACGCTGAAGCAGATAAAGTGGCGAAAATCATTGCAGCGAACAGTCACTGATCGTCTGTTGATTGTCGGCGATAAAAAAGCAGCCTGAATGGGCTGCTTTTTTTTGCTTATTAGCTGGCCAGTTATAGAAATTTGCCGGCAAGTAAACTCATCAAGAATGCCGCGAGAATCGCTTCGCTTCAAGGCTTTTCGGCCACATTCTCTGCCTTTCTCACAAATTGTCTGGCTTGACAAAAAGTGACATTTTTTCGTGATCAAAATCACGCAATTAACCCTTTATCGCGCTATGCTGGACTTACCAAGACGGAAATGACAGAGAGGTAAGATTGATGATCCTGAACATTACCAGCAAACAAATGGAAATCACTGCAGCTATCCGCAGCCATGTTGAAGACCGTCTCGCCAAGCTTGAAAAATGGCAAACCGACCTGATTAATCCCCATATTGTCCTGTCCAAAGAACCCAAAGAATTTGTGGCTGATGCCACGATTAATACGCCGAACGGGACGCTGGTGGCCAGTGCCAAACACGAAGATATGTACACCGCTATCAATGACCTGATCGCCAAGCTCGAGCGCCAGCTAAATAAAGTACAGCATAAATCGGAAGCGCGCCGTGCTAGTGCCAGTGTCAAAGACATCATCCCCGCCGACGAACAATCCTGATCGGTTAACGCGCCTGCGGGCGCGTTTTTTATTGACAGCTTTTAACCAGTACGGTTACTCTCAAAGCACTCCCTTTACGGACATACCTATGAAACATGACCTGTTTTTCTTCGCTTTCTTTTTTACCTTCCCCTGAACGGGAGGCCATTCGTCGTGTGAAAACGAAAGCGAAGACGAACAACAAAGCCTCCCAACCGGGAGGCTTTTTTATTGGACAGCTTACAGGTGAGCCTTATGAATCCCGACAATCCACTGCTGGCGCTACGCGATAAAATCAGCGCAGTTGATAAAAAACTCCTGACACTTTTAGCGGAACGCCGCCTGCTGGCAGTGGAAGTTGCGCAGGCCAAACTGGCCACCCACCGCCCGATTCGCGATGTTGAACGTGAGCGCGCGCTGCTGGAAAACCTGATTGTGCTGGGCAAAGCGCATAATCTGGATGCGCACTACATCACCCGGTTATTTCAGCTGGTGATTGAAGACTCGGTATTGACCCAGCAAGCCCTGTTGCAAAAAAATCTTAATCATCCTCATGCCCATGCGGCCCGTATCGCCTTCCTCGGTCCCAAGGGCTCTTATTCGCATCTGGCGGCGCGTAAATATGCCGCCCGTCATTTCGATAACATGGTTGAATGCGGTTGCCTGAAGTTCCACGATATCATTAAGCAGGTAGAGAACGGTGCGGCAGATTACGCGGTGATGCCTATAGAGAACACCAGTTCTGGCTCAATCAATGACGTCTACGATTTGCTGCAGCAGACCAGCTTATCGATCGTTGGGGAGATGACGCTGCCCATTGACCACTGCGTGCTGGTCAATGGCCCGACGGATCTGCAGCAGATTGAGACGGTGTACAGCCATCCTCAGCCGTTCCAGCAGTGCAGCCAGTTCATTAACCGATTCCCGCACTGGAAAATTGAATATACCGAAAGCACCGCAGCGGCCATGGAGAAAGTGGCGGCGCTTAACTCACCGAAGGTGGCGGCGCTGGGCAGTGAAGCCGGTGGCGAGCTCTATCAGCTACAGGTGCTGGAGCGCAACCTGGCGAATCAGCAGCAAAACCATACCCGCTTTATTGTGCTGGCCCGCAAAGCCATCGAGGTTTCTGATCAGGTACCCGCCAAAACGACGCTGATCATGGCAACCGGTCAGCAGGCGGGTGCGCTGGTCGATGCCTTACTGGTGCTGCGCCAGCATAATCTGATCATGAGCAAGCTGGAGTCGCGTCCGATAAACGGCAATCCCTGGGAAGAGATGTTTTATATTGATGTTCAGGGCAACCTGCAGTCGGAAAGAATGCAGCAGGCGCTGCAGGAGTTGCAGACTATGACCCGTTCACTGAAGGTGCTGGGCTGTTATCCCAGTGAGAATGTGGTGCCGGTGGAACCGGGCGAGTAGACAAAAAAGGCATCCCGCGGGATGCCTTGTTGTTTCTGGACGGCGGCTGTTTTAAGGACGACTGTCGTTCGCCGAGCGCAATAAGCTACGGCTTTCAACCAGGAAGCGTTTCGCGTGATCGCCAAACCAGTGCTCGACCCGGTTGAAGCTGGCGATAAACGCCTGCTTATCCCCCTGTTCCAGCAAGGCAATCGCCTCACCGAAGCGCTGATAATAACGCTTAATCAGCGCCAGGTTGCTCTCTGACGACATGATAATGTCAGCATAGAGCTGCGGGTCCTGGGCAAATAATCGTCCGACCATCGCCAGCTCCAGCCGGTAGATCGGTGACGACAGCGCCAGCAGCTGATCGAGGTTCACGTTCTCTTCCGCTAAATGCAGGCCGTAAGCAAAGGTCGCGAAGTGACGTAATGCCTGGATGAACGCCATATTCTGATCGTGCTCAACCGCACTGATACGGTGTAAGCGCGCGCCCCAGACCTGAATCTGCTCCAGGAACCACTGATACGCTTCAGGCTGACGACCATCACACCAGACCACCACCTGTTTTGCCAGGCTACCGCTGTCCGGACCAAACATCGGATGCAGGCCCAGCACCGGACCATTATGCGCCGCCAGCATCGCCTGCAAAGGTCGGTTCTTCACTGACGCCAGATCGACCAGGATACAATCCTCTGGCAGCGGCGGCAGTTGGGCAATCACCTGCTCGGTTAAGTGAATCGGTACGCTGATGATCACCATACCGGCATCGCTGAGTAAACTCTCCGCCTGTGGCCAGTCTTCTTTATCCAGCGTTTTCACCGTATAGCCCGACAGCCGCAGCATTTTCTCAAACAGCCGCCCCATCTGCCCATTACCGCCGACAATCACTACCGGACGCAGTTCAGGACACAACGTTTTGAAGCCTTTGTCGTTCTCGCTGGTATAGGACTCGCGCATCACCCGACGCAGCACATCCTCAATCAGGTCCGGCGGTACGCCGAGCGCTTCAGCTTCTTTACGGCGCGAGGCCAGCATTGAGGCCTCACGCTCAGGGACATAAATCGGCAGTCCATAACGGCTCTTGACTTCGCCTACTTCGGCGACCAATTCAAGCCGTCTGGCCAGCAGGTCGAGCAGCGCCTTATCGACACTATCAATTTGATCGCGTAACGCGCTTAATTCAGCCACCATTGCTCTTACACCTCGTGTGACAGACGCGCCGACAGCACTCCCTGCAGATCCTGATGCATCTCACGCAGCAACGTTTCGGTGACGTCCCAGTTGATGCAGGCATCGGTGACGGAAACGCCATACTTCATTTCACTGCGTGGCTGCTCAGAAGACTGGTTACCTTCATTGATGTGGCTTTCCAGCATCAAACCAATAATTGAACGGTTTCCATCTTTGATCTGGGCAATAGCGGATTCCGCTACGCCAGGCTGACGGCGGTAGTCTTTATTAGAGTTACCATGGCTGCAATCTATCATTAAGGCTGGACGCAGTCCCGCCTTGAGCATCTCTTTTTCACATTGCGTAACATCTTCCGGACCGTAGTTAGGCGCTTTACCTCCGCGCAGAATCACGTGCCCATCAGGGTTTCCCTGTGTCTGTAACAGACAAACCTGCCCGGCCTGATTGATGCCAACAAAGCGGTGTGGCATTGACGCCGCGCGCATCGCGTTAATCGCGGTACCCAGACTGCCGTCGGTGCCATTTTTGAAGCCCACTGGCATTGACAGACCCGAGGCCATTTCACGGTGCGTCTGCGATTCGGTGGTGCGTGCGCCGATGGCAGACCAGCTGAACAGATCGCCGAGGTACTGCGGGCTGTTAGGGTCCAGCGCTTCTGTCGCCAGCGGTAACCCCATCTCAACCAGATTCACCAGCAGCTTACGGGCAATGTGCAGGCCCGCTTCCATATCGAAGGAGTTATCCATGTAGGGATCGTTGATCAACCCTTTCCAGCCGACGGTGGTACGGGGTTTTTCAAAGTAGACGCGCATGACGAGATACAGCTGATCCTTCAACTGTTCAGAGAGGGTTTGCAAACGACGAGCATAATCCAGAGCCGCTTCGGTATCGTGGATTGAACAAGGTCCGCATACCACCAGCAGGCGCGGATCGCGGCCGGCAATGATGTCGGAGATAGTCTGACGAGAGGCAGCAACCTGAGCCTGTTGCTCAGCGGTCAGCGGAAATTTTGCTTTCAGCTCTTCCGGGGTAATCAGTACCTGTTCGTCGGCGATATGCACATTGTTCAGCGCGTCTTTTTGCATGGTGGCGATCCTTTTTGCTCGTATATGCGGTCATGGGATCCTCATGGAGGATGCAGCACACTGTATCACAGGGAATACATAACACAACATCAGGCGTACACTTTTATTACCAGTAAAATTGATCGGCGTGAGGTAAATTATTAAAACACTTATTAAACAAGTAATTACTAGATCATTACAGCAAGACCACATAAAACAAAGTGTACATATATATTTACATCATTGAGCATTGTTTTCCTTCTCGTCGCTGTCAGAATAAAAATCAACCATGATCATTATGAGCGAGCCATGACGCAGACCGGTACCCACCTTCGCCTCCGCCCTTTCACGCTTAACGATATCGCTGCGTTTACTGAAGCAGTTAACGCCTCGCTGGATAGTTTGTTGCCGTGGATGGTCTGGGCGCACGCGAATTATCAGCCGCATGAAGCGGAGAGCTGGATACGCTTTACCCACTGGCAACGCCTGAAAGGTGAAGCAGAAGAGTTTGCGATTGTGGATCAGCGCGACCGGATACTGGGCGGCGCAGGGATTCGGTTCGCCCGTCATCCTGGCGATTTCAGCGCCCTGGGTTATTGGGTACGCAGCGATGCACAGCGTCAGGGTATCGCCAGCCGCGCCGTGATTGCGTTGCTGTCGCTGGGCTTCTCCCGTCCTGAAACGCGCGGCATAGAGATTCTGGCGGCGGAAGACAACCTGGCCAGTCGGGCAGTGGCAGAGAAATGTGGTGGTGAGTTTATTGGCTGCCGCTACGGGCTGATTGTGCTGGAGAGCGGGCCGGTAAATAGCGCGATTTATCATTTTCAGCGACCTGATGCCACAGGTTCGTCGCCATCGACCGGATGATAAGATAAAAAAAGGGGCTGGCTTCACGCCAACCCCTTGTTTGCTATTAACTTTTAGATGTCGCGTTAGCGATACCTTAGTTAAGACGCTCTTTAATACGAGCAGACTTACCAGTACGCTCACGCAGGTAGTACAGTTTGGCTTTACGCACAGCGCCACGACGTTTGACAGTGATGCTGTCAATTACAGGTGAGTGAGTCTGGAATACACGCTCAACGCCTTCGCCGTTAGAAATTTTGCGAACAGTGAATGCAGAGTGCAGACCGCGGTTACGAATAGCGATAACCACGCCCTCGAATGCCTGCAGACGTTTTTTAGAACCTTCAACGACCCATACTTTCACTTCCACGGAATCACCCGGGCGGAAGGAAGGTACGTCCTGTTTCATCTGCTCTTGTTCAATTTGCTTGATAATGTTGCTCATAATTAAATCTCATATCCTGGGTAAACTGATAGTCGGGGAAGATCACTCTTCCACATCATCGTTTTGTTGCTGGTGAAATTCCCGCTGGAACTCACTTAGCAACCTTGCTTGCTCTTCAGTCAGAGCCAGGTTTTCCAGAAGTTCAGGTCTTCTTAGCCAGGTACGGCCTAGCGACTGCTTCAGGCGCCAACGGCGAATATCAGCATGGTTGCCTGACAGTAATACTGCCGGAACCTCCACGCCGTCTAACACTTCAGGTCGGGTATAGTGCGGACAGTCCAGCAGCCCATCAGAGAACGAATCCTCGTCGGCTGACGCCTGCTTGCCGAGCACGCCGGGTATAAACCGGGCGACCGCGTCAATCATCGTCATCGCTGGCAGTTCCCCGCCGCTGAGAACGTAATCACCGATTGACCATTCTTCATCAATTTCGGCGTGTATTACGCGCTCATCTATCCCTTCATAACGGCCACAGACCAGAATTAACTTGTCCCGTGCCGCCAGTTCGCAAACGCCCTGTTGGTCCAGTTTGCGCCCCTGAGGTGAAAGATATATCACCCTGGCCCCATCACCTGCCGCTGCTTTCGCTGCGGAGATAGCATCCCGTAAGGGTTGTACCATCATCAGCATTCCCGGTCCGCCGCCGTAAGGACGATCATCCACGGTACGGTGCCGGTCGTGCGTGAAGTCACGAGGACTCCAGCTTTGAATGCTGAGCAGACCGTTTTTTACTGCCCGGCCAGTTACCCCGTAATCGGTAATAGCGCGAAACATTTCTGGAAACAGGCTAATTACACCAATCCACATTGTCTTCGCCGTTACGTTACCGTTCGATTCGGAGATCAAAAACCAGGATCCCAATCTACTTCAATGACGCCAGTAGAGAGATCGACTTTCCTGATAACCTGTTCATCAAGAAACGGAATTAACCGCTCCTGCACACCGAACGCATCCTTCAGGTTTGCCTTAACGACGAGAACGTCGTTCGAGCCGGTTTCCATCATATCGATGACTTTGCCCATCTCGTAGCCGTCGAGGTTAACCACCTGGCAACCCATAAGGTCTTTCCAGTAGTAGTCGCCCTCTTCCAGCGATGGCAACTGCGTCGAGTCAACCTGAATTTCGCAATTGGTTAACTGAGCCGCCGCATCCCGATCGTCAACGCCTTTGACTTTGATGATCAGGTCCTGATTGTGGTGCTTCCAACCCTCCAGTTCGATCTGCTGCCATTGACCGGCGCGCTGGATAAACCAGGGTTGGTAGTCGAAGATGCTTTCAGCGTCTTCAGTGGAGGAAAACACTTTGAGCCAGCCGCGAATACCGTAGGCGGCTCCCATTTTACCCAACACCAGCGGGTTAACAGGAGGCTGTGCGGCAAGTTGTCTGCTCATGCTTACCACCGTGACAGATTAAGCTGCTTTCTTAGCTTCTTTGACCAGCGCGTTAACGCGGTCAGAAAGCGTTGCGCCCTGGCCAACCCAGTGCTCGATACGATCCAGATCCAGACGCAGACCTTCAGCCTGACCAGATGCGATCGGGTTGAAGAAACCAACGCGCTCGATGAAACGACCGTTGCGTGCATTGCGGCTGTCAGTAACGACGACCTGATAGAACGGACGCTTTTTAGCGCCGTGACGTGCCAAACGAATTGTTACCATAACATCCTCTTCAGTTAATAAAACACCCGGCCCCCATCGAGGAACGGGGTCCGGGTGCTGTATAAAAAGCCCGAAAATTTTACTCATTTTGGCGCAAAAAGCAACCTAAACCGCGTCTTTTCGGGCTTTTTTGTGGAACACTTAGCGTCCAGGGAAACCTGGCGGCATCATACCTTTCATGCCGCGCATCATTTTCGCCATTCCGCCCTTCTTCATTTTCTTCATCATACGCTGCATGTCGTCGAACTGCTTGAGTAAGCGGTTAACGTCCTGCACCTGCATACCCGAGCCGGTTGCAATGCGGCGCTTGCGCGAGCCTTTGATGATTTCTGGCTTCTGGCGCTCTTTGCGGGTCATCGAGTTGATGATCGCTTCCATGCGCACCAGCACTTTATCATCCATCTGTGACTTCACGTTATCCGGCAACTGCCCCATGCCAGGCAGTTTGCCCATCAGGCTGGCCATCCCGCCCATGTTGCGCATCTGCTTCAGCTGCTCAAGGAAGTCATTAAGATCGAAACCGTCACCGGTTTTCAGTTTCTTCGCCAGCTTTTCCGCCTGCTCGCGGTCAACCTTGCTTTCAATATCTTCGATCAGCGACAGCACATCGCCCATGCCAAGGATACGTGAGGCGATACGCTCCGGGTAGAACGGCTCCAGGGCTTCAGTCTTTTCACCCACACCCATGAACTTAATCGGCTTGCCGGTGATATGACGAATCGACAGCGCCGCACCACCGCGTGCATCACCATCCACTTTGGTCAGGATAACCCCGGTGAGCGGCAGTGCTTCGTTAAAGGCTTTGGCCGTGTTCGCCGCATCCTGACCAGTCATGGCATCGACCACAAACAGGGTTTCTACCGGATTAATCGCAGCGTGAACCTGTTTGATTTCGTCCATCATCGCTTCGTCTACGTGCAGACGACCCGCGGTATCCACCAGCAGCACATCGTAGAACTTCAGGCGCGCTTCGCGCAGCGCATTGTTTACGATGTCGACCGGCTTCTGGCTCAGATCGGACGGGCAGAAGTCAACGCCTACCTGTTGCGCCAGCGTTTCCAGCTGTTTGATCGCCGCCGGACGATAGACGTCGGCAGAAACCACTAATACTTTCTTTTTGTGCTTTTCACGCAGGAATTTACCCAGCTTACCGACGCTGGTGGTTTTACCCGCACCCTGCAGACCCGCCATCAACACCACGGCCGGTGGCTGCGCCGCCAGATCCAGTGCGTTGTTTTCTGCACCCATCGCCGTAACCAGTTCGTTACGGACAATCTTGATGAACTCCTGACCTGGCGTCAGACTCTTATTCACATCGTGCCCGACCGCGCTCTCTTTCACGCGATTAATGAAGTCACGCACTACCGGCAGCGCAACGTCAGCCTCAAGCAGTGCCATGCGAACTTCACGCAGGGTCTCTTTGATGTTCTCTTCAGTCAGCCTTCCGCGGCCGCTGATATTTTTCAGGGTTTGCGATAAACGATCGGTTAAATTATCAAACATGGTCTCTCACTTAAAAAGATCGCGAGGCGCCTGATCGGCAGAATGCGGCGGATTATAACACGAAGGCGCAGCGATCTCTGCAATTGCCCCTGAGATCGTTTGGTGCCAGCTGCCGCTGGCGCTATACTGCCGTTTTCCTTATCTGACTGATACCCGAAAGGATCTATGTTCGTTTTCGCGATAGTGGCGCTGTTAGCCTACTCCCTAAGTCTTGCACTGATCGTTCCCAGCCTGTTGAAACGTAACGGTGGCTGGCGTCGAATGGCGATGCTCTCTGCCTGCGTGGCGTTGATTACGCACGCGGTGGCCTTGCAGCAACGTATTTTTGCCGTCGATAGCGGACAGAACCTCAGCCTGCTGAATATCGGCTCACTGGTCAGTCTGTTGATCTGCGCCATCATGACCATTGTGGCGTCCCGCAACCGTGGCTGGTTACTGCTGCCGATTGTTTATAGTTTCGCGCTGATCAACCTCGCCTTTGCCACTTTTGTGCCCAATGCGTTTATCACCCATCTGGAAACCACGCCAGGCATGATGATTCACATCGGTCTGTCGCTGTTCGCCTACGCTACGCTGATCATTGCGGCACTCTATGCGCTGCAGCTGGCGTGGATTGATTACCAGCTGAAAAACAAACGGCTGGCCTTTACCCAGGATATGCCGCCGCTGCTGACGATTGAGCGCAAGATGTTTCACATCACGCAGGTCGGCGTGGTGCTGCTGACGCTGGTACTCTGTACCGGCCTGTTTTACATGCAGGATCTTTTCAGCGCGGAAAACGTCGATAAAGCGGTGCTCTCGATCATCGCCTGGTTTGTGTATATCGTTTTGCTGTGGGGACACTATCATGAAGGTTGGCGTGGGCGTCGTGTGGTGTGGTTTAACTGCAGCGGCGCGTTGTTGTTAACCATGGCCTACTTTGGCAGTCGCATCTTACAGCACCTGCTTATCCCTACCTCTCGTTAAAAAGGAAGTTCTGCGTTGGAACATGTTTCAACCACCACGCTGATTGTTACGCTGATCATCATGGTGCTGGTTTCGGCTTATTTTTCTGGCTCCGAAACCGGCATGATGACCCTCAATCGCTACAAGCTGCGCCATCAGGCTAAAAATGGCCACCGCGCTGCCCGTCGCGTCGAAAAATTGCTGCGTCGCCCTGACCGCTTGATCAGCCTGGTGCTGATCGGCAATAACCTGGTCAATATCCTGGCCTCTGCCCTCAGCACCATCGTCGGGATGCGCCTCTACGGCGATGCCGGCGTCGCTATCGCCACCGGCGTGCTGACCTTCGTGGTGCTGGTGTTTGCCGAAGTGTTACCAAAAACCATCGCAGCGCTCTATCCGGAGAAGGTCGCCTATCCCAGTAGTTTCCTGCTGGGTCCGCTGCAGTACGTCATGTTGCCGCTGGTCTGGTTGCTGAACACCATTACCCGGCTGCTGATGCGGCTGGTCGGCATTCGCACCGATGGCTCGGTCAACTCCGCGCTGAGCAAAGAAGAGCTGCGCACCATCGTTTACG
Source organism: Pantoea sp. USHLN298 (assembly GCF_037149395.1). NCBI lineage: Bacteria > Pseudomonadati > Pseudomonadota > Gammaproteobacteria > Enterobacterales > Erwiniaceae > Pantoea > Pantoea sp. USHLN298. The sequence goes on from NZ_JBBCRO010000012.1 coordinate 15,908, forward strand.
AGTCACGTAATCTGATATCACGCCGTAATCAGGACATGCTGCTATCGGTGCTCGATCTGGAGAAGGTCAGCGTGGATGACATCATGGTGCCGCGCAATGAGATCGTCGGTATTAACATCAACGATGACTGGAAGTCGGTGGTGCGTCAGTTAAGTCATTCGCCGCACGGTCGCATCGTGCTGTTCCGTGATTCGCTGGACGACTGCGTCGGGATGCTGCGGGTGCGTGAAGCCTGGCGCATGATGACCGAGAAAAAAGAGTTCACCAAAGAGACGCTGCTGCGTGCTGCGGATGAGATCTACTACATCCCGGAAGGCACACCGCTTAACACCCAACTGGTGAAGTTCCAGCGTAACAAGAAGAAAGCCGGCCTGGTGGTGGATGAGTATGGCGACATCAAAGGACTGGTGACGATAGAGGATATTCTGGAAGAGATCGTGGGTGATTTTACCACCTCGATGTCACCGTCGCTGGCTGAAGAAGTGATGCCGCAGAATGATGGCTCGGTGCTGGTTGAAGGCAGCGCCAACGTGCGTGAAATCAACAAGGCGTTTAACTGGCATCTGCCAGAGCAGGAGGCCCGCACCATCAATGGCATGCTGCTGGAGGTACTGGAAGAGATCCCTGAGACAAAGACCCGGGTGCAAATCAGTCAGTACAATATCGATATTCTTGATGTGCAGGACAACATGATCAAGCAGGTCCGCATCACGCCCGCCACGCCGCTGAAAAAGTCCGTCGGTTCATAAATCCCACAAAAAACGCCGCGATAATCGCGGCGTTTCTCTTCGCTGATAAGTTCTGACTAGATGTGCAGTTCTTTCAGCTTTTCAGCAGGCAGTTTCAGATCATCGTTGTGGTTAACACCGATCTCATGTGCCAGCACATTGCGGGCGATCTGCTGCGCTTCTTCCAGCGAGTGCAGCTTGTAGCTGCCGCACTGGTATTCGTTCAGCTCAGGGATCTGGTTCTGATCTTTTACTTTCAGAACATCTTCCATCGCCCCTTTCCACGCTTTTGCGACGCGCTGCTCGTCAGGCGTACCAATCAGGCTCATGTAGAAGCCAGTACGGCAACCCATTGGCGAGATATCCACGATTTCCACGCCGTCACCGTTCAGATGGTTACGCATGAAACCGGCAAACAGGTGCTCCAGCGTATGAATGCCACGCTCAGTGAGGATATCAATGTTCGGGCGGCAAAAACGCAGGTCAAAAACGGTAATCGTATCGCCATGCGGAGTCTTCATGGTTTTCGCAACGCGTACGGCGGGAGCGGCCATGATAGTGTGATCAACGGTAAAACTGTCCAGTAGTGGCATACGTCACCTCCTGTTTTAAGAATTTTTTTTGAAACGATGAAACTTTTCTGTTCGCCCAACGTCTGAATATATGAAAGACGCGCATTTGTTATCATCATCCCTGACAACAGAGATGTTAATTTGGCCACATTGATGTGGCCTTTTTCTTTTCTACCCTTCCCGGCTCGCCAGATAGGCTTCAAAATCCAGCTTATCCTCTGCTTCAAGCGCCTGCTGCGCTGCCACCGATTCTTTCGCCTGACGGCTGAAATCCTCTTCGGTCAACACTTCCAGCGGCTCTTCGCACAGCAGATGACGATACTGCTCTGCTAACGCCACGCCGGTACCGGTCACACCATTGTCCTTCATTGCCTGAAGGATGCGCGCCGAATAGGTTAGCTCAGGATCGTCGAACGATGCCACCAGTTGATCGCAAACTTGTTGATATTGCGTGCTGCCCTGGTTGTTGCTGTCTAAAACTTCCGCGACCCGACGCAGATCGGCAAACAGAGTTTTACCCACTTCAACCAGCGAATGTTCCGCTTCACCACAGCCCACCGCGATTTTCTGATCGGGCTTGCGCCCTTCCAGCACCACGCGATTCCAGTTCTTACGGGTACACTGCAGCTCGTCTGCGCTCATTTCCGGCGCGTCAGCCAGCGTACACCAGATCAGGAACAGGTCGAGGAAGCGAACCTGATTCTCGTCCACACCAATCGCTGAGAACGGGTTAATATCCAGCGAGCGCACTTCGATATACTCAATACCGCCACGCAGCAGCGCGTCAGAAGGCGCTTCACCTGAGCGCGTGACGCGCTTTGGCCGAATCGGTGCATAGAGCTCATTTTCAATCTGCAGTACGTTGGTATTGAGCTGGAGCCAGTTGCCGTCGGCATCTTTGGTGCCCATCTCAGCAAACTCTTCTGACGGGGTCTTGATCGCTTTCTTCAGCGCCGTGACATAACCTTCCAGTGAGTTAAAGGTAATGCCCAGCGAGCTCTGGGATTTGTTGGTGTAGCCTAAATCACTCAGACGCAGCGAGGTGGCATACGGCAGCCACATCGTATCTTTATCATTGGTTTCAAACGGCAGCGCGCTCTCGCGGCCCTGCAGGAAACTGGAGCTGATGGCAGGCGAAGCCCCAAACAGATAAGGGATCACCCAGCCAAAACGGTAATAGTTGCGGATCAGTCGCAGATAGCCGGCAGAGATGGTCTCTTTACCGCTTTCCTGATCTTTCACATCGGCCCACTCCTGCCAGAAAGAGAGCGGCAGCGAGAAGTTATAGTGAATGCCGGAGATGGTCTGCATCAGCGCGCCGTAACGGTTTTTCAACCCTTCACGGTACAGGGTTTTCATCTGGCCGATATTCGACTTACCGTACTGCGCCAGTTCAATCTTGTTCGCATCGTCAATCTCGCACGGCATGCTGAAGGGCCACATACGCTCTTCGCCGAGTTCACGGGCGACATGACGATGAATATCACGCAGGAATGCCAGCATGTGATCAATGCTGTGATCCACTGGCGTAATGAACTCCAGCAGCGTTTCGGCAAAATCGGTGGTAATCCAGTCATGCTTCAGCGCCGAACCCAGTGATTCGGGATGGCCGCTTTCCGCCAGTTTACCGTCTGCCTGCACGCGCAACGTTTCACGTTCGATGCCACGGCCGATACCCTTGAGGGCATCAGGATGCGCTTCCAGCCAGGAGAGCGCTTTAGATACGTCCGGGATCACATTAACCTCCCGCTGTGAGAATAATTTATTTTTGTTCAGCATAATGTTAACCGTAGCCTCGAATCTGTGCGAATCAATGCCACCATTGCATTCCCTGTAAAGTGGCGGTCGCGATAACGATATAACGCAGTGTTTTACCGACAGCGAGAAACAACATCGCAGGTAACCAGGCGAAGCGTAACCAGCCCGCAAGCACGCAGAGCAGATCACCTACCACCGGCAACCAGCTGAATAACAGTGCTGCAGGACCCAATCGGTGCAACCACGTCATTGCTGTGTCATGCCATCGCCCCTGACGTTTTAACGGCAGCAAGCGACCAAGAAAAATGTTGGTTAAGCCGCCCAAGGTGTTCCCCAGTGATGCGGCCAAAAGCAACCCGTAAACTGACGTCTTTTTTGCAATTAATAGTGCTACCAGCAGTACTTCAGAGCTTCCCGGCAGGAGCGTCGCACTTAAAAAACTGCTGCCAAACAGTGAGGCATAAGCGAGCGAGTCACTCACAGTAAGCGGACGTCCACGACATCCATTCCTGCCGCTTTCGCCGCCTGAACCCCAAAATCTGCATCTTCAAAAACGATACAGCGCTCTGGCGCCACGCCCATCAGCTCGGCGCAGCGTAAGAAGGTATCCGGTTCAGGTTTGTGCCGCTGTACGTCATCAGCACCGACAACCGCGGAGAACAGCTCACGTACGCCCAGCTGGGTCAGTAACGCATCCGCCATGCTGTGTTCGCTGCCGGTACCCACCGCCATAGGACGACGGCCGTGGTACGCCTTCACCACTTCCATCAGCGGGAGCGGCTGAACATTTTCCAGCAGCATCGCTTTCACAGCGGCGGTCTTTTCAGCGGCAAGAAGATGAGGATCGTGAGACGACTGGTTGGTTTCGATGATGAACTGCGCCAGTCGCCAGGTCGGAGCACCATTAAAGCCAACAATACGCGCTTCATCCAGCGTCATTCCGTAACGCGCCAGTACCTGACGCCACGCTTTTCGATGTGTCGGCTCAGTATCGAGAATCGTGCCGTCCATATCGAAAATCAGGGCGTCGTATTGATCGTACATTGTCACTCCGGACCTCCTGTAAATGAGACATTACTTTAGCCTAATGTGCACAGGTTGTCGCCAGGGTGGATGAACAGCAAATGCTTTGAAAGCATTAGCAATTTTTCTTTTCAGATAAAGGTGATCGCCTGCGACCGGCAATAACAGTACGAAATTGCTGCGTTTTTTACATTCTGGTGACCAACGTCGATCGCCAGACATTAATGAAACGCGAACAACAGAAAACCGGATTCGAACATTAACAATCAGAGCAGAGAGAGATCAGACAGGATTTCAGCAGGTGCAATAAAGCGATGACGTAACGGAGAGAACATGGGGAGAAGTAAAAAAGAAATGCAGAGGGTGCTTCGGGGAGGATAACTCAGCTTTCGCTTCGAGAGTCGTTGCTGAAGCAACGTTGTCATCCTTAGTGCAGTCTGACGATTTTCACGCTATGACACACTGAGACGCTTTCCCTATCCGAAGATATGGTGCATCCAGGAGGATTCGAACCTCCGACCGCTCGGTTCGTAGCCGAGTACTCTATCCAGCTGAGCTATGGATGCATTGGGGAATAACTTTTTTTATGGGCTTACAGAAATTAACCTGGGAAAGATACGAAGAATGGTGTGTCCGGGAGGATGACTCAGCTTGCGCTTCGCCCTGCGGGCCGTTGCTGAAACAACGTTATCCTTCTTAGTGCAGTCTGACGATTTACACGCTATGACACACTGAGGCGCTTTCCCTATCCGAAGATATGGTGCATCCAGGAGGATTCGAACCTCCGACCGCTCGGTTCGTAGCCGAGTACTCTATCCAGCTGAGCTATGGATGCATTGGGGAACAACTTTTTTTATGGACCTACAGAAATCAACCTGGGAATGATACTAAGAATGGTGCATCCAGGAGGATTCGAACCTCCGACCGCTCGGTTCGTAGCCGAGTACTCTATCCAGCTGAGCTATGGATGCAT
>NZ_JBBCRO010000013.1:0-2954 GCF_037149395.1 Pantoea sp. USHLN298
AAAACGCCTGTGGGTTGTGAGGTTAAGCGACTAAGCGTACACGGTGGATGCCCTGGCAGTCAGAGGCGATGAAGGACGTGCTAATCTGCGTAAAGCGACGGTAAGGTGATATGAACCGCTACAGCCGTCGATGTCCGAATGGGGAAACCCGGTGCACTCAGTGCATCATTGCAGCATGAATACATAGTGCTGCAAGGCGAACCGGGGGAACTGAAACATCTAAGTACCCCGAGGAAAAGAAATCAACCGAGATTCCCCCAGTAGCGGCGAGCGAACGGGGAGCAGCCCAGAGCCTGAATCAGCTTGTGTGTTAGTGGAAGCGTCTGGAAAGTCGCAGGGTACAGGGTGATACTCCCGTACACAAAAACACACATGCTGTGAGCTCGATGAGTAAGGCGGGACACGTGGTATCCTGTCTGAATATGGGGGGACCATCCTCCAAGGCTAAATACTCCTGACTGACCGATAGTGAACCAGTACCGTGAGGGAAAGGCGAAAAGAACCCCGGCGAGGGGAGTGAAACAGAACCTGAAACCGTGTACGTACAAGCAGTGGGAGCCTTCTTTATGGGGGTGACTGCGTACCTTTTGTATAATGGGTCAGCGACTTATATTCTGTAGCAAGGTTAACCGTATAGGGGAGCCGCAGGGAAACCGAGTCTTAACTGGGCGTTAAGTTGCAGGGTATAGACCCGAAACCCGGTGATCTAGCCATGGGCAGGTTGAAGGTTGGGTAACACTAACTGGAGGACCGAACCGACTAATGTTGAAAAATTAGCGGATGACCTGTGGCTGGGGGTGAAAGGCCAATCAAACCGGGAGATAGCTGGTTCTCCCCGAAAGCTATTTAGGTAGCGCCTCGTGAACTCATCTTCGGGGGTAGAGCACTGTTTCGGCTAGGGGGCCATCCCGGCTTACCAACCCGATGCAAACTGCGAATACCGAAGAATGTTATCACGGGAGACACACGGCGGGTGCTAACGTCCGTCGTGAAGAGGGAAACAACCCAGACCGCCAGCTAAGGTCCCAAAGTCATGGTTAAGTGGGAAACGATGTGGGAAGGCACAGACAGCCAGGATGTTGGCTTAGAAGCAGCCATCATTTAAAGAAAGCGTAATAGCTCACTGGTCGAGTCGGCCTGCGCGGAAGATGTAACGGGGCTAAACCATGCACCGAAGCTGCGGCAGCGACACTATGTGTTGTTGGGTAGGGGAGCGTTCTGTAAGCCGTCGAAGGTGTGCTGTGAGGCATGCTGGAGGTATCAGAAGTGCGAATGCTGACATAAGTAACGATAAAGCGGGTGAAAAGCCCGCTCGCCGGAAGACCAAGGGTTCCTGTTCAACGTTAATCGGAGCAGGGTGAGTCGACCCCTAAGGCGAGGCCGAAAGGCGTAGTCGATGGGAAACAGGTTAATATTCCTGTACTTGGTGTTACTGCGAAGGGGGGACGGAGAAGGCTATATCAGCCGGGCGACGGTTGTCCCGGTTTAAGCGTGTAGGTGTGTGTTCCAGGCAAATCCGGTTCACTTTACACTGAGGCGTGACGACGAGGCACTACGGTGCTGAAGTGATAAATGCCCTGCTTCCAGGAAAAGCCTCTAAGCATCAGGTAACACAAAATCGTACCCCAAACCGACACAGGTGGTCAGGTAGAGAATACCAAGGCGCTTGAGAGAACTCGGGTGAAGGAACTAGGCAAAATGGTGCCGTAACTTCGGGAGAAGGCACGCTGGCGCGTAGGTGGAGGGACTTGCTCCCCGAGCCGAAGCCAGTCGAAGATACCAGCTGGCTGCAACTGTTTATTAAAAACACAGCACTGTGCAAACACGAAAGTGGACGTATACGGTGTGACGCCTGCCCGGTGCCGGAAGGTTAATTGATGGGGTTATCCGCAAGGAGAAGCTCTTGATCGAAGCCCCGGTAAACGGCGGCCGTAACTATAACGGTCCTAAGGTAGCGAAATTCCTTGTCGGGTAAGTTCCGACCTGCACGAATGGCGTAATGATGGCCAGGCTGTCTCCACCCGAGACTCAGTGAAATTGAACTCGCTGTGAAGATGCAGTGTACCCGCGGCAAGACGGAAAGACCCCGTGAACCTTTACTACAGCTTGACACTGAACATTGAGCCTTGATGTGTAGGATAGGTGGGAGGCTTTGAAGCGCAGACGCCAGTCTGCGTGGAGCCAACCTTGAAATACCACCCTTTAATGTTTGATGTTCTAACGTGGCCCCGTGATCCGGGGTGCGGACAGTGTCTGGTGGGTAGTTTGACTGGGGCGGTCTCCTCCTAAAGCGTAACGGAGGAGCACGAAGGTCAGCTAATCACGGTCGGACATCGTGAGGTTAGTGCAATGGCATAAGCTGGCTTGACTGCGAGAGTGACGGCTCGAGCAGGTGCGAAAGCAGGTCATAGTGATCCGGTGGTTCTGAATGGAAGGGCCATCGCTCAACGGATAAAAGGTACTCCGGGGATAACAGGCTGATACCGCCCAAGAGTTCATATCGACGGCGGTGTTTGGCACCTCGATGTCGGCTCATCACATCCTGGGGCTGAAGTAGGTCCCAAGGGTACGGCTGTTCGCCGTTTAAAGTGGTACGCGAGCTGGGTTTAGAACGTCGTGAGACAGTTCGGTCCCTATCTGCCGTGGGCGCTGGAGAATTGAGGGGGGTTGCTCCTAGTACGAGAGGACCGGAGTGAACGCACCACTGGTGTTCGGGTTGTCATGCCAATGGCATTGCCCGGTAGCTAAGTGCGGAAAAGATAAGTGCTGAAAGCATCTAAGCACGAAACTTGCCCCGAGATGAGTTCTCCCTGACTCCTTGAGAGTCCTGAAGGGACGTTGAAGACGACGACGTTGATAGGCCGGGTGTGTAAGCGCAGCGATGCGTTGAGCTAACCGGTACTAATGACCCGTGAGGCTTAACCTTACAACGCCAGAGGCGTTTTTGAGAGACA
>NZ_JBBCRO010000015.1:0-772 GCF_037149395.1 Pantoea sp. USHLN298
CTTAACCTTCGGGAGGGCGCTTACCACTTTGTGATTCATGACTGGGGTGAAGTCGTAACAAGGTAACCGTAGGGGAACCTGCGGTTGGATCACCTCCTTACCTGAAGATACTTTCCCGCGAAGTGCTCACACAGATTGTCTGATAGAAAAGTAACGAGCAGAAAAAACCTCTACAGGCTTGTAGCTCAGGTGGTTAGAGCGCACCCCTGATAAGGGTGAGGTCGGTGGTTCAAGTCCACTCAGGCCTACCAAATTCGCACTCACGCTGCGTTATGTCTCCGGCTCGCATAGTTCACTATGCTTCGCGGAAACATGCCTTGCCTGAGCACGAATTGCATTTCTTACGAAGTGTACTCGGTTGAGTGGTAGTAGTGGTCTCTGCAGTAACTGTATGGGGCTATAGCTCAGCTGGGAGAGCGCCTGCCTTGCACGCAGGAGGTCAGCGGTTCGATCCCGCTTAGCTCCACCATACCGTCTTACTGTTTTTTCTGAAAAAAATACTTCAGAGCGTACCGGCAACGGTGTGCTGCGAAGTATTATGCTCTTTAACAATCCGGAACAAGCTGAAAATTGAAACGACATGTCGTTTTCATTCTCCGTAATAAGAATGAAAAATACGATGTGTTCGAGTCTCTCAAATGCTTGCAACACGCAGCGTTGAAAAACGCCTGTGGGTTGTGAGGTTAAGCGACTAAGCGTACACGGTGGATGCCCTGGCAGTCAGAGGCGATGAAGGACGTGCTAATCTGCGTAAAGCGACGGTAAGGTGATA
>NZ_JBBCRO010000016.1:0-622 GCF_037149395.1 Pantoea sp. USHLN298
CATCGCCTTCCTCCCCGCTGAAAGTACTTTACAACCCGAAGGCCTTCTTCATACACGCGGCATGGCTGCATCAGGCTTGCGCCCATTGTGCAATATTCCCCACTGCTGCCTCCCGTAGGAGTCTGGACCGTGTCTCAGTTCCAGTGTGGCTGGTCATCCTCTCAGACCAGCTAGGGATCGTCGCCTAGGTGGGCCATTACCCCGCCTACTAGCTAATCCCATCTGGGTTCATCCGATAGTGAGAGGCCCGAAGGTCCCCCTCTTTGGTCTTGCGACGTTATGCGGTATTAGCCACCGTTTCCAGTGGTTATCCCCCTCTATCGGGCAGATCCCCAGACATTACTCACCCGTCCGCCACTCGTCACCCAAGGAGCAAGCTCCTCTGTGCTACCGTCCGACTTGCATGTGTTAGGCCTGCCGCCAGCGTTCAATCTGAGCCATGATCAAACTCTTCAATTTAAGTTTGATTTGCTTAAACAAGTTAAGCGGTGCTCATCTGTAAAACGTCATAATGAATTTCATTATGTGTTCACTCGTGAGACTTGATATTTTTTACGTCCGGAGACGCTGATATCAATCCTGCGAGTGCCCACACAGATTGTCTGATAAATTGTTAAAGAGC
>NZ_JBBCRO010000017.1:0-567 GCF_037149395.1 Pantoea sp. USHLN298
TATCACCTTACCGTCGCTTTACGCAGATTAGCACGTCCTTCATCGCCTCTGACTGCCAGGGCATCCACCGTGTACGCTTAGTCGCTTAACCTCACAACCCACAGGCGTTTTCAACGCTGCGTGTTGCAAGCATTTGAGAGACTCGAACATATCGTGTTTTTCATTCTTATTACGGAGAATGAAAACGACATGTCGTTTCAATTTTCAGCTTGTTCCGGATTGTTAAAGAGCAATATCTTAAACATGACTCGTAAGTCATCTTTAAGATATGTGGGCAACACCTTTCACCTGTCACCAAGCAAGTGGCGTCCCCTAGGGGATTCGAACCCCTGTTGCCGCCGTGAAAGGGCGGAGTCCTAACCGCTAGACGAAGGGGACACGATAGTGTCGCGACTTCGCAGCCGTCTTGCTCATTACTTTTCTATCAGACAATCTGTGTGAGCACTACGCGGGAAGGTATCTTCAGGTAAGGAGGTGATCCAACCGCAGGTTCCCCTACGGTTACCTTGTTACGACTTCACCCCAGTCATGAATCACAAAGTGGTAAGCGCCCTCCCGAAGGTTAAG
>NZ_JBBCRO010000018.1:0-483 GCF_037149395.1 Pantoea sp. USHLN298
GGCGAAAGGACGGCCTCGCCAGGGACGGCGAGTCCGGACGGTCCGTCGGCCGCAGTGAGTGACGAAGGCACCGCGCGCAGCGTGGCGCGAAGGCAGCCGGACGCCGGGATTATTAAGGGGCGGGCGGCCGCCCCTTGACGCGTCCGCCCGCTCGGGCAAACTGAAACTCCCCAGCGTCTGGCGGGCGAAACCTTACTCTGTGCCAGCCCGCTGCCAGGCGTAACCTGCTCAATGCCAGCCCGCTGCCATACGAAACCTGCCATGTCAGACCGCAGCCATACGTAACCAGCCCCAGCTCCCGCCCGCCGCCAGGCGTAATCACCCAGTCATCAGCCAGCTCCGGACAGCATGAAAAATGTAAGAAATCACAGACGGGGGGTTGCCAGAGGCGTCCGCAGCGCTGAGGAGTGAGCGGAGGCCAGGAAGAGCCGACAGGACGTCGGCGAAAGGACGGCCTCGCCAGGGACGGCGAGTCCGGACGGT
>NZ_JBBCRO010000019.1:0-454 GCF_037149395.1 Pantoea sp. USHLN298
GTGGCGGACACCACCGATGCGCAGATCGCCGAGGCGGAAGCGGCCGTGAAGGCGGCGGAAGAGAAACAGCAGGCGGCGGCAGACGCGGCGGCGCAGGCCGTGGCGGACGGCGGGCTGGTCACGCCGGCCGGGGCGAAGGCGGTGGAGGACGCGAACCAGGCGCTGGCCGCGGCGAAGCAGGCGGCGCAGGACGCGGTCAGCCGGGTGCCGGATGAGGCCGGAGAGAAGGAAGGGTTGCAGGATCGTACTGACGCGCTGAAGGCGGCGGACGTGCCGGCGGTCACCGATGCGGACGGCAACGGCGTGGCGGACACCACCGATGCGCAGATCGCCGAGGCGGAAACGGCCGTGAAGGCGGCGGAAGAGAAACAGCAGGCGGCGGCAGACGCGGCGGCGCAGGCCGTGGCGGACGGCGGGCTGGTCACGCCGGCCGGGGCGAAGGCGGTGGAGGACG
>NZ_JBBCRO010000020.1:0-426 GCF_037149395.1 Pantoea sp. USHLN298
GCGGCCGACGGACCGTCCGGACTCGCCGTCCCTGGCGAGGCCGTCCTTTCGCCGACGTCCTGTCGGCTCTTCCTGGCCTCCGCTCACTCCTCAGCGCTGCGGACGCCTCTGACAAACCCCCGCCTGTAAATTCTTAAATGTCATGTGGCCCGGGATTGTCTGGCGGCTCACGAATACGAATGCGTCTGGCAAAACCCGCTCTGTAATTCCTGAATGGTTATCCGGCTCTGCCCGGTGTGGTCGCTGGCAAACTAAAAAACTGACAGCAGCGGAAGCTAGTCCCTACAGCAACGAAGAATCTGAAAAGAAACACAAAAATAACAGCGAGGGGTTGGGAGGCCGTCTGAAGCGCTGAGCGGATGAGGGATTTCAGGACGAGCGACAGGGATGTCGCGAAGAGGCGGGGCCGCGCCAGGGATGGCGCGT
>NZ_JBBCRO010000021.1:0-376 GCF_037149395.1 Pantoea sp. USHLN298
AGCGGCCGTGAAGGCGGCGGAAGAGAAACAGCAGGCGGCGGCAGACGCGGCGGCGCAGGCCGTGGCGGACGGCGGGCTGGTCACGCCGGCCGGGGCGAAGGCGGTGGAGGATGCGAACCAGGCGCTGGCCGCGGCGAAGCAGGCGGCGCAGGACGCGGTCAGCCGGGTGCCGGATGAGGCCGGAGAGAAGGGAGATCTTCAGGCGCGTACTGACGCGCTGAAGGCGGCGGACGTGCCGGCGGTCACCGATGCGGACGGCAACGGCGTGGCGGACACCACCGATGCGCAGATCGCCGAGGCGGAAGCGGCCGTGAAGGCGGCGGAAGAGAAACAGCAGGCGGCGGCAGACGCGGCGGCGCAGGCCGTGGCGGACGGC
>NZ_JBBCRO010000022.1:0-359 GCF_037149395.1 Pantoea sp. USHLN298
ACCATCGGCGCTACGGCGTTTCACTTCTGAGTTCGGCATGGGGTCAGGTGGGACCACCGCGCTACAGCCGCCAGGCAAATTCTTTGTGCACGAAACGAACCTTTTCTGCCGTGACCGCGTTGCCATCGCTCAGCCGCACCGGTCACATACTTCTGTATGCTCCCGCTGACGTCATCGCTCTGCGCCCTGTCACGCCGCAAAATCTTTCGTTTCCGCAAATAATTATCCGGAAAACAAGCTGAAAATCGTGTCTCTCAAAAACGCCTCTGGCGTTGTAAGGTTAAGCCTCACGGGTCATTAGTACCGGTTAGCTCAACGCATCGCTGCGCTTACACACCCGGCCTATCAACGTCGTCGTC
>NZ_JBBCRO010000023.1:0-330 GCF_037149395.1 Pantoea sp. USHLN298
TAACCGGTACTAATGACCCGTGAGGCTTAACCTTACAACGCCAGAGGCGTTTTTGAGAGACAGATTTTCAGCTTGTTTTCCGGATAATTATTTGCGGAAACGAAAGATTTTGCGGCGTGACAGGGCGCAGAGCGATGACGTCAGCGGGAGCATACGGAAGTATGTGACCGGTGCGGCTGAGCGATGGCAACGCGGTCACGGCGGAAAAGGTTCGTTTCATGCACAAAGAATTTGCCTGGCGGCTGTAGCGCGGTGGTCCCACCTGACCCCATGCCGAACTCAGAAGTGAAACGCCGTAGCGCCGATGGTAGTGTGGGGTCTCCCCATGCG
>NZ_JBBCRO010000024.1:0-327 GCF_037149395.1 Pantoea sp. USHLN298
ACTCTCGCATGGGGAGACCCCACACTACCATCGGCGCTACGGCGTTTCACTTCTGAGTTCGGCATGGGGTCAGGTGGGACCACCGCGCTACAGCCGCCAGGCAAATTCTTTATTTACCGAACTCATGCCTTAACTGGTGCTGATACCCAGAGTCGAACTGGGGACCTCACCCTTACCAAGGGTGCGCTCTACCAACTGAGCCATATCAGCACACTAAATTTGATGCCTGGCAGTTCCCTACTCTCGCATGGGGAGACCCCACACTACCATCGGCGCTACGGCGTTTCACTTCTGAGTTCGGCATGGGGTCAGGTGGGACCACCGCGC
>NZ_JBBCRO010000025.1:0-309 GCF_037149395.1 Pantoea sp. USHLN298
ACCATCGGCGCTACGGCGTTTCACTTCTGAGTTCGGCATGGGGTCAGGTGGGACCACCGCGCTACAGCCGCCAGGCAAATTCTTTGTGCACGAAACGAACCTTTTCTGCCGGGACCGCGTTGCCATCGCTCAGCCGCACCGGTCACATACTTCTGTATGCTCCCGCTGACGTCATCGCTCTGCGCCCTGTCACGCCGTAAAATCTTTCGTTTCCGCAAATAATTATCCGGAAAACAAGCTGAAAATCTGTCTCTCAAAAACGCCTCTGGCGTTGTAAGGTTAAGCCTCACGGGTCATTAGTACCGGTTA
>NZ_JBBCRO010000026.1:0-292 GCF_037149395.1 Pantoea sp. USHLN298
AGTCGTAACAAGGTAACCGTAGGGGAACCTGCGGTTGGATCACCTCCTTACCTGAAGATACCTTCCCGCGTAGTGCTCACACAGATTGTCTGATAGAAAAGTAATGAGCAAAGCGTCTTGCGAAGCAGGCTTCAATGTCCCCTTCGTCTAGAGGCCCAGGACACCGCCCTTTCACGGCGGTAACAGGGGTTCGAATCCCCTAGGGGACGCCACTTGCTTGGTGACAGGTGAAAGGTGTTGCCCACATATCTTAAAGATGACTTACGAGTCATGTTTAAGATATTTGCTCTTT
>NZ_JBBCRO010000027.1:0-277 GCF_037149395.1 Pantoea sp. USHLN298
ACACTATCGTGTCCCCTTCGTCTAGCGGTTAGGACTCCGCCCTTTCACGGCGGCAACAGGGGTTCGAATCCCCTAGGGGACGCCACTTGCTTGGTGACAGGTGAAAGGTGTCTCCACGAAGTATCTCAAAACCGATTCGGCTGCGTAAGCAGCGGAGCCGCGTTTGAGATATTTGCTCTTTAACAATCCGGAACAAGCTGAAAATTGAAACGACATGTCGTTTTCATTCTCCGTAATAAGAATGAAAAACACGACATGTTCGAGTCTCTCAAATGCT
>NZ_JBBCRO010000028.1:0-274 GCF_037149395.1 Pantoea sp. USHLN298
CACCTTTCACCTGTCACCAAGCAAGTGGCGTCCCCTAGGGGATTCGAACCCCTGTTGCCGCCGTGAAAGGGCGGAGTCCTAACCGCTAGACGAAGGGGACACGATAGTGTCACGACTTCGCAGCCGTCTTGCTCATTACTTTTCTATCAGACAATCTGTGTGGGCACTACGCGGGAAGGTATCTTCAGGTAAGGAGGTGATCCAACCGCAGGTTCCCCTACGGTTACCTTGTTACGACTTCACCCCAGTCATGAATCACAAAGTGGTAAGCGCC
>NZ_JBBCRO010000029.1:0-224 GCF_037149395.1 Pantoea sp. USHLN298
CCGCCTTCGCCCCGGCCGGCGTGACCAGCCCGCCGTCCGCCACGGCCTGCGCCGCCGCGTCTGCCGCCGCCTGCTGTTTCTCTTCCGCCGCCTTCACGGCCGCTTCCGCCTGCGCGATCTGCGCATCGGTGGTGTCCGCCACGCCGTTGCCGTCCGCATCGGTGACCGCCGGCACGTCCGCCGCCTTCAGCGCGTCAGTACGATCCTGCAACCCTTCCTTCTCT
>NZ_JBBCRO010000030.1:0-223 GCF_037149395.1 Pantoea sp. USHLN298
GTCGCTTTACGCAGATTAGCACGTCCTTCATCGCCTCTGACTGCCAGGGCATCCACCGTGTACGCTTAGTCGCTTAACCTCACAACCCACAGGCGTTTTTCAACGCTGCGTATTGCAAGCATTTGAGAGACTCGAACATGTCGTGTTTTTCATTCTTATTACGGAGAATGAAAACGACATGTCGTTTCAATTTTCAGCTTGTTCCGGATTGTTAAAGAGCAAA
>NZ_JBBCRO010000031.1:0-223 GCF_037149395.1 Pantoea sp. USHLN298
CCCCCCCCCCCCCCCCCCCCCCCCCCCCCCCCCCCCCCCCCCCCCCCCCCCCCCCCCCCCCCCCCCCCCCCCCCCCCCCCCCCCCCCCCCCCCCCCCCCCCCCCCCCCCCCACCCCCCCCCCCCCCCCCCCCCCCCCCCCCCCCCCCCCCCCCCCCCCCCCCCCCCCCCCCCCCCCCCCCCCCCCCCCCCCCCCCCCCCCCCCCCCCCCCCCCCCCCCCCCCC
>NZ_JBBCRO010000032.1:0-223 GCF_037149395.1 Pantoea sp. USHLN298
AGGCAGCAGTGGGGAATATTGCACAATGGGCGCAAGCCTGATGCAGCCATGCCGCGTGTATGAAGAAGGCCTTCGGGTTGTAAAGTACTTTCAGCGGGGAGGAAGGCGATGTGGTTAATAACCGCGTCGATTGACGTTACCCGCAGAAGAAGCACCGGCTAACTCCGTGCCAGCAGCCGCGGTAATACGGAGGGTGCAAGCGTTAATCGGAATTACTGGGCGT
>NZ_JBBCRO010000033.1:0-223 GCF_037149395.1 Pantoea sp. USHLN298
ACGCCCAGTAATTCCGATTAACGCTTGCACCCTCCGTATTACCGCGGCTGCTGGCACGGAGTTAGCCGGTGCTTCTTCTGCGGGTAACGTCAATCGACGCGGTTATTAACCGCATCGCCTTCCTCCCCGCTGAAAGTACTTTACAACCCGAAGGCCTTCTTCATACACGCGGCATGGCTGCATCAGGCTTGCGCCCATTGTGCAATATTCCCCACTGCTGCCT
>NZ_JBBCRO010000034.1:0-222 GCF_037149395.1 Pantoea sp. USHLN298
TACCGGCAACGGTGTGCTGCGAAGTATTATGCTCTTTAACAATCCGGAACAAGCTGAAAATTGAAACGACATGTCGTTTTCATTCTCCGTAATAAGAATGAAAAATACGATATGTTCGAGTCTCTCAAATGCTTGCAACACGCAGCGTTGAAAAACGCCTGTGGGTTGTGAGGTTAAGCGACTAAGCGTACACGGTGGATGCCCTGGCAGTCAGAGGCGATG
>NZ_JBBCRO010000035.1:0-214 GCF_037149395.1 Pantoea sp. USHLN298
AAGGGCGGAGTCCTAACCGCTAGACGAAGGGGACACGATAGTGTCGCGACTTCGCAGCCGTCTTGCTCATTACTTTTCTATCAGACAATCTGTGTGAGCACTACGCGGGAAAGTATCTTCAGGTAAGGAGGTGATCCAACCGCAGGTTCCCCTACGGTTACCTTGTTACGACTTCACCCCAGTCATGAATCACAAAGTGGTAAGCGCCCTCCCG